>NZ_CP013611.1:3107500-4532889 GCF_001482385.1 Pseudoalteromonas rubra
AACAATGTTATTCCTAGTAATGTGGGGCTATAGCTCAGCTGGGAGAGCGCCTGCCTTGCACGCAGGAGGTCAGCAGTTCGATCCTGCTTAGCTCCACCACTTTACTACCTACTCCTCATAGATAAACACTCTTACCAACGACTTGGTACTCTGAGAGTTTTTAACTCTGAGAAGTAATTCTCTTGCTCTTTAAAAATTTGGAAAGCTGATATTAAATTCTCGGAATGACAATGAAAATTGTTGTTCTATAGAGTTTTCGAAAGAAAAATGCCGATAAATTCGAAAGAATTTATTAGCGTCTACTTTAGTATTACTTAACTTCTGGCGAAGTTAAAACTGTCTTTGACACTACAATTCAAAACTATTTTGGGTTGTATGGTTAAGTGACTAAGCGTACACGGTGGATGCCTTGGCAGTTGGAGGCGATGAAGGACGTACTAACTTGCGATAAGCCTAGTTGAGCCAGTAAGAGGCGCTTGAGACTAGGATTTCCGAATGGGGAAACCCGGCCCTTTGGGTCATCATGCAGTGAATACATAGCTGTATGAAGCGAACGCGGAGAACTGAAACATCTAAGTACCCGTAGGAAAAGAAATCAACCGAGATTCCGAAAGTAGCGGCGAGCGAAATCGGATTAGCCCTTAAGCTTTAATGTAGTTAGTGGAACATTCTGGAAAGTATGACGATACAGGGTGACAGTCCCGTACACGACAACTTATTTAAAGTGAAATCGAGTAGGTCGGAGCACGTGAAACTTTGACTGAATATGGGGGGACCATCCTCCAAGGCTAAATACTCCCAACTGACCGATAGTGAACCAGTACCGTGAGGGAAAGGCGAAAAGAACCCCTGTGAGGGGAGTGAAATAGAACCTGAAACCGTGTACGTACAAGCAGTAGGAGCCCCTCGAGGGTGACTGCGTACCTTTTGTATAATGGGTCAGCGACTTATATTCTGTAGCAAGGTTAACCATTTAGGGGAGCCGTAGCGAAAGCGAGTCTTAACTGGGCGCTTAAGTTGCAGGGTATAGACCCGAAACCCGGTGATCTAGCCATGGGCAGGTTGAAGGTCAGGTAACACTGACTGGAGGACCGAACCCACTAACGTTGAAAAGTTAGGGGATGACCTGTGGCTAGGAGTGAAAGGCTAATCAAACCGGGAGATAGCTGGTTCTCCCCGAAATCTATTTAGGTAGAGCCTCGGACGAATACTTACGGGGGTAGAGCACTGTTAAGGCTAGGGGGTCATCCCGACTTACCAACCCTTTGCAAACTCCGAATACCGTAAAGTACTATCCGGGAGACACACGGTGGGTGCTAACGTCCATCGTGGAGAGGGAAACAACCCAGACCGTCAGCTAAGGTCCCAAAGTGTATGTTAAGTGGGAAACGATGTGGGAAGGCTAAAACAGCTAGGAGGTTGGCTTAGAAGCAGCCATCCTTTAAAGAAAGCGTAATAGCTCACTAGTCGAGTCGGCCTGCGCGGAAGATGTAACGGGGCTAAACATACCACCGAAGCTACGGCTGCGAACTTAGTTCGCGGGGTAGGGGAGCGTTCTGTAAGTGGCTGAAGGTGTGCCGGGAGGCATGCTGGACATATCAGAAGTGCGAATGCTGACATGAGTAACGATAATGCGGGTGAAAAACCCGCACGCCGGAAGACCAAGGGTTCCTATCCCATGTTAATCAGGGTAGGGTGAGTCGACCCCTAAGGCGAGGCTGAAGAGCGTAGTCGATGGGAAACGGGTTAATATTCCCGTACTTGGTATAAATGCGATGGGGGGACGGAGCAGGCTAGGCAAGCATGGCGTTGGTTGTCCATGTGAAAGGCTGTAGGCTGGTGACTTAGGAAAATCCGGGTTGCTAAGGCTGAGAGTCGAGACGAGCCACTACGGTGGTGAAGTTGTTGATGCCCTACTTCCAGGAAAAGCCTCTAAGCTTCAGTTTATATCGAATCGTACCCTAAACCGACACAGGTGGTCAGGTAGAGAATACTAAGGCGCTTGAGAGAACTCGGGTGAAGGAACTAGGCAAAATTGTACCGTAACTTCGGGAGAAGGTACGCTCTTACTTGTGAAGACTTCGCGTCGTAAGCAGGCGAGAGCCGCAGTGACCAGGTGGCTGGGACTGTTTATTAAAAACACAGCACTGTGCAAAATCGTAAGATGACGTATACGGTGTGACACCTGCCCGGTGCCGGAAGGTTAATTGATGGGGTTAGCTTAGGCGAAGCTCTTGATCGAAGCCCCGGTAAACGGCGGCCGTAACTATAACGGTCCTAAGGTAGCGAAATTCCTTGTCGGGTAAGTTCCGACCTGCACGAATGGTGTAACCATGGCCACGCTGTCTCCACCCGAGACTCAGTGAAATTGAAATCGCAGTGAAGATGCTGTGTACCCGCGGCTAGACGGAAAGACCCCGTGAACCTTTACTACAGCTTGGCACTGAACATTGACCCTACATGTGTAGGATAGGTGGGAGGCTTTGAAACGCAGTCGCTAGATTGCGTGGAGCCGTCCTTGAAATACCACCCTTGTAGTGTTGATGTTCTAACTTAGGTCCCTAATCGGGATTGAGGACAGTGCCTGGTGGGTAGTTTGACTGGGGCGGTCTCCTCCCAAAGAGTAACGGAGGAGCACGAAGGTTGGCTAAGTACGGTCGGACATCGTACGGTTAGTGTAATGGTAGAAGCCAGCTTAACTGCGAGACAGACACGTCGAGCAGGTACGAAAGTAGGTCATAGTGATCCGGTGGTTCTGAATGGAAGGGCCATCGCTCAACGGATAAAAGGTACTCCGGGGATAACAGGCTGATACCGCCCAAGAGTTCATATCGACGGCGGTGTTTGGCACCTCGATGTCGGCTCATCACATCCTGGGGCTGAAGTCGGTCCCAAGGGTATGGCTGTTCGCCATTTAAAGTGGTACGCGAGCTGGGTTTAGAACGTCGTGAGACAGTTCGGTCCCTATCTGCCGTGGGCGTTTGAGAATTGAGAGGGGCTGCTCCTAGTACGAGAGGACCGGAGTGGACGAACCGCTGGTGTTCGGGTTGTCATGCCAATGGCATTTCCCGGTAGCTACGTTCGGAATCGATAACCGCTGAAAGCATCTAAGCGGGAAGCGAGCCTCGAGATGAGTTCTCACTTTAACTATAAGTTAACTGAAGGGCCGTTGAAGACTACAACGTTGATAGGCGAGATGTGGAAGTGGTGTGAGCCATTGAGCTAACTCGTACTAATTACCCGTGAGGCTTAACCATACAACGCCAAAGTGGTTTTGTTTGTTAGAAGTTAAGAAATAAAGTAGACGATAAGAATTTAATACGCTTTTCCAGATTTTAGTGAGATGTTGATAAACATCTTGCACACAGAATTTCCTGGTGAACATAGCATTTTGGAACCACCTGACCCCATGCCGAACTCAGTAGTGAAACGAAATAGCGCCGATGATAGTGTGGGGTTTCCCATGTGAAAGTAGGACATCGCCAGGGCCTAATAAAAGAAAGCCCGATTCGAAAGAGTCGGGCTTTTTTGCGTTTGAAATTTTAAAAAGCGTCGATGAAGCTGTAGATAGAGTAGCGTTGTCTATTCATCCATGAAGTTGGTATCTAGCAACCTTTGGACACACTTCCTTGTGGAGGGCTCCCGGCGCGTAACGCGTGTTATCGGCGTCCATACCTCGCGTTCATTGCGCTGCGAAGCGGTGCTTCGGTCACAATTCACCCATGTGAAAGCAGGACATTGCCAAGCTCCTAATAAAAGGTCGATGAAAGACATTCATCCATGAATTTCATCGACATTCGTACTTCCATGTACGTCAAACCCGTTGCAGCAATGCAGCTGGTTTTTTGCTATGTGCGATTTAAAAACGTGCCGAGGAAGCCGTAGATAGAATAGCATCGCCTATTCATCCATGAAGTTGGGTTGGATGTTGGAATAGGCCTGCGTTCTCTAAAAAGGCTTATTTCACCTTGCGCAAAGTAAATGCACTCGCGTTGCTCGCTGTCATTGTACTTTACACTTAATTCATCCATGAATTTCATCGACATTCGTACTTCCTTGTACATCAAAGCCCGATTCGAAAGAGTCGGGCATTTTTGCATTTGAAATTTAAAAAAGCGTCGATGAAGCTAGTATCTAGCAGTCTTTGGTGACACTTCCTTGTGGAGGGCTCCTTTTTGCGTTGTGAACAGGTCTGCGTTCTCTAAAATAGCTCATTTCACCTTGCGCAAAGTAAATGCACTCGCGTTGCTCGCTGTCATTGTACTTTACACTTAATTCATCCATGAATCTCATCGACATCCGTATTTCCATGTACGTCAAACCCGTTGCAGCAATACAGCGGTTTTTTTGCTATATGCGATTTAAAAAAGTTGTATAACTTTGCGATCACAAAGCCGAACCCCCGTCATCCCGCACTTGATGTAGGCACTGCTGACAGGCGATACGGAGAGCATGAATGGCAAGTCATCAGTGCAGCAGAGTAAGGAGGAAGTAGGTCCGGAAGCCCCCAATCTCGATACTCTATCGAATGCGTTCAGTGAAACAGAGAAAAACGAGTGTAGCGTTGATTGGTAAGTACCGTTTCACATAGAAGTCGGTTACTTTATACATGATGCTGCAGAGGTGGTGTATTATTAGGCTAGGTAATTGAATACGAGTTTAAGGTTCGCGCAGAATAACCGTTGCGAAAAAATGATAACTGTATATACTCACAGTAAATGCACTGTATGGAAAACCAGTTATATGCGACCACTCACCAAACGACAAGAACAAGTTTTTGAACTCATAAAAGTCTTTATCAAAGATACGGGCATGCCTCCGACTCGGGCTGAGATTGCTGAGTCGCTTGGGTTTCGTAGTGCGAATGCTGCAGAAGAGCATTTAAAAGCGTTAGCGAAGAAAGGTGTTATAGAAATGGTACCAGGTGCAAGCAGGGGAATTCGGCTAGTAGAAAATGAACCTGAACAACTTGGTTTGCCCTTAGTTGGTCGAGTTGCTGCCGGAGAACCTATTCTTGCTCAGGAGCATATTGAGAGTCACTGTTCTGTCGATCCTACAATGTTTCACCCTGCGGCCGATTATTTGTTGCGCGTCAACGGTATGAGTATGAAAAATATTGGCATCATGGATGGGGATCTACTTGCAGTGCACCGTACCCAGGTTGTAAATAATGGCCAGGTTGTCGTCGCACGCGTAGAAGAAGACGTCACGGTTAAGCGCTTTGAAAAGTTAGGAAAGAAAGTCTATCTACATGCAGAAAACGAGGATTTTTCGCCCATTGAAGTTGATTTAGAGCAGCAAAGCTTTTCGGTAGAAGGCCTGGCAGTCGGTGTTATCCGAGGTGATGTTTAAATAATTTCCGTGTGCAGCCTGGTTTTTCTTGACTGGGCTGTTTTTACTTCTTGTATACACTTTCAAGCAACCATATCAATGGTGCTTGTGTATAAGTAACCCCTAACAAACAGCTATTTTTCAACTGTTTCCCAACCTTAAAAACAAAATCTACAAGAGACAAAAACTTGCTAAACGGTCAAATTTTGACTAATTGTTAAATGGTCGTGCAGTACTCATGGGATAACCCAAGTGAAATGACAGTCATCCGATAATAAGAACCATTGCTTCTCACGCTCGAAGCAATTGAGGGAGACGTCTAATGAAAATAGCCAAACTCATCACAATTGCGATGTGTTTATTCGTCAGTGTGGCCACGCTCGCAAGCGACTACAATATGCGTACAGGCGTAACTGACATCAGTAATCAGGTATATCAGTTACACATGACCATCTTCTGGATCTGTTGTGTAATTGGGCTGATTGTCTTTTCAGTTATGTTTTGGGCATTAATCCATCATCGGCGCTCTAAAGGTGCGGAGCCTGCGCAGTTTCATGAAAGTACAAAAGTTGAAATCCTCTGGACCGCTATTCCATTTCTAATTTTGGTTGCGATGGCTGTGCCTGCGACAAAAACACTGATTGCGATGGAAGACACTGATAAGGCAGATCTGACTATCAAAGTAACCGGGTCACAATGGAAGTGGCATTACGAATACTTAGGTCATGACGTCGATTTTTACTCTCTGATGTCCACACCAAGAGCTCAGATAGATAATATGGAAAGTAAGACTGAAAACTATCTGTTGGAGGTCGATAAGCCACTGGTGATCCCGACGGGTAAGAAAGTGCGGTTTTTACTGACTTCTGATGATGTGATCCATTCTTGGTGGGTACCTGATTTTGCGGTAAAAAAAGATGCTAATCCGGGGTTCATTAATGAAGCATGGACGAATGTCAATGAGCCCGGCACCTATCGAGGCCAATGTGCAGAGCTATGCGGCAAAGACCATGGTTTTATGCCTGTTGTCGTAGAAGCCAAGCCCGAGGCGGAATTTCAGGCATGGCTTACCAACGAGAAAGCACAAAGAACACTTGCCGCGCAGCAAGAGGCTGCGCTTTTGGAGCAAACACTTAGCAAAGATGAGTTAATGGCGACTGGAGAGCGTGTTTACATGGCTTACTGCGCAGCATGTCATCAACCCACAGGGCTCGGCCTGCAAGGGGTGTTTCCTGCCTTAAAGGGAAGCGCTATGGTCACCGGCGACCTCCAAGCACATATTGAAATTATTATGGACGGACGCCCTGGCACTGCGATGCAGGCTTTTGCAAAGCAGTTGTCATTAAAAGAAGTCGCTGGAGTTATCACTTACAAAAGAAATAGTTGGGGTAATGATACCGGAGAAGTTATTCAACCTAGCCAAATACAAGCTTACCTTGACGGCAAACAGGAGGAAGCCAAATGACTTCGAGTACACAGCAGGCTGCTCATGAACAAGAGCATGAACATCATGGTCCGGCAACTGGTATCAAGCGTTGGCTTTTTACGACAAATCACAAAGACATAGGATCTTTGTATTTGCTCTTTTCTTTATTGATGTTCCTGATTGGCGGCGGTATGGCCATGGTTATTCGGGCAGAATTATTTCAGCCGGGCCTTCAGCTCGTCGACCCACACTTTTTCAATCAAATGACTACAGTGCATGGGTTGATTATGGTATTTGGTGCTGTGATGCCTGCCTTTACTGGCCTGGCGAACTGGATGGTTCCCATGATGATTGGTGCCCCTGATATGGCATTACCGCGGATGAATAACTGGAGTTTTTGGATTCTGCCGTTTGCCTTTCTCATATTACTTGCTTCATTATTTATGGAAGGTGGCGGCCCTGCGTTTGGCTGGACTTTCTATGCACCACTTTCCACCACTTACAGTAACGACAATACAGCACTGTTTGTTTTCGCTGTGCATATCATGGGAGTAAGCTCCATTATGGGCGCTATCAATGTGATCGTGACGATAGTGAACATGCGTGCGCCAGGTATGACATGGATGAAGCTCCCTCTGTTTGTGTGGACTTGGCTAATTACGGCATTTTTATTAATCGCTGTGATGCCCGTATTAGCGGGTGCCGTTACTATGGTTTTGACAGACAAGTATTTTGGCACGAGCTTCTTCGATGCGGCAGGCGGAGGTGACCCAGTGATGTTCCAGCATATTTTCTGGTTCTTCGGTCACCCGGAAGTATATATTATGATTTTGCCAGCGTTTGGCGTGATTTCTACCATAGTGCCTACTTTCTCAAGAAAGAAGCTTTTTGGATATGCTTCTATGGTATACGCAACCTCCTCCATTGCGCTGTTATCTTTCATCGTGTGGGCACACCATATGTTCACCACCGGTATGCCGTTGGCCGGTGAGCTTTTCTTTATGTATGCGACCATGTTGATCTCTGTGCCTACGGGTGTGAAGGTGTTCAACTGGGTAGCCACAATGTGGCGTGGCTCTATCAGTTTTGAAGTCCCTATGCTATTTGCTATCGCGTTTATTGTATTGTTTACACTCGGTGGTTTTTCCGGGCTGATGCTGGCCATTACCCCTGCCGATTTCCAGTATCACGACACTTATTTTGTGGTCGCACATTTTCACTATGTATTGGTCACGGGGGCGGTCTTCTCAATCATGGCGGCTGCTTACTACTGGTTACCTAAGTGGACTGGTTATATGTATAGCGAGACATTGGCTAAGTGGCATTTTTGGTTGTCTCTGGTGAGTGTGAATATCCTATTTTTCCCAATGCATTTTGTGGGGCTTGCGGGCATGCCGCGACGGATCCCGGATTATGCGCTTCAGTTTGCTGATTTCAATGCCTTGATCAGCATTGGTGGTTTTGCATTTGGCTTATCACAGTTGCTATTTGTGGCTGTGGTGTTTAAGTGCATCGCAGGCGGTCAGCGTGCGCCTGCCAAAGTATGGGATGGTGCAGAAGGGTTGGAGTGGGATGTTGCTTCGCCAGCACCTTACCACACTTTCAGCACGCCACCAGAGGTGAAATGATGCATACCCCGTTACTGAGAAAACTCGTGCTATTGGTTTTGGGTATGTTTGCATTTGCATTTGCCCTGGTACCGCTGTACGACGTGTTCTGTGACATAACGGGCTTGAATGGCAAAGTTGAGTTGACCGCCGCTGAGGCCAGCGAAGAGCAAGACTTGGCAAGGCAGGTCGATGTGAGTTTCACAACCCATACGCAAGGGCAGGCGCCGTTCAAAGTAAAAGCTGCGACATATCAGGTAACAGTGACGCCCGGTACATTAACAGAAGTGAGCTTTACGGCCGAGAATCTGAGTGGAGATGCTCGGGTTATGCAGGCAATTCCGTCTGTTTCACCTGGCATGGCGGCTAAATATCTACACAAGCTCGCGTGCTTTTGCTTTGACCAGCAAAGTATGCAGGCGCGTCAGAAAATGTCGTTTACGCTGCGCTTTTATGTGGATACCGAGCTGCCAACTGACATCGCCGAACTGACTCTTGCCTATACCTTATACGACATCACCGACAAAACAGCGACAGTTATAAGTCCGCTATTGCACCCAGGCACAGCGCTATTCGGTGAGCTCAGGCGTGGCACAGTCGGGGACGATTATGTTCACAGTATACAAGCCGCGGTGTATCAACAAATACGAGGATTAAGTCATGGCTAGTGGTTATGAAAAATACTATGTACCAGAGCAAAGTCCATGGCCCATTGTGGGGGCTGTTGCTTTGTTTGGTGTAGCCGTAGGAGGTGGATTAACGGTGATGAAGAGCCCCGGTGGCCAATTCATTTTGTATGCCGGGATTGGTCTACTGCTGTTTATGTTGGCTGGGTGGTTTCGACATGTTATTCGGGAGTCCCAAGGAGGGCTCTACTCAGCGCAAATGGATCGCTCATTTCGACAGGGGATGGCGTGGTTTATTTTCTCTGAAGTGATGTTTTTCGCCGCGTTTTTTGGGGCCTTGTTGTACGCTCGCATGTTTGCGGTTCCTTGGTTGGGTGGGGCTAGTAATAATGCCATGACACATGAGTTACTGTGGCCAAGCTTCGAAGCTGTGTGGCCATTACTTAACACCCCGGGGGGAGACACAACGCAAGCCATGGGTTGGCAAGGTCTCCCTTTGATAAACACCGTTATTTTATTGATTTCTTCCGTGACACTTCATTTTGCTCATGCTGCGATGGAGCAAGGGCAGAGAAACAAAGTAAAGCTGTTCCTAGGATTAACCATTCTACTGGGTTTTGCATTTTTGGTCTTGCAGATAGAAGAGTATGTTTATGCTTATCAGGATTTAGGACTGACTCTGGAGTCAGGTATCTACGGCAATACTTTCTTTATGCTCACCGGTTTTCACGGTATGCATGTGACACTCGGCGCGATTATCTTGACGATTGTTTGGTTACGGGTGATGAAAGGCCATTTCAGTGAACATAACCACTTTGCGTTTCAGGCCGGTGCTTGGTATTGGCATTTTGTTGATGTGGTTTGGTTGTGCCTGTTTGTATTTGTTTATGTGTTATAAGCCTGGGGCTGGATTGAAATGAAGCCAACCTAACCCTTTTGCAATGAGAATAAGCAATAACACACTTGCTGAAAAAAATACTCTTTTACCCAGGAGCCGGGACATTGACTCACCAGAGTGAGTGCCTTTGAGCATAATAAACAAAGCTCGAAACAAGTTGTAGATGGTGCTGAAAAGCAAAACAATAATAATTAATTTGAGTAGCATGGCATATGACGCAGATAAGTATATGTAGATCAAAGGTTAGCGCATATTGCACGATTTTGGCAGTGTCCCTTGTGGTATGCACATGCCTGGCTCTCTCTGTTTGGCAATGGCAAAGAGCAGCCCAAAAGGCATACCTGCTCGAAAAGCGACAAAGTGGTCAGGTAATTGCCGATTTTAATGCGACCACTGACCTGCAAAATCAACGAGCGTTGGAAGGGCAACAATTTCGATTGCATGGCCATTTTGATGATTCGCGCTATTGGTTGCTCGACAATCAGATTGTTAATGGGACACCTGGCTACGATGTGATTACCCTATTTCGTCCCATCTATAGCGAAGAATGGCTGGTTGTGAACCTTGGGTTTATTCCCGCGACACACAGCCGGGCTGTGTTGCCTCAGGTAGCGCTCCCCAGCTCGTTACAAACCGTGAATGTGGAATTCAAAATAGGCAAGTGGGCTGGCTTTACGTTAGCTACCCAGCCAGACTTGAACACGGCCCAACCTGAGCTGCTCCAATATCTTGACCACGCCTTTTTCGTGGGACAAACACAACGGCCTATTGCCGTGTCCTTAGCTTATGCGTCAGACCAAATCATAAACGATATTCAGCCTCACTATGAAGCCGTTGTGATGGGGCCGGATAAGCACCGGGCTTATGCGTTGCAATGGCTTTTGTTAGCTGTGGCAGCAATGGTCGTCCCCTACTTAGCTTACAAAAGGAAAAGTGATGAATAAGGTGCCTGGATTGTTTTTAGCGTGTTGTATTTTACCTCTGATTGTCGCGTGGGGGGTACTTTGGTCTGGGTGGCAACCAGACAGTACGACTAACAACGGGAGTTTTTTAACGCAGGAGGTTGTACTGAATGTGCCTGTTCAGGCGCACAAGTCATGGTTTATTGCGTTAAGTCAGCCTGACGATTGCACTCAGCTATGTTTGGGCCAGCAGGCCTTAATGGAGCAGCTTACTGTGGCATTGGGTAAGCACCGTCAGCAAGTCGGTTTGCTCTTGTTAGGTCAAGGGCAAAGTGACAAAGCCAGCGTGTTACCCGAAGTACCGTCTTTATCACCGGGGGCATTCTATTTGGTCGATAAACGTGGATTGGTGGTGCTTGAGTATTTACCACAGCAAGATCAAACCGCTAACCGGGTATTGCTTAAAGGGTTGTTGAAGGATTTGAAAAAGCTGCTGTCTTATGAGCGAAGTAGTTCAGGAGGTAAGTCATGACACAAAGTTTTAAAAAATTGGTGCTCATGTCGGCACTGCTAGCAGCGCTGGTTGTGTCCTTGGGGGCTTATACCAGACTAAGCAATGCAGGTTTGGGGTGCCCGGATTGGCCTGGGTGCTATGGGTTTTTGACGGTGCCGAACGAAGCGCATGAGTTGGTGTCAGCACAACAGCAGTTTCCCGGTAGCGAAGTACACCAAAAGAAAGCTTGGATCGAAATGATCCACAGATATTTTGCTGGTAGCTTAGGTTTGGTTGTTGCTGCAATTTTCTTTATGGCGCTGCGTCAGCCCAACTACGGTGCAAGTGTCAGAGGTTTGTCGACATTACTGGTTGTATTAATTGTGTTTCAGGCACTACTCGGCATGTGGACCGTGACAATGAATTTGCAGCCCCTGATAGTGATGGGCCACTTGCTAGGCGGGTTCACCATACTGAGTTTATTAACTTTGCTTTGGCTCAGGGCCAGTCAGCCAGCGACTGTCGTCATTCCTCATGCCACTGGATTGAAAGTGATGACGCTGGTAGTACTTACAGTGTTGGTATTACAAATTGCATTAGGTGGGTGGCTTGCCGCGAATTATGCTGCACCACACTGTCGTGGATTGCCATTGTGTGAGAACGGAGAGTTGTTCTCACTGAGCAGCCTATTTCAGCTACCGCATTCTTCTGCCAGTTACGAATTTGGTGTTTTGCCTTTTGAAACTCGCTTGTCTATTCATCTGGTCCATCGGCTTTGGGCTATGGTGACACTCATCGCTATATTGGCACTGTGCTGGCGCTTATATTTACGAATTCCTGACACACAAGTACGACCCGTCATTTTGCTTCCGGCAATTCTGGTGCTTTGTCAGGTGTTGTTAGGCGGTGCGATAGTGCATTGGCAGTTCCCATTATTGCTGACGCTATTTCACAATGTCATGGCAGCGCTGCTACTGCTGAGTATGGTGCGGGTTTGCTATCTGCTGTTTTATCAATCTAGGGGATAAGTTATGGCCATTAGTGTGCAACAACTCGGATCAGCAATCCCTGATTTCTATGCAGGCTTTAAGCCTTATGTGGCGATCACCAAAGCTAAGGTGGTCATGATGTTGGTACTGACTGCCTGGGTGGGGGTTGCGCTCGCCCCGGATGTAGGACGAAGCATCGGCCATCAACTGATGAGCTTATTGTCAATTGGGTTAATCTCTGCCTCAGCTGCGGCAATTAATCATGTTGTTGACCGTAATAGAGATCGAAAAATGGCGCGGACACGCCACCGCCCCCTGGCGATGCAGCAACTCTCAGTGTCAAAAGCACTCATTTTTGCCGTTAGCCTGGCTGTTGCCGGAACCCTTGGCCTGTTGTTGTTCAGTAATTGGCTGTGTACGGTTCTAACGCTACTAGCTTTACTTGGCTATGCTGTTGTTTACACTATGTTCCTTAAGCACATGACACCGCAGAATATTGTTATTGGCGGGCTGGCAGGCGCTTTACCTCCTTTGCTGGGGTGGGTCAGTGAAACAGGCGCTTTGGCAGCGGAGCCTTGGCTGCTCGTTATGATTATTTTCGCTTGGACGCCGCCGCATTTCTGGGCATTGGCCATCGCCCGAGAAGCTGATTATGCCAGAGCGGGGATCCCCATGTTGCCTGTCACACATGGGATCCAGTTCACTAAATTGTGTATGGTCGTTTATACCTTGCTATTGGCTGTAACATGCGTACTGCCCTATTTGATAGGCATGGTCGGGTATGCGTATCTGGTTGCCGCAAGTATTCTTAATGGACTGTTTATTTACCTGATTGTACGGTTGTATATAAGTCATACAGTGCAACAAGCGATGGGGGTTTTTCGTTTTTCTATCTGGTATTTGCTGTTACTCTTTGTCTCTCTATTTGTTGACAGAGCACTGGTATGAAAATCATTTTTCCTCTTTTTTTAATGTTCTCGCTACTTAGCGGGTGTCAGCCTGCTCCCCAAGTGTCAGAGTTCGCTGTTCATTATGAGCAACCTCGTACGCTCAAGCCTTTTGCTTTGGAAGACCAAAATGGGGCGCAAATTACGGCTGAGCAGTTAAAAGGGCAATGGAGCTTATTATTTTTGGGGTACACTCATTGTCCCGATATATGTCCAATGACTTTGGCAAAACTTACTAATATTGCCGCGCAGTTAGAGTCTCATCAGGCTGTTAACGTGTGGTTTGTAGCAGTAGACCCGCAGCGGGACACGCAACCAAAGCGAAAGCAATATATTGATTACTTTAACCCGGATTTTGTCGCAGCGTCTGCGCCTCACAACGTACTGTTTCCTTTTGTGCGTGACATTGGCTTGATCTACGCGATCAACAATAGTGATCAACCTGAGTACTATGTTGATCATAGTGCTTCGATTGCATTGGTGAACCCACAGGCACAACTGGAAGCCATATTTAAACCGGAATTTAAGGCCGGTGAAGTGCCTGTTATTAATGAGGCTCAGCTAATTAACGATTTTAAAATTATTGTGCCGGGACAGTAGGTGACGGATGTAAAGTCACTGAATTTAATAATTAATTATTTCTTTTCCGTGATAAGTATGGCAATTTCACGGTCACGGTCTAATCTATTCATATCAATAAGATTTGCAAGGAATGTGCAAGGCACATGATTAAACTTCCCTCGGAGCTGGTCATAAACCAGGTTGAAGAATTACATCAACAGTTGCTGCTCGAACTTGATGCTGGCCATGCTATTTCACTAGACATCAGTGAAGTCCAGCGTGCAGATACCGCATCGATCCAACTGTTGTGCGCGTTGCAAAAATATTTACTGGATATTGGGCAACATATTTCCTGGGTGGGAGAAAGTGCTGCATTGTCTTCATCTGTTGAAAAATTAGGGTTAACCGAACTTTTATCTATCAGTAGTACGAATTAAGAGGTCATTATGAAAAAGATTTTAGCTGTGGATGATTCTGCTTCGATGCGTCAAATGGTTGGCTTTACACTAAAAAAAGCGGGGTTTGATGTTGTAGAGGCAAAGGATGGCAGTGAAGCACTCAATCTGGCTAAGCAACAAGGGTTTGATGCCGTGATCTCGGACGTGAACATGCCTGTTATGGATGGCATTACCTTGATTCGAGAGCTGAGAAGTTTGCCAGACTATAAATTTACACCGCTTCTGATGCTCACAACCGAATCAGGCCTAGACAAGAAAAGTGAAGGTAAAGCCGCAGGCGCAACGGGCTGGATTGTTAAACCATTTAACCCTGAACAATTACTGGCTGTGCTGAAAAAAGTCATCCGTTAACCCCCGTGAGGTGCTGCCATGAGTATCGATTTAAGTCAGTTTTTCGATGTTTTTTTTGAAGAAAGCTTTGAAGGGCTCGATGCGATGGAATCTGAGCTGCTTAACCTCGAGCCAGGGAAAGAAGATCAGGAAACCATTAATACTATTTTCCGGGCTGCACATTCGATTAAAGGGGGCAGCGGTACTTTTGGTTTTACAGCAGTTTCTGATTTTACTCATGTATTAGAAACCTTGCTCGACCAGATCCGCAATGGGCAGCGACAACTCGTTGCTGAGCACGTCAATTTATTACTCAAAGCAATCGATTGCTTACGGGCTATGCTGACGGCCTTGCAAGCCCAAGAAGAGCCAGAGCAACAAGAAGCCAATGAATTAAAACAACGCTTCGAAGCGATTTTAAATGGCGAAAACAGCACCGGTGTACCGGAACAGGCGATCAGCGAGCCTGAAGAGCAAGCTGCTCTTCCCATCACTTTTCAGATCGATTTTAAGCCATTGCCCTACTTATTTAAAACCGGTAATGAACCGTTATATATGATTGCGGAGTTGTCTGAGCTGGGAGAGCTGGAAACGCAGGCATTGCACGATGAAGTCCCCAAATTAAAGCAGCTCAATGCTGAAGATTGTTATCTTTATTGGCGGTTTTTCCTGACCACAACGCGCGGTGAAAGCGCGATCAGAGAGATTTTCGAGTGGGTTGAAGATGACGCGGAAATCACCATAGTGCAATGTGGAGGCCTGTTCGAGGAGCCTGATGATCATAGCGAGTCACCAAATATCCCGCTGAGTGTTCCGGCGGAAGCTGAGTTGCCGGTACAGGCCCCAGAGCCTTCCAAAATGGTTCAAGACAACAAAGAAGAAACGGTGCCGGTCAAGGATGCACGTAAAAACACAGACCCCAGCACAACCTCTATCCGGGTTGGCATAGACAAAGTAGATTCGCTGATTAACATGGTTGGTGAACTGGTGATTACACAGGCTATGTTGAGTCAGATTGGAGAGCAGGAAATTACCGAGTCTAGCATTGCAGCACTACAGGAAGGTTTGGCACAGCTGGCACATAATACGCGTGATTTGCAGGAAAATGTGATGCGTATTCGCATGCTGCCCATCAGCTTTGTCTTTAGTCGGTTTCCAAGGTTGGTACGGGACATCTCTCAAAAACTCAATAAGCAAGTTGAACTCAAGCTGATCGGAGAGCAAACCGAGCTTGATAAAACCGTCATGGAAAAACTGTCTGATCCTATGGTGCATCTGGTACGCAACTCCTTGGACCATGGACTAGAAACGCCCGAAGAGCGCATCGCTCAGGGCAAGGACCCCGTTGGTACTGTCACATTAAATGCGTTTCACCAGGGGGGCAATATTGTCATCGAGATTATGGACGACGGAAAAGGGCTGGATACAGAGAAAATTCGCAGCAAAGCCATCCAGAATGGGCTTATTCAGGAGCAGGATGAGCTCACTGTTGATGAGATTAATGAACTGATTTTTATGCCGGGATTTTCAACCGCTGACAACGTTAGCGAAATATCCGGTCGCGGTGTCGGGATGGACGTCGTACGTAAAAATATTCAGGCATTGAATGGCTCTGTAGAGGTTAGTTCGGAAGCGGGAGTGGGGTCTACTTTTACGATTCGCTTGCCATTGACACTGGCGATACTGGATGGTCAGCTGGTTCAGGTTGCTGATCATACTTATATAATTCCACTGATCTCTATTGTTGAGTCGTTGCAAATTGATATTGCTAAAGTCAGTAATGTGGGTAAAGGTTTGCAGGTTCTGCGTTTGCGTGATGAGTATATTCCGATTCTTCGATTGTATGACATTTTTAATCACAAGGGCGCACGAGAAGAACTGGACAAGACCTTGTTGGTGGTAGTTGAAAACGATAATTACAAAGTAGGCATATTGGTCGATGACCTGCTAGCGCAACAGCAGGTGGTAATCAAAAGTTTGGAAGCCAATTATCAGCGTGTTGATGGTATATCAGGCGCTACGATTTTAGGCGATGGCACGGTGTCTTTGATCATCGATATCAGCGGGTTAATAAAACTGAGCGGCTTGAGGCGGCCGGGGTCTTCTGAGTTGCTTGTGGACTTAAAAGCGGATGAGGGTATCCCCGCATGACAGAGCATATGAACTTAAATCAGCAGCTGGTACTGGATACAGAGACGGACGAAAAACAGTTTCTGACTTTTATGATGGATGAAGAAGAGTATGGGATTGATATTTTGGCGGTCCAGGAAATTCGAGGCTGGGAGCCTGTAACGGTGATCCCTAATTCCCCACCATTTGTGAAAGGGGCGATGAACCTGCGCGGCACGATTGTACCAATCATTGATTTGCGACAGCGATTTGGCATTACTCACATTGGCTATGGTCCACTCACTGTGGTGATAGTGGTATCAGTAACACTGAAAGAGCAAGACAAGTTGATGGGCATTGTTGTAGATGCAGTGTCCGATGTGTACAGCATTTCAGAGGAAAAGGCGAAGGATGTCCCTGACTTTCAGGACTCTGATAATGCTCAATTTGTTCATGGGTTGGTTAATGTTGGGGAAAAAATGGTGGTGTTATTAAATTTGAAGAAAGTGCTTGATTTACACGACAAGAGTTGTGCAAAGAGCAACGGGGGCTGAAATGAGTAGTCAGAGTATCCAAAGTAGTTTAAACAATAAAATCGTAATTGCGGGTGTGATACTGGTTATCAGCATCGTACTGGGCATTCAGCTTGGAGCATCGGGCTCTGAAAGCATGCAGCTGGTGGCGGTGGCGCTACCCTTATTTGGGGTGGTTGTCGCGCTGGGTTACCTCAAAATGGCTCTGTCATCGGTGAGTGCCCAACTGGGTTGTGTATATCGAGTGTTGCCACATATGACAGTGGCAGATCAGGAACAATTACAAGGCCTGGACCTGACGGATTTTCCCGAGCTATTTCAAGCGCTAAAAACCGCGCATGATGAGGATGACCAAACGGATCTGACGCAAAGTCTGATGCTGGCCCTGAAAGGCTGTCAGGCGAACATCATGGTGGCAGATGCTGACTTGAATATTGTGTATCTGAATGACTCCGTAAAATCAATGTTGAGGGTGAATGAACAGCAGTTACAGGTTGATTTACCGGGCTTCAGTGTTGCAGGCTTGATAGGCACAAACATTGATTCCTTTCACAAAAACCCAAGCCATCAGCGCAGCATCTTGGCCAACTTGCGCGAAACTTATCAGACCCGAATCACAGTTGCAGGACTGACTTTTGATTTGATAGCGACGCCGGTATTTGATGAAGGGCATCGCATCGCAACCTTGGTGGAATGGAAAGATCAAACAAAGTGGCTTGCCGCAGAAGAAAAGCACAGGAATTTGGCAGAGAAAAACGCACGAATTTCTCGTGCTCTAGATGTGTGCCAGGCGAATGTCATGTTGGCAGATGAAGACCTTAACATTGTGTATGTGAATGAGTCTGTATCTGCAATGCTCAGACGTAATCAGGCACAGCTGCGCACCGCATTGCCGAACTTTGATGTTGATACCCTGATTGGTACCAATATTGATGTATTCCACGAAAACCCTCAACACCAGAGGGGGTTGCTGAACACACTGTCGAATGTGTATAACACGGATATTGTGGTAGCTGGATTTAATTTTGGCCTGATCGCAACACCAGTGTTTGATCAGACCGGGAATCGGATTGGTACTGTCGTTGAGTGGGAAGACAAAACAGAGCGTTTGGCTGCTGAACATCAAGCTAAACAGACTGCTGGCGAAAACCTTCGCGTACGTCGTGCTCTGGATAACGTGCAAACCAATACGATGATTGCGGACTCAGACAACATCATTGTGTATATGAATCAGTCGGTACTCGAGATGATGAGAAACGCTGAGTCAGATATTCGTAAGGATTTACCTAACTTTGACAGCAGCCAACTGATTGGTCAGAACATAGATGTATTCCACCGCAATCCAGCCCATCAAAGACGCTTACTGGAAACCTTGTCTCAACCTTACAAGACCGAAATAAAGGTAGGCGGACGCACCTTTGGTTTGGTTGCTAACCCAATTGTGACTGACACGGGCGAACGAGCTGGTACTGTGGTTGAGTGGGAAGACAGAACGGGTGAGGTTGCAATTGAGCAGGAAGTGAATACGGTCGTTGAGTCTGCTCGCTCTGGTGATTTGTCTATGCGCTTGGAAGAAAATGATAAGCAGGGCTTTTACTTGCGTTTGACCCAGGGGCTAAATGGCCTGCTGGAGAGTGTAGATAGCGCAGTGGCAGATACCGGAAATATGCTTGATGCACTTGCCCGGGGAGATCTGACACAACGTATTGAGGCAGACTATCAAGGGGCTTTTGACAAGCTAAAACAGGATGCGAACAGCACCGCAGATAAACTAACTAATGTATTGGAGCGGATCAGTACCTCTGCGTCTTTGGTCGCCAGTGGCGCTGAGGAAATATCGCAGGGTAATGCCGATCTGAGTCAGCGTACGGAAGAACAGGCGTCCTCATTGGAGGAAACTGCTTCGAGCATGGAGCAAATGACCAGCACAGTGCGACAGAATGCAGACAATGCCAAGGTTGCCAATGAACTGGCTGAAGATACCAGTGAGAAAGCAACCCGAGGCGGAGAAGTGGTAAATCGAGCGGTAGAAAGCATGTCAGCTATCAACGATGCCAGTAAAAAAATAGCGGATATCATAAGCGTGATTGACGAAATAGCCTTTCAAACTAACTTGCTGGCATTGAACGCTGCGGTGGAAGCTGCGCGTGCAGGAGAGCAGGGGCGTGGCTTTGCCGTGGTCGCGGGTGAAGTACGTAATCTGGCACAGCGTTCGGCCGGAGCGGCAAAAGAAATCAAAGATTTGATCCGTGACAGTGTAAGTAAAGTTGAGGATGGTACTTTACTAGTGAATGAGTCTGGTGAAACGCTCAAAGAAATTGTGGCGTCGGTGCGGCGTGTCACCAATATGATCTCGGATATTGCGGATGCATCGGTAGAGCAAAGCTCAGGAATTGAACAGGTGAATAAAGCTGTTACGCAGATGGATGAAATGACGCAGCAAAATGCAGCGTTGGTAGAGCAAGCATCCGCTGCAGGTGAGTCAATGTCTGAGCAGGCCAATGATATGCGTAATATGCTTAACTTCTTTAAGGTCGGAGAGGCGTCTGATAGTCGAGAAGCCATTGTAGAAAAACCGGCTGCCGCGAATGGTCAGGCGCGTACGTCCGCGATTGGTTTATCGGCGCCGGAAAGTCGCAGTACGCGACAGCCACTGGAAACAGCGGCTAACCGCTTTGCGGATGATTCTGAGGAGTGGGAAGAGTTTTAACAGTTCTGGTTTGTTTGTACCCCTGGATGAGCTGTACGTCGTATTTGGTGTCAGCTCTGCCATCGTGACACACCTGACTCACCGGGATAACCACATAATGAATGCAAAAGACGGCGCAGGTAACACGTAGTCGAGGGTCGCTGTGCATAGGTGAGGAGGGATATGAAAGAGTTTTTGATGACGGATGAGGATTTCAGCAGTATCTCTCAGCGTGTATATGAGACCTGCGGCATCGTACTCGGACCCCATAAACGCGATATGGTTTACTCACGGCTTGCCCGCAGAGTGAGGGCTAACGGTCTCGCGTCTTTTGCTGAATATCTGACCTTATTAAATGAAGAGCCAGATGTCGAGTTTAGCCATTTTATTAATGCGATTACGACTAATCTCACGTCATTTTTTCGCGAAGCACATCATTTTGATTTTTTACACCAACAAGTGATCCCAGAACTGAAGATCAAACATAAGTCAGACAAACGCATACGAATTTGGTCTGCTGGTTGTTCCACTGGTGAGGAGGCATACAGTATTGCGATGACCATCGCGAATGCCTTTCCCGCAGACTGGGACGTGAAAGTGTTGGCAACTGATTTGGATTCAAATGTACTGCACAAAGGTCAAGAGGGTGTGTATAACAGTGCGTCGGTCACAGGCCTCGATAGTGAGCACCTGAAAAAGTGGTTTATGTGTAGTTCGGATGGCACCCAGTACAAAGCAAAAGATGTATTGCGAGCTAGGGTGTTTTTTAAACGCCTTAACTTGCTTGAACCCTGGCCTATGAAAGGTCCTTTTGATGTTATTTTTTGTCGTAATGTATTGATTTATTTTGACAAAGAAACCAAAGACAGATTGTTTGATAGTTATTACCAGCTATTAGCAGAGCAAGGTTATCTGTTTATAGGTCATTCAGAGACAATGGGGAAAGAGCATTTGGGGTTCAAAAATCTGGGGAAAACTATGTACCAGAAGGTAGCGCAGCTATGAATCAGTTTCAGCCCGTACTACATGGCTTTGAACACGTAAAGCGGTTTTGGGACACAGGACGCGGCGCTGTGGTGGCAAAAGTACTCCCGGGGGAGTTTTATGTGTCAAAAAGTGACGAGCTAATCTCTACTGTATTGGGCTCCTGCATTGCAGCCTGTATTTATGATGAGCAGCAGGGCGTAGGAGGAATGAATCACTTTATGCTGCCTGGCGTGAAGGGGACTTCAGCGATTCATGCCGATGACCTGAATTGCCGTTATGGCAACTGGGCAATGGAATATCTGATTAATGAAGTGATAAAAAATGGTGCCCGGCGGGATCATCTGAAGATAAAGCTGTTTGGTGGTGGGAAAATCATCAGTTCGATGACCGACATCGGCGTTGGTAATATTCGATTTGCCGAGGCGTATGTTGAGGAAGAACAGCTCACTCTGGTATCCCACGATGTGGGTGGACCCTGGCCGCGCAAGGTGGTGTTTCATCCACAAACGGGTAAAGCTCAGGTGAAGAAATTGCGTCAGATGCACAATGACACCATTGAAAAACGTGAGGCTAAGTACCTTCATGATATTGAAGAGCAAGGTAAACAAACAGACATTGAGCTGTTTTAGAGAGATTGCATGATTAAGGTATTGATAGTTGATGATTCCCCTTCACTCAGAGCAATTCTGACTGAGGTGCTGGAGTTGGCGCCCGATATTAGGGTCGTAGGGGCAGCAGAGGACCCCTATGAAGCACGCGAGATGATTAAAAAGCTCAATCCTGATGTGTTGACGCTGGATATTGAAATGCCAAAGATGAATGGGCTGAGCTTTCTAAAAAATCTGATGCGCCTGCGCCCGATGCCTGTGGTTATGCTATCTACCTTAACGCAGCAAGGCTCTCCTGCAACGTTAGAAGCGCTAGAGCTGGGGGCAATCGACTTCATTGCCAAGCCAACCACGAATGTCGCCGCTAAATTAAATGCTTATGCAGAGACCTTACACCAGAAAATCCGTATTGCCCGACAGGCCAATCTTTACGCTTTTAGAGCCGAAAAAGGCGAAAAACAGGCTCCAGTTTCACAGGATGCTCAATTTAAAAACAGCGCGGTGTTGGCTTTGGGCGCGTCTACTGGTGGCACAGAAGCGCTGCGTGAGGTACTGGTCCGTCTGCCTAAACACTGTCCACCGGTGGTCATTGCGCAGCATATTCCACCGGTATTCAGTACTTCATTTGCACTCCGTATGGACCGCTGTAGTGATGTGCATGTCAAAGAAGCAGAAGAGGGGGATGTGCTTGTGTCAGGACATGTATTTATCGCACCAGGAGACATGCACCTTAAAGTGGTGCAAAAAGGCGGGCGACTGCAATGTCATCTGAGTCAGAGCGAGAAAGTTAACCGACATCGCCCTTCGGTAGATGTGCTGTTTGATTCCTTATTGCCCTGGGCGAAACAAATCAGCGCCGGGCTACTGACTGGTATGGGTAGTGATGGGGCAGCAGCCTTGCTACGTCTCAGAGAAGCTGGCGCAAAAACACTGGCTCAGGATGAGGCCACTTCGGTGGTGTGGGGTATGCCCCGGGCCGCTGTTGAAATGGCTGCGGCCGAGCGGGTTGTGCCTCTGTCTAAAGTGACGATGGAGTTACTTAATGCGGTTAAGCGCGCGTAATCACCCAGGGCTGAGAGTACCAGTAGAATTGACCACTGAACTGTTTTGATGGTGCTGTGCAGTTGTATCGGGAGCGCCCTGCAGGTAAGTCCTTAGGTGTTGTTATTGTCACGGTTTTCTTTCCCTCCCAGGTGAGCTCCGCTCTGCCTGCACCTGATACAAAGCAGGCAAATTGATTCTGATAAAAATCCATTTCTTTGAAGGTCAAAGTGATCGATGGGGTCGGGTCATCCGTGACCGAGTCCTGATATTTGGCTTGTGCCAGTGAAAAGGGCAATGAGTGAAGTTTGGTTTTCAGCGTCTTCAGGTTGGCATAGATACCGGACGCGGGAAAGCGGGGCAGGCGCGTGAAGTCTGAATCGGGCCCCACGGCGCCGGAATGCTGACCAATACCCACTAAGCCCAGCTCAGCGACTAATTTCTGTAGCGGACGATCAAATTCGCCGTACGGATAAGCTATATAAGGAAAGTCATGGCCTGTTTCTGCTTTGATACGAGCTTGCGACCAAACTAAATCCTGACGGATCCGATTGTGCCACTGACTCTGCGTTTCTCCGGCTTGCTTGTGATGCAAATAGTCGTGCAGGGCACTGTGATTCGCAATGATTGCGCCGCGTTTTGCCAGCTGGCGTAGTTGTTCCCAGCTCATCACGTACCCTTTCTTCTCATCAATGAGTTTAGGATTTACAAAGATAGTGTAAGGATAACCAAACTGCTCAAGTAATGGCGCTGCGGCTTCCATGTTATTCAGGTAGCCATCGTCAAAGGTGATTGCCACGGTTTTTGGTGGCAGAGCTTTGCCTGCTTGCAATTGCTCAATGAGCTTATCTAATGCAATGACTGTGAATTGTTCTGTTTTGAGGAAGTTCAGGTGCGTAAGAAAGGTGGTTTCGCTGACACTGGTCACGGCCGGCAGTTTTTCACTGACATGATGATACTGTAGAATGACCGCGGCCAGACCTGCCCGGGTGTTGAACAAAACGAGTATAAGAACTAAAACATGAAACCACTTAATCGCGCGCATACTTCTCACCATATTCAATTGCTTGCTATTGCTGCTCCGATGATTTTATCAAATATCTCGGTGCCCCTGTTAGGATTAGTTGATACGGCGGTCATTGGTCATCTGAGCGAGGCTTATTATCTTGCCGGGATAGCGCTGGGGTCGGGGAGCATAGCCTTGTTGTTCTGGCTCGCCAGTTTCCTGCGCATGAGCACCACTGGTGAGATCGCCCAGGCAAATGGTCAGCAAGACAGTGTTCGGGCATTACAATCGCTGTCGGCCAGCATGAGTTTTGCGGTGTTGTTTGCTCTGTTGCTGATAGTGTTTACGCCCTGGTTGTTAGAGCTGATTGCTGTATTGTCCGGAGCAACGCCTGAGGTATTTGAACAGGCGAGTGTGTATTTTTCTATTCGTATCTTCAGTGCCCCGGCGGCCATGCTGAACCTGGTGATGCTCGGGTTTATGCTAGGGATGCAATACGGACGCGGGCCTTTTTATGTCGTGCTGTTTACTAACTGTGTCAACATAGTGCTCGATGTCTTGTTTGTAGTGGTGCTAGATTTTGCCGTTGCAGGTGCAGCCTGGGCATCGGTGATTGCCGATTATTCAGCACTGCTGTTGTCTTGTTATCTGTTGCGTGGCGTGCTGAATCGCGCAGGTTGGCGCTGGCAGCTCAAAGTACCACACAGAGAAGAAATACAGCGGTTATTGCACCTGAATCGCGATATCTTTATTCGCTCACTCATGTTGCAGCTGTGTTTTAGCTTCATGACGTTTTATGGTGCGAGGCTGGGAGAGGATATTTTGGCTGCCAATGCGGTGCTACTGAACTTCCTGATGCTGGTCAGTTTTGCAATGGACGGCATTGCCTATGCGGTGGAAGCGAAAGTTGGGCAGGCCAAAGGCGCGCAGGATGTGTCGATGCTCAGACGTTGGGTACAGATCAGTTGTTTTTGGGCTGGGTGTTTTGCGCTTATCTATAGTGGGATATTTGCCCTATTTGGCCCGGCAGTAATAGGGCTGCTAACCGACATCCCGGCTGTGATAGACACCGCACTGGTGTATTTACCCTGGCTGGTGGTTCTGCCTTTGATTGCAACAAGCTGCTTTTTGTTTGATGGGGTATTTGTTGGCCTGACTCGGGCCAGGGAGATGCGAAACAGTATGTTGTTGTCTGCCCTGTTAGGTTTCTTTGTGCCTTTTTGGCTGGCGCAGCAGTGGGGGAATCATGGGTTATGGTTTGCCATGAGTTGCTTTATGGGGTTGAGAGGGCTGACGCTGGTCATTAAGTATCGACAGCTGAGTGTCACGCAACAGCTGCTGGAATAAAGAATAGAATGGGGTGTTGTCGCCGACACAGCGAGCGGTGTATGGCCTATTTTAAATCCTCAAAGGCTTTTTTGGCAGTCGCTTTGGCTGAGTCACGTGCTGACAGTACCTGAGAAAAACGGTTAGCGAAAATGCCCAGGTAGCCATATCCTGCCATACCTAACGCAATAGCAAGAATAATCAGGCCGGGCAGCTGAAGCCAGGCCTGATAAATATAGCCCAGTGCAATGAACACCACACTGAGAGCAAACAAGGCTAGTCCGCTGAGGAAAAATCGCAGGCTCCGCTTAGGGTGAGACCCTAAGCGATAGATTACACGGCGCATACTCAATTAATAGTATGAGTGATCGCCTCGTGAGTGTTCTGTAATGTCACGTACACCGGTGATTGCTTCGAACTTTGCGATCATTTCTTTCTCGATACCCTCTTTCAGAGTGACATCAATCATAGAGCAGCCGTTACAGCCACCACCGAATTGTAATACTGCAACGCCTTCAGCCGTGATTTCTACCAGGCTGACCTGACCACCGTGGTTGGCCAGTTGCGGGTTCACTTCAGTCACCAACATGTGTTCAACTTGCTCTTCCAAAGAAGCATTTGAGCTAAGCTTTTTGGCTTTCGCATTTGGCGCTTTTAGGGTTAGCTGGCTGCCCATTTTGTCGGTGACAAAGTCAATTTCAGCCTCTTCCAGAAAAGGAGCGCTTTCGGCGTCGACGACGGCATCAAATCCGTTAAAGGGGAGGCGAATATCGCTGTCTTCTACAGCATCGGCAGGGCAATATGATACTCCGCACTCTGCCTGAGCAGTACCGGGGTTGACGACGAATACGCGAATGTTAGTGCCATCGGCTTGATCGGCCAGTAGCTTGGCAAAATGTGACTGAGCGGTCTCTGAAATTGTGATCATAATCTACGCTATACTTGACTAAATTACTCGGTTAATCCCTATGATACTCCCCTCATCTTGTTGTAGCTAGTGTTGGGCGTAAAAATTTGCAGCAACTTAAGTCGCATTGATAGCGTACTGGCTGGTCAAGAATTGCCGGAATAAATGGAGCCTTTATGTATCGTCTGTTAGTTGTGCTGTGTTTGCTGAGCTTGCAGCTAAGTGCCAAGCCATTGAATTTTTATTTTGATGACACAAGCCAGTTTGATCCTGCAATTCCAAAACCGCATGAGGTGCTCGGTTATGAGGTGGGTGAGTGGCATGTTCGTCCAGAGCAACTAGTGCAGTACTTACATACCCTGGCACAAGCCAGCCCCAGGGTTGAAATAAACACCATTGGCTACAGCCATGAACGCAGGCCGCTCATCCTGCTGACGATCACAGAGGCTGCGCGACTGAAAAACATCGAAGCTGTGAAGCGCGCGCACATCGCTGCACTTGCGCAACCTAAGCAACGCACAGAGGCGCCAGCGGTTGCCTGGCTGGGTTACAGCGTACATGGGAATGAACCATCCGGGAGTAATACTGCCATGCTGGTGGCTTATTATCTGGCTGCTGCACAGGGCGAGAAGGTCGAAGCTTTATTACGCGACACCGTGATCCTGCTCGATCCGTCTTTGAATCCAGACGGGCTAGCGCGTTTTGCGAACTGGGCAAACAGCCACCGGGGCCGGGCATTATCAAGCGATCCCCAACACCGGGAACATGTAGAGCGATGGCCTTCTGGCAGAACCAATCACTATTGGTTTGATTTAAACCGGGACTGGCTGTTGTTGCAGCATCCGGAATCTCGTGCCCGAATTGCGGCATTTCATGACTGGAAACCCAATGTGCTGGCCGATTTTCACGAGATGGGTCCTAATTCGAGTTATTTTTTCCAGCCTGGGATCCCCTCACGTACACACCCTTTGACGCCTGAGCGTAACCAGAGTTTAACGGCGGCCATTGGCCAGTTTCACGCCGATGCGCTGGACCAGGCTGGGCAGTTATATTTTACTCAGGAGAGTTTTGACGACTTTTACTATGGCAAAGGCTCAACTTACCCGGACATTAACGGCGCGGTGGGGATATTATTTGAGCAGGCTAGCAGCCGTGGTCATGCACAGGAAACCATCAACGGCTTGTTGACCTTTCCGCAAACCATCAAAAATCAGCTTATTACTTCACTCTCTACGTTACGCGGTACAGTCGCTCAGCGTCAGGCTTTGCTCGACTATCAGCAGCACTTTTATCAAAGCGCGCAAAAAGAAGCCAAGCAGCAAGATTTTCTGGGGTATGTGGTATCGGCAGGTCAGGACCCGTATCGATTCAGCCAGTTTACTGAGCTGCTCAGTCAGCACCAGGTGCAAGTGCAACAGTTGGAAAAGGCGTTGAAAATTAAAGACCAGCAATTTAAGGCGGGCGATCTGTATATTCCTCTGGCACAGCCGCAAGTCCGTTTGGTCAAGGCCATGTTTAGTGAGCAAACCCAATTTAAAGACAATACCTTTTATGATGTGTCAGGGTGGACGCTACCTTATGCCTATGATTTGGATTTTGCCAGTGTAACCAGCAGCTGGGGATTGAAGGTCACTGAATCAAAGGCACAAAACGATGGTATGGGTGCAAAGACGCCCCTGATAGAGGCGTATGCTTACGCTTTCTCCTGGCAGCATTACCTTGCACCTAAGTTACTTAACCGGTTGCTGACAGAGGGTCTGGAGGCGCGAGTCGCACTGCAGCCCTTTACCGCTAAGTTGACTCAGAGCGAACATAAGTTTGATGCCGGTACTGTAGTGATCCCGGCGGGGTTGCAAAATCAGGAAAACTGGCGACGTATCCTGTCAGAGCAAGCCAATGCGCTTGGTATTAAGGTCATGGCGATTCGCTCAGGCCTGACGCCGCAGGGCATTGATTTAGGCTCACGGCGGATGATGCCACTGCACAAACCCGAAGTCTTGCTGGTTGGTGGTCAGGGGACCAGTCAATACGAAGTCGGTGAGCTTTGGTATCATCTTGACAGGCATGTCGGAATTGCACCCAGCGTGATAGAAATAGACCGTCTTGGACGCGTGGACTTAAGTCGTTACAGCCATATTGTGCTGGCGGATGGGCGTTATTCAGCAATGAGCAAGAAAGCGCAGGCCGCGATTATCAGCTGGGTCCACAAAGGCGGGGTTATCTGGGGTCACAAGCGCGGCGCACAATGGTTGATTGAGCACCAGTTGCTGAATGCTGAGATCATCAGCAACAAAGATTTACGAGCGTCTTTTGATACTCAGGGGATGCGTTTTAAAGACAAAGAGCAACTGGCTGCACAGCAACGGATCGCGGGGGCTATTTTTGGCACGCAGTTGGATCTCTCACATCCACTGGCATTTGGTTTTGAGAACAGTAGCTTACCTGTATTTAAAAACAGTGCCTGGGTGCTTCAGGCCAGTGAAAAACCGTTTTTGGATGTGGCCGTGTATCAGCAACAACCTCTATTGGCAGGCTATGCTGATGAACGAAATGTATCGCAGATAGCGCAGTCGGCGGCATTGATGGCAGATACCTATGGCCAGGGCGTGGCTGTCGCGATGACGGATAATCCGGTATTTCGCGGTTTCTGGTATGGTAGCAGTCGGCTGTTTAATAATGCGCTATTTTTCTCACAGGCGATTCATTAATACGGTGTGAGGCAGGTTGCACAAGCCCAGATCTGAGCGGCGCCAGCACGCCGACAGAGCTGGGCAGCAGCATTTATGGTAGCGCCTGTGGTGATCACATCATCAACCAGCAGTATCTGGCGACCTGTTAAATCCCCCTCTAACCTGAAAGCCTGTGCTTGATTTTTCAATCGTGCACGGCGATTTAGCGACTGTTGTGCGGGTGTCATATGTTTTGATAAGACGGGCAAGATTGTGAGCTGGGTTTCGATCACGCGGCCCCAGGTTTGCATTACCTGATTAAAACCTCGAGTGATCAACCTGTGTCTGGGTAACGGAATGAGAATAGCCGCATCCACATCGATTATTTGTTCGGCACAGTAGCATTGCCACTGATGCGCAATGACCTGACGCAATAAGCAAGCTGCATGACTTCGTTGACGTAGCTTGAGTTCGCATAGCCAACGTTTCAGCATGCCTCTGTACCAACCACACGCAATCAGACCATCGCAGCAGGGTAAATTAAACTGTGCCTGAATATCCGCACGCAATAGCAGGTTACCCTGGCCAGGGGCAAATAGTGGCAGTGCACTCAGGCAGGGTGCACATATCCCTTGAACATCAACCGGGCTGTGGCAACAGGGGCAGTAGCAGGGAAACAGCGTGTGTGTGAGTGCGCGGGCTAATGACATTGCTTTCCATCCTTGAATCGCTATCATAGCCACAAGTTTGGTTGAGGAAGTGAATGAATGCAAAGCGAGATTGTCCTATTGCACGGTTGGGGTATGAATAAACAGGTATGGCAACTGAGCATTGAGCAGCTTCAGCAAGTACAGCCTTTACCCGTGCGGGCGATAAATTTAGCGGGGTTTGGCGGAGCTGCATTTCCTGAACACTGCAAATCGCTTGACGACATTGCAGATGAGATTGCGACAGAGCTTGTCGATGGTTCGGTGTTGATTGGCTGGTCGCTGGGCGGGCTGGTGGCGCTTAATCTGGCGCATCGATACCCCACTAAAGTAGCCAAAGTGGTGATGGTCGCTTCCAATCCATGCTTTGTGGAGCAGCCTGACTGGCCGGGGATCAAATCTAAAGTGCTGGCGGGGTTTAAGCAGGCGCTGGCTGACGACAGCGCTAAAACCATAGAACGTTTTTTGGCTATTCAGGCGATGGGCAGTGAGCATGCCCGTGATGATATTAAACAATTACGCCAGTTATTGGCGCAACTGCCTGCGCCACATCCTGAGGCATTAAGCTTGGGCCTTGATGCGTTGAACCGGTGTGACTACAGAGCCTATTTTCGTGAGCTTACGCAGCCAGTGTTTGGCCTCTTTGGCCGACTCGATGCACTGGTGCCCGGTGATGTGATTGAACGTATGAGTGCGCTCAACCCACATTTCAAGGCGTTTGTTTTACCCAAAGCATCGCATGCCCCATTTATCTCACATAAAGATGAGTTTGTTACTCATTTAAAATCAATTCTTTAGTTTCCCACATGAAAAAAGCGGCAATTTTTTGCCGCCCAGACTTTATTTCGTTTATAAATTGAGCAATAATTAGGGTGAGATTTTCTAACTGTGGGGCGATATATGGCAGTCAGTGACATCCTAAATGCAGGTGTTCAGGGGTTTGAGCTTGCCCGCCAAAGTGCCGAGCAGGCAGCAGCCGACATCAACAAGGCGACACTGGACCAGCAAAGCGAGCAGCAGGTCGCACAGCAACGACAACTTCAGGGCGCATCCAGCAATGAAGGCGTGACGGCACCTGTGGGTCAACCACCAAGGTTGGACGAGGCGGTTGTAGACCTCAAAGTGGCAGAATTTAATGCTAAAGCCAATGCACAGACGATCCGCACAGCTGACGAAGTCCTAGGTACCTTAATTGATATTAAAGCGTAATGAACATAGTAACGCCACCCCCGGCGATGAACTTAAACACGGCGAACGTCTATACTGAGACGGCGCAACGTGACAATCAACTCCGCGAGGTAATTCCAAAACCTGCGCCGGTCTCCCCTGCGTTTACTGAAAACAAACCCCTCTCAGATGGCGACAAGCAAAAACCTTTGTCTGCGGATGATTCCGGCTTGTATGACAGCACAGGTCAGCTTAAAGATGGCAAAACCATTGAGGAGCGTGAGGAAGGCGGACAAAACAGCCAGGGGGAACAACAGGATCAACAAGACTCGCAAGAGCTGAGTGACCGAGAGCAGGCAGAGCTGGAGGTAGAGCAGGCACAGATTCAGGAACTGAAAGACAGAGATCGCGAAGTGCGTCTGCACGAAGAAGCCCACGCCAGAGTGGGGGGGCAGTACGCTGGGTCACCGACTTATGAATATCAGCGTGGTCCGGACGGCAATAATTATGCGGTTGGCGGCCAGGTGATGATAGACGTGGCACCCACTGGGGATCCACGCGAAACCATTGATAAAATGCAAACAGTGCGTGCTGCGGCGCTGGCACCGGCAGAGCCATCGGGTGCTGACAGAGCCATCGCAGCAGATGCGACAGCCAAAATTGCCCAGGCACAGGCGGATCTTGCCAAACAATCTATCAGTGGCGATGAGGATGAAGACGACAGCAGCAATCGTGTTGTGGGTTACCAAACCCGTCGTCTTAACGAGGATGAGATAAGTGAGCAACAACCTGAGTCTGCCCGGTTAGAAGAAGAAGTGGACCCGTTTGCAGTGGCATTGCCCATTGAACGGGATCCGGAAATTGCTTCACGCGCACTGAGGATCGAAGGATTTTATGGGGACGTTGCCAGGCCCAAAGGGGCATCGCAGTTATCCGTGGTGATTTAACCTCTCGAATCGATAAAACTACTTTGTGTTAAACGACAGAGGCCCGCAATTGCGGGCCTCTGTCGTTGTGGTATCAGTCGTTACTTTTTCAGCTTTGCAAAGGCCTCTGCAAAGGCATTGCCCATAGCTGCGTTGCTGTTGTCACGTCGATTATCACGGCGAGGTTCTTTACGCTGTGCCGGTCGCTGAGACTTGCCGCCAGGTTTTTGCGAAGCAGGTTTACTCTGCTTCTGCCCGGTACTTGCTGGGATCTCATCGTTCAGTCGCATGGTAAAACTGATCCGTTTACGGGCAACGTCCACTTCGATGACTTTCACTTTAACAATGTCACCGGCCTTAACCACTTCACGAGGATCGGAAATGAACTTGTCCGTGAGTGCCGAAATATGCACCAGGCCATCCTGATGTACGCCAACGTCAACAAAGGCACCGAAGTTCGCAACGTTTGAGACGACACCCTCAAGGGTCATGCCGACTTTCAGGTCAGCAATGGTCTCAACGCCCGCTTTAAATTGGGCTGTTTTAAACTCAGGACGCGGGTCACGGCCCGGTTTGTCCAGCTCACCCAGAATATCCGTGATGGTTGGTACGCCAAATTTATCGTCGACATACTCGGCTGGATCCAGTTTGCTCAGCACATCGCTGTTGCCGATCAGTGCAGTGACATCAAGTGCCTTGCTGCCACAGATCTTTTTGACGACCGGGTAAGCTTCCGGGTGAACCGCTGAGGCATCCAGCGGATCGTCACCATTAGCAATACGCAAGAATCCAGCGGCCTGCTCAAAGGCCTTAGGGCCCAGGCGCTCAACTTGTTTTAGCTGTTTGCGGCTGCTGAATGAGCCATTGCTATCACGGAACTTAACGATGTTGGTGGCCAGGGTTTTATTTAAGCCAGATACGCGTGTCAATAAAGGCACAGACGCGGTATTAACATCGACACCCACTGAGTTTACGCAGTCTTCCACTACGGTCGTCAGTGTCTGACCCAGCTGGCTTTGTGACACATCGTGCTGATATTGGCCTACACCAATGGATTTCGGTTCGATTTTAACCAGTTCAGCCAGCGGATCTTGTAGTCGGCGGGCAATGGAGACGGCACCACGCAAAGATACGTCGAGATCCGGGAACTCATTGGCGGCAAACTCAGAAGCAGAGTAGACCGAGGCACCGGCTTCACTGACCATCACTTTGGTCAGTTTTAGCTCACCGGCTGCTTTTAGCAATTCAGCCGCTAGTTTATCGGTTTCGCGAGACGCCGTGCCATTACCGATCGCAATCAGTTCAACCTTGTGCTGACGACATTGCTGTTCCAGTGTACGCAGTGACTTATCCCAGTGATTTTGCGGTGCGTGGGGGTAAATGGTGGTGGTTGCCAGTAACTTTCCTGTCTTGTCGACAATGGCGACCTTACACCCGGTTCTTAAACCGGGGTCGATCCCCATGGTCACGCGTGGGCCTGCCGGGGCTGCCATCAGCAAATCTTTTAGGTTTTTGGCAAAGACATCAATAGCGCCTTGCTCGGCAAATTCTCGGGTGGCGCCCAACATTTCATTTTCAAGGTGGGTGGCGAGTTTGATTTTCCACGCCCACTGTACCACAGTCATGAGCCAGTTACTGACCGCGCGGCCCGAGACTTCCAGGCTATAATGGTCTGCTATCATTTGCGCACAGTACTGTTGTGGGTCTTCTGCTTGTGGCTCCGGGTTGATAGACAGCTGCAAAATACCTTCATTGCGAGCTCTAAGCATTGCAAGGGCACGGTGAGAAGGAACTCCGGCGAGCTTTTCATCGTGCTCAAAATAATCGCGGTATTTGCTACCCGCGTCTTCCTGCCCCGGCACAACACGGCTCTGTAAATAACCATGCTGTTTTAACTGGTTTCTAAATTTACTGAGGAGTTTGGCATCCTCGGCAAAGCGTTCCATCAGAATAAATTTGGCCCCGTCCAGTGCCGCTTTACTGTCTGCAATACCCTGTTCGGCATTGATATAGGTTTCGGCAGCCTGCTCTGGTGTCTGATCCGGATCCGTGAACAGCAGGTCGGCCAGCGGCTCAAGCCCGGCCTCAATGGCTATCTGACCTTTGGTACGACGTTTGGGTTTGTAGGGGAGGTATAAATCTTCCAGTTCGGTTTTACTCTGAACCTGGTTTAGCTCTGCGGCTAATTGGTCGGTGAGCTTGCCCTGCTCATCAATGGTTTTGATGATAAAAGCCCGGCGTTCCTCTAGTTCCCGCAGATAACCGAGGCGCTGTTCGAGCAATCGTAGCTGAGTGTCGTCCAGGCCGCCTGTGACTTCTTTACGGTAACGGGCAATAAACGGAACAGTCGCGCCTTCATCCAGTAGTGCGGTAGCAGCATCCACTTGCTGTTGTGATGCGTTTAGCTCAGCAGCTAAACGGGCTGAGATATTGCTCATGCAAAATCCTTATATAGTTCAATTGGCTAGGCCTCTTTCTCGGCCTGCGTTTGCGGTCATCATATCATATCTGAAACGGAAGTGTTCAGGCCGTGTAGTCGATCTTATTGACATACCAAAGCATTTCACCTTGCGGGGTTTTTACACTGTATTCTTCGTCGACGGCTTTCCCAAGTAACGCGCGCGCCATGGGGGAATCGATGGAGATATAATCATTCCGTTCATAGATTTCGTCAGGCCCGACGATGCGAAAACGCTTTACTTCGCCGTCATCGTTTTCTATTTCGACCCAAGCACCAAAATAGACTTTGCCCTGCTGTTGTGGAGAATACTCAACAATTTTTAGATCGGGCAAGCGTTTACGCAGGTAGCGTACTCGACGGTCTATTTGTCGTAACAGGCGCTTGTTAAAAGTATAGTCGGCGTTTTCTGAGCGATCGCCCAAACTTGCTGCCCAGTTAACGATTTTGGTCACTTCCGGGCGTTTCTCAAACCACAGGTGATCGTGTTCCTGTTGCAGTTTGCGGTAGCCTTCAGGTGTAATTAGGTTGGTTTTCATTTTGTTGCTTACTTTGGCAGAACAACTACGTGTGTCTAGTGTAATTGGTATCCGGTCCGATACCAATCTTAGCTGGCTCAACTGGAGCCAGGTAAAGTAAAGCCATATCAGGCTGACACTTGTAACGTTCGGTAACAATCTTATTCACTGTTAATGGTGTCTAAGCGTATTAATTTCAATTATATTTAGGGTCAACTAAAGAAAAAATAAGAAGAATGCCAATGGGGAATGAAACCACCAAAGTGTTAGTCGTTGACGATGATATGCGTTTGCGCAGCCTGCTGGAGCGATATCTGGTCGAGCAGGGGTTTATCGTTCGCAGTGCTGCCAATTCTGAGCAAATGGACAGATTGCTGGAGCGTGAGAACTTTCATCTGATGGTATTGGATTTGATGTTACCTGGTGAAGATGGCTTGTCTATCTGCCGTCGTCTCAGACAAAAAGAAAACGAAATCCCCATTGTTATGTTAACGGCGAAAGGGGATGAAGTGGACCGCATTATCGGGTTAGAGCTGGGGGCGGATGATTATTTACCTAAACCTTTCAACCCGCGTGAATTGCTCGCCCGGATCAAAGCGGTACTGCGCCGTCGTGCTAAGGAAGTGCCGGGCGCTCCTGCAGTTGAAGAAAATGAAGTCGAATTTGGTGCCTTTAAGCTCAACCTGGCAACCCGGGAAATGCAAAAAGATGATCAAACCATTGCGCTCACCAGCGGTGAATTTGCGGTATTGAAGGCGTTGGTGAGTCATCCCAGAGAGCCATTGAGCCGTGACAAACTCATGAATCTGGCCCGAGGCAGAGATTACAGTGCATTGGAGCGCAGCATTGATGTGCAGGTCTCACGGTTACGCAGAATGATAGAAGAGGATGCCTCTAATCCCCGCTATATCCAGACTGTTTGGGGGTTGGGTTATGTTTTCGTGCCTGATGGCGAAAAGTAAATGAGTATCCTGCCACGCAGCGCATTTGGACAAACGGTGTTTTTTGTTGGTGCGCTGCTATTGATCAACCAGATCGTCTCCTATATCACAGTCACACTGTACGTGTTCAAGCCAACCTTTGAGCAGGTCAATTTGATGCTTGCCAAGCAGGTTAAAACCGTTTTTATAGACTGGGAAGAAGGGGTTGAGATCGACTCGGCTTTATCGAAAAAGTTTTTTGAGATCACAGGCATTGAAGTGATGAGTCAGCGCGAGGCTTATCGCAATGGGCTAGGTGAGGCAAAAGAATACACTTTATTGTCACGCAGCATGTCTGAGCAACTCAACGGCTCCGCTCGGGTACGGATCAGTCAGGGCGACCCTGTTGTTTACTGGGTAGAAGCGCCTCAGGCACCAGGTTATTGGGTTCGGGTACCACTCACCGGCTTCTCTGAAACCAAAATGGAGTTTCTGGTATTTTATCTCTCCAGTATCGGCTTTTTAAGCGTACTGGGCGGTTGGTTGTTTGCCCGGCATCTGAACCGGCCGCTCAAGGCTTTGCAGATTGCAGCCAGCCGGGTTGGGGTGGGGGACTTTTCTACTCGTCTGGTTGAGCATGGCTCTACGGAGGTCATCGAAGTCACCAGAGCTTTTAATAAAATGTCCAAAGGGATCGCTGAGCTGGAGAACGATCGGCGTCTATTGATGGCCGGGGTATCTCACGATTTAAGAACACCCTTGACCCGGATCCGACTGGCAACAGAAATGATGTCGGACGAAGAAGCCTACCTGAAAGACGGCATTATCGATGATATTGAAGATATGAATGCCATTATCGATCAGTTTATAGAGTATCTCAGGCACCATAATAGTGGAGAAATGGTGCTGGATGATGTCAATGCTGTCGTTGAGGAAGTGGTGCATGCAGAACAACAGCATCAGCGCGAAATTGTGTTGGCTACAGCGGCAAATGTTCCCGCGGTGATGATGAACCATGTGGCATTAAAACGGGTGGTGACCAACATGATAGAGAATGCCATCCGTTATTCAGACGACCAGATTGAGGTTGTGACGGAGTTTAGTGCTCGTCACAAAGCGGTGTTTATTAAGGTTAAAGACAGAGGACCTGGGATCCCTGAAGAAGAGCTGGAAACGCTATTTGAACCTTTTAAACAGGGCGATCTGGCCCGTGGTAGTGAAGGCAGTGGGCTGGGCCTGGCGATCATCAAACGCATCGTTTCTACCCATGGCGGTAAAGTACGTTTACGTAACCGCAAGGAGGGTGGCCTGAGCGCGGAGGTGATGCTGCCAGTTGCGAAAAAATTTGTCCCTCTGACAGCCGCACCTGAAGTGTCAAAGCCCAGTGAATAAGCGCGACTTATCGTACGAGGCTGGGTGTCTGAGCACAGGAGAAAGAGCCCAGTTGTTGTCTATTATTGGCTTGTGTTTTGAGGGGATCGACCCTGAAGCATATTTTGCTTATTACTTTGAGCAAAGTGGGCCTACACATCGCCGGCTGAGACTTTATTACTCTGACTCAGCAGAGCTGACGGGGTACTGTTTGCTGACTTTTGACGACAGCCATAAGGCATTTTGTGTCATCGGGGCGTCGGCTGGTTTTTTACCGCAGTTCCGGGGTAAGAATAATACCTTTTCATTTTCTATCCTTGAAGTGACCAAGGCTTATCTGCGCCGGCCCTGGCGCACTTTGTTATATGCAGACACTATGCTCAGTCCGGCCATGTTCCGGGCGATGGCGAAGAATATTGCTACTGTATATCCAACGGCAACAGGCTCTGTTGTTGAATCCCAGCTTTATGTAGCGTTAAACCCGGCTGGGTTAGTATCTGAGGTGAATGGTTTGCCGTGTCTGAAAGTGGTGGGGAGAAAAACGCGTTATTCGGCGCTGGAAGTGGCCCAGTTTAAAACCAGCAATAAACCCGAAATCGCCCATTACTGCGCGCTGAATCCCGATTTCGATAAGGGGGTGGCGTTACTCACTGTGATCCCAATCACATTGGGTCAGTTGCTTTCAACAGTCTGGAAACAGATAAAGTACTCCCGATAACTTTATACCCATGTCAGTTAGTACCTGTTCTATTTAAAGGCGCAAATATGACGCTAACGATGTTAAAAATTGCTCATTTAGAACCTTTTCCTAAGGTTTAAGTTCGCAAATTTTTGCCTCGCCTATATGGATGTAGGTGCCTCAGAGATAGCAGGACGCGGGAGCAGTGTTATCGCCCCTATTTTCGCGCCTCAAAATAGAACTCTTAATGAAGCAAATTGGTATTGCTCCAAACGGTGCGTACCAGAGAAGGGGGCTATCAGGCATAAAAAAACGCCCAACGAGGGGCGCTTTTGATAAAGGAATTTGCTTCTAAACCAGCTTAGCCGCGTGGACCTGCTGATTTGATGGCGTCAGAGACATCGTATTTTGCGAAGTTCGCTTCGAAGTCTGCAGCCAGTTTAGACGCATACTCAGCATATTTCGCTTTGTCTTCCCACGTATTGATTGGGTTAAGCAGCTTGCTGTCTACGCCTGGTACAGCAACCGGTACGTCCAGATTTAGCGCGTCAATGTGTTGTGTTTCTACGCCTTCCAGGGTGTCGTTAACGATTGCGTCAATCACAGCGCGTGTGGTTGGGATATCGAAACGCTTACCAATGCCGTAAGGGCCGCCAGTCCATCCAGTGTTAACCAGGTAAACTTTTGAGTTGAACTCACGTACACGCTTCATTAGAAGCTCTGCGTAAACACCTGCCGGGCGTGGGAAGAAAGGTGCGCCGAAACAAGTCGAGAAAGTTGATTCGATGTCTGATGTAGAACCAATTTCTGTAGAGCCGACTTTCGCCGTGTAACCACTTAGGAAGTGATAAGCCGCGGCTTCTTCCGAAAGAATAGACACTGGTGGTAGTACACCACTGACGTCACAAGTCAGGAAAACCACTGCGCGAGGTTCGCCTGCGCGGTTCTCTACTTTACGCTTTTCAACATGCTCAAGCGGGTAAGCTGCACGAGTATTTTGTGTCAGGCTGGTATCATTGAAATCAGGTACACGATCTTCGTCTAGTACCACGTTTTCAAGGATTGTACCGAATTTGATAGCATTCCAGATAACAGGTTCATTCTTTTGAGACAGGTCAATACATTTTGCGTAACAACCGCCTTCGATGTTGAAAACACTGCCAGGTGCCCAGCCATGCTCGTCATCACCAATCAGGAAGCGTTTAGGATCTGCCGACAAGGTCGTTTTACCTGTGCCAGACAAACCAAAGAATAAGGTGGTGTCGCCTGCTTCGCCTACGTTCGCACTACAGTGCATTGGCAGTACACCCTTCGCTGGTAACAGGAAGTTTTGTACTGAGAACATAGACTTTTTCATTTCACCGGCGTAATGCATACCTGCGATAAGCACTTTGCGCTCTGCAAAGTTGATAATCACTGTACCGTCACTGTTCGTGCCATCGCGCTCTGGGTCGCAAACGAAAGAAGGTACATTCATTACCTGCCATTGGGGTAAATCAGCTGCATTGTATTTTTCAGGCTCGATAAACATGTTTTTGGCAAAAATATGGTGCCAAGCTGTTTCTGTTGTTACAACAACGGGCAAATAGTGCTCAGGATCTGAACCCACTTCAAGGTGAGAGACGAAGTGGTCATTGCTGTTCACGTGTGCTTCTACACGGGCCCACAGCGCGTTGAATTTGTCCGCATCGAATGGGCGGTTAACGTTACCCCATTGGATGTCGTTTTCTGTGCTTGGCTCTTTAACGATAAAACGGTCGTTAGGTGAACGCCCTGTGCGGCGGCCAGTTTTTGCTACAAAAGCTCCATTTGCGGCCAAAGTCCCTTCACCACGGCGGATGGCGTGTTCGACAAGTTCAGCTGCAGTTAAATCGACAAAACGAGTAGCGCTAGAAGTCATGTTTATACCTAAATGTGAGAATTGAACGGGATAGCTCTGGAGAAGTTTCACCAAAAGCTGAAATCATAGTAACAGATGAAATTCAGATATTCGAGCCCTGAAACCGGGTAAAACGCCATAAATTTGTCAAAAAAATCGAATAATTTCAATGATACCGGTGTCATAAAATGTGACCTTAAAATGACACCGGTATCAATTTTTGGCGACAAAAAAGCCGCCAAAATGGCGGCTTGTCTCCAAAATGTTAAAAATACCGCGGCTAATTAAAAATTGCCTTGATATCTTGTTCTTCAAATCGGTAGTTTTTTAAGCAGTAATGACAGCTGATATTGATCTCACCTTGCTTCTGGATATCCTCTAACAGTGCCTCCTGGCCGATGTTGGCCAGTGCACTGATGGTTTTGTCACGGCTACAACCGCAGACGAAGTTAATCTCCTGGGGTTCGAACAGCTGCGGGTTATCTTCGTGGTATAAGCGTGTCAGGACTGTTTGTGCGTCCAGCGTAAGCAATTCCTCGTCTTTAATGGTATTGCTCAGTGCTTCTAAATGCGAAAAATCTTCTTCTGACTTGGTTTTGTCTACTGGCAGTACCTGTAAAAACAATCCGGCTGCTTTAGCACGCTCACCATTAACATCGGTGGCGAACCACAAGCGGGTCTTGAGTTGTTCAGATTGGATAAAATAGTCTTCCAGACAGGCTGCTAAGGTCTCCCCGTTCAATGGTACAACCCCTTGATAGCGTTCGCCCTTATTGGGGGTGATGGTGATCACCATGTAGCCTTTACCCATCAAATCCTGAATACTGCCGCCAGTGATTTCACCTTGCAGGCGGGCGATACCGCGCATATTTTGCTTATGATCACCGTTTATGGCCGCGTATTTAACCGGACCATCACCTTGTAATTGTACAGTGATGTCGCCTTCAAACTTTAAAGTGGCAGTCAATAGGCTGGATGCAAGCAATAGCTCACCCAATAAAGTTTGCACTTCCTTCGGGTAGTCATGGCCACTGATAATGTCATTAAAGGTTTGTTCAATTTGTACGAGTTCGCCACGTACATCGAGTTGATCGAAAATATATCGATGAAGTAAATCTTGTTGCATCAATTTGGATCCTAGCTAGATTTCAGTTTGAGCAGTTCGCGACGCTGCTTTTTATCTGGTTTATGCTCAGGGCGCGGTGCAAAAAAACTGTTGTTTTTGCGCGCAATCGCATTTTGTGCCCGTTTTTCAAGGCTGGCTGCCGACTCTTCATAGAGGGTCTGGGCAATGGGGGCGCTTTGGCGCTTTTCCATAAGTTGTAGCACGGTGACTTCTTTCTCATCAAAACCTTGTGCCAGTTTGATCACTGCGCCAGCCTCAACCATTCGGCTGGGTTTACAGCGTTGGCCATTGTAGTGTACCTTGCCACCTTGGATCATCTCGCGGGCGATGGTACGGGTTTTATAAAAGCGTGCCGCCCAGAGCCACTTGTCCAGGCGTACTTTCACTTCGCTTAGGTTGTTTTCTTGATTGACTTTTGTCACAATTCGTTAACTAATGCCCAAAGCTAATTTAATCGGTGAAATTTAACACATTTGATGAGGCAAAAAAAGCATCTGAACACGCTCTGATGTGGTTACATCTCAGCCACAGGCACTGTTAATGCTGTGTTCAGTTAGGTATTCTAAGTTGTACCTATTTACTTTAAAGTTTCATATACGCGTGCTTGTTGAATCGAATTCGAGACGGTACACTGAGGCGCTCAACAGAATAAGAATATGACATATGGAATTACAGCTACAACAGTTGCAAAAATTACTACATAACTTACCCCACGCGAAGCTTAGCCGCCTGGTGGTGTATTTGGCTGTTGTGTATATCGCATTTCTTTTTGCTAAGTTATTTTGGCTGCTTTGGCCAGTACCACAGACCCAGCCTTTACCTACCCAGTCTCAAGTGTATGCGCAGAATTCGGCAGCAGTCAGCAGTCGCTCTATTCTTGGCCACAACGTGTTTGGTAAAGCCAACAAAAAGCCTGTGGTTGAAGCGCCTAAACCGGTGATTTCTGATGCACCCGAAACGCAGCTAAATGTGCGCCTGACTGGTATTGTTGCAGTCAGCCAGAATGATGCTGCCGGGCTGGCGATAATTGAATCTCAGGGGCGTCAGGAAACCTACGTGGTCCAGGATGCTGTTAAGGGTACCCGTGCCAAGCTCGCTCAAGTTCTGCCAGATAGGGTGATCCTGGATGTGAGTGGTCGGTTTGAAACTTTGATGCTTGATGGCATCGAGTTCAGCCGTCAGGTCGCAACACCTGTACAGCCACGTCGTACCACCGCAAAACCAAATAGAGTCAGTAATCAAACCCGTGAGGAGCTGAAGCAACGTCGTGACGAATTGCTGGCTGAGCCGGGTAAATTGTTTGACTACATTCGTATTTCGCCTGAACGACGCAATGGCCAACTGGTTGGTTATCGCTTGCGCCCAGGCAAAGACCCCGAACTGTTTAAGAAAATGGGGCTTAAAAATAACGATCTCGCCATTGCTATTAATGGCTTCCAACTCACGGATATGAAACAGGCTATGTCAGCAATGAATGAGCTGAGAAATAGCACTGACGCCAATATCACGATTGAACGTGACGGCCAGACTGTCGATGTGCAATTTAGCCTGTAAAGACAATAATTTTGGAGTTATAAAAATCATGGGTAGAAAGCTACACCTCACAAAAATCAAAAAAGGGTTAGCTAAGTATGCAGCTCTGTTATTTGCGGCTGGATTGTCCTTGTCTGTTTCTGCGGTTGAGTATGCGGCCAACTTTAAAGGCACTGATATTAACGAGTTCATTAATATCATCAGTAAGAATCTCAACAAAACCATCATTATTGACCCAAATGTACGGGGCAACATTAATGTTCGCAGCTATGAGCTGATGGATGAGGCGCTTTACTATCAGTTTTTCCTTAACGTACTGGAAGTCTACGGCTACGCGGTCGTTGAAATGGAAACTGGGGTACTGAAAGTCGTGCGCAGCTCGGATGGTAAAAAAGCCAATGTACCTCTGGTCGGCGATAGCAACGACAATAACGGGGATGTGATGATCACCCGGGTTGTGGAAGTTAAAAATGTTAGCGTACAAGAACTGGGCCCATTGATCCGTCAGTTCAGTGACCAAAAAGATGGCGGTCATGTGACTAACTTCAACTCCGCCAACGTAATGATGTTGACGGGTCATGCTGCGTCGGTGAATCGCTTGGTTAATATCATCAAGTCGGTTGACCAGGCGGGTGATCAACGCGTTGACATTGTTCGTCTGCAACATGCCACGGCTGACGACGTGGTTCAGGTGGTAGAGAAAATTTACAAAGACGGCGGTAAAAATCAGGTTCCTGAATTCTTGATCCCGAAAATTGTTTCGGACAACCGAACTAACAGTGTGGTGGTCAGTGGTGAAGTACAAGCGCGCACCCGAGCCATTGAGTTGATTAAACGCCTGGATGAAGAATTGCAAAACCAGGGTAATACGCAGGTATTTTATCTGGATTACGCAAAAGCCGAGGAGCTGGTTAAAGTACTGCAAGGGGTGAGTAAAACCCTGCAAGAAGAAGCGCAGGGGGGGAGTAAGACCCGTACCCGCAGTAACAAGAACGAAACCAGTATCGAGGCGCACGAAGATTCAAATTCACTGGTTATCACCGCACAACCGGACACCATGCGCTCGCTGGCCAGCGTAATCGAAAAACTTGACGTCCGTCGTGCTCAGGTACTGGTTGAAGCCATTGTTGTAGAAGTACAAGAAGGTGATGGTATCAACTTTGGTCTGCAATGGATCACCGAAAAAGGCGGTATGTTGCAGTTCAATAACGGCACAACAGTACCGGTTGGCTCTTTGGCTGTGGCGGCTGAACAGGCACGAGATAAGACGGTTGTTCGTACTCAGGCAGGTACAGAAGACCCGACCAAGATAACCGAATACAACGAAACCGTTGAAGGTGATTTAGGTGCACTGGGCTCTTTGCTGGGCGGCATCAATGGTCTGGCAATGGGGGTGGTGAAAAACGACTGGGGTGCGATCATCCAGGCCGTATCAACCGATACCAACTCAAATATTCTGGCTACACCATCAATCACGACCATGGACAACGAAGAAGCGTCTATGATTGTCGGTCAGGAAGTGCCTATCATCACAGGCTCAACGGCCAGTGAAAACAACTCTAACCCATTCCAGACCGTAGACCGTCAGGAAGTGGGTGTTAAATTGAAAGTCACGCCACAAATTAATGATGGCACCGCAGTACAGCTAACCATTGAGCAGGAAGTTTCCAGCGTCAGCGGTGCAACAGCGGTTGATATCTCAGTGAATAAACGTGCTATCAACACAACCGTCATTGCGGATGACGGCGGTATGGTTATCCTGGGTGGTCTGATTGATGAAGATGTTCAGGAAAGTGTCTCTAAAGTACCTCTGTTGGGTGATATCCCATTCTTAGGGCACTTGTTCAAGTCAACGAACACGACTAAGCGTAAGCGTAACCTGTTGGTATTTATTCGTCCGACGATTGTTCGTGACAGCCGCAGCATGAACGAGCTGAGCCATGCTAAATATAAGTTTATCCGCGGTGAGCAGACTAAGCAACGTGAAGATGGTATTGACCTGATGCCGCTGCAGGATGCTCCTATCCTGCCACAGTGGGATGATGCCATGGTATTGCCACCCACGTATGAAGAGTTTCTGAACGAGCAAAACGAGAAGAACAATGACTGAGGCAATACAGGAACTCATTGACGATCATGATGAAACAGCGTTGGCGCTGGATGATTCAATGGATGCAGAGGCCGGGTCGCATGTACGCCTGCCCTTTGCCTATGCCAGACGCCAGAGCTTGCTGTTAAGTCAGCAACCAGAAGGGTTGAAAGTTTACTATAAAGGGCAACCTTCGCTGGATGCATTGCTTGAAGTACGTCGTATTGCACAGGCTGGGTTTACCCTTGAGCAGCTGGATGATGACAAGTTTGAGCTGCTGCTGGAAGCGTCGTATCAGCGAGACAGCTCAGAAACACAGCAGATGATGGAAGACATTGGCAACGAGGTCGATCTATTCTCGCTCGCCGAAGAAATGCCGCAAACCGAAGACTTGCTTGCTGCCGATGACGATGCGCCGATCATCAAACTGATCAACGCCATGCTGAGCGAAGCAATCAAAGAAGGGGCCTCGGATATTCATATCGAGACCTTTGAGCAGGAGTTAGTGATCCGGTTCCGGGTGGATGGTGTGTTGAAAGAGGTGCTTAAACCTAATCGTAAGCTCTCTTCACTGCTGGTATCTCGGATCAAGGTTATGGCCAAACTCGATATCGCTGAAAAGCGTGTTCCACAGGATGGCCGGATCAGTTTACGTATCGCTGGTCGTGCTGTTGATGTGCGGGTTTCCACCATGCCATCCAGTTTTGGTGAGCGTGTTGTATTGCGTCTGTTAGACAAGAACAATGCGCGTCTGAATCTGGAAGATTTGGGAATGACGGAGCGTAACCGAGAGCTATTTGCTGAGATCATTGCCAAGCCACACGGCATCATTTTGGTTACCGGGCCGACAGGTTCAGGTAAGAGTACCACCTTGTATGCCGGTATGACGCAGATTAACTCCAGAGATCGCAACATACTGACTGTAGAAGATCCTATTGAGTATGAGATCCCCGGGATTGGTCAGACTCAGGTGAACCCCAAAGTGGATATGACTTTTGCCCGTGGTCTGCGCGCGATACTGCGTCAGGATCCGGATGTGGTGATGGTCGGTGAGATCCGGGATTTGGAAACAGCCCAGATAGGCGTTCAGGCGTCACTGACAGGTCACTTGGTGATGTCAACACTGCACACCAACACCGCGTCGGGTGCGATCACCCGGATGGAAGACATGGGCGTTGAACCCTTCCTGCTATCTTCATCTTTGTTGGGTGTCTTGTCTCAACGACTGGTACGAACTTTATGCCCTAACTGTAAAGAAGCCCATCTGGCGGATGACCGCGAGTGCGAGCTACTGGGGGTCGAGAAAGGTGCGCAAACGACCATTTATCGTGCTGTTGGCTGTGAAGAGTGTAACTTCAACGGCTACAAGGGCCGAACCGGTATTCATGAATTACTGATAGTGGACGAGCACATTCGTGAATTGATCCATAACGGTAAAGGTGAACAGTCGGTTGAGAAGTACATACGGACGTTCAGTCCGAGCATTCGTCAGGATGGCTGTGCTCGAGTACTGAAAGGTCAGACGACGCTGGAAGAGGTGATGCGGGTCACCCGTGAGGAAGGCTAATGGCTGCGTTTGAGTATCGTGCTTTAGACGGCAAAGGAAAAGAGAAAAAAGGCATACTGGAGGCAGACACTGCCAAGCAGGTTCGCCAGATGCTGCGCGAAAAAGCCATGATGCCACTAGAGGTGGCGCCGGCTGCGGAAAAAGAAAAGTCCGCCAGTTCAGGTGGCTTTAGTTTGTCACGTGGTTATAAACCTTCGGTTTCCGATATTGCCCTGATCACCCGCCAGCTAGCGACGTTGATCCAGTCCTCTTTGCCTGTAGAAGCCGCCGTAATGGCAGTGGCAGAGCAGTGTGAAAAGCCACGTCTCAAACGTATGCTGATGGCAGTTCGTTCTAAAGTTGTTGAAGGTTACACGCTGGCTGATGGTATGTCAGAGTTCCCGCATGTGTTTGATAATTTGTATCGGGCCATGGTGGCAGCTGGTGAAAAGTCGGGCCATTTGGATCAAGTATTAAATCGCCTGGCAGACTATACCGAACAGCGTCAACATATGCGCAGTCAGATCACGCAGGCGATGGTTTACCCTACCATTCTGGTGATATTTGCTATTGCTATCGTGTCGGTTCTGCTGGGTACTGTGGTACCAAAAATCCTAAAAACCTTTGAGAAATCTAAACAGGTTCTGCCGTGGACAACAGAATGGGTTATGGCAGCCAGTAATTTTGTGCAGGCCTACTGGATGGTGTCTCTTATCGCCATTTTCGGCAGCGTCTTTTTAATCAAACAAGCGCTTAAACGGCCCAAGGTTCGCTTTTGGTACGATGCCAAGCTGTTACAGCTACCGGGCATTGGTAAAATTAGCCGTGGCATCAATACCGCGCGTTTTGCCCGTACTCTGAGTATTTTGTCTTCCAGTTCCGTACCTTTGCTGGAAGGGATGAAAATCTCTGGTCAGGTACTGGAAAACGAGAAGATAAAAGCGGCCGTGACCGAAGCGGCAATCCATGTGAGTGAAGGTGCAAGCCTGCGAGCTGCATTAGCACAAACAAAGTTATTTCCGCCCATGATGCTTCATATGATTGCAAGTGGTGAAAAGTCCGGGGAACTGGAGCAAATGCTAGAGCGTGCTGCTAACAACCAGGACAGGGAATTCGAAAGTATGGTCAGCGTTTCGTTAAAACTGCTCGAACCTGCCATGATTGCAAGCATGGCCGTGATCGTGCTGTTTATCGTAATGGCGATCCTACAGCCAATCATGGCGATGAACAAAGCAATTGGTCTGTAGTCAAATTAATTGCATATACAACATCAGCGTGCCGGTCTGGCACCGCACGCTAACAGCATTGAGGTAATCAACGTGAAAAAACAATCCGGCTTTTCATTATTAGAAGTAATGGTGGTTTTGGTCATCATCGGGATGATCATGTCTATCGTGGCGCCTAACATTATGGGTCAACAAGAAGAAGCAGCAAAAGAAAAAGCGATGCTGGACATTCGTCAGATTGAAGACGCAATGAAAATGTACAAGCTTAAGAATAAAAAGTATCCAACCACAGAGCAAGGTCTGGAAGCCTTGGTAACACAAACCACCATTGACCCTGTACCAAAGCGTTTTCCGGACGGCGGTTTCATTTCAAAGCTACCTGAAGATCCTTGGGGTAATCCGTATCAACTGGTTAGTCCGGGTGAAATGGGTAAGATCGACGTCTTTTCTATGGGGCCTGACGGCGAAGTAGGCACAGAAGATGACTTGGGTAACTGGGACAACGAAGAAGACCGTTAATTCTTATGCACACAGCAGTAAACCTTCAATCCGGTGTGCGTCAGGCACACCTGCCTAAATCTGGCCGTCAGGCCGGGTTCAGCCTTATCGAAATCCTGATGGTGCTGGTGATCATTGGCTTTTCAGTCAATCTGGTCACTTATACGCTGTCTGACGATATGGAAGAAGAATTGGAGCGTGAAGCGCTCCGACTGCATAGTGTGATCAACATGGCCTCTGAGTTTGCCATTCTCAATCAGATTGAGCTGGGCTTTCACCTGGATAAGAAAAAGCTTGAATTTCTGGTTTTTGACGGTGAAAAGTGGACGACTTTTGAGGCCGAAGAACTCTATCAGGCAGTAGAGTATTCAGATGAGTATAAAATTGTACTCACGACGGAAGATTTAGCCTGGGCACAGGACAATATGCTTGAGCAGGCCAATTGGCGTGAGTTGATGGGCAGCGGCGATGAAGAAAGCCTGCTGGAACTGAAAAAACTGAAGATCCCTCAGGTCTTGTTATTGTCGTCGGGAGAGGTCAGTGCGTTTCAGCTCAGCCTTGAGCTCGAGGAAGACAGTGAGCCCGTGTATTTTGTTGAAGGCGAGTTTATGGCGCCGGTGAATTTACGCAAGGAGCCGGAAGACTCATGAATGGCCTGGTAGCAAGGACAAAACAAGCTGGCTTTACACTCCTTGAGGTGATGGTTGCACTCAGTATCTGTGCCGTTGCGGGGATTGCTGCGATGCAGGCAACGGGTGAGCATATCAATCACATCAGTACCCTGGAACAGCAAGCTTATGCTTCCTGGGTGGCCGAAAACCGCCTTGTAATGATGCGCGCTGGCGCCAAAGAGGGCGCGGTACGCAATGGCCTTAAAGGCGATGAGGAAATGGGCGGAGTAACCTGGTATTGGTCACAATCTACTCTCGCAACGGCTGACCCCACTTTTGTAAAGGTCACCATTGAAGTGTTTTCCGATGAAAAACGTGAACACTCAGTGTATGACCTGACCACCTTTATTTATAAAAAAGGGAAGCGATAATGCGCGCGCATATCTCCTCCCGACAGGGCGGCTTTACCCTGATTGAGGTATTACTGGCCCTGGCTATTTTGGCCATGGTAGTCACTGCCACCCATCAGATCCTGGACACCACACTCAGAGCCAAAGAAGCATCTGAAGAAACCGTGGCAGAGCTGGAATCATTGCAAACCATGTTTCGTTTGATGGACCAAGATTTCAATCAGATGACCAAACGGGAAGTGCGTAATGAGGCGGGGGATTTTAGCCCAACCTATATCATTCATGGTCGCTACAACCTGAACAGTCAGTACGATGGGATTGCTTTTGTACGTGATGGCTGGACCAATCCAATTAGTCTGCTGCCTCGTTCTGAATTACAGGCTGTAGGTTATCGGGTAGTCGATGATAATCTGGAACGCATTTACCGAATTTATGTTGATCAGCTCGATGGCACTGAACCTCGCAGTCAGGTGATCCTGGAAAACGTTGAAGAGCTTAAATTTGAGTTTCTGGACGATAAGCAGAAGTGGCAGAATAGCTGGGATATTAAAGCGCTGCCTTTGGCGGTTGCTGTGACGATACAGCAACAAGAGGCTGAGCCAATCCGACGCATCTTTTTGACGCCAGGCGATGGCAAAGTGAAACAAGCCAGCAGCGGTGACGATAATCGCAACGGCAATAATAACAATAACAACGATAATAACGGTCGAAATGACAATGATGGACAAAGGAGGGGCTAGCGTGAAATCTCAACGTGGTGCAGCGTTAGTCATCGTTTTGTTTATTGTGGCTCTGGCTGCGACTATCGCCACAGAAATGACCATGAGTCTGATGGTACAGGTGCAAAAAGCCACCAATCTGCAGACCCATCAGCAAGCCAAGTGGTATAGCTATGGGGCGGAAGAGTTGGTTAAAAAGGTCTTGCTCGATAGCCGTAAAGACGAGCCGGACAAAGTCCACCTGGGACAACCCTGGGCATTGGAAGAGGTACCCTATCCGGTTGATCATGGCACCCTGAGCGGTGAGATCACGGATTTACAGGCCTGTTTAAACCTCAATGCATTGCGTAATAAACCGCAAAACAGCGGCGGCCGAAATGAGACAAGCCCGGCGCACAAAGCGCTGCTTGAGCTGTTAAAAAACATCGAAGACTTGCCCAGTGAAGAAAGTGAAGAGGCTATGGCAGATAGCGTCTATGACTGGCTGGACGATGACAGCATTACGTTCCGCTCGGGTGCTGAAGAAGATGAATATATGTCACTCAGAACCCCTTATCTGACAGCAAATAACTTGTTTGCTTCAGTCAGTGAGCTGAGGATCATCAAAGGGTTTAACCCTCTGGTGATGGAAAAGTTACTGCCTTATGTGTGCGTTATCCCGGGCAGCACTGAGTTGGCGATTAATGTAAATACCATTCAGCCTGAGCAAGCATTGTTGCTGAGCGCGTTAATGGAGGGGCTGAGCGAGTCTGGCGCAGAGGCGATTATTTCGGCTCGTCCTGAAAAAGGCTTTGACTCAATACAGGAATTTTATTCGGAAGCGGCAAATCAGGGTGCTTCCGACAAACAAAAGAACGATAAAATTTTTACTATTTCAAGCAATTATTTTAAGTTACGAGCAAAGGCTCAGTTCGATGAGCGTTTGTTTCGCCTGACCTCAATAATCGAAATAAAAGATGGTCGAGCGAGCATCCTAGCGCGTAAATTTGGAGGCGTTTAGTGTCAGAAAAATTGATGATCCGTGTGGGTCACTCACAACAAGAGCCGGTTCACTGGTTAGCCTGGTCGGCGCAAGACGCGCAGATCATTGCCAGCGGTGAGCTGGAGCATGCCGGACTGCTCGGTGAGCTTAGTGAAAAAGCACAAAGCCGCTCGGTTGTCGTGTTGCTGCCAGCCTCTAGCGTGCAGTTAAAAACGATTGATTTACCGGCCAAGTGGAATCGAAAACTGGAGCAGGCCCTGCCTTTCATGCTGGAAGAGCAAATTGCCTGCGATATTGATTCGGCCTTTATCGCAGTAGGTAAAGCGGGTCAGCGTGACGAGCAGCACACCATAGATGTGGCCTTATGTGATAAAGCCTGGTTAGTAGCCTGGATGGCGTTATTCGATGATTTTGATATCAGTGTTCAGCGCTTGCTGCCTGATGCATTATTATTGCCTGCGCCGCCAGACAATGCTATCAGTGCCATAGAGCTGGGCACGCAGTGGTTGTTCCGCTCAGCAGAGTGGCAGGTCAGTGGCGTTGAATCTGACTGGCTGGCTGGTTTCTTAGGATTGCTACCTGAGGAACGCATTCAACACTTCAGCCCGGGTGAGGCACTGGCGTCGAACAAAACGCTCGATGCGATGGAAAGCGAGTATGACTTACCATTGGCGTTATTTGCCAAACAACTTGAGCAGCAAAGCTTTAACTTACGTCAGGGTAAATTTGCCGCCAAGAAAAAGCAGCCTCAGTGGTGGCGTGATTGGCAAGCAGGCTTAATTGCCGCGTCAATCGCCCTGGTCTGTTTTATCGGCATAAAGTCAACGCAGCTGATCTTGTTGCAGAATCAGGCTGACGAACTAAGCGCGCAGGCTGTTGCCAGTTATAAGCAAGCTTTTCCGAATAAAGTGGTGCGTCCGCACTTGTTGAAAAAACAGATCCAGAATGAGCTGAATAGTTTATCAGGCGAGCAGCAAGGTGGCTTCCTTGAGTTGACCAATCACTTTGTGACTGTATTCGATGAAGTGAAGGACTTTGAACCCGAAACACTGCGCTATGACCAACGTCGTAACGAACTGCGGATCCGGGCAAAAGCCAACGGCTTCCAGGTCTTTGGACAGGTGAAAAGCATCCTGGAGCAGCGCGGCATGACTGTGCAGCAAGGTGCACTTAATAATGATGGCGACTACGTGATTGGTGAGATCCGCATTCGAGGTGCAGCATGAAACAGCAAGTGATCAATTATTGGCAATCTCTTAAAGAGCAGGAGCAAAAGCTCCTGATCCTTGGCGGGGTTGTGTTTTGTGTGTTTGTGCTGGTGATGGGGATCATCCGTCCACTCAATAGCGCGGTTGAAAAAGCAGAAAAAGAAGTCGATAAACAGCAGGCACTGGTTTCCTGGGTAGGCAAAAGTGTGACCCAGCTGAAGAGCCAGGGGGCTGGCCGCGCCTCTGCGGCCAATGTTAACCTGACTCAATTGGTAAACCGTACGCGTGGTAAATATAAAATTGTCATCAGCAAAATGCAGCCCAATGATAATGCGCTGCGCGTCAATATCGACAATGTGGAGTTTAACCAGTTGATTGCCTGGCTGGACGAGCTGACCAATCAGCATGGTGTTAAAGTGGCTAATCTGGATCTGGGTAAGGAAGATGCGCCCGGGTATGTTCGAGTTAGCCGTCTGGTATTAGAGAATTAAGTATGAAGAAGATCATCAGTTTAGTGCTGGTTTTTTTGCTGGCCTTTGGTGTTTTTGCTGCCATTAGCATGCCAGCCAGTATAGTTTTGCAGCTTTCGCAGGGCTCTTTACCTCGTGCGTTGGCCATTGGGGCCGTATCGGGCTCGGTATGGGAAGGGCGGATCAGTGAAGTCCGTTACGAAAATGTGCAACTGAATGACGTCACCTGGCAGCTAAATGGCTGGGGACTGTTAACGGGTCAGTTACAGGGTAAAGTACGTTTTGGCTCACCCAGAGCACTGGATGAAATTTCTGGTAGTAGTAATTTCTCTGTGTCTTTACTGGACCAGGCTGCGCAGCTGGATGATGCCACTTTGCGTTTTAGCGTCGAACAGGCGATGCAGCAGGTTACCCTGCCGCTGCCCGTGGATGCTAAGGGTCGCGTGATCCTGAGTATTGATGAGTACCATACCGGTCAGCCATACTGTGAGGCGCTCACCGGTGAGATCAGTAGTCCCAATATTGATATCAAAGGGCTTAGTGGCTGGTTCAGTATCGGTGATATGAGTGGTGTACTGAGCTGTAAATCTGGCGATATTGCCGTCACAGTGGATCCGGAGAATCGCTTAGGCCTGCGTGCTGACGCAACGTTGGCTGCCAACATGCAGTTCCGCGTTGCAGGCAATATCAAACCCGAAGCCTCTTTACCAAAAGAAGTCCATGATGCGGTTAAATTCTTAGGTCGTCCTGACAGCGAAGGGCGTTACCCGGTGAACTTATAAATCATGATGACGTTTAACTACGACGCGCAGCATCAAACTGCGCTGACTAATTATCTTGAGCAGCGGCCTGGTGCATTGAGCCTGCGCGCTGTTGAAGGCTATTTGTTTGGGTTGATTTGTAGCCCGGACGGGATAGAGCCAGAGCAATGGCTAAGCGAGCTGAGCCTGGATGATGAGGCGCTGGAAGAGCACATTGTGTTTGCTTTCTTAGCACTGCATCATCATATCAGCGAGCAGGTTTTCTCTGATCAATTTGCTCTGCCTGCACACGCACAGTCTCCTTGGTCGGAAAAGCAACAGTGGAGCCAGGGCTTTTTACTGGCCAGCCAACCCTACTATGAGCGCTTAGTGACCGCTTCTGAGGTGCCACAAGAATTGGTTGAGGCGTTGCAAATGGCAACTGAGCAACTGGCATTTTTCAGTTTGCAAGAACAGCAAGTAGCCCAGTTTTGTCAACAGTCGGGGCAAGAGATGTCGGCCTTTTGTGACCAGCAATTGAGCTTAGCCAATGACTTTGCGCAAGGCTATGCAGCCTTGATTGAGCAGGTCGCTCTGGCGAGCGGCCTGTACAACGAGTAATTCAGTTATATCAAATCCAGTTCAATGTGAGTGCAGCCTTTTGCGCAATGTGCACTCCCTTTGGTTCCCTTTGCAGCGGTCAGGTCAAGTTGGATTGGCTGCTTACAATGCTGACACAGCACCGTCTGGCCTTTGCTCAGTTTCTTTAGCAGCGCTTTTTGTTCATTGAAAGATTTTGCGCTGGTTTTGTTCAGTTGAGAAAAGTCCATTACAACCCCGCCTCACGCAGAGAGCCGGCCGCGATTTCACACACATCCAGTAGCTTGGGACCATAAAAGTACATATTCAGCTCATTGCCTTCACAAAACTTGAGGTGAAACACTTTCATTTTTTCATTGGTCGACAGGGCAGACATAATGTAGTTCTGCTCTGACTCGGTTAAGGTTAGCTCTTTTTTGATCTGCTGGCGTGCGAGCTTGGCTGCCAGGCTATACTGGGCTTTGCTTGTGTCACCAAGCAGATCAACGCCGTACTGGATAATCTGCTCACGCGGCTCTTTGATACTTGGGTGGTCAATGGTAAACAGAGCCAGTATTGCCACGACTAAAATTAAGTACTTTTTCATAACTGCAACAACTTTGATCTAAACAGCTAAAAGATGTCGCCAGTGTAATAAAATGACGGAATTAAAAGCAAGTTTAACGCTCAGAATTTTTTATTACCCGAAATGAACGCGATGCTGTTTTATGTCGGGTTTTCCCTTTAAAATGAGCGAGATCTGATCCAGATTGATATACTACATATATAAAATAGAGGTCACTGTAGCAAGTACCTGTCCCAGGCGCGTAAGGAGCTGTGATGGACAAGCAAATTAAGGTCAAAAATATTCCCGTCGACGTCAAAATCCACAAACCCGACGATTTACAACCAGACAGGTTTAACCCTCGTAATCGCATTTATGTCAGGGCCGTCACCGGATTGCACCAAAAACTCAGAAAGCAGGTCGGCTTTATCGGCATGCTGGCATTCATGCTGTTGCCCTGGATTAATTACAATGGTGAACAAGCGGTGCTGTTCGATATCTTTGAGCAAAAATTTAATATTTTTGGTCTGACACTGTGGCCTCAGGACCTCACCATTCTGGCCTTTATTTTGATGATAGCGGCCTTTGCCTTGTTTCTGGTAACGACTTTCTATGGTCGGGTGTGGTGCGGTTATACTTGCCCGCAGACGGTCTGGACGTTCATTTTTATCTGGTTTGAAGAAAAGCTGGAAGGTACCGCCAATCAGCGTAAGAAGCTTGATCAGCGGCCCATGGACTTTGACAAGTTCTGGCGTAAATCAGCCAAACACCTTAGTTGGGTGCTGTTTTCTCTGTATACCGCCATTTCGTTTGTCGGCTATTTCACGCCTATTCGAGAATTACTCCCCGACTTGCTGATGTTTTCAGCTTCGGGGTATGCGGCGTTAAGTGTTGCGACCTTTACTCTGTGTACCTATGGTAATGCCGGCTGGATGCGCGAGATCATGTGTCTGCATATTTGTCCTTATTCACGTTTTCAGTCTGCGATGTTCGACAAAGACACTTTCACTGTTAGCTATGACACCGCGCGTGGCGAAAATCGCGGACCTCGTGGTCGTAAGGAGGATCCGAAAGCACTGGATCTGGGTGATTGTATCGACTGTAAATTGTGTGTGCAGGTTTGTCCGACCGGTATCGACATCCGCAATGGGCTGCAATACGAGTGTATCAATTGTGGTGCCTGTATCGATGCATGTGATGGTGTAATGGATAAAATGAACTATCCGAAAGGACTGATCTCATACACAACGGAACGCAACTTGGAAAGCAGCATTGAAAAAACCAAAGCTGTGCGGGGCAAGTTGATTGGCTACCTGCTGATCCTGATTGTCTTAAGTGGTGCTTTGGTTGCCAATGTTGCGATGCGTAAAACGCTCGATTTGGATATTATCAGAGACAGAAACCAGTTGTATCGCGTCAATGTAGAAGGGCTGGTTGAAAACACGTATACACTGAAGATGATCAACAAAGCACAAGTGCCTCAAACTTTCCTCATCAGTATTCGCGGTTTGTCTGATTTCACAATTCTGGGCAAACAGGAGATCCATATTGCGGCTGGCTCGACGGTGGATCAGCCGTTGTCAGTCGTCATTGACCCTTACGATTTGACGTTACCGGTTACCGAGTTTGAGTTCGTCATCACAGTTAAAGATGCGCCCTCTGAGTCTATTGCACAGCCGACAAACTTTTTTAAAGGTCGTTAGCAGAGATAGGGTACAATGGGGTAACTCAGATAGACATTATAAAAGCGGGGTAGCCCGCTTTTTTGTTACTTTGTCCTATGCCAGTCTATGGAACAGGGCAGTGAAAGGTAAACATTATGACAGATTTCAGCTTTCAAAATTTAACGCCCGATCTGATCCTAGATGCCATTGAAAGCGTCGGGGTTTATCCTGAATCGGGGTTGTTGCCCCTCAATAGTTATGAGAATCGGGTGTATCAGTTTCGTGCTGATGATAACCGTCGCTACGTGGCGAAGTTTTATCGTCCTGAACGCTGGCATTCCGAGCAAATCCAGGAAGAACACGACTTCACGCTTGCCCTACAGCAAGCTGAAGTACCGGTTGTTGCCCCTCACCGTGTAGAGGGGCGCAGTTTGTTTGAGCATCAAGGCTATCGATTCTGTCTGTTTCCAAGTGTCGGAGGTCGCCAGTTCGAGGTGGACAACCTGGATCATCTGGAAATGCTAGGGCGTTATATTGGGCGCTTGCATAGTGTTGCGAAGCAGGATGACTTTGTGCACCGTCCGGCAATTGATGTGACCAGCTATCTGCATCAGCCGCGTGTCGATATTTTGGCTTCTGAGTGCTTGCCTGATACATTGCGGCTTGCATTTACTACCGTGCTTGATCAGGTCATTAACAAAGCAGAAGAAAAATTCACACCAATCCAGCCGATCCGTTTGCATGGTGATTGCCATGCTGGCAATATTCTATGGTCTCAGGAACAGTTAATGATAGTGGACCTTGATGATTGTCGTCAGGGACCCGCGGTTCAGGATCTCTGGATGATGTTAAGTGGTGACAGGCAGAATCAGGTGATGCAACTTGATACCCTGTTATCTGGCTATGAAGAGTTTGCCTCGTTCGATGCGCGCGAGCTCGCCTTAATTGAGCCGCTGAGGGCCATGCGTATGGTGCATTACATGGGATGGCTGGCTAAGCGTTGGCATGATCCGGCGTTTCCCCGGAACTTTTCGTGGTTTGCAACAGACAAATACTGGGAACAGCAGATCCTGGCATTAAAAGAACAACTTGCCGCTCTGGATGAAGCGGCGATCAGTCTTTATCCATAAAAATTTAGAGAGAATAGTAATGTTAAAATCGATCAAGGTTGCGCTAATTGCGTTGTGTATGCCAGTGTTGGCAATGGCAGCCGACTTCACGGATGGTAAGCACTATCAGACGTTAACGACAACAAAAAGTGAGTCGGCCAAAGTCACCGAGTTCTTTTCTTTTTATTGCCCGCATTGCTTCCAGTTCGAACCGGTTGCTAAAGCGCTGGAGAAAAGCCTGCCACAAGGTGCTGTGTTTGAAAAAAGCCACGTTAACTTCCTGGGTGGCCTGGCACCAGAAGTTCAGAGCAACCTGAGTTATGCCTACATCATTGCAAAACACCATGGTAAAGCACAGCAGGTGAGCGACCAGCTCTTCAACACCATACATGTGCAGCAAGTGCAACTAAAAGACTTAAAAGATGTCAAAAAGTTACTGGAAGCGAATGGGATCAGTGCTGAGCAGTTTGACGCTGCTATGGCAAGCATGCCGGTGATCAGCGCTGAGAAAGCGATGGTTGAGAAGCAAGATGCATTTAGTAAAGCGGGTGCCTTAACGGGTGTCCCCACTTTTGTTGTGAACGACAAATATAAGATTAACCTGAGAGAGCTGAGCAGTCAGGCTGAGCTTGATGCTCTGGTTAAACACCTATTAGAAAAATAAGGGAAGCAGACTATGTTTAAATCTATTTGCGCCGCCGCATTGGCGCTGTTCCTACCTTTAATGGCCAATGCTGCTAACTTCCAGGAAGGCAAGCATTATGAAGTGGTTGCGGAGCGCGGTACAAAGAAACCTGAAGTCACAGAGTACTTCTCTTTTTATTGCCCTGCCTGTAACAACTTTGAATCATTGATTGGTGAATTTAAGCCAAAACTGGATCAGGATGTGAAGTTCAAAAAGAGCCACGTCGACTTTGTTGGCGTCAGAGACCCTGAAATTCAGCAAATGATGAGCACGGCATTGGCGACAGCGTCAGTTCTGCCGCAAAAAGACAAGATTGTATCGGCCATGTTTGCACATTTGCACGGCAAGCGCGGTAAGTTCAATGAAGTAGCGGACATCAAAGATCTGTTTGTTGCACAGGGCGTGTCTGCCGAGAAGTTTGACAAGCTGTATAAGAGTTTCTCAGTTCGCACAAAAGCGAAGAAAATGAAACGTGCGCAAGAGCAAATGCAGGACAAAGGTGCATTGAGTGGTGTACCGACGTTTATCGTCAATGGTAAATACAAACTGATCTTGTCGCGAGAGTCGGGTGTGACTTCACCGGATGACATTGCCGCATTGATTAATTATCTGGCAAAAAAATCTTAATTTGCCAGAATGAAAAAACCCGCGATGGACGCGGGTTTTTTTATGTCTTACATTCGCATTTACTTTCTGGTTAGAAAGACACCCGATTCAACATGGTGGGTGTAAGGGAATTGATCGAAGATAGCGATACGCGACACCTGATGCGTTTCACACAGCAATTCCAAATCACGTTCCAGCGTATCCGGGTTGCAGGAAATATAGATGATGTTGTCGTATTGGCTGACCAGTTTACAGGTTAATTCATCCATGCCTGCGCGCGGAGGATCTACCAGAATGGTCTGGCAGTTGTAACTGTGTAGATCTATCCCCTTGAGGCGAGAGAACTGTTTTTCGCCCTTCATCGCTGCTGTAAATTCTTCACTCGACATACGAATGATATCAAGGTTATCTACCTTATTGGCTGCGATATTGTATTGCGCTGAGTGTACAGAAGACTTAGAAATTTCTGTGGCCAATACCCGATTAAATTGACCCGCCAGGGCGATGGAAAAGTTGCCATTGCCACAATACAGTTCAAGTAAGTCGTTTTGCAGTGGTGCGCACAAGTCTTGTGCCCAGGCCAGCATCTTTTCGTTTACTGCAGCATTGGGTTGAGTAAAGCTGTTTTCGACTTGTTGATAGGTGTACTGCCTGTCATTAACAGTCAGCCGTTCAGTCACAAAGTCATCACCAAATACCACTTTTTGTTTTCTGGCTCGGCCGATAAAGTCGACTTTATAGCTCTGCTGTAGCTCGTGACGCAGCGCTTGCATAGCTTCTTGCCAGGCATCGTCCAGTGCTTTGTGATAAAGCAGGCTGATCAGTACTTCTCCACTGAGTGTGGTGAGATAGTCAATCTGAAACAGCTTACGGCGCAGGATCTCGTTGTGACGTAGTTTATTCATCATCACTTGCATCATTTCATTGACCAGAGGCGCACCTGGATCAAACTGATCCACTCGGATCTTCTCTTTGGTTTGTTGGTCGAACATGATGTGGAACAGATCGTCACCATCATGCCAGACTCTGAACTCACAACGCTGACGATAGTGGCTTTTGGGGGAGTAGTACACTTCCAGCTGTGGCGCATCGAAGCGGGCAAATTGCGCACTGATCCGCTGTTGTTTTTCTTTCAACTGTTGCTCGTAGGTCGAAGTGTCAATCGTGATCACCGCCATATTAAAACCACCATAGTTAATGCAAAGAGGCGCTATTTTAGGATGCGCTTTCGATTTGTCCAGCACAGAGCAAAACTTTTTGCTCTTTTATTGTACAATACACTTAAGCTTATGGCGTTTTGGCCGATAACCAACTATCAAGTAAAGCGGAGAGCAGACATGAAAATCGGACAGTTGAATCAGCTGTTGAATCCGGCGATGCAGCATAACGCGGGTAAAGCTAAATCGCTTATCCCTAATATGTCAATTAATACGGATAGTTACCACGGAAACAAATCCCAGGCAGCGGCAAAAATGCTCGATGATAAACTGGCGCAGGCGCTGGGCATTGAGAAAAAAGAAGAAAAAGACAAGCCGCTGTTTGATTTTGAGGAAATAGTTAAAAATGTGTTGGGGTTTGTACAGGGGGCTGTGAAGAAAGCCAAAGCCGCAGGGGAAGACGACGACACACTCAAGAGTATGCTTGATCAAGCACGCAAGGGCGTGCAGATGGGGATTGATGAAGCGTCCGAAGAGTTAAAAGGCACTGGTTTATTCAATGATGAAATTGAAGATGGGATAGAAAAGTCCCGAGAAGGTATTTTTAACGGTCTGGACGAATTTGAAAAAGAGTTGTTTGATCCTAAGCCTCAGCAAGTCTCTGTTAGTGCCGCTCAGTTTGCCAGCTTATCGAATCAGGCTGAATACGCCTTTACCACAGCAGAAGGCGATGAAGTGGTAATTTCATTCAGTGATGCGATGAGTCAGTCTAAGGCGGCCAGTTACGCGCGCAATGGCGATGGCGAAGGATTTGCTTATGGTGAGCAGAGCAGTCATGAACTTAACTTTTCTATCAGTGTGAATGGGGAGCTGAATGAAGATGAACAGGCTGCCATCAATGATATGATGAAAGATATTCGTGATGTCAGCGACACCTTTTTTGCTGGTGATTATGACGATGCCTTTGCCAAAGTGCAGGAGCTGGGCATTAACAGTGAACAAATCGTCAACTTCACCATGGACTTGCGCCAGACTAAAACCTCGGCAGCGATTGCTCAGTATCAGCAAAGTAATCCGATGAAAGATCTGGAAAAAGCATTACAGCCATTGGATCAGCGTTTGGAAGGGATCCATGATGAGGCGAAAGGACTGGGTATAGAAGCTCAGTTACCGGATATTATGGCGTGGATCAATGAGGGCCAGGCACGTCTGAATGAGTTTCTGGATTATGCTGAAGGCTTCTTCAGCGCCCTGGAATCACGTCAAGCTGAGAAGCAAGACCAGCAGGTATAATAGAGCGTCTGAACCCACTCGGCTTAAGCTGACACAAGTATTTATTTTAAACCCTGACCGTGGCACACTGCGCGCGAACTGTAATTAAGGAGCGCATGTGCCACACATTCTCGTTTTTGATTCTGGTATCGGCGGAACCAGCGTGCTTGAGCACATTCGTGCAGTACTGCCTCATGCGGATTATAGCTATGTGATGGACAACGTGCTGCTGCCTTATGGCTTACAGTCCCAGCAGACCATTCAGCAGCGTTTGGCTGCCCTGATAAAGTGGTTTGATCGCGAGTTGCATCCGGTCGATATCATAGTGATTGCATGCAATACCGCCTCAACTTATGCATTGGAATCCACGCGTCAGTTAACCTCTATCCCGATTGTTGGAGTTGTGCCTGCCATCAAGCCTGCAGCCATCGCCAGTCGTAGTCGACATATTGGCTTACTGGCGACGCCTGCAACGTCCGGAAATACATACACCCAACAACTCATTACGCAATTCGCGAACGAATGCCAGGTTGATTTGTATCAGTCGACTAAATTGGTTGAGCTGGCTGAGCAGTTTTATTGGTCTGGTGAGATTGATAGTGAGCAGCTTGCCGCTGAGATCAAACAACTTGAACTCGCCACAGGGCTGGATCACTTAGTCCTGGGGTGTACGCACTTTCCTATTATTGCGAAACCTTTGAGTGAGGTTATCTCTGAGTCGGTGACCCTGATTGATTCAGGTGCTGCAATTGCCAGGCGTGTTGCGTCCTTATTGGCGCAAGGGTGCACCATGGAAGAGCCAAGGGGGCCAGTTCAGTGCAATGGCGTTGAGTCAGGACTAACGAATTGGTACGCGACAGCAGCCCAGGCATATAACATTGATCGACCAGACGTCAGATTGATCAGTCTTGATCGTTAGTGGTCAGTGACGCTTGTTTTTGTTTCGCTTCTCTGACTTTTAACGTACGTTGCTGAAACTCAGATTCATTGAGTTCGTTGATGGCCTTGAGAGCATCGGGGCATGGTGGGGGCATTTCGATATAGCTTTGTACAAGTGCGAAAATACTGCAGGAATAAAAAAGGGGTGGTAACCAGATTGGCACCACCCCTGTTAGTGTGTACAACGAGCTATTGTAAAATGAGTGAGATCAGTCTTGATCGTTAGTGGTCAGTGACGCTTGTTTTTGTTTCGCTTCTCTGACTTTTAACGTACGTTGCTGAAACTCAGATCCATTGAGTTCGTTGATGGCTTTGAGAGCATCGGGGCATGGTGGGGGCATTTCGATATAGCTTTGTACAAGTGCGAAAATACTGCAGGAATAAAAAAGGGGTGGTAACCAGATTGGCACCACCCCTGTTAGTGTGTACAACGAGCTATTGTAAAATGAGTGAGATCAGTCTTGATCGTTAGTGGTCAGTGACGCTTGTTTTTGTTTCGCTTCTCTGACTTTTAACGTACGTTGCTGAAACTCAGATCCATTGAGTTCGTTGATGGCTAGAGCGTCGGGGCATGGTGGGGGCATTTCGATATAGCTTTGTATAAGTGCGAAAATACTGCAGGAATAAAAAAGGGGTGGTAACCAGATTGGCACCACCCCTGTTAGTGTGTACAACGAGCTATTGTAAAATGAGTGAGATCAGTCTTGATCGTTAGTGGTCAGTGACTCTTGTTTTTGTTTCGCTTCTCTGACTTTTAACGTACGTTGCTGAAACTCAGATTCATTGAGTTCGTTGATGGCCTTGAGAGCATCGGGCTGCGGCATTTCGACAAAACCAAACCCTCGGCGTTTACCTGTATTCTTATCTTTAAGCAAACGAACCGAAAAAACTTGTCCCTTTTCTTCGAACAAATCGCGGACAACTTGCTCATTTGCTCTGTAGGGTAAATTACCGACATAGAGTGTGGTTGTTTCTACCGAACCACTGATGCTACTACTACCAGTATTTCCTGTTGAGGAAGCAAATGCTGAAGCAATACCTCCAATTATGATGCCTAGCGCCAATAATAGGGCGGGATCTACTTGACTATTTAGCAGTACAAAATGACCGAGCGCGTAGCTCAGTATTGCCAGGAGAAGTACAGTAAATAGTGTCTTACGATCGAGAATATTCATAAGGATCTACCAAAAAACGTTGAATACACATTAATTTAACAAGAAAGGTTGCTATATTAACGACTTAATCAAATATCGCAATAATTAAATATAGAACTTGTTGAAAAGATTGCACCTTATCTGCGGAATTAGTCCGAGTATTGAGGGTTTAAAGATAAATGATCAAAAAGATCAAAAAAGGGGTTGCAATAGTTTTCGATTTCCCTATAATGCGCATCCACCGACACGGAGCACAACGCTGAAAAGCAACGAGTTAAGTGAAGGGAAAGCCAAACGGAAAGCTTAATTAAGAAAAATTAAATTTTCTAGTTGACTTTAAAAGTGAAGCGGTTAATATGGCGCTCCACTTCGCAGCGAGGCTGCGGTAACTAGCGAAGTTTAGTTACATCGTTCTTTAAAAATATGAAGCAATCATCTGTGTGGGCACTCGTACAGATTGAGTTCTAACAGCGAATTTCAGTTTACTGAATGACGCACAAAAATTTAGAGTCTCAATTTCTTATGAGTGACTAACATAGTCAATTTATACAGAATTCATTGAGCACGAAACTTAGGTTTCAAAAAACTTTTAATTGAAGAGTTTGATCATGGCTCAGATTGAACGCTGGCGGCAGGCCTAACACATGCAAGTCGAGCGGTAACATTTCTAGCTTGCTAGAAGATGACGAGCGGCGGACGGGTGAGTAATGCTTGGGAACATGCCTTTAGGTGGGGGACAACCATTGGAAACGATGGCTAATACCGCATAATGTCTACGGACCAAAGGGGGCTTCGGCTCTCGCCTTTAGATTGGCCCAAGTGGGATTAGCTAGTTGGTAAGGTAACGGCTTACCAAGGCGACGATCCCTAGCTGGTTTGAGAGGATGATCAGCCACACTGGAACTGAGACACGGTCCAGACTCCTACGGGAGGCAGCAGTGGGGAATATTGCACAATGGGCGCAAGCCTGATGCAGCCATGCCGCGTGTGTGAAGAAGGCCTTCGGGTTGTAAAGCACTTTCAGTCAGGAGGAAAGGTTAGTAGTTAATACCTGCTAGCTGTGACGTTACTGACAGAAGAAGCACCGGCTAACTCCGTGCCAGCAGCCGCGGTAATACGGAGGGTGCGAGCGTTAATCGGAATTACTGGGCGTAAAGCGTACGCAGGCGGTTTGTTAAGCGAGATGTGAAAGCCCCGGGCTTAACCTGGGAACTGCATTTCGAACTGGCAAACTAGAGTGTGATAGAGGGTGGTAGAATTTCAGGTGTAGCGGTGAAATGCGTAGAGATCTGAAGGAATACCGATGGCGAAGGCAGCCACCTGGGTCAACACTGACGCTCATGTACGAAAGCGTGGGGAGCAAACAGGATTAGATACCCTGGTAGTCCACGCCGTAAACGATGTCTACTAGGAGCTGGGGTCTTCGGACAACTTTTCCAAAGCTAACGCATTAAGTAGACCGCCTGGGGAGTACGGCCGCAAGGTTAAAACTCAAATGAATTGACGGGGGCCCGCACAAGCGGTGGAGCATGTGGTTTAATTCGATGCAACGCGAAGAACCTTACCTACACTTGACATACAGAGAACTTACCAGAGATGGTTTGGTGCCTTCGGGAACTCTGATACAGGTGCTGCATGGCTGTCGTCAGCTCGTGTTGTGAGATGTTGGGTTAAGTCCCGCAACGAGCGCAACCCTTATCCTTAGTTGCCAGCGATTCGGTCGGGAACTCTAAGGAGACTGCCGGTGATAAACCGGAGGAAGGTGGGGACGACGTCAAGTCATCATGGCCCTTACGTGTAGGGCTACACACGTGCTACAATGGCATATACAGAGTGCTGCGAACTAGCGATAGTAAGCGAATCACTTAAAGTATGTCGTAGTCCGGATTGGAGTCTGCAACTCGACTCCATGAAGTCGGAATCGCTAGTAATCGCGGATCAGAATGCCGCGGTGAATACGTTCCCGGGCCTTGTACACACCGCCCGTCACACCATGGGAGTGGGTTGCTCCAGAAGTGGATAGCTTAACCTTCGGGAGGGCGTTCACCACGGAGTGATTCATGACTGGGGTGAAGTCGTAACAAGGTAGCCCTAGGGGAACCTGGGGCTGGATCACCTCCTTATCGACTTAGAACTAATTTGTTCGAAGTGTCCACACAGATGATTGTTGCTTAGTAAGGTAACTTACTGAGTGATATTGCTCTTTAAAAATTTGGAAAGCTGATATTAAATTCTCGGAATGACAATGAAAGTTGTTGTTCTATAGAGTTTTCGAAAGAAAAATGCCGATAAATTCGAAAGAATTTATTAGCGTCTACTTTAGTATTACTTAACTTCTGGCGAAGTTAAAACTGTCTTTGACACTACAATTCAAAACTATTTTGGGTTGTATGGTTAAGTGACTAAGCGTACACGGTGGATGCCTTGGCAGTTGGAGGCGATGAAGGACGTACTAACTTGCGATAAGCCTAGTTGAGCCAGTAAGAGGCGCTTGAGACTAGGATTTCCGAATGGGGAAACCCGGCCCTTTGGGTCATCATGCAGTGAATACATAGCTGTATGAAGCGAACGCGGAGAACTGAAACATCTAAGTACCCGTAGGAAAAGAAATCAACCGAGATTCCGAAAGTAGCGGCGAGCGAAATCGGATTAGCCCTTAAGCTTTAATGTAGTTAGTGGAACATTCTGGAAAGTATGACGATACAGGGTGACAGTCCCGTACACGACAACTTATTTAAAGTGAAATCGAGTAGGTCGGAGCACGTGAAACTTTGACTGAATATGGGGGGACCATCCTCCAAGGCTAAATACTCCCAACTGACCGATAGTGAACCAGTACCGTGAGGGAAAGGCGAAAAGAACCCCTGTGAGGGGAGTGAAATAGAACCTGAAACCGTGTACGTACAAGCAGTAGGAGCCCCTCGAGGGTGACTGCGTACCTTTTGTATAATGGGTCAGCGACTTATATTCTGTAGCAAGGTTAACCATTTAGGGGAGCCGTAGCGAAAGCGAGTCTTAACTGGGCGCTTAAGTTGCAGGGTATAGACCCGAAACCCGGTGATCTAGCCATGGGCAGGTTGAAGGTCAGGTAACACTGACTGGAGGACCGAACCCACTAACGTTGAAAAGTTAGGGGATGACCTGTGGCTAGGAGTGAAAGGCTAATCAAACCGGGAGATAGCTGGTTCTCCCCGAAATCTATTTAGGTAGAGCCTCGGACGAATACTTACGGGGGTAGAGCACTGTTAAGGCTAGGGGGTCATCCCGACTTACCAACCCTTTGCAAACTCCGAATACCGTAAAGTACTATCCGGGAGACACACGGTGGGTGCTAACGTCCATCGTGGAGAGGGAAACAACCCAGACCGTCAGCTAAGGTCCCAAAGTGTATGTTAAGTGGGAAACGATGTGGGAAGGCTAAAACAGCTAGGAGGTTGGCTTAGAAGCAGCCATCCTTTAAAGAAAGCGTAATAGCTCACTAGTCGAGTCGGCCTGCGCGGAAGATGTAACGGGGCTAAACATACCACCGAAGCTACGGCTGCGAACTTAGTTCGCGGGGTAGGGGAGCGTTCTGTAAGTGGCTGAAGGTGTGCCGGGAGGCATGCTGGACATATCAGAAGTGCGAATGCTGACATGAGTAACGATAATGCGGGTGAAAAACCCGCACGCCGGAAGACCAAGGGTTCCTATCCCATGTTAATCAGGGTAGGGTGAGTCGACCCCTAAGGCGAGGCTGAAGAGCGTAGTCGATGGGAAACGGGTTAATATTCCCGTACTTGGTATAAATGCGATGGGGGGACGGAGCAGGCTAGGCAAGCATGGCGTTGGTTGTCCATGTGAAAGGCTGTAGGCTGGTGACTTAGGAAAATCCGGGTTGCTAAGGCTGAGAGTCGAGACGAGCCACTACGGTGGTGAAGTTGTTGATGCCCTACTTCCAGGAAAAGCCTCTAAGCTTCAGTTTATATCGAATCGTACCCTAAACCGACACAGGTGGTCAGGTAGAGAATACTAAGGCGCTTGAGAGAACTCGGGTGAAGGAACTAGGCAAAATTGTACCGTAACTTCGGGAGAAGGTACGCTCTTACTTGTGAAGACTTCGCGTCGTAAGCAGGCGAGAGCCGCAGTGACCAGGTGGCTGGGACTGTTTATTAAAAACACAGCACTGTGCAAAATCGTAAGATGACGTATACGGTGTGACACCTGCCCGGTGCCGGAAGGTTAATTGATGGGGTTAGCTTAGGCGAAGCTCTTGATCGAAGCCCCGGTAAACGGCGGCCGTAACTATAACGGTCCTAAGGTAGCGAAATTCCTTGTCGGGTAAGTTCCGACCTGCACGAATGGTGTAACCATGGCCACGCTGTCTCCACCCGAGACTCAGTGAAATTGAAATCGCAGTGAAGATGCTGTGTACCCGCGGCTAGACGGAAAGACCCCGTGAACCTTTACTACAGCTTGGCACTGAACATTGACCCTACATGTGTAGGATAGGTGGGAGGCTTTGAAACGCAGTCGCTAGATTGCGTGGAGCCGTCCTTGAAATACCACCCTTGTAGTGTTGATGTTCTAACTTAGGTCCCTAATCGGGATTGAGGACAGTGCCTGGTGGGTAGTTTGACTGGGGCGGTCTCCTCCCAAAGAGTAACGGAGGAGCACGAAGGTTGGCTAAGTACGGTCGGACATCGTACGGTTAGTGTAATGGTAGAAGCCAGCTTAACTGCGAGACAGACACGTCGAGCAGGTACGAAAGTAGGTCATAGTGATCCGGTGGTTCTGAATGGAAGGGCCATCGCTCAACGGATAAAAGGTACTCCGGGGATAACAGGCTGATACCGCCCAAGAGTTCATATCGACGGCGGTGTTTGGCACCTCGATGTCGGCTCATCACATCCTGGGGCTGAAGTCGGTCCCAAGGGTATGGCTGTTCGCCATTTAAAGTGGTACGCGAGCTGGGTTTAGAACGTCGTGAGACAGTTCGGTCCCTATCTGCCGTGGGCGTTTGAGAATTGAGAGGGGCTGCTCCTAGTACGAGAGGACCGGAGTGGACGAACCGCTGGTGTTCGGGTTGTCATGCCAATGGCATTGCCCGGTAGCTACGTTCGGAATCGATAACCGCTGAAAGCATCTAAGCGGGAAGCGAGCCTCGAGATGAGTTCTCACTTTAACTTAGAGTTAACTGAAGGGCCGTTGAAGACTACAACGTTGATAGGCGAGATGTGGAAGTGGTGTGAGCCATTGAGCTAACTCGTACTAATTACCCGTGAGGCTTAACCATACAACGCCAAAGTGGTTTTGTTTGTTAGAAGTTAAGAAATAAAGTAGACGATAAGAATTTAATACGCTTTTCCAGATTTTACAGAATTTGCTTGGTAACCATAGCATTTTGGAACCACCTGACTCCATGCCGAACTCAGTAGTGAAACGAAATAGCGCCGATGATAGTGTGGGGTTTCCCATGTGAAAGTAGGACATTGCCAAGCTACTAATTTAAAAAGAACTAAAATAAAAAATCGAAAAGATTTTCCTGGTGAAAATAGCGTTTTGGAACCACCTGACCCCATGCCGAACTCAGTAGTGAAACGAAACAGCGCCGATGATAGTGTGGGGTTTCCCATGTGAAAGTAGGTCATCGCCAGGTCCCAATTATATGAACCCGTTGCAGCAATGCAACGGGTTTTTTGTTATGTGTGATTTAGAAAGCTGTAGACAGAACCGTGTTGTCTATTCATCCATGAAGCTGGATTCTATCGCGCCTCTCTATAATTGCTCCTGCATTATTTTACTTCCTCACATCTATGTGACTCTTTGCGCTCATCTCTTCGAGCTACGAAGCATTGCTTCGGTTTCTCATCGCTCTTGCGTAAAGGTGCGTTAAAGCACGACTTTTCGCTATATTTCAGATTGGTTTGAGCTACTTAATTGGTCAAAACTGAGCTAGTATCCAAGCATGTCACTCATTTACTAGAAAATAATGTCTGAGCTTTATCACTGGTTTGATTTGTTAGGCGTAATGGTGTTTGCCATATCAGGTACCTTAATTGCTTATAGTAAGCATATGGATGGATTTGGTGTGGTTGTGTTGGCAACTGTTACCGGTATAGGGGGCGGGACTATAAGAGATGTGATCCTCGATGTTCCGGTCTTTTGGTTGCATGATTCAAGCTATTTTATCGCTATCTTTTCAGCGATAGCAGTTAGTATCTGGACGCTGAACAGACAAAAGAAGATCCCCACACTATATCTGCAAGTTGCAGATGCATTTGGGCTGACTTTCTTTGCTGTCATGGGGGTCCAAAAAGCGCTGGATATCGGTATGCCAGACACAACGGCTGTGATTATGGGCGTTTTGACAGGGTGCTTTGGTGGTGTGATCCGGGATGTACTGGCGAGAGAAATTCCGCTTTTACTGAAGGGAGAGTTATACGCAATCACCTGTATTTTGGGGGGGATAGTTTATACTCAACTCATAGACTTTAATTTATCAACAGAAGTTGTCATGTTGCTGGCGATGGCCACCACGTTGTTTGCCCGACTGGCAGCTATGCGTTGGGGTATTGTGTTGCACGTCTTTAATTACAAAGATTAACCATAGGACAAGGAATGTCATTAGCAAGAATACTCACTCGTGCTCAGGTAGGCATTGAGTCCCCTGTTGTCACGGTAGAAGTTCACCTGAGTAACGGCTTACCTAGCTTTAATATAGTGGGCCTGCCGGAAACGTCGGTCAAAGAATCTAAAGAGCGTGTGCGCTCAGCATTGCATAACTCAAATTTTATCTTTCCAGAACAACGTATCACTGTGAATTTAGCACCGGCTGATCTGCCTAAGCAAGGCGGCCGCTATGACCTGGCAATCGCAGTGGGTATCTTGGTTGCGTCAGGGCAGCTGAGCGAACAGGCCACACAAGGGTGCGAATTTTATGGCGAGCTTGCCCTCAACGGGGAGATAAGAGCTGTGACGGCCATCATCCCGGTTGTTATGGCTGCCAAACATGAACACCACACCTGTTATATCCCGGAAGAAAACTTGGGCATGGCGCAGCTTGTTGAGTATCGGCAGTGTGTTGCTGCGAATACACTACATGCCCTGTGGCTAGACCTGAGCGGCCAATCATCATTGCCTTTGACAGCGCATGCACCTATTTCTTCTGCTAATATGATCAGCAGCGCTCAGGTGGATATGAGTGATGTTAAAGGGCAAGCGATGGCCAAGCGTGCACTCGAAATTGCCGCCGCCGGAGGTCATAATATTTTGTTTCTTGGCCCTCCGGGCACAGGTAAATCCATGTTGGCACAGCGCATGCCGGGGATTATGCCGAATATGAGTATAGAGCAAGCGTTACAAACGGCTGCTGTCTATTCTTTAACGGGGAAGCAGCTTAGCCTGGAAAATTGGCGTAGCAGGCCGTTCCGTGCGCCTCATCATACCTGCTCAGCGGTTGCCCTAGTGGGTGGTTCATCCAACCCCCGTCCGGGTGAAATATCTTTGGCGCATAATGGGGTGCTCTTCTTAGACGAATTGCCTGAATATGAACGTAAGGTGCTGGACTCTCTCAGAGAGCCGATGGAAACGGGGCAGGTGACCATTTCGCGTGCTGCACAACAAGTTGATTTTCCCGCCTGTTTTCAGCTCATCGCTGCACTTAATCCGAGCCCTACTGGCTGCCATACTGATAAACGCGCATCGCCAGAGCAGGTATTGAGATATTTAAGTAAAATATCAGGCCCTTTTGTCGACCGGATAGACTTACAGATAGAATTGCCCAGGCTCAGCACACAGGAACTGCAATCCTCTAAACCGGAAGTGAGCAGTGAGGTGATACGTAGCAGAGTTGAGGCGGCGTTTAGCCTGGCTTTGGGTCGCCAGGGTAAAGCAAACGCCAGGCTCACGACCCGGGAAATTGAGCAGTATTGTAAGCTGGCCCCCGATGTTGCCCAGCTGCTTGCCAGAGCAACAGAGAAGTTGAACCTCTCGCCACGTTCTTATCATCGCATCATCAAGGTAGCCAGAACGATAGCAGACTTGTCACATCGTCCGGAAATAACGGTTCCTGACCTGAAAGAGGCACTCAGTTATCGGGCATTTGAGCGTTTATTGGGGCAGCTAACATACAGTTAAGTGCGTGGCTAGGTGGATAGCATGTAACCTTTGCCGCGAACCGTCACAATGCGTTTCTGCTCTTTTTCATCACCGAGCTTTTTGCGCAACCTGCCGATAAGTACATCAACAGTTCGGTCGCTCGGGCTCCAGTCTGGCTGGCCGATTTCTTCTGAAATTTTGGCTCTGGAAGTGGCTTTACCGGCGTTCGCAATCAGGCAAATAAGTACCTTGTGCTCCGCTTCTGTGAGTCTGGCTTCGTCGCCATGTGGATTAATGAGCGTACGGTTATCCGGGTGAAGTTTAAAATCTGCATATTCGATGAATTCTTCAGATTCGTCTTCCCCTTTGTTGCCTGCAATACGTTTATACAGGGCACGCATTCGAAGCTCCAGCTCAAGCAGATCAACAGGCTTACATACATAGTCATCCGCGCCCTGAGCTAAACCAGCAATGCGATCTGCTTGTGTATCGCGACTAGAGAGCATGATCACGCCGATATCGGTAAGAGTATTGAGTTCTTTGGCAAGATTGAGGCCGTCCGTTGCGGGTAATACAACATCTACAATGGCCATGTCGAAGGGGTTGCCTTCATTGATTTGATTATGAACGAGCTGCAATGCTTGTGCACCGGTGTTATCCAGCGTGAGCTGAAATTCAGTATTTGCAAAATGGTTTGCGATCCTTTTTGCCAGTAGATCGTCATCTTCCACCAGAAGCACGTTAATGTTCATAGCACCGTAACTTTATCAATAAATCACTTATATATTAGCACTGAGAAAACTGAGCTGAGAAGGGTAAGTTGATTATTTTCAAATAAAAAACAATGCAAATAAAACTTTAGTATGAACCTGAGAAGTGAATAAAAATGTACTAATTCTGAAATATCATACAGTTGAATGGCTTTTTCAAAAAAAGGCAGCACCTAAGTGCTGCCCATGATTTTATTTACCGTATAGGTGTTGCCACCATTGAGGTTGATCTTTCAGGTGTTTGTCAAAGTAGGCGAGCATAGTGTCCCACCACTGAAAACGTCGGTCGCGAGCAAATATCTGATGGTCCGCGCCCTTAATTTCAATCAGTTCAACATCCTGGCCGAGTAGTTTCAGTGCGGTATACATAGTGTGACTTTCCCCGACAGGTACATTGACATCGGCATCACCGTGTAACAGCAGCAGTGGAGTTGTTACTTTATCGGCATTAAAGACTGGGCTGTGCTGCGAGTATAATTTGGCATTATTCCAGGGGAAGCTGTGCTTTGACGCTTCACCCGAATAGAGGTAACCCCACCATCCTTGCCCCCAGTATGACGTAATATTAGAGATACCCGCATGAGAAATCGATGCACTGAACATATCAGTTTTCGTGGTCAGTAACATGGTCATGAAGCCGCCATAAGAAGCGCCCAGGTTACCCAAACGATTTTTATCAACATAGGGATATTCAGTCAGGAATGCTTTGGTGCCTCTGATAATGTCATCGGCAGTTTGCTCACCCCAGGCATTGACATGCTGAGCTGAGAAGCGTTGGCCAAAACCAGTCGCCCCTGTTGGTTGCAAGACATAAACCACATAGCCGTTTGCAGCCCACAGATTAAATGGGTAACGCCCTGTAAAAGCTCTGGAGACCGGTGAAGTGCCGCCATAATAGTAGATTAAGGCTGGATACTGTTTGGATTTATCCAGGTTGTGAGGCAGGTATACCCGGCCTTTGATTTCTGTGCCCTGACTATTGGTGAAGTTAAACTCTTCCAGTTTAGCAATCTCGCTGTTGCTATAAGCAAGTGGCGCAGAGTCCCACAAAGTGCGAGCGCGATTCTTATAGATGTTAACCTGTTTGAGTTGTTGTGGTGCTGAAGCTTGTGTACCGGCGACGAGTAATGCTGGTTTACGGTTATCAGCAATACTGAAGCGCTCAACCACGTCTAAGCCAGTTTTTAAACGTGTGTAGCGATCTTTGCTGACATCGTAGAGATACAGTTGCTGACGATCTTCATCTGTCACCTTCGCAATGACATCGCCGTTACTGAGTACGTTTATACTGCCGATCGCGGGGTTAAAGGCTTTACTTAGCGCTTTTGCCTGGGCGCCTTGCTGATCTAACCAGTACAACTGGCCATCGTAGTTATTGGTGAGCTGATCTTTTTCAACCGCTCTGCCGAGGCCATTTTTGAAATCTGGACCAGCCACAGCATAGATCCCCTTGGCTCCATATTTGGCTTCATTGAATGTGCGGTACTGACCCAGCACAGTTTCAGTGCCCTGTGTCAGGTTGAATTCAACCAGCTCGGTTAACATATGGGGTGGTGCGGCATAATCCTGTACTGCACGGCTGGTAAGAATACGATTGCTTTTGGCATTGTAGTCTTCAAGCGTATGGCTTTGTTTGCCTTCAGTGAGTGCCTGGATCATACCGCTTTTAATATCCAGCAAATAGATTTGTGTATTGGTACGTGCATAGGACCAGCGATCTTCCAGGCCCTGATAATGCTTCACCAAAGATGTGTCTTTAGCAGGCGATTTAGACCAGCTAAATATCAGGCTGGTATCATTAAAATAGGCAAACTCACTAGCGCCTTTAAGATCTTCTGCGATCACCTGGGATGTCAGGGTCGCGAGATCCAGCGTTTTCAGCTGGCCGTGCTGGCTGTAAACCAGCTGCTCGCCATCCTGACGCCAGGCCAAAGAACTGGCGTTAACCCCTTCAAGCGTGAAAATGACTTTATCATCGTCATTGAATACCGTGGTTAGAGTCAGCGCCTGATTACCGCGATTCGCCTGATAATGCTTTTGTGTCGTGACATAATGCTCAGCATCCGGTGAGACGGAAACGGCACTGACGACAGGGGCATCGAATAACTGTTTGGCAGACAGCGCTTTGGTTGTTTTGTCAGTAAACAACAGGCGATCGTGGTCTGTTTTGCCATTGAATGCCACAGAGACTTTTTTCCAGTCAGCGACTTGTTCAGCAACAATGATGACCTGATGATCGCCGGTGGGTAAATTGAGTGTTGAGGACATCTTGTCAGAATGGCGTTCACCATTGACGAAAATATGTGCCTTCTCTATGCCGTCCAGCACCAGTTCACCCTGCACGAAACGGTTGACTGAAAACTCCATTTTCATTGCCTGCAGTCCGCCCATAGTCAGTGCATTTAACTGAGACAGTGGCTGCCACTTGGCGTCAACACCCAGCATAGACACGGTTTTCTCTGAACCCGACAAGCTCGGGACCAGGTTAGCGATTATAGTTTGTTGATGTGCCGTATTATAGGGCTTAATTGTGCTGGCCTGACCCAGAGGGCCAATAAATTGAATATCCTGCTTGTTGATTGGAGCAGCACTGAGTGACGTACTCAATGCAGACAACAGCAGCACAGCGACCGATTTTAACTTCATAGTTTGCGCCTATTGTGGGTAAATTAGACGTATACTATAACATATACTGTATGCTTCTCATCCACACCTGAGACTAACTCACAACCTCTTTATGGGTTTGAATTTATCATTCTCTGCCATGAGTGGATCCAGCGAATAAACTCGGGTAAGGCTTTAGGCCGACTGATCAGATAGCCTTGCATCAGCAAGCTGTATTTATATTTCTCCAGATATTGTAATTCTTCAATGCGCTCGATGCCTTCAGCAACAATGTCCATTTGTTGATTTTGTGCAATATCAATCAGGCTGTCGACCAGTACCTGGGAGAAACGGTCACATTCTATATAGGTGATGAGCGAGCGGTCCAGTTTGATTTCAGTAAAAGGCAAGCTTTTTAGCTGCTGCAGGTTAGTAAACCCGGTTCCAAAGTCATCCAGTGAGAGGTCGAAGCCTCTTAACCTTAACCTGTTGATGGTTTCCAGTTGCAAGCTGCTGACAATGGGCTGGTTTTCGGTGATCTCTATGATCACTTCTTTGGGTTCCAGGCGGTTGAGTTCGAGGATCAGAGCCAGCTTGTCCGGACAGCCACTGTCATTGAGTTGCACAGGCGACAAGTTAAAAGCGAGTTTAAAGGGGTAATTGAGTTCGGCCCTGAGTTTTTGGAACTCTTTAGTGGCTTTTTCAAACAGCTGAAAAGTCACCAGGTTAATCAAGTCCAGATCCTGAGCCACCCCGATAAATCGATGGGGGAGAAGGGTTTCTCCATATTGCTGAGAAACAATGCGCGCTAACACTTCGACACTTTTGATCTTCTTGCTGCCACGATGGACTTTGGGCTGATAAAAGGGCGTGATTTCGTTATTACTGATCGCATACAGCAGTTGATCTTCTGTGACACAAGACTCTTCTGACTCATCGTTACCAATAAAACTATCCAGCTTCTTAAGCAGTCTGTCTACGTCATTGAGTTGTACAGGTTTAGAGATATTGCCTATCAAGTGGGTATTATGTTGTCTTGCCAGGTTTGCAGCCAAATCCATAACCCGGGTTTCCATCTCTGAGATAATGACAATCCCGCCGGGGTATCTCAGCTCACCGAGCTTGCGGATCAGTTCCATACCATCCATGTCAGGCATGTTGAGATCGGTAAAAACCGCATCGTAGTGCAAAGGGGTTTGCCGAACCAGCTCCAGCGCTTGGGCTGCACTGTCTACGGTGGTCACATAGTCTACTTCCAACTCAGCCAGTATGGCTTTCATGACTACCAAAATCGCCTGTGAATCGTCAACGACAAGAATGTGTTTAGCCTGATGTTGCATGACGCTATCCTTAGTTTGGAACCTAATTGTCAGTTTAGTACATGGGATATAGAACGCACATGACAGAGGTGTGGCTTGGAAAAAATAATTGGGTGCTGGAGGCCTGCGTACGCTCACTGGGCTAGGTACTTGTTGATAAAAAATGCGTATAATGGGCGCACTTTATGTTTTAACGACGAGTCAATATGACCCGCATTGAGTTTCCCTTAGCAGGCTATCAGATGTCTGTACTAGTGAATCGCCAGGAGATCCTTCAGGTATATCAGGATCAGCAGCGACTGGCACATGAATCCATCGACGCACAATTGGTCCAGGTCAATGTTGCTGGACACACACTTCAACTGGATCGCAGCCGACTAGCTGAGGGGATGCTGGCGGTGGCAGTCAACAACGAACCCTGGCAGTGGCTCGAGGTGCCAATCCAACATAATGACAATAAAGGAAGCTGGCTTGGGCTGGCGGCTTTGGGGTTTAAGTTGCTAAAAAGTGCCAATGTAGTTAAAGCAGCACTGGCAGGGGCCTCATTGGCTGGGTATGCTTGGCTGTTTTCCTGGCAGTTTGCGGTGATGTTATTAGCGTGTTTGGTGATCCATGAGTACGGTCATATTCGGGCTATGCGCTACTTTGGATTGAAAACCAAAGGGATTTATCTTATCCCGTTTGTAGGGGGGTTGGCTGTTAGTGAAGACAAACTGACTACCCGTTGGCAAAATGTCATTATCTCCTTGATGGGGCCCGCTTTTGGCTTACTTGCCTCACTGGTAGCAGTGGTTCTGTATTATGTGACTGAGCTGGAGATATTCGCTGGCGTGGCGGTGCTGAGTGCATTGCTTAACCTCTTTAATATGTTGCCCATTTTACCGCTCGATGGGGGACATGTACTGAAGAGTATCAGCTTTTCTATGCGCTCCTGGGTTGGCCTGCTGATCTGTCTGGCTGGGATTTTGCTGGGGGTGGTGATCAGCTATACCTTTGGTTTGATGCTACTGGTGTTTTTTCTGCTGATAGGCACACTCGATATTTTACTGGAGTGGCGGGGCCGCCATCAGGCTCATCTCATCCCGCTAGATCACTATGGCCAGATCGTCTCAACGGCGCTGTATGTTGTTGTCTGCGTCGGCTTAATTGGCGTGATGTGGCACTTTGCTGACGCGGATAGTGTATTGCTGAGTCTGCCTATTAAAGTACTGTCCAATTAATCTTTAGCCGGTCAGACTGCTGACCGGCAAGCATGACGGGCTAGGCCAGGGTCAGTATAAGTGCAATCACCACGCCACTGACCAGCAATTGAATCAAACAAAACCCCATAATATCTTTGGCTTTTAAGCCTGCAATGGCCAGTACCGGCAGCGCCCAGAAGGGCTGAATCAGGTTGGTCCAGGCATCGCCCCAGGCAACGGCCATAGCAACACGAGCAATGTCGGTCCCAAGCGCTTGTGCAGCCGGGATCACAATAGGCGCCTGCACAGCCCATTGCCCACCTCCTGAAGGAACAAAAATGTTTACCAGTCCGGCACTGAGAAAGCTCCATAAGGGCAGTGTTGTGCTGGTACTGATCTCGACAAAGCCACCAGAGATCTGCTGTGCGAGCCCGGTTTTGACCATAACAGCCATGATCCCTGCATAGAAAGGAAACTGGATCACAATACCCGCACCTCCCCTAATCGCCTCTTGTAAGCTGTTTAGCAGGTTAGCTGGGGTGCGATGTAACAAGATGGCCAGAAACAGGAATAATGCAATGACACTATTGAGGTTGAGCGTACCACCGGCGGCCAAAAAATAATAAAACAGATAGCCACACCCGAGTAGGCCTATTGTCGTGCCAATCATAGCGCTGTGTTCAAGGCGCTCTGCCGGAGTCAGTGAGGCGGGTGGGTTAGGTGGTTCCGGTTGTGTCAGTTTGCTGGGGTCCACCACGACCTGCGACTGAGCCGGCGGGAGCATAAAGCGATTAAGCAGGGGCATGATCACCAATAATCCCCCCAAAATAAGCAGGTTGAATGGGGCGAACAGCGTTTGGCTGGTGCCCAGAACGCCTATCTGAGCTTCGGCAAAATGGCCCGGTGTGGCAATGGTGAGTGGTACTGAACCGGCCAGTCCGCCATGCCAGACGATAAATCCGGAGTAGGCACTGGCCACCAATAAGCGATAATCTACAGCAATCTGGCGAGCAAGCGCTTTAGCAAATAAGGCGCCTACCACCAGGCCAAAACCCCAGTTTAACCAGCTTGCCAGCATCGCAACCAGGGTGACCAGCATAATGGCCTGTGCAGGCGTGCGTGCGAACGTGGCCAGTTTATTGAGCGCTATAATACAGGGGCGTGTGCTGGCTAACATATATCCGCATACTAAAATGAGCAGCATCTGCATGGCAAATTGCAGCAGGTTCCAAAATCCTTGCCCCCAGATCGTGATGGCCTCCAGTGGGGTCGCAGGTGTAAATATGCTGGCAAGGCCGAGCACCAGCAGGGTCAAAAGGCAAACAAAAATATAGGGGTCGGGTAAATATCGTTCAACCAGTCGACTGAGTGGCTGCGTGATACGGTTTAGCATGACAGGTTCCCATTGAGTGTGCGCAACAAACAGCGTTCCTATAAAAAGTGACTTAATTCACTAAAATTTAGTCAATTAAGCTATGCTAATAGCTGTGAGCGTCGCATTATTTTTTTATTTTATTGATTTATAAGTGTTTATAATTTTGGCACAAAACATGTAACAGTTAAATCATACGATTGAATTGTCTGCGCGTCACCATACAAATGCGCAGTTAAAACTAAAAAAGAGAGGTCTTTATGGCAGGACAGGGTTCAGGAGGCAATGTAATTGCCGCAATATGTAATGTCTTTTTTCCAGGTTTAGGACAATTAGTGCAGGGACGTTTACTTGCTGCACTTATCTTCGCAGTCGTCTGTGTTGGTGGATATGCACTATGGTGGCTGGTAGTGCCTGCAGTAGTGGCTGCCATTTTCCATTTGTGGTCGATCATTGATGCGGCTAAGTACCGCTCATCAGATTGATAAAACAGCCAGCCACAGGCTGAGTGAGATGACACTGAGTAGGGTCGATAGTACAACACCGCCAGCACTGACTGCTTGTTGAACGGATAGCTGGCGGGCAACCAGGTACGCGTTGACACCCAGTGGCGCGGCACTCATCAGCGTGACTACCTGGCGCTGTGTTGGCTCAAGTGCCAGTAGTGTTGCTGTCAGATAAACACACAGAGGCAGTATCAGCAGTTTGACGATGCTGACCATGAGTGCCGGATACCACACCGAGCGAAACCCGTACTGGACCAGACTGGCACCCAGCACAAACAGTGCACCTGCAATGGCTGGTTGGGCAAACCAGTCCATGCCTGACAGAAGCAAAGTCGGGATAGTCACTGGCAGCAAATTGGCGAGCAGTCCGAGGCTGATACTCAGTACAACAGGGTTCAAAAATAGTGGCTTGAGCCAGTCAATGCCGCCTTTCTCTTTTCCGGCCAAAATGAAAGTAAGAGAAAATAATACGGCACTGTGCAGTGGGATGATCATAAATACCATGGCCGCAGCCTGTTCACCCAGTGCTGCCAGAATAACAGGCAGACCGACAACCACCGTATTCGAGTAGGTACCGTTTAACGCGCTTAATGCGGCTTCTTCGGTCGCGAGGTTAAAACGTCGCCGCATCACGAGTAGCACCAAGCAGTACAGTGCAATGACGGGCAGGTAAAACGCCAGCAGTAACTTTGCAGAGGCAACCTGTGACAGGTCGGCGCGATACATACTTAAAAATAGCAGCATAGGGATGGCGAGATTAAATACATAGACGCGGATCCCATCCAATTGTGCAGCCGAGATAAATCGGATCCGCGCCGCCACAAACCCACAGGTGACGACGAAAATCAATGGAAACAGGATATCAATGAAAGTCACAGCGTACTCGTTGGTTGTGAAGGGCGTTATTGGTAATGCAGGGCGATATTATACGGGTTTATCGGCACTAAACAATGCAGCGTTGTGTGGTTCAGGTATACTAATAGTGTTGTATTAAATAACCTTGAAGTGACTATGGAGTATCAGTTTATTCGCGATCCGATAGCCGGATTTCGTGTCAAAATGTCAGCGGAACATGAGCTGGTAGGACGCTGGTTAAATGATGAACTTGCACACGACGCATTACCGGTCTTGCTGGCTCGCCTGAAAGAAATCAAAGCAACCCGGGATGAGTTTTGCCTGGAAGGACGCGAGGTGCGCCTGATAGTCTCCCATCAGGAAGCGCTGTTTGAAGCCCATGACTTATATCACGAGCAAACCGATGCTTTGTCTGCATTCAGCGATGATGCGCTCGCTTTGGAAGAGCATGGCCTGAGCGCAGGGTGTGGCTTCGAAGATTTCGAAGCCCTGTTACTGGATTGGCAGGATTTTATTCGCCGCCGCCGTTAGCCTGTGGCTTATTGAGGCGGCGCACCATATAGTTGCTCCGCCCGATTAAATAATACCCAGGATGTGAGAATATACTTGTCGTTAGAGCGTGGCATATTGCCCCGGTGCGTATGTGTAAAGTAGGCTGGCGCAATCACCATTGAGCCCTGTTTTGGCTTGATGCATTTGTCCTGATAATGGAACTCGGTTTCTCCGCCTTCTTCCACGTCATTGAGATAAAACATAAATAGCAGCACCCGGTGCAGAGCTTCGTTGTGCTGTAATTGCGGGTAAACTTCGCTGTGCCAGTAGGGATAACCGCCTTCATTCGTCGGGTAGCGTTGTGCCTGGATAGAGCCCAAACGAAATAGTTGTTGAGTTAGTATGGGGAGCTGAGGTTTACCTACTTCCTCAAAGTTATCAACGGTTAAATTGACAGGCTGGCCAGTCTTTGGATGAAATACACTGAGCCCGAAGGCGCCAATCATCATGAAAAAGTGCTCTTCAATATAATCGAACAGGTATTTCGACGTGGTTTGTTGAATATGTGTTAATTGCTGAGCATAATCCGGGTATTGATTTAAATACAGATCCTGACTGATTTTCTTACTGAGATCGACGCCACCTGAGGTGGTCCCTTGCGCCAGATGAGGGCTGTTATCAAAGGTCTGAATAAACTGCTGGCAAAACTCAGGACTCAGTGCATTCTCATAAATGCGAATAAAATCAGTCATGTTGATATCCAAAATTGGTTAGAATTATTATGCTGTCAGAAACTATTATGCCGCGTTTCAGTGAAACGGATGTCCTCGGACACATCAACAATACCGCACTCCCGGTATGGTTTGAAGCGGCGCGCACGCCTATTTTCAAAATTTTTACACCCGATCTTAATCCACATCAATGGAAGCTAATTGTTGCTAAGGTAGAAGTAACCTTTAAAGGCGAGCTATTTTATGGTCAGCCTGTCGAAGTCAAAACGGCGATTGAAAAGGTTGGTAATAGCTCCTTTGTGATCCTTCAGCAGGCCTGGCAGCATGACGAATGTTGTGCCGAAGGGCGCACTGTGATGGTGCGTTATGACTTTGCAGGTAAAACATCTCAGTCACTTAGTGACGAAGAGCAGGCTGCGCTAAGCGAGTATGCGTTATAGCGCGCCCGGTTGGCTATTCGCTTAGCGGCTTCGGAACTGATGCCCGATGGCCGCTGAAATGCAGGGTTTAACAGCAAATTCATAACGGGCAGGATCGCCCTCAAGTTTAGTAATTTCCAGCAGCTCGTAGTCGTTTAACTCGATGATCCGCGTACCTGGTGTAATTTCACACCGGGAACGGCTGTCCGATTCATACTCGTAGATAAAGTAAGTCAGTGCGTTTTGCAGATGGCGTTCATACTTGTCTGCATTCTGCTCAAATGCTGACAACTGGACTTTGAGTTCGTTCAGCTCTGCCTGTTGCTCCGCCAGTTTCGCTTGTTCTGTGTCATTGACTGCTGAGCCTGCTACGGCGTCAATTTCGGTGTATTTATGCGCATTGTCAGCGTCATCTTGCATCGCAATATTGAGCTGGATTGACTGACCGGTAAAGCCTTCTACGATATGGCGTAAAAAGCTATTCACGCCACGGGACATACCCGTTGAAGAAATAAACACCGCCATTTGGTAGAGTAAAAATAATCCAAAGAAAAAGCGCACGAGTCCGGTGGTGACAGGGTACTGATAGTCTGGGCTATGCCACCATTTATGGAGCCCAAACGGGCGCAGTAACATAAGTACAAATAAATAAACAGGTTGAATGAGTTGCAGTAGGATCAACAATAAAATGCTGGTGGTTACGAACCAGGTCGGGACGGACAACAGCATGCTAAAGTTGTGCGAGTAGGGTAGGTGATCCGCATTCACACCGGTGATGTCATTCACCATCCCTGCCGCCTGAGCCAGTGCATAGTTGGCAATAAACGCGTAGAACAGCAAAATTACGGCTTTGCCTGGCAGGCTTTCCCATAAGTGGATAAACCTGGGCCAGAACTCTCTGGTCATGGCTACCAGTGCTAGGACTGATGCGCCCAGATAAAGCGAACTGTCTTCGGGTAGTTCATTGAAGATGGCAAGCAAACACAGCACGGTTGCTGAAAAGTAACAGCGTTGTGCCACATTCAAGGTGTGCCAGAATACCAGCCATTTTTTTTGCAGTGCCGAAAAAGGGCCTATAACAGGTTGTATTGCGCTGGGAAGTGCCAGTTTCATTGTTGTTATTCCATTCCCTGACCGTGAAAGTGAGTAGGGAGCGTGGCTCCCCTTACTCGCTCCGTTATAGCATAGGCTTGAGATATCGACCAGTGTGAGAGGCTGCACAGTCAGCAACCTTTTCCGGGGTACCAGCAACCAGGATCTGACCACCGCCAGCGCCGCCTTCCGGGCCAAGATCGACGATCCAGTCGGCAGTTTTAATGACATCCAGGTTGTGTTCTATTACCACCACAGTATTACCATGGTCACGTAAACGGTGCAGTACGACCAGCAGCTGCTGAATATCATGGAAGTGCAGACCTGTGGTCGGTTCGTCAAGGATATAAAGGGTTTTACCTGTATCTCGCTTGGACAGCTCACGGGCAAGCTTGACCCGTTGTGCCTCACCGCCAGAAAGCGTGGTTGCTGCCTGGCCGAGTCGAATGTAGGACAGCCCCACATCCATCAATGTTTGTAATTTACGTTTGATGGCCGGGATCTTATCAAAGAACTCACGGGCATCTTCTACTGTCATTTCCAGCACTTCATGGATGTTCTTGCCTTTATACAGGACCTCTAAGGTTTCCCGGTTGTAGCGTTTGCCTGTACAGACATCACAGGGCACATAGACATCGGGTAAAAAGTGCATCTCGACTTTGATCACTCCGTCACCCTGGCAAGCTTCACAGCGACCCCCCTTTACATTGAAACTAAAGCGGCCAACTTTGTAACCCCGAGAGCGCGCTTCCTGAGTGCCTGCGAATAACTCCCGGATCGCCGTAAAGATCCCGGTGTAGGTGGCCGGATTGGAGCGTGGTGTGCGTCCGATCGGGCTTTGATCTATGTCGATCACCTTGTCGAAATGCTCCAGGCCTTCAATGGACTGGTAAGGCGAGGGTTCAGCAACCGTTGCCCCGTTAAGTTCTCTGTGTGCCAGTTTGAACAGGGTATCGTTGATCAGGGTGGACTTGCCAGAGCCTGATACGCCGGTAACACAGGTCATCAGGCCAAATGGGATCCTGAGATTCACGTTTTTTAGGTTATTCCCGCTGGCACCATTAAGTGCCAGCCATTGCTCACCAGTCTGATGGCGTTCAGCTGGCACGGCAATAGCTTGCTGACCACTGAGATACTGGCCAGTTAGTGATTTCGGGTTTGCCATGATGTCTTCGCGACTGCCCTCTGCAACCACATAACCACCGTGCACACCAGCACCAGGGCCGATATCGATAATGTGGTCGGCAGCACGAATGGCATCTTCATCATGTTCAACCACAATGACGGTATTACCCAGATCACGCAGGTGGGTGAGGGTGCTCAGCAATCGATCATTGTCTCTTTGGTGCAGTCCGATCGACGGCTCGTCAAGTACGTACATGACGCCCACTAGGCCCGCACCTATCTGACTTGCCAGTCGGATCCTTTGGGCTTCGCCACCGGAGAGCGTATCGGCACTGCGTTCCAGTGATAGATAGTTCAGGCCGACATTGATCAAAAAGGACAGACGATCACGGATCTCTTTGAGTACCTTTTCTGCGATCTTGGCCTTTTGGCCGCTGAGGGTCAGTGCATCAAAAAAGTCACAGGCTTCACCAATACTCATGGTCGTGACCGTCGGCAAATTGGTAGCACCAATGAAGACGTGGCGAGCCTCTTCTCTTAATCGGGAACCATTGCACTTAGGACAGGCTTGACTGGTTTGGTACTTAGCCAGCTCTTCGCGGACCGAGGCCGATTCCGTTTCCCGGTAACGGCGGTTCATATTGTTTAATACGCCTTCAAACTCATGGTTACGCGTGATTAAATCCCCGCGGTCATTGCGGTAGTTGAAGGCTATCTTGGTGCGTCCCGAACCTTCGAGCACCACCTTTTGGGCATCGCCAGGTAAGTCCTGAAACGGCGTTTCGAGATCAAAGTTATAGTGTTCAGCGACTGAGCTGAGCATCTGATAATAGTAAAAGCTGCGTTTATCCCAGCCTTTAATGGCGCCACCGGACAGACTTAGCTCGGGGTTTTGGACTACCCGGCTGGGGTCAAAGAACTGTCTGACCCCCAGTCCGTCACAGCTTTGACAGGCACCCGCAGGGTTATTGAAAGAGAACAAGCGAGGCTCCAGCTCGGTCATGGCATAGCCACACGTCGGGCAGGCAAAGTTAGCGGAAAACACCAGTTCTTCATCCAGGCTGTCGTCCATGGCAGCCACCACAGCAATGCCATCCGCCAGCTCCAGCGCCGTTTCAAAGGATTCGGCCAGCCTTTGCTCCAATCCCTCTTTGACCTTGAAGCGGTCAACGACCACCTCGATGGTATGCTTTTTGTGTAGTTCCAAGGTCGGCGGATCGGATAAGTCGCATACTTCACCATCAATGCGGGCACGAATAAAGCCCTGGCTGGCGAGTTGTTCAAGGAGTTTAACATGCTCCCCTTTACGATTTTTGACCACCGGGGCAAGCAGCATTAATTTGCTGCCTTCAGGGTGACCCAGTACGGTATCTACCATTTGACTGATGGTCTGCGCTTTCAGTGGCAAATCATGAGTTGGGCAGCGAGGTTCACCAACACGTGCGAACAACAAGCGCAGGTAATCGTAGATTTCGGTGATGGTACCTACTGTTGAACGAGGATTGTGAGAAGTAGACTTCTGCTCAATAGAAATGGCCGGCGAAAGTCCTTCGATGTGATCGACATCGGGTTTTTCCATGAGTGACAAGAACTGTCTGGCGTAAGCCGACAGGGATTCGACATAACGGCGTTGCCCTTCAGCATACAGGGTATCGAATGCCAATGATGATTTACCAGACCCCGATAGGCCTGTGATCACGATGAGCTTGTCGCGCGGTATTGTAAGAGAGATGTCTTTGAGGTTGTGCGTGCGTGCACCTCTAACTTCTATTTTATCCATGGTGGCCTTATTTGCTGTACAAACTTACAGTGTTTTTCTCAGAGTCCAAGAGTACCCTATCCAGCCTGTAAAATTAAGCTATCTTGGCTAAACTTACGATAAACCTTGAAACTGGGGATCACATTTGTACTGGTTCGCTCTAATCTGGGCGCTGTTTACGCCGTTCGTGGCCGGGTGTGAGCTGATTGTCCGGTTTGAAAATTACGCAGCACAATCGCGTTTAGACACCAAGTTGAAGTGGCATGGTCTGGATGTGGATTTTGCCATGGCACTGCTTGATGAGGCTGGCTGCGATTATCAGTTCATTAATGTGCCCTGGGGTCGGGCGTTGAAAATGCTGGCTGAAGGTGAGCTTGATATGATGCTCAGTGTCACTCGTACACCCGAGCGGGAGCAGTTTGCCTATTTTATTGGCCCGCAAAGAATGGAAACCATTGTGTTTGCAATGAATTATTTACGCCCTTACCCAGTGCAAACACTGTCCGATCTGTTTAAGCTCCCGGTGCCCGTTGCCATTCAGAAGGGAGCATTTTATGGTCATGTATTTAACGAGTTACTGTTGCGAGAACAGACAAAAGACGAGTCGCAACGCTTTATTTATGTGGCCGATAATCAACGCAAACTCAGCTTACTTAAACATGGCAGGATCGCGGGCTTTCTGGAAGAAAAATTCAACGTCCTGTATCAGTCGCAACATAACCCCGACTTTGCACACATCACGATGAGTTCGCTGGTGGTTAACCGAGAGCCCGTCTATTACGCGCTGAGCAGGCAGTCGGTCTCGGTTCAGGACTTACGGCAGCTGGCAAGTGCATTTGAACGACTACAACACTCAGGTCGGCTAGCGCGGATCCTGGCAAAGTATGGATTAGACTAAACGCCGGCTTTTCTCACTAAAATCTGATCTGGTCGTCAACACTTGGTCACTTTTTTGCTAGACTAGCGCCTGTTTTTGTCTTAGCCAAATAAGTGTCATGTCGAAACAATCACTTAACTCTCTTGAAAAACGTGCAGCCATTTCATTGGCAAGTGTCTTTGCCTTTCGGATGCTGGGGCTGTTTATGTTGATGCCTGTGCTGGCAATCTACGGTCAGTCGCTCACCGATGTGTCGCCACTGTGGATTGGCCTGGCAATTGGAGCTTACGGGCTGACACAGGCGCTGCTGCAAATACCTATGGGCTGGCTGTCTGATAAATTTGGCCGTAAACCTATTATTGTTGCCGGCTTAATCATGTTTGCCATCGGATCTGTGATTGCGGCGCTGGCTGAGTCAATTTATTGGGTAACCGCAGGCCGAGCCCTGCAAGGGATGGGTGCCATTGCAAGTGCTTTACTGGCCCTGGCTTCTGATCTGAGTCGCGATGAGCAAAGGCCAAAAGTCATGGCTGTGATTGGCATGTGTATCGGCATGAGCTTTGCTGTGGCAATGCTTTTAGGCCCAATGGTTGCCGCGGCGTTTGGCATTGCGGGGATCTTCTGGCTGACCGCCGCGTTGGCATTGCTGGGGATTGGGATCGTTTTGTTTATAGTGCCTGGCGCTGTAAATCGCGCACCAAAAGGAGATACCGTCGCCAGCATGGCGGATATTCGTAAACTGGTGCGCCATCCGCAGCTGGTCAGACTGGACCTTGGGGTGTTGCTGCTACACTTAACATTGACCACCTTGTTTGTTGCGCTTCCGGGCCAGCTTATTGCCGACGGCTTAGCCGCGCAAGATCACTGGCAATTGTATATTCCGGTTTTATTACTCGCGTTTGTTTTGATGGCCCCGCTGATGATAGTGGCTATCCGCAAACAAAAAGAGAAGCAGGTATTTTTAGCGTCGATTGTGCTGCTGGTGGTGAGCACACTGGCGCTGATCCCGGCGGCAAATTCGTTGATCGGCATTGCAGTAGCAATGACAGTGTATTTTATTGCTTTTAACTTTCTGGAGGCAACGATGCCTGCGTTGGTATCGCGCATTGCACCTGCCACTCAAAAAGGCTCGGCGATGGGGGTCTTTTCCTCCTCGCAGTTTTTTGGTGCATTTGCGGGTGGTGTGATGGGCGGCTACCTGGCCCAGCATTTTAATCCTCAAACTGTGTTTGCTGCGGCTGCGGCAATTGGGGTAATATGGCTATTTATTGCGTGGCGTATGCAAATCCCGGTGCGAAGTAAAACACTCAGTTTTGTTACTGAGGTTGATGAGCCTGAAAAAGCCGATGCTTTGGCGGATCAGCTGGTCGCATTACCCGGGGTCATCGAAGCGACCGTTGTCAGTGAAGAAAATCGTACCTACTTGAAAGTAAACGATAAAGAATTTGATTTAAACCAAGCAAAGCAAGCCCTGGGCTTGCGCTAGCTTGCAATAGTGTGAGGAGAGGGTGCCATGGCACGCGGTGTAAACAAAGTTATTTTGGTTGGTAATTTAGGCCAAGATCCTGAAGTACGTTATATGCCTAACGGAAACGGCGTAGCGAACATCAGTATTGCAACGACCGACAGTTGGAAAGACAAAAACACAGGTCAGATGCAAGAGCGCACTGAATGGCATCGTGTTGTGCTATTCGGTAAGCTGGCAGAGGTAGCAGGTGAGTACCTGCGTAAAGGCTCACAAGTCTATATTGAAGGTCGCTTACAGACGCGTAAGTGGACAGATCAAGGTGGTCAGGAACGTTACACCACAGAGATCGTTGTTGATATGGGTGGTCAGATGCAAATGTTGGGCGGCCGCGGTGAACAAAGTGGCGGCCAGTACCAGGGTGGTCAACAGGGCGGCCAAAACTATGGCCAGTCCAACTATGGCAATAATGCGAATCAGGGCGGTCAGTCTCAGTACGGACAACAGCAACAAGGTGGATTCGCGCCTCAGCAGTCTCAACAGCCTCAGCATAATCAACAGCAAAGCGGTGGGTTTGGCGGTGGTCAGTCAATGGGACAGCAACCGCAGCATAATGCGCCTGCTCAAGGTGGGTTTGCCCCTCAGCAAGGTAATGCAGGTGGCAGTGCCAGCAGCAATGCAAGTGGTAGCGCTAGTAACCCAATGGAACCGCCCATTGACTTTGATGACGATATTCCTTTCTGATCAAAGACTGAAATATCGTGTTGAAAAACAAATAAAAAAAGCCGCTAGTCAGCGGCTTTTTTTGGTTTATTGAAAAATCAATGAACCGTTATCTGTGACGCTAATCGATAAAGGCAGGCACAATCTGTTCAGCGACAATTTGTTGTGTGGCATGGTCCACGTGATGCGCCGTTATGGCAATAATTAGGTCTAATTCTTCTATTAAAATGATGTATATGCCTCCTCCGCCTTGTGCTGAGACACTCGAATATTTCTTATCCTTGTACTGAAGATCTGAACTCCACCAATAATAGCCATAACCCTGATTAGAGACATCTTTGCCATCTCCGAAAATCTCATCATCTCCCGTGGTGAAAAGTTTACTGGTGGATCTGGTCATAAAATCACGGTTGATTATTTGCTTGCCTTGCCATTTGCCCTTATTTGCTGCAAGTATGCCCATTTTAATCATGTCTCTGGATGTTAAACTTGACCGCCATATCGATTCGGGCAAGCCACTCGGTGCAGTTTTCCAGGCAAAATTCGTGATGTTTAATTGCCCCAATAATTCTGTCTTAATGAATGTTTCAATATTGCCGGGGACTACAGCCGCAAGTACCTGCATAATAAGCTGAGGACCAATATCGTAGTAAAAGCCTTTTGACTCAGGTGTTATGGGGGCGCTGTGTTCGAAAAGAAATTGAATTTCCTTTTGAGCTGTGACTAATTCAGGGCGTTCGAGCAAAGACTTACGGATTGCATCGCTGATCCTAAGACCTGTTGTCATGGTTAAAGCCTGGTGTAATGTAATATGGCTTGCACCATCAACAAATTTTTTGGTGTCCAGTTTGTTCAGGAAACCTGCCACGGGTTTGTCTAAATCATCCATGCTGAGGTAACCCAGTTGAATGGCACGGCCAAGCAACATGCCTGTGTAAGCTTTAGTAACGGATGATTGGGGGTGAGATAAATCTACGCGCCCCCTGAGGTAATATGACTCAAATACTAGCTTGCCTTTGTGGTGAATTAAGAGGCTGTCATAATTTCCATGCTGTCCTTTGGCAAGCTCATCAGCCAGTGCAAGAATAGTGGCTTTTTTACCGCCATCAATGCCCAGCTCACCAACGGCTAAGCCATCGTTTCTTGGGGCAGGCTTAACATCAATGAACGCTTGTGGCAGTACCGAGATGTCCCAAAATTCACGATTTATTTCAGGTTGTCTCCAGTGTTGTATGATTGCTTCCTTAGCGCTGGCTGTGGGTGCCGTTTTATGTATTGGCTTTAACTGTACTTCATTACTGATGCTTGCAAAGCTACAGACAATCAAAGGCAGTAGCAGAGTGTATTTCATGCGAGCCATAATTTCTCACTATAGTTCTATTTTATTGACGAAATTCAAGATGTTCTGCTTGTAACTGCTTTAATTTGCGATGGATCATATAGCTTACTGGGGGCAGCAGATATAAAAGGCAAAGCACACCCGTTGCAACAATGGGGCCTATTTGGTTTGCTTCTAAGTGATGATTTGCGATATGCATGATGCTCCATATGTAAGGAGTGAAAGCAAGTGAATAACCACATACAGCGAGTTTTATGATGGAAGCGTGTTGTTTTTTATATAAGTAGAGGAGCATTGCGATACTGAAGAATGAGATGAGGAAAGACTCGAAATGTATAAACATCCCCCATTCAGCCAGTAGTAAAATGTCCCAAAAATTATGCCAAAAGTGTGCACTAAATAGTGCCGTATGAATTTTCCCTTGTAACAGTTCATCCCAAAACGTGTCAGAAATAGAGGCGGGGTCGCTCAATATGGACAGCAAAACAATTAAACCTGCAGCCATAATGAACATGATAAGTGGTAAGTAAAAATTCAATCGCCCCAACAGTTCAACAGAAGCCAATTTCTTCTGTAGATAAATCATGCTTGTTTCAAGAGTCTGTTGCCAGTACCACAGATTTGCGCGCTTAATATTCTGCTTTGCCAATATATTAAACTCTTCTTCGAGGTCGCCAAGAACGCTTTCTAGTAGCTGATTAGGGAGCAACACAGAGAGGACTTTATTTGCCAATGCTGGCGGTTTGATATCAGGTTCTTTGTCAGAGTAGAGGCTCATAGCTCCCCCTCCTGGCATAAAGCATGTCGAACAGAGAGTCCTTGCCATAAAGTGTCCATGGCCTGTCTGGCACGTTTAAGTGCACTGTGGCCTTGTGCTGTCACTTTGAAATAGCGTTTTGCTCGTCCTCCTCGCTGCGCTGTGGCTTCACCCAGCCGTGATTCCACCATTCCTTTACGCTCTAATCGCTCCAATGTTGAATAAAGTGCGCCAATGGCGACATTGCGATTCACTTGTTCTGCCAATAGTTGTCTAATCGCTGCACCATACGCTTCATCGTCAAGCTGCAGTAATGCAAGCATCGTCATTTGTTCGAATTCACCTAAGAATTTATCTTTTTCAGACATAACAGGAAGTCTTTAAAATTTATTTTCCTTATTTTTACTACAAAATAGTAATTTCCTGCAAGTCATTATTACTACAATGTAGTTTTATAGTGGAACTCACGGCTATTGATGCCGTAGCTGAGGTGTGTTTGGGGCAAAGAGATAGCACGGAGAGGGGGAGTGGGGGGGAGTCAAGTCAGCAGAAGTTGGGTCTTGAAGCGCAGGTTAGTGGATGAAGGCAATATCGCTATATAGTGGGGTCTGGCATTGTTTATTCGCTCGCCGAGGAATCTGCTCCAGACAACTTGAGTTTTAGCCTGTCTTGAACAAAACTTGATACAGGGTTTACTGGCTTGTGTAGCAGCATGCGTCGATTAATAAAAGCTGACAAAGAAGTCTTTACCGGGTGGGGTGTACGCTCGGTGATTGTGGTTGTCTGGCTACTAGTCAATGGCGCGTTATGGCAATTCACTCATGCACAGATAGTTCAGCAAGCGGGCCAGTTACAAAGCCACTTCGCGCAATTAGACGCGACCGTGAGTAGTGATCGGGTCAGTGAGTTTTCTACCCTGGTACATCATTATGGGTTTGCAGATGAAGGACAGACATCCAGTCTCTGGCTTTGGGTGACAGAAAGCGTTAAATTTCAGTTTGCTGATACAGAGCTACTACTTTCTCCCGCACCTATTATGCAAGACTGTTTACCAGTTGTCTTGTTTATGAACTGTTTGATGTTGGTCGCGGGATATTTACTCTCCAGGTGGATGGGCAGTCTCTCTCGCGCAGAACTGTCTGCCGCACAAGCTCGGGCTATTACCTCTGAATTATCCCCAGATGCCCAGACTAAAGCAGTAGAAGCGAGCCGTAAGGTGTCTGTTTTCGCAATGCTGAAGTGGCGTCAAACCTTGCCAGAAGAGCTGGATCCGCAAAGTCATTTTAGTGTGACGCTGGCCCGCTGTTTCTCAAAGTACGAGCGCTGTTCATGTAAGTATTTATCCTCTGGTGCGTTGGTGATGACATTAGCACCCGTTGATAAAGTAGATGTTGATGCACTGGCTAGGCGGATCCATGAAGTGGTGTACCAGGCCTTACTCACATTTCGCCCTGATCTGTCGCGCAGTGCAGTGAAATGTGGCGTGTGTTTTTATACCAAAGGTGCAGATCAGGCAATGGTATATCAGGTCGTTCGTTCTGCGCTGAGTATTGCGCAAAGTAACGTCTGGCAACATGTTCATGTTATGCCATTGAATCATACTTTGAGCACCAGTTTGCGTCGGGCGGAAAGTGAGATTATGGATGACATCAAAGCCGGGCGATTTATGTTGTTCTTTCAGCCGTTATTTGGCTTTGCGCAACAAGATGTGATCCAAAGCGAAGCATTACTACGGGTGCGCCACCGATCACTGGGGTTGATGTCTGCGGGGCAATTTATTCATAAAATTCATCGGGCAGAGCATCTGATGCTGCTGGATAAGACCATTTTACGTCATGCACTCAACGCGCTCGTAAAAGAACCCGCTGGCTTTTCTGTGAGTGTAAACCTGCATGTCCTTAACTGGAGCAATGTGGAGTTCATTGACTGGTTGCGTGAACAAGTGATGACCTCGGGTCGGACAAGTGACATTGCTTTTGAGCTGGCACTTCAGGATTTTTACCAGCATGAAGAGTATTGTTGTCAGGTACTGACGGGCGTGTCTGAAGCTGGGTGTCGGTTTGTTCTGGACCATGTCAATGCGCCATTAAAACTTGAAGCTCTGCGCCGGTTTGGTCAAGTGACGGCACTCAAACTGGCATTTGAGCTCATTCATGAAGTGCACCATTCTGCGAAGCGGCGCAGTGTTGTGCGTCAAATTGTTGCTCAGGCCAAAGAACTCGGCGTGCCGGTTTATGCGGTGGGTGTAGAAACCAGAGAAGAATTTGAGTGTATTACAAAGCTGGGTGTGGATGGCGCGCAGGGTTATTACTTTAGCGCGCCATTGTTACAGCTGGAGCAAAGCCTGTAATATCTGCCCTGTGAGTAAGGGACTAGATGAGTTTACGGTAGCGCAGGCCGTCTAAGCCTTGCAGCCCGCCGCTGTGGATAGCGATAACGTGGCTGCCACGTGGAAAATACCCATGCGCAATGAGTTGCCACAAGGCATACATTAGCTTGCCGGTGTAGATAGGTTCCAGCGGTAGTGCATGTTGCTTGCGCATACGCAGACAAAATTGCCACAGCGAGGCTGAAAATTTTCCGTAACCGCCGTCATGATAGTCATGTAAAATCTGCCAGTTGGTGTGCTGTGCCGCATGCGGGTTTAACCTCTGTACTTCATTATTAAGGTACTGGGCCCCTTTTAATACACTGATCCCAAGCAACTGACAGTCGCTACTTAGCCCGTCAAGCATTCCTGCCAATGTGCCGCCGCTTCCGACCGCGCAGCATACAAAATTACTTTCAGGCAGGCTCTGAGCCAGTTCCTGACAACCTTGCAGGGCATATTGATTACTGCCCCCTTCGGGAACGATAAAAGTGTCTGGAAATCGGTGTTGCAACTGTGCCAGATAATCGGGGTCATTGCGTAATCTATATTCCTGACGAGAAACTGCATGCAGCGTTATGTCACAGGCATTGGCAAAGCGGATAGTCGGGTTGTTCTGGTCCAGTTGTGGGCCTCGGATAATGGCACTTCCCTGGATCCCAAATTGTTTACAGGCCATGGCTGTCGCATAAAGATGGTTGGAAAAGGGACCGGCAAAAGTGAGCAAGGCTGACTTTTGTGCTTGCTTCATTGCTTTGAGGTTATATTTGAGCTTGCGCCACTTGTTTCCCTGGATTGTTGGATGGAGCAGATCATCGCGTTTGATGTGCAGTGAAACACCCGCAGCGTCGAGTTCTGGCGCGCGGATCTGTTGTATTGGCGATTCAGGAAAATCAAGCTTATCCATCTCAGGTTCAGTCTGTGTCGTTTCGTGTCGAATAGCCGCTATTATTTCATGAAAATCTTGGTAGAACACTGGTAAGGAAGTGGCTAATAGTTGTAAACTCAGATATTAATTGTGCTAGGCTTGTGTTTTGCTTCTTAAGTACATAGCATTAAGCGCTAAATTATAAAAAATAACAAAGACCAAACAACTGCCGCTGTTGGGAATGGAATTTATGCAAATTGCTCCTTTATCTCTTTTTGTCTCTGCGACCCTTTTATCTTTAAGTGTGTCGGCGCAAGATACTGCAACTGTGACTGCCATTGAATCTGAGCGCACTGAAAAGCAAGCAGAATTAGATAACTATACTCAGGTACTCGATAAGCATCTGAGTGAAGAAACGCGCTTACAAGCACAGCTCGACCTGTTGCGACAGCGTTCGGCGGAGCTGGATAAAGAAAAGAATCAGGCGCTTGATGCAATGAATGATATCTATCGACGTCTGATTGATGATCCCTCACTGGATATCTCAGCGGCACAAAGCAGATATCAGCAGGCAGTAGCAGAGCACAAACAGAATAAAGAAGACATAGTGATGCAGTTGGCGGCGATCGCATCACATCGTAAAGACATAGAGCAAATCCGCGTTACCAAGCATACGCTCGTGAACACCATTGCTGGTTTGAATGACCAGTTGAGTACCGCCCGGATTGAACGTTTACGTAACGAGTTTAGCCGCGAAGGCACACTTGAAGTAGATCACACCATCAACTGTAAACGTACCGAAACCTTAGCGGCGTGTGAACAACGTGGTCAGCAATTGGGTCTGCAAAAAGCAACCAAGCACTTTATCGACCAAATTTTTGCAAATCTGACTGAGCAGCGCGTGGTAGAGCCAAAGCGTCACCTGGCAGGCGCTCAGGTGCAGGTAGTGAGCAGCCACGTGGTAGGCAGTGCATTCAGTGGTCAGGGGAATTATAGTGTTAACCTGAGCGTGACGATGCGCGGAGACGTCAATAATAGCCGTCTGTGTAGTTTGCTCAATCTGGATAATCGCTACTGCAGCGAATACGGTTCGCCGTTGGCGCTGGGTTATCAGGCCAGCTATCCGACTACGTACAGCGATGAACAGCTGACATTTTCAAATGAATTGTCAAAAAGTACGCCTGTGGTCACTGTCGCAACACGACCAGCTTCCTCGGATATCACAGCGGATCTCGCACCTCAACCACCCAAAAATCGTGAAGTAGAGCTGACCTTACGCTCTAATGTGTATGACGACGAAGTCTTTATTAACGGTGTCAGCTATGGTTCCACTAAACTTGTGGTGAACCTGCCCGCGGGTATGCATGACATTGAGGTACGCAAACTGGGGTATGAGCCATACAAGGCTAACCTGAATTTGCGACGAGCCCGGACCTTAAATGCCCGGCTGGTAAAAAAGCCTGAGTCGATTGCTGCACCGACACCAAAAAGTGAGCAAACTCAACCAGTACAACAAGTCGCGGTAGCACAACCTCAACCCGTTACAGTCGTGAATCCGGATAGGATCATTAACGAAACCGTGATCATTCCGGCTGGTAGCTTCAAAATGGGCGACCTGACAGGCAATGGCCTGGCGAATGAGCGCCCTGTGGTAGAAAAAGTGCTCAGCCATTCATATGTCATGCAGAGCAAAGAAGTTACAGTTGCCGAGTTTCGACGTTTTATTGATAGCTCTCAGTATGTTACTGAAGCTGAGAAAGGCAAGGGGTGTGCGCATTATAAAAATGGCGAACCTGTCTGGGAAATTGACTTCAGCTGGCGTTCGCCAGGTTATGAACAAGCGGATGACTTTCCGGTCGTGTGTGTCTCATATGAAGATGCCAAGGCTTACGCAAACTGGTTATCTGGCGATCAGGGAATGCAATACCGTTTGCCAAATGAAGTTGAATGGGAATATGCCGCGCGCGGTGATACTACCTCGGAATACCCCTGGGGTAATGAAATAGGCCGCAACCAGGCTAACTGTGGCTGGTGTGGCAGTGAATGGTCAAACAAAAGCCCTGCGCCGGTCGGTCAGTTTTCTGCTAATGCCTATGGGCTCTATGATACCGTGGGTAATGTCTGGGAGTGGACGCAAAAGCGTGCTTCGCAGGAGGACGTAACGGTACGTGGCGGCGCCTGGAACTTTGCGCCAAGCCTTGCACGTGTTTCTACGCGTTTGGCCCTGGCTCCTGATTTCCGGGCCAACTACATTGGATTTAGATTAGTAAGAGAACGCTAAGGCTGTTTAATGATGCCAATGAGGCGGCGTTATTCATGCCTGTGCAGCTGTGTTACAGACACAGAGTGAAATATTTCAACGCAGTGGCCTGAGCCACTGTATGGTTTGCAAAAAGAATTCTTTAAAGGTTACCCAGCCTCATGTTTAAAAAACTACGTGGACTATTTTCAAACGACCTGTCGATCGACTTAGGTACGGCCAATACCCTGATTTATGTGAAAGAAGAAGGGATCGTGTTGAACGAGCCTTCTGTTGTGGCGATCCGTCAGGAGCGTGCTGGTGGACCTAAGAGCGTCGCTTCTGTGGGCACAGCAGCAAAGCAAATGTTGGGGCGGACACCAGGCAATATTAAGGCCATCAGACCAATGAAAGACGGTGTGATAGCCGACTTTTACGTCACCGAAAAAATGCTCCAGCATTTTATCAAACAGGTGCACAACAATAACTTTATGCGTCCCAGCCCGCGTGTTTTGATTTGTGTGCCTTGTGGCGCAACACAAGTTGAAAAGCGTGCCATCCGCGAATCTGCGATGGGGGCCGGTGCCAGAGAAGTCTATCTGATAGAAGAGCCGATGGCTGCGGCAATTGGTGCAGGCCTGCCTGTGTCTGAGGCAACGGGTTCTATGGTCGTCGACATTGGTGGCGGTACCACAGAAGTGGCAATCATCTCTTTAAATGGTGTGGTTTATTCATCGTCTGTTCGTATTGGCGGTGACAAGTTTGACGAAGCCATTATCAACTATGTACGTCGTAACTTTGGTAGCCTGATTGGTGAAGCGACCGCTGAGCATATCAAACACGAAATTGGTTCAGCGTTTAAGAGTGAGGTGCCGGTTGAGATTGAAGTGCGTGGTCGTAACCTAGCTGAAGGTGTACCGCGTTCTTTTACATTGAACTCACACGAAATTCTGGAAGCGCTGCAAGAGCCGCTTATGGGTATTGTCAGTGCCGTGATGGTTGCGCTGGAACAATCTCCACCAGAACTGGCTTCTGATATCTCAGCGCATGGTATGGTGCTGACAGGTGGAGGTGCGCTGCTGAAAGACCTTGATCGCCTGTTGATGGAAGAAACAGGCATCCCGGTGGTCGTTGCAGAAGATCCATTGACTTGTGTCGCCCGCGGTGGTGGTAAAGCCCTGGAAATGATAGACATGCACGGTGGTGACGTATTTAGTTACGACTGATGAACCTGTTATTTGGACGGACCATTTCTCTACAACTGCGACTTACTGTCGCAGTTGTGCTAAGCGTACTGTTGATCCTTGGTGATAGATATACCTCAGGCGGTACTTTGGTTCGGACCAGTCTCAATACGCTGGTAAGTCCGCTGCTATACGTGGCGAATGTCCCCTATGAAGTATTTTCACTGGGCGCGAAAAGCCTGGATACTCGTGACCGGTTGTTTCAGGAAAATGAAGCCTTGCGAAAAAAGCAGTTGTTGCAAAGCGAACAGCTTCAACAGTATCAATTTTTACTACGTGAGAACCAGCAATTGCGTGCGTTACTGGGGGCGTCTTCCCGCCAGCAAAGAGAGCGTCTGATTGCAGAGGTCTTGTCGGTCCGGTCGAGTCGATATAGCCATCAGGTGGTGGTGAATCGAGGCGCCATAGATGGGGTGCTGGAAGGGCAGCCGGTGATTGATGAAATGGGCATCGTCGGACAACTGACCCAAGTGGGTAGTACCACATCACGCGTTTTACTTATGACGGACACAACCCATGCGACGCCCGTACGCATCCTGCGCAATGACGTACGCACTGTGGTCGAAGGCACTGGCAAGATCAATCTGGTGCAGTTACAGCATGTGCCACACAGTCTGGATATTCGTCTGGGAGATATTTTGGTTACATCGGGATTAGGCGGCACCTTTCCAGAGGGATATCCCGTAGCTGTGGTCACAGAAATTGATCGCGATGAAGGTCTGCCTTTCTCTAAAGTGTATGCTGAGCCCGTGGCACAGCTGGACCGTATTCGTTTGCTCGTGATCCTGGGTAAGATGGCCAAAGAGGAGCCTGAGGCATGAACCGAAGTTACTCCCTGGTCGCCCTAAGCCTGTTTATTGCCTTAATTATGGCGTTGATGCCGCTACCGTTTTCCATTGAACCATTCCGTCCTGATTGGGTCTTACTGGTATTAATGTACTGGTCTATTGCCTTGCCGCATCGCGTGAATATTGGCTGGGCTTGGTGTACCGGGCTGATAATGGATCTGGCAACGGGATCGCCGTTGGGCGTGAATTCACTGACCTATTCTATCTGTTTGTACATTACGACCAGTAACTTTCAGAAGATCAGAAACTTCTCAATTTGGCAGCAGGCGGTGCTCATTGGCTTGTTTTTAGCGCTGTATCACCTACTGCAGTTTTGGCTGAATCACTTCCTGCTAGACATTTATTTTAACCCCAGATATTTATGGCCAGCTTTGGTGGGTATGCTGTGCTGGCCCTGGGTTTTCCTGTTGTTACGTAAATATCGCAGGCATTTTAGGATCCGTTAATGACACCAACACTTTATCTGGCATCAGCATCACCACGCAGACGTGAATTGTTGACTCAGCTTGGTTATACCTTTTCACAATTTGCGGTGGATGCGGATGAAAGCCGCTTGCCCGGCGAAGCGCCGTTGGCTTATGCTGAGCGTCTGGCGCGCCTGAAAGCCACCAGTGGTGTGGCGATGGGCTATCAGGATGCGCCTGTACTGGGCAGCGATACAATCGTGGTACTTGAACAGCAGGCGCTGGGCAAACCCACAGATCAAAACGACTTTATTGCTATGATGAAGGCGTTATCCGGAAAAACGCATCAGGTGATGACGGCGATTGCCGTGGCGGATACAAAACGTGTGCTAAGCCAGACTGTGATAACAGATGTTACATTTAAACCCTTGAGTGATCAGGAAATTGAGCAATACTGGCACAGTGGTGAGCCGCAAGATAAGGCGGGGGGCTATGGCATTCAAGGACTGGGAGGACGATTCGTGACTCAGTTATCTGGTAGCTATTTTGCCGTTGTCGGCTTACCTTTATACGAAACGGATGAACTGATTAAAGCATTTATGGCGGGTGTAGATGAGTAGTGAGTTATTGATCAATGTGACCCCCAGCGAAAGCCGGGTTGCACTCATTGAAAACGGTGTACTGCAAGAAGTGCAGGTTGAGCGGGTTGGTAACCTGGGGATTGTCGGCAATATATACCTGGGTAAAATCAGTCGGGTTCTGCCGGGCATGCAGGCTGCGTTTGTTGACATAGGCCTTGAGAAAGCCGCATTTTTGCACGCTTCAGATATTGTAAACAGTGCGTCGATTGAAGAAGGGGTCGACGATCAGCCGATTAAGAAGGTTCAGGATATCCGGGAGCTGGTAAAACAAGGCCAGTTTATTATGGTGCAGGTGGTGAAAGATCCCATTGGTACTAAAGGTGCCCGATTGACCACAGACATCACCATTCCTTCGCGTTATCTGGTATTTATGCCGGATGCTACCCATGTGGGCGTCAGTCAGCGTATTGAAACCGAAGAAGAGCGCAGCCGTCTGAAAAAAATTGTTGCTCAGTACAATGATGAAAATGGTGGCTTTATCGTCCGTACGGCAGCCGAAGGTGCAGCAGAAGCGGAGCTTCAACACGATGCTGAATTCCTCAAAAAGCTGTGGCAAAAAATCATCAAACGCCGAAAGAAAACCAGCAAAGCCAGCATCCTTCATGAAGACCTCACTCTGGCGTTTCGTACCCTCAGAGACTATGTTGGTGAAGACATGGAGCGCATCCGGGTCGATTCCAAACTGACTTACCAGCAACTTAAGGACTTTACTGAGGAGTTTGTACCTCAGTTGTCACAAACGCTGGAATATTACCCCGGGGAGCGCCCAATCTTTGACCTGTTTGATGTTGAAATTGAAATTCAAAAAGCATTACATCGTAAGGTTGAATTGAAATCAGGCGGTTATTTGATTTTTGATCAGACTGAAGCTATGACCACGGTAGACGTGAATACGGGCGCATTCGTCGGTCACCGCAACCTGGAAGAAACGATTTTTAATACCAATGTTGAAGCCACATCGGCCATCGCGAGGCAACTTAGGTTACGTAACCTGGGCGGTATCATCATTATCGATTTCATCGATATGATTTCTGATGAGCACAAGCGCCGGGTATTGCATTCACTCGAAACAGCCCTGGCGAAAGATCGCGCCAAGGCCAATATCAATGGCTTATCTGCCCTTGGGCTGGTTGAGATGACCCGTAAGCGCACCCGTGAGAGTCTGGAACATATTTTGTGTGACGTGTGTCCGGCTTGTTCTGGCCGAGGTTCTCTTAAAACCGTTGAAACCGTTTGCTACGAAATTTTACGCGAAATTGTCCGCGTAAATCGCGCTTATGATGCCGATAAGTTCATGGTTTATGCGTCACCGGCGGTCAGTGAAGCGCTGGTCAACGACGAATACCATAACCTGGCCGAATTGGAGCTGTTTATTGGTAAGCAGGTCAGTATTCAGACTGAGAGCCTGTATAGCCAGGAGCAGTTTGATGTCGTCATGATGTAGTGACACGATGCAAGTTAAGGCGGTTTGTTTTTTTTGTGTACGAAAAATGTGGCAAGTGTTTGCTGTCACATTGGTGCTGCTTGCCGTCCTTGTTTCGGTGGTCAAATACAGCCTGCCTTACGCCAATGAATATAAACATGATATTGAAGCGCTGGTTAACCAGCAGCTCGGGGTTGAGTTAAACATTGGCAGCATTAGCGCCAGTTGGCAGGGCAATGGCCCGGCGCTGGTGTTGCGTGATGTCAGTTTTGAAGACAACGTCCGTTCTCCGATCTCTTTGCATATCGCAAAAACCAGTTTGCAGCTGAACCTGGTCGAGTCAGTCCGGCAGTGGCGACTGGTATCTAACTATTTTGTGCTGGATGGATTTGACGCCACCATTGATATTCAGGCCATGGCGCAAAGTATGGAGGGTGGCAGTGGTGAGTTTGAACAACAGGCGCTGATTGAAGAGCTGTTTTTGGGCGATACGGGTCATTTTGCAGTTCAGAATAGTCAGGTGACTTTACAGGTTGCAGACGACAAATCACACACCCTACTGGTGCCGGATCTGATCTGGCAAAACAGTACCGATGTGCACAATGGCGAAGGGCAGATCTCCTTTCCAGGTCTTGCCAAAGGCCAGCTAAACGCGCGTTTTCGTTTTCATGGTCAGCAGCTTAGTGCAATGGCCGGTGAAATTTTCATTGATGCACAGCAAGTTGAGCTGATGAGCTGGCTGCAGACGTATCTTGATCCGCAATACCAAACAGCCAGTTCGAGTGTGAATATGCAACTCTGGGCGCGACTGGAACAAGGCAAGTTCAACGATATTCTGGTCAACTGGTTACCGAGCAGTATCAGCTGGCAACAGGAGCAAACTCACAAGCAACTGGCCGTGCAAGGTGGTACTGTGCATTTGCAACCGGGGCAAAATGGCTGGACCTTAAGTAGCTCTGAGTTGCTGTTATCTCAAAATGAACAAAGCCCTAAACCGCTCAGTATTGAGGGACATTTTAGCAACAGTGAACGCACGCTGTGGATGCAGGGCCTGGATCTGGGGTATGTCACTCAGTTACTGTCGCTCACACATTTCGACTGGGCGAAGCAAGTAGAAGCTTTGTCTCCTGCTGGCCAGATAACCGCCGCCAGAGTGACAATGGGAAGTGATACACCCATATCGTTGTGGCTCGCGTTAGAGGAAGCTGGTTGGCGACAACTCGGAGGGATTCCGGGTTTCTCCGGGCTCAATGCCGAGCTAATGCTCACGCCAGAACGCGGTGTGCTCAGTCTTAGTGCACAAGATCAGGCTTTGTTGGTAGAAGAGCAGTTTATTGCCCCAATCGCCGTCAAAGAACTCAACGGAGACATTCACTTTTACCAGGATGACACGCATAAATGGCATGTGCAGTCGGATAACCTGTGGCTCAGCAATGAGGATTTAAGCGTTGCCTTGGAAATGCACTTACGCTTGCTTGAAGAGCCTGTGCTGGATTTATATGCCGATGTATTTGGCGGCGATGCCAGTATTGCGGGCCGCTATTTCCCGCTACAACTGATGAACGAAAACCTGGTCAATTACCTTAACAATGGGATCCAGGGTGGCCGACTCAGACACACTCAGGTTTTGTTGTCAGGGCCGTTGACACAATTTCCGTACCGCGGACATCATGGTCGTTTTGAAGTTCTGGCGCGGATTGATCAGGCTAAGTTTGCTTTCGCGCCGGATTGGGCTGCCCTGCACAATGGTGACGTGACATTGCACTTTGCTGATGAGCGAATGGATATCACAGTCAATAGCGGTGAGCTGTTGAACCAGACATTGAACAGTGGCGTAGTGGTCAGCCTGGCTGATCTCGAACAAACGAATTTGCTGACCGTCAATATCTTACACACAACAGAAGCCAGTACGCTGGCACCGTTTTTTAACGCCACACCAATTGCCGATCCGTTAGCGAATATTCTGCAAGTTGCTCAGGTTCAGGGTGATGTCACAGGCAATGTTGACCTGTTGATTGATCTAGCGTCGCTGGATGTTAATGTTCTGGGGGCGGTCGAATTCAAAGACAATGCGCTCTATCTTGAACAGCCAGGTATGGCGCTTGACAAGCTAAGCGGCACGCTGAAGTTTATTGATGATAACATTGAGCTGGAAAATACCCGAGCGTTGTGGCGAGGGATGCCGTTACTTTTCAGCTTGTCAGGGCAGGGCGACAGTGCCCGTTATCAGCTTGGGATTGAGACGCGTTTGAGTGCAGCCAGCGATAAGTTGCTGCCGCTCACACAAGGCTTGATGGACGACTTTATTACCGGCAATGCCTTATTGGCCGGGCAGGTCTTACTGGATTTCACTGAACAGGGCTTCAGTTATCAGGCAAACTTTAAATCCGACTTACAGGGTGCCAGTATTGAATTGCCAGCACCGGTTGGCAAGCCGGCAGACGAGCGTATGCAGTTAACGGCAAAGGTACGTGGCGACGACATCTCTAATTTGATCAGTGTCACACTCGGTGAACAGCTCTATTTTGATGGCATTTTAGACAATAGCAGTGGTTTGATTGAACGTGCTCAGCTTGTTTTTGCTGAGAATAATCGCGCATTAAGTCAGCCTGGTTTCAACGTGGCTATCACTCAACCTCAACTTACACTGGCACCCTGGCTGCCATTCATTGACCGCATTCTTGAACAGGTAGATCAGCCATCGGAGCAGCCGGGTATATTACCCGCCTTTGATGCGCTGCGCGCACAGATAGGCCAGTTAAATGCCTTTGACCTCGGTGTAAATGACTTTGAGTTAAGTCTTCGTCCGCAAACCAGTGGGCTCTTGGCACGGTTGAATGCCAGGGAATTAAGAGCGCAAGTGCAGTTTCCAAATGATAATGCAGTGCAACCAATCCAGATACAAGCGGACTATTTACGGCTCAACCCGCTTGAGACCACGGACGAGAGCACCACAACAGAAACGGCTACCATCGATGATTCAGACGCGGCCCCTGAGGCATCATTGCAGTGGCTAACGAACATTCCGGCGATAGAATTTAACTGCGATGATTGCCGTATAACCGAGTATCAGCTGGATAGGGTGAATCTGGCTTTGCAAGGCGATGGCGAAGCGCTGCAGATCACTCGCTTGCAGGTGGATAAAGGGGATCATGTGCTGCAAGGTACGGGTGGTTGGCATAATGGCCGCTCGCACTTTAATGGCACGCTGACCAGCAGCGACTTTGGTCAGTTAATGGAAGAGTTTGATATAACTTCCAGCGTCCAGGACTCCAGTGCAGACATTGAATTTGAACTGAGCTGGGCAGACGCACCTTATGAGTTTGATGTCGCTACACTGGATGGATCGGTAAAATGGCAATTGGGTGAAGGGCACCTGGCTGAGATCAGCGATCAGGGCACACGGGTGTTTTCTTTGCTGAGTTTGGATTCACTGGTTCGTAAACTCAAACTGGACTTTCGAGATGTGTTTGCCAAAGGGTTTTTCTACAACCGCATTGACGGCACTTTCCAGCTCGACAAAGGGGTTGTGTATACTGAGGATACCCAGCTGGATGGAGTGCCAGCCGACTTGTCAGTCAGAGGATATGCCGATCTAAATAGCAAAGCCATTGACTACGAGCTGTCAGTCGCTCCGCAGGTTACGTCGAGTTTACCTGTCATTGTGGGGTGGATGGTGAATCCAGTAACGGGTCTTGCGGCACTGGCCCTTGATAAAGTGATCCACTCGGCACGGGTGATCTCTGAGATTAAATTTAAAGTGACCGGCACGATGGAAGAACCTGTGGTGACCGAATTGGATCGCAAGAGCCGTGAGGTCGAGTTACCTAAGCCGCCGGGGTCACAGCCTGAGAAACCGGCGCAGCCCGTTGTCCCTCAAGGTGAGGAAGCCTCAGACACGCAAGCAGATATATCCAGACAAGGCGATCAGACGCCACAGCAAGACGCGTCAGCTACACAGAACGAAGCGCCTGTGGAAGCAGCGGCGGGTCCCGGTAATCCGAACTCAGAGGCGGGCCAAGAGGAACAACCATGAAAAGCGGCCATATCTATGTTGTGCAGATGTGTTCAGGAATACATCCTGAGGAGAATCTTAAGCAGTTAACAGCTTTACTCAGTCAGCAAACACTGATGCAACCTGCGCTGGTGTGTTTACCCGAATCATGGCTGGCGTTTTGCCAGACCCCTCAGCAAACCCTTGCACAAGCCCAAAGTAATGGCGACTGGATCACACAAATTCAACAGCTTTGCCGGGACTTTAATATCTGGCTGGCTGCGGGCACCATCGCCCTCACAGATGGCCAGGGTCGTTATTATGCAGCCAGTCTGCTGTTTAACAATGAAGGGGTCGAAGTTGCACGCTATAATAAGATCCATCTGTTTGATGCGGATGTCGCTGACAGCGCCGGACAATATCGGGAATCAACCCTGACTCGTCCCGGCGATGACATTGTCACGGTAGATAGCCCCTTTGGTCGTCTGGGCTTGAGCGTTTGCTATGATTTACGCTTTCCGGGTCTGTATCAAGCGATGCGTGAACAGGGCGCAGAGATATTATTGGTACCCAGTGCTTTCACAACCGTCACCGGGGCTGCACATTGGCAGCCTTTGTTACAGGCACGGGCGATTGAAACACAATGCTATGTGGTGGCAGCCGCGCAAGTAGGGGAGCATGAGAATGGTCGGCAAACCTATGGTCATAGCCTGGTGGTTTCCCCCTGGGGCGTGTGTCTTGACGAAGCGCCAACTCAGGTAGGTGTGATTCATGCCCGGCTTGATCTGACTGACCTACATGCCATCCGACAGAAAATGCCTGTAGCGGCACATAACCGATTTAAGAGCGATTTTTATGAGTAATTTTGGTAGCGAGCACGTCGAACAACATTTACTGACGGACAGTGACTTAACCCGGGAGCAATTGCAACAGACATTGGCATACATTCATCAACACAAAGTGGACTATGCCGATCTGTATTTCCAATCCAGTTATCATGAAACCTGGGTGCTGGAAGATGGCTCCGTTAAAGAGGGCAGTTATAATATTGAGCGGGGGGTTGGTGTTCGCGCCGTAAGTGGCGAGAAAACGGGGTTTAGTTACTCAGATGCCATTAATATGGAAGCACTGAACCAGGCTGCAATGGCTGCCAGAAGTATTGCCCAGCAAGGTGAGAATAAACAGGTTCAGGTGTTCAGTGATGTTAAAGCGGCGACCCAATTTGAGGCAACTCAGCCGCTATTGAGCATGAGTGATACCGATAAAGTCTCGTTATTGCGAGAAGTTGAAGCCGCGATCCGGGAATTAGCCCCTGAAGCGGAGCAAGTCGTCAGCTCTATGTCTGCGGTATACGAAGAAGTGTTAATCGCAGCCAGTGATGGCACTTTTGCAACGGATATTCGTCCTTTGGTGCGCTTAAATTGCTCGGTATTACTGGCGAAAAATGGCCGCCGTGAGCGTGGCAGTGCCGGTGGGGGAGCCCGTCTGGATTACAATTACTTCCGAGAGCTGGTCGACGGCAAACCGCGTTGGCAACATTATGTCACTAAAGCAGTTCACCAGGCCCGAGTAAATCTGGAAGCGGTTGATGCACCCGCAGGGGCGATGCCTGTTGTACTAGGGGCTGGCTGGCCGGGGGTATTACTCCATGAAGCGGTGGGACATGGTCTTGAAGGGGACTTTAACCGTAAAGGCGCGTCTGCATTTAGCGGGCGAGTCGGCGAACAAGTGGCTTCCAGCCTGTGCACTGTGGTGGATGACGGTACCATCGATAACCGTCGTGGTTCACTGAATATTGACGATGAAGGCACCCCGGCAGGTTACAACGTACTAATCGAAAAGGGGGTGCTAAAAGGCTATATGCAGGATAAGCTCAATGCCCGATTGATGGGCGTTGCACCCACTGGCAATGCCAGGCGTGAATCTTATGCACATCTGCCGATGCCAAGAATGACCAATACATATATGCTGCCAGGTGAGCATAGCCAAAGTGAGATCATTGCCTCGGTAAAGAAAGGGATCTTTGCGCCTAACTTTGGCGGCGGTCAGGTTGATATTACGTCGGGCAAATTTGTATTTTCAGCTTCAGAAGCTTACCTGATAGAAAATGGCAAAGTGACGCAGCCTATCAAAGGAGCCACCTTGATCGGCAATGGCCCGGATGTTATGCAAAAAGTATCTATGGTTGGTAACGACCTGGAGCTGGATACCGGTGTTGGGGTGTGTGGTAAGAATGGTCAGAGTGTGCCTGTTGGCGTTGGTCAGCCCAGTCTTAAAATTGATGAACTCACCGTGGGCGGTTCTGCCTAATACATAATCCCGCAGTATCACAGCCAAGTTGCGTGATACTGTGGGGCGTTCTATCACTCTGCTTATGGCAGGATCAGCTCTTTGAGTAATTGGAATAGCTCCTTAGAACCTTTTCCGGGCTTCTCTGCCAGATGCTCTTTTTTCGCCTGACGAACCAGTTGTCTGAGCTTCTGGCGTTCCAGCGTCGGGTGTGCTTCAAGCAGGGTATTGATCTTTTCATCCCCCTTGGCTATCAGTTCATCTCTGAGCTGTTCTACTTGGTTAAGCAGGACATCTGCCTGGTTGTTTCTGTTAAGTAACAGGTCCAGACCTTGCTGTAAGTCTTCTACATTGCTGGTGGTACGCAGTTGTTTGGCAATAAAGTTCAGATGACGGCGGTAGGCATCGTGTTTACCGCGCAGCTTGTCTGCCAGTTCCATCGCTGCAACCAGCTCAGGAGAGAGTGGCAGCTTTTCTCTTTGTTTTTTACCTAATTGCGCGATATCAACGCCTAGTTGATGGTATTGCTGTGCATCACGCTTTAATTCGCTTTTTGAGACGTAAATGATCTCTTCTTCTGGCTCTTGGGTAGGTTTTTTGGCCATTTTACCGCACTTACTTCAGTTATTGATGATCAGATTATATCAGAAGTCAGAAAAAGCAGTAATGGATACATGAATGCGCAACTTGCCCGGGGTGTCATACAGAATCTTTGCGTGAGTCACAGCGCATCGGCTCAGGCTGTGTTAGGATTATAGCAGTACTATGATTTGTGGAATAAAAACATGAGCCAGCAACAAGATCCCATTTGGACGCAAATTGATGAAGTAAAACAAGCCGTGTCTGATGTTTTGGACTATGCAAAGCAACTGGGGGCGACGTCTGCTGAGGCATCGATGAGCCGTACCTCAGGTTTGTCAGTCAGCACCCGCATGGGAGAAGTTGAAACGATTGAATTTAATCAGGATGGTGGCCTGGGGCTGAGTGTTTACGTTGGTCAGCACAAAGGCTCTGCTTCGACGGCCGATCTCGGTCCAAAAGCGTTACGCTCGGTGGTGGAAAAGGCGGTCGAAATAGCCAAGTTTACATCAGATGACCCCTGTAATGGTGTGGCCGATGCTGAATTAATGCCTGAGGTAGTGCCTGATTTAGACCTCTTCCATCCCTGGTCAATGACGCCTGAAGAAGGAGTGAAACGCTGCCTGGAAGCAGAGCAGGCGGCGTTGAATTACGACGAGCGGATTGTTAACTCTGACGGAGCAAGCGTTGCCAGCCATCAGGGCCTGCGAGTTTACGGCAACAGCCATGGTTTTTTGGCCGGGTTTCCACGTACCCGACACACCTTAAGCACTATGGTGATTGGCGAAGAAAATGGGGTGATGCAACGAGATAATGCTTATTCCATTACACGTGTGCATACGCAGTTGAGAGATGCCAAAGCGGTGGGCATAGAGGCTGCAGAATCGACGCTGGCTAAATTAAACAGTCGGAAGCTGGAAACCATGCGGGTACCGGTCGTATTTCGTGCTGACATTGCCAATAGCCTGTTTGGGCATCTGGTATCAGCCATTGGTGGTGGTGCTTTGTATCGCAAGTCGAGTTTTTTGCTGGATAGTTTGGGCACTGACGTTTTTTCGTCTTGTGTGTCGATCAAAGAGCAGCCACATTTGTTGCAGGCACTGGCATCAAGCCCGTTTGACGCAGAAGGCGTACGGACCACTGAGCGTGATATCATCAAAGGAGGTGTACTTGAGACCTATCTGTTGCCAAGCTACGCAGCCAGACGCCTGGGTATGCGCAGTACGGGCCATGCCGGTGGGATCCACAACTGGCTGGTACAGGCAACCGAGCCGGACCTGGCCGCGTTGCTGCGGACCATGGGGCGTGGCTTATTAGTGACTGAGCTAATGGGGCAGGGAGTTAATACAGTAACCGGTGACTACTCACGCGGCGCTGCCGGTTTCTGGGTAGAAAATGGAGAGATCCAATATCCGGTCAGTGAGATCACCATTGCCGGCAACCTTAAGGATATGTTTAAGTCAATTCAGGCCATTGGGGGAGATATTGAAACCCGCGGTGCTGTGCAAACTGGCTCGGTACTGATAGAGAATATGCAAATTGCAGGTCAGTAACCCATAGTTTGATGCGTTTGGCTGCTTAGACAAGCAGCCAGGTTGCAGTGCCGAGGAAGGCAAAAATGCCTACGATGTCGGTGACTGTGGTCAGTACAACACTGCCTGCCAGTGCTGGGTCGATATTCATTCTTTTTAGTATGAGCGGGATACTGGCGCCTGCTATACCCGCTGCAACCAGGTTCATAAACATCGCGAAGGCAATCACGCCCCCGAGTACAAAGTCCCATTGCCAAAGGGCTATTACACCCGCAATCAACAACGACCAGAGCAACCCATTCAAGGCACCAATGGCCAGCTCTTTACCCAGCAAGAAGCGCTGGTTAGTGGCGTTCACGTGCCCCAGCGCAATACCACGGATCACCAAAGTCAGGGTTTGACTGCCGGCCACTCCTCCCATGCTGGGGACTATGCCATTCAATACTGCGAGTATCGGTAAAATATCTAAGGTGCCTTCGAAAAAGCTGGCAACGAAAGCGGCCATCAGCGCTGTAAGCAGGTTGATCCCCAGCCAGATTGAACGGCGACGACTACTTTTCCAGACCGGCGCAAAGGTATCTTCTTCATCGTCGAGACCGGCCATACTCATCAGGCTGTGTTCGGCGTCCTCACGAATAACATCAACGATGTCATCGATGGTGATACGTCCCAGCAAATGTGCGTTGTCGTCTACGACCGGTGCAGAGATCCAGTTATGCCGTTCAAACAACTGAGCGACATCGCTTTCGTCCATTGAGATGGGAATGGTTTCACGTTCTTCATTCATCAACTCGTTAACCAGTTTGTCTGGCTGACTGGTTAACAGCACACTGATCGGCAGAGAGCCTAAAAAGCAATTGTCTTTGTCCACCACGTACAGGTCATCGGTACCGTCCGGGAGCTCCCCTTTGAGGCGCAGATAACGCAACACAACATCCAGTGACACATCCGGGCGGATCGTCACTGTATCTGTGTTCATCAATGCGCCTGCGGAATGCTCGACATAAGACAGAGCCTGGGTTGCTCGGGCTCTGTCTTGCGAGTCCATGGCACCAATAACATCCTGATAGACGGGATCTGGCAAACTTCTCAGGACTTCACCGAGATCATCATCATCCATGTCTTCCGTTGCCGCAGCGATCAGCTCGGGCTCCATTTTGGCGATGATGCTGAGTCTCACATCTTCAGACAGCTCTTCGAGTACGTCCCCCTGTATATCTGGGTCGACTAATTGCCATAGTAGGGTTCTTATTTTATGTGGGGAGGACTCCAGCAATAATGAGGTGTCGCAGGGCGGAATCTCGGCTAAGGTGCGCCTGACTTGAACAAACTGACCACTGTTAAGGGCATTCGTAACTTGTTGTAATAGCTCCAGTGTATAGTCTTGTTCAAAAGCTTCAGGCATAGGCATCCCAGGTTGGATAGTCGACAAGTAGGCTTGTCATGAGTATACGGCGCATTGATTATAGGCTTATGATAATTATAGCTGTTTTAATATCAATTGGTATATCTAAAAAAAGCCAAGGTAACCGTCAGGAAGCGGAGGTTTTGTGTCTGGAAAATAGGAGAAAGTGAAGAGGTGCTACTCTGATTCGTTAAACTTATCGGCAATAAGGCTACCAATGGCATGTAACGCACGCTCTGCATCCGGGCCTTCGCAGACAACTTTGATCTCTTTACCCTGACTACTTTCCAGCAGCAATAAAGCCAGCACACTGTCACCCTCTGCTTCTTTACTGCCCTGAAACAGGGTGATATTGGCATCGAACTGTGCGGAAAGTTCTGCCAGCACACTGGCTGCACGAGCATGTAGACCCAGTTTATTCTGGATCAGAAAGGTATCTTCAAAGCGTTGTGTCATTTTTCTTGTTCGCGGTGATGGATCTTCACATTACTGTGGGTACGGGCAAAACGCTCACCTAACGTTTGAGCAAGATACACGGAGCGGTGCTGTCCACCAGTACAGCCAATCGAAATGGTCAGGTAGCTGCGGTTATTGCGCTCAAGGTGTGGCAGCCAGGTTTGCACAAAGGTCTGGATCTGCCAGGTAAATTTTTGCACTAAGCTGTGGCTAGACAGGTAGTCAATAACAGGTTTATCTAAACCGGTTAGGGGCTTAAGTTCTGGTTCCCAGTGTGGGTTCGGCAAAAAGCGCGCATCAAACACGTAATCGGCTTCTTTTGGAATACCATGTTTAAAACCAAAGGACTCAAAGGTGATGATTAATTGCTTGTCTTTTTTACCGAGGATCTTTTCCCGGATACGCTCTGCCAGCTGGTGGATACTCATGTCTGTGGTATCAATGGTGATATTAGCGCGGCGGATAAGTGGGTCAAGCAGTTCTTTTTCTTTTTTAATTGCTTTGTCCAATGACAGATCTGCCAGCGACAGCGGATGTAGGCGGCGTGTTTCTGAAAAGCGACGGATCAGGATCTGATCTTCGCTGTCCAGATAGAATATATTGGGTTCTGCAAATCCGGGTAGGTATTCCAAAATATCGTCGAGCTCTTGCTGATCTTTTGGCAGGTTACGTACGTCAACGCTCACAGCAATTTTATCATAGCTGTCTGACACACTGCGCACTAATGCGGGCAGCAAGTTGACCGGGATATTATCGGCGCAGTAATAACCCAAGTCTTCCAGAACGCGCAGAGCGACCGATTTTCCTGAGCCAGAACGACCACTGACAATAATTAACTGCACAGAAACTCTCCGTTAGTTGTCAAACTCTTCAATTATCGAGAATAACTCCTGATCATTGTGAGCTTGTCTGATACGTTTACAAAACACCTTGTTCTTAAGTTTATCAGCGATCGTTGCTAAGGTCTGCAAATGTTGTTGATTTTCTCCCTCGGGTACGATGAGTGCCACAAAAATGTCGACGGGTTGATTGTCAATGGCATCAAAGGCAATGCCTTGCTGATTAACAAGCAGCATAGCAACCACTTTATCTATGCCTGACATGCGGCCATGGGGCAGTGCGATCCCTTTTCCTATCCCCGTACTCCCGAGTTTTTCGCGGCTCAATAGTGCATCAAGGATATCATGGGCATTACTGTCTGGAAGCTGGCTGTGAGCCAACTCACTGATGTACTCTAAAATACGTTTCTTACTATTAAAAAGGACCGCAGCTTTGCTGCAGTCCTGTGAAATCAATGAGCTTAGTTTCATGATTAGTGTCGAGTTAGCTTCTCTTTGTGCTTGATCACCTGGCGATCAAGCTTATCGATAAGTCCGTCTATTGCGGCATACATATCCCGGTGTTCGGTTGAGGCAAAAATTTCTCCCCCGTTCACATGTAATGTGGCTTCTGCTTTTTGGATGAGCTTTTCGACATCTAGGATAACATGCACATTATTGATGTGATCAAAGTGCCTTTCTAGCTTCGCAAACTTGTTTGTTACATAGTCTCTTAACGAATCGGTGATTTCTACATGTCGACCAGTTAAATTTAGTTGCATAAGCATTTTCCTTCTGTAGTTACGTCTAAATCAGGCTTTTACGCTGATTGGACGGTGGGATAGCCAAAGACTCTCGGTATTTGGCAATTGTACGTCTAGCCACTTTGATCCCTTGATCTGCCAATACATCCGCAATCTTGCTGTCACTCAATGGCTTAGCAGTGTTTTCCGCGGCAATTAGCTTTTTGATCAATGCTCTGATTGCAGTCGAAGAGCATTCTCCTCCGTTTTCAGTGCTGACATGGCTTGAGAAGAAATACTTCAACTCATAGATACCGCGTGGCGTGTGCATATACTTTTGCGTTGTTACACGTGAAATCGTGGACTCATGCATGTCGACCATTTCGGCCACATCATTCAGTACCATCGGCTTCATTGCCTCGGGGCCATGTTCAAAGAATGCCTGTTGTTGTTGCACAATGCAATTAGTAACTTTTAATAAAGTTTCATTGCGGCTTTCCAGGCTCTTGATGAACCATTTTGCCTCTTGCAGGTGTGAACGAATAAACTGACTGTCTGTGCTCGACTTGACTGAACGGGACATCGCAGCGTAGTGGTCATTCACTCTAATTTTTGGCATTGAATCGGGATTGAGTTCAACAACCCAGCGGCCTTTCACTTTTTTAACCGACACATCCGGGATCACATAGTCAGCTTCTTCCTGCACTATGCTGGCGGCGGGCTTTGGGTTTAGGCCGTGGATCAGGGTCATTACTTCTTTCAGATCCGCTTCTTTGAGTTTGGTTTTTTTCATCAAAGTGCGGTAATCCCGGCTGGCTAACAGCTCGATGTGCTCAGTCAGGATTTCTTTGGTCTGTGCAAGCCAGGGGGTGTTTGGGTCAAACTGGTTGAGCTGAATGCACAGGCATTCTTGCAGGCTGCGTGCCGCAATCCCTACAGGATCAAATAATTGGATCCGTTTCAGTACGGCTTCTACTTCATCCTGCTCAATCGGCTCTTCATCGTTGTCTTGATTTATGCTTTCGACGATGTCTTCACAGCTGATGGTCAATAGGCCTGCATCGTCAACCGCTTCTACAATTGCAAGGGCAATGGCTCTGTCTGTTGGACTAAAAGGCGTCAGTTCCAGCTGCCACATCAGGTACTCTTGCAATGTTTCAGTGGTTTTACCCTGGTAAATGGTTTCGTCTTCCGGCATTGGGCCTGAACTGCTTGCCGGGGCTGCACTGATGTACTCGTCCCAGGTTACGTCCATTGCCAAATCGTCGCTGACGGTGTCTTTGTTCAGTGCAGCATCGCTGTCTTGTTCGTAGTCGCTGACAGCCGCCTCTTCATAGCTGTCGTTGTCACTCGTTGTAGGTTGTTCCAAATCGGAATCCGACTTGGACTGAGTTTCATTGTCTTGTGATTCAGACTCACCTTCTTCCACTTCCAACAAAGGGTTGCTATCAAGCGCTTCTTGGATTTCTTGTTGGAGATCTAGCGTACTCAACTGTAACAGACGAATAGCCTGCTGCAGTTGTGGTGTCATTGTCAGTTGCTGCCCCATGCGCAGCTGTAGCGATTGCCTCATGTATCTCTAACAATCCTTTTTGTTATTTACTTCTAATTTTATAACTATAGCCTGAATTGCTCACCTAGGTAGACATCCCGCACAGTTTGATCGGCCAGAACATGTTCCGGGGTGCCTGCTGCTATCAGTTCACCATGTGACACTATATAAGCTTTCTCACAGACGTCCAGCGTTTCACGCACGTTGTGGTCGGTGATCAGTACGCCTATCCCACGGTTTTTCAGGTGCTCTATAATTTTCTTTATATCTAACACTGAAATGGGATCAACGCCAGCGAAAGGCTCATCTAATAAGATAAATTTTGGATCAGCCGCAAGGGCACGGGCAATTTCTACCCGGCGTCGTTCACCGCCCGATAGAGCCATACCTTGGCTGTCGCGAATATGCTGGATATTAAACTCATCTAACAGTTCATTGAGGATGACTTCTCGTTGTTCTTTATTCAGCTCTTTACGGGTTTCTAAAATGGCCATCAGGTTCTGATAGACGGTCAGCTTGCGAAAAATAGAGGACTCTTGTGGCAGGTAACCAATACCAAGTCTTGCCCGGCTGTGCATTGGTAATAAGGTAATGTCTTGTTCGTCAATGTGTATGCTGCCCTTATCGCTGGGCACCAAGCCGACAATCATATAAAAAGTGGTGGTTTTACCTGCGCCATTCGGGCCAAGGAGGCCAACAATACTGCCAGCTTCAACACTTAACTCAACGTTTTTAACAACCTGTCTGCCCTTATAACTTTTGGCCAGTGCGGTGGCGGTTAATTTACTCACGGATTACCCTTCTCTTGTGGTTGTTGGGGGTTCTCTTTTTCAGGTAACAGAATGGTTCTCACGCGGTTCTGCTCTTGTTCCCCGCGCTGTGCGCTGATCAGCTTCTTTTCCATATCATAAACGATGGTTTGCGCGCTGATTTTTTGTCCTGCCTGACTGATCTCAGCACCGCCTTTGATGGTGAGCATGCGATTTGCGACATCATAGCGCACTTCTTTGGCGCTGGCCTTCAATAACGTACCATCCGCTTGGTGTTCCTGAAATATGGCCGGACTGCCTGTTGCAACCAGCAGTTGCTTATTTTTACCCAGCTCTTCCCGGCGGTGTACTTCGAGGCGATCGGCCAGAATTTTTCGGTCACCGTGAATGATTTCGACGTTTTCTTCGAACACGCCAATATTGGTTTGCAACTGGGCCAGCTGTGTGCCCGAACTGATAATGACCTGATCAGCCGCTGTATTTTCTGCATAAGCTGCAGGATGAAATGCACTTAAAGTGCACAGTAAGATCAGGGAACAGGTTAATTTATTGCTCATAATAAATTGTTTCAGTGTGGTTGATGAGTTCAATGATTTCTGTGTTGAGATCGGCCACTAAGCCTTTCCCTGAAATCGTTAAGTTTGGGCCGGTAATTTCTACCGGGTGTTCAGAGCGCATGTGCTTTTCGTTAATATCGACTTGCACGTGATCGGCGTTGATGTGCTTTATCATGGCATCGGCCGTCAGGTTTGTTGCTTGTACTTTACCCTCCAAGATCAGGGTATTGTTACCATATAAGGTGGCTTCATTGGCTTTGAGTTGCCAGTTTTGTTGATCGTTGTGCAGTGTAAAGATAGGCGCAGTAAAGTGGCTAAACCCCAGCTCCTGATAGAGTTCCATTCTGTCTGCGGTAATCTGATAACTGAGCTGTCCATTTTCTGCGTAATTGGTTTGCTTCAGATCGATAGCGACATAATCTGGCTTGGCCAACACTTCTTCTGAGCGCGGCGCGACCTGGCTCGATTGTGTTAAATAGGGATACCACAGCCATAACATGGTGAGGCTGAATACAACGAGCAATAAGGCGCGAAGTACGGTCATACGCTACTGCCTTCATAACCCAATGATTTGCCTTGGCAGAGCAACAGTAAGTCAGTCAGCTCTCGAACAGCACCAAACCCGCCGGGTAACAGCGTTTTGTAATCGGCTGCGCGGACTACCATAGGGTGAGCGTCTTGCACGGCCACAGACAGACCGACTTTGAGCATCACAGGTAAGTCGGGTGCATCATCGCCAATATAGGCAATCTCGTGATCCGCCAGCTGTAATTTGTCTTTCAACTCAGCATAGCCTTGCAACTTGTCTTCCATACCCTGATAGATGTGCTTAACGTTAAGGCTAGTCATACGCTGCTGAACAATGTGTGAATGACGTCCCGTGATCACAGCCACTTCAACGCCGCCATTGATCAGGGCTTTAATGCCGAAACCATCTTTGGTATTAAATGCTTTTAGCTCCTCTCCCTGGTTGCCCAAATAGATGCGGCCATCAGAAAATACCCCATCGATGTCGCAGATCAGCAGCTTAATCGCCTGCGCTTTTTGTACAACGGTATCGTCGATGGGTTGATATAGGTCGGAAAACAGCATTTATAATACTCCTGCTCGCAGCAAATCCTGCATATTTAACGCGCCGATTGGGCAATTTTGCTCATCAATGACAACCAGGCCATTAATACGTTTTTTCTCCATGATATGCAACGCTTCAGCAGCCAACATATCTTGTGTCGCTGTAGTACAGTGCTTTGTCATGACCGAGTCTATCGGGGTACTGTGTAAATCCAGTCTTTGCTCGATAATACGGCGTAAATCGCCATCTGTGAACAAGCCCTGTAACTGCCCCTGTGCATCGACGATGGTGGTCATGCCCAGGCCTTTGCCTGACATCTCAAATAAGGCATCGGTTACCGTGCAGCCTTGCGATACAACAGGCACCGCATTGCCCGAATGCATTACATCCGCCAGTGTCAGCAACAGACGCTTACCCAGGCTGCCTCCAGGATGGGACAAGGCAAAATCATCTGCCGTGAAGCCGCGGGCTTCGAGCAGTGCCACAGCTAAGGCGTCTCCCATGACCAGAGTGGCCGTGGTGCTGGCCGTTGGTGCAAGCCCTAACGGGCAGGCTTCTTTGGAGACTTTAATGCACAAATGAATATCCGCCAGCTTTGCCATGTTGGACTCGGGATTACCGGTCATGCTGATGATTTGTGCGCCAATGCGTTTGATTACCGGCACGATGGCCAATACTTCGTGCGTCTCACCTGAGTTAGAGATCAGCAATACTACATCATCAGCTGTGATCATGCCTAAATCACCATGACTCGCTTCACCAGGGTGAACAAAAAATGCTGGTGTGCCCGTGCTGGCCAGTGTCGCCGCTATTTTATTGCCAATATGACCTGACTTACCCATGCCGATCACTATGATTCGACCACGGCATTGCAACATGAGTTCACAGGCAGCAGAAAATCGTGCATCAACATACTGGGCAATTTCGACAATCGCTTGTTGTTCGATTTCTAGTACCTGTTTGGCTGAATCAATAAAATTGTGCGTGCTCATGCTGAACCCTTAAATAATAAAGTACATATAACCACAGAATGCACCAAGGAGTAGCCCGCCTTCAACACGGTTAATTTGACGGTGCCCTTTGAGGCTGAGACTCATCAGCACCAGCGCGGCTGTTGCACCGAGCATGACATAGATATCCCGGTTTGCAATATTGCTGTCCAGTGTTGCCGGATTCAGGATCCCCGCAATAGATAACACCGCCAGAATATTAAAGATGTTTGAACCAATAATATTACCCAGTACCAGGTCGTCTTCATTTTTGAGCACGCCGGCCACACAGGCGGCCAGCTCTGGTAAACTGGTTCCAATGGCGATAATCGTCAGGCCGATCAGCAGGTCGCTCATGCCAAAGTATTTTGCAATGTCGACGGCTGCGTCGACCAGGTAGTCGGCACTCACGGGCAATAAAATCATCCCTACAACCAGCCAGAATATGGCTTTACTCATGGGCACATCACTAGGGACTTCATCACATGCTTCTGAAATAAGCGGATCGTCCTCGTCGGCTTTACCTGTTTTTGAGATATAGATTAGGCCACCGATAAACACGCAGAAGCCAATTAACAGCAGCCAGCCTTCCAGCGCGCTAAACTGGTTATCACTGATGATCAACCACGCGCCCAGTGACACGACCACCAACAGCGGCATTTCACGCTTTAAAATGCCAGAGCCAACCGCTAGTGGGCGCAATAATGCAGTGATACCAAGTACCATGAGGATATTGGCGATGTTGGAGCCAACAGCATTACCAACAGCGGTGTCAGTTTTGTCAACCAGTGCAGCTTGCGCAGCGACCATCATTTCAGGTGCTGAGGAGCCCATTGCAACGATAGTCAAACCCACAATTAACGTTGGTACCCCGAGGTTTTTGGCCAGCGCCGCAGCGCCATATACGAAGCGATCGGCACTCCATACCAGGGCAATGAATCCAAGAATGAGTATGACAAACGATAAAACCATGAAGTCTAAGCCAAGTTACTAAATTCAATGGCGCAGATAGTATCAAATCGCTCATCAAATGTATAAATAAAGTCATCGCTTTTGCGAGCGGACAAAACCCCGAGAGGCGCCCATTTCGCACAACAAATATGGCGAATCAATTACAAAATTTTACCATTAAGGGTTTTCCATCTCACAGCAAAACAACGTATTATTCCACAATTGAAAAAAGTATGATGTGGAGAGCGACTTGACGCAGTCAATAGTTGAAGTCAGGGATTTGACCTTTTCTCGTGGTGAAAGGACAATCTACAAAAATATGAGTTTCTCCGTCCCTAAAGGGAAAATTACGGCCATTATGGGGCCCAGTGGTATTGGTAAAACCACTATGCTAAGACTGATCGGTGGTCAGCTTAAGCCCGATAGCGGGGAAATCCTCTTCTCTGGTGACAGTATTCCATCTATGTCCCGCCAGACACTGTATCAGGCGCGTAAGCGAATGAGCATGCTGTTTCAAAGTGGTGCCTTGTTCACGGACATGTCTGTATTTGACAACATTGCTTTCCCGCTAAGAGAGCACACTAAGCTCAGTGAAGAATTAATTCGTCTTGTGGTACTGATGAAATTACAGGCGGTTGGTTTGCGTGGTGCGCGCGATCTTATGCCATCTGAGTTATCGGGTGGCATGGCTCGGCGTGCCGCTTTGGCCAGAGCCATTGCGCTTGACCCTGAGTTGATCATGTATGACGAGCCGTTTGCAGGGCAAGATCCGATATCGATGGGCGTACTGGTACGTCTGATTAAATCACTCAATGAAGTACTGGGTTTGTCGTCTTTAATCGTCACCCACGATGTAACTGAAGTACTCAGTATTGCCGATCATGTCGTGATCATCGCTGAACAAGGCGTGATTGGTAGTGGTACTCCTGAACAAATGTTGGCGCATGACTCGCCACTGGTACAGCAGTTCCTGCAAGGCCACTCCGACGGGCCGGTGCCGTTCCATTTTGATGCCGCACCGTATGAGGATGAGTTACTGGCAGGAGGAAGCCATTGATGGATTTTTTGCAGAAGTTAGGTCACAAAACACTGAGCCGCTTTGCGTCGCTGGGCCGGGCAACTCGCATGTTATTGGGGGCTTTGTGCAGCATGCCCAATTTCAGAAAAGGTGGCCCTTTACTGATCCGTCAACTGTACATGGTGGGCCATCAGTCGTTGCTTATTATTATGGTATCAGGCCTGTTTATCGGCATGGTACTGGCGTTACAGGGCTACACTGTACTAGTCGAATATGGGGCAGAAGACAGCCTGGGGCCACTGGTGGCACTGAGTTTGTTACGTGAACTGGGACCTGTGGTCACTGCATTATTGTTTGCCGGGCGGGCGGGCAGTGCATTGACAGCGGAGATTGGTCTGATGAAGGCCACTGAGCAACTTTCCAGTTTGGAAATGATGGCCATTGACCCACTGAAACGCGTGATTTCTCCCCGTTTTTGGGCAGGTTTTATCAGTATGCCGCTGTTAGCCTTGATTTTCTCAGCTATTGCGATTCTCGGCGCACACCTGGTTGGTGTTGACTGGCTTGGGGTCGATTCAGGTAGCTTCTGGTCCATTATGCAATCTCAGGTGTCTTTTGAGCAGGATATTGTCAATGGTCTGATTAAAAGTTTTGTATTTGCGCTCATCGTGACCTGGATTGCGCTATACAAAGGGTATGACTGTATCCCAACTTCCGAGGGGATCAGTAAAGCCACCACAGAAACGGTGGTTCATTCTTCTCTTGCTGTTCTGGGCTTCGATTTTGTTCTGACAGCAGTGATGTTTTCAAGTTAAGGGTTTGTAGAAACATGAATACACGGAAAATAGAAATACTGGTCGGCCTGTTCGTGGCTTTGGGCGTGGCCGCCTTTGTAATGCTGGCACTAAAAGTGGCCAATGCAGGGATCAGCGGTAATGGTGAAACCTATACTTTACAGGCTAAATTTGACAACATCGGCTCGCTTAAAACGCGTGCGCCAATCAAAGTCGGCGGTGTGGTGATAGGTCGTGTCGAGGGGATCAGCATCCACCCGCAAGAATTTGTACCGGTCGTAAACATGAGCATTGATAGCCATTATGAATGTCAGTTTTCGGATACCACATCAGTGTCGATCCTGACGTCAGGCATTTTGGGTGAGCAGTATCTGGGGATTTCTCCGGTGATTGCATCTCAATCTGCTAAACAGACTTGCCTGGGTGAAGAAGTGGTAAGCAATGATGAGCTCGACCTGGGCGATTTGTTTGGCGTTGAAAGTGCCGCACTGAAAAATGGTGACATGATCACGGACACCAAATCGGCATTGGTTCTGGAAGAACTGATTGGCCAATTCTTGTTTAATCAAAGTAGTGAGTAATGACCATGATGGCGAAAGTTTTGGGTTTCTTCGCAAGTATTTTTCTAATTGGACTTGCCTGCACAGTATCTGCCAGTGAGGTAGATATGACCAACCCTTACACTATGGTGCAACAAGTTGCAGACAATACCTTTAAGCGCGTGACCAAAGATCAGGATAAGATTGAGTTGGATAAAGAGCACCTGCGCGTGATTGTGGAAGAAGAGCTACTGCCTTATATCGACTACAAATACGCCGCTTATCGCGTACTGGGCAGCCACATTCAAAAAGTCCGCAATATTGAGGACAAAGAAGAGAAACGTCAGGCAATCGAGCACATTCGTACGTTTATCGACGTGTTTAAATCTTATCTGGTTGCGACCTATGCAGGGGTGTTTACTCAGTACACAGATCAGAAGGTTGAGTTTGAACCTGCTCGCGATGCTGATAGTGACAAAATCGCCATAGTTAAAACCAAGATAATTGAAGCGGGAAAACCGGATATTAAAATTGATTTTAAAGTGCGTCGCGACAGTAATGGCGAATGGCGTGCCTTTGACATGATGGCAGAAGGGATCAGCCTGCTTGATGCAAAGCAATCTGAACTGCATGGCATTCTACGCCAGCAGGGCATTGAGCGTGTGATTGAGTTACTGGACAAGAAAAGCAAACTGCCTGTGCAGTTTCGAGGTGACGACGGCAATGCCTAATTTGCAATTTAATAAACCCGCGGCTGACACAGTCGCGGTGATCGGTGAACTCACTCGAGATAGCCTGACAAATGAATCGCTTCTTAACCAGTTGTTAGAAAATGCGCAGTCAGTCCTGTATTTTGACCTTTCTGAGGTATCCAGGGTTGACACCGCGGGCTTAGCTTGGTTAATTCACTCTTTAGGCAAATTAAAACAGCAAGACGTGCGTCTTGAGTTAAAAAACGTGCCTGACCAGCTACAAAATCTGATGGCGCTGGGACAGGTCAGCAACCTATTTGAGTGAGTCCAATGGAAACAAACCAAGTCGAAGCTTTACTACAAGAAGCGCTGGAACTTGACGAAGTCAAAGTTAAATCAGAAGGCAGTCATTATGAAGTTATCGCGGTTGGCGGTTGCTTTGAAGATTTGCGCCGGGTTAAGCGCGAACAAATGGTCTATGCCCCTCTGATGGAAGTGATTAAAGATGGCACTATTCATGCCGTCAGCATTAAAGCCTTTACGCCAACTGAGTGGCAACGCGAGCGCAAATTTATCTTACCTCAATAATCTGGAGCCACAATGGATCAGTTTGTTATCCAAGGTGGCACCACTTTAAACGGTGAAGTCACTATTTCCGGGGCTAAAAATGCAGCCCTGCCAATTCTGTTTGCGGCGATTCTGGCCGATGGAAAAAGCACATTCAGTAATGTACCCAGACTCAGGGATATAGGGACTACAGAAGCCTTACTGCGCACCTTAGGGGCTGAGGTGAACTGGCGCGGTCAGTTGTTGGAAATTGATGGTGCTAAGGTCGATAAAGTACTGGCACCTTATGAACTCGTTAAGCAGATGCGGGCATCCGTGCTGGCGCTAGGGCCACTCCTTGCACGGTTTGGTAAAGCGCAGGTGTCATTACCGGGGGGGTGTGCCATTGGGGCACGACCCGTGGATCTGCACATTGCCGGCCTGGAAAAAATGGGCGCGACCATTCGTGTTGAGAATGGTTATATCAATGCACACATCGCACAAGGTGAGCGTTTGCATGGTGCCGAAGTCTTCATGGAAACCGTGTCAGTTGGTGCGACTGAAAATCTCTTAATGGCAGCAACATTGGCCGAGGGCAAAACGGTGCTGGAAAATGCCGCGCGCGAGCCTGAAATTGTCAATTTGGCTGAGTGCCTGGTTGCCATGGGGGCCAAGATATCCGGAGCTGGTACAAGTCGTATCGAAATCGAAGGGGTAGAAGCCCTGCAAGGGTGTGAACACAAGATCCTCCCGGACCGGATCGAAACTGGCACCTTCTTGGTGGCAGCGGCGATGAGTCACGGTGAAGTGCTGTGTAAAAATACAGACTACCACAGCTTGGAACCTGTGCTGGATAAACTGCGCGACGCAAATGCACTGGTTGAAGTCTCGCAAGACAGCATTTTTGTCAGTATGCGTGATCGGGAATTGCAGGGGGTGAATATCAAAACGATGCCACACCCGGGTTTTCCAACCGATATGCAGGCACAGTTTACCGCGCTGAATGTGGTCGCGAATGGCAGTGCAACCATCACTGAAACCATCTTTGAAAATCGCTTTATGCATGTCCCTGAACTGCAACGTATGGGAGCAAATATTCGACTTGAAGGTAACACTGCGTATTGTGGTGAAACGGCATTTCTGTCTGGTGCACAGGTGATGGCGACCGATCTGCGGGCATCGGCCAGTTTGATCTTAACTGGGATCGTGGCTGAAGGTGAAACTGTGGTTGACCGTATTTATCATGTTGACCGGGGTTATCAGCGCATTGAGGATAAACTTAGTCAGCTGGGTGCTAAGATAAAGCGACGCCATAATTAGGCTGAACAGGTATGATAAAAAAAGCGAGCAATGCTCGCTTTTTTGTTGCTTTGAATTCGTTTAAGGCGTTAATAAATCGGGGTTTCCAGTTCAGCTACTTCTACCATAAAGGTGAGGTGATGATTGCCCCGATACACCTCAAACTCCAGTTGTGTGCCTGGTGCTGTGTTACCTATCTTACGCAAAGTCTGCTGCGGATTTTTAACTGGCTCACCTGCCACTTTTGTAACTATGTCATTTTCTTTCATACCGGCTTGCCAGGCAGGGCCCAGCGGGTCCAAGTCGCTGATCCGTAAACCCACAATGGTGGTGTAGACATTCGTTACCTCCTGACCTGTATTGTCGACTGGTGTGCCTCTGAAGCCGAGGTAGCCACGGATCACCCGGCCATCTTTGATCAGTTTAGCCATCACATCTTTGGCCAGTGAGTAAGGTACGGCAAACGAAATGCCCTGGATATCGATATTGTATCGGGCTCTGAATTGTGCAGATGTGATCCCGACCAGATCGCCGTTGGAATTGACCAGTGCGCCACCCGAGTTGCCCATGTTTACCGCTGCATCCATTTGCAGCAGGCTGTTGTACTGGCTGTCAGTGAGGGTTTGCTTGCCGGTAGCACTGATGATCCCCTGAGTGATGGTTTGTCCCAGGTTTAACGGGTTACCTATGGCCAGCACGACATCTCCGACTTGCGGGGTAAAGGCATCGTCAACCGGGATAACGGGCAGGTGCTCTGCCTTGATTTTTAACAGCGCGAGATCCGTAATGGTGTCATACCCCACCAGTTGCACTTCATTGAATAAACGGCCATCCGGCAGCAACACAATGATCTGATCGGCGTTATTAACAACGTGATAGTTAGTCAGGATATAGCCTTCACGGCTCATGATCACACCAGAGCCGAGTTCCTGGACGGTATTTTGTCGTTTGAATCTCGGTTGATTACTGAAGCTCTCAGAAAAAATCGATACCACGGCTGGGGCTGCGCGATTCACACCGGATGCAAAGCTCATGTGCTGCGCTGTGTAATGGCCGTTGAGGTCAAGGCGCAGGGCATTCTGGCGCAAGTCGGGCGTGAACCAGATGATAATCAATGCCAGACCTAATCCGACAAAGACTGGAGGCAGAATAAGCTTGAGTAATTTGAACACGGTTATTTTTTATCTAGTTATCTGTGTAGAGGGTAATAATGGCATAATTAACAGCAATCTGCATTAATACATAGCTGATTGGAGCGCTAAGCTGATCATACTATGTATAAAAAATTATTCATCAGAACAAAAGAGTAGAAAATTTCACAGAAGCTCTCGCTGCGCTTTTTGTTCGCTTAAGGTGGTTTGTTTACTGCGCTGAACAAATAAAAACACAGCGACAAGTGTCGCTGTGTTTTCGTAACTATAGTGAATGGGGTGGCGTTAGTTCATTACTGAATAAGGTAAAAGACTGAATCGCGTCCACGTTTAATACCCAGTACAATATTGCCCTGAATGTCGTCTATCAGGCGTTTCATGTCCCGCACAGAGGCAACACGTTGGCGGTTGACCTGCATAATCACATCGCCTTCTTGCAGGCCCACTCTGGCGGCAGGTGAGCGCTCTTCAACGGAGACAACGACGATGCCTTGATTACCGTTACGTTCACCGCTTTCCAGCACGGCGCCTTGCAGGCTCGGGTGAATACGGTCGGCTTCGGCGCGTTGTTCACTCTGACCTTTTAATTCAACCTTAAGCGTCCGAGTATCGCCATCACGATAGACGTCAATCTTAACTTTTTTACCTTCGCCGAGGGTCGCAATCTTACCGCGCAGCTCTTCAAAGCTCTCAATCTTGTCGCCATTAAGGGCGATGATCACGTCATTGGCTTTAATGCCTGCCTCATCTGCGGCGGAGTCTTTAACGACCTCCTGAACAAAGGCACCTTGTTTGACATCAAAGCCCTGTGCTTTGGCCAGGCCTGCGTCCAATGTACGGCCTCGGATCCCCAGCGAGCCGCGACGTACCTGGCCATATTCAATAATTTGGTCGACCAGGTTTTTCATCATATTTGAGGGGATAGCAAAGCCAATGCCGACATTCCCGCCTGAGGCACCCAGGATCGCGGTATTAATACCAATGAGTTCTCCGCGCAAATTAACCAGTGCACCACCTGAGTTGCCCTGGTTAATGGCGGCATCGGTCTGAATAAAGTCTTCGTACCCTTCGATGTTCAGTCCACTGCGGCCCAGGGCACTGACGATGCCTGAGGTCACAGTGTGGCTGAGGCCAAACGGGTTACCGATAGCCACGGAGAAGTCACCGACTCTGAGCTTGTCAGAGTCTGCCAGCTTCACTTCGGTGAGATCCTCACCTTCAATTTGTAATAGTGCAATATCTGATTCTTTGTCTGTACCGACCAGCTCAGCTTTAAACTCCCGGCCATCTTTGAGGGTGACCACGATATTGTCTGCTTCGTCGATAACGTGGTTATTGGTAACCACATACCCTTCATCTGCATCTATGATGACGCCGGAGCCCAGACCACTGAAGGGGCGTTTTTGAGAGCGCGGGGCAGGGTTACCAAAAAAGAAATCAAATGGATCAACGCGTCGGCGTACTTCTTTGGCACCAGAGACCTGGATACTGACCACCCCAGGGGTGACCTTTTCGAGCATTGGAGCCAGCGTTGGTAGCTGTTGGCCATCAACAGCTACCGGCAGGCGCGCATGACCGGTTTCTGGTAATAAAAATAAGCTTGAAGAAAGTAGCGCTGCGGTAAGTAATGATAATTTCAGTTTCATAGTCGTGGAATTCTCCTGGAAACAGCGTTAGTCCGTTGGGCGACGCGCATTCGCGCATCTCCCATTATTCAATTGCTATTTCTACTGACTATGGGGTCAAAAAAAAGTTCATCAAGAAGCTTTTAATTGCTCACTTTGTGACCCTTCTCCTTTGAACAGACCGCTTTCTCCTTCGACATAATCACTTGGCGGGGCGTCGTGTGTTTGCTCATTGGCACGACGTTTTTCACCTCGCATGTGTAATGAAGCGTGTAATTGCTCAGTGGTCTCTTTTGAGAAGAAAGGCTCGCTTGGTGCAGATTTCTCCTGGCTAAGGAGCTGTTTGCCGTCTTCAAAGTGACGGTTCAAAAGGGCGTAGTTTTCTTCCAGTTTGGCCATCAGCTTTTTGCTGTCTGCAAGATGATCGCTGACATCCTGGCGATACTGTTCCAGTGCATGCTGTGCTTCTTGCGCTTTTTGCTCCAGCTCATCATGCTTAAAGCGTTTTTTAGTCAATTGCGTACCGGCAATAAATGCGGCCACTGCAACGAGTACAAGGATCCCGAACCAGGCGATTGTCGTCATAAAATACTCCTGTTGATGATGCGACTAAGCGGCGCACCGAATGCAAAAAAATAATCGACTTTGATAGCTTAAATATACGCTGAGTTTCGATGCGTGTTAATATAGCGGGCAAATAAAACTGCTCTTCGACAATAAAAAAGATGATGACGCCCTGGGAAAAGTACCAACAAGACTTACAGCGTGATGATTTTCATCACGACAGCGCACAGGAAAATGCCGTCCGGCACCTGCAGAGACTTTATGATGATCTGGTTAATCAGGTGCCGGTCAAAAAAAGCCTGCTGGGTAGCTTGTTTGGACTGAAAAAGACACAACAGCCCAAAGTCAAAGGGCTATATTTCTGGGGTGGCGTAGGGCGTGGAAAAACTTATCTGGTTGATACGTTTTATGAGGCTTTGCCCACTGAGCGTAAGATGCGGGTCCATTTTCACCGCTTTATGCATCGCGTTCATGATGAGCTCAAAAAACTGAAAGAAGTGAAAAACCCACTGGAAGTGGTGGCAGACATTTTTAAAGCCGAAACGGATATCATCTGTTTCGATGAGTTCTTTGTGCAGGACATTACCGATGCCATGTTGCTCGGAGGCTTAATGGAAGCGCTGTTTGAGCGCGGCATTGTGCTGGTTGCAACGTCCAATATCATTCCCGATGAGCTGTACCGTAATGGCTTGCAACGCGCACGCTTTTTACCTGCAATCGCGCTGGTGAATGAAAATACGGAAGTGGTCAATGTGGATTCTGGGATCGATTACCGCTTGCGAACGCTGGAGCAAGCCGAGATCTTTCATAGTCCTCTGGGCAAAGATGCCGACGATAACCTGTTTGAGTACTTCGATAAATTGTCGCCTGAACCAGGCAAACTGGACGAGCCAATTGAGATTGAAGGGCGTCTGATCCAGACCCGTAAAGTGTCTGACTGTATTGTGATGTTCGATTTTAGTGCGCTGTGCGAAACGGCGCGCTCTCAGGTGGATTATATGGAGATCAGTCGCCTGTATAACACCGTTATCTTATCGGATGTTAAACAGATGGGGCAGAACAACGATGATGCGGCAAGGCGTTTTATTGCTCTGGTGGATGAATTCTATGAGCGCAATGTGACGTTGATCATTTCCGCAGAGGCGCCCATCACAGAGCTTTACACTGACGGTACACTGAACTTTGAGTTTAAGCGTTGCATCAGTCGTTTACAGGAAATGCAATCACTGGAGTATCTCGCCCGCGAGCACCTTGCGTAACGCCTTAGCACAGTGAAATCGACACCCATTTCAGAGAATGGCATGTTTTTTGTGGAAAAAACAGCCATCCCCTAGCATCGTGGCAAAACCCTTGCTATAATCCGCGGCCTGCCACGTTGCGTTACTATTGCCCTCGTCGGCTTAGCCACTGACTTGAGCGGCAAAAAAGTCTTAAACTCGAAGGGGTTAAAGCACCAAAAAGTAGAGCGGTAGTCATTCGGACTACCTGTGGTTTTAACTGAAAACTTTGGATTTTTATAATGAAAACGTTTGTTGCTAAACCAGAAACTGTAAAACGTGACTGGTACGTAGTTGACGCTGAAGGTAAAACTTTAGGTCGCATTGCTACTGAAATCGCTTCTCGCCTACGCGGTAAGCATAAAGCTGAGTACACTCCACATGTTGACACTGGTGATTACATCATCGTTATCAACGCTGAGAAAGTTACTGTAACTGGTAACAAAGCTCAGGACAAAATGTACTATGCACACTCTGGTTACCCAGGTGGCCTTAAATCTGTAAACTTCGAAAAACTTCAAGCTAAAAAGCCTGAAATGATCATCGAAAAAGCAGTTAAAGGCATGTTACCTCGCGGTCCTTTGGGTCGTGAAATGTTCCGTAAACTGAAAGTTTACGCTGGTAACGAGCATAACCACGCGGCTCAACAGCCTCAGGTTCTAGACATTTAAGGAGCACTACTCATGGCAAATCAATACTACGGTACAGGTCGTCGTAAAAGTTCAAGTGCTCGCGTATTCCTACGCCCAGGCACTGGCAACATCGTAATTAATCAGCGTTCTATCGAAGAGTACTTCGGTCGTGAAACTTCTCGCATGGTTGTTCGTCAGCCTCTAGAGCTAGTTGAAATGACAGAAAAGTTTGACCTATACATCACTGTTGCAGGTGGTGGTATGACTGGTCAAGCTGGTGCTATCCGTCACGGTATCACTCGTGCACTAATGGAGTTTGACGAGTCACTACGTCCTTCTCTACGTAAAGCTGGCTTTGTTACTCGCGATGCTCGTCAAGTTGAGCGTAAGAAAGTTGGTCTTAAGAAAGCACGTAAGAAGACTCAGTTCTCAAAACGTTAATTTATTACGTTTCAGAATTGCAAAAACCCAGCCTCGTGCTGGGTTTTTTGTTTTTTGTCGTCATAAATCTTCGCAATTTTTGCTGTCCATTTTCCTTCTTAATGCCACGTTTGATCCTTCGGCCAGATTTATGGTCAAAAAAGTTCAATAATTATAATAATTAGTCGAGTTCGGACGATATCTCAGCGCATTTTTTTGCTACAATTGCGGGGCAAGTAATGAGTCGCGAAAAACACTGGTTAAATTTTGATAGCTCGTCTGCTGAGCTTGATCTTAGTCAGTGAAAGGTCGCGTATGACGTTTTACCATAGTAAATCGGCTTCATGCTCGAAGTAACCAATCCCCTAATATTCGTGGGTTTATTCGGGCATGGTGCTGGAATAACCTTGTTTTAATCAAGGGATTTATTTATGATCGCGTCTATTTTGTAGTTTCTTAAAATTAACCTGCTGTAACTGATGTTCTCAATATAGCAAGTGTTGAGATTCATAGTGGAGATAAGTGGATGAGCAATGCGCCTGTAGACAACAGCCGACGTCGCTTCTTAACTATCGCTACCTCTGTCGTAGGTGGCGTTGGTGCGGTTGGAGCTGCTGTTCCTTTTATTGCGTCTTGGAATCCGAGTGAGCGAGCTAAATCTGCAGGTGCGCCTGTAGAAGTAGATATCAGCAAGCTTGAGCCTGGACAATTGATTCGTGTTGAGTGGCGAGGCAAACCTGTATGGGTTGTGTATCGTACGCCTACGATGTTGGATGAAATGAAAAAACACGAAGGAAACCTTCGTGATCCTAACTCAGAAGAGCCACAACAGCTCGACTCTGCCAAAAACCCTCATCGTTCTAAGCGCCCTGAGATTTTTGTCGCAGTCGGTATTTGTACTCACTTAGGTTGTTCTCCGTCGTTCCTCAATGGTGGTTTTGGTGAGAAGGTTGAAGGAACGGAGCACGGCTTCTTCTGTCCTTGTCACGGTTCTAAGTTCGATATGGCCGGCCGGGTATTCCAGGCTGTACCAGCTCCTCTGAACCTGGAGATCCCACCTTATACCTTTATTGACGACACTACCATTTTGGTAGGTGAAGAAGAAGGGGTTGCATAATGACTGCGAAGGTTGATAAGCCAGGCGCAATCGGCGCTGTGATGAACTGGATTGATGATCGTATTCCAATGACCCGTGTCTGGAATATGCATATCGCGCAATATCCAGCACCTAAGAACTTTAACTTCTGGTATCTGTTTGGCTCACTGGCTATCCTGGTACTGGTAAACCAGATCCTGACGGGTATCTGGTTGACTATGAACTATGTTCCTTCAGGCGAAGGCGCGTTTGCTTCAATTGAATACATCATGCGTGATGTAGAGTACGGTTGGTTACTTCGTTACTTGCACTCGACAGGGGCGTCGGCATTCTTCGTCGTTGTCTATTTGCACATGTTCCGTGGCATGATCTACGGCTCTTATCAGAAGCCGCGAGAGTTGCTGTGGGTCTTCGGTATGCTTATCTTCCTAGCGTTGATGGCTGAAGCATTCATGGGTTACCTGTTACCTTGGGGCCAGATGTCATTCTGGGGTGCTCAGGTAATTATTTCACTGTTTGGTGCGATCCCGGTTATTGGTGAAGACCTGACATTGTGGATCCGTGGTGACTACGTAATCTCAGGTGCGACTCTGAACCGCTTCTTTGCACTGCACGTGATTGCACTGCCACTGGTACTGGTCATTCTGGTATTCCTGCACATTGTTGCGCTACACGAAGTGGGTTCAAATAACCCTGACGGTATCGACATCAAGCGTAAAAAAGGCACCGTTGCTGAAGAAGACAAGCCAAAATTCAAGTTCCACGAGTACTATACAAGTAAAAAAGATATCGTTGATGCGATCCCTTTCCACCCGTATTACACCGTTAAAGATATTCTGGGTGTGGCTGGTTTCTTAATTCTGTTCTGCTGGGTGGTATTCTTCATGCCAGAGATGAACGGTTTCTTCTTAGAAGCGCCTAACTTTGAAGCGGCTAACCCGCTGAAAACACCAGAGCATATTTTCCCAGTTTGGTATTTCACACCTTTCTACGCCATCCTGCGTGCAATCCCTGACAAGCTGCTGGGTGTTATTGCGATGGGTGTATCTATCGTGATGCTGGCATTACTGCCTTGGCTAGACCGTGGTAAGGTTCGTTCAATCCGCTACCGTAGTGGTATCCACAAGCTGAACATTGCTCAGTTCGTTGTTACCTTCTTCATCCTGGGTTGGGCTGGTGCAACACCGCAGACAGTGACTTCAACGATTCTGTCGCAAATTTGTACCGTAACTTACTTCATGTTCTTCGTACTGCTGTTTGTGTACTCGAAGAATGAAACTACTAAGCCATTGCCTACGAGGTTGACGAAATGATGAAAAAGCTACTAATTGGTTTATTCGCATTGCTGCCTACCTTTGCAATGGCAGCCGGTCCGTCGGTTCCTTTACTGGAGTCGAACCATGACCTGACTGATAATGCGTCTTTGCAACGCGGTGCTAAGTTGTTCATGAACTACTGCCTGGGTTGTCACCAGATGCAGTATCAGCGTTATGAGCGTACTTTCCGTGACATCGGTATTCCGGTTGATATTGGTAAAGAGACCCTAATTTTTGATGGTTCAAAAGTGGGTGGTCACATTCTGAATGCCATGGATACCGATGACGCAGCAAAATGGTTTGGTGCTGCGCCACCAGATCTAACTTTGGTTGCTCGTGTACGTGGTGCTGACTGGATCTATACTTATCTGAAGTCATTCTACGTTGACGAAAGCCGTCCGTTTGGTGTGAACAACTCAGTGTTCCCACTGGTTGGTATGCCACACGTACTGCAAGAGTTACAAGGTGTGCCTACTGCGGAGTTTGAAGAAGTAGAAGAGAACGGCGTAGCCGTTCAGAAAGTGAAAAGCATCTCAACAGATGGTTCAGGTGAGCTAAGCTCAGATGAATATGATCAGGCCGTTCGTGACCTGACTAACTTCATGGCCTATGTTGGTGAGCCTTCACGTCTTCAATCAGAAGCTATGGGTATTAAAGTACTTGGCTTCCTGGTTATCTTCTTTATTCTGGCATTCCTGCTGAAGAAAGAATACTGGAGAGATGTCCATTAATCTGGACATTTACCAGCAATTGATGCAATAGGGGCTTAAGCCCCTATTGCTGTTTTTATCGATTTTATTACATAAAATTGGTATTAAAGTGATTTTATTACTTTGTCATTAATTTATGGAGGTAGGCATGGCCGTTGCTGCCAATAAGCGCCCTGTTATGACTCTTTTCTCCGGTGCAAACTGTATGTACAGCCATCAGGTTCGTATCGTATTGGCCGAGAAAGGGGTAAGTGTCGATATTCATCTGGCCGAAAAGGACAACTTGCCAGAGGCACTGCATGAGATTAACCCTTATGGTACAGTTCCCACTCTGATCGACAGAGAATTAGGCCTGTATCAGGCAAATATCATAATGGAATACCTTGATGAGCGTTTCCCTCATCCTCCATTAATGCCTGTCTACCCTGTTATGCGTGGTCGCAGCCGTCTAATGATGCACCGTATCGAAACAGACTGGTACAGCCTTGCAGAAAAGATTGCGCACGGTGGTGCAGATGCCGAACAGGCACGCAAAGAGCTGACAGAAGCGTTACTTGCGATCGCACCTATCTTCAGTGAAGCACCTTACTTCATGAGTGAAGAGTTCAGCTTGGTTGATTGTTATCTGGCTCCTCTATTATGGCGCTTGCCACAGCTTGGCATTGACCTGTCAGGTGCTGGTGCAAAAGAGCTGAAAGAGTACATGCTGCGTTTATTCGAGCGCGATTCATTCCAGGCTTCATTAACTGAAGCTGAGCGTGAGATCCGCAGCTAATGACTTCAAATCGCCCCTATCTATTGCGTGCTTTTTACGACTGGATTGTCGATAACCAGTGTACACCCCATATTGTGGTTGATGCTGAGTTTCCGGCGGTTGAGGTACCACGTCAGTTTGTTCAGCAGGGGCAGATAGTGCTGAATGTTAGCCCTTCAGCAGCTGCTAACTTTTTAATGGACAATGATGCATTGAGCTTCAACGCGCGTTTCTCTGGCCAGCCCATGCAGGTTTATGTGCCAATTGGTGCTGTACTGGCTATCTATGCGCGTGAAAATGGTGAAGGTACGATCTTCTCTGAGCCGGAACATCCGCAGGATGATATGCTCTCAGAAGACGATACTCAGACTCAAGCAGAAGAACGTGAGGGATCAGTTGAAGTCACTTCAGCCGATAAAGAAACGCCTGAAAAGGCGAAGAAAACCTCGCATCTGAGAGTGATAAAGTAGCACGTCAAATCATAAAAAACCTGCCATAGGGCAGGTTTTTTTATATCTCTTTATTATACCAATTTGCTTAATTAAGTGTTCTATTTTGAGGCGAGAAAATATCGTCAATAACACCGCTCCCGCGTCCTGCTACTGCTGAGACACCTACATCCATGTAGGCGAGGCAAAAATTTTCCTATTTAGTTGTTCTAAATGAAAAATCTTTAACACAGTTAGTGTCATATTTGCTCCTTCAAAGTACACAGGTATTAAGTGAAATTGGTATTAACTATTACAAGATTTCGAAGGCTTTAACGACTTTCAGCACCCCGTGCACATTGCGTGCAATATCAACGGCTCGCTCGGCTTCTGTGTGATTGACCAGGCCCATCAGAAAGACTTCGCTGTTTTCGGTGACTACCTTAATATTGCTGCCATCTATGTGGTCGTCGGCAATCAATTTGGTTTTTACTTTGGTGGTTAACCAGCTGTCATTTGTCTGGGTGGTGATACCAATGTTGCTGCCGATCCGCAGCTGATTGTATATTTGCTTAATGCCCTGAACGCCTTTCAGAGTGCTGTGAGCTTGTTGTTTCATTTCTATGGTGCTTACCTGACCCACCATCAGCACGTGGCCGTTGACACTCACCAGGCTAATATTAGCGTGGTTAGCCAGTGCCGGAATGCGCTTAAGTGCCAGCGTTCCTTTGATCTCGATATTGTTATCATCAATTTGTGAGCCCAGTGTTCGTCTGTCATTGGCTGACGTGACAGCGCCAGCGGTACCGGCCACAACTGCGGCTGCGCAGCCCTGGATCAATAACACAGAGCAAAGTATCAGTGCAGGTCGTTTTAACATCTTTTATGCGTCCTGTGGAAAGAGAATATTGTCGATTAACTGGCTCAGGCAGTGTACGGTAAACAAGTGGGTCTCGAGAATGCGGCTGGCACGTTTACTGGGCACCCGTATTTCTACGTCATTGGGTCCCAGCAGTCCCGTTAGCTCGCCACCATCATCGCCGATCAGCGCAATGACATTGAGATCATTGGTCAGCGCGGCCTCTACGGCACTGATCACGCTTTTTTCATGCCCGTCGATGGCCACAACAAACAGCAGATCATTTTCATTTGAAATAGCGCGAACCTGGCGGGCAAAATAGTCCGACCCCTGGTTCTCGTCGTTGTTACTCAAGTTGATCTGAGTCTGGCTCAGGGTTAGTGCAGGCAGACACGGGCGTTCAGTCTCAAAGTAATTCACCAACAGATTGCTGAAGTGTTCTGCCATCATGTGGCAGCTTGGTACGCCACAACAGATCAGTTTATTGCCGTTGATAAGGCACTGTGCAATTGCATAAGCCGTTGATTCAAGTACCTCAGGGAGCGCTTCACCTGCGGCAATTTGTGCTTGAATACTTTCGGTAAAGATCTCTTTAATTGATTCTTGCATACTAAGTTATATTTCTAATCCATTGGATATCTGGGTTTTTATCGCCTTGAATTGCTACAAAGTCGATTCGGACAGGGACATTGTGCAAAGCCGATTGTTGCAGGTAATTATATATACTGCGACGCAATTTTTGTAACTTACTTTGACTCAGCGCCTGTATTGCGCCACCAAAGCCTCCGCCACGGCGGAATTTTACTTCGACGAACACCCAGGTATCGCCTTCTTTCATGATCAGGTCGATTTCACCATAGCGGCATAAATAATTACGCATTATGGCTTTAAGACCCTGTTGTTTAAGATAAGTTTCAGCAACCTCTTCATAGTGTTGGCCTTTTTCTCGGCTATGACTGAACAGGTTGCCAAACATCGTTTACTGCTGTGCCTGGTAATTGTCATACAGCTGTTTCATAAACAGCGGTGTAGGCGGGCGCTGGTCCAGGCTAACCAGTCTGATCTGTTTTTTGTGATATTGTGCCCAGCTCAGCTGACGATCAATCCGGTTAGCCTCTTTGATGGTGAGCGCACCAGTCAGGCCGTCAAATTCTTTGCCTGGTATTTTACTCAGCTGCTTAATTTCAGGGAGCAGGTTCAGGGCATCATAGGCCATGGCAAACAGGCGTTGCTCAATGTCTGATTGCTCCGGCCATAAGGCAGAGTGTTGTTCGCGCAAGTTTTGCAATTTGACCGCGCCGGGTAGCATCCAGGGTACTTCGGTGAAAAACAGCCCTTCTAGGTCCCCTTTGTCTGTTTTGTCTATCTGCTTGCTGTAACTTCGTGAGCTGGCATAGAGCGGGATACGATCGGCAAAGGTACTGACATTCACGTCCAGATAAGGTTTGAGTAAACGAGTTTCAATGGCATCCCCTAAAATATAGATAGCATCTATATCACGACGTGAGCGGGTCTCACTTTCCAGCTCTTTGCGAAACATACGCTTAATGGTGCTGATCCGCTGTTTTGAGCTGTCTACTTCAAGCAATTGGCCAACCACTTCGGCCATGTTTTCACTGTCTGAGTAAAAGCCGACTTCCGGGTGGGTTTCGCTATAACGCTGCCACTGGGTTTCAAAGTGGCTGATCAAGCGTTTACCGGATGCGGTATCGGGCGCCAATAGCATCGGCTTTTGATAGCCTTTGGCGAGAAAGTGCACCATGGCCTGCTCAACCTCATGCTCGGGGTCCAGTGCAAAGTAATAATGGTCTGGATTATCGGCCTGTGAAGCGGTATCCAGAGTGTTTAAAAACAGGGCAGGTGTGGTCGTTAAATATGTACTGGCGGTGAGCTTCTCTACATTGCTTTTGAGTAACGGACCAATGACAAATTCGGCCTGACTTTGTTGTAGCTCTTTATCAATTTGTGCAACATCCAGCGTTTCATCAATAAAGAAAATTTCTTCAATCCGGTTGTTGTCCATTGCGGCCAGGAAGCCATTTTTGAGGGCTCTGCCCAAGCGTTCACTGTTGCCAGAAGTTGGTAATAAGACCGCGATGCGGGTCACGTCATAGGGCGCGAGGTCCAGCGTGGTTTTTACCTCTGTGGGGATGATCTCACTGCCTGGATGACTGGTATATCGGCGTTGCCAGTTATTTAATGCCTGATGAAGTTGCACCGTCGACCCGAGGTAGATCTGATGATACTTGGCCAGTTTAACCCAGCCTTGCTGGATAACCGTGCCGCGGTCGAAGCGCTCCAGCGCATAAGAGGACAACTGCTGTAATACTTGCCAGATGTCCCGGTTCAGACCGGCAATCGACACTTGGTGTTTGTTGGCCAAGTCAGCACTTTTAAAATAATGGACCAGTGCTTTTTTGGGCAACTGCTGGGCGGCATACACGCTGCCCATCAAATACTGATGCCAGGCCTGATGCTCTGGTAGTTTTAATTTGCTTTCCAACGTTTGCAATAAGGCCAGCGCGCTGCTGAATTTCTGCTGTTGTTGTCGGGCCAACGCGGTATACAGTTTGTTTTGTACATGATCGACACTGGCTTTGCTTTCAAGCTCGCTACAAGCCTGTTCCAGAATGGGCCAGTTTTGTTCGTCAATGGCGGCTTGCCTTGCCAGATAGAGCAACTGGATTTTACTTGCGCCTTGTTTGCTGCTGGCCTTATCGAACAGACCTTGCGCATCCAGTTGTTCAGCTGGTGCGGTAGAGGCTGTGGCCAATGTCTGTTTGTCTTGCGTTGATGCCGTTTTAGGGGTTGTGCCACAGGCCGATAACCCTGACAATACCGCAATCACTAGACTTATATTTTTCAGTCTCACTCGCAAACCTATACTCATACCTTTTGTTTGTGGATATCTTACTGACTGACCCTGGAGAGCTCAATGACAAATGCCGAAATCTCAGACAAAATTGGCACCCTGTATATCGTTGCCACACCCATAGGCAATTTAGAAGACATCAGTGAACGTGCGCTGAAAGTGCTGGCAGACGTCGACTTAGTGGCTGCCGAGGACACGCGTCACACAGGTAAATTATTGAGTCACTTCAGCATAAAAGCAAAAACCTTTGCATTGCACGACCACAATGAGAAACAAAAAGCACAACAGGTTCTGGATTGGCTGGAGCAGGGCATGGATATCGCGCTGGTATCCGACGCCGGCACACCGCTTATTAGCGACCCTGGCTATGCGGTGGTGAACTTATGTCGTGAAGCTGGCGCTCAGGTTACCCCTGTCCCTGGCGCCTGTGCTGCAATTGCGGCAGTAAGCTGCTCTGGATTGCCAACGGATCGCTTCCAGTTTGTTGGTTTTACGCCCGCTAAAAGCCAGGCTCGCCAGAGCTTCTTTACAGAGGCACATGAGTCCGGCATCACCAGCATTATGTATGAAAGCACTCACCGTATCATGGCCAGTCTGGCTGACTTGCAAACAGCACTGGGTGAGCAGCAGCAGATAGTGTTCGCCAAAGAGTTGACCAAAACCTATGAAACCTTTTTCAGTGGGCCAGTGTGTGAGCTGATCGCTTTTCTTGAAAACGAACCTGAGCGTCAGCGGGGCGAGCTGGTACTGATGCTACCAGGTAAAATCCAGGTGAGTAGCGAAATGTCGCCGGAAGCCAAACAACTGATCGGCTTACTGGAAGGAGAAATGCCGCTGAAAAAAGCCTGTGGCATTGCTGCTGAGTACTTCGGATTGAAGAAAAACGCCCTGTATAAAGCCATCATTGCCGAGCGCGAAGGAGAATAATCATAAGCAACGCAAATTAATGCTGCGTTTTATGGCAAAGGTGCGTATAATCGCCCGCCTGAGTCAGCCGGATAATCGCTGCCTGTGACGAAAATGATCAGGGGGAGGAAAGTCCGGGCTCCATTGGGCAGGGTGCCAGCTAACGGCTGGGGGGCGTGAGCCTACGACAAGTGCAGCAGAGAGAAGACCGCCTAAGTTCTTCGGAACCGGTAAGGGTGAAAGGGTGCGGTAAGAGCGCACCGGGCCACTGGTAACAGTTGGTTGCAAGGTAAACTCCACCCGGAGCAAGACCAAATAGGGTTCCTTATGGTGTGGCCCGCATCGGAACCGGGTAGGTTGCTCGAGCTTGGGAGCGATCCCAAGCCTAGACGAATGATTATCGATCTCCCTCGGGAGAGAACAGAACCCGGCTTACAGGCTGACTCACCCTTTTCAGTAACCGCTTGATTTACCTCTGTAGATCAAGCGGTTTTTTATGATTCCCATCCACCACACCATAAAGCTTGAACTTCTGGTAGACGGTTATCAAGTTCAACACGCCATTTCTTATTAAAGAATGAAATTAAGGGCGGCGTGAAATTGAGCTTTTGAGCGTGTGGTTATTTGATCGATAGTGTCATGATATCGGTTTCACTTTCGAATGTGCTAAATACCATCAGATCTTGCCTGAAATCAGAAATATCCATTCCTTTATCAGTTAACTCAATGATCAAGTCTGCCGTTTGCGTCTCGAAGGCAAAATACCATACGGTTCTGCTGCTCCTCGTGTTATCTATCACAATGAAATACAGGCCTGCATCGGCAGAAAAATGCTGAGTTATGCGGCCGTCGTTAGGAGCCCGCCATAATATTTGCCCTTCATCATCATATAACTCCCCCTGATAAATGGACATCGATTGGCCTAAATTAGTTAATACGCCAACGTGTTTGTCAGGGAAATATTGAGAGGTCTGTGTTTTATTTTTCACATCAAAGGTGAACCATTTGGGGGATTTACCATTGCTATCCCTGATAAATAGTGCATTTCGATCTTGATGCCAGGCTTCTGGTTGGCCGACTAACGTATCTAAATGGTTTATTTTATTTGTCTCTAAACTGACAATAAAGACCCGATCATTTCGAGCGCTTGCCAGCTTATCACCCTTTGGGCTCCACACCGGTTTTGATAATGCCAAATATTGCTCCTGATTGGCATATACGAGGTGGTCAACACCCGTATTTAAGTCCTTAACAAACATCTGGCTGTGGCCATTTTTATTGGAAATATAGGCAAGCTTGTTACCATCTTGCGATAATGTGCCCTGCCAGCTATGTGCATTAGCATCTGTCCAAAAAGCAGATTCTGCGCTTCGTATATTGTGCCAGCCAATGTCGCCTTTGAATGTTGCCTGTGTGTAGATCAGTTTTTGTCCATCAGGACTAAAACCGGGAAAATGTAAAAATGCATAGTTCTCAAAGGTAATCGGCAACAGGTGTGCAGAAGCATTTAATTGAAATAGAGATTTTCCGTCACTTAATAAATAGGCATTGAAGTTCGGGTTTGTATCAATGAAATACCAGTTTTGGTCTAATGAGGCGAATAAAGTGAAACTGCGATCGGGTATTGAAAGATGCCAGATTTGTGAGGTGTGTTGTGCATTAAAGCCTAAAACTGCGATGCCTTTCTTATCAAGTGAACGAGAAATGCGATAAGGGGTAAAGTTGTCATGGCTTGTTAGCAATTGCTCAACTGTACCGTTTTCTATTGATCCTGAATAGAGGCTGGTTTTTCCCGCAACCTTTCCTAAAAAATATATATGTTTCGTATCTGAGTAAAATGCCGAGATGCCGGTAATTTCAGGAACACTAAAAAGTACGTCGCTTTGGTCTAGCTTATATTTTTTGTTAAAAATTAAATTGCTAAACTCAACTCCCTTGCTGGTTTTAATCGCAATAAGTATTTCGGTTTGGTTGTTTGGTTTGCTTTCTATCCCGGCTTTAGGCTTAACCTCAAAAAATAAAATACTGTCCTTGCTTGATAACAACAATTGTTCTGCATTTGTTTGCAACGACTTTAGCCATAACTGACTAGGGCCATCGTCAGAATGACGAATAAACACAATATGTTGATTTCCATCTATGTATCTGGCGTAGGTTTCGTTGTCATTGCTGGCTGTTAGCGGACGGAAATGGCTCACTTGCCATACGTTAGGTGAATCAAAAGTTGTCTTTGTTGGGGGGGGAAAAAATAGAGCCAGCGCAACTGCCGAAAGTAACAGTAACGATAGAGCGCTAACAAGCATGGTTCGGCCAGTTTTACTTTTAGTTGAAAAAGGCGGCAAAACATCAGAGTGAGTCGGTGTCGCTTCTGCTGGTGAAGGGGGGGGAGTCACCTGGGCTTGCAAAATATAACCGCGCTTAGGGTGGGTCTTTATCAGCGATTTAGAGTCGTCTTGTAAGCACTTTCTCAGTATCGCGATACACCGCCGGATAGAGCTGGGGTTATAAATGGACCGTGGCCACACTTGTTCAAAGATATGCTCAGGCGTTACCACGTTATTGAGCTGGCGGCACAAAACCAGCAGTACTTCCATGACCTTAGGCTCAACTGAATGCAGTTGTTCTCCGAGTTTTATTTCGCCTTTTTGAGGGAAAATTTGCGCATCATTGATGAAGAATATCTCGTTGCTTGACTGTTGATGAGCTGAAATTTCCTTGATTTTACCCTCTGTGTTTTTTTCTAGTAATTTGATATTCATTAATAAATTCAACTCTTAAGCTTTTCTTAACGCAATCCGAACGGTTTCTCCATCGCCATTTAAGCACTGCCCGGTAATGCTGGGGGTCAGGTAAATCAATTAACCCACTGTTAAAAGGATAAAAATGTGAACCTACATCCTACCAAAAAACAAATTTTGTTCGCAGAAGCTGTTCGTTCTTTTTTGTGTCACTATATAAACCGTTTGAGTGTAATTAGGCACTTGCTAACATGTTGCGTGCTGCTTTCCACTGTCTTATTTTACAGCCAATCAAGTCTCGCCAAGCCGGCAGAAAATGCAGAGGAATTGATCCATGAATTTATTCGAGTGATGAATGACAAGCAACAGGCATCCGTTGTTAAATTTGTTGATCATCATATGGCACAATCGAGTATTGAGGCATTTGGTGGAGAAGGCCGAGCGCGTTATATCGGTTATATTACCGGTGAACGGCGATTTCATGGATTTCTCGAGCTTGATACCATTGAACCGTTATCTACGCACAATGGTACTGAGCGATTTAGGATAAGAGTAAAGTCGAGAAACACCGATTTATGGTACAACTTAACCATGACAATGCCACAACAATCACCAAACAAACTGGCCAATTTTTATCTGCAACCCACGTCACACCCTAATGAAGAAAATAGCAAAATATCGAAAACGGAACTGATAAGCCAAGTACGTCACTATATTAATAGTCTTACTGCTAAGGGGTTGTTCTCTGGGGCAATACTTATCGCTGACACTGATACTGTGCTCTACCAAGACGCAAAAGGCTTCACCAATCTCGAACGGACAGCAAAAAACAATGTAGACACTAAGTTCAATCTGGCATCAATGAATAAAATGTTTACCGCGGTGGGCATTTTACAGCTGGTTGAGCAGCAGAAAATGAGCTTGGATGATAAGTTAATCAAGTTTATTGACCCGGCAATGTTCCCTGCTGGAGAGTTCGATCAAATAACCGTGCGCCAATTGTTAAGCCATACCGCCGGATTAGGTTGGTCACAAGCACCAGATACAGAGCAAAGCTCAGGTAGTGCCGAAAGAGAAGTTACGAAAAACTTTAAACACCTAACCTTAGCTGCAACACCAGGTGGTCAATTTAGGTACAGTAACGATGGCATGGTTTTATTGGGGGAAATCATTGAAAAGGTCAGTGGTAAAAGTTATTACCGCTATATTCGAGAGTACATCTATCAACCTGCCGGCATGATTCATTCTGATAGTTATGACCCCAAGCAGGCAATTGAAAATATGGCCATTGGTTACTACTACGATGCAGAGCAACAAAAAAGCCTAAACAATCTCGAATTTATGGGGACTCGTGGCGGCGCAGCTGGCGGCGGGTTTTCAACGGTTGTTGATTTACATAAATTTTCGCAAGCGCTGACGCAATATAAGCTTCTGTCTAAAGCCTTGACCCAGGCAGCATACAGTGCGAAGCCTGAATTACATTCACCGGGTTATGGCTATGGTTTTTCAACTCAAGGTGAACAAGGGAATAGAATTATCGGTCACTCGGGAGGTTCGATAGGCGTAAGCTCTCGATTGAGTATTTATTTAGACCAAGGTATTACACTGGCTATTTTGTGTAATAAAAACTTTGTTAGTGAGCCTGTGGTTTGGAAAGTTAATCAGCTAGTACGGCGTTTAAACAACTGACGAAATAATGACATTCCAACACCGGACCCTGTAACAGATTCTGTGTAACGCCAGTTAGTTCCAGCATTTAATTAGTTAAGTGCTGGAACCTATTTTTTACCCCATATCTGTTTCACAGGTAAGCAAACTATTTAGCCTTGTCGCTCTTGAAAAACCGTTTTTCCGTCTATATCTTCACCACATGAATTGTGAGACATTTGCCAAAATACTACGGTGTTTAGTGCCGCTTTTGCTGTTATGTACGCTACTGAATATGGGTAGTCGTGATGCCGTGGCCGCAGATTGGCAAACTCAGCACGTCCCAATGATTGTGTTGTCACATGCTGTGAATGCAGAACCTGACACCAAGGACTTCTTGCATAAAGCCACTGACACTGCACTGATAAAGCACTTGTCTGCGCCAGGTACTGAGGTGTCACACTCACAACCGGCAAGCTATCCCGCACAATTGCCGTCACAGAGCCGATTAACGCATCCCAGTTACTTTCTGCATCCGGACCAACAGCCAGATTATGACCTGCTCTATGTCTTTGCTGATCCCGACTTGTACCGAGTGAGCCAGCAATACATTCACCAACCTTTGACACGACCCTGGCATCAGTGTGCCTCGCGTATGCGCACTGGCCTGATCAATGACTGCCAGCCTGCTAATTTAACTTACCGTGCAAAACTGACTTATCAGCTGAGCGCCTGATCTCACGATACGCAGCGACCAGAACCTTGGTTGAGCTGCGACATGTTTTATCAGGTAAATAGCAAAGTGTGAGCTGCTCAGCGATGCAGCTCATCGATAAGTGAGTCAAATTATGAATAGAAGAACGAACGCTGCGAATACGGCCTGGCCGACGCGGCTCAAACGGCTGTTAGTGGTGGCTGTGATCCTTGTACTGGGTTTGTGTGCCATGCCCAACTTATATCAAAACAAAACCCAACTCAGTATCAGTGCGCTGCCACAAGCGCAGACCTTGCCCAGTCCCGACACACTCGTGCAATTGCTACAAAGCCATGGCTTTAACGTTGCACAGATAGGTTCGGGCGAGCCAACGTTGGTGACGTTAACGCCACAGACTGCCTCAGCCTCTGCACAAGCTGTGTTGGCCGAGGCGTTGCAGGATCAGGCGTCTGTAAAAGTGGTTGAACAAGCCACTGCGCCATATTGGTTGCAACGGCTGGGGTTATCACCCATTAAGCTGGGCCTCGATTTAAATGGCGGGGTGCTGTTCGTGTTGAAAGTCGATACCGACAAAGCACTGGAAAAGCGCATGGAAAATATCGCGCTGGAGGCAAAATCCCAGCGCATCCGCGATAAATTAAAAGGCGTGCGTATTGAACGCAGTTCGGTTGCAGGTCTTGAGTTGGTGGCGCTCCCTCAGGGGACGGCAGCATTGCAGCAGTTACAGACGGCATTGCTGGCCCAGTTTCAACACCTGAGCGTCCAGACACATAAACAGGGTAATTTATTACGGGCAACACTCAGCTACGATGAGGCTGGCAAAGCGGCTTTTGAACAACAAACCATGACCCAGTCGCTGACCACACTCAGATCGCGGATCGAAGAGTTAGGCATTACAGAAGCTGTGACCCAGCGTCAGGGGGCCAATTACATTCGCATTGAGCTACCCGGGGTTCAGGATCCGGCGGCAGCAAAGCGGATCATCGGTGCGACAGCACAACTGTCTTTCCATGCGTTGCAGGAGTTCGGTGGCAAGCGCGTCAAAGCAGAGCATGGCATGGTTGGGTTAGATCCGCTGGCGATTTTTACCGGTGCCGATATTGATTCGGCGCAGGCTGGCCGGGACGAGTATGGCAAACCTCTGGTGCAGTTATTTTTATCATCCCGGGGCGGCGATAAAATGTTGCGCTTTTCCCGCGCCAATGTGGGTCAGCCTATGGCGACTATGTACAGTGAGTATATCGCCGACAGCCGGGGTGAGATCCGGCAAAGCAGTCAGGTGATCTCAGTTGCCACCATACAACAGGTGTTGGGGCAGCGCTTCAGCATAACGAACCTGGGGTCATGGCAAAAGGCACAGGAGCTGGCGCTGTTATTGCGGGCAGGGTCCTTAGATGCGCCTTTAACCATAGTAACTGAACGCACCATAGGGCCTAACCTGGGTGCGCAGAACATCGCGAGTGGCTTTGGTGCACTGGCACTGGGCCTGTCGCTGACATTGGGATTCATGTTGTTGTGGTATCGCAAGCTGGGTGTCATTGCCTGCATGGCGCTGGTGGCGAATCTGGTGTGTTTAGTGGGCCTGATGTCGTTACTACCGGGCGTTGTGCTGACCTTACCCGGCATTGCCGGCCTGGTCCTGACGATAGGTATGGCGGTCGATACCAATGTGATTATCTTTGAGCGGGTCAAAGAAGAAAAGCGACAGGGAAGCAGCATGCGTGCGGCGCTCCAGCGTGGTTACCAGCAAGCGCAAAGCAGCATCATAGATGCCAATTTGACTACCATGATCACCGCGCTGGTGTTGATGTCCATTGGCTATGGCCCGGTTAAGGGGTTTGCCATCACTTTGGCGTTGGGGATCATCACCAGTATGTTTTGCGGCGTGGTGGTCTCCGGCCAATTGTCGCAGTGGTTCTATCGCATCAAATCGGAAAAAGGAGCCTGATATGCATAAACTCTGGCAAACAATTCGTACCTCAGGTTTACTACTGAGTCTGATAGCGGTCATACTCAGCGCTGTGTTCGTCAACCAGTACGGACTTGAGTTTGGACAGGACTTTACGGGTGGCTATGTCAGTGAGTTCCAACTCGCTCAGGATATCTCCAGCAGTGAGTTACGCGACCAGCTGACGCCCTATGTTTCCGGGGAGTTTCGATTATCTGAGCACGATGCCCTTCACTGGCAATTATTTCAGCCACCGCAGAATAACAGCCCGAAACCGCTCGACTGGCACACTCAGTTGCCCGACGAGCTGGGGATGGAGATCCTCGACAGCCGCTATGTGGGGGCGCAGATAGGCGCTGAGCTTATCGAGCAGGGCGGGCTGGCTTTGCTCGTGAGCTTGTTGGCAGTGGGCTTGTATCTGATAGTACGATTTGAATGGCGACTGGCTGTATCGGCAAGTCTGGCCCTGCTACATGACGTGCTTATCACACTGGGCTTTTTCGCTGCGACCGGAATGGAATTTGACCTGACGGTACTGGCCGCCTTGCTGGCCATCATTGGCTACTCATTGAATGATTCGATTGTCATTGGTGACAAAGTCAGAGAGTTGGTTCGCGCCCGTCCGGATAGCACCGTGAGCAACACCATTAATGCGGCGCTGGGCAGCACCCTGGGCAGAACAGCCATTACCTCGCTGACGACATTGACCACCATAGCTGCACTTTGGTGGCTCGGTGGAGCCAGTTTACAGGGGTTTGCGAGTGCTTTATTCATTGGGGTTGCAGTCGGGACCTGGTCTTCTATTTTTGTCAGCGCAACATTACCGCAGTGGCTGGGCCTGAGCCACAGTAACTATCAGCGCACGCTTAGCGAGCAGGAAAAGCAGCAGCTTGCTGAGCCTTAAGAGCTGCATTGTGTTGCTCAAGGGCAGGCCGTAGTTTGCCCTTGAGCAACGCTGTTAATCCGCCAGTAGTAACTCCACCACCTCTTTACGCGATGTGAGTTGTTTGATGAGGAGGATTTGCGCATCGTTGACGGCTGAAATGCGGATAATATCGTCTGCCACAGTGGTGATAATTTCAAAATCACCACTGTGCAGATCGTAAGACCACAACTGGGCATCCTCGTTGATCCCATACAAGGTATTACCAAATGCGGTAAACAGTCGCTCGCTGCCTTGTGTCAATAGCGGTTCAATCAGCTGATCTTCAACCGGGCCGGATCGCCAGAAACGATCCATGTGATCGGTATAAACCAGGCTCCCGTCGGCGGTTTTGAGCGCCCAGGTTACGTCGCGGTCTTTGAGAATACGTACATCAGCGGTGTTAAGATTCAGCTCTGCAAAGGTGAGTATGCCATTGACCCGGATCAGAGATAAGGCTGTCTGATTGCGACTGTCCCAATGGAACAGCTGCACTACCGGGTAGTCCAGTGGCACAGTATGTTGGCTGCCATCCAGATTGAGACGCACCAGCGTTTTGTCGGTATTGGCTAACAGCTGTGTCCCATCGGCGGACCAGTGGGTTTCATATAAAGAGGTGTCCATGGGGAAATTGCTGAGCTGGCGGGGGACTTGCCCATCACTGAGCCAGATCTGCATTTGTCCGGAGCGTGCAGAATTAAAGGCGAGCAGCTCACCCCCTGGCTGAAACAGCGCGTTGCTCTCTTCCCGGTTCGAGCGTTCCAAAATCTGACGTGCTTGTGCCTGTGTTGCCTGGTGTAAAGGCATGGCATAAATATCGCTGTCGTATTGTCCTTTGATCACCAACATACGGCTGTCACTGGGATGAAACACCGGTGAGCCCATAGGTTCATCCACCGGCAGCGTCACCGGGTTAACCTGTCCCTGATAGGTCAGGGTGTATAACTGGCGGCCGGTGCTGAAGGCGAGTTGATTCTCATAGGGAGAAAAGTTGGGGTAGATGGACTTAAAGCGAGCAATGGTATTGGGGTAGTGAATGCGGTGGCTGGATACCTGCTCACCATCGGGCTTGAGCATATCAAGATAATAATGTGACCCTTCGCCGAGGCGCACGACCGCCAGCAGACCGTCTTTACGCGAGTAATCATAGCTGATGATATCGCCATCACTGACCTCATAAAGAAGGGTGCTGGTGTTATCTTGCAGTGAGTAGCGGATTAATTTCCAGCGTTCATGGTTTTTTTGCAGCAGTGCAATGTGGTCACTGTCCAGCCATTGTGGCTCTCTGATCTGTGAGTTTTTGCACTCCAGCACGCGAGTAGGCGTTTGTGGTGATTGCAGTGCTTTATCGAAATCCAGCGTCATAAGGTGGTAGCAGAGCTTTTGTGTCAGGGGCTGAATACAGTTAGAGGTTTGTACGAAGGCCAGCGTTTTGCCATCGGGCGAAAACTGATGTTGTCCGTTGATATCCAGGTTGTCCGTGAGACGAAACTCTTGCTGGGTATCGATACGTTTTGCCCAGATATTATTACGGCACACTTCAGTAGAATAACGATGAAACACGATATATTCACCGTCTGGGGAGTATATTCCGGCAACTTCGCGGTTATCTGTGGCAGTCAGTGGCCGGAATTCGCTGATCGTGAGCTGTGCGCTTGAGCTTGGTTCGAATAAGACTGAGGCTGCGAGGCCAACAATAAAAAACGCCGCTGCAAACAGGGCAAAACCAAATTGAGAGCGAGAGCGTATCTGAGCGGGCCCAGGTGTGTGGCGTGGTTTGGGTTGAATGCTCTCTGTGTGCTGTTCAGGCGTCGTACTTTGCGATTGTGCTTGCCAGCGTACTTCGCATTCCAGGCTGTAGCCCTTCTTGGCATGGGTCTTGATGATATGCTGCTCTTTGCCATCATCACCTAATGCTTTTCTTAACTGCGCAATGCAGCGCTGAAGGGTGTTCGGCGAGACGATGGTATCTGGCCACACGTGATCCAGCAGCATGTCCTGACTAAGCACTTGTCCCTGATGTTTTGCCAGCACCGTGAGTACAGACAGTGCCTTAGGCGCTAAGGTTTTTATCTCTTCTTCGACGGTGATTTGATTACGTGATAAGTCTACGTAAAACTCACCTATCCAGTATTGCTGTGTCATAGTGTTCCTAATGCGCCATGCGCTCCTCGCACCTGTATCAAAATCACACGCTAATTTTAATTTAACTATTTGATAATAATGCTTTTTGTAATTTTCATAATAAAGTCAGCAAGAAGTCACCGTCAGGCCCAGATTTTTTACTCTACACCGGTATTTTGATTGCTCTGCTTACTCGCTTACTGGGAGAATAATATGATGAAGCCTGAATTACCAAAGTTACTTTTGTCTGTTGTGGGTCTGTTTGTATGTAGCAATGGCAACACTCAGCCTGTGTTGACTGAGCTAAATGGCCCTTACCTGGGCCAGGAGCCACCCGGATTAACTCCAAAAGTGTTTGCTCCGGGACTCGTGTCTATGCCCGACTGGGGCGATGCAGTGCATTTCGCGCCTGATAAAGCAGTGCTCTATGTTTTTCGTTGGCGGATGAACAATGGGCAGCGTGAAACGGCATCTGTGACCTTTAACCGGGCAGCTGGTGGATGGCAGCAGGTCATTAATACGCAAACGGGAAGAGCGCCCTATTATGCGCCGGATGGGCAAAGGGTGTTTTATGGCAAGCAATATAAAACGCGTACCCCGGATGGGTGGTCAGAGATGAAAAAGCTGGGTCCGGCCTTTGATGATATTCCAATGATGGGCCTGAAAATGTCGCTCAAGGGCACAATTGTGTTTGACGAGTTTACCCGGGATGGCAAGGGGGTGCTGAGGTACTCTAAATGGGAAAATGGTGAGTGGCAGAAGCCAAAGGCCCTCAGCGAAACAATCAATACCGGTAAATGGAATGCGCACCCCTTCATCGCCCCAGATGAATCTTATGTGATGTGGGATGGCCATCGGGAAGCGGGGTTTGGCAGTGCTGATCTGTATATCAGTTTTCGTCAGCCTGATGGGTCATGGGGCGCGGCGATTAATCTGGGAGAGCGAGTTAACACGGCCGCCGAGGAGGGCGGGCCGCAAGTGACACCCGATGGCAACTACCTGTTTTTCAATAGAATGGTTAAGGCTGAAGGGAAACAGGGTAAAGCGCAGTCTGACTTATTCTGGGTCGATGCAAACATCATCGAAACGCTCAGGCCCACTCAATAAGGTCATAAGGGTTGCTACAGCTGGACGTGCGTACTAAATTCGCTTCGACACTTAGTGTAGTCATACACTTCTAACCTTAGGTAAAAGATGTTTGACATTGGGTGTAATATCAACCAATATGAGTTAAAGATTTTTTACTTTGAGTTAAGGGGGGTATTCATGACAAGTAATGAAAAGCTGAAAGTACTGAAAGCATTACTCGACTCTCTGAGTTTTCGGGACCTGACACTAACGTTAGATCTGCTAGTGACTGGTGCTGTGGTGTATTTCTATGCAACCAGCCTGATGGCGGCCAGCGCTGAGCAGCTAGCCAGCGGTACCTGGATATCTCAGTTGTTGATCAAGGTGGTGGGGGTCTCTGTCGTCCTGTCAATTATCAGTCAGTTGTTGCTGGAGCTGGTCAGCGACGGGGATGTCGAAAAACCGCTGGATGAGCGCGAAAAATACCTGTCGCTGGTAGGCAACAAGTATGCGCTTTGGATACTTCAGGCTGGGGTGTGTTTTGCGATTGGCCAATATGCTTTGGAGCAAAATGGCCTGGGTGCAGCGCAGCGTGCGGAATTGCCGTTCCTGACTTTGCACATTATGGTGGGCGCATTTCTCCTAGCGGAATTGGTTAACTATGTCACCCAACTGATCCAAAATCGGATGGGAACCCTTCATGGCTGAGTGCACAATCACTAATCAGATCAGAATGTTGCGATTTATGGCCGGAGAGATGACCCAGAAAGAACTCGCTGAGCGTGTTGGGGTAACCCGCCAAACCATCATGGCGATTGAGGCAGCCAAGTATTCGCCATCGCTGGAAGTGGCATTTAAAATTGCTGAGGTTTTCGATCAGCCGCTGGAGTCCGTCTTTCAGTATAAACACCGCGCCGAGCCGTGAAAAAGGTGTGTATCAGGAGGTACACTAGTAGGTAGAATGTATGATATTCCTGGCACTCTAATTGCATTAACAGAATGTAAATAGCGGGCCTGCTTAGTTTGCCGTAGAGAGATGACCCGCCCTAATCTCCCCAAAGGAAGGATATCATCTATGAATGCAATCAACGCAAGCGCTGGCGCCAGTGCAGCCAGCCAGGTCTACGCAACACGCAATACTTACACTGCCGAGGAGTCATCTGGCAATCCACACAAAGCCGGCGCAACAAGCGACACGGTCACACTCAGTGATAAAGCCCGGCAAGCGGAAAATAAGTGGCAAGAACTTGCAGCCAAGTATGACGTGCACAATATGTCGGCAGGTGAAATGCGCAGCTTGTCCAGAGAATTATTTGATGGTGGATTTATCGGTACAGGTGAAATGATGGTCATAGGCGCACCCACCTCGATGAATGAAGATCCGTTCAAGAAACACGATCTGCTGAACGATATGAAACATACCTATCAGCTGTCATCAGCTATGGGTGGGCATAGCAAAGAATCAAGCGAGTTATATCTGAAGTCCATTGAGATAATTCAAAGGCTGGGTCAAACCAGAAATGGCTCAGTAGCTTAATCAAATGGGTGCATAACTGCACAATGCACCCGTACGACTTTGTATTAGTTGATATACAAAGAGTCACTCCAGTAACCAAACGGAGAGGCAACCGAGTTGGCAGAAGCTTTTACCTGACCTGCAGACTGGCCGGTGAAGTCCCAACCGTATAACCAGCCTGTGACTGTTTCACCAGCCTGGCAACGGTGTAGATCTGAGCCACATCGTGCTTCACGGAGCGCCGCAGACTTTGACACCCCATTCATGGTTGCGTTGTTTGGATTGCCGTAGCCGACTTGCCAGGCATATACATATAAGTAGCTGCCACCGTGATTGGTGCCAGTAGAAAAATCTCCGGCAAGAATCCTCTGATCGCCACCAAGCTGTGAGCGGACCAGGCCAAATTCAAAGTAGGAGATACCTGTGGCGGGTGCCATAGGTTGAACATCAAAGCGCGGATATTGCTGAGGTGCTGTTTTATACTCAGGTGCCTGTTTAACAATATCGGCAACCTGGTGTGCGACGCCGTAGTAATTCTCTGCATTTTTCATAATGCCATTTTCAATATCACCCGCCAGTGCTGATCCTGACATGAAGGCAACTAATCCTAATACTGCATTTCGTAGATTGTTCATAAAATTGTCCTTATTACAAAGAGTGTTTCACTGCGGAGCAGAACACCCCACAGAATTGTATTGTTTACTTTTTGTGAATCTTTTTAAGCTTTTATTTTACATTTTTTGTGTGGGATTGTTTTGGATCAAAAAGCCGTGATGTCTGAGCTTGGGCGCGAAGGCTGTAACCCAATGTTTGAACTATATACAGAAATGTTAAGTATCTGATAAGGTGACAAGTGACCTGTTTGTCAGGTAGTTATAACAGGAAAACAATAAATAAAAAGGAGTGGATATGAGTGATAAAACAAAAGTAGGTTTGTTCGGCGGTATTGCCTTGTCGGCGATTGCTGTTGCCGTGCTTTATGCCAGTAGTAAGCCATCTATCAACGATATAACCCCAAAAACCAAAGTACACGAAAAAAACATTCGTGAGCCGGATAAGTCGATGCAGAGCCTAATTCGGGTGAATCCGGCGCGTCAGTTAGATATGCAGGCTAAGTATGATGAAGCGTTCAGACAGGTTCAGGCGTATCGTGCACGTGAGTCATCAGAGCATCAATGGGAGAACCTGGGCCCTGAACGTGTGGGTGGGCGCACCCGCACCTTGGTATTCCATCCGCAAAATCCCGACATTTTATTTACCGCAGGTATTTCCGGGGGAATATGGAAATCTGTGAACGCAGGTGAAAGCTGGCAACCCATTGCCAGTGAGTTGCCCAGTATGGCGATTGGTACCCTGGTCTTTGATCCTGATGACAGTGAACGCTTGTTTGCAGGCAGTGGTGAAGGTGTTTATGTTGGGCGCGGTTTCACTAACAGCATCGGGTTTGCCGGTGATGGCATTATGACGTCTGAAGATGGTGGTGAGACCTGGTATCAGCTCGAGAGCACCAATAACAATGTCAATTTTCAATATGTGAATAAGCTACGCTTTGGTGCGCAAGGTCGTCTCTATGCAGTCACAAATACGGGGATCTGGTTGTCTGATGACAAAGGGGAACGCTGGCAGTTGGCACTTGATCAGAGTGATGTATTGGGTGGGTGTCTGGAACTGGCCGTGAGTCCGTTAAGTGATGAGCAGGATCGGATCCTGGCTAGCTGTGGCAACTTTGGTGAGGGGGGCGCGGTTTACCTGAGTCAGGATTCAGGGCAAAGCTGGCAGCCAGTGATTGCCGAGCCCAATCAGGGCCGCACGACGTTGGCTTTTGCACCATCAGATCCCAACATTGTGTATGCGCTGGCTGCTTTTAATGCACAAGGAGATATACCGCATGCATTACAGGGCCTCTACAAATCAGTGGATGGTGGAGAGAACTGGGCGCTGGTGACCGGACCACAACACCCGGATATACTGGGACGCTATGTGCTCTCAAACCCCAACAGTTTGTATTGTCCCGATCCGGAACAAAGCTTCATTTATGGTCAGGGCTGGTTTGATAACACACTCACCATTGATCCTACCGATGCCAACGTGATCTGGGTGGGGGCTGTCGAAGTTATGCGCTCCGAAGACAGCGGCCAAAACTGGCAACAGGTGTCCTTCTATTACTTTGGCGCTGACACACCACATGTTGATCACCATGGCTTATATTTCCACCCCGAGTATGACGGCGTGAATGAAACGCGCTTATATAATGTTAATGATGGTGGTATCGCATTGACCAGTAATCCATTTGCGAAGGGCATGAGTGCCTGTAGTGAGGAGCCAGCAGACATTGCCTGGCGCTCGTTGAATTCAGGTTACAATGTGACCCAGTTTTACCATGGTGATGTGTCAGAAGATGGTAGCCAGATTGTTGGCGGTGCCCAGGACAACGGCAGCAGGGCTTTCTCACCAGATACCGGCTGGCAGCATGTTGCTCAGGGAGACGGTGGTTATGCCTTCTTTATAGATGACGCGCGGATGCTGGTATCAAGTCAGAATGGTAACGTGATCCTCCGTGAAAATGGTGAAAATCGTTATCTGGAAAAGGCCGAGTACGAAAGTGGTCTCTTTATCGCGCCCTATGCAGTGGACCCAAATTACCCCGATCGTGTTTGGCTGGGTGGGCAAAGTTTGTGGCGGCTGGATGAGTTATCAGACGGGAGATTCGAGCGTGCTTCAGAGCGCTTTACCGAAGAATATCGTCGGGGGATCACAGCGTTAGTGGTGAAACCAGGCGACAGTAATACTGTGGTCTATGCTCAGACGGATGGCGCGCTGAAACGTCTGAACAACGCGCTGAGCTCCGACAGCACGACCACGCCACAAGATATTAGCTTCTCCGATACCGCCTATGTACGCGAATTACACTACAGCATGCACGATAACACAGACATGTATGCGGTTGTGTCAACGTTTGGCGAAAAGCACATCTGGAAAAGCGAGGACGAAGGAACCAGCTGGCGCGCACTCGATGGTGAAGGTGAGGGAGCATTTCCGGATTTACCGGCGCATACCCTGGTGGAGTTAAGAGAAGATCCGGACACCTTATTTGTGGGTACCGATTATGGCGTATACCACACAAATGATGGGGGAGACAGCTGGCAGCCCTTCATTCATGGTCTGCCCAATGTAGCGGTATACCGCATGGTGTTAAGGCGGATTGAGCACGTTAACTATCTGTATGCGTTTACTTATGGCCGTGGTGTGTATCGTATCGCATTGGATGTGGCTAACCAGGCACCGCAGTGGCGTCAACAACCTGATGTACTCAGTGTTAAGCCAGATGAAGCCATATCCATGGAGCTTATTGAGCTGGTGGTTGATCACAACGGCGACAACTACTTTTTCAGTGCACCTGAACTGCCCGAGGGCTTTGAGCTGGCGGACTGGGGTAAATTGACCGGGCAGTTTGCGAGTGCGGGAGAATATGCGATTAACATTGAAGTCAGTGATGGCCAGTTGAGCCAGCAACTGACACTGCAGTTTCAAGTAGAAATCTCAGACGGTGACTCAGATGGTGGCTCAGGCGGTGATTCATCAGGTGGTGATTCATCAGGTGGTGATTCAGCAGGTGGTGATTCAGCAGATGAACCGGATACGTCAAAACCGGATGGAAGCAGCGGAATGTTAGTGCATCTGTTTGGGTTGCTTGGTGGCGTATGCTGGTTGCGCAGAAGAAGTGCACGGCGTGCTGCGAGTAAGAAAGCGCCATCGCTTCAGTAGACATTGCTGAACTCGATATAGATGGGCAAGCCACCTGATAGTTGGGTGGCTGGCCTGTGACATTGTTGTATTTATCAATAACTATCTAATTATATTGCTTTTTAACTTTTCAGCGAAACATCAGCAAAACTTCAAGTTATCTCCGGGGTTGTCGGTAAGCTAGGTTTGTGTTTGCAACAGATTATGAAGTAGGCTTAGCCAAAGGAGTTTTATTATGAAGTTAACCAGATTGCTGGTGGTGCTGTTTTCAGCGTCACTGACGAGTACCATCAGCCAGGCCGAGCAGGTATCTGATGTGCTAACAGGCCCTTACCTGGGCCAAAAAGAGCCGGGTACTACGCCACAAGTCTTCGCCCCGGGGGCTGTTTCCACACAACATCGTGATTACAACGCGTTCTTTTCACCCGATATGACGGAGTTTTATTTTACTCGAAAAGATAATCACACGGGTAAGTGGACTCTAATATCCTACATCCAACGCGACAATCAGTGGCATGAGCAGGTGGTGGGTCCACGGGTGGGGCGTCCGTTTTTAGCGCCTGACGGGAAAACCATGCATCTGGGTAAATACTATATGACGCGCACAGCCTGTGGCTGGGGGTCGTTGCAGGTATTGGGTCCGATGTTTGACAGGGACGACTGGGGGATCATGCGTCTGACTTCATCCAGTAAAGGCACGTATATACTGGATGATTACAAGAGCGGTGATGTGATCCGCGTCTCTGAGGTAGTCAACGGAAAGCGTCAGCCGCCGAAGGCCCTGGGTCCCGAGGTGAATACGGGTAAATACAATGCACACCCGTTTATAGCCCCTGATGACTCGTACATTATTTGGGATGGTCAGAGAGAATCCGGATATGGGGAGAGTGATTTATATGTCAGTTTCCGTCAAAAAGATGGTAGCTGGGGTGAGGCGATTAACCTAGGGGACAAAGTGAATACGTCAGGCCGGGAAGCATCAGCCAGCGTGACCCCGGACGGTAAATATCTCTTTTTTAACCGCAATGTAGGAGATAAAGAAGGCGATGTCTACTGGGTTGATGCGCAGGTCATTGAGGTGCTCAGGCCAAATTAAAATCCAGTCGCAACAGGCTTTGGTTGTTCTTTTTTTGTACCATTTTTCTCAAGCCTGTGTTAAATCTGGATCGCCCTCTGAGGCATCAACATTAAGATTAAGGACAGAATATGAAACTGAAATTAAATAAAAAAGCAGTGAAAACCTTACAGAGCAAAGGGTTAAATACAGAGCAGACGCAAGTTATCGCGGGCGCAGGCAATCAGGCAAGTGTTGATATTTGCTGGACACACCCGGCCTATGCAGCTTGTCGAATGCACTAAGTTGTAGATGCTATAAATAACTATAATGCCCGCGATTTGCGGGCATTTTACTGCCCGTTATACAGAGACGTCTGTCAAAAAGTGCAGTTCCGGAGGACACGTGAGCCCGTCCTGATATAGTCGGTATACGGCCTGGGTATAGGGTTGATGATGATGGAAATCAAATGCACTTTGCCGGGCAAACCGTTCTATCAGGATCAGCTGAGTGTGCGTTGTGTTTTCATATAGCTCAAAGCGCTGGCACCCGGGCTCCTGTCGTGTTATCTCCATGATCTCTTCTATGGCAGACTTACAGTTTTGGTAGTAGGCGGCTTTTGGATTAATATAGGCAACCAAATTGATTGCATCGTCATTCGTGGTGTGTTCAGTGTCATTTGACATGGTTTCGCTCCAGAATAAAGTGAGTAAGGGAGTGGATTGGCCCGCTGAGCAGATAAGCCGTGACTAAAGCAACGGGCCAGGCATGAATAAACGCCCTGAACCAGTGCTGCAAAAATCCGGGCGCTACACCCAGATTGACATAGGTGACCCAGCCCGACACCAGTGTCGACAGGCAAAATGAAAATAAAGTAGTGAATATCAGTTTTTGCATCGCGCTCCTCCGTTTCATACCCATCATAACGGGCTTGAGCAGAAGCGGAATGTCAGAATAAGCAAGCTAAGATTAAGGAAAACCACATGCTCGATGATCTGCTGCTCTTTGTTGAAGTGGCTCGCCGGGGCAGCTTTGCGAAAGCCGCTGATGCGTTAAGCCTCAGCGCACCAACCATTTCTAAACGGATTGCCGCGCTGGAAGCTCGGCTTGGTTATAGCCTGTTGAATCGCTCAGCGCGCGGTGTGTTAGCAACATCTCATGGCCAGGCCGTCTATGAAAAAATGGCTCCGTCGCTGCTGGCCCTGCAAACTGACTGCACCGCGTTGTTAAGCCCGCAAGTCAGTGCATTTCACTTATTGTGTCCGCAGAATTTGATCAATGGCCCTTTATATCCTGTGGTTGAGTCTTTTCAGCGCACCCATCCGGACATTGTGTTGCACATTGAACCGGACAATACCAATGTGTTGCTGAGCCAGAAGCGTTTCGATGTGATTATTCGGGTAGGCACATTGCAGGATTCCAACTGCTATCACACGCGTATCGGCGAGATTGCACTAAAGTGTGTGGTGCCTGAACAGGCTAAAGAAACGAACACCTTGTTCATGCCATTTAAAAAGGAACAAATTCCGGATTCTGCACAGTGGCGCGATCTATTGTCCCGCTTTGAGCACTTCTCTTACGTGGGAGACATCACGTTAGCCAGGCAAATGGTTGCATCCGGCCTGGGAGCGGCCGTCTTGCCGATGACAGAAGTCGCTGAACTGGACAAACCGTTTTGCTATGTGGGCGAGTGGCAACATCTGCGCCCGGTCTATGCATTGTGGGCCAACGTACAGCAACCGCCCCCTCTTGCGCAGGAGTTTATTACTTTGCTGCGTCAGGCGGCTCAGTGCTCAGATGTGCTTCGGGGTAATCTGGTTGATGTGGTGAGCAAATGAGTTTTTATCGGTTTGATAAAAGAGAAAACGCGCACTTAAAGTGCGCGTTTATCAGTGCCGTCGCGAAGGGGATTGTTTAGTACACCGTACTGCGAACCCTTCATCTTATAAAACGAGCGGCCTAGATATTCGGATCACTCATTTTTCATTTTTTGTCAAATTTACAGATAAAGCCTAAATCGGGCTTCGCCTTCTTCTCGGTAGCTGATTTGGGTGTCTGCATCACCTTGCACCGCCAGGTAGCAGCTGCCGTAGGCTTCAGGAACCTGATAGTTTTTCACCGGCAGCTCGTTAAAGCGCTGATAGCCATTTTGACAGTATAAAGCGACAGTACTTAGGCTACCATTTTCTGCACTGAGTGAAATGGTGCTGCGGTTAAGTGTATGGCGCCAGGTGCGTAATTCAGCCAGTTTGGCAGTGACCGTGATGACCGGGTTAGCGTCAATTTGTTCCTGCAGCTGCGCACTAAACTCAGTGATAGTTTGCTTAGACAGTTGTTTGTTTTTGATCTCTCGCATTTTGAGCAGGGTGGCAAACGCATTACCGTATTGCTTCTGATAGACCTCCAGGTTCATCAGGCTTTGCATCGACATCAATGCCAAATCTGGCGTAAGCAAGTGATGTAGGTGCACAGCTTCTCTCAGGTGATATTCGTACTGATGCCAGTCTTGCACGTTGTAGAAATAGGCGCTCAGTAGCCAGGCGCTATACGCACGCTCTGTGAGATTTTTAGTGTGATCCTCAACCAGGCTATCGAGTGCGGGTTTGGCTTCGGTCATTTGGTTGCTGACCACTAAACGCTTTGCCTCGTCAAAATACTTGCTAAAGACAGTGGAGACATTGTCGTTGGAGTATTGCTCAAACACCTTATTGAATCTGATCGGCAACTGGCTGGCAGAAGAGATTGCGTTTTCACCCAGCCGGGCAGGTTGATAAGTGCGTATTGTCAAAGCTGATTTAGCTCTGTGAACAGGCTTGGTAGCTGAGGCTTCGACCAGTGCATGTACGGGTTTGCCGTTCGGATCTACCATGTAGTCGACAAAAGCCCAGTGTTCGCGCCGACTGCCCTCTATCGCTTCTGAAGGGCGTATTGAGCCACCGTCTTCAATTACTTTGGCCGGCACAAATTGCGCATTAGCGAATGTAGGTGAAGAGAGTAGGCCTGTGATCAGGCAAAATAGTGCTTTTTTCATTGTAAGTATTCCAATTTCTAGCTCCGACAACCATATCAGAGCGTTACGCCTAAAGAAGTCGATTAAGCGCGAAGAAACAATTATACACGTATCATCCGTGCGCGATAAGGACAACGCTTGGGTGAGTCCCTGATATAGTTTCAAATGAATATGGCTGTTGTAAAAGCAACCAGCTGTTTTTTCTATCATAGTAATTCGTTTTATCTGCTTTACAGCTTTATTTAGTACGACTAACTTTGAACTTTCAATATGTTGCTATCATGGAGGCACAATATGGTGCAGTGGTTAATGGGATTGTCGGTAAAAAGCCGATTGGTGGTCGGGTTTGGTATTGCGTTGGCATTATTGGTCGTGATGACCATTATTGGCAGTAATCGCGTGGCATTTATCGATCAGACGCTAACAGAGATCACGGACGTCAACTCGGTGAAGCAACGTTATGCGATTAACTTTCGAGGCAGTGTGCACGACAGGGCGATTGCCATTCGGGATGTCGCGATTGCCAGAAGTGCATCCGAAATAGCTGAATATGAACGGGAAATCGATCAGCTTGCCCGCTTCTATCAGGATTCAGACGCAAAAATGACGCAAATGATCAATTCAGGCGGGCACTTTAGCGCTCAGGAACGTGAGATCCTGGCTCGTATAAAGCGCATTGAAGCTCGGACATTACCGCTTATCCGCACCATATTGAGCAATAAAAAAGCCGGCCAGAGTGTCGATGCCCTGGTACTGGATGAAGTGCGCCCGGCTTTTATCAGCTGGCTCAATGTGATCAACGAGTTTATTGATTATCAGGAGCAGCAAAATCAAACGCTGACCCCCGCAGCGCGTGAAGCCGCGGGTGGATTTTCCCAGCTTATGTTGTGGTTTACCTTTATTGCGGTGGCCATCAGTGTGCTGGTGGGCTGGGCGATAGAGCGCAGTTTCCAGCGCTCACTGGGTGGAGAGCCTCAGGATGCGGCGGCTGCGGTAACGCGGATCGCAGGGGGCGATCTGACTATGCAGATTGACACCGAGTACCCCGATAGCATGCTGGATTCTGTCTGTCGAATGTCTGGTGAGTTAACCCGGATCGTCACCAGCATTAAAGAGGTGTCTGAGCAGCTTTCTGTGCAGGCAAGCGCTGTGACTGGTGCTTCTGGTGAGATTTATGATGCTGCGCAGCATCAGGCAGAAGCCACCAGTAATACGGCGCAGATGCTCGACTCGTTGCGGGAAAATATGATGCGGGTGAGTGACATTGCCAAACAGACGGAAGAAAATTCAACACAAACGGTGACTTTTGCTGATCAGGGGCGCCAGGCCATTCGTAATACCGCTGATGCGATGGACACCATTGCCCAGACGGTTGACGGCACAGTATCGCAGATCCAAAAACTGGCAGAGCAGACCAAACAGATAGGTGGCATCGCCAATGTGATCAGTGGTATCTCTGAGCAAACCAACCTGCTGGCACTGAACGCAGCCATCGAAGCAGCACGGGCCGGCGAGTCTGGTCGCGGCTTTGCGGTGGTGGCAGATGAAGTCAGGCAGCTGGCACGCAGAACCTTTGAAGCGACGGATCAGATAGAAACTATGATCCGGGAAGTGCAAAGCGAAACCGCTGCGACGGTTGCTGCGATGGAAAAAACACAACCTCAGGTAGAGCATGGTCGCACACTCACGTTTGAAGCCACCGAGCTACTTGAACAAATAGATAATCAGGCACAAAATTCACTGTCACAGGTGGGTGAAGTGGCCAGTGTTGCACAGCAACAAGCATCGGCAATTAATGAGGTGGCATCGAATATGGAAGAGATCACCCTGGCAGCTCAGGATGCGATGAGTGCCCTGAATGACAATAAACAGGCCACCGGAAAACTGTCGGAAATGTCTGGTGTATTGAGTAAAAACATCGGCTTCTTTCGGATCTGAGTGTACTTAACTGACTGTGCAGGATATGATCCAGAGCCTCATCAGCCCGCAGTATGGCGGGGTAAGCAAGCCGTGGAGTAGTTATGCGTTTGAGTCGTAAAGCATGGAACAATGTGGTGATCTTCTCTATGTTGATCATGATCTTTTTCCTTAACGGCATACACCAGAAAATTAATCCGCCAGCGGAAGAGCGCGGGAGCATGCCGCTTTTTGAACAGCAAAGTTTCGTACTGGCGCTGGGCTTTCCGGGTTATAAAATTGAGCGCATAGGTACATCCTGGCGGCTCAGTGCCGATGCCCAGGCAAATTGGCAGGCGCAGCCGAGTGTATTGGAGGCGTTAGTCACCCAGTGGCAGGAAAGCGAACTGACCGTCATTGATAATCCAGGCTTGCCAGCGAGCGCTGCACTGAGTGTTGCTCAGTTCTGGCTGGCCGGCAGTGAACTGCCGCTCAGCTTTCAGCTGTATCATCAGCAGCACAGCTATTATCTTTTTGCCAGACAATCACAGCGTTGGTTTAGTATCAGTAAAGCACAGGCGCAACAGCTATTTGCCCCAATTGAGTTGAAGTAATGCCAGAATTACCAGAAGTAGAAGTCAGCCGCTTAGGCATTGAACCCCATATCCTGAGCCAGGGTGTCAGTAAAGTTATTGTACACCAGCGTCAGTTGCGCTGGCCGGTCCCTGAGCAGGTAAGCCTGTTGGAAGGGCAAGTGATCAGTGCCGTGAAACGGCGGGCAAAATATTTACTGCTGGAAAGCCCGCTGGGCACGGCCATCTTACACCTTGGCATGTCGGGCAGCCTGCGCGTTGTGGCGCAGAATACGCCGTTAAAAAAGCACGATCACATTGAGTTTCATTTTGCCAACGGGCTGGCACTGCGCCTGAATGATCCCCGCCGTTTTGGTGCCTGTCTATGGCAAGGGACCACTGAAGAGCACAGCGTATTTGCAAAATTGGGGCCGGAGCCGCTTACTGAGGCGTTTACAGCCGAGCACTTGTATGCAGCCAGCCGTGGTAAAAAGGTGGCAATCAAACAGTTCATTATGGACAACCATGTCGTCGTCGGGGTGGGTAATATTTATGCCAATGAATCTTTGTTTAAGGCCGGGATCCATCCCAAACGGGAAGCCGGTAAAGTATCATTGCAGCGCTACCAGCGTTTAACTCCCATTATTAAGGAAACCCTGGCGAGTGCCATAAAGCAAGGTGGCACCACCCTGAAGGATTTTGCGCAAAGTGACGGTAAACCGGGCTACTTTGCGCAAGAATTACTGGTTTATGGGCGCAAGGGCGAACCTTGTGTCAGCTGCGAAACAACCCTGAAAGAGATCCGCCTGGGTCAACGCAGCACGGTATATTGCCCACAGTGCCAGCGTTAATCGTTGTCGCTTAGTGCAGCTTCTGGCTCGGCCTGATAGCACAGGCTTGCCAGGATCTGTGTTACTTGTTCAATACGCAGTGCAAAGCTGGACTTCAGTGCCCGCTCATGGATGGTGTGATCGCCATCGCCGTAGGGTCCAAAACCATCCAGAGTTGGAGTCCCTGTTGCAGCTGCGGTGTTTGCGTCGGATACCCCACCGCGATGTTCCACCGGCAATTCGTATCCCAGGATCTCATTGATCTCAGACAGTAAAGCGGATTGTTCATCCGTTGGCGCCATCACACTGCGTTGCAACCCGCCTTCTAACTTAACGGATACACCGGTTACTTCAATGGCCAGACAAATGTTCTCGATGCCTTCGAGTAAACGTTGTTGTTCAGAAGCTTTGGTGAAACGGGCTTCGACGACCATAGTGGCGGAAGGTGAAATGGTATTGGCACCAATCCCCCCCTGGATCTTGCCCACATTGACCGTGCTGCCTCGTTTCAGGTCGGTCAGGGCAGACATTTCCATTAACATGTTTGCCAGTGCGAAGTTCGCATCAATGCCATCTCGATAGTGATTACCTGCATGGGCTGCTTTGCCGGTAATGGTGATGGTAAAGGTGGCAATGCCTTTGCGGGCCACAACCAGCTCATGATTTTTACCAGCAGCTTCAAAGACCAGACAGGCATCATATTGCTTGGCGATTTTTGTCGTTAGTGCTTTGCTGTCATCGCTGCCAATTTCTTCATCGCTGACCAGCAACCAGTCAATATTGTGGAGCTTGCCATAAGTGCGTTTAAGCTGGCGCAATGCGTTCAGTGCAACCCAGTTGCCGCCTTTCATATCGCAGACACCAGGGCCATAAACACATTCTTCGTCCTGGCTGAATTCAACAAAAGTCTCCGGCGGATACACAGTGTCCAGATGGCCCAGTAACAGGATCTGTTTGCCTGCGCCTCTGGGGGCACGCAATAACAGATGATCGCCAATATGCTCCCTTTGATATCGAGTTAGTGTGTAGCCCAGAGGGGCGGCCAGTTCAATCATCTGCTCGCCGTGTGCATCGACACCCGGTTTGTGTTTACTGTAAGAATTACAACGAATTAAAGACGCGAGCTCATTAAAGTCAAGACTATCCATAACATGTCCCTGCGGTAATTTTGGGCCCATCGTGGCGATTTTCGATGACAGTTGGGTGACGGAATTATGAACAGTTTTTGGATCCCGGGAGGTACAGAGGAACGATCAAAAATCTGTCACACAGTGCCCTGTAGAATAGCCTTCCTGACCAAATTTTATGCACCTGTTCAAGGACCAAGGAGACACTTTATGACACGCTCTGTTGCGGCGCCGCACGTTGGCATCTGGATGTACGAAAATGGTGGAGGGCGCGAGATTGAACAGCGCCTTGTTCACGCTCTGGCTGAGCGTGGGATCCAAACCAGTACCGGGCTCAATTTACGAGATGCCCGGGCAAAAGATGGCCAGATAATCTGTAATGGCGTTGTGATGGAACAGCTGGATACGTTTTTGAGTTATAACGCCGGCCAGCAAACCCAGTTTCAGGTGTATCTCTATCAGGCGCTGAGCCAGGCCATTCCCACGTTAAACAACTATGATGCGTTTGCGCTTGCCGAAGACAAGTTTCGCACCTCACACCTACTCAACAGCCAAGGGATCTGCACGGCGGATTATCGTCTGTGCCACAAAAACGACATGGATGGGTTGAAGCACGCACTCAGGGACTTTGGTGGCAAGCTGATCTATAAGCCCACTGATGGCTGGGGTGGTGTCGGCATTGTCAAAATCGACAGTGAGCAGGCGCTGGACATGTTGCTGCCTTTTCTGAGCCGTACCGACTTACGTTACTTTTATGTTGAGCGGTTTATTGATTATGACAATACCGATTTCCGTATCGATGTGGTGGATGGCAAGTTTGTCGGCTGTTATGGCCGTAAAGCGCCCAAGGATGACTGGAAAACCAATATTACCAGTGGTGGCTCTGTGTTTGTTCGTGAACCCGACGACGAAGTGGTCGATCTTGCGATCCGTGCCGCGAACACATTAGGTCTGGAGATAGCGGGTGTTGATCTGATCTACGATCGGGAGCGGGAAGAATATGTGGTGCTGGAAGTGAATACCATACCGGCTTTCGCAACACCTGAGCAAGAAGCGCTGGGGCTTAACTTCAACCAGGCCAAGATCGACGCCATGGTGGATTTGATTGAGCGCACTGCGACTCAAAAGCATGCACTGAATACGCACAAAGTGGCCTGATGGCCATATTACTGACCCATTTTACTAACCCATTAATTTTGCCAAGGTGGCCCGAGCAATGACTGCAAAACCCAAACTTCCAAAGATCGGACTTCTCTATCTGGATTACGTGTTACGTTTTTTTGATAAATCCAACTTCAAAGGTTGGCCAGATAAAATCGAAACTGTGGTATATCACTGGGGCAATGACAAAGCGCGTTTTATTGCCGAAGTGAAACAAAAGCAAATTGATGTGCTGATTGGCAATATACCCGCAACTGCCTATGAAACGTTCCGCGAAATTGCCCGTGCATTGCCGCATGTACGCTTTTTGCCCTCACTGGACAGTCAGTTCTCTAATAAATCAAAAGAGAACGTGACGCATTTTTGTCGTAAGTACAAGTTGCCGGCACCGCATACTGAAATCTTTTACGTGCCTGAAAAAGCAAAACGTTATCTCAGTCAGGCCACATATCCTAAGATCATCAAGCGCTCGTATGGCCCGTCAAATTATGGTGGCTACTTTGTGCATAAAGTCGATAACTACGACGAAGCCATGGCACTGCTGACGGAGAAAAAATACTACCCGGCTTATGTACAAGACTTTGTGCCGATGGAAGCAGATATTCGTGTCATGTTGGTGGGTCATAAACCCGTCTGTGCTTTCTGGCGTCGTCCTCCTGAAGGAGAGTGGTTAACCAACACCAGCCAGGGTGGCAGCATGGATTATCAGGCAGTCCCTAAGTCGGTACTTAAGCTGGCGACCGCCGCCTCAAAAGCTGCCAACGCCGAATACTGGGCCTGCGATATTGCGTTGGGCAAAGATGGCAAGCTACGCATTTTGGAGTGTGCCACGGCATTTGCTGCGTTCCCATATATTCGAGATTGGATAGGCCAGTATCTGATGTGGCTGCTCTCGGATGGTCACTTCCGTAAGCCAACGATCCCGCTATATAACTGGGAAGAGCTTGGCAAAATTGATTCACGTTTGCTACGCACGATGCGCCATATCGGCTTTTCCAGCTATACACCAAGCCAGGATTGTGGCGAGGTATTTCATGGTATGGATGAGCAGCACTTTCCTATCCTGGATACCCAGTATCAGCGTCTTGAAGAGTGGCCAAGTGAGATCTGGAATTTGCAGGATAACTTTGTGTTGCACGCTAAATCAGCCGCAGCCAAAGCCTGTCAGCCTATTCCCGGTAGTGATGAGCAGGCTGGCCTGGAGCTGAATAGTTACCCTGCGCCTGTGTTCGATGATGCTCAGATCCGGGAGATCCTGGCACAGGTGAAAGGCATTGGCGACAAGATGATCGATGAGATCATGTCGACCTTTGGTGCACATGGCGTCGTTGAAGCGCTAAACACTGAGCCGCAACAACTTTGTGTGGTGAAAAACCTTAAGGACAAAAAATTAGAAAAGATCGTTGCACACTGGCAACAGGTCATGCCGTCTGGAATGACCACACATTAGTGTTTCTTGCTGTACCGGATCAGGCTGGCCTGATCCGGGTTATAGCTTTTCGTTTTCCGCAACTGAGCAACCGCTATGAAAATCCAATACGCGTCCTATCAGGACACCATAGACTTCCTGCAAAGTGCCATGAGCGCACATCCCCATTTGATCCGTTTACAGAGCATAGGTGAAACCTGGGAAGGCCGACCGATCATGCTGGTGACCATCTCGCTGGATGTCACCTACGCCGACGATAAACCGGCGTTACTGTATACCGGATCAATTCATGCGCGGGAGTGGATTGGTAATGAGCTGGCGGTAAAGTTTGTTCAGTATGTAATTGATAACTATCGATTCAACCCAAAGCTGCAAAATGCTTTGACCCGTAATACTTTGTATATGGTGCCGTGCCTGAATCCGGATGGCTTTGAGTATTCCCGCAACCACTTCTCATTTTGGCGCAAGAATCGACGTAACAATGGCGATGGGACGTTTGGGGTAGACCTGAACCGCAATTTTGATGCGAAGTTTATGCGTAATCAGAACACAGGCTCGAATACCTATGGCGGGCCTCACGCGTTTTCTGAGCCAGAAACATGTGCTATTCGTGACTTTGTAGAAAGTCACGAGAACATTCGTATCGCACTGGATTATCATTCCCAGGGCAATGTGTTTTTTCCGGCGCATAAGTTCAATCATGAGGTAGAAATCGAAGGGACCGATCTGAATGTGCTGTGTGCCAATATGAACCACGAGATCAAAAAGGTAACTGGCCGCCAGTACGGGATCCATCGGGGCAAGCCGCCGGCTCAGCTGATCCACGGTAGTGGCCGAGAGTACTATTATCGCAAGGGGATCATTGCCACCGTGGTGGAAGTGGGTACGCGTAATATTCCGGATTATATGAAAAATATGTCCGAGAGTGTGGCCGAGAATATTCCGGCCGTACAATATGCGCTGAGTGAGGCGATCAATTACTCGCCGTTGGCACCCAAGCGAGTGGAAGGCTTTACCATCAAATCCGTGGCCCATGACAGTGTTGAGCTGGAATGGCAATATGAAGACCGTGATGACATCTATTTTGAAGTCTATCGCAGTCAGCATAACAAAAACCCATGTGGCGAAGAGACCTTAGTCGCCATTACTAAAACGCTGAGCTTTACGGACAGTCAGCTGCTCAGCGGGCACAGTTATTTTTACAACATTCGTGCCGTGGACAAGGTGACCAAGATAAAGTCGCCATTCAGCCCGGAGCTGCGTCTGAAAACCCGTCTGGCACGGACCGAAAGTGCCCGCACTTTGTTTCCTGCCCGTGAATCGGTGGGCTACTTATCGCAAAATAACCAGGTCAAAAATAAAGAGCACTTTGGTTATAACTCTATGTTTATCGGGGTTGATAAGAAGCGAGGTGTCAGCATGGGCGTGGTACAGTTTGATCTCAGCAGTATCAACGCAGGCTCGCAGATCTTAAGCGCCCAGTTCTTTATTTATCCCATGAACCGGGTGGCGGCCAAAATTGAAAAATATGGTGAGTGGTCGGTGGCGATCCTTGATGCTGATCAGATTGAAGACATCTATGACTACGCTGCCATTGCTGAGGCTAAGCCTTTACATACGCTGGGACAAACCATTGAGTCTGACAAACTGACTCAGGGGATCTGGCTGAAATGGCAGTTTAACGGGGTTGAGCGTAGCTTGCTGGCCAAACTCTTAAAACAGCAGCGTCTTTTGCTGCGGTTGCAGGGGCCTAAAAAACTACCGCTGGGCAAAGACTCTCAGGTGATGCAGTTCGATATTGGCTATGGACCGTTTGGTAGCGGCTTACATTATCGGCCCAATCTGGAGCTGGTTTATCAGTTGCCCGAACAGCAACTGGTCCTGAGCCCATTGGCCTGTAATACCATTTATAAAGACAAGGTGGTGGCCGACAAACTGGCATCCGGGTTCGATACCGAAGGCGATATTGTGTACGGACAGATGTCGTTTGACTTAAATGTGGACTTGCCTGTGGAGCGTACGGTGTTTACTAGTGCCTGTCTGACTGTGCGCTCGTGTAATTCCATCGCATCCGCGCGGGATGTGCGCTTTACCATAGAGTTGGTGGAATTGCGGGACGTGGATTATCAACACGTTAAACAGCGCCAGAAAATAGAGTATATCGGCTATGAGGTCAGCAATGAGCAACTCAGAGAGCGTGCCGAGCATCACTTTATTTTCGACAGCTATAGCTTGCAGGAGCTGGAGCGTTTACATCAGGCACAGACACCCTTTTACTTTATTATTCGCGCTACGGCGGAGTCGCAGGCAACGGATGCATTGGTAAACTGGACCAACTGCCAGGATCAGCAACCCGCTCAGCTGAAAATAGATTATATTGCGCGACGCAAACATCCGGTGGCTGCACCACATAATCTACAAACTCAGGTCGAAAACGGCGTGGTGAAACTGACCTGGGACAATGAAGAGGATGAGGATCTGGTGGGCTTTTTCGTGGTACGTAATCGCTTCCATCCGCCACGTTCCCCGTTTGATGGCGTAAAGCTGTATGGCGGTCGGGACAACTATACTCTGGATAATTTTGGTACGCCGGATATCGCCAAGTATTATGCGGTGTTTAGCTATGATGATGTGCCCAATTACTCGCAGCCGGTGACGATATACTACCCGGGCAAAACTGAGGGCTGAGTTTTTTGCCCATAAACTAACAGGACCAGTCTGAGTGAACTAAGCTTACTGCATTCTGAGCGCATCGGTTAAGGTGGCTGGTATGCAGTTTGAGTCTGGCATTCTGGTCCTGGTATTTTTGATTTTGGCCCTGTTTATTGGAGCGCTGACCCGTCATGTCCTGAAAAATACCCAGATCCCCTATACCGTAGCGTTGCTGGTGATTGGGATCTGTATTGGTCTGGCACAGCGTGGCGATGTCTTTAGTGGTGACACTGAGATGGTCGGCGATACCTTAACCCTGGTTGCCGACATCGACCCACACCTGTTTTTATTTTTATTCCTGCCCACGCTTATCTTCGAGAGCGCTTTTGCGATGGAAGTGCACTTGTTCCGGCGCATGTTTACCCAGATTGCGATTTTAGCTGTGCCCGGCCTGATGTTGGCCATCTGGCTGACAGCCGAGTTATTGCATATCAGTGTGCCCGAGCACTGGCAATGGAGCTGGGCTATGTGTCTGATGTTCGGTGCCCTGATCAGTGCCACCGATCCAGTTGCTGTGGTGGCTTTGCTGAAGGAAGTCAGTTCGCGTAAACGCCTCGAAACCCTGATTGAGGGTGAGTCTTTGCTCAATGATGGAACCGCCATCGTGTTTTTCAGTCTGTTCTATGTCTGGGTGCTGGCCAGCAGCGGGGGTGAGGGGGCCATGATGGCCTCTCCTGTGCAGGCTGTCGGGCAGTTTGCTGGTGTGGTATTGGTCGGACTGGCGATAGGCCTGGTACTGGGTGGGTTATGTATTATGTGGATCGATCGGGTATTTAACGATCCTATGATAGAGATCACGCTGACCATTGCGGCAGCATATTCAGCCTTTTTCATCTCCGAGTCGTTTCATGTTTCTGGCGTGGTGGCTGTGGTGACGCTGGCATTAGTACTGGCCAGTGTGGGACGAACCCGGATCAGCCCGGAGGTGGCAGGGTTTTTACATCACTTCTGGGAAATGATGGCGCACATTGCCAATACCTGTATTTTTCTGCTGGTGGGGATCCTGGTGGCCATTCGGGTGCCGCTGGATGATCTACAGGCGTGGCAGACACTGGGTATTTTATATGTCGGGATCATGCTGATCCGCGCGACATCCATCACTGTGTTTACGCCATTGTTGAGCCGCATAGGAGTTGGCATTACCTTTGAAAAAGCCAGTGTCTTATGCTGGGGCGGGTTGCGAGGGGCTGTATCACTGGCGCTGGCTTTGACGGTGGCAGCGAGCGAGGCGATCCCAAAGGAGATCAGTGATCGCATGTTGTTTTTATGTGCCGGGATTGTGGTCCTGACGATTTTAATCAATGGCGGCACGATGGGCATGTTGCTGAAGTTCCTGCGTCTCGACAGCCTGCCCCCGGCTAAACAGGCTACGGTCGACAAAGCCAATCAGCAAGTGGCCAATACCCTGCAAACCATGCTGCCGACTATGATGGATAGCCCATTTTTACGCGGGGCTGACTGGCAACAGGTGAAAGCCCAGGTCAAGCTCGGAGCAATGGCGCAAACCGATCAAGAGGCGCCGATCGACCAGGCGGATTTAGACACGGCTTTTTTGCGCCGCTTACTGGAAACCGAACGAAAACATTACTGGACTCAGTTTGAGCAAGGTACATTGGGAAAACGGGCAACCAATTTGTTGGTTGAAGCGGTTGAACTGGCCCTGGATGGCGAGCCCTGTATCGGGCAGCGTGATAGTTTGTTTGCAACCTGGCAAGTGCCCGGCTGGCTGGAACGAATGCGGGGCATTGCCTGGCTAGAGCGGACATTATTGAGATTGTATTTTGAGCGTCTTGTGGTGGGGTATGATGTAGCCAGGGGCTTTATTCAGGCGCAGGAAGCGCTGGAAAGTCATATTGATACCTTGTCACCGAACGCCCAGGTAGCGGCACAGGTGCGCCAGCAGGTGCAGGATAACATGGCTCAGACCATTGCACGCATCAATGAGCTACAGGAAACGTTTCCGGACATAGTGCAGGCGCTTCAGTCACAGGCTGCAACCCGGCTACTGCTGAACCGTGAGCGTGCTGTGATTAAAGAGCAGCTCAAGCTGGCAGTGCTCGATAAACCCGAAGCCAGCCGGTTGCTGGAAGACGTCGAAAAACGTATGGCGGCGCTGCAACAGGCATCTATTTTTCGCCAAACGGAGGCGGCACAATTGGATCAGCAGATCCCCTGGTTAAACGGCGTCACACAAAGTACCCGCGAGCAAATTAGCAGTTGTCAGGAGCGCGGTATTTACGATGTGGGTCAGGTGCTGATAAGGCAAGGTAAATCGCTGAGTAAACTGGGGGTGATTTACAGGGGCAGTGTGCGTGAAGTGGTTGCAGGTGGACAGGGCAATAGTCAGGTTGTTGTCAGGGGGCCGGGCGAGACGCTCGGTATAACGGCTTTACTGACGGGCTCATCTGCCCTGGATTATCTGGCTGAAACGCCCTGTGAAGTGGTGTGGATCCCGGTTGATAAACTGAAAACACTGATGCAGGAAGATCTCATATTGATGCATATCCTCTGTCAGCAGCTGGCACTGAGGTAGCTTTGCATTTGGTTGAAATATATGCAAAGGTGGCGGGGTGCTAAAAAGCACACCTTTCAATTCAACAATAAGGAAATATACTATGAAATTACAACTAAACAAAAAATCGATCAAGCAGTTGGGTGGTCAGGCGCGTTCACTGGATGGTGCACAAACACCGCAGGTTGCCGGTGGCGTAAGGTATACTGAGCGCGATTCGTGTAACACGGTTGCCGTTATATGCGATACCTATCATTTCAGAAGCTGTCTGTGCTAAGCAGGTACTGATTGTCCTGTGGCTCATCAGTGAGCCACTTTCAGACAGATAACCTACGTTTATAATTCAAACGGCGCGACGCCGACTGCGTCCATCTTATAACCGGTTTGTGCCAGATCGCCTTTCCAGGTTGCGACCTTCATAGTACCTGTCACGGTAATCGCATCATACAGACTGTCGATGGGCACCCCATTCTTGATTTTGACATGCACAATCTGGTTGGGCGGCGGTGGTGGCACGTGAATACAGGCCCCGAAGTAAGGCACCAGCAAGAACTCAGTGATCACTTCACTGTCTCCTTCAAGCGGGACTACAAACCCGGGTAAGCTCACTTGCTTACCATCTAAACTTTTAACCACCGGGGCATCGAGATCAGGTTGTACCCAGTTTTGCTGATCGCCATCATGACTGGCCGCAGCGTCCTGATTGCTGATTTGGACATGGCCTTTTGGGATCAGATCATCCCAGAAAATTTCTTTAGGCGGTGCTGCCTGCGCCTGCACGCAAAACAGCATCAGCGTTGTGCAAAGCCAGAAAATAGTGCGTAATGGTGTCATTCAAAACCTCTTATAGCTTGATGCTCATGCCATCGCTGAGCGAATAAAAATAGGCCCGGGTCGCAGGCAATATGCCCATCAATGTGCCGGCCGCCATAATAACGCCGATCAACATGAGTTCATAGTGACTGAGCAGTGAAATGCTCAGGCTGATCCCGAACTGACTTTGCAGTGTACCTTGTGCCAGTGCAATCAGGGCGTAAAACAAGGCAATGCCCAGTATGCAGCCTGCTGCTGTAATCAAGATAGCTTCGCTGCTCATTAGAGTGAAAATGTGTCGTGGTCGCGCGCCCACAGAGCGCAAAATGGCCAATTCACGGCGGCGCTGATTTAGCGTCGCCAACAAGGTGGTCAGCATGCCCAGCAGGCTGCTCAAAACCACCACAGCAGAAAACAGCAGCAGGATCTTTTCTACCAGGCCCAGCATGCGCCACAGCTCACGCAATGTGACGCCGGGCATGATGGCCAGCAGCGGCTCTGCTTTGTAATTATTGATATTACGGCGGATCTGCAAGGTGTATAGCGGGGAGTCCAGCCCCATTAAAAATGCCGTGATCTGTTTGGGTTCACCAATCAGATCGCCATGCAGATCTGCGGGGGCTGGTACCGCAACTGCGATGGTGTCGGGTTTATCGTGCCCATGACCGTGGTCATGGCTGTCATGGTGCTCATGTTCATCTGCGTGACCGTGGTTATGGCTGTCATGGTGCTCATGCTCATCTGCATGGTTGTGGTTATGACTGTCATGGTGCTCATGTCCATCTGCATGGCCGTGGTCATGGCTGCTATTGTGGTCATGCTCATCTGCATGAGCATGCGTGTGTCCAGCTGGTTGTTTTGGCTTACCTATCATGCGGGGAGTTGATTTAGGCTGGCTATGCATGGCCTCGATGGCCGCCAGTGGCACATGCACGGTTTTATCGACCGGCGTGCCGGTCGGTGCCAGGATCCCAACTATGGTCATCGGGTTGTCATCGTGATGATGGAAGCTGGTATTGCCCATACCGTGTGAAATCACAATTTGCTGACCAAGCTGGTAATGCATTTTTTTGGCGACGTCACTGCCTAGCACCACTTCCTGCGCATTGACAAAAGCGCGGCCTGCGGCGAATGCCAGCGTTTGCTTCTTACCATAGCGAAAGTGTTCAAAGTAAGCGCTGTCGGTGCCCAGTACCGCATGACCTTTGTGGCTGTCGCCCAGGCTGATGGGAATAGTCCAGCTCACACCTCGCTGAGCCTTGATATCCTGATAGCTGTCCCAGCTTACGCTATTATTGGCATGACCAATGCGAAAGACACTGGACAGCAGAAGCTGGATGTCACCACTGCGGGCACCGACGATCAGATCGGTACCTGATACGGTATTGCTAAAGCTGCTTTTCGCTTCCTGACGCACCCTTTCAATGGTCAGCAGTAGCATCACACTGATGGCAATGGTGAACAGGGTCAGCAGCACACTGGCTTTGCGGTTGAGCATACTTTTGCTCGCCAGACTGATTAATCTCATTGGCTTGCTCCGTTTAATTCAACCAGGCTCAGGTGTTTGTCGAACAAAGGGGCCAGGCCGTTGTCATGACTGACGAACAAAATAGTTGCGCCATATTGGCTGGCCTCTTTAAAAAGTAACTCGATAAAGATATTGCGATTGTCGGCGTCCAGTGCGGAGGTGGGCTCGTCAGCAATGATCAACTCAGGCTGACCGATAAAGGCCCGGGCTGCGGCAACACGCTGTTGCTGGCCAATACTCAGTTGAGCCACAGAACGTGACATAATGCTGGCATCCAGACCAAGTTCCTGTAATAACAGTTCGGCCTGCTGAGCCAGGGTTTTACCCGATGTCTTAATGCGGTCGGTACGACTGCGGGAAAAGTGGCAGCCGAGCATGACATTTTCAACCGGACTCAGGTAGGGCAGTAAATTGAAGTTCTGAAAGATTGTGCCGATGTGATCGGCTCTGAATTTGTCTCGGGCGGCATCGCTTAGCTGTGCCAGATCACTGTTAAGCAAGCGGATGCTGCCGGCTTCTGGCTTGTTAATTCCGCTCAGCAGTCCCAGCAGCGTTGATTTACCACTGCCGCTTGGGCCATGTAAAAAGACCCGCTCACCGGCGGCGACTTCAAGTTTGGGTATGTTGAGTGTGGCGTCGGCGGCACCGGGCCAGCGAAAAATCAGGTCGTTAATCTCTAACATAGTCTCACATCAATGGCGGATCACGCCCGCATCATAAAATACTTGCGCTGCAAGCTAAACCCACCTGCGGCATATCGCCGTTCAGTGCGGTAAAGCAATTGTGATTTGTTGGCTGCTCGACTATCATACACCGCTCTAACCCCCTCTGTATTTTGCGTCCTTTAGCAAGACGCAGCCGTTCTCTATGGAGATACAATGAGTAGCTACAAAGTTCTAGACGTCAATGACGATCTACCCATTCGCACCAAAGGTGCTGTGCACAGTGGTAAAGTACGTTCAGTTTATTGGTTAACCGACCAGGACAGTGCCCGTTTGATCGAAGAAAAAGGTTATGATGTGCCTGCCGGGACAGAGCTGGCGATCATGGTGATCTCGGATCGCATCTCGGCCTTTGACTGCATCTGGCAGAGCGAAAATGGCCTCAATGGTGTACCGGGCAAAGGTATCGCACTGAACAGTGTCGCCGCCCATTGGTTTAAACTATTCGATGAAGCGGGTCTCGCTGGCAATCACATTGTGGATATACCTCATCCATACGTGTGGATCGTGCGTAAAGCCAGCACTGTGCGCGTCGAAGCCATCGCCCGCCAATATATCACCGGCAGCATGTGGCGTGATTATAGCAAAGGTGTGCGCGAGTTCTGTGGGATCAGTTTGCCAGAAGGCCTGACTGCGCATCAAAAGCTTGACGATGTGCTGATCACGCCATCAACAAAAGGGATCATTCGTGGCTTGCCAGATGTGCCGGAAGTTGATGATGTGAATATCACACGCCGCAATATCACGGATAACCTGGATGCGTTTAACTTTAAGTCAGACGCCGATGTGGCCCGTTATGAGCAGCTGCTGAGTGAAGGTTTTGCGTTGATCTCTAAAGAGCTGGCCAAGCTGGATCAAATCTTTGTGGACACCAAATTTGAATTTGGTTACGTAGAAGATAAAGATGGCAGCGAACGTTTGATCTACATTGACGAGGTGGGCACGCCGGATTCATCGCGGATCTGGGATGGCCCGGCATACCGTGACGGTAAAATTGTTGAAAACTCTAAAGAGGGCTTCCGCCAGTTATTGATCAACAATGTACCGGACAGCGACGTTTTGCTGAACAAAGATCGCATGAGCGAGCGCGAACAGCTGGCTGCCAGTTATAAGTTGCCAGAGCAGGTGATGATGTCGGTGTCAGATACGTATGTGGGTATCGCCAGTAAAATTGTTGGCCAACAGCTTAGTATTCCTCAGAACCCACGTGATGAAGTGATTGCCGTACTGGATAAAGAGTATGGCCTGATCGACGCCTGAGCAGTCTGAAAAACATAAAAAAAGCGGCGATGAGCCGCTTTTTTTATGGCTGTTTAACCGCTGGAAGCGGGCGTGAATGTGTATTCGTTCTTGCTTTTCTTTTCAGCGTCACTTTTACTTAAGGTATGCAAGTGGCTCAGGCAAATTTCCATGAACGTCAGCGGGCATAACCCGGTAAGGATCGCACAAGGGCACCTGATCGTGATCAGGCGAACGATGGAGTGTGCACGAAAGATAGTTGGCCTGCGTATTTTTGCCTGGCCTGTGTACGCCTGGATACTTGCCAGCTTTGGTGGTCCTATTTATGGGGCTGATAATGCACTCGACAATGGTGCTGGTAAGGGTGTCGGTAACGGATCCGGTAACGGGTACACTCTTCAATTGCGTGATCAGCACGGTGCACCTTTACCTGATGTGGTGGTTGAAGTGGTTGCCCCCTTACGTGCGAGCCAGGTGCAGCAAGTCGCCGTAATGGATCAGGTCAATAAACAATTCCACCCCAGACTACTGACCATAATGCAGGGTCAGGCGGTGAGCTTTCCCAACAGTGATGATATTCGTCATCATGTCTATTCTTTTTCTGAGACCAAGCGTTTTGAGCTTAAATTATATGCGGGTACACCTATTCAACCGATACGATTTGAACAACCGGGTGTCGTTGTTCTAGGATGTAATATTCATGATTCGATGGTGGGCTATATCTATGTTTCTCAATCAAAAGACGCGCTTACCAGCAATCAGTCGGGCACAGTGCAGTTACCTGCTTATGCGCCGCAATTGGCTATCTGGCATGCACTACAAACACAGGATATCGACACTCGCAGGATAGTGACGGTGACAGAATTACAACAATCCGGGTCTGTTATTGTAGAAACACAGACACCGGCACCCAGAAACACATTCTCGGAGATGTTTAAGGATCATCATGGGCACTAGTTTTAAAAATCGTATTATCGCCTTGTGCGTCGGGTTGGTGCTGCTGACAGCGGTTGCCAGCTTAGCCAGCTTCTGGTGGTCTACCAGCCAGTTCAATGAGCGCAAGGTGCAGCAGGATATTCAGACGGCGCAAAATGTCTATCAGCAATATCTCAGTGCCCAAGAACGTTTGCTGGTGACTGCTGCCACGGTACTGACGCAAGACTTTGGCTTTAAACAGGCGGTTGCAACGCGCGATGCGCCGACCATTGAAAGCGTGCTGTTTAATCACAGTCAGCGTATCGATGCTGATCTGATGTTGCTGCTGGACGTGCGCGGTCAGCTGATCTCTGCCAATCAGGCCGAAATTGAGCTGGCTGAAGATCTGCGCCCGTTGCTCAGAGAGTTGTTAAATCATACCGAACAGTCTGCTTTTGTCAGCCTGGACAAGCAGTTGTATCAGGCGATTATTTTGCCCGTGAAGGCACCGCGTACCATTGCTTTCGCGATTGTTGGCTTTGCCGTTGATACGGAAGTGGCAGGTCAGCTGCGTGAACTAACTGGGATGGAAATGAGCTTTATTGGCCATGGTGAGCAGATCAAGGCCAGTTCGTTGCGTTTGCCCGAATCCCAGGATTTATTCGCCTATCTGCATGAGCAAAAAATTACCCGTTGGCTGAGCGAGTTTCCGGTTTATATTAATGCGGAGGTTGCTTTGCCCGCGTTAAACTCTTCTCCGGTTAGCCTGGTATTAAGTGCTGATATGACCAAAGACTATCAGGAGTTCGATCAGCTGGTGTTAACCATTATTTTATCGTCCTGTGTGACTATGTTGTTTGGCTTTGTGGCCAGTGGTTTTTTAGCTCGGAATCTGGCTACCCCGTTACAGCAGCTAACTGTGATGGCACGTCGATTTGCCCTGGGTGACTACGAAGCCACCGTACACGAGTCGCGACCGACAAAAGAGATCTGCCAGCTGGTCGATGCCTTTCATGAAATGGGTGATGACATCCAGGCGCGGGAAAAACAAATTCGCTATCAGGCCAGCCACGATGGTCTGACACGCTTTTATAATCGCGCAGCCGCCATGGAGAAGCTTACCCGCTTGTTGCAAGATGGTCGCGTTTATTACCTGCTGGTTGTGGACATAAAAGGCCTCAGACACATTAACGATAAGCTGGGTCCTCGCGTGGGCGATAGCTGTATTCAGGCCGTTGCACAGCGGATTGAACAAATCGGCGCCAGTTTTGAAGGGCTGAATGCCCGACTCGGTGGAGATGAGTTTTTAACTGTGCTGGCAGCCAAAGAGGACAGTTCAATGGAAGGCTGTGTCGCTGGGTTTCTGAGTGCGTTGAATCAGCCTTACCAGGTACAGAAACTGGAGATCAATCTGCGTTTTAGTGTGGGGGTGGTCCATTACCCGGAGCAGGCAGACGATCCGGAAGATCTGGTACGCCGTGCTTTGATTGCCGCAGACAATGCGGCGCAGCAGGGCAGTAATTCGGTGTATTTTTACCAAACCGGTGAAGACGAAGCCTACCTGGAACGCTTGTTGATCATTGATGAGCTCAAAGCAGCGCTGCAAAGTGACGACGGCCAGCTGTTTATGACCTATCAGCCTAAGCTCAACATGCACAGTCAGCAGGTCGATAAGGTGGAGTCTTTGATCCGCTGGCAGCGGCGCAATGGTGAGTGGATCTCGCCCGAAGTTTTTATTGATCTGGCGGAGCAGTCAGGCCTGATCGTCGAGCTGACTCAGTGGGTGCTTAAAACGGTGGTGGCGCAGGTTGCCAACTGGGTCGAGCAGGGGATCACCATGAAAGCGGCCATTAATGTGTCGGCACAGGATATTGCGGATCCCGATTTTGTGCCCCACCTGGAAGCCATGCTGGATCGCTATCAGATATCGCCTTCCTTGATCACCATAGAGCTGACAGAGCGGGATATGATCGAGAACGAAGAGAAGGGGATTGCCGCGCTTAAAGTGCTCAAAGAGATTGGCGTACATATTTCTCTGGACGATTACGGTGTCGGACAGACCTCACTGGGTCGCTTAAAAATGCTGCCAATTGATGAACTCAAGCTGGATAAAGTGTTTATTCTGAAGCTGGCCGAAACGCATCAGGATCAGTGTATTGTGCGTTCCACCATCAGCCTGGGTCATCAACTTGGTTTCTCTGTGGTTGCTGAAGGGGTAGAAGATAAAGCCTCTTTGGAGCTGCTCAAAGAAATGGGCTGTGATTATGCTCAGGGATATTATCTGAGTAAACCATTGAAGGCGGAGCTGTTAACACAATGGCTTGGCCAGTATCATGAAGCGGGCTAACCCGCGCGTAGTGGTTTTGTCAGGTTGCGCATTAGGAATAACTGCCACTTGTATGGCAGACTCCGGTAAGTTACTGGCCACACCCGGTGTTTCTCAGGTCGAAGGCAGCGCAGGTGGGGGCATCGTGCCCTGGGCACAGCTGGCGGGGTATGCCAGTGACGAGCAATGGAGTCTTGGCGGCTTTTGTAGCCGCGCCAGCGTCGATACTGAAGCAGGCATTGCGCATACCACACAAAACCAGATCCTGGCCAGGCTGGCACCGCTACGTGGTGAGGTGATAAAGATCTGAGTGTACCTCTCTTTGTGCTTACCAGAATCAGGGGTCTCCGTAAAATTGCTATGCCAAACCCTGTCTTACTTCGTTGTTACAACACGCACTGTGTAGATAAAAGCTGTTCATCATCCATCTAAGAACTGTATGCCATGAGTGTGTTGTGGATTTTAGCTTTTACACTGCATCTTTCTCCATCTTTGTTTCGACGTTTAAACTGATTTTTTAATTTTTTTTTGAAGCAATAAACTAAGCTGAAAATGACGATTTTTGAAATAATAAAGGATAGCTTGTCTCTGATTTTTATTCTTATGTTTTAATTGTTTTGTTTTTATTATTATTTCAGCTTGTATTGTTTTTTATTTATTTTTATTTTGATTTTTCTACTATTGTTATTTGTGTTTTTGTTGTTTTATTTTTGTTTTAAAATTGTCTTTACTTTGTAAATTGTAAATTGTAAATTGTAAATTGTAAATTGTAAATTGTAAATTTTAAATTGTAAATTGTAAATTGTAAATTGTAAATTGTAAATTGTGATTTGTAGAGTTGGCCTGCACTATTTAGTACGTTAACGAAATAAAAGGATATTAATATGAATCTTAAAAAAGTAGCGGTGTCTTTGTTGATTGGATGTGGGTTTGCAATGACTGCCACAGCACAACCTGCTGAAGAATTTGTGACTGTAAGCAGCGGCTCAAAATATAATTTTAGAATTGGTTTACAGGCATTGGATGACGCTGGCAGAGATCCGGGCAGGGTTGAATATACCAAGTATTTATCTGCTGGTTCAAATGTACAATCTGAGTGGGCAGTTGACAGAGACGCCTATGATCCTGATGCGTTAAAACTTCACCTTTCCATACTGAATCATCTTCCCTCGGATCGAGATTTTCGTATTGCTATTCAGGCTGCAGACCGCGGTGGCCGCGGTGGCCGCGGAGATTTTGGTTACTGGCAATATACGCCCTGGGCGAGTGAAGGTGGCGGCTGGTCAGGCATGGCATTTGATACTGACCGGTTTGACCCGGATGCATTCCGTATTCGAATCGAAACGCGTACCTGGAGTGGTAGCCACTCATTCAGTGATTTTCGTATCGGTCTGAGAGTATCTGACCGTGGAGGTCGTGAAGTGGGTAATGCGACTTACACACCTTGAGCTTCGTATGGTGGTGGCTGGACTGGTCTGGCTACGGACAACGATGCTTATGATTTTGATGGTTTTGAAGTAAATCTGGAAGTGCGCTAAATCTGAGTACTTCAAAGTAGATAATATTAGCTCAACAATAATATTATAAATTATTGTTGAGCTTTTTAATTGTTGTGTTTTTTTATTTTCTATTCAAAGGCAATGTTATAATCCGGTTTTTTTGGGTTGTTTGGGAAGTCCAGCCCCTCTACCGGGTAGCTGTGTTGAGAAGGCGCTGGATCTGACATCAGACTTTTATTGATAAAGGTGATTTCCACCGTCTCAGGAAAATCAATCTCGTCTACGTATTTACCGTAGTTGTTACCATGAATATGTACGACATGGAAATACTCAGACATGGCTGTAATAAAATTATTGAATTGCGTTGTTTTTGTATCCAGGTGATGAAACTCTGCCGCCACCACATTGATCCTGTTGGCATGCTTACACAAGTCATTGATAATCTGATATTCAGCCCCCTCAATATCCATCTTCAGGAAAACGGTGTCTTGGTGATCGCCACAGTGGTGCTCGATTAACTCATCCAGGCTGATATCCAGCTGACCTGATGTTTCGCTGACACGGCGTTGTAAATGACGATTCTGGCCACGGAAGAAGCTGTAAAAGAACACACAGTTTAATAAACGGGTCCAGTACTTCTGGCGCTTGTCATGGCGAAACAGCAGTGTATTGATCAGCGACTTAACGCTATTTTGCAGGGTTTTTCGTACAATGAAGTTAAGCCCAACGGTATAGTCTACCCCCACCACCCGGCAATCGGGGTTGAGTGCCTGAAATTCTTTATCAAATCGCCAGTCATCATTGATACCCAGTGAGAGTAACACGTCAGTGTCTTTGATATGGGTTTTGGGGATGACATAGCCCCCGTCAAATTGGTTACCCATGCGGATAAGATCCGCGCTGTGTTTAGGGTGCAGCTCTTGCTTCTTAATTTTCATGCAGACATTCCAGTAATTTATTATTACGTACTCGACTTTATCTTCTGCTTTATGAAAACATTTTTATATTAAAGTTCACCTATGTTTTTATTGTTTTAATCATTTGTTTCGGTGTGTTTGGGGAGCGCGTTGACAGCTCATTTTTTCTGGGGGAGTTGATTAGGTTATCGATTTTTGGTTTTTTTCTTGTGAAAGTCTCCTTCATCACCCTTGGAATAGGCAATGAAGGTGGTGTGTGATTGTTAACTTTTTGGTTTTTCGAGCAGTGCAATATACTGACGCGCAATCATTTCGGGGCTGATATCATTGATGATCTCATGCTCGACCATGCTGGTTGATGGACTTTCCAAAGCTATCAGGTTGTTTTGTAATGGCCTTACAATAGACCAGGGAGAAGTCCCTAACCCGACCAGGGCCAGACAAGGTACGTTACAGGCAGCTGCTATATGCATAGGACCTGAGTCTATGGAGATCATGGTATCCATCGCGGCGATCGTATCAACCAATTCCCCAAGCGTGGTTTTGCCGGCCAGATTCGTGGCAGGAACCCTATTCTTTGTTAACGCTTGAGATAAACGGACTGCGTCTTCTGATTCGGATGGATCCCCCAGAATGTAAAAGTGAGTTTCTGTAGATTTTGCTATGCATGTGAGGGCATCGACACTTTTGGCGACGTCATAGTGTCGGGTCCCTTTGTTCTTACCACCAACGTAGACCGCTGTTTTGTGAACGTGCTTCGGTAGCGCTATGGTGCGTGGTGACAAAGAGGGTAACTCAAAGTGAGAAAAAGGACGATTATGAACGTCATTCACTAGTCGGCAGTACCGATGAATATAATGATGACACTCGTTGAGCTTTAGGGCGTGGCTGAGCAGCGGTTTTCGGCCATTCTGTGCATATCCAATAATGAGCGGTATGTGAGCCAGTTTCGCAAGTAATGCTTCACGTATTGATCCTCTGAACAACACCGCCATAGCATACTTCGTCTTTCTTAGCGTACGTGCAAAAGAAAACATCCCCTGCTTGTGTTCTTTGCAATAGCGATTATCTGCAATTAGCTCAATATTGTAATGTGCTGCGCGTTCAAGGACTTCAAGCATATAAGGACGCGCCAGCAGATGTATCGAATGCTCCGGATATAGCGACCTGAGCATAGCAATTGCAGGCAAAGTATTGATGGCATCACCGATAAATTTAGGTAAAACCACCAGTATCGGGCCACGTACTTTGTCTTGTGTGATTGTTTTCGAGGACATAACGTTATAAATAATCAACGGATTTTTTCGAGTATAACCTGTCTAAAAAGGGATATCACCACTGTGTGTTTCTGAGTGAAGCTATGCGCCGTGCTTCGCTAAGCTGTGTGTGTGTTTTCAACGGGTAGTGTTCAGAGCGATAGCGGGTGTGCGGGCAAAAAAAGTCGCGACCAGGATGGTAATTGGGTGTAGCTAGGATTTTGATTTTTATAAGGAAAGGGGGGTATTTATGAACAGGTACTTGCTCGGTTGCGCTTCATGATTGCTCTGCAACACAGCCGTGTTGACCCAGCAGACAGACTACAACTACCTTGCGCTTGGTCATAAGACCTTTGATTTTTCAGATGACTCATCAGGTTTCTCGTTTGCTGCTGTGGGTAGCTCAGGCAATGTTTACTGGGAGGCGCAAGCAATGTTTGGCATGAGCATGCCGATATTTATGGTGCACGCGTTCAGTATCAGCGTGTGTTTGTTGGAAAATGGGACGCTAAACTGGGAATTGGCTTTGAGCATGCTTCGGGAGAAGGCGCTGACGACAACGTGTTTTTTGGTCGGTTTAGGGTACCGCTGTAATTCAGACCGGGTGACGAATATGGCTTATCGCGACGCAGGTGACTATACGTTGACCACGGTGAGTCTGAGGTTCGCTTTCTAATCAACAGGCGCATGCAGTGCCGATGTCTCAGAGCCAGAGTCCGGCTGGTTCTGTTCAATCTCGCATTGTTTCTGAGATATTTCCCATCTAGTATTAATGGCAATCTGAATCACTCAAGACACTGTGTTAATAAATGAAAAACATCAAAAGTTGTCACTGGTTACTGAAAAACCTCAATCGCGTCACTGTGCTTGATTGCGGCATGCTCAAACCAGGAACAAAAGGAAATTATGTGCCATCGGAGATCATTGCCGGGGCAAAACGTTTTGATATCAGCCACGCCTTTAGCGATGCAAATGGCGCGTGCCCCAATACAATGTGCAGCGCAGCGCAATTTCAGCATGGCGTCAGGGCGTTGGGCATTAACCAGCAGGATACTGTGGTAGTTTACGACAATTTTGCTTTGTTCAGTGCTGCCCGGGCCTGGTGGATGTTTAAAGCCATGGGGTTTGAGCAGGTTTATGTGCTGGATGGGGGCTTAGTCAAGTGGCTAGAGCTGGGTCTCCCCGTTGCGACTGAGTATGCGCACAGCTGCGAGCCTGGAGATTTCGTTGTTGACCCCCAAAGCGGTTACTTCATTGATAAGCATGCTGTGCTGGCGGGGATAGAGAGCGCTGAAGTGTTACTTCTGGATGCTCGCAGCCCGGCGCGGTTTAGCGGTCAGGAACGAGAACCCAGAGTCGGGATGCGCAGTGGCCATATTCCGGGCAGTGCGAATGTCCATTATGCGAGCGTACTGGATGACAGCGGATTAATTAAACCTAAAGCGCAGTTACGGACATTATTAACGGACGCCGGGGTCACTAATCAGGCCTTACAATTTAGCTGTGGCTCCGGGGTGACAGCCTGTATTTTGGCTATGATTGCGGATGAATGTGGGTTTTACCCTTTATCCGTTTATGACGGATCCTGGAGTGAATGGGGGCAAGACGCAAGTCTGCCTGTTGCCACTTGCCCCGCATAAGACTTTACTAATCTAGTAAACCAGCTCCTGAAGTTCACTGGGCTGGTTAATGGCAGGAAAGTACAAAGTCTGCATGTTCTTGGCGCTGAGCGCGCTGTGCAGCGGCAAAGTCGCAATGCCCTTGAGGGCAATGTTGGCAACGTCCGGGGTTTTGACTAGCCGCACCACCTGGCGTTCACCAAACTGCGCAATGGATGGAATGAATGGACGCAACTCAGACGTGAGTTTATCAAGCAGCCAGTCATTGATGTCACCGCCCAAAATGATGGTCTGCGTATTCAGCAGGGACTCAATGCTGTGGATCGCTATCCGCATCGGCTCCGCAGCCTGTTCTAGCCAGCGCTCTATCACCGGGTGTTCCTGTAGCTGGTGATGCAGCTCTTCGGTGCTGCAACCAGGGCGTCCGAGGCTATTTTTTAGGGCACTTAACGAGGCGAAGTCGTTCAGTCGACCCAGCTCAGCGGTGTCATCATCTGTTTCAGGGGTCACAAACAGCTCACCCAATGCGCCGGTCAGGCCATTCTGACCGAGCAGGATCCGCCGATCGTATACCACCGCCGACTCTACCTGATTGCCAAGGTGTACATAGACAAAGCTGTCCAGCAGCCTGGCTTCGCCAAACAGCATCTGAAAACTGGCGCAGGCAGAGGCTGTTGTTTCCAGTGCCACGGGTACGCCCAGCGTATCGGCCAGCTGTTGCTGAAGCTCCCGGTTGTGAGCAAAAATCTCGACGCCCTTAAGATGGCTCAGTTGAACCGACAGGCCGCAGCCAAGCACCTGAGAGACGCTCAGGTTGGCGACGGTCAATAGGGTGTCAATCAGGTATTTGGCCTTGTTGAGCAGGGTATCACCTGTGTCAAGGTGGGTGTGCAGTCGGTTGAGCAGCTCACCGTTGAGATAAAACAGGCCGACTTCCAGCTCGCGGTCAACGATGCGTATTGCCAGTGTGTATGCGGCCTTTTTATTCAGAACCAGCATCTTTGAGGGTTTACCTGCCCCTTCTGACTTTTTTATACCGGTTTCTTCAACAAGTTGAACGCTCAGCAGTTCTTCCACCATGTTGGTAATGGTTTGCTTGGTCAATTGGGTATTGCGGGCAATCTCAACACGGGAGATTGGCCCCTGAGTGACAATCTGAGAGAGTACAAGACGCAAATTTATCGATTTATTCTGTTTTGCGTTGGAGCCTTTCAATGTGTTCGCCTTACTATTTGAATCTAATTTGGGGGCTTTATCATGATATTGCCCCAGTCAATGTGCCGTATGTACCTGCTTACACAACACATTATCCCTGAACTAAGCCGATCATCTTACTCGATCATGAGGCTAAACCGAATAAAAAATAATTAGTCAAACTAATTGACATAAACGGTTTGTTGGCTGAATATGACTATAAATACAACAAAACTGATCCTAAATGCCAGTATAAAAATGGCAGTTAGGACGTTCGCAAGCGCGAATTTTAATAATCAACAGCAGGATCTACCTATGTCTACAGGAACTCAGATGAATGGCCACCGCCGTCGGACGTGGTTTAGCGGGATGTTTGCCGCTGCTGCGCTCTGCGCAACGTCGATGAGCTGGGCGGCACAAAGTATTGACTGGAGCAAAGCGGCAAAATCCAGTGATATCCACCTGACAGAGCAGCAGAGTGAACAAATTAAATCAAAAGATTTGACTGCAGCGCTAGTTTGGCATGGGGCCAGCCCCTGGGTGGCAGCGGTATCGCGCGGTGCACGCGCCGAATTTGAAAAGTTAGGCATTAAAGTGGTGGCTGCGACTGACGCGCAGTTTGACCCTGCGAAACAAGTGGCCGATCTGGAGAACATTGCTGCATTGAAGCCCGATATTATTCTTTCGCTCAGCGTCGATGGGGTCAGTACCAAACAAAGCTATGCCAAAGCCATTGAGCGTGGTGCCAAACTGGTATTGCTGAGTAACCCCATCCCGGGGTTTGAGCAAGGCAAAGATTTTGTCGGTATTGTGACGGATGACATGTTTGGGATGGGTAAAGCGGCGGCTGATCTGACGGCCGATGCCTTGGGTGATAAAGGTAAGATCGGCATGATTTACCACGATGCCAGCTACTTTATCACCAATAATCGTGATAATGCTTATCGCAAGGGCCTGAAAGCTTACCCCGGATTAAATGTGGTCATTGAGCGGGGGTTCATCAAAGAGCATGAGACCAGCAATGTCGCAGCGGCGATGGTATTGCAGCACCCTGAGCTGGAAGCCATTTATGTGTCCTGGGATGCCGCCGCGGAAGGGGTGGTGGAAGCACTGCGTTCTTTAGGTCGACGCGATATTAAAGTGATCACCCACGACCTGGGCGTGAACAACCTGCTGGATATGGCGATGGATGGCAATGTGTATGGCACTATTGCAGACAGGCCATTCGACATCGGGCAAACCATGGCCCGGCTCGGTGCTGCTTCTACCCTGGGTTTACCGGCGCCACACTTTACCTTAGTGCCGTTTGACACCGTTAAGCGAGACAATATTGCTGAGATCTGGCAGCGCGCCTTTCAGTCGCCCCTGCCAAGACTCCTGAATTTAGCGTTAAAACAATAAGGAATACCATGAGCGTTAATCAACTACCTATGCAGCAACTCAAGTTGCTGGCTGTGAAACGAGAGTTTTTTATCTACTATATATTCCTTGCAGTGATGCTGATTTTTGCAGTCGCACTGCATGATACGGGCTTTTTTAGTCTGACTAACTTTATGAACATCGTGCGTCAAACGGCACCGATCACTGTGATGGCGGTGGGGCTGACCTTTGCGCTGGCAGTCGGCCATATTGACTTATCGATAGGCTCTGTGGTGGCTTTATCTGCCCTGGTGGGCGCCCTGCTGTTGCAACATGTGGGTATTCCTCTGGCCGTGCTGGGGGCACTCAGTGTCGGTTTGATTGTCGGCCTGATCAACGGTTTGTTGATTGAGCGTTTGCAGGTGTCATCTTTGTTGATCACCCTGGGCACTATGGGCGTGATCACCGGTCTGTCGCGCCAGCTGACGAACCTGGAGTCGGTGCCAATCATTGATCAAACTTTCACCGCGTTTTTTGGTGCTGGTGAAGTGTTTGGCATTCCTTCCTTATTTATCTGGACCCTGGTGATAGCGGCACTGGGCTATGTGGTCCTGACTAAGCTTGCCTTTGGTAAGCACTTACTTGCAGTGGGCGGCAGCCCTAAAGCGGCTCTGGCGATGGGGATTAAAGTGACTCAGGTGCGCATTTATGCCCTGGTTATTTCTTCTATGGCGGCTGCGCTGGCCGGACTCTTGTATGCCGGTCGTTTGCACGGCGCGCGTTATACCCTGGGTGAGGCAGATCTGCTGACAGTCATTGCAGCCGTTGCGATTGGCGGCACCAGCCTGTTTGGTGGTCGCGCGTGTATTATCGGCGCCATTCTGGGGTCCTGGTTAATGGGCATGATCAACAACGGTCTGATCTTGTCTGGTTTTTCCACAAACGAACAAATGATAGCGCGCGGCGCCATCTTGATTGTGGCAGTGGCAATTGGTGTCAAGGAGTTGAAAAATGGTTAGAAGTGCATTGGATCAAATCGCCCTCGAAGTGAGGGATGTACATAAGCGTTTTGGTGGTGTACATGCGCTTAAAGGCGTGAGCTTTACCATCAACAAAGGCGAAGTTGTGGGGTTGCTCGGCGACAATGGTGCTGGTAAATCAACCCTGGTGCGCTGTATCTCCGGGATCCACCCGCCCGATGAAGGGGCCATTCTGGTCAATGGTCAGCCGGTACATATTGACTCTCCTTTGGCATCACGTGAAGCGGGAATAGAAACGGTGTTTCAGGACCTGGCCATGGTGCCGGAGTTCGATATCACAGAAAACCTGTTTCTTAACCGAGAGATCCGTCATAAGAATCCAATCTTACGCCGACTTGGCTGGCTGGATAAAAAAGCCATGGAGAAGCGTGCGAAGAAAGCCCTGAACAGACTGAACAGTCGTATCCCCAGTTATCAGGAACAGATCCATCGCCTGTCTGGTGGTCAGCGTCAGGCTGTTGCCATTGCTCGTGCGGTGAACTGGGGAGCTGACATTGTGATCATGGATGAGCCGACGGCAGCGCTGGGGGTTGAGCAGAGTGCGCAGGTCAATGAACTGATCAATGTGATCAGCTCTCAGGGGGTTGCCGTTCTGCTGATCAGTCACAACATGCAGCATGTGGTCGAAACCTGTGATCGTGCGGTGGTTTTGTATCAGGGGCAGTCAGTGGCAGATGTGTCGGTCAGCGATGTGACCAAAGAAGACTTGGTCGGGCTGATCACGGGCGCTAAATCCGCCGCCTAACACAGTGTCTGTCCGGGCTCATGCCTGGCCAACAAGCAGAAGGTGGAAGCGTATTGCTCCGCCTTCTGGCCAGGCTAGGTATATAAACGGATCAGTTTCACCCGCGAGGTGCCAGACAGGCGCTTCCTTATCTGAACGAATAATAAATCGGTGCCGTGGCGCTGAGGGCTTTGTTTTGCCAAAAATCAGAGGGCAGTATGGATATTGAAAAGAAAGTAGCACAGCTTATCGACACACTTTCTATCGAAGAAAAGGTTGGACAGCTGTTTGTTCTGGCATTTGCCGGAGAAGATCGTGATTACGCAAAGACGCTGGTCAAGGAGCGGCATATTGGGGGCTTTTACATTACCGATGATAATGCCGCTAACCCGGCCAGTGCAGCGCAGTTAGCCCGTGAGTTACAGCATGAGGCGGCATTGAGAGCCTGCGATGCGCCTTTACTACTGGCCGTTGATCAGGAAGGTTCCTGGGGGATCCTGACTCAGTATACCGATCTGGGACCGGGTAACCTGGGTCTGGGTAAAGCGGACAACACGGCGCTGACGGCAGACATGTATCAGGTCTTTGCTGAGCAGATGCAGGAAGTTGGCTACAACACGCTGCTGTCACCCTGTGCGGATGTGAATGCCAACCCAGATAACCCGATCATTGGTTTGCGTGCCTTTGGTGAGCAGACTCACCATGTTGCCCGTCATGTTGCTGCTGCGGTGCGTGGCGTGCAGCGTAGTGGTAGCCTGAGTTGTGCCAAACATTTCCCGGGTCACGGAGATACCCACAATGATTCGCACCAGACACTGCCCGTGGTTGATAAGTCTTTGCAGCAATTGATGCGCGAGGACTTGCTGCCTTTTAAGGCGGCGATTGAGTCTGGTGTTCCGCTGATCATGACCAGTCATATCAGCTACCCGCAAATCGATGCCGACTATCCGGCGACCTTATCGTCCACTATTTTGCAGGGCGTATTGCGCCAGCAGTTAGGGTTTAACGGCATTATTATCACCGACAGCATGAATATGTGGTCTATGCGTAAGAACTATGCACCAGAAGAAGCGGCCATCCTGGCATTACAGGCAGGTGCTAACCTGGTGATGCTCAGTGAAGAACACTACGAAAACAGTACGACCCCTTACAAAGCGATCCAGGCACAAACCATTGATGGCGTAATCGCTGCGGTTAAACAGGGCAGTTTAAGTGAATCGGTTATCGACGCCCGCTTGCAGCAGGTACTGGCATTTAAATATCAGCATTTTGCCACCTCATCGCAAACAACGGCCAGTGTGCTGGAAAGCGCGAATGAACTGGCGCGCGAGGCGGCAAGTTCGGCCATTCGGGTATTACGTAATGACGACCAGCAGTGGCCACTTGAGGGTCGCGCATTTACGCTGGCATTTGCCGCTGATCCCAAAGGGTACGACAACATTGTTAATAGCCGGGGGATCGGTCCTAACGATCCGAACTCAGCCCGGGATGTGATCCTTGAGACGCTGGCAGAGCGCGGGCGGGAATATCGACTCTGGCAGCATGAGCAATTTATGGCTGCGCTGCAGGCACCCACCGAACCGCTGGCTGAGCCCTTGGTGTTGATCACTGAAGATTACCCCTTACCGGGAGAAAGCTTCGATGTGGCAGACCAACAGCAACGTGTCCAGCAGGCACTACAAAAATGGCCTGGCAGGGTCATAGTGATCGCCATGCGTTCCGACTACGAATTATCGCAATATGCTGATCTATCAACTTATGTTTGTGCTTACTCGAGCAGGGCCGTGAGTGCCCGGGTTATCGCAGAGCAACTTTAAAAAGATCAGCAAAACGAAATAATAAGTGCTTGACAATTAGTCAAAATGATTTAATAAATACTTAGTATATCAATTTTACTAATAAAAAATGACAGTTTGATAATAACACAAGCCAGTCGACTCACTGGGAATGAACGGCTTGGGAAAAGGCAAAGGGGAGAAGAGCATGAAAAATCAGGGCTCAAAGGTAAAAACCAAGTATATGAATAACTATCTGAAATCCAGTTACGTGGCAGTATGTGTAGCAACAGCGTTGTCGGGTATGTCGTTTGGTGCTGCGGCTGAGGAACAGACTGGTGCGAATCAGGCAATTGAAACCATTGAAGTAAGAGGGATCAGACGTAGCCTCACGGAGGCGCTGAACACCAAGCGTTTCGCCAACTCTGTTGTCGACTCGATTTCGGCTGAAGACATCGGTAAATTCCCGGATAAGAACATCGGTGATGCGATGCAGCGTATTCCGGGTGTGACTGTGGTCAGAACCTTTGGTGAGGTCAGCGGTGTAACAGTGCGTGGTACTGCGCCTGAGCACAGCATGGTGTTGCTGAATGGCCAGAACGTTGCCAGTGTCGGTTGGTTTGACCTGGGTGGTGTGAACCGTAGCTTTAACTTTGAAATGCTTGCGTCAGAACAAATCTCCGGTATGGATGTGTATAAGTCGGTTGAGTCGGATATCAACGAGGGCGCTATGGGTGGTACGGTTAACCTTAAAACCCGCAAGCCTCTGGATATGGACTCAGGTACCGTATTTGCGTCCGTAGAAAATGCCTATCATGGCAACGCCAAAGAGTGGTCGCCAGCCTACTCAGGTCTGGCAAGCTGGAAAAACGAGCAGGAAAACTTTGGTATCCTGGTTGCCTATTCAAATGAAGAGTCGAAGGTATATCGCGAGACGTTATCCACATTCGGCCCTCCTGGTGCAACGACACTCGAAGACAGTAATGGTGTACTCAGAAAAACGTCTTGTTGTGCGGCATCTATTCTGTTCGATGAAGACAGAGAACGCAGCAGTAGCCAGATCAGTGTTCAGTATGCGCCGAGCGATGCGCTGACACTTGGCCTGGATTACAATTTGTTCGAACTGGAAAACGACCACATTAACTCGGCTCTATTCACCATCATGGATTACGGTACCTTGCAGGGTGATTCGGTCAGAGTGAATGAGCAAGGGATTGTTACCGCAGCAACGGTCACAGCCTCAGGCCCAGGTCGCGCTCCTCTGTTCAACAACACGGTATTGCGTACGCCAGATATGCAAACGGATGTTATTAACTTTACTGCGAATTATCAGGCAGAGTCCTGGTCTGCCGACTTTGTCCTTGGTCAGTCAACCGCCCAAGGCCGAATTGGCCAGACAAGTACCTGGTGGGGTGATATCAGTGAGCGTGCCAATTCAGGTTTTTCTTATGATGTGAGCGGCCCGTTAGAGCTTATTCCGGTCAACCCGGATTATATGAGTAGTCATGATAATTTTGAACTGTTCCATGAATATACCTATATCAATTATGAACGCGATAATGAGATAGATTACATTCAGGCCGATTTTACCTTTGAGCTGGATTCACCTGTGATGACTTCAATCCAGGCTGGTATTAAGTTCCAGGAACAAGTGTTTTCATACCAGGAAAATAACCAGGATCTGAATGTTGACGCCATCCGTGAAGGGGGGGAACGACTGACTCTTGGCGACTTTAACGGTGGTTTTGTGTCGGGCCTGCATAGTGCCGAAGGGCGTGCGGGTAGCTTATCAGGTTTTCCAATCGGTACTCGCGGGTTGTGGGACTATGCGCGTAGCAATGCGCCGGGCACTGTCACAGTGAAAGATGCCTTCTCTATTGAAGAGGACATTGCCGCTGCGTACGTAAAAGCCAACTTCTCAGGAGAAGGCTTCCGCGGTAACTTAGGCTTGCGTGTAGTCGAAACCGATATTCTCTCCAAAGGTGAAATCAATGGGGTGAAGGGAGAAGTCGATAAAAGTTATACGAATTATCTTCCCAGCCTGAACCTGGCGATCGATCTGAGCGAAGACATGATCTTCCGATTTGCGGCGGGATCAACGGTATCACGACCAGACTATGACGACATGAAAGTTGCGGACATTATTTCAGAGAGCTTTAAAACAGCGAATGTCGGTAGCCCGGATCTGGACCCGTATAAGTCAGACCAATACGACATGGGTGTCGAATGGTACTTCAACCCGTCTTCCGTGCTAGGTGCGACCTTGTTTGTGAAGAACATCAGTGACTACATTGAGCAAACGACTGCTGCTGAGTTCTACCCAGGATGTGGTGAAGGGTGTCTGGTGACGCGTTCGCGTAACGTCGGTACAGCCGATGTACGTGGTATTGAATTACAGTATCAGCATGCGTTTGAAAACGGCTTTGGTATACAGGCAAACTACACCTATACCGATAGCAGCCGCACTGACTCGACGGGTAAGGAAATGCCCATCGAAGAAGTATCACAAAACTCCTATAACCTGTCGGGTTACTATGAAAACGACCTGTTCAGTGTGCGCCTCGCTTACAACTACCGTGATGACTGGGTACGCCAGTATAACGGCAGCAGCCTGGATAGCCTGAACGATGCATACGATCAGGTTGATGCCTCGGTGGTGTGGCATGTTACCGACAACGTTGATGTGTCGTTTGAAGCGATTAACCTGCTCAATGAGGCGCTGGTGCTAAGACAGCCAACAGCAGGCAATATCGTCCACGCTGTCGATGAGTTTGGTACGCGTTACTTTGTGGGTGCCAGTGTTCGCTTCTAACACTGACTTTGTGCACGGTATCCCATGCCGTGCGGCCTCAGAATAAGGGAAGTGCCCGCTTCCTTTAGACCAGTTCGGTTTTAACTGGTCAATCCGCACATCACCTGGCAAGGAGGGTTGCCCAGGTGTGCGGATAAGGGGACATTCACTGAATGCCCTGGCACTGTTTGCCGGGCTGGTGCGATGTGCCCACACTTCTACTCGGTTAAGGCAAGTTTGCCCGGCTTGCCTTATTTCATCTGTTGTCGCCTGATTTTACCCGTGAAACTTTATTGCAATAAATTTTGTAAAAACGATTGACTTATTATTTTGCGAACGCTAGCTTGTATATTAGTTGAGCAAATAGAAATGCCTGTTTTGTAGATTCAGCAAGATAGGTTAGCTCACTGCTTCAGCGATATAAACCCGGTGTGGATAACTAATGCGGGTTTATTGGTAGGCGGCTTAGGGTTGGGTCGCGGATGTTCATTAAAATTGTTGCCCTGATCGGGTTGATATTGCTGGATTTGTTTCGATTAAAAAAATAATGAGGAAACACCTAATGAAATTGAAAATGACAGGATGTGCAGTAGCCGTAATCTTAAGTTGTTCTGCGTCAGCGGGAACAGGCGTACAGGACTTTTTGGATAGCTTAAGAAACTTCGAATCGGGTATTAACCCTGCTCTGGCTGACTTTTACCTTGAGAACCTGAATAACCCGGTTTACAAGTATGCCAAAGTGTCAGCGCCTGGTCGTATGGTACGTGACTGTTCAACAGGCAGCATGATCCCGGAAGATACCACCATTAATCAGTTCTTCACTAAGCTGGGCATTGACGGCATCTACAACTCACAAACTCCGTATAGCGCCGAGATGTTCAAAACCATGCAGTATAACTCGATGAATGCCTGGGGTTTCGTGGGTTATCAGCTGGGTGAAGCGGTACTGATCGATGCTGGTTACTATAGCCCGAAAGTAGTGACAGTGGATGGTAAGGAATACGACAGTTTCTATGTGTTTGTGGAAGACAGCACCTGGATTGGCTGTAAAACGGAAGCCCTGGTTGAGATCGTCGGCTCAGGCGGTAACCAAATCCAGGCAACGGATGTAAACCGCTGGGAAGGAACCTTTGTTGGTAAGAATGGCGTCAACTCGTTTGCTGATCTGCTGATCCCGGATAATCAGGAACTGGTGATGCGCGATGCTATGCGGTTTAACTATGGCGTGATGACGCAGTTGCTGACCGATGCCAACATGACCTGGGAGCAGGCACTGGCTAAGAGCTGGCCTGGCACAGACGACAATGGTAACGCCATCACAGTACAAGCAACCATGTCTGGCCTGCTGGCTGCGGCACACTTACGTGGTGCCTGGGGTACAGCACGCTTGCTGACCAAGGATGAAATCACCTGTGATGAACTGGGTACCTGTATCACCAAATATGTACATAAGTTCGGTGGCTACAACACCATCTTCGACACGCCAGCAGATGACGTTATCGAAGGTTCTAAATACGATGAAAAGCTCTCCGCGGGTTGGGGGAACGACTTAGTACTGCCAGGCGGTGGTGCAGACACCATTGAACTGCACGAGCAGAGCGGCTCAGTGACCACAGTACGTGATTTCACTGTTGGCGAAGATCGCATCATCTTGCGTGATTGGCAGGCTGCTGCACCACTGAGTAACCTGTCTGTGTCAGATGTTCCTGCCGGTGTTGAATTAGCGTTTGCTGGTCAGCGTGTGGTGCTCGAAGGCGTATCGGCTGCGGCTGTGAACGTTAATACCGAAGCGGTGATCGCCCAGTCGGATATCTATGAAATTGCGTGGTCTGGTAAGCAAACCGTGACGGGCTTCAATCCTCAGTTGGATAAGATCCGTGGCACCGCAGGAATTGGCTTTAAGCACCTGAAAGCCTACGAAACAGACACCGCTTTGGTCGTCGGCGTACAGGCTAAAGATGGCGGTATTTACAGCTCGGTTGAGCTGGTAGGCCTGACAGTGGCTGATCTGACGCCTGAGATGTTTGATAACGTCACTGGTGGTTATGACCGCCTGGGCTTCATCGTGCCACTGAACAGCCGCAACTGGGGCTGGAATATGTCACTGACGGTTAACAGCTTCGACCCTGCAAAAACTGTGATCAGCATGCCACTGTTCAACTACACCTTCTCTATGCTGGTGCTAACGCAGGAAGGTGCTGATACGGTTATCACGCTGGATGAAACGGCATCAAAAGGTGACAAGAAGCGCCTGGTACTGAAAAACACCGATCTGAACAGCCTCAGCGCTGCAAACTTCGATTACGTATCGGGTAACTTTGTTGATGCAGTGATTGACGTGCCGGTATTCTACGATATCACGGCAACGGTTGTGGGCACGGGTGGTAGCATTTCACCAGCGCCGGATGCAAGTGGTGTGATCAGCGCGAAAGGCAACACCGACTTTACGCTGACCTTTGTACCAGACAGTGGTTATCGTGTCGCCACTCTGAAAGTCGATGGCGTGAGTGTGACAGCGCAGTCAAGCTACACCTTCCCGGCATTGTCTGCGACGCACAGCGTACAGGTGACCTTTGAACCTGGCAATTCTTGCCCGGCACCCTGGAATGAAACTCAGGTATACACCGGCGGTGATCAGGTGACCTTTGGCGGTAAAACCTATGAAGCGAAGTGGTGGACTCAGGGCAACAACCCGGCCTCATTGGGCCCATGGAAAGAAATTGCCAATTGTCAGTAATGACACGTTAGTACGGTTTGATTAAGAGAAAGCCATGGCACGCACAAGCGGCCATGGCTTTTTGTTCTGTGTGGCATGGCACCTGATTACAGCGAATCTGGCTGGGGTGGGGGTGCCATTTCGTGGAGATCCTCGGTGATCAGCCATTGCGGCAGATAAGGGTGATCTGGGATCAGATAGCCTTTATTGCGATAGGCCAGGCGAGCAGACCCGAGCAACTTTAATGCAAAGTGCTGAAAGATTTCGTCCTCGTCATGTGCTTTTTTACATATAAGCCAAACTTATCCAGCGCGTCGCACATCTTTGCGCAATAGGTTTGTTCGTCCTCATGGCAAAAGACGCTGAACAGACAGTCGATTTTCGGCAAAGCGATGTGTTGCGTATAAAACGCATCATCACCGGTCAAATTCGACAAGTCTACTTGCATATAGGCCTGGATGGCCTGCACCAGATCCCGGGATTGCGGCTTTAAAATGGCTTTGACAATGTGAAACTCAGCCAGCTGTAAGGGCTGAATAAATCGGGCGTTAGCGTCGTATTCCATCGCCTGCTCGTCAAATTCATCCAGCCAGGCCAGTGCTTCACCGTCGTTGTAAGCCAGTGCCAGCATAATGGTGTCGTACCAGCCCGACGGATGAATGCCGTGACTGAGTCGCTCCCCCGGGCGGCTGATAGCCACGTCGTCAATACGCAGCTCATGGCGCTGTTGCGGGAATAAATGGCGCTTAAAGTGCACTAGCTGGTAATTGTAAGCTTGACGTAAAAACCAGCGTGCTTCGTTGTGCGGGCGTTTGGCATGCAGGGCAAAGTTAAATCCGTCTTCCCAGCTTTTTGACTGTGAATATTCATAGCTACTACCAGTTGAAGCTTCTAGATGTTCTTTGTGGGCAATAAAAGCTGACTTTGCAAAATAGGCTCCATCTACGCAGTCTCGGTAAATATCTAAGTAAAAGTCATGCTCTCTGAAGCTGCCATAATGGTGTACTTGTGTCATTGTTCGGCTCAGTTTACCATGGTGCAGAAGGGGTTGTGAGAGGCAGGTTGCAGTGACGGTTATGATGAGAAAAGCAGGGAGATAAAAACGCCATGGCGAACTCACCATGGCGTATAAAGTGTGTCGCTAAATAAGGGGGTTACTTATGATATCCAAGACACGCTTCGACTTCGTTTTTCGAGCCTAAGATCACCGCTACGCGCTGGTGGATATGCTCCGGGTCGATATCCAGAATGCGTTGCTCACCGGTATGGGCCAGGCCGCCGGCTTGTTCTACCAGCATGGCCATCGGGTTGGCTTCGTACATCAGGCGCAGTTTGTATGGCTTTTCCGGGTTTTTGGTGTCGGCCGGGTAGGTAAACAGGCCGCCGCGACATAGCACGCGGTGTACATCACCTACCATGGCTGCAATCCAGCGCATGTTGAAGTTTTTACCGCGCGGGCCTGTGTCGCCTGCCAGCAGGTCGTTGATGTAGCTTTGCATGGCCGGTTGCCAGTGACGCTGGTTTGACGCATTGATGGCAAATTCTTTAGTGTCTTCCGGGATTTTGGCAAATTCTTCTGTCAGCAGGAAACTGCCGTGGGTTTTATCCAGCGTGAAGATACGTGTGCCTTTACCTGTGGTCAGTGCCAGTGTGGTGCACGGGCCATACAGGACGTAGCCAGCGGCTACTTGCTTGTGGCCCGGCTGCATAAAGATAGCCGGATCAGCCGGATCCGCGTCTTCCGGGGCTTCCATAATGGAGAAGATGGTGCCTACCAGCGAATTGATATCGGTATTAGAAGAACCGTCCAGCGGATCGAATGCGACAATAAATTTGGCATCCGGGCTGCCTGCTACCGTGCCTTCTTCTTCTTCTGAGGCAATGGCTTTTACATAGCCAGATTCCAGCAGAATGTCTTTGAGTAGCTGGTTAGACAATACGTCGAGTTTCTTCTGAGTTTCGCCCTGAATGTTTTCATCCAGCGTTGAGCCCAACACGCCTGACAGCGCGCCCTGACCTACGCGGAAAGAGATTTCTTTACAGGCAGCCAGAATGGTTCGGATCAGAGAAACCAGTTCACGGGAACAGCCGTCTTCAATTAACACCGGTGGAAGTCTACGCATAAATTTTAGTCCTGATAACGGTTATGTTGCAGCCCTGATAGAGTGAGAGAGCAGGCCACAAACAGCGCTGAATTTTGTCCTAAATAACTGTATTTTGTATACGATTTAATATACAAATGAGGTACCAGTCATCTAACCTAACACAACAAAGATAAGAAAATGCGAAAAACACGCTTTGCACCTCACATGCTCTCGGCTTTGCTGCTTGCTATGATACCCCAAGCGCACGCTGCAATTAAGTCTATTGATGAATTTACTGACAAACTCAACCATTTCCCTGGGTTTTATGCGTTCTACAGCGACCCTGCCAGTGGTAAAATTTACCTGGATGTGGATAAACTCTCGCAGCCATTCTTACTCCAGCATAGCCTGCCGTACGGTGTCGGATCCAACGACATTGGATTAGACCGTGGTCAGCTGGGCAGTACTTACCTGGTGCAGTTCGAGCGCTTTGGTGACAAGGTGATGCTGCGTGCTCTGAATACCTATTTTCGTGCCAGTGCCGACAATCCGGCAGAGCAGCAAAGCGTGAAAGAGGCGTTTGCCTCCAGCATTTTAAATGGCTTTAAAGTGGTCGCCGAAGATGATGACAGTGTCTTGATTGATTACACCCCTTATCTGTTGTCGGATGTCCACGGTGTGTCGCGGACGCTGGCAGCGCGCAAGCAGGGCAGTTACAGCCTGGATTCCAGCCGCAGCGCGACTTATATGCCACGCTCAAAAGCCTTTATGAAAAACACCGAGCTGGAAGCGGTCCTGACTTTTAAAGGCAGCAAGCCCGGTGAGTATGTGAAGCAGGCGACGGCCAACCCCTATGCGGTGACAGTCCATCAGCACCACTCGCTGATTGAGCTGCCGGATGACAATTATCAGCCCCGCGCATTCCATCCGCAGTCGGGTTACTGGAGCATTGAGCATAAGGATTACTCAGCGCCGCTGAGCGAGTCTATGTATGTGCGTTATATTCCTCGTCACCGTTTGAATAAGAAAGACCCGACTGCAAAAGTCTCTGAGCCGGTCGAGCCCATTGTATATTACCTGGATCCGGGCGTGCCCGAGCCGGTGAAGACTGCACTACTGGATGGTGCGCGCTGGTGGGATCAGGCCTTTGCTGCGGCGGGTTACAAAAATGCCTTTCAGGTCAAAGTACTGCCGGAAAATGCTGATCCTATGGACATTCGTTACAACGTGATCCAGTGGGTCCACCGCGCAACCCGTGGTTGGTCATATGGAGCATCTGTGATAGACCCGCGGACTGGTGAGATCATTAAAGGCCATGTCACCCTGGGCTCGTTGCGTGTGCGCCAGGACATTCTGATTGCCGAAGCGTTAGCTGCGCCATTTGTAAAAGGTGATGAAGTGACCGCGCATCTGCATGCCATGGCGCTGGACCGTATTCGTCAGCTCAGTGCCCACGAAATTGGTCACACATTGGGGATTGCCCATAACTTCTCGGCATCTGTGAAAGACCGTGCCTCCGTAATGGATTATCCGCATCCGCTGGTGGGCATGAACGATCAGGGTGAGCTGGACATCAGCAAAGGCTACGCATCAGGCATGGGGGAGTGGGATACCCAAGTGATCAAGTATGGCTACAGTGACTTTACCGCACAAGACGAAGCTCAGGCACTGGCGGCGATTCTGGCTGAAAACAAGAGCAAAGGGCTGGAGTTTATCTCGGATGCCGATGCCCGTCCTAAGGGCGGTGCACATCCGACTGCCCACCTGTGGGATAACGGCGGTGACCCGGCAGCTGAATTAACGCGGGTGTTGGATATTCGTCGCAAGGCGCTGACCCGCTTTGGCCTGAATAACATCAAAACCGGTGAAGCCTTATCTCAGCTGGAAGAAAAGCTGGTGCCGTTGTACTTGTTCCATCGTTATCAGGTGGAATCGGCAGTGAAACTGATCGGTGGTGTAGACTACGACTATGAAGTGCGTGGCGCGCAGACTGCGAAAGGTGCACAAGTGGTAGGCAAGGCGCAGCAGCAAGCTGCACTCTCAGCCCTGCTGGATACCTTGTCTCCTGAGCAGCTGATGATCCCGGAATCGGTGCTGGCGTTGATCCCGCCTAAAGCCTATGGTGAGTATAAAACTCGTGAAAGCATCAAAGGCCGTACCGGTCTGACACTGGATGCGATGGCGTTGCCAGAAGTGGCGGCTCAGCATACTTTGAGCTTATTGCTGAACCCGCAGCGGCTGAATCGATTGGCGCAGCAGGGGGCTCGTAATCATGCCAACCTGAACAGCGACGATCTGCTGAACACGGTATATCAGCATGTTTTTCAGCCGAAAGCAGAGTCGGGCATGGCTACAAAACTGGCGCAGCGTGTGCAGTTTTTAACAGCTTATCGCCTGGCAGAACTGGGTAGCAGCGATAAGCTGGCACCGGAAGTCCAGGCTCAGTTGCGTTACTATCTGAGTCAGCTGGTAGAACAGTACAGTGACGACTCTCTGTTTGGTGGCAGCAGCAAGGCCGATGCATTCGACACTTATCTGGCGGACTTAGTGGCGCAGTATCTGGAAAGTGGTCAATGGCCGCAAGGCTTTAAAGCCCTGCCGATGCCGCCAGGCTCGCCTATCTAAGCTTGTAAAAAAGAAAACCGGACTGATGTCAGTCCGGTTTTTTTATGTCCGCTGCACTTAGGCCTTTTTGACTAAGGTATTGGTCGTGATGTGCGGGAAGGTGACGAGCTGGCTCTGAATGGGGATCTCCATGGTGATATTTTGCGAGTACTGCAACTGGGTAAAGTTATCACTGCCATCGAGTGATTCCAGCCAATAGCTGATGGCGTAACGGCTGACGTTGGCGTGTTGCTGTTCAAAGCCAATGTTGGTGACCGGAATGCCGGAGTGCGCGGTATCGACTTCCAGCAGAATAAACTTCTTAGGCGGTGAGACTTCCAGTGCATTATTCAGTGGCTGATTGGGGTTCAGGGTAAAATCCGGATTCAGGTTACCGACACTTTTGGTGCTGTACTGATCGGTGCTGACATCATGGGGCAGGCCCATGGGCAAGACGTCGCTCTTGCTCAGCATCGGAATGGTGGGCACACCTGTGCCTGACTGAAAATGCCCGCTGGCCAGAATAGAGTTACCATGTGGTACCGACATTTGCTTGATAAAGTCATAGGCTTGTGTGGGTGGTACACTGTTAGGTACTGTTTCAGTTCCGATCCCTGGCTTTTCCCCGTTGCCATAAGGCCCCAGCAGTTGTTTCTGATCGGTCAGGAACAGCAGTGAGCCATTTTCGGCATGCACCAGCTGATCTTTTGCCGGGCCATCGGCAAAGTAGACGCGCTGCTCGTAAAACAGGGTGTTGGCAACTTGCGTGCCTAAGCCTCCGCGGTTGGGGGCCGTGCCGTGAATGGCCGAAAAGGTTAATTCTTCATAGTAAGCAAAGTTTTTCAGGATATAGCTGGTTTCCTGAGGCAGTGGCATCAGGCAGTAAGAAAACGGTTTGTCCGTTCCCCCCATGCCGGAGTTACCCAAAGGTTGATTGGTCCAGGTACCGACCAGGTGTTGTAGCGGGCCCAACTCTGTTGTTGGCGCTGGCGGGTTTTCCTGTGCCGGGTCGATCAGCAAAGGTTTTGAAAGATCTGGGGGCGTTACGTCAGTCATGATGGTTTCCTCATTAATTGCTACTGGCACCCTGGGGGGTTCCCAAAGTGCCATAGGCTGATCCCTACAGTGACTGCTCGAAGGCGGCGGGATCCCTGGCTGCCTTCGTCTGTACTTACTGATTCATCTTAAATCGATTGTCATTGTTAGTTGCCTCTGCATGACCTTTATGTAGCGCGATGATCTGTCGATAAGTAAGCGGCTACATGGGCCCGCAACTGCTGGTCATGGCTACTCATATAGAAGCACCAAAGCTGATCCTGATAGCGCGTAGCGCACAGCGGGGTGCCTGGGTCGCGATGGGCGTTGTTGAGCATCTGTTGCTCACTCCAGCCTGCTTCGGCCATAGTGCCATAGCCGTTGCTGGTGGTATCGGCTTTAGCTGGATCGTAGGAGACTGCCTGCTGACTGGTGAGCACACCCGGAATAGAAAAGCAGGCGCTCAGTAGCTGCTGGCTGTTGGGAGCATTGTGAAACAAGTGGAGCACACCATCGAGCGTTGCTGCGGCCAGATTGCCTTCACTCTGATAACTGTGTTCCTGCGGCTCTGGCTCATCGGGCGTCAATTTACAGGGAGCCTGTGAAAAATGGCCAATGCCAAACCCATTGGTAGACCACTGGTGACTTACTGCATTATCTTGTGGTCCGGCATAGCTGCTGTTACTCACATCTGTGACATTAAATTCTGCACTGTTATAGCTCAGACAGGCCAGCGCCTGACCATTGCCTTCGCGATATATCAGCAGGGTATTGCTGCCCAATGAGGCTAAAGTGAATGGGCCTGTGGGTTTGCACACCAGAGGTTGTGGCTGAGGTTGCCACTGTTGCTGGGCATAACGCTGTGCTTGCATGCAGCCCTGCTGATCGCGATATACCACTAGCAAGTCGTGGCTCTCTGGTAACACCTGTAATGCCAGGGCTGATATGCTTTCATTGCTCGGAGCAGATAAGGTTTGCCAGCCCTGATCGGTTGATAGGGTGTGCAGAGTAATACGTAAGTCCATATCACGATATCCCAGCACCAGTGTATTGCCCTGCGCACTGAGCTGAAGCTGATCTTTACAATTCGCCTGAAGCTGCAATGGCGCTGACCAGCTATGGCCGTCAAAGCTGGTGCAGTACAACTGACCGGGCTGATCATGTCGTGTATAGAAGAGGTAAAGTTGCTCATCCAGGCTGGCGGCTTGCAGCTCGCAGACCTGTTCCAGCTGCGGCACCGACTGAGCTCGTTGCCAGTGCAGCGATTCATCCCATAAAAAGCGGAAATAGTTCGCATGGCGGTCGTTCTTGCCCAGCGTACCGAGCGAAAAGTTTTCTTCGATGGTCCGCAACAAAGAGTAATGGTTGTACCCTTCGTGTTGCTGTGAGGGGGTCAGGGTATCGCCCAGTAACACCGTATAAATCTGATTCGGCCCGTCGTAGTAATATTTGTACTTCTGTTTGGTGTCATAATCCGACTCAAAATCGGCCTCGTCGTAGGTAACGACCACCAGGGTGTTGTCGGGGAGCTTGCTATCCGGGCCGGGGAAATTAATCGAGGCAAAAAACGACTTCAGCCAGTCTGCCTGCTGATCCACCAGCACTGGCGCACGCTCGCCTTTGAGGTCGTTGTCTTTGGTGCCAAGCAAATAATGCCCATCGTGCCACATGTTGGGAGTAAACCAGGCAAACTCGGGCAGGTTATCGTTGAGTAAATCCTGGTAGAACTGTGCCTCGTTACCAATTTTCTGCCAGCGCGCTTCGCTGTCGAGAATGCGGGCAAATGACGAAAAGGGGTCGTGCTTGAGTACATACGGATAGCTGTCTATGGGCGTGAAGTTGTTTGCTTTCCAGGGCGTCCAGCCCGCCACATAGCTTTCCATGTAGGCACGCCAGTCGAGGTTTTGCGCTGAGTCCTCTATCAGGTCAACCAGGGTGCGTTGCGGTAACCTGGGTGGCACTTCATCGTCGGTCACATTGCACAGCTCACCCGCGAGTGAGGCGATATAATTGGTTTGCGACGGGTGCATCACGCCAAAACTGTTGGTCAGTTCAACGCCCTGTGCGGCCAGGTTGCGCATGTAAGGGTTATTCATCACATAACCACGATACTGGTTTTCAAACATGATCACGATAATGTGATCGAAGCGTCTTGTGGTCATATCAGCATGCTCCCGGACGTTTATCTATGGGGATGTAGCGCCAGGTGGGGGCTGCGTGATGACCGCTGCCATCAGGCAGTGGCACGCGCATCATATTCTGGGCTTTTTCTTTGAGTCCAAACATAGTGCCTACCGCAGCAACCAATATGTCAGGCTGGCCATTGAATGCGAGGTGAAGTTGATCCAACAGCAGGCTCAGGGTCAGGTTAAATTCCGTATCTAGCCGGGCGATGGCCTCGAAGGGTTGATAGCTTTCTGGCTGAGGATTTTTCAAAACTGGATAAACCTGCCGATAATCAATGGGAATAGCGGGACCAGTTGGTCCCGAGTTGGGCGTATTGCCTTGCACGTAGCGACAACCCAGCAGCAATTCATTAAAGCGATAATAGTGAGACAGCTCACGGGGTTGCATGAAGAGCTGATGGTCGCCGCTGTCTATGCCTGTGGTTTCCCCAAGCGGGAAAGGTTGTTCTGGGTTCCAGTGTTTTTCTGGTACGCCTTCACCCTGGGCAACAATGGCATTGAGTGCAAAATTGGCCGAGTCCAGATCGGTGATCGGCGTGATCTCTCCGCCGCCGCCATAGTAATACTTATGCGCGATTTGTTTGTCATGGCAATCTGCAGGGAACAGCGCGGGGCCATAGCGGTTATGCAGAGCTTCTAAACCTCTCTCAATACCGACATAGAATTCACCTATGGTGATATCCCCCGCTTTTGCCAGATCGGCGGGCATTTCAATTTTGAGAAAGTTTCGCAGTGCTGTCGGGCTGAACTTTTGCAAGTCTGCTTCAAACCAGGTCTCGCCGTCAGGCAGTTTAGTCGGAAAGGTGGGCAGAAACTCCGGGCTATTAATCGCGGGGCTGCCTCCGGTGGCGATCAACAGATTTGCGGCATTGGTCAGGTGAAACATCTCCTCCATCACGACTGAGCGGATCACTGTGTAGGCGCACTGATTAGTGCCTTCTTTTATGGAATATAAGGCGGTGAGATAGACCGGTAGTGTGGAGAACTCCAGTTCAATGGCCAGTTGCAGGTCATGATGCAGCTGTTCGAGCGTTTCTATTGGGCGTTTTTGCAGTTTGTGATACATGGCTGGTCCCTCATCAATACTGGTCGAGTGCGTTTAACACGTTGTCAGCAGCCCAGAAGGTCAGTGCTGCCATGGTTAAAGTCGGATTACTGGTCGCAATGGTGGGCATATTGCCGCAGCCAACCAGGTAGAGGTTGGGGTGATCCCAGCTGCGCTGATCGCGATTAACCACTGAGTCTGTCGGGTCCTTACCCATCAGGTGTGTCCCAACCAGGTGTCCGGCACCGTTGTAGACATAGCCCTTGCCCTGATATTGCACATAGCCCGGATCGCTGGTTTTGTACTGGGTGAAGGGTTCTACACCAAGCCGTTGGAAAATGGCATCCGACACTTCTTTGGCTTGTGCCATCCCGGCGCGCGTGTAGTCTGTCACTTTGTAATGGATCACGGGTCGGTAGTTGCCCAGCTGATCCCGGTATTGATCGTCTATGGTGACGCGGTTATCAGGATCTGGTAACTGCTCGACCAAAAAACCAAAGCGGAACATGCGCGGGTATTCCTCTGCGATTTTGTGACGCAGTGCCGGGCCAAATAACCCTTGTTTGTCGATCAGATCAGGCACCGTGGCAATGGGGGCGCCTTCTGGCCAGCTCCAGCCCCAGTTGCCTATCTCAATGCGAAATGCGGCCTGATCGGCACGAAATGCGCCACCGCGCAGCGACGGGATCCCGGACGTTGAGCCAGGTCCCCGGAATGCGCCAATTTTGCATGGCATCAGACCCCAGGTCAGCATAGTTGGATGGTCCATCAGGTTGCGACCAACCTGATCACTGGAGTTAGCGACATTGGAGGCCAATAAGAGTTTGGCATTTTCGACGGCATGGGCGGCAAGGACCACGATTTTGCCTGTCACGGCTTTATCTTCGAAAGCCGCAGAATCTGTAGAGTGGTAGCGCTTGTAGTGCACTTTGGAGATGTTCTGGGTGTTGTCATCTACGGCCAGGTGATAGGCCACTGCCTGTGTTTCTATGGTTACATTGCCAGTCTGTTTGGCTTGCTCCAGTGTTTTTAAGGCAGAATATTTGGCCTGAATAGGACAAATGGGCACACAGTTTGAGTTACCTGCGCAGCGCTGGCCAAGGTCTGGATTACCGACAGCCCCCACCGGGCGATAATCACCGCGTGGCATGCCGTTGCGCCCTTGCGGTGTTGCGACGACATCAATGGGGTAGGTGTGATCATCAATGTTAACTTGCATACCTTGCAGCCCTTTGGCGAGGTACTGATCGAGAAAACTCTGCGGTATTTGCTCCATCGGGTAATTGTAATTTTCTGCAAATGGTAACTGCACACTGGGATTGTCAATCTGATGATAGTTTTGCACGTCGGCATTTGCCGAGACCCCGATATGCTGCTCTGCTATTTCGTACCAGGGTTGTAATTCCTGATAGCTGATTGGCCAATCCCGGCCCCGGCCGAACCGGCTTTGCAGTTCAAAGTCTTCAGGCAGCATACGCAAACAGGTGCCAAGCCAGTGCAAAGTTGTACCACCTTCGCTACGGGTATAGGTGCTGGCAAAGGGATCCGGGCCATACTGGACAAAATACCCATGGTCGCTAACGGGTTTATCGAGCGGTGGCTTCTGAATATCTGTCACTAAGGGTTGAGGGGCATTGGGGTTATTGGGATAGGGCGCATTGGGGATCTTAGCCATGGCAGTAAAAAAGCGCTCCATGTAGGATTCATAACCCTGTTCTTTACCCTGATCGAAGAAACGTCCGTCAGTGCCTGTACCGGCTTCCAGGACCAACACGTGTTTGCCTTGTTCACCCAGTTGTTTAGCCATAATGGCACCTGCAATACCGGCACCGACGATGACAACGTCGTAGTCGTTATGATGATGTGTCATGTGTGGCTCCTTAATCCAGGTTGTGTGTTTTTGCTGTGTCTCCGGGGAAGGCCCAGGTACCATATCCAGGCTGTTTAGCACCCATAGGGTGACTGCCCAGTGCATTCCAGACCAGGCCCTGAATATAGGCATTGCTTGAGATCACATAGTCTTCAACGGGTTGTTTATCGGCGCTGAAATCGTCGACCCCATAGAGGGCATTCCAATCAGCTGGCAGCTGATACCAGATGGAGAGGTACCACATTTTGATAATGTTTCTGGCAACGGGCCCGAGTTTGGCGCTATTCCAGATCTGGTCGTAAAAGCGTGCCTGACTGGCATCATTGTCGAGTGCACCAATCTGCTCTGCCTGAGCGTAAAGTGCCTCAATGACGTCCTGGCGGACCCATTTACTGAGTGTCTGACAGTAAACAGAGCCGACGCCTGTGCCTTGTAACTCGACTTCTTCGTAGCCAGTTAGTGCGGCACTGAGGCGATAAAAGTCGCTCAGTCTGTACATAAGTTTGCCCCTGATAGTGTAGTGAGAAAAATCTGCGAGCGGCACGCATCAGAGGAAGGAGACAAACATAACTGGCAGCCATATGCCAGCCGAGACGAACACGGCTAAACACATAGCAGATGCTAGCTGGATTGTGATGATAAGAGAGTAGATTGCACATCTTTTGCCCCCTTCCTTGTCAGTAGACCAATACTGCGGTGTCCTGTGCTGACAGTCGATGGCCCCGAACGGCCGGGGTGAGCCGCTGCTATAAAGCAAACGGCACACCTTTACAGGTAAAAGTCTGTCGAGATACGATTGACGGGTTGTATCTCGACAGGCTGATACCGACTATGTATTACATCTGTTCAGGTATAGTCGTTGAGGAGGCGTCTTTCAATTACATGTTATTACACTGCGCTATGCTGAACAGGTAAAACACTGCTGCTTGATCAGCTCAGTCAGGATCTGCTGACTGGGTTTGATTTTTTCCATCGCGAGATATTCATCTGGCTGATGTGCTTGAGCAATGGAGCCCGGCCCCATAACAATGGTTTCGCATCCAAGCTGCTGTAAGAACGGCGCTTCCGTACAATAGTTCACGGCAACGGCCTGTTGACCTGAAATTTTTTCAGCCAGTTTCACCAGTGCGCAATCCCGGGTGCCATGAAACGCGGGAATGGGATCATGCAAGTCTATGACTGATACGCTGTCTGGATAGCGCTTATTGATGGGCGCAACAGCCTGCATTAACAAGGCCTGTAGCTCGGTAATGCTGAGTCCGGGCAGTGGACGCAGGTCGATATGTAGCTCGCAACAGCCGCAAATGCGGTTGGCATTGTCACCCCCATGAATATGACCTAAATTCAAGGTCGGGTAGGGAATGATGAAATCAGAGAGTGAATATTTATTCTTTAAATCTTCTTTTAACTGTAACAGATTAGCAATTACTTGCTGCATGACTTCAATGGCATTGAGACCACGATCCGGGTCGGAACTATGACCAGAGCGGCCAGTGATCCGAATGGCTGAAGACATGTGTCCTTTGTGCGTATAAACCGGCACCATATCGGTTGGTTCGCCAATGATACAGCGTGCTGGTTTTAGGTTGCCGTGGCGTGCGATTTCTTGTGCACCTGCCATGGTGATCTCTTCATCTGCAGTTGCCAGGATCATCACCGGGGCACTTTGTTGTGCTTCTTGCAACTCCTCTAGTGCTTTCAACACAAAAGCAAAAAAGCCCTTCATATCAATGCTGCCTAAGCCATATAAGCGGTTGTCTTTTTCACTAAGCTGGAAAGGATCAAAATTCCAGCGACTGTCGTCAAAGGGCACGGTATCTGTGTGTCCGGCCAGCATCAGCCCCCCAGTTTGCTCCGCCAAACCGGGTGGACACTTGCGGGCGAGTAGATTGAATTTACCGGGAGCGCTGTGTAGCTCGGTGATTTCGGTGCTAAAGCCCAGTTGTTCACACCAGTGTGCAAGCAGTTCAATGACTGCGCGGTTACTTTGATTGAGGCTGGGATCGAGCGCACTGACAGAGGGGCGGGCGATGAGCTCGCTGTACATGGTTCTAAAGTCGGGTAGTGGCATTTATTTATCCTAAAATATTTATTCAAACCTGTTGCATAAAAATCTATATGTATGTAAGGTGAATATCAATTCATTTTTTTAGCATAAATATAGAGGGTGCAACAATGCGACGATAACATCATCAATAGCAGATTTACATGGTCTTTGTGTTTACTAATTTATAAGAGTTATCGATGTTTAACGTAGCAATTGTTGGCGCCAGCGGATATAGCGGCGCAGAGTTGGCCAGTTTGGTGGCCCGTCATCCGGGTTTGCACCTCAGTGGCTGTTATGTGTCCGCACAGAGTTTAGATAAAGGGAAGTATCTGAGTGAGTTATATCCTGAACATACAGGTTTACTTGATGTCTCCCTGCTCCCTTTGACGGATGAGACGTTTGCAGGCATAGCCGACAGTGATGTCGACTATGTCTGCCTTTGTACCGATCACAAGGTGAGCGTTGAGCTTGCCCAGACTTTCCTGGCCATGGGTAAAAAGGTCTTCGACCTCTCCGGGGCTTATCGACTTAAAAGCAGCGCTGATTACGAACAGTATTATGGCTTTAGCCACCCTTATTCGCAGTGGCTCGATAAAGCACAATATGGTCTGGTGGAGTGGTACGGTGACGCTTTGAGCGAGGCACAGCTGGTGGCGGTGCCCGGCTGTTATCCAACCGCTGCATTGAATGCGCTGAAACCCCTCAAACAGGCAGACTTACTGAGCGATGACACCATCATCATTAATGCGGTGTCAGGCGTCACGGGGGCCGGGCGTAAAGCCAGCCTCACAACACATTTTTGTGAAGTTTCGTTGACGCCTTATGGGTTGTTTAATCACAGACATACGCCTGAAATCGAGCGCTACCTTGCGCATCCGGTGTTGTTTACACCCCACCTGGGAAACTTCCCCCGTGGGATCCTCGAAACCATTTATGTTTCGCTTAAACCGGGAGTATCTGACCATCAGGTGGCTCAGGCTTATCAGGTGCTGGCAGACGAGCCACTGATCCGGCTTAAGGGTGCTGCACTGCCTTCAATTAAAGGCGTGGCAAACCGGGCTTTTGTCGATATTGGCTGGCAGCAACAGGGGCAGCAACTGATTGTCACAGTGGCCATTGATAATTTATTGAAAGGTGCGGCAGGACAGGCGCTGCAATGTATGAATCTGGCCAGTCAGTATCCGCATGAACAAGGGTTGATGGGGTAATTCATGACAAATAAAAAAACCTGGGTGATCAAACTCGGTGGTGCTGTGCTGAATTCAGATCACGCCGCGCATGATTTGTTTATTGCGCTTAAATCACTGGCTCAGCAAGGTCGTCCAGATAACTTTGTGGTGGTACATGGCGGTGGGGCGCTAGTGGATAGCTGGCTCAGTGATGCCGGGTTTGCGACCGCTAAACATCAGGGGCTGCGGATCAGCCCTAAAGAGCAGATGCCATACATAGTCGGTGCACTAGCTGGGTGCGCAAACAAACAGTTGATGGCACAGGCAATTACTGCGGGTCTGATGCCGGTTGGGATCAGTTTATACGAAGCTGGCCTGCTGACTACGCAGAAACTCAAGGCGCTGGGGCAGGTTGGCACCTGTGAAGCAGCTCACGAAAGCCTGGTCCCTGAACTACTCGCAGCAGGAAGAATTCCCTTAATCAGCTCGATTGGCATTGGTGCAGACGGCGCGTTGTTTAATGTCAATGCGGATGAAGCAGCGGCAGCGCTGGCACATCAGCTCGGTGGTGAGCTGATTTTTATGACGGATGTTGAAGCTGTGCTGGACGGCGCAGGTCAGCCATTAGCGCAACTCAATAGTGACCAGATTGAACAACTAATAGCACAGAAGGTGATTGTGGGCGGGATGGAGGTCAAAGTTAAGACCAGTCTTCACGCTGCCCGACATTTACGACGTGGGGTGTATATCTCAAGCTGGCAGAAGCCAGATAACCTGCTTGCCCTGATTGAGGGGCAGCACGTCGGAACCCATATTCTACCGTAGGAAGCCTTATGTCGAGTCACTTTATTACTGGTCTGGAGTTTGATAAAAGCCAGATCCTGAAACTGCTTGCGCTTGCAAGTGACATCAAACAACAACCGCAGGAATTTGCCCACGCACTGGCGGGTAAATCTGTGGTCACGCTATTTGAAAAACCCAGCCTCAGAACCCGTTTGTCATTTGATATTGGGATCAACAAACTCGGAGGGCACGCGGTTTATTTGGATCAGCAAAACGGTGCCATGGGCAGCCGTGAATCGGTGCAGGATTTTGCATTGAATATCGCCACCTGGGCAGATGCGTTGGTCGCTCGGGTTTCTTCACACCACACTTTAGAGGTGCTGGCTGAATATTCTGATATTCCGGTGGTGAACAGTCTCTGTGATTTATATCACCCTTGTCAGGCGTTGGCTGACTTTTTGACGTTGCAGGAGGTATTTGGTGATGTCAGTCAGATCAAATTGGCTTACCTGGGCGAAGGCAATAATGTCTGTCAGTCTTTATTGTTGCTGGCCGCGACTCTGGGGGCCGACTTTGTTGCGGTTTGTCCTAAAGGACATTCTCCTGATGCCCAGATTGTTAAGCAGGCAGAGCAAATTGCGGCCGTAAACGGCGCATCAGTGCTGATCAGCGATCGTATCGAAGCCGCAGCAGGTGCCAATGCTTTGTACACAGATACCTGGGTATCTATGGGTAGTGACACCTCACTGGAGCAGGCGAAAGCGACTTTTATGCCGTATCAGCTCAATCAAACATTGTTCGACCAGACCGGGGCTAGCACGGTACTACACTGTCAGCCTGCTCATCGTGGTTATGAGATCACATCTGAGGTGATGGACGGGCCTAAAGCACGGATCCTGCAACAGGCCGAAAACCGTATGCACGCACAAAACGCCCTGTTACTCGCGCTCATGAACAAACAGATCGTCTGAACCAATCGAATTAAGTATTAAGGTAAATATTATGAAAAACATTAAAAAAGTAGTGCTGGCTTACTCCGGTGGTTTGGATACTTCAGCAATTGTGCCTTGGTTAAAAGAAAACTATGGCTGTGAAGTGGTCGCGTTTGTGGCCGATGTGGGCCAGGGTGACGAGGAGCTTCAGGGCGTAGAAGAGAAAGCCCTGGCATCGGGCGCCAGCGAGTGTCATATCGTTGATCTGAAAGCTGAACTGGTCAGCGAGTATATTTATCCGACTTTGCAAAGTGGTGCGGTGTACGAAGGCACCTATTTACTGGGCACTTCGATGGCTCGACCTATCATTGCTAAGGCGCAGGTAGAAATTGCCCGTAAAGTGGGCGCAGATGCACTGTCTCATGGCTGCACAGGTAAAGGCAATGATCAGGTGCGGTTTGAGTCCTGCTTTGCTGCGCTGGCACCCGATCTGGCAGTGATCGCACCATGGCGTGAGTGGTCTTTGTCTAGTCGTGAATCTTTGCTGGATTATCTGGCTGAACGCAACATACCGTGTGCAGCTTCAGCAACCAAAATTTACAGCCGTGATGCCAATGCCTGGCATATTTCTCATGAGGGCGGCGAACTGGAAGACCCCTGGAATCAACCGAGCGATCAGGTCTGGACCTGGACGGCTTCGCCTGAGCAGGCACCCAATGAAGCCGAGCTGGTGAGTGTGCAAATTGAGTCTGGACAGGTGGTGGCGGTGAATGGCCAAGCCCTGACTCCCTATCACTGTTTACTCACACTCAACGAAATTGCCGCAAAGCATGGCGTGGGTCGTATTGATATTGTCGAAAACCGCCTGGTGGGCATGAAGTCACGTGGGTGTTATGAAACGCCGGGAGGCACAGTGATGGTGGCCGCATTACAGGCCATTGATGAGCTGGTGCTGGATAAGGCGAGCCGAAAATGGAAAGAAACCGTTGCCAGTGAATTTGCCCATCTGGTGTATGACGGGCGTTGGTTTACGCCGTTGAAAGACTCTTTGCTGGCCGCTGCACAGTCTTTGGCCCAGGTGGCGACGGGTGAAGTAGTACTGAAGCTATACAAAGGGCAAGTCAGTGCAGTGCAAAAACGTTCTGTGAACAGTTTATACAGTGAGGACTTTGCGACTTTTGGAGAGGACGATGTGTACGATCAGTCTCATGCCGAAGGCTTTATACGCCTGTTCTCTTTATCCAGCCGTATTTCGGCACTGAACAAACAAAAATCGGTCAAGTAAAGGTAATCAGAGGAGTAAAGTAACATGGCATTGTGGGGTGGGCGCTTTTCGTCTGGGCCGGATGAGGCCTTCAAACAATTTAATGATTCCTTGCCGTTCGATTATCAGCTGGCTGAGCAGGATATTGTTGGCTCGATTGCCTGGGCAGGGGCACTCAAACAGGTTCAGGTCCTGACCGACGATGAGCATGCCCAACTGGTTGCGGCGTTGCAGGCGCTGCTCGAGGAAGCCAGTGCTGATCCGCATGCCATTGCTACGGCCGGGTATGAAGATATTCATTCTTATGTAGAGGCGCGCTTGATTGAAAAAGTCGGCGACCTGGGCAAAAAGTTGCACACGGGTCGTAGTCGTAATGATCAGGTGGCCACCGACTTTCGCTTGTGGTGCCGAGAGAGTAGCTACAAAATACTGGACGCACTGACGATGTTAAAAACGGCTTTCGTTGCGTTGGCAGAGCGTGAACTGGGCACTATTCTGCCTGGTTATACTCATTTGCAACGGGCACAACCCGTGTTGTTCAGTCACTGGTGCATGGCTTACGTGGAAATGCTGGAACGTGATGCGTCGCGTCTGCAAGATGCCATAACACGGCTGAATGAATGTCCGCTTGGCAGTGGTGCGCTGGCAGGCACTGCCTATGCTATCGACAGAGAGCGGCTGGCTGCTGAGTTGGAGTTCAACTGTGCCACCCGCAATAGCTTAGATGCCGTCTCAGACAGGGACTTTGTCCTGGAGCTTCTGAGTTGTGCTTCCATCTCTATGCTGCATCTGTCACGTCTGGCCGAGGATATGATTTTTTATAACTCCGGTGAGGCTGGCTTTATTGATTTGGGTGATAATGTGACATCTGGCTCTTCTTTAATGCCTCAGAAGAAAAACCCTGATGCGCTAGAGCTTATCCGAGGCAAAACGGGGCGCGTGTTTGGTGCCTTCAGTGCCATGATGATGACCTTGAAAGCGCTGCCTCTGGCCTATAACAAGGATATGCAGGAAGACAAAGAAGGGGTGTTTGACGCTATGCCAACCTGGCTGGCAGCACTTCATATGGCTCAGTCTTGCATTGAAAGTGTGAAAGTGAATGCAGATAAAACCAAACAAGCGGCACAGGGAGGGCATGCCAATGCCACTGAGCTGGCCGATTATTTGGTGGCGAAAGGGATCCCTTTCCGTGAAGGCCACCACATCGTGGGGCAACTGGTACAGCTGGCGCTGAGTGAACAAAAAAACCTTGAAGACCTTAACCTGGCACAATTTCAGTCTGTGTGCACGCACATCGAACAGGATGTTTACCCGGTATTGCAACTCGATGCCTGTATTGCAGCGCGCAGCGCGAAAGGGGGGACGTCAGTCACTCAGGTTTCTGCGGCTATCGGCGCGGCGAAAAAAAAACAGCAAATCACGGTACGTGATGCCTCTTTGAATGATGTGGAGGCCATCGCGGGGTTGATCCAATACTGGGCGAAAGTGGGTGAAAACCTGCCTCGTGCCAAAAGTGATATGATCCACAGTATCAATGAATTTGCTGTGACTGAGGTCGATGGCAAGGTCACCGGTTGCGCATCGCTTTATATTTACGATACAGGGTTAGCTGAGATCCGCTCACTGGGCGTTGATCCGACGATCCCTGTGAAAGGCCAGGGACAGCAGCTCGTTGCGCACCTGCTGGCTAAAGCCAAACGCCTGGCGTTAAAGCGGGTGATTGTACTGACTCGGGTGCCAGGCTTTTTTGACAAGCAAGGGTTCAGTGGGTGTAATAAAGACAGTCTGCCCGAAAAGGTCATGAAAGATTGCGAGTTGTGCTTGCGCAAAAACAACTGCGATGAAGTCGCCATGGAATACATGTTACAGGCTGCGGAACCTGCGCGGATCCCGTGTCAGTTTGTGGCCTGAGTGTTTGGTGACTGTTTCAATGAAAGTGCCCTGTCGGGCACTTTTGTCATTTCTGGACCCATGCTAACCATGACGCACAAAGCATTTGCACAAGGCTGGTCAAAGTGTGGCAGTGTTTGCTAGAGTAACGCCACACAATAAGAGTTTGAAATACATAACGAAGCCTAAATGGCTTGGCCTATGTTCTGACAAACCACAAAACAGCGATATTTATGTTATTTGACTATTTTGGCTTAAGTACTGGTGCCATGGTGCTCTGGGGCTTTTATATGGCTTTTTTGCTCAGTGCCGGGTTGGCGGTGCTGGGTATAAACACGAACAAGCAAGTTTTTTCTGCCTCTTTGATCCTGTCGCTGTCGTATAGCCTGAGCGATCTTTTTATGTCTATCGATATGGTCGCCAGCGATTTTATTTATTGGGCGAGTTATGACGTCCTGACCGTGGTGGCCTTGTTTATTGCTCGGTACAAATGGTTCAGGCATGCACCGCAGCAACCTGCTTTCTTCTATTGCGTGTTGGCGCTAAGCATAAACGCCTCGATGTTTTTCATGATGTACGTGGACTCCTATTTGCTTGGTACCAGGGACCCTTGGATGTTATGGTACGTTTATTCCTGGACAGTGATCAGTGCTGACTTTGTGATGGTGGGGGCCCTGATAACGAATCGTGATTTTTTAGCCCTGTATCGTTTGTTTTATCCGCAACCGTATACGGCACAAAGGGCAATATGAGCGATTTGGGTAGAGTCGGTACCGCCCGAATAGATCGGGCGGTAAGGGATTAGAATCGGTACTCCCAGCTGACGGATGCTGATGTTTCATTGTTTGAATTTGTGGCGCCTTTATCACGCCAGTGCGCCAGATCCAGTTTTAGCAAACCGTTAAACAGGCCTTGCTGATAGCCAACCTGAAGTAAATCCCGGTCGATATTTAGGGTGTCAAATTGTAGCCGTTTTATTTTGGCATAACCGCCGTAACCGCCCATACCATAGTAGGTTGCGCCTAAGCTAATGGAGGTTGCTTGTGGGCCCATGTGTGCACCCAGCCAGCGGTCACGTTCACGGTAATCTGCCCCTTCACCTGCCGTCGCAAAGTGACACTGAAAACTGGCTTGCTGTGCCTGGCAATTCGTTTCTGTATCACTGTATTCAAGGTAAGATTTTATGCGATATTCCGATGTCCCCCAGAAGGTTTCAGCCCCTAAGGTGAAAGCGCCATTGTCTGGTAACGCGCCTTGGTCATTGTCGCCACTTACTTCACCATAAAAAGCCACGGGCATGCCCGCAATGCGAGAGGCGTATTTGACATCGATGCTGCTCAGGCGCTGTTGATCCTGAGTTTCATCTTGTGGATCTGTCCGGTATACGAAGTCACTGGCTGTGGTGGCATAGGAGACTTCCAACCCCTGTAAAGGAAAGGCTGATACTCTGATGCCCCAAAAGTCTTTTTCGTTGTCGACAGCCAGCTGCGGACGTTGCTTTGCTGCGATAGCGGTGATCTGCCAGGGACCGATAAAAGATAAAAAGCTTGGTCCGCTGTAATTGGTATTGGCGCGGCTGATGCGGAGTGCTTTCATCGGTGCTGCGTTGTTAGAGAGTAATAAGGCGTTTTCATTGCCCGGACCCCACCAGTAATCAAGTCGTTCTGCGCTAAACGCCCAGTCACCCAGCAACACTGCCAGGTGGCTGCCATGATGGCTGACCTGTTTACCGTCTTGCGGGTTATCAGCATAGTTAACTTGTACCCGGGCACTGACATTACTACCAGTGATCTGACCATAACTGCTAATCCCGCTGCGAGATCGGGTTTGCTGACCAAACCCTGCCGGCATGGTCTGCTCATCACTATAATGTGTGATGATGCCCGAGTGGGTGTCTCGCTTTGCCTGTTCCAGAGCATGCTTTACGTGTTGCAGCGCAAACTGGACATCTTCGGGTAACTGAGCCGCGTCGGCTTTAACCAGATCGTCCACCAGGCCATTCCACATTAAGGGGTATTGGTTAACTGGACGTTGAATGACCCCAGCGCTGACGAGCAGGTCAATTGAGTGTTTAAGGTGGCTTTCCCCGGCATCAATCCAGGGTGAAGAGAATGCAGACGCTGAGGCCAGTGCCAGGCCGCTTAATATAAAACAGGAACGCTTCATCCGTGTAACTTTTCCTCTAAAGCTTTAGCCACTAATGGGCTGACAAATTCACTGACATCACCATGATGTAAAGCCACTTCTTTGACCAAAGTGGAAGAGATAAAAGAGTTTTTCTCTGAGGGCGTCAGAAACACACTTTCTAATTCAGGAAACAAACGGCGGTTCATATTTGCCAGCTGAAACTCATAATCAAAATCAGAAACTGCTCTGATCCCACGGATCAGCACATTGGCTTGCTGCTGACGGGCGAGGTCGACTAACAGCCCGGTAAAGCCAATGACTTTGACGTTGTCATGTTCCGCCAGTACCTCTTTTGCTAAAGCAACACGTTCATCCAACGTAAAACAGGGTTTTTTGTTTGGATTATGTGCAATGGCTAAAATGACAGTGTCGAACATTTTGGCCGCGCGTTTGATTAAATCGGCGTGTCCGTTGGTGAGCGGATCAAAGGTGCCCGGATATAAAGCGGTTACTTGCATGTCTGGATCATAAAAGTTCAAATTCGTTCTATATTATCAAGCTTACGACACAATATCACTGGTCTGATTTCAAAATGAAAATTTAATGTTATTCCCATTTAGTGCTATTTTCACTGTGCGTTATAACCGAAAGGTCAATATCGCTTCATTAATTACGTGTTATCAGAGAACCGAATATGAATACCAAGGAAAAAATTATTCGTACCAGTATCGCCTTGTTTAATTTACATGGCGAGCGAACAATCACCACTAACCACATCGCTTCTAATATGGGGATCAGTCCTGGTAATTTGTATTACCACTTTAAAAATAAAGAAGACATTATTCGTAATATTTTTGCGCTATATAGTGAGCACCTAAGTACCCACTTTAAGCCATTAGCAGCCCATGATGAGCCTGTTGAGCAGTTGACTCAGTATCTTGACTCGCTGTTTGAGCTAATGTGGCGCTACCATTTCTTCTACGATAACCTCAATGATATTTTGGTCCGCGACGATGTCCTTAAGAAGGATTATATTGCGTTTCAGGCGCGGTTGTTTGAACAGGTAAAAGCGGTCGTTATTGGTCTGCGAACGGCTGAAGTCATTGCGATCAGTAATGAAGATGCCAATGAGCTGGCCCATATGCTGAAAATGGTGGTGAGCTTTTGGACGCCGTATGTTAAAGCACGCAGAATGACTGGAGTGCTGGAGCAGCAGGATATCTATAATGGTATTGTTAAAGTCCTGATGCTGTTTAAACCCTACGCGACTTCACTGAGCCGGGACAAAATTCAACACTTGCAGCAGCATTATCAGACAATGGCGGATGCGTCTTTGCCCAGCATAGCTTGATCCCACAGACCAGAAAAGCTGGTTATCCTCTGTATATTTCCTAGTCTTTAATAAGTCTGCTATAATCGCGCGCCCGTTGTCGGCGCGCCAATTGCGCATTCATGTCCAAACCAAGAGTGACTTCTATGTTTAAATTTATCGTCAAATTGCACCCCGAAATCGTGATCAAAAGTAAATCGGTTCGCAAACGCTTTACTATGGTACTCGAACGAAACATCAAACTGGTGCTGAGCCGCTTTGACGAAAAAGTGACGGTAAAAAATAACTGGGACAACATCACGGTGGTAACGCATAGCGACGATCCTAAGATCCGCAAAGCGTTTATCAGTGGTTTGGGCCGTATTCCTGGCATAGTGCAGTTTCTTGAAGTGCAGGAAACCACTTTTGAAACGCTGGACGACATTTATCAAACCGCACTGCCTTTGGTGGGCCCACAAATCGAAAATAAGACGTTTTGCGTTCGGGTGAAACGTCAGGGGGATCACGACTTTACCTCCAGTGATGTAGAAAGATATGTCGGCGGCGGTCTGAACCAGAATGTGCCGGGCGCACGGGTGCAACTGCGCAAGCCTGAGGTCACGGTTAAAATCGAAGTAAAAGGCGATCGCGCCTATATCGTAACGACTAAACACCTGGGAATGGGTGGTTTCCCACTGCCAACACAGGAAGATGTACTGTCTTTGATGTCAGGTGGCTTTGACTCCGGTGTGGCCAGCTACCAGATGATCCGTAAAGGGGCGAGAACCCATTTCCTGTTCTTCAACCTGGGTGGTGCGGCGCATGAGATCGGTGTAAAACAGGTGAGCCACTACTTGTGGAAGCAATATAGCTCAACCCACAAGGTGCGCTTTATCACGGTGGACTTTGAGCCGGTGGTGGCAGAAATCCTTGAGAATATCGAAAACAGCCAGATGGGCGTCGTGCTCAAACGTATGATGATGCGAGCCGGTTCCGCCGTTGCTGAGCGCTTTGGTATTCAGGCGCTGGTAACAGGTGAGTGTATTGGTCAGGTGTCGAGTCAAACACTGGCAAACCTGAACGTGATTGATCGTGTTACTGAAACCCTGATCTTACGCCCTCTGATCCAATATGATAAAGAAGAGATCATTCGTATTGCGCGCCAGATTGGCACCTGTGAAATGGCGGAGTCAATGCCTGAGTACTGTGGTGTGATCTCGAAAAAGCCGACGGTTAAAGCGAAGCTGGAAAAAATCGAAGCTGAAGAAGGCAAGTTTGACTTTGATGTGCTGGATACCGTGGTGGAAAATGCCATCGTGAAAGACATTCGCGAGATTGAAGCAGAGGCAAAAGAAGAGGTTAAAGAAGCTGAAAATGTCAGCGATCTGCCTGCCGGTGCCGTGGTGGTTGATATTCGTTCCCCGGAAGAGGAGGATGCGGATCCGCTTGAACTGGAGGGAGTTGAAGTGATCCACCTACCGTTTTTCCGCCTGGCGACGAAGTTTGGCGATTTACCACAGGACAAAGATTACTACCTCTATTGTAACAAAGGCGTGATGAGCCAGCTGCAGGCTCTGATCCTGCACGAAAATGGCTTTGCCAACGTCAGAGTATATCGCCCATAAGGATTACCCCCTAAATTGTGGCTGAGCAACGGCGCTCAGCCACACCACATTTTACCCCAGCGTTACTTTTTTTAATGCCACACCGGAACGGCTCAGGGCTGATTCAACCAGCCGAATAGTCAGCGGATCGCGGCTGCTGCCATGTTGCATCCAGACTAATGACTGAGCAGTGCGCGCTGTGACCTGTGTATTATTGTGCAGCGCACTGAGGTAATGACGCGCGAACACCGCCTGGCTGGTCATATCATTAGAGATATTCAGGATCCCCGGATGGACACATTTTTCCTCGCACTGCGCAGTATCTGTGGTTGCGACAAATCGCGTTGCGTTGTTTGCCACTAACCTGACTTTGGCAAACACCGCACGGTTGAGCACGGAGATTTTGGTGACATCATCCAGTTGCCCGGCATACTGAGCCAGCCCATCAGCAGCCAACAGGGTTTGTGCAATGGCATGCTCAGGTATGACAGGCTGACCATGTTGATCGGTCAGCTGACCCAGATACACAATATGATCTGCACGCTTAGCACTGCTCAAAACGTGTAAACCCGGCAACCCCTGGGGGAGCGTCAATGTCTCCCAGTGTGTATTACCCAGGGTATTAACAAAATGCTCTGGTTTAAATGCCTTGCCCAGCGCCTTGCTTGCCGAGACCACCAGTGACGAGGTCGGTTGGAGGTCGTGTTTACTGCGATAAGCAATGGTGATTTGCTGCGCTTTCACCCCTTGTGCCAGCAGATGCATCAGGCTTGCATGCAGGAGTTTACTGTCAACACTATAAGGAAATGGTTTATCCGACACGACGCCCAGGACTATCAAAACTTGATGCCCTGTCCGGATCGGCAAATCCAGCGTGTCTGCCAGTGCTATGTATTGATCCTGCATGTGCGCTTGTTCTTGCAAGCCTGCATTTTTCAGTGTGGCTGTGGCGACGACGCCCTGATGCACATCAATGGTGTTTTGCCAGGCAAAAGTAGAAGTGCTGGTTGCCAGCGCGCCCAGTCCCAGCCCGGTTCCTTTTAAAAAGGAACGCCTGGACACAGTGGTGTGTTGCTGATTTTTCATAGATTAAGAAACCTTTTGATAGAGAGCCAGGTATTCAGGAAGCGCCTGGTGTGAGTTCAGCGTGTGCATATCGACCAGTTTGAACCCATATTGCGCCATTTCCCGGTGCCATGTTGTTGCGGAGCGTAGTCGTGTGCGTTGTGCTGCTGCTTGCTGCCAGGATTGCCCTTCAAACAGATTGGTCCAGTCATTCAGCACTGCCGCAAAGTGTTGTTGCACTGGCTTTTGTACGTCATAAAGGCGCATGGCAAGGTGGCCGCCGGAGGTCATTTGTCGACTCAGCCCTGACATCATTCCGGTAAACACCTCTTGGCTGTAACAGTGTGGGCCGTCATAAATGGCAGCCAGTTGCAAATGAGCGTCTTTGTTCAGCGCCAGCGCGTGCTGATCTACTTCAGTGGTTGTGGCAATACTGATCACATCGGAGCGCGCGATGGGGCTGTAACTTGCCGGCATAGGCCGGGTAACAGTCAATTTGCGACCACTTACCTGTGGCAACAGAGCAATGGGATCAAAGCTGCTGTTGGGCAAGCCAAAACTGATGTAACCGTCTACCGGGACTGCAGTGATGAGATCCTGTAATGACTCAATACACTGGATTTGACGATCCTGATAGCGATGCATGTTGATCAGATTCAGGTTCATTGAGTCCTGCGCCACCAGTTCGTGAAGGCGCGTGTAGATGGCGTGCTCACTCTCTAGTTGCGCGATACATTGGATCGCCTGTGTATGGATCTCTGCATCCTGATAAAGGTGTAATTGCTGAGCCAGAATAGGCAGCAATTCAGTCAGTCGGTTTTTGTCCAGGTAGAGTGCATGATAGCTATTCTCCTGATTTAACAAGGCCCTGACTAACGGAGAGGCTGCCACCTGACAACCAGTCAGTCCTGCAAGTGCGAAACTGCTTTTTAAAAACGTACGCCGCGACAATGTCATCCTTATACCCTTGTGCTGAAGAGGCGCAAACGCCTCTTGAAACGATTAAAAGAATTAATATCTGATTGACTTAAATACCCAAGAAAGCGCGGTTCTCAGCCGGCAGATCTTTCATTGGGATCTGTGCTGCAATGACACAGGGTTGATCCGGACGAGCATGTGCGTGACGCAGCGCGCCCAGCAGATCATCATAACTGGTGACTCTGAGGCCGATCCCGCCATTGTAGACATGGGGCATGTTTTCGTACTTCCAGCCGTTGAGCATCACGTAGTCCAGTGGTGCTTTGTTCGGTTCAGTAAAGAAAGTACCGTCGATCAGGAACTGTTCAATGGCATATGAACCGTTGTCGATGATCACTATGATGCCAGGTATCTGATTCTGGACGAATGACGAGAAGGCTTGCGACACCATTTGGAAACCGCCATCACCTGTCACTATCAGTGGCCGTTTGCCAGTTGCAAAGTAAGCGCCGATTGCGGCAGGTGTGCCCTGACCGATTGACAGCCAAATGGGGTTTGCCAGGAAGCATTGGGTATCCAGTACCGGAATATCTGCTCCCGGGAAACTGGCCAGACAGGTATCCAGGCTGATGTAATAAGGGTCGGGCTGCTCCGTTAGGAAGTCACCAATCGCAGCAAAAATGCCGTCGTGACCGAGCGTGCCGTTATACGGGTCATCACCTAGTTTGGATTGCCAATGCGCACGGCGATCCTGATACGTTTGTCCCGCTACGGTAGGGATTTGGCGATCTGTGCGGGTCAACTCAGGTAATTGATTCAGTGACTCTAAAGAGGCGCCCAGTGACAGTTTAGGCAGCACCTCGGTCCCTATCATGGCTTTATTGAATGCGACACGAAGCAGTTTGTCGCCCAAAGAGGTGACCATGTAGCGATGGTCGATACCGAATAAACACCCAAGCGCAATGACGCAATCTGACGATTCAACGCCCTGAGTCACAGTGGACGGTGCCAGATCGCTATCATAAACGCCGCAGAACAGCGGGTGAGATTCACTGACCAGCGACTTGGACAGCAAGGTGGTATAAAACGGCAAGTTTTGGGCTTCAACAAAACGCATGGCTTCATCGATCAGACCGAAGCGCACCAGCTCAGCCCCTAACAGGACGACCGGGTTACTTGCCTGCGCAAGTTTGTCGGCGACGGCTTGTGTGAATGGCCGTGCTCCTCGCTTAAAGCGCTTCGGACTGTAAGCCAGATTAGGAGAAAAATGACCAATCGGTTGTTTCCAGAGATCCTGTGGGATCTCAATATAAACCGGGCCTGAGCGTTCAATGGCCATGATCAACAAACGATCGATGCGGTCTGCTGCGCCTTCCAGAGTGCGGATTTCCGCTGCACCCAGAGTCAGCTTGCGAAACACTTTCAGGTCGGTTTTGCCAAATCCGGTTGAGTGGGAGAAGAGGACGTCATATTCAGCTTCCAGGCGTAAATCCTTGTCTGTCGGACCGCCATTGATCACGGCCAGTGGTACGCGTTCAGTGAGGGCACTGGCAATACCGTTTGCCATACTGAGCGTACCAACACCATACGCGACCGATACCGCACCGATTGCCCCTTGTCTGCCGTAACCATCAGCAGCATAGCCGGCTTCCAGCTCGTTGACTGTATTCACAAACTGCATATCCGGGTCGGCTACCAGACTATCAATGAAATCTGAGCATGAGGTGCCGGGCACCCCAAATACGTGATAACAACCAAGTTGCTTTAGTCTGAGTGTAATAAACTCAGCAACAGTATAAGACATGTTTTTTCCTTAAAATAGTTATGCTTTTTGACTTATGTACTGGACGGCTTCCAGCGCCGATACCAGGGCACCCTGGATCCATGAGTGGTAAAGGGAGCAATGTTCTCCGGCGAAACATAAGCGCTGTTCAGGCTCGCTCATCAGTGCGTAATAATCCTGATGGTCTCTGGGGTTAAAAAAGGCGTAAGCGCCTGCTGAATGGGTGTGATTCGTCCAGCTCCAGCGCAGCACACTCAAAATATCGTCGCGTTCGATATAGGGATGCACTTTCTTCAGCTCAGTGTAAATAAATTCTTTAAGCTCGAAGTTATTCAGTGTATCGACCCGGCGCGCATGCTGGCCCCAGGTGTAAGATGCCAGCAAATAACTGGGAGAGCGCGATACCTGCGGATCTTTGCGTTGCGCGTTGTCTGCCGGGAACCAGGTATGACCCAGGCCCACATCGTAGATGGTGCTGCCGCCATAAATGCCTTCGTTGAGTTCCCAGAAACGGTTTTTCGTTCGGATCAGCACTTTGGTCGCCGAATCATAATTGACCTGTGCAAATGCTCGGGACTTGAGCGGGTTGATGGACTGCTTAAAGTCTACCTTGCCGAGTACACCAAAGGGCAATGTACAAATTACAAAGTCTGAACGCAGTGTGTGTTTAGAGCGATCTCTGAGCTGGTAAGTGACAGCAACGCCACTGGCCTGGTTGTCTATGGCGATTACCCGCGCGCCCGCTTTAAACTGCACGCCATGCTGGATTTTTTCGAACAGTTTGCGAGGCAGTAAATCGGTGCCCCCAACGACTTCGTCGAAACCATCAAACCAGACGCGCTCCAGCTCTTCTCTGAGATGCTCGGAAAAGGACGTTTGCATCAGTGTGGATACGCCATAAATGGCACTGACGTATTCCAGTGCATCGAGGCTTAACCCGGCCGCAACGAACGCGTCTTTTAACGACATGTCATCCAGTGCTTTGAGCTTCTCACTGTCTAATGTTCTGTTATAAAGCGCTTTTTTTTCATCGCTGCTGAGTGAATTGAGGACCTCAGTGACCGCAATTTCCCACATGTTATCGGCGGACATTTTTTGCTCTGCCGGTCTGAGGGAAAAATGCTGTTTTAACTGTTCGAACCCGGCTTCACTACGGGGGACTTTCTGACCTCGGATCATGGCAAAGGTCTTGTCATTTTCCTGAACAAAATGACGCATTTCCAGTCCCATTTCGCGGATGTAATGACGCGTCAGGTGGTGCTCTGTCGGGATCCGCATTGCCCCCAGCTCCGCGTATAATTTGTCAGACTCTCGCAGTGTTCTGACACGTCCGCCAATGTGACTGGGGTCTGCTTCCAAAAGGGTCACTTTTGCCCCCAGTCTGAGCAGCTCATAGGCCGCACTGAGGCCTGCGACACCGGCACCAACGATAGTCACAGTCGGTTGCGAGGCAAGGCTGTTGTCTTGCAATGCCCGCACGCTATTGAGCACAATCATTGGATCGGGAATACTGTTTGAAATACCTTTTTGCATACTTTTCAATCCTTGTTTGCGTGTTTAAAGTTGCAAGGCCTGAGTGATGACCTCAGCCAGTTCAAGTGGTTTGGTGAGCATCGGCAAATGGCCGGAATCCAGGCTATAGGTTTGAGTAATACCGATGGATTCAGCAATTTTCTTTTGCGAGGACAGGGAAATAATTTTGTCCTGAGTGGCAAAAACATAGGCTTTGTTAATGGGTGCCAAAGTGGTTTTGCTCAGCATCACTTTGCCATCTCCGGTGATGGCTGGCTCATCGACTGAATTGTCCAGTACAAACTGTTGCTGGGTTTTGCTGTGCGCTTCAGTGAACGAAGATAAATAGGCAGACTTGTCGGAAATCTTCATCCAGCCATCTTCATACGTGATACCGGAAAAATAATGCTCTTCGTCCTGTTTACTTAGTAAGGCAAAAGGCTTTGCGCCTTCTATCGGTGCAACGGCGCTGACGTAGATGATGTCGCTAATGTTGACATCACTGCATAGCGTGATGGCTTTGTGGACAATAGCACCGCCCTGGCTATGTGCGACCAGTGCCTGTGGTTGGGGATACGATCGTAAATGTGTACATAAACTTTGAGCTGCGTGATCCAAGGTGATGGATTTAGGATCTATGGTGGTTTTGCGCCCAGGTAAGTCAACGACGTAGTTTCTGATCCCCTGTTTTGTCAGTTGAGATTGTACTGTCGACCAGGCTGTTCCTTTAGAATGCGCACCATGAATAAATATGACTGATTTTTTTAGAGCGTCTGTCTCTTGAGCAAGAGATTGCACTGGTGCTTGTTGAGAAATGCTATTACAGCCACTCAAAATAACAGCACAGCACAGCGGCAACCAAACCTTTGAGTTCATATTAAATCCTTCTTGATTAAAGTAAAGGCTGTTGAAATCGCGGGCATGGTAGCAAAAAAATTTCCCAATATTAAGTACGGTTTATACTGTGTTTTCTTGTTGTTTACATTTCATAAACCTTTGAATTGCGTATTCTGTTTTCAATGCTGGTTGAATGGGTGAATATATATTACCTCACACATGGGTAATTATTCAGTTGGGTTCAGGTGTTACAAAATAGACTTTTGTCTAATCGATAAGAAAAAATATTTCATGTTTGCCGTATCTATAGTTGGACTGGATACTAAATTAGTCTCCATTATCGAACCATTTACATGCTCTTTATTCACGCGCATCATTTGACAATGAATAATTCATGCATGGTCTGTAGCGTGACAAATGTGTCATTTTATTGCTTAACGTGCGCTGTTGGTCTGGGTGTGCATAAAGTGACGCTGCATCATGAAAGACGATTGTTGTAAAAACTGCAGATAATCTAAATAAAAATCATTATCTAAAAATTTGAATTTTATGAGTCCGGGGTGCTTTTTGGGCGCTCAGGTTACTTTTTACAGAATAAAGTCGTGAAAATAGAGCACTGTAAACGGGCTTAATACGACTTATTGATGGTGTGCAGTGACTGTACCTGCTTGAGCAGGCGAGCATTGTGCGGGGCTGTGATCCCTAATTGTATTGCCAGCTCGTTGACATAACCACACATAGCATCTATTTCTGTACGTCTGTGGTTGCTGACATCCTGAGCCATTGAAGAAAAGTTGTCAGCCGTCAGGGTCATGACCTGGTAAGCGCGCGTCAGCTCTTCGCTGAGTTTTAGTGGTACGCCAATATGATTGGCAATCGTGCAGGCCTCATTTAATACAGATAATACCAGGCTGGCATAGCAAGGCGCACGTAGGCGACCATTTTTGAGTCCGGTAAGGGCACTGAGTGGATTGATGGCCAGGTTGACACACAGCTTTTGCCATCGCAATAGCTGAATATCATAGGTCAGCTCTGCGCCTTGCAATGCAGGTTCAACGAGATGCTTAAATACCCTTTGTGCGCGCTGCTGTGCCACTGGGTTACAGGGGCCGAATAGGCTTTTGCCGGGGCCGGTATATTCAACGGTTGTACTGTCAGGCTTCCACCCACCCATACTGGTAGAAAGAAAAAACAATCCCTGCTGAGCGTCAAGTGTCTCGATGATGGGCGTTAACGCCTGGATCCCGTTGTGGCTCAAAATGACATTGGCATTCTGAGTAAGGTGAGGCTTCAGAGACATAAAGGCATGAGTAAGCTGATAGGATTTAACCGGAATAATACACAGTGAAACAGGCTGTTGTTGTTGCGCCAGAACTTGCCAGGTCACGCACTTCACGGCCAGCTGCTGGCGCTTTAGATGCGTTTGAAAAAATACCGCCTCAGTAGGTGTTCGGGTGATTAGGGTAACCTGATGGGTACTCGCCAGTTTTTCGGCCAGCAACAGGCCTACTGCCCCTTTGCCGACAATAAACAGCTCAGCCATATGATTTGCCTGTTTTGCGATAATAAATCCAATAGGCAACAAAGTAGCTGACAGCGCCCGCAAGATCGGCAATAAAGTCACCCCAGGAGGCTTGGCGATAGGGGAGTGAATCTTGCATCCACTCAATGCCAGCACCGTAGAGTGTTAACAGCACGAGATGAAACCAGATCTTAAAGCGAAACGCATGGTGAGAGAAAAATGCCAGGATGAAAAACACTCCAAAGTGGGCGACTTTATCGGCGTGTTCAAATCTAACAATTTGATTGGTTTGGATCTCTTTGGCAAACAAAAAGGTGCACACGGCCAAAGAGAGTAACAACAGGCATTGATAAAGTCGACGCGCCACAAATACTTCCAAATCATTAGGGGTGAAAAATCCAGTATATCATTGAAATCTGAAAATGGGATGAAGCTACGTAATTCCGTTCCGAATTATAAAACGTGTGTTCAAAGGGTAGTCGCGCCGTGGCCCTTGGGTTGCTATAATCCGGGAAAACATTATCCAGGAGCTAGATATGCCTTCTTTTGACATTGTGTCTGAAATTGATATGACTGAGGCGAGAAACACTGTTGACAACGCTGATCGTGAACTGAGCACGCGTTTTGATTTCCGTGGTGTAGAAGCCTCATTTGAGCTGAACGACGAAGTGATCACGCTGAAAAGTGAGTCAGAACAGCAGGTGATGCAATTGTTCGATATGCTGGTTGGGAAAGCCGCAAAACGTGGTCTGGACGTTGCCAGCTTCGAGCTAAAAGCGGTTGAAAAGTCGGGTAAGTACGTGTCACGTAAAGTGATGCTGAAGCAAGGTATCGACAAAGATATGGCAAAGAAAGTGGTTAAGGCCATCAAAGATTCGAAGATCAAAGTGCAGGCTTCAATTCAGGGCGAAACGGTACGTGTGACTGGTAAAAAGCGTGATGATTTGCAAGAAACCATGCAGTTGATCCGAGGCGCCGAGCTTGGTCAGCCTTTCCAGTTTAAAAACTTCCGGGATTAATCACGTAAGTTCCACCTTTCTTGTGTTTGGCATGTTAAAGATCAATAAATATTTTTAGCATGCTAGACGTCCGTTGCTTTTTATTCCCAAATCTCCGACAATAGCGCCAATTTTTCAGGGTGTCAGATCAGGAGCCTGGAGTCTCTTAAAGATCTGAATAATCGGGAAGCTGGTGCATGCCATAGGAACAGGCATTAGTCCGGCACTGCCCCCGCAACGGTGAGCTTATCGCAACCAAGAGGTTGTGGTAGGTAAGTCCGGAAACCGGCCCTGAAGCACACTCATATAGTTGTAGTTCACGCGGTGGGCGTGGATCAGGGGAACCCATGTTTAAAAAATCTACTTTAACCACGGCCATGCTGGCTGTGCTGCCTTTCTCTGTGTTGTCAGCGCAAGACATTGAACATATCACGATTACAGCGAACAAATTTGAACAAGCCAGTGTGGATACGTTGACCTCTGTGGCGGTGGTTGAGCGTGCTGAAATTGAGCGTGCTAATGTGCGTGATGTGCCCACCTTGCTTAACAATTTAGCAGGCATTGATGTGGTGCGAAGCGGTGGTTATGGCCAGAAGACCAGTGTCTTTGTACGTGGTGCTGCCACTAAATATACCTTAGTGTTAGTGGATGGCGTGCGGATCAGTGATGCCAACTCGGGCGATGTATCTTTTACGAATATTCCGGTAAACAGCATTGAGCGCATTGAAGTACTCAAAGGCGCACGTGCGGCCATTTATGGCTCTGACGCCGTTGCCGGGGTGATTAACATCATTACCCGTGAACAGAAGGGCCATCAACTGGCACTGACTTCGGGCAGCCGTAACTATGGCGGCGCTCAGTTGGCTGGCCAATTTGAGGCAGATAAGCTGACAGTGAATTATCATTTTGGTTATGAGAGCACTGATGGTTATGACGTGACAGCCAAAGATCCCGCAGCACCGCGCTCTAAAGAGCATGACAGTGACGCTTATGACAACACCAATATGGGCATTAAACTGGGCTACGACTTGGCGCAATACGGCCAACTTGCGCTCTATGCACAGCGTAGTGAGGGAGAAGCGGATTACGATGCCTCCTTTGGCAATGATGCGTACAAGTTTGATAATCACACCACTAAGCTGGCGTGGCAGAAGCAATCGGACGTATTGATCCAGGAAGCGTCTATCAGTCTGGCCCAGGAAGAAAATACACAATTCCTGTCGGTTGTACCAGATGGCACACAACCACCACCCAATGATGTTTACAGCACTAAGCGGGATGAAATTGAATACCGCGCACGCTACAAAATGACACCAGCTGTTCAGCTGATGGGCGGTGTGAGTCGTCTGAATGAGGACCTGTCTTCATCAAGCGCGCAATTCTCGATTGCAGAGCGCGATAATACCGCTGTATTTGCCGCTGCATTTTACGACGACAAGCGCTGGTTGCTGAATGCAGTCGTGCGCAGTGATGACTATGAACATCACGGACGTGCGAATACGTATACGGCTGATGTTGGCTTCAGAGCATCCGACATCGTCACCTTTCGGGTAAATCATGGCACTGCATTTCGTGCCCCCAGCTTAACCAATGCGTTTGTCAAAGACAGCCCCTGGTATTTGCCTAACATCGAAATTAAGCCGGAAGAAGGTACCTACAATGAGTTAGGTGTGACGGTGGAAACGGCCTCGGTACGCTATGATGTGGCCATCTTCGATAACCGCATTGATAACCTGATCAGCAACGAATTTGACGCGCAAACAAACAAGTACATTCCTGCTAATGTGGGCCGTGCGCACATGAAAGGAATTGAGTTAAGTGCACAATTTTCGGCGCTGGGCCTGGAGCATGCAGCCAATCTGACCTTTCTGAATGCCAGAGACAAAGAAAAGCGCGAAGACTTGCCTCGCCGCGCTGGCAAAGCGTTTAACTATGTTCTGTCAAAGCAGTGGGACAAGCTGGATGTGAGACTGGCGATGCAATACCGTGATAAGCGTCCGTCGATCAGCTACTTTGATACCGATCTGCCGTCTTACACTGTCTTTAATCTTAGCGCCAACTATCAATTGCTTGAACCCGTTGCACTGACAATGAGACTGGAAAACCTGACTGATAAGGAATACTTTACCTCAGTGGCCAGTAAAACGGCCGACGGTACCTTGTTACCTTATGAACCGCCGGGCAGACAGGTCTATGTAGGTACTCGGATCACCTTCTAAGTAGAAGGGGAGTAAAAAAGGAGGCTTAGCCTCCTTTTTTGATCTGAAGTACTGAATTCACGAGTCGAGATGCTCAGCAAACTTCTCAGCGAATGCGGCTAGTTTGGGGGCTATCATCACGCTACAGTAACCCTGGTTGGGGTTATTGGTGTAGTAATCCTGATGATACTGTTCTGCCGGGTAAAAGTGCGTGTTGGCCGTCACTTCGGTAACTATCGGCGCACTCATAGTGGGGGATAATTGCTCAATATAGTGCTGAGTTAATGCCCGTTGCTCTTCTGAATGATAGAACACTACGCTGCGATACTGAGTGCCAATGTCATTGCCCTGACGGTTCAGCTGGGTTGGGTCATGGAGCGCAAAGAACATAGCTAATAAAGCTGAAAAATCGATCTGCTGAGGATCAAAGCTGATCTGGACCACCTCGGCATGACCGCTTTGGCCGGTGCAGATCTGCTCGTAGCTGGGGTTGTCGGTGTGGCCGCCGGCATAACCAGAAGCCACGTTCGTGACGCCTTTAACTCTGCGAAAGGCGGCGTCGATACACCAAAAACAGCCTCCACCAAAGGTGGCAATACACTGATTCATCATTATATCTCCCGTTCCTGTTGTGTTTGAGGGTGAGCATCATGTTGTTCAAGCAGCTTGTCACTGGTGGCCTGTGGTGACTGAGTGCGGCGTGCAAGCATGCTGTACGCACAGGGGATCACAAACAGGGTTAAGATGGTTGCGACACTGACCCCGGCAAACACCACCACCCCAATCACCATCCGGCTTTCTGAGCCCGGACCCGACGCCAGCACCAGTGGGATGGCGCTCATTACCGTCGTCAGAGAGGTCATAATAATGGGTCTGAGTCGCTGTACAGCAGCATCAATAATCGCCTGTTCGAATGCAACCCCTTTGTCTCTAAGCTGGTTGGCAAACTCAACGATCAGAATACCATTTTTAGCACTGAGGCCAATCAGCATGACAATGCCTATCTGGCTGTAAATATTCAGTGAGCTGTCAGTGGCGTACAGACCAAACATGGCACCCACCAGGCCCAGTGGCACCGTCAGCATGATCACCAGAGGGTGAACAAAGCTTTCAAACTGCGCAGCCAGCACCAAGAATGTCACGGTCAGGGCCAAAATAAAGACATAGGTCATGGCCGATGCCCCTTCATAAAACAGCTGGGATTCGCCCTTATAGTCGATGGCACCGTCAATGTCATTTTCTTCTGCAGCGACCTGGTTCAGGAAGTCCAGCGCCTGCTCCAGTGTGTAGCCAGGTGCGAGGTTAGCCGTGATGGTGATTGCACGCATTCGATTGTAGCGATTCAGGCGAGAGGCCGTGGCTTCTTCACGAATGGTGATCAGGCTATCCAGCGGCACCAACTGATCGCTACGCGAAGTAACATAAATGTCAGCAATGTCATGGGGGGCGCTGAAATCGGCCTTAGTTCCTTTGAGGATCACATCGTATTCCTCACCTCTATCTATGAAGGTGGTTACACGACGCTGGCCCAGCATGGTTTCAAGCGTGCGGCCAATGTCACTGACAGAGACGCCCAGATCGGCGGCCTTTAGCTTGTCGATACTGATTAAAAATTGTGGAAAGGTCTCTTTATAATCGTGGTCGAGTCTGACCAGGCCCTGGTTGGTGCGTGCACGTTTTAGGATACGATCCCGCCAGTCGACCAACTCGTCGTAGTCATTGCCTTGCAACACGAACTCGATGGGACGAGACTGACCCCCACCCCCTATGCCACGACGCATGATAGCAAAGGCGCGCACATCGGTGACATCACGCATTTTACCGCTTATTTCACCCATGACTTCCCAGGTTGAACGTTTACGTTCGTCCCAATCTGGCATGCCCACAATCGCGACGCCGCCACGGCCTCCCCAACCAGGCACCCTGACCAGCACGCGGCTCAGTTCTTCCTGTTCAACATAAGGCAGTAAACGCTGCTCAATTTCCGCCATATTAGCCGCGTTGTTTTCGTAACTGGCCCCTTCAGGGCCATTCATCATGATGAAGAAGGTGCCGCGGTCTTCTTTGGGCGTTAGTTCTGAGGGGATCTGTTGAAACAGCGCAAAGCTGGCAAAACCGGCCAGTGCAAGGGTCAGGAGCAGGCTATAGCGTCGGGTGATGTTGTCGCTGATCACATTGCGATAGCCAGACTCGAGGCGGCTAAACTGTCTGTCCATCCACTGCGAGAATTTGCTTTCTTTATTACTGGCCTTCAATACTTTAGAACACAAAGCTGGTGACAAGGTGAGCGCTGTGATACTCGAGAAAATCACCGCCGCACTGACGGCTAAGGCAAATTCGGTAAACAAGGCACCAATGCGTCCTTCCATAAATACCAGCGGGACGAACACCGCCACTAACACGAGTGTGGTGGCGATAATCGCAAATCCGACCTCGCGGGCGCCCCGGTAGGTGGCCAGCAATCTGGGTTCACCCAGTTCGATCCGGCGATGGATGTTTTCCAGCATCACAATGGCATCATCAACCACCAGGCCGATGGCGAGTACCAGTGCCAGCAGAGTGAGTAGATTGATGGAATATCCCATGGCGAACAGGAAGGTAAAGGTTGCGATCAGTGCAATCGGCACCGTGATAGCTGGGATCAGAGTAGCGCGAATGTTACCGAGGAACAGAAATATCACCAATACCACCAGGCCCATGGCTATACCCAAGGTGCGATACACTTCAATGATGGACTCGCGAATAAACACCGATGAGTCATAGCTGTCCTGAATGGTGGTCCCTTCAGGCAGGTTACGTTTGATTTTTTCCAGTTCCTTGCGGGCATTGTCGACCACATCCAGGGTATTGGCCTTAGCTTGTTTGACAATGCCCAGGCCTATCATGTTTTTGCCGTTACCACGGAAGGTGCTTTCCACATCGGCCGCTTCGAGGCGCACATCGGCGACTTCACCCAGTCTGACCAGGTAGCCCTGTGCACCGCGTTTGATCACCAGGTTGTCAAAGTCTTCCTGAGTTTTGTAGCTACGTGCAATACGCACCGCGAAGTCACGATCCAGAGACTCAATTTCCCCGGCGGGAAGCTCGACATTTTCGTTCCGCAATACTTGCTCAATGTCGCTGGCGGTGATGTCTCGGGCTGCCATAGCACGCCGATCCAGCCAGATCTTCATGGCATATTTACGTTCACCACCGATACGCACGTTTGAAACACCATCAACCACCGCCAGTCTGTCAACGATAAAGCGCTGAGCGTAATCGGAGAGTTGCAGTGTATCCATGGTCTCACTATTGAGCACAAACCAGGCTATCGGACTTTCATCGCTGTTCGACTTGGACACCTCCGGCGGGCGCACTTGCTCGGGTAACCGGTCCAGAGCACGTGATACACGTTCTCGCACGTCATTGGCTGCGGCGTCGATGTTGCGGTCTATGTTGAATTCAATGGTGATATTCGAGCGACCATTGCGGCTGGAAGACGTGATACTTTTTATGCCTTCAATGCCTGAAATGCGATTTTCCAGTACCTGGGTGATCTTGGTTTCAACCACTTCGGCAGACGCGCCGGTGTAATCGGTGCTGACACTAACAACAGGGGTTTCGATATCGGGATATTCGCGCAGCGGCAACATGGTAAAAGCCACTAAACCAAAGGTGAGCAGTAGCAGGTTGATTACGATGGCAAAAACGGGCCGCTTTACGGCAGTATCTGTGATCCGCACGATTTACCCCTTAACCACAACGGCACTGCCGTTACGAATTTTGGTGGTGCCTTCGGTGATCACTTGCTGGCCTGCAGACAGGCCATCGACAGCAACCCAGCCCTGGAAACGAGATAGCACACTAACTTGTTGTTGTTTGGCTTTGCCTTCACTGATGGTATAGATGAAATGTTTGTCCTGTCTTGGGATCAGGCTCTTCTCCGGTACCATCAGCGCGTTAAGCTCACCCAAAAACAGCGATACGTGTAGCAACATGCCGGGTCTGAGCTGGTCTTGCGGGTTGTCAAAGCTGGCTGTGACGCGAATACTGCGAGTGCTGTCATCAATACGCGGGTCGATATGTGTAATGATGCCTTCAAACGTCTTATCAGGGTACGCATCACTGGCGGCCGATGCACGCATCTTAAGCTGGAGCTGTGCCAGATATTTTTCCGGGACCTGAAAATCGACTTTGATGATGCTGATATCATCCAGTGTCGCCAGCACACTGTTGTTGTCAACAAAACTGCCTACAGACACCAAACGTTGACCCAATATACCGTTGAATGGGGCATAAATGGCCATTTCGGCGAGTTTAGTCCGTGCTGTTTGCAACTGAATTTCCAGCGCATCGACGACGGCATGCTGGCTGTCGAGTTGGGAGCGGGCTGCGGACTGGGTTTTGGCCAATTCTGTCAAGCGTGTTAACTGACGGTGTTCTTCTTTAAGGTTGACCTCTAACTCTTGCACTGCCAACTGTTCTTTAAGATCTTGCAGCTGGGCAAGTTTATCGCCACGCTTCACTCTGTCTCCGTCATCAAAATACAACGCACTAATGTAATCGCTTTGTGCGCTGGTGACATTCAGAGCATGATTGGCGCGTGCTGAGCCAATGGCATTTATTGTAATATCCCGGCTCTGTTGTTCTATCGTGACAGCGGCTACTTGAGTTGGTGCGCCAGAAAATGATTTACTATTACCATTACTGGCGGGCAAATAGAGATAGCCGCAAAGGGCAATAAGCACTAAAATTATAAAAGGAAAGAGGGCTTTACCCGATTGACTGGCGCGCATAATTGATTCTCGTTGACTGCGGGGCTTTAGTGTACAAAAATTCCAAATAGAGCAAATCGTCGAACGTCCTGTATATTTGTGCGTTAACCGAAAAGCGAGTTCCCAAGTTCGTTAAATGTGGAATTTTGTACCCAAAAATTAAGGCGTTATGAAAAAATCCAAGCCATGCCCAAGATGTTTGAAAATACGTAAAATGGTGTTCTGGGGGATCATTATGTACGGTTTTTATTTGTGGTTTTATAGTTATGGTTGAGCCGGTCAGATTACGTGCGCTGGCTAATCGCCACAGCATTGAGTTTATGCTGGTTGGTGCAATAGCGCTGATTGTTATCATGGTGTTTGTCACCTTAAGGGCGACGCCGATCTCTGTGCTTGAAATTGCACTGGCGAGTGCCGCGATTGTTGCGATTATGCTGGGCTTCCTGAAGAGCCAGCAACCCTATTATAGTATTGAAATGAGCCCCGGGCAGCTGGTGTATCACCACAAATTTGGTGAACTCTTACTTGAGCATAGTAATTTTCATTCCAGTGGGGTGCCAAGTGTCACTCAAGGAGTTGAAACGCTTGAGTTAAATGTCGTAGGTATTAAACTAAAGGATATTGATGTATTTTTATCCCACCTGACGCCCAGGTTGGCTGGAAAATTACTGATAGAACAGCGGAATATTTTTTTACAAGCTGTTAAAATACATTGCAGTAATGGCAATTGCCCATCAGAATGGTTGATAGAAGAGGCGAGTTACACCTCAGAAAACGGTCAGCATTATTCTGGATTAATGGCGATGTTTGCAAACCGGATGCAAAACTTTAAGATGCTGACAGGCTACGATTTAATGTTGCCTGCCAATGTACTGGACAGGGATATCTGGCAATTTGCCACTGTCATGAATCGTTGGAAGTTAACACCCGAAGAGGTGGTCAAGAACTTGCATAGTGAGTTGGCTACCTCAGCAATGAAGTAACAGGATAGATAGATGAGCTTTGATAAAGCTTTTATTAAAAGTGGTCGCAATACCCTTATCCATAAAGAGAAAAAGCTCGATTTAGTAGTCGTGAACGGAGAGAATCACCCGAAAATTAAGGTGACTCCTACTGGCTTGCTGCCGTTTAAAGAAGAACTGCCAAGAAACCGTCGCGAGGCAAAAGAGCGTTACTTAGAGGTAGTTCACGTGGCCAGCGTGGATGTGTTCGGTGAAGTTAAGAGGCTGTTGTTTATTCAGGCGCTTGATGGGCGTGAGTATAAGGTAGATTACAGCAAGATAGGCACAAAGTTGTTTGTTCGTATCCACCAGGATAGTTATCTCTAAGCTTTTCAAATGTTCACCACTTTGCACGTACAGTAGAGGCGAGCCTCGTCTGTTGCGCACACTCCCCTGGCATAGACCAACTATTTTGTTGGCAGTGAACACATCACTGTGCAACGAATAAGTAACTTTTTAGGAGTTACCATGCTGAAGAAATCAGTACTGGCTTTAGGGCTTACAAGTGTCTTAAGTGCATGCGGCGGGGGCTCTGATGGTAATGAAAATCCGACAATCAGTGTTAGCGTTAACGCCGGCTCGGACATTACCGTCAACGAAAAGACAGAATTTACACTTAAACCTTTGGGTTCACCTTCCGGTGGGGTGTTTAGCTGGCAGATTGTTTCTGGTCCGGCTGTGGAAGGCTTTCCGCAAGAAGGTGAAGAGCTGGCGGTCACTGCGCCGGATGTAAAAGGAGACAGCGAAATAGAGCTTAAGGTGAGCTATATGGCACCTAATGGCACGTCGGCCAGTGACACTCTTATCGTGAAGGTGCTGTCAGTTAATTTACTACCAAGCGCCAAAATTACCCAAACTGCACCTGAAGACGGCACCGCAAAATATGCCGATACCATTACCTTGTCTGCGGCAGACTCCAGTGATAATGACGAAAATGGCCGCATCGTGGCGTACCAATGGAAAATGCTTGAAGGACCCGCCACGGTTAAAGCTGAACGCACCGATCAGGTTACGCTGAGCTTTGTTCATCCCTTATTAGCTGAGGCGGATACTGTAAAGTGGCAACTAACTGTCACAGATGACGAAGGTGCCAGTGCAACCTCAAGCACGCAACTCTCTTTGGTGGCCAATGATGAATTAGTACTGGCTAATGCCGGGAGTGATCAACAAGTGCAGGAGCTGGACACCGTAACGCTTGATGCCAGCAAAAGTGTCACGGTTGATGGCCAGTTTTCTTGTCTGTGGGAGCAGGTGAGCAATGGCAGTACAGTGACGCTGGCTGATGAGCGAGCTTGTAAAACCACGTTTATGGCGCCGCTCAAAAGTGGCAATCAGGCCACCTCAATTGATTTTAAAGTGACGGTAACCGACAGTGCACAGCGCACTGGTTCAGATACGGTGAACATTGAAATTCTGCCCAAACCCCTGGGTAAGTTGAATGATACCGGGACCGCCAAGTGTTATAACAACAGTACAGAGATCAGCTGCGGGGACACCGATTTTCCTGGTCAGGACGCCGAGCTCGGACGTGACGCCGTGGTGCAGTTTCTACCTAAAAGTGGCCAGGGTAACCAGGCCTTTGACTTTACCAAATTCAGTGCTGAATTTGAGCCGTTGACAGCCGATGCCACAGACTTCAGTTGCGTACTGGACAACGTGACAGGCTTGATTTGGGAGGTCAAAGAGGTCACCGCAGGGATATTGCCCAATACCAGTGAACGCAATGCGCAAAACCATTATACCTGGTATCTCACCGAGGGGGCCAATGTGACACCGGGTGCCGCAAACTCAACGTGTCCACAAGACACACACTGTGGTGTACAAGCTTTGATTAGTGCCGTTAATGACGCCAGTTTCTGTGGTGGTAACAACTGGCGTTTACCGACCTATATGGAACTGGCTAATTTGCTGGATCATAATAGTAGTGGTGATTACTTACTCGACCCTGATTATTTCCCGCATGTTCCGGCTGAAGTTTTGTTAGGCCACCAGTATTACTGGACTACGCAAACCAGTGTGGACGGCACCGATGGCAAAGATGATAACCTGGTTAGGGCGCTCGTCATTGATATGAAAACAGGTAATGATGTAACACGCAATAAGTCACAGACTGCCTATGTCAGGCTGGTTCGTCGTTACGGGGAGGATGACTAATGAATAAAGTGATTCTATCTATCGTCGCGCTGGGTAGTGTGAGCGTTAGTCAGGTCGTCAGTGCATCGCAAATTTGTGCGTCTGAAGGGCCTGTGCCAGACACAACGCCTTCGGAGCAGTTTGTGGTCAATGCCGATGGCACGGTATGTGATAAACAAACTAATTTGATGTGGCAACGTTGTACATTTGGCCAGGTGTACAATAGCGAGAGTAGCAGCTGCGATAACGTTGCACAGGAGTTAAGCTGGCAGCAGGCATTACAAATCGCCAGTGCCCAGGAATTTGCGGGTTACAATGACTGGCACTTGCCGAATGTGAAGGAGCTCGCCAGTATCGTTGAGCATCGCTGCGTGAAGCCTTCCATTAATGAAACCATTTTTCTGGCGACATTGGAAAAAAATTACTGGTCCAGTACCACCGTTGAAGGGACACCAACGAATGCCTGGTTGTTTTCTTTTGGGGATGGCAAGGTCAGTAATGTGTTTAACAAAAGCGCTCAGGCCTATGTCAGGTTGGCCAGATATGCCTTCTGTGAATAGCAGCTCCGGTTAATCGTCCTGTGTTCATGCCGTTAGGCGCAAAAATTGGCCAGTCCTGCCGCAAACTGGTGGGTTGGCCGCATTAAATTTGCTACGCTCACGTTATCTTAAGGTGGAGGTAGCACGTGTTCTCCCTACGTATAATACAATTCCTATTACTACCCGTACTGTGGCTGATGTCCACATCGCTTCAGGCTGCCGGAAAATGTGATGTTGAGCTGGGCCATGGTCTGATCATCACGGATTCAGAGATCCGGATTGTGGATAAAAACCAGACCCGGGTGCAGATTAATAATGACAATCAGCTGCTGATTAAGGGAAAGTGGATCCGTCTGAGTGATCAGGATACGCAACTGCTGAACGAGTATGCGCTTGGGATCCGCGATACTGTGCCTGAGCTGGTTAATCTGGCCACCGATGGTGTGAATTTGGGTCTGAGTGCAATAGAGCAGGTCGTTGAGGGGATGTCTGACAACGACCCTGAGGTGTTAAAAACTCAGCTGCAATATGTTGAGCGTGCCTTGATGGACAAGTTTAAGCGGGGCGAGGACTTCTATTTTATTGCCCCTCAGTCGCTGTCCAAAATTGATGACTTTTTTACTAAAGAGATCAGCGAGCGTATCCACTCTGCGGTACATGGTTCTTTGGGGGCAATTTTAGTGTCGGTAGGGGACGCATTCAAAGCTCGGGAAGGTAACATAGAAGATCGTTTCAGTGATATGGGTCAGCGTATGGAGATCATCTCCAGTGAGATAGATAAATCTCTGAAAAAGAAGGCCTATCAGCTGGAAGAAAAAGCCGACGAATACTGTGAGTGCCTGAATGCGCTGGATAAAACAGAAACCCGTCTGCAAAGCATCGTGCCCAGTCTGGCGGCCTACGATTTAGTTAAGATCCGTTGAATCCATACCAGCGTTTGGCATTGGCATAACTGAGCTGATGCCACAGTTGCTCATCGTGTTGGCACAAGGCCTGGTAGCGTTGCCAAAGCGCTTCATAACTATGTTGAATAAGACATACCGGATGGTTTGACGCAAACATCACCCGCTCGTGGCCAAACAGGGCCAGTAAGCTGTCTAGTTGGGCTTGCAACGGCAAGGACTGGTTCAGCAATTCGTGCCCGGAAAATTTGATGGCGCAGTGCGGTAGCCGTGACAGCTTTTTGGCATTGTCCTGCCAATTATCGCCCTGACCGACTAAGCCGCTGTGGTTGAGGACAATCCGCAGTTGTGGCAGTTGGTGCCCAATGTCATACAGACGTTGCACTACGTCCTGGCGGGTGAGCTCAAACTGGGCTTCAAAGTGCAACCCACACTCACTGAGATAAGCCAGGTTATCGGCAACCTGGGGATTGAGCAGGCGTATTGCATCCTGACCTTCAGTAATATCCCGAATGGCAACCAGGTTAGGGTGTTTCAGGGCATCCAATTGGGTGCGAAAGTGTTTGGCCGAGGCATCTATCTGCGCGTAGCTTACCGCTTTGTAGCGCGGGGCTGGTAATATCTCAGCCAGCCACTCGAGTTCACGTCTTGGCTGGTCGTTATCAAACCCCGCCTCGATATGTACACACCCCTCAAGGCTAAAACCGCTCAGGTTAAATAGCGCTTCGGGGAGGTGGTCCTGACGGATCAGATCCAGGTTTGGCCAGGGGGGCGGGGAGTGTTTCAGCCAGTGATATTGACCCTGCTGGAGTGAAAAGAAATGGAGGTGCGGGTCAATAATCTTATTCATCGTGCTGTATATCCGCCGTCTATGGTTTGCAAACTGCCAGTAATAAAGCTGGCGTCGGCACTGAGTAAAAACGCCACCAATGCTGCAACTTCATCCGCCTGACCGAGTCGCCCCAGAGGCTGAAGCGCGGCTTCTTCGGCAACAATCGCTTGCTTATCCGCCCCACTTTTGTCGCAGTAACGGTCGATGGCCTGATGAAACAGGGGGGTCTCTATGGTACCTGGGCACACTGCATTTGCACGAATATTGTAGCTTGCGTAATCCAGTGCGGTGGTTTTTGCCATAGATGCCAACGCTGCCTTGGTCAGATTGTATGCAAAAGAGTTAGGTTTGCCAACCAGCGCCTGATCCGAAGAGATCAGTACGATACTGCCATCACCTTGTGTCTTCATGGTTGGCAGCACTGCCTGAATGGCGCTGTATGCGCCTTTGACATTCAGGGCAAAAAGTTGATCCAGGGTGTCTTCATCGGTGTCTTCTATGGTGGCGCTGAGATGCTTACCGGCATTCGAGACGAGCGCATCAATGCGTCCTGTGGTGGCAATAATCTCAGCAATGGTGCGACGTACAGCGTCGACGTCACTGACGTCACAGTGACGATAGTCACCATGCGCTGCGCTTTGAATGTCCAGATTAAAAACCTGATAACCCTGATTGAGCAGACGTTCGGCAATGGCTTTACCAATGCCGACGCTGCCACCGGTTACAATGGCAACTTTTTGCATATCTATTCCTTAATGGCTGTGACCGCAACCGCCTTCGGCATGCACATGACCATGTGCGACTTCTTCGGCTGTAGCTTCACGCACAGAGAGAATCTCGATGTCGAATGTCAGTGTTTTACCAGCAAACGGGTGGTTCAGATCGCAATCTGCATTGAAGCGGCCCACTTTGATGATTTGTACCTGGTGACGACCCTGATTTGATTCAACGATCGCGGTCATACCTGGCTTCCAGACTTTGTTGTTGCCCAGACCTTGCAGGTGTTTGATTGGGATGCGCTGAGTCAGTCCTTCCTGGTATTCGCCATAGGCGTCTTTTGGCTCCAGCGTTAAGGTCAGTTTATCGCCCGCGGCTTTGCCTTCCAGCCCCGCTTCCAGTCCAGGTAACATGCCTTCGGCACCGTGCAGGTAAACGAGTGCGTCTTGTCCGGTGCTGGTTTCCAGCTGCTCATCTGCTTCGCTCAGCGTGTAGTGGAACTCAACCACCGTATTTTTTGCGATCTGCATAGTAATCTCTATATTTTCGTAGTGTTGTAGTGACAGGCATTCTACGGATCGCGTTTCGGCTTGACCAGTGTTTTTAACTCATCCAGGTAATCTTTAGAAGCGTCAGTCCCGGCACCTGCTGGTGGTGTTGAAGCGGCTTCAACCGGCAAATGCAGGATCAGTGTATCGCCGGGAGAAAGCAGGCTTTGTGTAGTCAGCTGATTCCAGTCGAGCAGATCTTTCATTGGTACCTGATACTGACGGCTGACAGCCCACAAAGAATCGCCATCCTGGATCACATGATGCTTTTCATAGGTTGCCACTTTTGCCGGTCGTTGTTGCTGCAGATAGGGGCTAATCTCATAATCCACTGTAAGATCGTCCTTCGCACGGGCTCTGTGAATAAGGAGCATTTCGCCAACTCGGATCAGATCCCGGGTTTTGTTATTGAGCTGTTTAAGCTGTGCCACACTGGTATTATGGCGTCTCGCGATGCCATACAAGGTGTCATTGAGCTTAACCTGATAATGCGTACTGAACTGGCGACGATAGAAGTCAGTGGCAAACAACTGTTGCTGATCCATGGGCAGCAGGACCTTAAATGGGCCATTGGTCGGGCTTTGGTGGCGCAGATATCCGGGATTGAGTTGATGTAGCCGTTGCTTATCAATATTGAGTAAGCTGGCAAGAATACCAAAATTAAATGGTTGCCCGACATCCAATACCGTTGTTTGTGCCTGATTCGCCAAACTGGGGCGTTGCAGCCCGGTCTGGGGGTGTTGCAACAGGTAGCTCAGCGCCAGCAACTTGGGTACATAGTCGGCGGTTTCTCTGGGTAACTTCAGGTCCCAGAAGTGGCTAATGCGATTGTGCTTTTGATTGTAGCGAATGGCCGCTTTGACGCGCCCCTCGCCACTATTATAGGCCGCCAATGCATGTAACCAGTTGCCATTAAACCTTTGTCGCAGATACTGTAAATAGTCGAGTGCAGCGTCGGTTGCAGCCAATACGTCCTGACGCCCATCATACCAGTCATTACTTTGTAACCCGAAGTGGTAAGCGGTGGCATCGACTAACTGCCAGACACCGACAGCCCCCTGGGAAGAGCGTGCCGTCGGTCGAAAGTCACTTTCGACAAAGGGCAACAAAGCGAGCTCCATAGGTAACTTACGCTGTTCGACTTTCTTCACTATGTGGTAGAGATAAGGGGCAGCACGCTCATTGACACTTAACAGGTAATTCGGTTGTGACAGGTACCATTCGACGCGTTTTTGCAGTCGTGCATTGGGCGAGATATCAAAGCTCAGATTCGCCGCGATGTATTGCCACAACTCCTGATATGCTTGTGACTGCTCGGTGATCGCTGGTAAGGGGGGCGGAGTTTCCGGTTGTGTTGTCACAACGGATGGTGCTGCCTGGGCTGGCTGATTCAATACCTCAGTGATCTCAGTCGGGGTTGCGTGCTGAGGTGCAGTGCTGAGACATGCCGTCAGCAGCATTGAGCATAATACGATGACACCGCAGCGTAACGGGCTAAATACGCGCCACCAAGACATAGAAAAATCGGCCTGAAATCCTCATAAGCTTCACTATACTGGCTGACGATTATTTATTCAAAGCCTTCTTGTGGCTGAGTACTTTAATAGCCTGAGTAAAATGTTGCGTCAGTTGCACTTCATTGTATGCCTGGTTCTGGTACAGAGTAGTAACACGCTGTGGCATCTGAGTGTTGCTTTGGGCCTGTTGTTGTGCCAGATCCATAAATGTGATTGGCAGTGCCAGTTGTTGTGCTTTGTAGGGCTTACCAAATGCGGGCATGACCCATTTTAATGTGGGTATGCTTTGCAGGGCTTGCAAACTGTGTTGCCAGGTGGCGTGGCGCACATAGGGAAGCAGGTTTGCACTGTGTCCGGCAAACAGTGCGCCGTGCTGCGCACTGAATATACTGAGATCATGGCCGCTTTGGCCTTTAAACTGGGTAAGTTGAAGTGTCAGACCACCGAGTTCAAGTGTTCGGGGTTGTAAGGATGGGGCTGTCAGGGCGATACTCTGGAGTGTTTGCCAGCGGGCCAGCCGTTGCTTGGCTAGCGCTACGCGCTTTTGCCACGGAGTCTGTTGCTCTGCCGGAAGTTTACTGAGCCGCTGTTCACTGAGTTCGATGCTTTTCGCAAAGTTGGCGAGCTGTGTGTCTAGTGCTGTGCGCATCGTGCGTTCATTCAGCTGTGGAGCGTCTGGCAGGTGGACACTGGCATCCGGAAAGGCCTGTTTAAGCAAAGCCAGCCCGGTGAGCTGGCGCGTCTCGCTTGACGTCGCAATCAGATGACAGAGCGGGGTAGTGAGGCGCGCCTTAAGTTCATTGATCAGCTGCTCCAGTGCAACAAAATCGCCGTGGCTGTCAATTAGGGCACTGCAGGTATTGCCTTCGATTAAAGCCATATTGGGCAAGATATTGCGCGCTTTGGCTTCGGGGGCGATGAGTGTGATCTGTGGGGAAACCGTGTGCCAACTGGCGGCGATGACGGGGGGCGTCAGTGTTAGCAGGAGAATGAAAACAGAGAGCAGGCGAAACACCTAATTGCTCTCTACTTGAGTACTGATACGTTGCGTGAGTTGCTGCAGCGTTTGCTGGGCTTGTTGGGTATCACTTTGCAGTGCCAGCAACTCATGACACAAGTGCAATGCAGCAAGCAACAGGGCGTTGTGATCGCTGCGCACGGTGTCGCGTTGACGCATTTCGTCAACCCGGCCATTTAGCAGGTCGACGGCGTCAATCAGCGCTTGTTGTTGTCCTGGCGTACAGGAAAACTGATGGCTTTTTCCCAGCAGGGTGACGGTGACCTGTTCGGGCGACTCTGACATTAGCCTGCCTGACTAGCACTCTGCAGTTTTTCTAGCAGCCCACTCAGCGTTGAGCTGGTTTCTTTTTGTTTTTCTTCGCTTTCTAGCACTTCCAGCTGAAGTGTCTCATTTTCGTCAATTAGCTTGCTGTTTTGTTCTTTCAGTGAGTTTACCTGTTCGGTCAGTGTATTGTTTTGTGCAATAAGTTGATCAATCAGTTGCTCGAGTTGAGGGAGAATTTCTTTCATATTAAATGCGCTCATTATCACTGTGTTTATGTCATGCAAATGTAAAGCAAAGTGGGCTGCAAAGCTAGTGATTAGGGCAGGTTATGCTGATTTTTGTCTCGTTTTGAGCGATAATGACAAATACTAACTAATTTGTTCATTTATGGTTCAGCTATTGAGGTAACAAAGTGCCTCTACAGGCGCCTATGAGATGAACAATGCCCACCTAAATTAGGAACGGATAATGCTCAGTTATCGACATTCATTTCATGCAGGTAACCCTGCCGATGTTATTAAACATCTGGTACTGGCACAAGTGCTGGAGTACATGACACGTAAAGACAAGCCTTTTGATTATATAGACACGCATTCAGGTGCTGGACTGTTTGAACTCGCGGCCAAAGATGCACAAAAGACGCAAGAGTATTTACAGGGCATTGCCAAGTTGTGGGCGTATGCCGGTCAGGTCAATGCCATTCGTGATTATGTGGATGTCGTCAAGTCACTGAACCAGGATACACTGGCGTATTATCCTGGATCACCAAAAGTCGCTGAACAGTTTCTGCGTAAACAGGATAAAGGTTGGTTTTTTGAGCTGCATCCGCAGGATCTGAAGTTGCTGGAAAAAAACACCGGGCATAAGCGTTCTTTGCGTGTGAAAGGCGAAGATGGTTTTAAGGGCTTAATGGGACTGGTACCCCCTCAATCTCGCCGTGCCTGTGTGCTGATGGACCCGCCTTATGAAATAAAGTCGGATTATGAAGTGGCTGCTCGCTCAATCATCAAAGCGCACAAACGTTTTGCGTCAGGTACTTATATGATTTGGTATCCAGTGGTCGAGCGCGCCCGGATCGATCAGATGGAGCAAACCCTGATTGAATCTGGGGTGCGGAATATTCAGTTGTTTGAACTGGCTACTGAAGCCGATACTGAGGAACGGGGTATGACGGCGTCGGGCATGATAGTTATCAACCCACCCTGGACCCTTAAAGCGATAATGGATGAAGTGCTGCCTGAGCTTGTTCAGCACCTGTCTTCAGAAACGGGGTTTTTCCGCAGCGAACAGCTGGTGGCGGAATAAGTTTCACTTGTTGCCCGGTGTCTGTCCGGTAGCAACGCGTTGCAGGTAGTCGGTTTCGATCCGGGTGATTTGCCCGGTGTCGCGCAATGTCTGGATCGCCCTGTTGAGTGCCGGTAACAGGTGGGCGTGTTCAGCGCGCAGGCGAATATGTAAGGCACCATGAGAATGCAGCTGGTTAAAATGCAGCGCTACATTATTCTGAGCAGACCAATATTGGGCGGGCAGATCGCCTATAATAGCGATATCGATCCGCCCTTTGTTTAGCGCTTGGATTAGGGCGCGCTCAGACTCAAAGTCAACCCGGACAAACTCATTGTCGTCATGGTAATAATAACCTCTTACTGTGCCCACTATCCTACCCACCAAACTGTTAATTGGGGTCGTGGCGACGCGTGTGACCACATACTCACGAATGGGCAGCATGGGGTCAGAAAAAACAAATTGTGGATCGGTGAGCTGTGAGGCTTTCAGCCAGGCTGGGCTGATCAGGTCAAAGTCAATTTTGCCTGATGCCAGATAGCGGTTAGTACGCTTTGTGGGTAACACAATATTTTCGCCTTCAAGTGCCGACTGCGTGAGGATCCGTGACACTAACTCAGGCAGTATACCTGGGTGCTGTGGGTCGTTGGTGAAGTAGGGGTAGAAGGTACCTGAGCCACTGATACTGTATTTTAAAGTGACTGCTTCGCGAGTGGCGGGTGTGTCAGTACGCTGGTCAACAGGTGCGGCGAGGACGCCCTGGCCAGATAAAAGCCACGAAGTAAGTAAAAGCAGGATGCAAAAAGGCGAAATAAGTGTAAAACTCATAAGACCTATGATAGTAAAAGAGAGGCGGTCCCGGCAACTGCCTGATGCACACTTTCATGTTCCCCCAAGTAGTGAGAAAATAGTTTGCTCAGGGGCCTGAGTTTTCATATGCTGGGACAATGGAAGCCTTTAAAGTACAAGAGTTAAGGATGTTAATGAGCGGTCATATTGCCAAGTCAAAAAAAGACGCGGTGCAATATATTGCACGCCAGGCCATTTTCAATCGTGAACAGAGCGTGGCTGCCTATGAATTGTTGTATCGGGACTCACATAATAACGCCTTTCCAATCGGGGTCAGTGATGGCCAGGCGACAGGACGGTTGTTTTTTAACTCTCTGCTTTTTATTGGTGTAGAACGGCTTGCCGCAGGCGTGCCTGCATTTATCAACTTGTCAGATGAAACTTTGCTTCAGGAGCTTCCAAAGTTACTTCGGCCTCAGGGACTGGTGATTGAAATCGTTGAACGTTCAACCAATCTCGATGAGCTGGTGATGACCGTCACGAAACTGAAAAAGTTAGGGTATCGCTTTGCGTTAGATGATTACGACGGTGACGAGCGTTGGGAAGTCTTATTGCCGCTGATGGATTACATCAAAATCGAAGTACTTGAGCCGGTGATTAAAACCACCATGATGCTGAAAAAGCTTAAGCGACGTTTTCCCTCCACCAAAGTGATTGTTGAGCGTATTGAAACCCTGGAGCACTACAGTTTTATTAAAAGTGCCGGGGCTGATTACTTTCAGGGCTTCTTCTTTGCGGTGCCTGAAATGCTTAATCATGGTAACGTCGAGCCCTCTAAAATGGTAGTGCTTGATTTATTGCGTTGTACCGCCAAAAAATCCCTGTGTTTCAAAGAAATCCAACAAAGAATTGCCAAAGATCTCAGCCTGACCGCGCGGGTACTAAAACTGGCCAATGCCAAAGCCGGGGAAGATAAAATCGAGATCCGCTCGATTGCACAGGCTGTGGTCTATCTGGGCGAGGATGCAATTCGTCAGTTTGTTAAAGTACTGGCTTTAAGTGAGTTGGGGGCAGATAAGCCCAGTGAACTGACGAAGCTGGGTCTGGCGCGGGCGAAGTTTCTTGAACAATTCTTGCTGCCGGGTGGCGATGAAATGGCACAACAAGGCTATCTGATTGGTCTGATGTCGGTGCTAGATGCGGTGCTGGATGTGGAGTTGTCGGTTATTGTCGATGAGTTCTCACTGGATCCAGATCTCAGCAGTGCGTTGCTGAGTTATAAGGGGTTGATAGGTGGCGCATTGCGCCTGGCGATTGAAGTTGAGCGCAATAATATTCAGGAAGCTGAGCTGATCCTCAATGCGATCCGCCCGGCATCCAGCCTTGAACTCCTCTTCTGCCTGGCGTTGGACAGCCGGGTCTATGCCGATGAAATTTATGCTGTCGTGAAAGAGGAAGTCGCCTGAGCCCGCTAACCGGGCTTGAGTCTGTTAGCCCACGGAGGGGAACATCAGCGTCATATTGAGGGTTTTCCAGTAGGCTTGCTCCTGTTGAAGATCAGCCACAAACAGGGAATGTTGGGCGAGCCAGTCAGGCTCGAATGTAAGCAGTAAGCTATCGTCCATCGCCTCCAGTGTAAATTTGGCAACCTGATCGATTTGCCGTTTTTGGTGTACCAGAATAGCCAGTCGCAGTAAGGTCAGTAGACGGGCAAAATGGGTCAGATCGGCCTCGACCATAGTTGACAGTTCAGTGCGTTTGATTTTCTTGCGATGAAAACGGATCAGGGTGCCCAGCAGCTGCTGTTGCTCCTGAGTAAAACCGGGCAGCTGTGCATTGAGCACGATATAAGCGCTGTGTTTGTGGATCCCTGAAGAGTTAATCGCTAACCCTACTTCGTGCAATCTGGCGGCCCAGCGCAGCATTTGCAGGTCGAATTCACTGAGCCCCCAGTTCTGGCGCACCATGTCGACCATCTGATGAAGTGTCTCGCAGATATGTTCAGCATGTTGCTTATCAACGGCATAATGCTCGCCGACTGCACTGATGGTGCGGGTGCGAATATCAAACTCATCATTTTGCGCCATCTCCTGTAACAGGCCTTCACGCAATGAGTTATCGCAATAGGTTAGCTCGTCAATATTGAGCTGTCTGAATGCCCCGATCAGAATCGCCAGGCCGCCGGCAATGCTGGCATAACGCTCCTCGGGTAACGCTTTAAGGTTGAGTGTATGGGGAGAGTCGGCCTCAATCAGACGTTGTTTTATCTGCTCCAGCACAGCCAGGGTCAGGGTATCCTGGGCAAATAACTCCTGGGCTATGGCAGACAAGGTTTTGATGGTGCCGGACGTGCCGATACAGGTTTTCCAACCGGCTTTACGGTAGCTGGCGGAGATGGCCTCAATGTTTTGTTCAGCTTTAATTTCGGCTTTGGCAAAGCGTTTGGCTGTCATTTTCAGGTCTTGAAAATACCCGTTACTGAGCGTGACACAGCCGATATTACGACTGGTGAGTAATTTGTGATCCAGGTGTTTGCCAATGATAAGTTCGGTGCTGCCACCACCAATGTCAATGACCAGGCGGTTATCCTCACTATGAATGTGGTTTGCTACGCCCTGATAGATAAGGCGGGCTTCTTCCTGACCAGAAATGACGTTGATTTTAAAAGGAAATGCTTTTTTTGCTCGGGCCAGAAAATCACGTATATTGCGACAATTGCGCAGCGTGTAGGTCGCGACAACCTGTACGCTGTGCTTATCAAAATCCTGTAAAGTGGCGGCAAACTGTTGCAGTACGTGCAGCGCCCGTTCAATGGCTTCCTCGCTTAAGTTGAACTGTTCGTCCAGACCGGCGGCCAGAAACACACGCTGCTTTTCTTTGTGCAACAATTGCAGACGACCATCGACTTCCCGCGCGACGACTAAATGAAAACTGTTCGAGCCTAAATCAACGGCCGCGATGGAAGGGTATGTGGTCATAAAGCTGCCCTCATGTATTGGATTGATTACTTTCCCACTTTTTCAGATGGTCATAGATAGCTATCTGGGAGCGGATCTTCTTCTTATTACCGCGACGAACATAGAGATTCTTCTGTTCGCTGTCAATGATCCGAGCTTTGGCCCTGTCCTTGAATTGCAGCTCAAGAATATCGATGATCAGTTGCTTGAGTGATTCATCGTAGATAGGCGCACCCACTTCAACCCGGTGATCCAGGTTGCGGGTCATCCAGTCGGCAGAAGAAATGTAGACCTGTGGGTCACCGGCATTTTCAAAGACCATCACCCTGGGATGCTCTAAAAAGCGGTCGACAATACTGATAACTTTGATGTTCTCACTAAAGCGGGGTAATCCGGGTACCAGGGCACACATGCCGCGAATGATCATGCGGACTTTCACGCCTGCCATCGACGCATTGTACAAGGCGTCTATGAGCTCTTTGTCTACCAGGTTATTAACCTTGACGGTGATCTTGGCCGTTTTACCCGCCTGAGCGTTTTTACTTTCCTGATTAATCAAAGCCAGGATTTTCTCTCGCGCATTGAGCGGAGAAATCATCAGGTGTTTAAAGTTAAAGGGTCGGTAGCTGCTCTCAATAAACTTGAACACGTCGTCACACTCATCACAGATCTCCGGGTGTTTTGTGAATAAGCTGAAGTCGGTGTAAATACGTGCTGTTTTTTCATGGAAGTTACCGGTGCCGATGTGGGCGTATTTCACTATCTGGCCTTTCTCTTTGCGGTGTACCACGCACAGTTTACTGTGTATTTTCAGTGCCGGGATCCCCACCATGACCTTGATGCCATAGTCGCTGAGCATTTTCGCCCATTCAATGTTGTTTTGTTCATCAAAGCGGGCTTTGAGCTCGACCATCACGGTGACTTTTTTACCGTTCTTGGCAGCATTGATCAGCGAAGACATCAATCTTGAGCGGGACGCGACACGGTAAATATTGACCTTGATCTGAGTTACTTTGGGATCAAAGGCGGCCTGGCGCACATATTCAAGCATGTGATTGAACGTGTGATAAGGATAATAAAGCAAAATATCTTGTTTGGAGATTGCCCGAAAGATGCTTTGGTGTGCATTGAAGGCTTCACTTTGCAGAGGCGGCAGTGGTTTATTTTCCAGATAGCCACGGCCGACATTAGGAAAGCCGATGAAATCGCGGAAGTTCCGGTATGGACCGCCCGGGATCAGGGCGTCCTGACTGGTCACGCCAAGGCGTTTTTTCATCACCTTGAGTATCTCTTCTGGCATCGCTTCGTCATAGGTCAGGCGGACAGGCTCAGCATATAAACGTTGCTTGAGACCCTTCGACATTTTATCCAGCAGGCCTTCTTCTATTTCGTCGTCGAGGTTGTACTCGGCATCTCGGGTCAGTTTTATCTCATAGCCTTCAATGCTGTCAAAACTCAGAAAGTTTCTGAATACTTCGTTAAGGAAGAAGCGCACGACTTCATCGAGCATGACAATGGTTTTGTGACGACGGGTTTTTTCCGGTGGCAACAGAATAAAGCGTTCCAGGCGATCCGTGGGAAGCTCAAGCAAAGCGTGATGTTGTTTATCACCGCGCATTTCGACAAACAGATAGGTCAGTGCGTCATTGATGTGAGCAGAGTAATCCTTGCTCTCGCTAAGCAAAATCGGACACATGTGCTGTAGTACTTGATCTTGAAAATACTTTGCCAGCCACTGCTGGTGAAAATCCGACAGCTCAGCAGGTTTTTTGATATGAATGTTGTGTTCGTTCAGATCAACCAGGATCTGATCATAAATATGTGAAAACTTCTTGCCCAGTTCCAGCACTTTCTTATTCATCTGGTTGAGCAGGGCTTCGTCTTCGTCAAAGTCCGTATCGGGCAGATTACTCAATAATATGCGACGTTTTACGTCAGCAACACGGACACGGAAAAATTCATCTAAGTTATTGGAAAATATACCTAAGAATCTGATTCGCTCGATAATTGGGTTACTTTTGTCTTTGGCTTCCTGAAGCACGCGCTCGTTAAAAGAGAGCCAGCTCAGCTCCTTGGCAAAGTAGCTGATGGTAATGGGATCGTTAGATAATGCCTGCATCTTTCTGTCCATGGTAATTTAAAGCTGCGCGTAGAATATGTCGGTAGTGTGACACTTATATGACATATGCTGTCATGTCACCAAATTATCAACAAAGTGTAGACCAATCTGCCTGATTTGCTTTGTTTGATATCAAAGTGTCCGTACATTGAAAGCTGATAGGTAGAATGGCCGGTAAGGCACTGTAATGACCTTACCGGATAACGCTATTAAGGTTGTTCAACGTCTACGATCAGATCGCTGGTGATTGCTTCAAGCGCTTCGACAACGTTGTCTTTTAGCATGCCAGCTGGCAAGCTCACGGTGGCAAATGCGCTAAATATCGGTACTCCCCAATTTGGTGCGCTCTGTTGTTTAGAGTTAAGGTGGGTAATATTCGCCCCCTTATGTCGGATCACAGCTGCCAGCTCCTGTACAATGCCAGGTCGGTCATTACCCGTGATCACCAGATTTAATGTTTCCGGCTCTGTGCCGTCGGTTTGCTCGCCATTTGCAATCCGCACCTCCAGATCCGGGATATCAAGTACGGCGTTTTGTAGCTCTTGTAAGTGCTCCTCTGCTACTTCAACCTGTACTATCCCTGCAAACTGTCCGGCGAAGTGGCTTAAGTTACTGGTTAACCAGTTACCGTGGTGGTTAAGAATGGTTGAGGAAACTCTTTCAACGAGACCTGGTTGGTCCTTGCCTATAAGTGTTAGTACTAACTGCTTCATATCACATGTCTCTTATTATTGGTGGCTCGGTATCTAAGCCCTGAATGAAAGCGAATAATCGCTCTATAAGCCTAGTAAATGAAACTTATTTGTCTACTTCCGATAATGGATACAATGTAAAAAAATGCAAAAATCACCGGTGTCACTGTAATCCAGACCTTACTTCGGGTGTTAAGTTCCTTTGACAGCACGTAATACCATTATTTCCTGACGCCCTGTGCCGTGTCTTTCTCTGTGTGTGGGAGATTTTTTTCGAGGCAATATCGGTACTTTGGTGTAAAGTTGGGAACGGTTTGTCTGTGCTTTGATGCGCCAGACTGAGAAAATACGCCAAGGACAGTACCGAATCACCGCCAGTCTGTAAAAGCGGGCAGACTTGGATTTAGGTGTAACACAACTGTCATCTTGATGAAATATAATGCGCCGCAGTTTGATTATGAAAGGGTATTTTGATGACTTCCAATCCGCAAAAACCATCCTTTAAAACGGATAGAAGCCGTCTCTTAAAGGACCGCTTTGCCCAGTTTGGCATTACCTCAGGTGGGGTAATGGTATTGGTCGCTTTGCTATTGATATTCTTCTATTTGCTTTATGTTGTACAGCCTATTTTTGAGTCCGCTAAGGTCGAAAAACGGGTTGACATTGCATTGTCTGCCGAGAAGCGCTACTTGGCGCTGGGTGTAGAAGAGCAAACAGAGATTGCGTATCTGCTGGACAACACCGGTCAGGTTGATTTTTATCAGGTAAAAGGCGATAACACGGGCTCGCTGCTGAGCACTTTGCAAACACAGCTTGATGGCCAGATCACCAGCTTCGCGAAAAGTGCACCATTTTTAGGTCAGTACGCGTACGGCCTTGATAATGGTGAGGTGCAAATCCTTAAGCCCAGTTTTGTGGTGACTTTTCCGGGTAATCAGCGTGTGATGAAGCCACGTCTGGGTTATCCGCTGGATGGCCAGCAGTTGTTGGTTGATGAACAGCGCCAGGCACTGAAAAAGTTTGCCTTCAGTCATTACGAAGACAAAACTGCCGTAGTTGCACTGACAGCCGATAAGCGTGTGATCTTCGCATCGTTTGCGGCCGAAGAAAATATGTTTTCGGGTGAAATGGAGTGGCAGGTAACGCGCACTGAGTTACCTATTGAAGGCCGTATTGACGATCTGCTCATTTCGCCAGACACAACACGTACTTTTGTACGTTCTGCAAATCAGATTTATATCTTTGACACCCGCTTTGCGGACGATGTCACGCAATTCCAGTTATTGGCAGCCAACGAAGAAAATGCCAACCTGGTCAGCATGGCGTTGTTGGCAGGTGCCAACTCGCTGATGCTGGCAAACGACAATGGCGAAGTGTCGCAGTGGTTTGAAGTGAACACGGACGATGGCCGTGAGTTTGCCAAAATTCGTGCTTTTGACAGCGATAAGAGTAAGCACATGACAGTGCACAGTGAGTTTTATCGTCGTACTTTCTTTACCACCACAGAGCAAGGTGAGCTGGGTGTTTACTACACCACCAGTGAAGCTGAGTTATGGCGCGGTAAAGTGGCAGAGCAGGCCATTGATGCCTTCGCGATTTCACCGCGTGCCAATGCAGCGCTATTGCTAACCGGCAATCAGGTGAGTGTGTTTGAGATCCACAATGAGCACCCGGAAGTAACCTGGTCGGCATTGTGGCAGGAAGTTTGGTATGAAGGTTACCCGGAGCCAGCCTATACCTGGCAGTCCACGTCTGCCAGTGATGACTTCGAATCTAAATTCTCATTAGTGCCGATTTCGTTCGGTACGATTAAGGCGGCGTTCTATGCCATGCTGTTTGCGGTTCCGATTGCCCTGTCTGCGGCGATTTATACTGCTTACTTTATGTCGAGCGAGTTGCGTCGTGTGGTGAAGCCAACGGTTGAAATCATGGAAGCACTGCCTACCGTTATTTTGGGTTTCCTGGCAGGTCTGTGGTTAGCGCCGCTGATCGAAAGCCACTTACCTGCGATTGTCGCTTTACTGTTATTGCTGCCACTGGCCATTCTGGGTACGGCGCTGGGCTGGACTAAGCTTCCTAAAGCCATTCGTCACTTGATCCCGGACGGCTGGCATTCAATCTTGCTGATCCCGGTTGTCCTGCTGGTTGGCTGGGTGTCATTTGCCATGAGTGATGTGATTGAAGGGTGGATGTTCGGCGGTAACGTACGTCAGTATCTGACTAACGAACTAGGCCTGACCTTTGACCAGCGTAACTCTCTGGTTGTGGGTATTGCGATGGGCTTTGCGGTTATCCCGACGATTTTCTCGATTGCTGAAGATGCGGTATTTAGCGTGCCTAAACACCTCTCCAATGGTTCATTGGCATTGGGGGCAACCCAGTGGCAAACCTTAGTTCGTGTTGTGCTACTGACTGCCAGCCCGGGTATCTTCTCCGCAGTCATGATGGGTCTCGGTCGTGCCGTGGGTGAGACCATGATTGTACTGATGGCGACGGGTAACACACCGATTATGGATTGGAGTATCTTCCAGGGGATGCGTACTTTGGCGGCGAACATTGCGGTAGAAATGCCTGAATCGGAAGTAGGCAGTTCACACTATCGGATCCTGTTCCTGGCAGCCTTTGTATTGTTTATTTTTACTTTCGTATTTAACACGATGGCTGAGTTTGTACGTCAGCAGCTGCGTGAAAAATATAGCTCAATGTAACTGGAGTGAGATGACATGGTAAGACAGTGGTTTAAGTCAGGATCTCCGTGGATCTGGATGACAGGTGGTGCGGTCAGCATCAGTTTGATCTCGGTACTGGGTCTGCTTGCAATGATTGCGTGGAAAGGTTTGAGCTTTTTCTGGCCTTCCGAAGTGGTGGAAATGCACCTGCAAGGCTCGGTTCAGAAACAAACAGTCATTGGTGAAATCTACGACAGAGAGTTAGTGCCTAAATCGCGACTGGAAGCGACTGGCCTGGATTTTTCTAATCACCCAGGCGAGTACATCGAGCGCTTATTGGTAAAAACGGGTAACCGTGAGTACGTTGAGCTGGATTTCCGTTGGATCTTGTCCACCGATATCCAAAGTCAATCAAAACCGGCGCAGCTAGCGGTCTTTGAACGTACTAAAAATGGTAACTTCTACGGGTACGTTGAGCGTGTTATTCGCGACGGTCAGGTTGTCACTGACAACCCGGTAGAAGCGCTGGAAGAGATGGTTGAACGTGCTGTAGATCTGAACGATGAAGCGCTTGACCTGCAAAATGGCGAAATTGGCCACATTAACTACGAGCTGGAGCGTTTACGTCTTAAAGAGCGTGCTTATCAGCTGGATAATGAACTGACGCCTGAAATCATCGCTGATCTGGAAGCACGACGTGCTGCCTTACGTGATGAATACAAAGTGCTGGAAAAGACGCTGTTTGAACTGCGTAACGGTGCGAAACGTGACCAGGTCGTGGTGCGCGACATGCGTGGTGAAGAAGTAACACTGCCTTTGTATCAGGTATTAGACTTCTGGTTCCCGAATGACATGGGTTTCTTTGCTAAACTGGGCCACTATATGTCGCAAATTGGTAAGTTCATTAGCGATGACCCACGTGAAGCGAATACTGAGGGCGGGGTATTCCCGGCCATCTTTGGTACTGTGTTCATGGTTATGCTGATGGCGGTGATTGTGACCCCATTTGGTGTGGTTGCTGCGATTTATCTGCATGAGTATGCGGCTAAAAACGCGGTGACTAAGATGATCCGCATCGCGGTGATCAACCTGGCAGGTGTACCGTCTATCGTATACGGCGTATTCGGCTTAGGTTTCTTCGTTTATATGCTGGGTGGTTCACTTGATGCCTTGTTTTATCCAGAAGCTGCACCGAGTCCGGTATTTGGTACGCCAGGCGTGATTTGGTCAGCACTTACACTGGCAATCCTGACGCTGCCTGTGGTGATTGTATCGACTGAAGAAGGCTTATCTCGTATTCCAAGCACAGTGCGTCATGGTTCACTGGCACTGGGCGCGACCAAAGCCGAGACTTTATGGCGTATTATTATTCCTATGGCCAGCCCGGCAATTATGACCGGTCTGATCCTGGCGGTTGCCCGTGCAGCCGGTGAGGTTGCACCGCTGATGCTGGTGGGTGTGGTGAAAATGGCACCGACCTTGCCGCTGGATGGTAACTTCCCGTATATTCACCTTGACCGGAAGTTTATGCACCTGGGTTTCCATATTTATGATGTGGGCTTCCAGAGCCCGAACGTAGAAGCGGCACGTCCTTTGGTTTATGCGACCGCCTTCTTACTGGTAACTGTGATCATTGCACTGAACATCACTGCAATTGGGATCCGTAACCACCTACGTGAAAAATTCAGAGCTTTAGAGCACTAATAGTAAAGTATTTAAATAGGTAAACATTTATGATTACAGTAGCGCCACAGGTAAATAATGCAGGTACCAGCAAGAAGTTGGATCTGGAAAACTTGAGCCCGGAACTAACCGCGTTAGAGATCAAAAACCTTGACCTTTACTATGGTGACAAACAGGCTCTGAGCAATATCAACATGTTGATCCCACGCGGTCAGGTAACGGCGTTTATCGGTCCGTCGGGTTGTGGTAAATCGACGCTATTGCGTTGTATCAATCGCATGAATGACCTGGTCGACACGTGTCGTATCGAGGGCGAAATTAACCTCAATGGCACCAACATTTATGATAAAAGTGTCGATGTAGCGGCTCTGCGCCGTAATGTTGGCATGGTATTCCAGCGCCCAAACCCTTTCCCTAAGTCTATTTACGAGAATGTGGTTTACGGTCTACGCTTACAGGGTGTAAAAGACAAACGTAAGCTGGATGAAGTGGTTGAGCGCTCACTGCGTGGTGCTGCTTTGTGGGATGAAGTGAAAGATCGTTTGCACGACAGTGCATTTGGTCTGTCGGGTGGTCAGCAGCAGCGTCTGGTTATTGCACGTTCAATTGCGATTGAGCCGGAGGTATTATTGCTGGATGAACCTACCTCGGCACTGGATCCTATCTCGACTTTGGTTATTGAAGAGCTGATCAATGACCTGAAAGAAAAGTACACCGTGGTGATCGTTACTCACAACATGCAGCAGGCGGCGCGGGTATCCGATCAAACAGCCTTTATGTATATGGGTGAGCTGATCGAATATTCAGATACTAATACTCTGTTTACAACACCGACTAAGAAGAAAACCGAAGACTATATCACAGGTCGTTACGGTTAAATCATCTGGCTCTGCACAGTGCGGAGTCAGCGCAAGCGCCGCGATAGCGGCGTTTACCGAGTGTTGAAACAAATTAGGAACTGATTATGGAACATAATATTAATAAGCATATCTCTGGCCGCTTTAATGAAGAGCTGGAGAACGTTCGTAACCATGTATTGAGTATGGGCGGACTGGTTGAGCAACAGCTAAATCTGGCCCTCGATGCGGTGAGCCATTGTGATGAAACCAAGGCGCGCAAAGTCAGCGAGAACGACTATCAAGTGAATGCCATGGAAGTGAGCATTGACGAAGAGTGTACTCGCATTATTGCAAAGCGTCAGCCGGCAGCCAGTGACTTGCGATTGGTTGTTGCCATTGCGAAAACCATTGCTGATCTGGAACGAATTGGCGATGAAGCGGAGCGCATTGCGAAAGTAGCACTGGACTCTTTCACCAAAGATCAGCAAGACTTGCTGGTGAATGTTGAAAATATGGGTCGCCTGGTTTCTCAGATGCTACACGATGTGCTGGATGCGTTTGCCCGAATGGATGCGCAGCGTGCATTTGAGGTACATAAAGAAGACGCCAAAGTGGACCGTGAATATGAAGCGCTGACGCGTCAGATCATGACTTACATGATGGAAGATCCGCGTTCAATTCCTAAAATTATGGACCTGATCTGGTCGGTTCGATCATTGGAGCGCATCGGTGATCGTTGTCAGAATATTGCAGAATACGTAATTTATTTCGTTAACGGCAAAGATATTCGCCATACTTCTCAGGAAGACATCGAAAAGACACTATAGTACTAAAAATATGCAAGTACCAATAGTAGACACTGTGTTGTTTTTTATCTATAACTGTTTGTGAGTAAAAAGTAATCAATAGAAGGAATGAACTATGAAACTAGCTCTGAACAAAAAAAGTATGAAACAACTTGCGATGAAAAATAAGTCACTCAATGACAAAATGACGCCCCAGGTTGCCGGGGGAGTCGGGCCCATGCATACGGAGTTAACGTGTTATCAGGATTGCTTTGTAAAAGAAGTATGATCTGATTTGGGCATGGACATGAGCGAGCAATATGCTCGCTTTGTTCGAGTTAATTCCGCTCAGGCTTGCTCATACGTAACAAAATTATCCAATCGCTATACAGGCTTTATCTGACTATTTTTTCTATGTTTATTGTAGAGTTAATCAAAAAGATGGCTGCTGTATCAGAGTGGCAACCTGACTGTTTGTTAAACGTGATTGTGCCGTTAATCAGAACTTCACACGAAAAAGCGTTCACAATTTGGCTTAATACTGTAAAATTGCGCCCTGCACATGCATATTAATATGATTTAAGGGTCAGTTATGCCTAGTAATGCATTTTTAGGAGTGTTCGCAAAGTCTCCTATTAAGCCGATTGAAGAGCACATAAAGATCGTCCATCAAGCCAGTGAAACCTTGATCCCGTTCTTTAATCATGCCTTCAAAGGGGAATGGACCGAGGCCGATGCGCTTCGTGTGCAGATCCGTAACCTGGAAAGAGAAGCAGATACATTAAAACGTGAAGTGCGCCTGCACTTGCCACGTGGTCTGTTTATGCCAGTAGAACGTACAGATTTACTGGAACTCATTACCCACCAAGACAAGATCGCCAATAAAGCCAAAGACATCGCTGGACGCGTAATTGGTCGTGAACTGGAGATCCCTGAATCAATTCAAGCCGACTTTTTGGCGTATCTGACACGTTGTGTTGATGCGACCAAACAAGCCTCAGAAGCCATTAACGAATTCGATGAACTGCTGGAAACTGGTTTCCGTGGTCGCGAAGTTGCACTGGTCGAAAAAATGCTCGTTGAACTGGATGCCATCGAGGAAGATACCGATGAGATGCAGATCCGTATTCGTATGGGATTACGCAGCATTGAAAGTGAACTCAATCCGATTGATGTGATGTTCTTATACAAGATCATCGAGTGGGTTGGTGAGCTGGCAGACATTGCTGAGCGCGTAGGTTCACGACTGGAGCTGATGCTGGCGCGTTAAGCGTGCATCATCTGCCTTCACACAATTAGTTAAGAATTAAAGGTTTTACAATGGATATCATTGCATCCTATGGCACGCTATTGATCATTATAGCGGCCGCAGTTGGTTTCTTTATGGCCTATGGTATTGGTGCGAACGACGTAGCCAATGCAATGGGGACATCGGTTGGTTCTAAAGCACTGACCATCAAGCAGGCGATCATCATCGCGATGATTTTTGAATTTGCCGGTGCCTACCTGGCCGGTGGTGAGGTAACGTCAACGATCCGTAAGGGGATCATCGATTCAACCCCATTTATGGACATACCTGAGCTTATGGTACTGGGCATGATTTCGGCCCTGTTTGCCGCAGGTACCTGGTTATTACTGGCTTCAATGTTAGGCTGGCCGGTCTCGACCACGCACTCTATCATTGGTGCCATCATTGGTTTTGCGCTAGTAGCTGTGGGCAGCGAAGCCATTCAGTGGGGCAAGGTTGCAGGTATCGTGGGCAGCTGGATTGTTACCCCAGCCATCTCAGGCTTTATTGCCTACCTGATCTTTATGAGTGCGCAGAAGCTGATTTTTGACACGGACAAGCCGCTGGAAAATGCGAAGCGCTATGTGCCTGTGTACATGGGTCTGGCTGGTTTCGTGATGTCACTGGTTACTATCAAAAAAGGCCTGAAGCACATCGGTGTTGATCTGGGTGCGGTAGAAGGGTACGCACTGGCTATCGGTATTGCCGTGATTGTTGGTTTGATTGGTAAAATGGCCATCAACCGCCTGAAGATTGACCCGAATGCGGATAAGCAAATGCACTTTAACAACGTTGAGAAAGTGTTTGCTATCCTGATGGTACTAACGGCGTGTTGTATGGCGTTTGCGCATGGTTCGAACGACGTTGCCAACGCGATTGGTCCTTTGGCTGCAGTTGTAAACATCGTTGAGCACAATGGTGAAATTGCCAAGAAAGCTGCACTAGCATGGTGGATCTTGCCACTGGGTGGTTTAGGTATCGTGGTCGGTCTGGCTGTATTGGGTAAAAAAGTGATTAAGACCATTGGTGAAGGTATTACGCACCTGACGCCAAGCCGTGGTTTCGCTGCTGAACTGGCTGCGGCATCGACCGTAGTAATTGCATCGGGCACAGGCCTGCCAATCTCAACAACGCAAACCCTGGTTGGTGCGGTACTGGGTGTTGGTATGGCACGCGGTATCGCCGCTCTGAACATGGGTGTGATCAGAAACATTGTGGTTTCGTGGGTTATCACGTTGCCAGTTGGCGCTGCCCTTGCTATTGTTATATTCTACATTCTGAGAAGCGCGTTCGGCGTTTAACAGAAAGGACAGACTTTTAGCTTGAAAAGATCTCAATGCCTTTGGTGTTGGGGTCTTTTTATTTGTGGGTATAAAAAGTGAATAACTTACCAAGCATTAAACAGTTACAGTATTTAATTGCCGTACATCAGCACCAGCATTTTGGTCGTGCCGCGGAAGCTTGTTTTATTGGCCAGTCAACCCTGAGCAGTGCCATTCAGAATCTGGAGGAAACGCTGGGGTGCCAACTGATAGAACGTGAAAACCGCAGTCTGATGTTTACGGATGTGGGCGAAGAGGTCGTTGAGCGTGCCAAGCGTATTATTGGTGATACCATCAGTGTGGTGGAATTGACTAAGAGCTTTAAACACCCGCTGTCAGGTAAACTGGTTTTGGGGATCATTCCTACTATTGCCAGCTTTATTGCCGCGCCCCTATATCGCTTTTGTAAAGATGCTTTCCCTGAGTTACAACTGGTTCTGGTAGAGGATACCAGCGATCGCTTACTCGACAAGCTGGAGCAGGGTCACATTGATATGGGCATGCTGGCATTGCCCTACCGGACAGAAAAATTTCACACTCAGGTCATTGCCAGGGACCATTTTTCTTTAGTGCGTCATCTCGACTACCAGGTACCTGAGCAGCTGGATGATTTTAATGTGTTGCCCGAGCAAAGTGTCTTTCTACTGGAGCGGGAACACTATATGACCGATCATGCGCTCAGTGCGTGTCACCTCAATCGCAGTGCCTGTATCAACCCGTTTGAAGCTGCCAATCTGCATACCTTGCTGAGCATGGTGGAATATCAAAACGGCGTGACCTTTTTGCCACAGATGGCGCTCAACGCCGGGATCCTGGAAGGTAAACCTATGGTTGCGACGGCGCCGCAACCTGATGCCTACCGAGAGATTGGTTTGCTATGGCGTAAAACCACCGGACGGATCCGTGATTTTCGTTTGTTCAGTGACAAAGCGGGTGACTTTGTTGCACAGCATTGCAACGAAGTGAAAAACTCGTAACAAAATCATGAAGGGCTGTAGCCCTTCATGTCTGATAGTCAGTGCTGAAATGAGCCGTGAAGTGCGGTTATGACTCCAAAGAACCCAACTGGCGGCTTGATTTGAGGTCGGGTAAGAATAATAAATAAACCCACACCACCAGGTTAAAGTAAGGCACTAAGCCCAGTAGGGTAAAAAATAGTTTAGGGTAGCCTTTGTGACTTGCGCTTCGGTAACATTGTACGGCGATAACAACGTATATGAGCAACAATATAATAGACAGCTGTACCATTGCGATTCCTCCATTTCCATAGCCAGACGTGTCCAAATCCGTTGAATGTCTTGTAAATACCTGTGTTTCAGGTATTTAAAGTGACACGTCAAAATGTACGCTTAATTATAGATGAGAATTACCCAATAGGCAGCTATATTTTAGTCGAATTTTGTACAAAAAGACTAGCAGGCTGTTTTCTCAGATAAAATAGTTTGCAGCACGGCAGTGAGCTGCTCGACGGGCAATGGGCGCGAAATGTAGTAGCCCTGACCGTAATCAATGCCTATCTCCTTGAGTGCATCAAAGATCTCTTTACTCTCTACATATTCAGCCACTGAACGCTTATCCAGCGAGTGACTGATGTATCACAACATAGCTCTATGATTTAATACCAATCCGCATTAATACACTAATCAACAGGAGATTTATCCGCGTCAAGATTGGCTACTTAATTGTGCGGATTGGGATATCTTTTCAGATATGCTGCGCATTCATACGTGCCATCTGACCGCACAGGGTCATATCATAATTGCTCTAACCCAAATACGATATGCAGCTTGGAAAGCTTTTTTTAACAAAATGCGGCGATAAATTCCCAATGTTTTATTGCTTATTTGTTTCTTGGGTGATTGTTTTGTTTTTTTAAAGTGTTTCCCATGTTCCGCTGTTTGAAATAATGTAATTTTAGAGTTATTATTCGCGCCGATTTTGACCCTTGTATGGAGACGTTATGGTTTGGCAAACAATTGTGACCGGGATATTCTTTATTGCTATGCTCTTGCATTCATATGCACTAGCGTTTGATTCAAATGCCCAGCCCGGCCACTGTGGGTCTTCACCGTCCGGGCCACCAACACCTTCGGGCGCTCCACTGGATCCGGATATCGGCCCGGGAGGTGACCATCCAGATCCTGATAGCCTGAAGTTTCTCAGGTCACTATGGGTCCCGACCATCAAGCAGTTTGATGTCAGTATGGCAGAGTCTGAGAGTGCCTTAACGCTGAGTTGGAGTGTCACGGGAACGTCTCATCTGAGGTTATTCAGATACAGTGCCAATGGTCCCTGTTTGTTGCTGGATACTCGCGGGGTTGAGCTTGCCCGTCAGGGAACGTTTACCGACTTAACTGCAATGTCCGCAGGTACGCACTTCTACCGATTGGTAGCAATCAATGGTAAGAATAAAGTTTTTGTTGATCAGTTTAATCATGTTGTAGGTGATGAAGTTCTGAATGGGGATTCTGCACTGCTGTTTGATGCAGAAAATAGAGATATAAACCATAGGACCGTCGTACACCACTTAGACAGTATTTTCTTTGCCACACATGATAACAAACTGGTGAAATATTCTAATCAGGGCGGAAGTTGGGCATTTGATTGGGAGGTTGCGCTTAGCGGTGTAGTATCAAATCGTCCTGTTTTCAGTGACGGATACGTCTACTACTCAGTGAGCTTGTTGCGTGAAAGAGGGCAGGTTTGTCGAACACAAATCAATGACGTTGACCAGCATGTATGCTCGGGTATTCGAAACAGCAATATTATTGCAAGCCCAGTCCTGGTAAAGGCTGCGAAGCCTGATTCCGGTGTATTTTCATTCTTCAGCACGCAGCCAGCTAAACAGGAATTAGCAGGTGTCTATGCGTTTTTGCGCAATGGCAGTATCGAAGTACTCGACTTTGCTCAGCATGCGAGAACCGTTGCACGCTTTCAAGTCCCCCCAGAGATTTCTATGAATGTGCTAACTGCCCCGGTAGCAATCACAGAAACCTCGCTCGCAGAGCATTCAGATCCTCAATTTATATATCGTGAAGGAAATAGTGTGTTTGGATTGCAAATGCCAATGGTGGAGGCCCGGCAGCAGTTCTCCATTTATGGCCTATGGTCATCTTTATTTGGCGAGGATGAACAGAGCGAACCTCTGCCGCTGGCACAGCCAGTCACTTTGGATGTTTTGTGGAAACAGGAGTTGTAATTGTGGCCATTATTCGAGTTTTAATCGCTGTATTTTTAATTGCGAACAGTCCATTAATATGGGCTGTTAGCCAATGTAACAGCTCTGTCCCAAGTCTGACCATTATTCAAGGAGATGCCGCCAGCTTCACAATCCCCGATATTAATAAGTTTACCATAAACCCGGGAGGGGGCTTTGTTCTCGATTTCCGTCAGGGCGGTGAATTGAAGATTAACGGCGTCACCACAAAGCGATATGTTAATGGATTGAGCTCACGCGCTAACTCCCCGACAGTGTCAATCGCCGATCTGAAGCCTGGTACCAATAAGCTCATCCTGAATTGGACTGATCATTGGGAAAAAAATGACGCTAACCAGTCCAGCAGGGTTTATTCAGGGCAGTGTAAAATTACCGTTATTGTTGCCAAACGAACCATCCCTGTATTTTCCGACCCGGTTATTAATGGCACGCTCAGTGATGGAAAGCTGGCTGCAGGTATGGATATCAGTATTGGCTTCAAGGTCAAGGATGAAGGGAGAGATATAAATAAATTTACAATTTCAGGCGGTCTGGTCGGCGCAGAAGCTGATCAGGCGTGTAGCACCGATACGTATGATAAAAATCATACGCTCACCTGTAATTTAAGTTTGACATCACCACCGGCTGGGGATTACAGTTATCGGGCATCAGTTCAAGATAATCAAAATAATAAGGCCCTTTCAAAACGTGTTAAGTTTACTGTTCTGAAAAGGAACACCGAGCCCACAGTAACGATTAAAGGGATCGTGAATTCTGTAGAGCAGACAGGTAGCTTCATTGATGTTGGACAGGAAGACGAAGTTTCGGTTGTTGTTAAAGCCAGTGATGCAGATCAGGAGTCTTACAATGAACTGAATGAAGCGGTGTTCAGAGTCGGAAGTGGAAATTTCACTGGTTTTAGTGGTGGCGATTTGTGCACCAGCCAATCTGGATGCCGTGAGTATATCGGGGAGATTAGCCAGACTACCCTTGTTGAGGTGAAGGTGAGAGATGCAGCAGGTGCTGAAGCAACCTCTGGTCTTACCTTTAATTATGTGACCGCGCCTGAAGTACAAATCAGTGTGAGTAACGACGCACCGTTTTATGATCAAGCATTCACTGTTAAAGCCGAAGTCACTGATAGACACGGGTTCAACGCTGAAAATTCAGCTTTGATGTTATGTCGTGTTCCGAGCGGTAGTCGACTACCCAGGAATCAGGCGTGCGCGGGAAGTAGCAAAGTGGCAGATTGCAATGATGCTGCGGGCAACAATAATGTGTACTCCTGTGAATATAAAGAAAATACCAAGCCAGATCAGACGCTCTCTCCAGGTGGATATACCTATTATACCTATGTCAAAAATCTTAAAGGATTACAAGGAAGCGAGGCATCCGTTAATGTCAATGCTCAGCCCTATTTGAGCACCCGAATTGAATATGTTCAGCCAAGCAATAGCTCTGTTCTTGAAGGTGACCCTGTAACATTTAGCGTAACAGCCTTTTCACAGAGCACACGGTCAGAGTCAATAGACTATGACGACGTGCAATTTTTGCTGGATGGTTCGCCGGTCGATAACACAGACCTTAAGATTGAAAATGTCAGGCATTGTGACGTAAACAAACCGCAACCGAAGGATAAGATCCGACTCTGTACAGATAGTGATAGTAGCTTTGATCTGGTCTGGACGCCTGAGCAGGCATACCAAAATATCACTATTTCTGCACAACTGGTGGATAATGTGGGTAACGAGAGTCGCTCTGATTCCACTGTTTTGAATATTGTGTCACGTGAAAGCGTGAGCCCTTCGGCCCCACGTATTAACGTACAGCAAGCACCTGACAACATTCGCACTCGCGTGATCTCATTGTCAAATATCTACAACACCGCTGAGTTGGCAGTTAGTGCAAAGATAGATAACCAATCTGTAACGATTGAAGGCACAGGCTACAGCAGTGGAGAAGTATGGACAGGCCGGGTCACAACCAGCATCCAGAATCATGGTCAGAACCTGGTTGTAACAGCTCAGGGAAAACGTAGCTTAGATGGACGGCAATTAGCAGGACCCGCTGTCACTCATGATCACACTATTCAATACACTTTGCCCGACAAGCCGCAGGTTTCAGTTGCGCTCAGAGAAGACAAGAGCACGCCGGGTCAGTACGTGTTAACTGTAGAGCACAGTGATACGAAAGAGCTCATTTTTGAGGAAATTGCTGAAACCGCGACAGTACTTTACAGGCCTGCTAGCAAAGAAGCGGTCACTGGAAATGGGTCGTTCTCAGACACAATCAGCGTAGATCTTGCCCGCTCTCATGGTAAGAAGCTGTCCGTATGTGTTAAAGGCAGAAACTATCACCCTGAAGACGGTAAGCAGTTTCAGGCGACTTTCAGTGAGCAACAGTGTGCCAACAAAATTGTGCAAGACCCTGAAAAATTTACTTCAGGCGCGCCAGGCAAGCCTGATATTGCCATTCAGGGAGATCAAAAAAACTGGAACAGAGTGAATGTTACTGTCACGGGTGGAGCAAATACAGAGCGTCTGAATGTGCAGGCTACCTTGGACGGGGAGCCAGTGACCATTTCAGGTAGTGACTACGACCAAAATACAAGGAAGTGGACGGGCTATCTGGACACCCATTACGACCAAAAAGGGATGCAGCTGGAAGTTGAGGCCGCTGGGTATAAGACCGTACAAACAGACGATGGAAATTGGCATACTGAGCTACACGGGCCAACGGAGTCAGACACTTACACCATTACTTATCCCGCGCCTGCAACGCCAGATAAACCGACTGTTGAACTAGACGAACCGGTCAATAAATCAGGTCAGTATAGGTTAACGGTAAAGCGACCCGCAGCACTCAAGCATGCCAAAGCACTGGATATTGTTGCGACGTTGGGTGATGTGTCTATAAACGTATCCGACAGGATCCCTGTTACCGAGCAGTCAGTATCTGATCTTAGTTTTGACATAGCGACGGTTGAGCATGACCACAGCAAAAAGCTTGAAGTCTGTGTTAAAGCCGTGAATTACCATAGCATTGACGGAGCGCAAAGAGACCCCGTTTTTGGCGAGCAAAACTGCAAAAGTGAACGCGTTGACTATGGTGAGCCTGACGACCCCGGAGAGCCAGTAATTACCTTAACTCAGGCTGAGGTGGGTGTTTATTCTATAGATGTAGGCAATCTGAGCAAAGCCCATGCCCTGAACATCAAAGCAACGATGGATGGAGAAGTACTTGTTGAGGGTTCTGAAATAAAGTTTCAGGGCGTTTCTTACAATCACAGTGTCGCAACCAAGTATCAGCATCATGGCGCAACACTGACTGCGTGTGTTTATTTAGTTAGGTATCGTGAAATACTTAAAAATGGACGCATCGAGTATGATGAACATGCCCGCAAAGAGGGCAAAGCTGTGTGTCACTCCACCGTTGTGTCTCATCAACTACCCATCCCAGGTGTTCCCAGGTTCACGTATTTTCCCCAAGACGGTAAGGCTGCCGGGGACTTTCTGTTGGGCTGGCAAAACAGCGAAGATGCAGCCAGAGCATATTTCAAAGTAACCTCCTGGAAAGGGAGTGTTGCGGATAAGTTCAAAGATGATAACCAATTGACCGTGGTTAAATTCAAAGAGCAGTTACAGCACCGAATTAACAAGCCGTATCTGGGTCAGTTCAGCTATGAGCTCTCAGCCTGCAATATTCAGGACTTGTGTAGTGACGGCCATCAGATAACCGTCTCTAATGTTGTACCATTGTTAGAGCAGGCAACCTTGCAGGTACATAGTGAAAAGAGCGCAACGCTCACTCTAAATGGACGGTATTTTGACCCCCAATCGTCAGAATTGTTCATGCGATTGCGCAGCACCGGAGAAACATACAGCTTTAATAATGCCAGCCTGACTGTCACCGAAAATAAAGTTGAGACAGAGATTAGCTCACAGCACATTATCGACGGATATCATGATAGTGGCTTATATCTGGCTGTGAATAACGGTGTTTACCAGAATGGTGAACAAGTGATTACAGATACGGTGTTAGACGGCAGTGGCCTGGAAATAACCTCAGATTTAATGGGGCGCTCAGTGACTGTCAGTAATAATGGGTTTCTGTATGCCGGTACTGAGATGGGGTTATCAGCATTTAAGATTGAAAACAAAGGCCTCAGTCATCAATGGACTCATCTGACCGATCCTCAGCTAGCCAATGAGATAAATACAATCAAGGGAGTCGCGGCCACGCCTGTTGTGGTTAGTAGCCAGGGTTTTGATGATTTATATTTTGGCGCGCTAAACCACACTTTTTATAAAGTTCGCCACCAAATCAATGCGGGTTACTTCGCCGACCGACATCTTGAAAAGTGGCGATTTATGACCCGTGGAGCAATTTTAGCGCCAGCGCAGCTAGATACTGACAATAATGTCTATATTGGTTCAATGGACGAGGCTTTGTATTCACTGGATACAGATACGGGTCTGGCGAACTGGCATTACGCATTTCCCTATTCCGGCGGCATTGATGTGGCTCCTCAGCTCTCCGCATCCGGGCACATCTATGTGACGACAGTCGATGGCAACATGCATGAGATTGATCGTAGCATGATCAAAGCCAATGCAATTAAGTGGCAATCACTGGATGAACTCGCTGAAGCATTTGCAGACGAACTGGCTGAATGGGAATCTCTATATTGGCATCCGGGGCAATCTGATACGAATGCGATTGTTGTGGCCAAAGCTTACTATATTTTGATGCAAAGGCCGCCGACTAAGGCGCAGCTTAGCTTTTTGACGTATCTGCTGACCAAGGGATATCCGTTAAATGAAATTATTTTTACACTGATCAGCGGCAACCCTGAACTGGCCAATACCGATAATGCCGGGTTTGTGAATCGTTTGTTCGAGTACCTGACCGGTAATGAGCTTGCGTTAGATAGCAGTTTATCTTTGGGAGGCAAAACTCAGGCACAATGGGTCCAGGCTTTGAATTCCGGGGTAACCCGAGCGCAGCTGGTCTACCTGTTACTCAACACTGCAAATGCCGAGTACAGCCAGGTGGTATATAGCTCATTGTATTATTTTTATGGTTATTGTCTGGCCTCAAAAGGTTGTACATATTATCCAGACAGCGATGGAGATGGCCTGAATGATCAAGTTGAGCTGCTAACGGGCCGCAATCCTCTGGATCCAACCGATGGCCTGGGAACACCAACACTGAAATTGACTCAAAACATCAGTGGAAACCTGGTCTTTGAGGCGGAGTCGAGTGGTGATATTGACGAGTATCAGTTTGAATTAAGCGTAAATAACCAGAGTTTTAATTTAACGCGATACTTTGAAGCAGAGGATAATCACCCAAGCAGATCATCTTTACCCGGCGACCAAAGTGAACTGTATTATGCGCTGGCGAACGGTGAGTATCGTTTCAGGGTCAAAGCTTGTATCCGCATATCTCTGCCGAATAGTGCGCAGGATAGACACTGTAGCCTGAATTACTCAAACGTAGAGTTCTTACACTTAACTAACAGTGGCGTCGATGCGCCCATTAGTTTAGTCATGCCCTATCACCAGGCAGGTAAATCAGCGCCGTCGAACGAAGTTTTGACAGCCAGCGCCCGGTTTGCCGCCACGTTAGGCAGTTTCAGAGTCAGTGAATCCGGTGCCGCGAATTATAGTTTGCCACTGATGGTTCCTGAAGGGATCGCAGGTGTGACTCCACAAGTATCGCTGAATTACAGTAGTCAAAGTGGTGATTCAAATGTGGCGCTTGGCTGGAGTTTGGAAGCGGGGTCTGCCATTAGCCGATGCAGACAAACAAAGGCACAAGATGGCCAGTTTAAAGGGCTTACCCTGGACACAGATGACAGGTTATGCCTGGACGGCCAGCGGCTCATCAGTACCGGTAAGCAGCACTATGACAGTGGCTTTGCTGTGCTGGACAGTTACATAACAGAAATAGATAGCCAAATTAGAGTGGTGAAAGTCAGTACTAATTCGGGCATTAAATTTATTGTGCAGGGTAAAGATGGCTCCGTTAAACAATATGGAGGAAGTCCGGATCTTGAAATTCGCTTGAAAGATTCTGATGACAAAGAGCAAACGCTTAGTTGGTTGTTACACAAGGTGTATGACAATCTGGAAAATGAAGAAACGGCCATTGAATATCACTATAAACGCATCGCTGATAATGATCATCACGAAACAGTTTTATCTAAGATAACCTACAGTGACAATCGTATTGAGTTTGGCTATCAAAGTGGGCCTGTCAGAGCCTCGGCATATGTCGATACGGCGATCACAAGCCAGCTGGCCAGGCTGTCTAATATCCGAATGCTTAACCACCATGGATATGAACTATCAGAATATCAGTTCACATTTAGTACCTTAGCGGATGGCCGCCGTACACTGGATGAGGTGGCTCAGTGTCGTGGAACGATCTGCAAGCGTCCCGTGAAATTTCGCTACAATGACGCCGCGACGGCGCTCACCTTTGACAGCGCCACTACGCTTCTTTCTGCAGGGCAGGCAAGCACTATAGCCGCTTTTTCACTGGCGGATTTACAAGGTGATGGCAAGCCTGAAATGGTGGTTCTATACAGAACCGCCACACACCGTTATGTACTGTGTGCCTACGAAGGCACGCATCAAACAGATTGCCGGGATGTAAACAGAGAAGATCACGATGAATCGGTGGCGATTGCGATTTACGACCATGACAATGACGGGCGGCAGAGTGTCCTGATCAACATTAAATCGCGTAAAGACGGTATCAATCGACCTTACTGGCAGCAATTTGGTATTGAGAACCACAGCTGGGAGCAGCAAACATTACCTTTTGAAAAACCAAACTGGTTTATGCGTGAGCTGAAGCTGGCCGATATGAATGGTGACGGATACGTCGATGCGGTGTTCAAAAATGAGCAGGATGCAGCGGATCAGTATATCTACGCGAGTGTATTTAACACCCAGACTAAACGTTTTGATAAACCTGAAATACTGGATGCAGACATAACGAGTGTGAACGCCGACTTCACCGAAAAAGGCAGCGACTGGGTGCTGTTGGATATGAACTTTGATGGTCTGGCGGACATCGTGTCGTTCAAATGTCGCCAATTCACTCACTGCGATGAAAACAAAGTGAATCGCCTCTATGTGCATTACAATCAGGGCATGTCTGCACTCAATCATTTGAGTTGGTTCAATACCTTTACTGCCAGTCAGGTAACCACCGGGACTGAATTAAAACACCTGACCCCTGCTGATATTAATGGCGACGGCTTGGTAGACCTGATTTATATGGACACCAGCGCCAGCGATGAGGAGGTGAAACGCTGGAAAGTGCTCATTAACCAGTCCAGTGAACGAGTAGAGTTTGAAGCGGTATTCGTGCAGGAAGCACGCAGTGACACAGGAGGTGCAGGGCTTGCAACGGATAAGTTTGCTCCCATCGTCGCGGATGTTGATAAAAATGGCCGTGTTGAACTGTACTTCAAAAGCAATAATGGTGCACTGTGGTTCGCTTATGAGTGGTCACCGGAGCTGCAAACTTTTGTAAAGTCAGACCACCACTTTAGTACTCCGGACATCTCCCCTGAACAAGGTGACTATGCTTTTTATGCTGATCACAATGGGGATGGCGTTGCAGAAATACTATACAAGAGCAAGAAGCACCTCAAAATGCGTTTTAACCAAACGCAAAACCCTTATGAAGGCATGCTCGCTGAGATCACACAAGGCGCAGGAAATAAAACCAACATTACTTACGGGCTGATGAATGAGCCTGCGGTGTACTCTGAGCTTGATGAGGTACTTGATGAAGATGCGCGTTTGTTTCAGCAACAGGGGTTGCTGGTAACAAAAGCCATTTCGGCTATGCCTTTAGTGCAGCGTGTTACCTCAGACAGCCCTGCCTCTGACAACAGCCTGCTGAGAAGTTCGGTAGATTATCATTACCGGGGCGCACGGGTACAGTTTGGTGGCCGGGGCTGGCTGGGCTTTAAGCAATTGGAGACATCGACGGACAAAGCGGATAGCACGGGTACTTCATACACCTTTACGACAACAACGCAGTACCATCAAGCGTTTCCATTAACCGGAATGCCAAGTAGTACACGAAAACAGTGGCAGGGGAATGAGGTGATTTCTGCGGCGCAGAATACCTATGAAGTAAGAAGCTTTGCGCCGTTAGCCAGCGGGGCAAGTGCTCATCAGGTATATCAGTCATTGAGCAGAGAATGTAGCTCGCGGATCGATAGCAATATGTTCATCAGCGGCTATGCCTGCAACGCCACGTCGATTACTCAGGACGAATATGCCAATGTTACTCAGACAATTACGACACAGTATGATTCAGATATTGATTTTGAACAGTTTGTAACCAGTGGGGGGAATGCCACTCTACTTTCCAGTGTTACAACCGTAAATACCTATGAAAGCAGCGACACAGGACTTCGGCTGGGGCGTCTGATTTTAAGTGAGGTAACCCATGAACAGCCAGAGATGACGGCACTGACAAGGCGCTCTGAATTTGAGTACTACGATGAAAGTAGTGACCATGCATGGATGCTCAAAAAAGCAATTACGGCAAAGGGACAAGGGTGCCATCTGGAGCTGACTAAAACCTATAGCTATGATGAGGTGGGCAATACAACAAAGGTGTCAACGGAAAACTCCGGGTGTATTGAGGACAAGCAGGTACGTTATCTGGAGACCGTTTACGATGACGAAAAGCGCTACCCGAAACATACAAAGCAGAATTACTATAAAAGTGGTGAGTATGACCCGCTCAAGCAGCTGGAAATCACAGGTGATGAGGTCACAAAGCGCAATGCATTTGGCCAGCCCCTGGTCGTTGAGTCTCCCGGTGGCAGCCGGACGGAGTTTATGTATGACACCTTTGGCAGCCAGATAGGTAGCTATCAGAATACGGGCGCACAAAGTTATCGCTATGCAACTGCCTGTGATTTGCCTGGCTGTGATATTCAGCTTGAGAAGTATGTAAATGGTGAGTTGGTTCAGCGTGATAGGGTCGATAGGGTTGGGCGCACCTTTGAAACACAAACGCGTACAGTACTTGGCAACTGGCTGAGCACACGATACAGCTTTGACAAATATGGCCGTGCTGTGACTGTCAATGCGCCAGATCAACAGGCTGTGACCACGCAGTATGATGTTTTTGACAGAGTGACACGTGTACAAGACCCTAACGCAGATATTACGACGGTAAATGAGCAGTTTGGGCTGACATCGACGGTTACTTTGACAGGCAATGTGCCTGAAAATAGCCAGTTCAGTAGTACGACCTACAATGAGTCTGGGCAGGTTATATCCGTTGTTGATGCCAACGGGAATACCTTGTCTTACGGGTATGACGTGTTAAATCAGCGCGTGTGGACCCGCTCATCAGCAGATGGCAACAGTAAGGTAGCAGAAGTCAGTTACGATCAACTGGGGCGTAAGACGCAGCAAAAAACCGTTGATTTGGGTACCTGGTCTTATACCTATAACGCCTTTGGTGAACTACTGTCACAAACCGACGCCAGACAGGTTAAGACCCATTTTGAGTATGACTCATTGGGCCGTAAAACTCGCCAGTGGCAAACTGTGCCGGACAGCGCTTACCGTGGTTCAACATCGGTGTTTTTGCAAACGGATATTATCAACGAAGGGGCCAGTGAATGGCTGTATGGAGGCAGTGCAGAGACTTACTTCCAGCTTAAAACTGCGACTCAGGGCAACGACTGGAAACAGCATTATTATTACGACCACTTTGGCAGGCTGGTGTCAACCCTGACAGGGTTATCGGGCACCACTCGCTGTGATGAGCATGTCACATTCAATACCCGGGCGAATGACCTGAGGCTTAGAACAGAGCCGAACAACCCGCTCATAAACCCAATAACCAGCTTGTGTGTTATTCAGCAAACGGCGTTTGACGAATATGGTCGGGTTAGTATTCAGCTTGATGATTATCGTCGCTCTGGGGCAGGGCGATACTATGAAGCCAGAGGTATACGCAACCACTATCAATATGGCCAGCTTAAGTCTCGTCAGGAGGCGCGAGAAGGGACACATGGTGAGGTGTATTACAACCTGACCGGACTTACAGCACGAGGACAGGTTAGCAGCTATGAGAAAGGGCATATCGCGGTAAAACTGGGCTATGCCAGCAATGGCATGATTGCGAGCATCAGTACACAAGGCAACTACAGCTATGTACAAAACGAGCATTATGAATTTGATGGCCTGGGCAATCTGACCAAGCGGACGTTAACGAACCGGGACACAGAGCGTTTTGGCTATGACAAGCTTAATCGGATAACACATATCAATGGTAGCCCGCACTTCAGTTATTCGGCCAGCGGTAACCTGTCAACCAAGCTTGATGGCAATAAAGAGTGGACACACCACTATGGTGGCATTGGTATTGCGAAACATGCCCTGACGACCCGGGAATATCAGAAAACCGTTTCGCAAGACGGTATTGGTGGCCCGATAGACAACCCCTTTGGTGGCGGAGCACAGGTGTACTCGTCGAGTAATTTCAGTGTATTCGGTGGCTCAGCAAACACATCTGTACACACTGCGACTGAAACCAGCGCGTTTGCTGGTGGTTTCACACAACCCAGAAAGGTCACGGTTTACGAGCGTTTTAAATATGATGCCAACGGCAATCAGACGCAGATGCAAACAGCAGAAGGGCTGATTGTGGATACGCGTGATTATCGGACGCTGAAATACACGACGAGAAACAAAGTCAGCGAAGTGACGGGCAATTCAGAGACGGTGCAATTTGCCTACGATGCGCACAACCGTCGTTATAAACGCACGGATAAGCATCAAACGGTGTACTATGTTGGTGCGCTGGAGCTAAGTGTCGACAACAGTACAGATGAGCATTACGTTAAACGCTACATTGGCAATGACGCAATGCAAATCTATTACAGCTCAGGTACCAGTAAGCTACAGTGGCTGTTTACAGATCACCAGGGTTCCATTGTCGCGGTAACCAATGCGTACTATAAACTGCTCAAACGATTCAGCTATGACGTATTTGGTAAACAGTCGACATCGGCCTTTACATTCCAGGAGCGCAATAGCGGGCATGTTGCATTACACCTGACCTTATCTGTATTTAACTCCGTACCACCGAACCTGCGCGGCTATACCGGCCATGAGCCAGTCTCACTGGGTGGGGACAACCGCATCATTCATATGAATGGTCGGATTTACGATGCAGAGACTGGCCGCTTTATGCAGGCAGATCCGGTGGTGCAGGCGCCTTCGAATCTTCAAAATTACAATGCTTATTCTTATGTGCTGAATAATCCTTTGAGTTATACGGATCCGAGTGGGTATTTGTTTAGTGCACTGAAAAAGGTTAATAAGAAATTAAAACCTTTCACTAGCCTTATCGTTGGTGTTGGCCTTATTTACATTACGGGTGGGACTGCAAGTTGGTTTGCTTCTTCCTGGTATGGCGCGGCGACAGCTGGAGCCATATCCGGCGCCGCTGGGGCGGCAGCCAATGGCGGGAACATCCTCAAAGGAGCACTCACGGGCGCTGCAAGTGCAGCTGCATTTTATGGTGTGGGCACAGCATTTGGTAAAGTTGAGTTTGGCAGTATGCTCCATGCTGGGAAAATTGCAGCGCATGGCCTGGTCGGTGGTGTAATGGCCGAATTACAGGGCGGTAATTTTGGTCATGGCTTCGTTGCAGCGGGCGTGACACAGGCATTTGCACCGGGTATCGACACCATTGATGCTGGATCTAGCTTTAGTATTGCCCGAGTGGTTGTGTCGGCTATTGTTGGTGGTACAGCTTCTAAACTCTCTGGTGGTAAATTTGCTAACGGTGCAGTGACTGGCGGATTTTCAAGGATGTTTAATGATGAGATGAAGCATCAGCAAAAAAGTTCTAGAAAATCAAAAATACAGAGTAAAACAAGTAATAGGGAAGAAGGAAAAATTTATATAACCGGGCACCGAGTTGCAAAAACAGCGATACATCTGGCAATTGAATATACTGGGGAAAATGGTGCAGAGTGGATAAGTGCTGGTCCAGAAGGTTTGACTATAGAAGGTGCGCAATTGCTTGTTAGTGGGCAGACAGCACAACGCCCAACGGATATGCCGTCAGAAAATTTCACTGTTGGTGAGGTCATAGCCCCTGAAGGAATGACTAATGCGGAATATTTCAATCAATTGAAATCCGCACAGCTAATCTATTGTAACTGCGTCGATTATGACCTTTTTCCCGGTATTATGAATAGCTACAACTCAAATAGTTTTGTTAGTGGCATAATTCAGGCGACTGGCGGTACTCCCACGGTCGACTTAAGTTTCTATTACGGTGGTGGCAAGCCTTTGCCTGGTAAATATTTTGGAAAGAAGGAATAGATAGATTGAGATACATCATTTTAGTTATATTTTTAACTTTGACCGTCTCATGCCAGCGGTATACAGATACTTTTCGTTATATTTCTTTGGAAGGGAATGAAAAAGTTGTTGAGGTAGCGAGCGGGATTATCAATAACCCAAAGGTGAAGCTTGAGAAAGAAATCGTTCTGTCTTATAAGCTTGAAAGGGAAAATTACAGTATTTTCTTTACGATTGACAGTAGTGGATTAATGCCAAACATCATTGTGTATTCTAAAGGGAGACTAGAGCAAATAGCGCCTAAAATTGTCCCAAAAAGGTTTAGAAAAAATAAAAAAAATAGTATTTCTCACTGCAATCTTAGTTACATTGTTCGCGGTGAGACAGCTTTTGAAATTGTAGTGCCAACATGCTTTGATTTTAGTGGCGGTAATTTTATTTCTTTTGACGTCTTAATTGACTCAGAAGTAGTTGGCAAAGAAGATCTTAAGTTTACTTTGAGAGAAGCAGGAGAATATGAAACTTTTGATGGGATTTAGTTTGAGTTGGTTACATGGACATATATGGACGCTCCAGCGATGTCAAGCCGAGTAGGCCTGCGAGATAGCGAATTATCGTTATCTCGTTCGTTATGTTACCCGTGTTGCCATGCCTGATGTTTGGTCCAGTCCGCAGTAAATTTGTTGCTCTAAAGATTTGCAGAGACACTCATTCAAGATTGGCTTGCAGTTGACAACTTTACTGGTGGGTGTCTTTGCAAGATACGCGATCGGGCACCACTCGCTGTGATGAGCATGTCACATTCAATACCCGGGCGAATGACCTGAGGCTTAGAACAGAGCCGAACAACCCGCTCATAAACCCAATAACCAGCTTGTGTGTTATTCAGCAAACGGCGTTTGACGAATATGGTCGGGTTAGTATTCAGCTTGATGATTATCGTCGCTCTGGGGCAGGGCGATACTATGAAGCCAGAGGTATACGCAACCACTATCAATATGGCCAGCTTAAGTCTCGTCAGGAGGCGCGAGAAGGGACACATGGTGAGGTGTATTACAACCTGACCGGACTTACAGCACGAGGACAGGTTAGCAGCTATGAGAAAGGGCATATCGCGGTAAAACTGGGCTATGCCAGCAATGGCATGATTGCGAGCATCAGTACACAAGGCAACTACAGCTATGTACAAAACGAGCATTATGAATTTGATGGCCTGGGCAATCTGACCAAGCGGACGTTAACGAACCGGGACACAGAGCGTTTTGGCTATGACAAGCTTAATCGGATAACACATATCAATGGTAGCCCGCACTTCAGTTATTCGGCCAGCGGTAACCTGTCAACCAAGCTTGATGGCAATAAAGAGTGGACACACCACTATGGTGGCATTGGTATTGCGAAACATGCCCTGACGACCCGGGAATATCAGAAAACCGTTTCGCAAGACGGTATTGGTGGCCCGATAGACAACCCCTTTGGTGGCGGAGCACAGGTGTACTCGTCGAGTAATTTCAGTGTATTCGGTGGCTCAGCAAACACATCTGTACACACTGCGACTGAAACCAGCGCGTTTGCTGGTGGTTTCACACAACCCAGAAAGGTCACGGTTTACGAGCGTTTTAAATATGATGCCAACGGCAATCAGACGCAGATGCAAACAGCAGAAGGGCTGATTGTGGATACGCGTGATTATCGGACGCTGAAATACACGACGAGAAACAAAGTCAGCGAAGTGACGGGCAATTCAGAGACGGTGCAATTTGCCTACGATGCGCACAACCGTCGTTATAAACGCACGGATAAGCATCAAACGGTGTACTATGTTGGTGCGCTGGAGCTAAGTGTCGACAACAGTACAGATGAGCATTACGTTAAACGCTACATTGGCAATGACGCAATGCAAATCTATTACAGCTCAGGTACCAGTAAGCTACAGTGGCTGTTTACAGATCACCAGGGTTCCATTGTCGCGGTAACCAATGCGTACTATAAACTGCTCAAACGATTCAGCTATGACGTATTTGGTAAACAGTCGACATCGGCCTTTACATTCCAGGAGCGCAATAGCGGGCATGTTGCATTACACCTGACCTTATCTGTATTTAACTCCGTACCACCGAACCTGCGCGGCTATACCGGCCATGAGCCAGTCTCACTGGGTGGGGACAGCCGCATCATTCATATGAATGGTCGGATCTACGATGCAGATACGGGTAGGTTTATGCAGGCGGATCCGTTTGTTCAGGCACCTTCGAATCTTCAGAACTATAACGCTTATTCTTATGTGTTGAATAATCCTTTGTCTTATACGGATCCGAGTGGGTATTTGTTTAAAAAGCTTTTTAAGGGAGCTATGAAGGCGACGGGAACGTGGCAAATGCTCCGTGCTATTGGTCAAGTCCCTTGGCTAAACACCATAGTCACCGTAGGTCTCAACTTTATTCCAGGCTGTCAGGGTTGGTGTGCCGCTGCGGCAACTGCGGCATATAGTGCGGGCTCTACCTTTGCAACTACGGGAAGTTTAAATAAAGGACTAACCGCTGGCTTGACAGCTGCGGCAATGCCCGGAGGAGGAAGTGTCGAAGCAATACTTGCAAGTGCTGCGATTGGAGGCGTTTCTTCTAAATTGATGGGCGGTAACTTTGGTCACGGGTTCTTTGCAGCTGGACTGGGTGCTGCTGCTGGAAACATTGGCAGAGGGATCAGAAATCCAATAGGTCAGGTCGTGATTGGTGCTATAGTCGGTGGCACCGTTTCGAAAGTCACTGGCGGCAAGTTTGCCAATGGTGCATTCAGTGCAGCTTTTGCTGCGGCGATGAGGGCGGATTGGGGTGTTGAAGCTCGGCTCCAAAAGAAAGGGTTAGTGAATAAATATCTCGGTAACGGAGATCAGCACGATGGTCCGGGTGTGCCTCAGGAAGTCCGAGACGCTATAAGAAGTATGATTGATGCAGGTGAGTATGAGGGAGCTGCGCACATAGCAGCAAATTACCTTGGCAAAAGTCTAGGTGAGTATTCCGGGTTAATGATTGATATGAATTCTAGAGCTGGAGAATTTGGAGAAGTAAACAGAGACCTAAGTCTTACTTTAGGTCGAGATGCATTTCACAGTGTTTCTACTTTAATTTCAACAGTTGGTCATGAGTATGTTCATCTAGGACATAGACTCAGTGATGGTTTTATTAACTCTAATTACAATGCTCGGCAATCGGAAGTTGCGTCCTATCAATGGGAGTTAGACAACAAACATATTACGGGGTTATCAGGCCGTGCATTGGATAATGTCCGCAAACAGATGAACTTTCACGGTAGTGCTCTGAGTGAAAGTGACTACTGGAGAGCTAGAGATAATAATATAAGGTGGAAAAAATGAGGCTTTTATTGATTTTTATTTTCTTATTTAATTTGGGCTCTGCGGTAGCACGTGAAGACCTTGAACTAAATATAAGCTACGTAGGTTCTGATTTGTTAGTTACTTTGTTTAATCGGGGAAGGGAAAACACTTATTATCTTAAGGATATCAACTTTTGTATGTCTGCTCCCAAGGGTATAAACGTATTCTTGAAAAATGAAGCCGGGACTGTCTTTCGTCATTCATCTTTCTTAAATCGTATGTGTTATGCACCAAAAGATGGGCTAGCATCGAATTATGGTGTTATGCACTTGATTGATAAAAAGGACATTACTCAGAATAAATTCAGTATTGTTGGAGGTAAAGGTGGAGAACCTCTTGAGCCGGGTGTATATGAGCTAGGAGTTAAAATTTGTAGCAGTATGAAAGATTACAAACTAGCCGATTGTATCTATAGCAATAGTTTGCCCTACACCGTTAGTACTAAGTTAAAGTAGAAACTAAATACAGGCACTCAAAATTGGCGCTCAGTGAGCGCCTTTTTTCTGTGCAATGACGCCAGCGCCGTGTGCAGTGGAAACAAGTACTAGCATGCACAACTGACCAGCGGAGGATGCATTTGCGGCCAGTCCCACCAGATGGCTGTGCTGCCGAAATTGATGGCTCGCGCTGTTGCATCGTGATGGCTTCTGCTGGTTTGTATTGAAATGGCGGCTGTTAGCTTCTGTGTACTAGGAGGGTTTCTTCAGATTGTGAAATCGCTTAAGTAATTTTGGAATATAGATTTGCAGAGACACCCATTCAAGATTGGCTTGCAGTTGACAACTTTATTGGTGGGTGTCTCTGCAAATGAGGAGTTATTGGGCAGAAGAAACCGGTTTGTTGCTTCATGAGCTGCCGGCCAATATGCGAAGCTACACCGGCCACGAACCGGTCACCTTTGGGGGGGACAACCGCATCATTCATATGAATGGTCGGATCTACGATGCAGATACGGGTCGATTTATGCAGGCGGATCCATTTGTGCAAGCGCCGACGAATTTGCAGAACTATAACGCTTACTCTTATGTGTTGAATAATCCGCTGTCATATACGGATCCGAGTGGGTATTTGTTTAAGAAGCTTGGGAAGTTTATTAAGAAGAACTGGCGGACGATAGCGGCGATAGGCATATTAGCGGTTACAGGGTATGGTGTAGATCTATTCACAGCATTCGAAGCTTATGGAGCAGCAGCAACAATAGCGGCTACAGGCGGAGCCCTTGCAGGGTATGTTGCAACAGGCAGTGCCAAAGGGGCAGTTATGGGGGCTTTGTCTGGCGCTGCATTTTATGGAATTGGCCAGGCATTTGGTGCTTCAAGTGGCTTCCTGAAAACAGGCGGTATTGGTCACTTAGGTAGTCATGCTCTTGCCGGTGGTATCATGGCAGAGTTACAGGGCGGCAATTTCGGCCATGGTTTCTGGAGTGCAGGGATTACAAAAGGCGCACAAATAGGTCGACTTGTTCCGAGTAACTTAGCAGCAGGTACAATTGCCTCGGCTGTGATTGGAGGTACCGTTTCACACATTACAGGTGGAAAATTTGGGAATGGCGCGACGACGGCTGCGTTTCAGTTCACGTTGAACCACTTCGTTAATGATAGTAAATATCCGTTTAGCAAAGAAGCACAAATGGACGAAAGTCATCCGATTCCAGATGAAATTCTTGAGCTCTATGAGCAATACCAAGAGGGAAAATTCAAAAGTCTAGTCGGTGTAAATAAAGCTGCTGGAGAGTCTGCTGAAGAGTATGTAGCGTCTATTTTGAGGGAGAAAGGTTACATCGTACTCGTTAAGGGCGTAACGCTAAAAGTTGATGGAAGCATTAGATATCCTGATTTAACACTTTTCGATGGAAGGACTGAGGAGTTAGTGTCGTTCATGGAAGTAAAGTTAAATAATTCTAGACTTATATCAAGGCAGATACGAAATGATAAGATCATTCAAACAAAAGGCGCAATGGTAACAAGGACTCCATCACCAACACTTTTACCCCAAGGTGAAATAGGAAAAACAAATGTCGAGCTCTTTAGGATTTATTACCAAGATCAAGATTGATGTTATGAAAAAAACAGAACTGAGAAAAATTGTTGAAAGTTACGAGTTTAAAAAAGGTCCGTCGGTTGATAGTTCCCTTATATATTTTTATGGTATCGATGAACGATACTCGATAGGGATAATTATATCTAATCATAAAGTTGGAGATGTACCTCAAGTTCAGTACGGTATTTATGATCGTTACCTTGCAAAGGTATGGGGGAATGTTAGTGGCTTTGATATGGCTGAGGATTATTGTTTAACAATACAGCACCCATTGAATTATCGAGTTTTGCGAGATGGTAGAGTGCTGCCTATTGAGCAAGTCTTTGATGAAAAATTCTTTAGAGCTTTCATAGAAAGCTTTATAGGAAAAAAAGATGAGTTAGTTGAACAGTATGTTGCTTCACTAAATAGCTTTAATTATCCAGAACCACTAATTCCTGACGAGAACTTTTTTGAAGCACTTGCCAAGAACCAAGGCGTGTACTTTGGGTTTATGTTTAAGTTATCTAATGGTGAAAGGGTTACGCTGGATGATATTGAAGTACAAAGAGATGAACTAAGAAAAACGTATGGACTAAAAGGGTTTATAAAGAGAGATCTCGCGCTTTTAGAAAGCTATATACAGAGTAACAAGGACAGCTGCCTTGGTTGATAGCATATTTTGTTAACTCCCATTGGGAGTTAAGGTGACACCCATTCAAAATTGGCGCTCAGTGAGCGCCTTTTTTCTGTGCAATCACGCCAGCGCGGTGTGCAGTGGAAATCAGCGCTGGCATGCACAACAGACCAAATATAAAAGACACCCAATCTAAAGCCCCAGGTAGTTACATGGACAGCCACCTAAAACGACGAGGTTGAATGGACCCTATGTTCTAGATTGAAGTGCACCACTATGGGGTTGAATGGACACCCGCCCTAAACTGGCATGGGGAAGCTACGCCGTCTACCTTTAGGTGATACTCAATGGATTGAGGATGACAAATTATGCCAACTGCAAGGAAAAAGCAGGTCAGCCTATCGGATACCAAATACTATCACTGTATATCCCGGTGTGTTCGCCGGGCATTTCTGTGCGGCGAAGACCGCGTAACGGGCAAGTCTTATGAACATCGGCGAGACTGGGTTGAGGAAAAATTGCTGACCCTTACTAAGGTGTTTTGCATTGATGTGTGTGGCTACGCGGTGATGAGTAACCACACGCATATTGTACTGTATGTAGATGATAAGAAAGCACAAAGGATATCAGATAGAGCAATCGTACTTCGCTGGCATAAACTGTTTAAAGGCAACTGGCTGACGCACAAATTCATTAATGGAGATGAGTTGAGTGCATCCGAGTACAGTATGCTGGCAGCTGATATTGCTGAATTTAGAATCCGCCTAGCGAGTATCAGCTGGTTCATGCGGGTGTTGAATGAAGACATTGCCCGCAAGGCCAATAAAGAAGATGGTTGTACAGGCCGGTTTTGGGAAGGGCGATTTAAGTCACAAGCCTTGCTGGATGAAGCGGCATTGGCAGCGTGCCTGGCTTATGTTGACCTGAACCCAGTCAGAGCCAAAATGGGAGAGACACCGGAAACGTCAGACTACACCAGCATTAAAAAGCGTATTGAGCATGCACAGCAAGGCAAGCAACCCAAGAGCTTACTGCGTTTTGCAGGTAATCCAAGAAAGCACATGCCCAAAGGACTACCGTTTGAGCTGGCTTATTATATTCAACTGGTTGAGTTAACAGGCCGATGCATGCGTGCAGATAAGCGAGGTTACATCAGCGATAGCCAACCATTGCTGACACGATTGCAAATAGAGCCAGACAACTGGCTCAAACTGACTACGCAGTTTACAAAGGTCTTTCATGGTGCTGTGGGGCGAAAGCAAGCGATGACCGATTACTGTGAGCATCTTCGCAAAAGGCGACGCGCCAATTTGACTCAGTGCGAGCGGTTACTGGGTTAACACTTTTATTTTAGTAGCATTTCAATTTATCCAGGTTCAGGCTTGGGTATGTTCTCGTATTGTCCGAATCTGATTATTTACCAGCATTTCATACTTAAACTTACAAGTTTCACTATTGGAAGCCTGGCATTCAATAGCCTTGCATTTCGACTTTGAAATTGTCCACAATTGGTGTGTGAATTTACTGGTGGGTGTCACTTAAAATTTTTAGGACCGGATTTAATATTGGGATTAATGAAGGTATGCAATTTACTAACGCAATACTGGAGTTGACAGGTGGCTGATTTTTTAGCAAGTGCTTTAGAAGCAGGTTTTGCATATTCAGATAGAAAAAAGAACAGACTTAAAAAAGAGCTAATTCCGGGTTTTACCTGGGAGATAGTAATGTTAGAAGAAAGCTGGAATGACCTAGAAGAAGTTGGTTTTTATCTATGGTCACCACTTTTTTCCAAAGTAATGTCAAACTTATTTACCGAGCATAATGAATTGGCAAATGAGTACTATGATAGAACTCTTGTGGATGACGAAGAGGGATGCCTCGGGTTTTCTTCCGTTGGTTGGGAGGAAGGGCCTGATGGAAAGAAACAGCTTTATTCAGCTGCTACCTACCTCGAAGGGTCAACTTTCTTTGAAACGCTACAAAGCCAAAAGAATGAAGAAGATATATTCAACCTTTTATACAAGGGGATTGGAGTTCAATTTTTGGCTGTAGTAGAAGGACTCTGGGTATACCTTTACCTTCTTAAGAGAATGGGTTTATGCAGTACTGAAATCTTGAGTGAAATAAATGGTAGTGAAAAACCTTTACCGGTAAAAACAGCTAAACCAGTTGATTTAGCACTGTTGGGAGTATTTGAAAAATCATATGAAAAAGCAATTAATGGGGAAAACCGAAAATGAAGATACGACACATATTTGTATTTCTTTTAGTGCTTTTTTCTAATTATGCAAGGAGTGATAATATGGTTACTGCTGAAAGTATTGCAGAAAACTTGCCTGTGGTTATTTATGCAGATATATACGATGCAGAAAGCGAAAGTAAATATTTAAAATTCATCGAATGTGTTGCTAATGGTGCTGTTGATAAACTTTCTCCTCAGGAGTTAAGTTCATTTAATAAGGAATTACAGGCATTTTCTGAAAAGGTAGATCAGGCTATGGGTAACATGGAACTGATCTTACAATCTGGGCCTCCACGGCCATCTACAGAGCTTATTGGCTTTATAAAAACCTTACAACCTATCATTGAGGGTTGTGAGAAAAAGTTAGGTATTAGAGTCGAATTTTAGCTCAATTTGTAAGAGCTCAAAGCCCCAGGAACCCGCCGGGGCTTTTTTGTTGAATTGTTGATTAGACACCGACCTAAAACTGTCGTACCAATTTAGAACATAGCGTCAAACCCTGCACAAAAAGACTAGCAGGCTGTTTTCTCAGATAAAATAGTTTGCAGCACGGCAGTGAGCTGCTCGACGGGCAATGGGCGCGAAATGTAGTAGCCCTGACCATAATCAATGCCTATCTCCTTGAGAGCATCAAAGATCTCTTTACTCTCTACATATTCAGCCACTGAGCGTTTATCCAGCGAGTGGCTGATGTCATTCACGGCTTTTACCAGTGCCAGATCTATGGGGTCATTGAGCATATCGCGCACAAACGAGCCGTCAATCTTAACATGTTGAGCTGGCAGCTGTTTTAAGTAGCTAAAGGTACTGAATCCGGTACCGAAATCATCAATAGAGAAGTGGCAGCCGAGCTCATTGAGCTTGGCAATCATCGCCTGTGTGGCGCTGAGGTTGTTGATACTGGCTGACTCAGTGATCTCAAAAATGATTGCACTGGCCGCGACCTGAAACTCCGCCAGGCAAGACTGAATATGGGGTAACAGGCGTTCATCGAGGAAAGATTGCGCGGATAAATTGACGGAGACCTGATGTAATTCAGGATGTCTGGCAATGGCGCGAATGCACTCGCGGATCACGCACTGATCCATCAGATAGGTATCGTTTAGCAACTCCAGTGCCGGGATAAACTGGTTTGGGTAGACCAGGTTGTCGTCTATACGCAGTCTTAATAAAGCCTCAAAATAGGCCACTTGATTGCGTTTAAAATCCCAAATTGGCTGGTAGTGCAGTTCAATGTGGTTATTTTGCAGCGCCTGACGAACATTGTGTCCCCATTCTAGGCCGGTTTGCAAGGTGCTGTTTTGCGCATCTTCTTTGCTGTAGCAGTGAACCAGGTTACGGCCTAAGTTTTTCGCAATATACAGCGCGATGTCGGCCTGCTTAAGGCACTCACTGGGATCACTGTTCTGGTGTGTGATCTGTGCTAAACCAATTGAGCAACTAATGGTATAACTGGCTTCTTCTGAATGAAACTGGTGATGCTCAATGGCACTGCAGACACTCTCAGCCAGCATATGTGCATCCAGCAGGGGAGTATGTTTCAGTAAAATCGCAAACTCGTCACCCCCAATGCGGAAGATCAGGTGCTCATCTGCAATGTGCTCACCAAACAGTTGCGCAACCTCTTTGAGCACAATGTCACCTTGCTGGTGCCCTTTACTGTCATTGATGATCTTAAAGTGGTCCAGATCAATATAGATCAACGCATGTTCAAGCTGTGCGTCTTGCTTAGCCTGTTCACAGAATTGGTTTAATTGCTGATCGAAGTAGTAGCGGTTATGCAGTCCCGTCAGGGTGTCGTGTAAGGCAAGGTGGCGTAACTGAAGTTCAGCCTGCTTGCGCTCGTGAATATTGTCTATGGTTGCTGTAATGGTGGCAGTGCTGGTGACGTTTTTTATCAGCTGAAAACGACATTCAACCCAGATTGGGCAGAGGTTACTTTGCATCACCTGTAGTTCAAGCAGCGCCGATTGTTGCTCGCCTTGCTGGACCTTGGTCAGGACGGTCGCCAGTTTTTCCCGGTGCTCTGTCAGTACGTAGTCGAACATACTGGTATGCATGCTGGCCTTGAGTTTGTGACCCACCAGCTGCTCCCAGGCCGGATTTAAAAAGCGGATCACGCCCGCAGTGTCCAGTTCCATCACCACCGTATTGAGATGCAGCAAAATGCGCTGGTGTGCCGAGAACAAGTCTTTGTACCGTCGCTCACTGCGACTCAGCTGCTCAACTTTTTCGGCAAATTCGGCGTAACTCACCATAAAGTCTTCACGACGGGCTGCGTGGTCGCATACTTTGCTGAGTAAAGACAGATCATAAGGTGCCCGGACAAAATCGGTAACGCCCAGCAAGAGCAGTTGCTCGGCATAGTCGGCATCACGGTTGTCTATGATGGTTACAATGGCCTGACTGGGTTTGTGCTGCAAAATATTGGCAACCAGCTCCTTACCTGAGTCACTGTGTGTTGCTGTGGCATCCAGCAAGACAATGGCAAACTCATTTTGTAAAAACTGTGACATCGCCCCATTGGTGGTGGTGACGTGGGTGGTTGTAAAGTTCAGGGACAAGTGCTGACAGATCTCATCGGCACGTGTTTGATCCGGCTCGAGTAACAACAGGTTTAAGCGACTGCTTTTTTCCAGATGTGTAGATAAAACATTTGCCAGTACCTGAGGCAGTACATCCTGACGCTCCAGAGGCAATACCGCATCTATGCTGTAACTGCGAGCTGTGGTTTCGGCAATACGCTCACAATAGGTGGGAGGCGTCAGTACAATCGGGGTATTCTTTGGCGTTTTTAATAGTCCTGAGCGCACCATACGAGAAAATCGCCAGCCATCAATTTTTCCGACATTCAGCCCGGTAATGATCAAATCTACGGCTTGTTGCTTTAATACGCCCAATGCCGCTTGTGTATCACTGTGCTCAACGATGCGAAAGACATTGAGCGAGGACAAGGTTTTGACGATCAGCTGGCGCTCTTGTTGATCTGCATTAACCAGCAATAGTGTGAGTTGCTTTGCCATGGTGTTACTGCCTTAAACCCATGAAATAAGTAAACAAGTTTTTGCCCTTTCAGTCAGTGATATGGCTCGCTCTGCGCACCTGATATGTACCCGGAACTGAGAGGGACACAATGCGGCACGTTTTAGCTGCGAAATTTCGTACAATAGCGCCTAGATTAAAGCTATTTTTCTATACTGACAAGCGTTACATAGTTTTACCTCAACACTTGATTTAGCGTAGGCGGATCACTAGACTTGGCGCCTATTTGCATTAATTTGAGGTCTTCTATGCGCGTTGCTGACTTTAGTTTTGAACTCCCTGATGAGCTGATCGCTCGCCACCCTAAAAAAGAACGCTCCAGTAGTCGTTTGTTGACACTGGATGGCAACACTGGTGATTTACAGCACAAAGTGTTCAAGGACATTGTCGATTTGATCAATCCGGAAGATCTCATTATTTTCAATAATACCAAAGTGATCCCGGCGCGTATGTTCGGCCAAAAAGCCACGGGTGGTAAACTGGAAGTATTGGTTGAGCGCGTATTGGATGAGCACAGTGTGTTGGCACACGTGCGAGCCAGCAAATCGCCCAAAGAAGGCGCAGAGATACTGCTGGAAGGTAAGGCCAAAGCCACTATGGTTGCCCGTCACGGCGAGTTATTTGAGCTGAAGTTCCACGGCGATGCATCGGTGTTATCGATTCTGGACGAGATTGGCCACATGCCGCTGCCTCCTTATATTGACCGTCCGGACGAAGAAGAAGACAAAGAGCGCTATCAGACGGTGTACGGTGAGAAGCCGGGCGCCGTTGCAGCGCCGACCGCAGGTCTGCATTTTGACGATGCGCTGATGGCCCAGTTAAAAGACAAGGGCGTTGAGATGGCGTTTGTGACGCTGCACGTTGGGGCGGGGACTTTCCAGCCTGTGCGTGTGGATGATGTGAATGACCACCAAATGCACTCTGAGTATATTGAGGTACCTCAGGAAGTCGTTGATGCCATTGCCGCTGCACGTCAGCGTGGCGGTCGGGTTATTGCGATTGGCACGACCTCGGTGCGTTCACTGGAGTCAGCAGCCAAAGCGCATCCGGATGAGCTGAAGCCCTTTTATGGCGACACCGATATCTTCATTTACCCGGGCTATCAGTTCCAGCTGGTTGACGCCATGGTGACCAATTTTCATCTGCCTGAGTCTACCTTGATCATGCTGGTGAGTGCCTTTTCGGGGCAGTCGCATATCATGCATGCCTATGAGACGGCGATTGCCGAGCAATATCGTTTCTTTAGTTACGGTGATGCGATGTTCCTGACCAGGCAGGACAAGGCGTAAATGATAAAAACCCAGCATTAAGGCTGGGTTTTTCTGTTTTAACCCCTGAATTCTGTGGCCCGGCGCTTTAAAGTGCTAATTTAGCCCCAATATTATTGCCACTATGGTAGAATCGGACGGTTTTCAGTATAGCCAGGTATCGCATCTGGCTAAGAGTAAGTTGGACTGTTTTTCCGACCAGAGGTAAGTATGAAATTTGAATTAGATTGTACACAGGGTAAAGCGCGTCGTGGCCGCTTGATCTTCGATCGTGGTGTCGTTGAAACACCGGCATTTATGCCCGTGGGGACCTACGGTACCGTTAAAGGTATGACGCCAGACGAGCTAAAAGACACGGGTGCACACATCTGCCTGGGTAACACCTTTCATTTGATGTTACGTCCGGGCACCGAGATCATCAAACAACATGGTGATCTGCATGATTTTATGAACTGGGATAAGCCAATCTTAACTGATTCGGGCGGTTTCCAGGTATTCAGCTTAGGGGCTATGCGTAAGATCAGTGAAGAAGGCGTATTGTTCCAGTCTCCGGTCAACGGTGAGCGGATCATGCTGTCTCCGGAAAAAGCGATGGAAGTTCAGCGTGATCTGGGCTCTGACATTGTAATGATCTTTGATGAATGTACGCCTTATCCTGCGACGGAAAAAGAAGCGCGCGACTCCATGGAGTTGTCATTACGCTGGGCTAAACGCTCGAAAGAAGCGCATGGCGATAATCCATCCGCTCTGTTCGGTATCATCCAGGGTGGCATGTACCCGGAGCTACGTGCTGAGTCTCAGGCAGGATTGGAAGATATTGGTTTTGATGGCTATGCGCTGGGTGGTTTGTCAGTGGGTGAGCCAAAAGAAGACATGATCAATATTCTCGATCACTGTGCTTACAAGATGCCAGAACAAAAACCGCGTTACCTGATGGGCGTGGGCAAGCCAGAAGATTTGGTTGAAGCGGTACGCCGCGGTATTGACATGTTTGACTGTGTGATGCCAACCCGTAACGCGCGAAATGGCCACCTCTTTATTACTGGTGGTGTGATTAAAATCCGTAACGCGGTACATAAAACAGACACAGGTCCATTGGATCCTGAGTGTGATTGCCACACGTGTAAAAATTACTCACGTGCTTATTTGCATCATCTGGATAAGTGTAACGAAATCTTAGGTGCGCGTCTTAATACTATCCATAACCTGCGTTATTATCAGCGCCTGATGGAAGGGATGCGTGAGGCCATTGCGGCCGGTACGTTTGAACAGTTTGTGGCCGATTTCTATGCCCGACGTGACAGGCCGGTTCCGCCGTTGGCTGACACCGAATAACAGTTTGCAATAAAAATTAAATGAGGAAGAGCTATGAGCTTATTTATGTCTAGCGCGCATGCCAGTACGGCAGCCGCAGCACCAGCCGGTGGCGAGTGGAGCATGTTGATCATGCTGGGTATTTTTGGTCTGGTATTTTATTTCCTGATCTACCGCCCGCAAGCGAAGCGTGTAAAAGAGCATAAAGATCTGATGGGGGCGCTGACCAAAGGTGATGAAGTACTAACTCAGGGTGGCCTGGTTGGTAAAATCTCTAAGGTTGCAGAAGACAAAGATTTTATCGTTATTGCCCTGAATGATCAGGCGGAAGTAACGGTACAAAAATCAGCGGTATCAGCTGTGCTACCAAAAGGCACAATGAAGTCGCTATAAACTAGCAATAAGGATGATCCAGTGTTAAACAAGTATCCAATGTGGAAATATTTACTTGTGCTCGCTGTATTGGCCGTAGGTATTTTATACGCTACACCAAACCTGTATGGCCGTGACCCGGCCATACAGGTTTCTGGTACTAAAGGTACCAATGCCGATCTCAGTGTGCTCGACCAGGTAAATAAAACACTTAAAGACAATAGCCTCACCGTCAAATCGACTGCCCTTGAAAATGGCCAGGTGTTGATCCGTTTCACCAATGTTGAAGATCAGCTAAAGGCGCAGGATCTGCTGCGTAATACCCTGAGTGACGATTATATCTCCGCCATTAACATGTCGCCTGCACAGCCTGACTGGTTAAAGAATTTAGGTGCAAACCCAATGAAGCTGGGTCTGGACCTGAGCGGTGGTGTTCATTTTACGATGGAAGTGGACATGGCAACGGCCATGGACAAAGCATTCGAACAGATGGAACAGGATTATAAGAGCGATCTAAGAGAAGAAAAACTACGTTATCGCTCTATTCGTCGTGTAGCCAACAGTGACCGTATTCAGGTGGTCATGCGTTCTGATGAAGACAGAGATGCGGCTGAGCGTTTTCTTAAAAAACGTTACCCGGGCAATCTGTTTATCAATGACAGCAGCAACGGCCTGGCGTTTTTCTCAACGCTGAGCGAGCCTAAAATCAAAGAACTGCGTGACTACGCCATCAAACAAAACGAAACCATCATTCGTAACCGGATCAACCAGCTGGGCGTGGCTGAGCCGAACGTACAACGCCAAGGTGCGGAACGTATTATCGTTCAGCTGCCAGGTGTGCAGGACACCGCGCGTGCAAAAGAAATCTTAGGCGCGACTGCAACGCTGGAATTCCGTGAAGTTGACCAAAATGCCGATGCCCGAGCGGCGGCGCAGGGTCGTGTGCCTCCGGGTTCTGAAGTGATCATGCACCAGGCCGGTTATCCTGTTGTTGTGAAAAAGCGGGTGGTACTGGAAGGGTCGCACATCACTGGCGCACAGTCTGGTCTTGATGAGTATCAACGCCCTAAAGTAAGCATCAACCTGGATAGCAAAGGTGGTGCGAAAATGAGTGCCTTTACCAAACGCGCGATTGGTAAACCGATGGCAACTGTTTTCATTGAATACAAGCCGTCAGGTAAAGTCGACAAAAATGGTAAAGCGCTGCCGCCAATCAAAGTGGAAGAAGTCATCAATGTGGCAACTATCCAGGCGCGTTTGAACAGTTCTTTCCAAATCACTGGTATTAACACGCCGGCAGAAGCCCATAACCTGAGCCTGTTGCTGCGAGCTGGGGCACTGGTTGCACCGATCCAAATTGTTGAAGAGCGTACGGTGGGTCCTAGCTTAGGTCAGGAAAACATCCAGGCTGGTATGACTGCGGTTGTGCTGGGCTTTGCGTTTGTACTGGCATTTATGCTGATGTACTACAAAGGCTTTGGTCTGGTTGCGAACCTGGCGTTGGCTGCCAACCTGGTCATGATTGTGGGCGTTATGTCGATGATCCCAGGGGCCACGCTGACGTTACCTGGTATTGCCGGTATTGTACTAACTGTCGGTATGGCAGTTGATGCTAATGTACTGATTTTCGAGCGTATTCGTGAAGAGCTGGGTGAAGGACGTAGTCCTCAGCAAGCTGTTCATCATGGTTATGACAGCGCCTTCAGCACCATTTTCGACGCCAACATCACCACGCTGATTGCTGCGGTGATCCTGTTCTCAGTGGGGACGGGTCCGATCGCAGGTTTCGCAGTGACACTGGCTATTGGTATCTTAACGTCGATGTTTACAGCTATCGTCGGTACTCGTGCGGTGATCAATGCGGTCATCGGTGGCAAGCGAATTAACTCGCTTTCAATCTAGGAGACGGACATGCAGTTATTAAGAATTAAAGATACCATCCGTTTTATGTCGGCACGTAAAGTGTCAATGGCATTTTCTGCGCTACTGATCCTGGCATCTATTTTTAGCCTGACGTTCAAAGGCATGAACATGGGTCTGGATTTCACTGGTGGTACGGCAGTAGAAGTGGGCTTTTCGCAGCCTGCTGACTTACCAAAAGTACGTAGTACGCTGGCAGAGAATGGCTTCCCGGATGCATCGGTCACGCTGTTTGGTTCAAGTCAGGACGTGCTGGTACGTTTGGCCCCGCGGGATGATGTGAAAGCTGAAATCCTGGGTAACCAGCTGGTTGATGCGCTGAAGCAGGTCGACAGCAATGTTGAAATGCGCCGTATCGAGTTCGTTGGCCCGAGTGTGGGTGAGGACCTCAAAGAGCAGGGCGGTCTGGCAATGCTGACTGCACTGTTGTGTATCCTTATCTATGTCGCGTTTCGTTTCGAATGGCGTTTCGCGGTGGGCGCAGTTGCCGCTTTGTTCCACGATGTGATCCTGACCATGGGCTTGTTCTCATTGCTGGGACTGGAATTCGACCTGACGATCCTGGCCGCGATCCTTGCCGTGATAGGTTACTCACTGAACGATACTATCGTTGTATCGGACCGGATCCGCGAAAACTTCCGTAAGGTCCGTATCGATGACACGTTGGAGATTATTGATATCTCGTTGACGCAAACACTGAACCGGACATTAGTGACATCAATCACAACCATTCTGGTATTGGTTGCCTTGTTTGTCTGGGGTGGCCAGACCATCCATGGGTTTGCAACGGCCTTGTTATTCGGTGTATTCATCGGTACTTACTCATCAGTCTATGTCGCCAGTTCAGTAGCGGTTGCGATGGGCGTGAGTAAGGAAGACCTGATCCCGGTTGAAGTGGAAAAAGAAGGCGCCGATCTGGATGCCATGCCATAATTAGCCAACTAGCTAACGGAAGCCGCGATTGTATCGCGGCTTTTTTGTGAGAACGGGGGAAATACTATGCGTAAGGAATGTGCAGCGGCACTCGTTTGCTTATCTCTATTCGGGTGCACGGAGCCATCAGGGCAGGCGGCTAATGCCCAGGCTGCGACATCTGATCAGCAGGGCAGTGGCATTGAACCGTATGCGCTGTTAGCCAGCGAGTTACTGACAGACATTCGTATCCAGCGTGATGCAGGGGTGATCCAGGCGCGTGCAGATGACCTGATACAGCAAAGTGATGTGGTCCTGGATGCCTTTAAACTGGCTTATCCACAGTGCCGGTCTTATCTGGATATGGTATTGACGCTTAGAGCGTCTTTGGCAGAGATGTCTCTTGCAACACTGGAGCAAGACTATCATGGCGATGGCAAGTTGCCTGAGTTACCCGATCCGGTGTGCTATCATAGCAAAGATTTGGTGGTGCATCCTGCAACGGTTTTGGTGATGGCAAAAGGGGGACTTGCAGGCGACGACGCGTATTTGGAAGCAGAGCTGGAAATGGTTGAGGCCATGGCTCATATTGAACAGGTAAAACAAGCGTTTAGGCGCGCTGAGGTGAGTACGGAGCAACAGCAAGTTGCAAATGATTCAACATCAAATTAGGTACATTCGTCTTTTTGACATATAACTGTCATGTAAAATTGATAATTTGCTCGATTATCAATCAACCCTCATCTTGGTCATCAAGCAGTGGACTCAACGCAGATCCTTTTGGATGAAATCATCGCTAACAAAACCGTTTATACGGCATTCCAGCCAATCTATGACTTGGCAAAGGAGCAGGTGCTGGGCTTCGAGGCTTTGAGCCGCGGCAAGCGTGGTTCTGTGTTGGAGCAACCTGATAGTTTGTTCGCTGCTGCCAGTCGCTATGATAGGCTGTCGGAGCTGGAATTGTTGTGCCGTCAAAGGGCCATTACACAATTTGTGGCGCAACAGTTGCCCGGTAAGCTGTTTCTCAATGTCAGCCCAAAGGCACTGCTGGATCCCCGTCACCCAAGAGGAGAGACCTTACACCTGGTCGAACAGGCCGGACTGGCAGCCAGTCGTATTGTGATTGAAGTGACAGAGCAGGATAAGGTCGATGATGGCTTCTTGTTGTTAAAGACCATAGCGCATTACCGCCAGCTGGGCTTCACGATAGCGATTGATGACTTAGGTGCCGGATACTCCGGGCTGAAGCAGTGGTCAGAATTATGCCCTGACTTTGTGAAAGTGGATCGCTATTTTATTGACTATTGCGACCAGAGTATCGTTAAACGAGAGTTTCTCAAGTCTATTATTGAACTGGCTAAGGCAACCAATACTGCGGTGATCGCAGAGGGTATTGAGCGTATGGAAGAGCTCGCATTGCTGGAGCAATTAGGGATTGTTAATGCGCAGGGGTATTTGTTGGCCAAGCCAAGTGAGCAGCCCTGCCTGGAGATGATCAATCTGGCACAGCATCGTCATAGTGGCAGCAAGGATAACCCATTTGAGCAGTCTATTGCGATTGGCTGGTTGGCCAAGGATGTTGCTGCAATTCACATCTGCACGCAGTGCCTGGATGCTCATCGACATTTTGAACGGGATAAACGGCTGATGAGTCTGACAGTCGTGAATGATGCAAGGCAGCCTGTTGGCTTGCTGCACCGGGATCAACTGACTGAAGTGTTTGCTGCCCCCTATGGTCATGCTTTATTCGATAAAAAGCCAGTGACCGAGTTAATGGACAAACAACCGCTGATTGTCGATGAGCAGGAACAACTCGACAGTGTCAGTCAACTGATCACCGAGCATGAATTCGATATCAGGCGTCATATTATCATTACCCGGGAAGGGTGTTATCTGGGCCTGGCACCTTTAAGGGATATCCTAAAGCATATTACGGACGAAAAAATCCGCCATGCGCAACACGCCAACCCGCTGACTATGCTGCCGGGTAATGTGGCTATCAATGAGGCCATTGAACAACGCTTACGAGCTATGCATGGATTCTCATTGGCTTACATCGACCTTAATCATTTTAAACAGTTCAATGACCTTTATGGTTACGCCAGTGGTGACAGTGTGATTAAACTGCTGGCGGAGGTGACTGTTGCTGTGTGTAAACACAGTCACTGCTTTGTCGGCCACATTGGTGGCGACGATTTTATGGTGGTGTTTGACAACGACGATGCTGAAAACCTGTGCCATGAGATTATTCAGCGGTTTGAAGCTCAGTCTAAGGCTTTCTTTACGCCAGAGCATGTCGCTGCTGGCGGTTACTGGGCCAGTAATCGTGAAGGCCAGAAGCAATTTGTGCCGTTACTGACCTTATCCATCGGGCTGGTATCGCCGGATGTGGAATCTTGTAGTAACAGTCATCAGGTTGCAGCATTGGCAACGGATGCGAAAAAAGAGGCCAAGCGCTATCGCAATAGTTATTTGTTTGTCTGTAATCGCCGCAAGCCCAGTGCACCGGTCGTGCGGTTAGAGGCGGTCAGTAGCTTAGCGACTTAATTTAGCCAATTACGACAACATAATCTCAGTTGAGTATTGTTGCAGTTAGGTGTAGTTTGGAGGTCAGGGTGATATGTCCTTTGATTGCACAATACAGGACTGACAATTCAATATGAGCTAGGTGGTGTATGGTAAAACGGGTTATTTATCTGATGCTGATACTGCTTGGTGTAGCGGCCGAAGCTAAGTCTACCATTTATGTTGCAAAGGAAATGCGGCCCCTCTATGACCGGGATTTGTTTCTTTATGAATTGCTCGACTTATCACTAAAAGCGGCAGAATACCCGGTTGATATCCAACATGTTAAAGTCCACCCTCATCAACAAAGAACCTTATTGGCCCTGAGCAAAGGTGAGGTTGACCTGCACTGGAGCATGTCGAGTCCCGCGCGAGAAAAACTCGCCATCGCAGTTAAGTTTCCACTATTTGATGGTCTGATAGGCAAGCGTGCGCTGCTGGTACATCGTGCACAACTGACACGCTTTGAGGCTGTTCAGAGTAAAGCTGGACTCGCTAAACTGGTTGCTGTTCAGGGACATGATTGGCCGGACACTAAGATACTGGCTGCTAATGGATTAAAGGTCAGGCCAATTGTGAATTACCAGGCGATGTTTGACTTGGTGAACAATCAAAAAGCAGACTATTTTCCTCGTTCGGTGGTGGAGGTAGACTCTGAGCTGGCGGCACAATCAGCCACTGAACTGGTCAAACTGCCCGGTGTATACTTGTCTTACCCGGCACATTTCTACTTTTTTGTGAATAAGCAAAAGCCTCAACTGGCAGCAAAGCTGGCGCAGGGCTTGAAACGCATGAAAGACAACGGCCAGTATGAGCAGTTACTGGCGCGCTATTTCGACCTTTCTTTCTTAACGACGGCACAGCCTATTTATCTGGACAATCCATTCTTTCATACTGACTGAGTTATGTTTCTCTGTCATACAGGATGAGGCGTCGTTTTTGATAGGTGAGCAGGGTGAGGACCAAGAGAATGCCACACACCGATGAATAAAACAGATAGCCCGTTATCTCAAATGCATAGAAGAAGAAGGTGATGTCATATCCTCTGCCATTACGCAGATAGTTTTCGAATAAGGCTAAAAAGCTAAAAATGGCGGTGAGCAAACATAGCCACGGCAGCAGCGTATCAGCAAATGTGTAATAGATGCTTCTGTTTGGAAAGAGGCGTTTGCTTATCTCCATTCGGTAGATCAACAACACCAGCAAAATCAGCTCTTTGATAAAGTGCAGGCCAAAAATGAGACTGTTTTGGAACAGGCGGTTTTGCGTTTCTGACGTCAGGCTGATCAGGCCGGTGGTGAATAGCAGGTTTTCATAAACAATAGGAAACAGGGCCAGCCCTGTTAAACCGCACAGGTTCACCTCTCTCAGTCGGACGCCGATAATAAACAGGCCAATGAGTAAGAGTGAGTATGCTGAAAAGACGTAGAAAGTTGCGTCACGAAGAATGACCAAGAGCAGACTGAGTGCGACTGTGGCCATCAGCAAGGGTTTATTGATAGAGCGAAAATGGACCGCGAAGACCATGCATCAAATCCCTGGATGTGATTAAGACAAACCTGTCGCTGGACTATACAGGTTTGCCTTTCGAATGTTAACTCCGTTTTTTAATGGTCGGTACTTTTAGCTCGTAGGCTTCTTTGTAGGAGATCACCGTCAGCGCAACCAACATGGCACAGATGGTAGAAAAGATCAGGTAGCCTGTAATTTCAAAGGCGTAAAAGAAGAAGGTAATATCGTACCCCTTAGCATTACGGAAGTAGTTTTCTATCAGTGCAAAGAAGCTCATGGCTGCACCTATGAGATAGAGCCAGGGCATGATGCTGTCAGCAAAGGTGGCGCGGATCTGGTGTTTTGGGAACAGCCATTTGGTGATTTCTACGCGATAGGTGAGTAGCACCAAAATAAGGAGCTCTCTGGCCATCGAAAGGCCGAATATAATGCTGTTTTGTAGCAGGCGATTTTCTTCGTCTGAATACAGGCTGATCAGGCCAGTGGAAAACAGCAGGTTTTCGATCAGTATGGATGACAAGTTCATCATTGCGAGGACGCAAATATTGATGTCTTTGATCCGCAGTCCGATCAGGAAAACCAAAGAAATGATTGCAATACAAGAGAGGATGAACACATAGGTTGCATCCTGCATAATAAAAATGACTACTACCATCACAACGTATGGTAGTAGTAGGTCTTTAATAGATAAATCCTTTGTCATGTCGAAGTACGTTTTGTCTCTAGTTTTTGGGAAGTTTGTTGGCCTTTAGGTCTAACAGGGTGTAACACACTGGAACCGGCAGCGACTTTTTGGCAATCAGTAAATGAAAGAGATTTCATATTGATGTTCCTTATGTCATTGTTGTTTGCCTAACCAAAACGACTACAATAACTGGCTAGTCTGCTTCTAGAGTATAGGCACTGCATCCGCCTCTGCTCATTCATCTTAAAACTACGCTAATGTCACGCAAACGTAATTTAGATGAACTGGGTGTGCTTAAGACCTATCATATATGATTTATTTCATACTGCACAACACAAGGTCTATTAAGCTCTGGTTAATAAATTTACCACCTAGTCCGAAAAAGTGAAATGAAATTTTTCATATAACTTTAATTAAATGTTAATTGTGTTGTTCGTTTAACATTTTCTTCTTGAAAATCTGAATATTAACTATGTAGCTAAACTTTAAATTTCGCCATTTCTTTTTCCAGTTGATGCGTGAGTGCCGTGATGCTGTCGGTCGCCTGGTGCGCATGATGGGAGACCTGCGCCGTCTGGCTGGCAGTATCAGATATGGTGACTACGCGGTGAGCAGTGTCTTCTCCGGCTGCGAGCTGTTCTTTTGCCGCTTGCGCAATTTGGTCACTCATTTGCGATATTGCACTGAGCGATTCAGCCACGCGTTTTAGCGCTTCACTGGCTTCGTTTGACATTGTCACGGTTTTTTCACTGGTGGCGATACTGAGCGTCACTGAAGCCTTAGCTTCCTGAGTTGCAGATTGCAGGTTACCAATCATGGTATGAATTTCTTCTGTGCTGCTTTGGGTGCGTTGTGCCAGTTGCCTGACTTCGTCGGCAACAACGGCGAACCCGCGCCCTTGTTCACCGGCACGCGCCGCTTCAATTGCGGCATTCAATGCCAGCAGGTTGGTTTGCTCGGCAATGCTCTGGATGACACTCAGTACATTGGCAATGTTCTTCACTTCTTCATCGAGCACCTGAATATTATTGCCTGCGCTGTCGATTTGCTGCTCCAGCAGAACAATGGCTTCAGAGGCTTTGGTGGTGAGCTTATCGGCACTTTGTCCCTGGCCTTCTGCTTGTTGCACCGAGTCAGCCGCTTGTTCTGCATGCTCAACCACAGTTTGTGCAGAAGCGGTGAGCTCGGTGATCGCCGAGGCCACCATTTGGGTTTCTTCGCTCAGGCTGCGAGTGAGTGACTCCAGCTCATTTGAGCGTGCTTCACCATTGTGGCTTTGTTCATTGAGTGAATCACTGACCGATTTTAGCCCCCCAACCACACCTTTTAGCCCTTCTTGCATATACTCCATACCTGCCAGAATACTGTCCGGTTTGGCGTTATCATTGTGGATCTGTGAGGTCAGGTTACCGCGCGATACTTCCTGAACGATGTCGAGCACGTCATCCAGCTCAGCGCCCAATTTGTTGGACAGAGACAAGCCAAAACGGGTTAACGCAAAGGTCAGTGCGACAGCGATAAGTAATGACAAAGACGCGAGCCAGCTTGCAGTATCCCAATAGCGCTCATCGACTTCCTGATAACTTATCCCGGTACCTACATACCAGCCGAACAGTGGGGTTTTTTGCACGACTGAGGTCATGGCCGCGACGGTGCCATTACGCTGTGATGTCCAATTGTAGGTAATGATACGGTTTGTTTGTGAGCCGACCAGGCGTTCCACCATGCGCCCGATACTGTTACCGTTTGCATCTTTAAAGTCGTTGAAGCTGGTGTCGTGTAAATGTGGGTCGTGTGGCGCAGCGATGAAATTGAGCTCACTGTCTACCACGTACACGTATTCGGAGTCATGATACTTATTTTCGCGTAAAATTTGCGATGCGAGTGTTTTGGCCTGTTCCTCTGTCAGGGTTCCGCTGCGCACAAACCCTTCAAACTGCTGCACTATGTTGGTTGTGCTTTTCATCAGTTGATTGATACGCGCAATATTATCTGTTTCGCTTGCATGTCTGAGGGATTGCAGCCCCACGATTGCCACCAGAATGAGTGCGACAAAGATAGAAGCTGCAAATAGGATGATTTTTGTTCTTAAAGTAAGTGATGAAAACACGTGATGCCCCTGTAGCAGAACCTGATTTAATGATTAACACGAATTCCGTATTGTGGAAAGCTGAAAAAGGTCATTATAACCGTGATCTTAGATGATTTTTCCTCACTATAGGGGGTGACAGCGTTTTACCTTGCATTAATTATGTTAACTTCCGTATCGCTGAGTAAGCGGTACTCTCCGGCTGCGAGTTGTGTATCCAGCTCGATACCCGCAACATTCTCCCGGTGCAGTTCCACCACCTTGTTACCGACCGCTGCTAACATACGTTTTACCTGATGATACTTTCCTTCGCAGATAGATAAGCGTAGCGCATACTTATCCAGCTGCTCCGCTATGGCGGGCTGAGTGAGATTTTTTTCGTTATGCAACGCAACACCCTGACGTAGTTGCTCGAGTGCCTCTTCGGTGAGTGCTTCTTGTGTTTCAACCAGGTAAGTTTTGTACTTTTGTTTCTTTGGTGAGGTGATTTGATGAGACCAGTCGCCATCATTGGTAATTAGAACGAGTCCTGTGGTATCCAGGTCCAGTCGTCCTGCAACATGAAAATCTTTTAAGTTGGGCTCGTCCAACAGCTCAAAAACGGTCGGATGCAGGTCGTCCTGATTGGCGCATACATAACCTGTGGGTTTGTTCAGCATATAGTAACGCTTACCCAAATAAACCAGCGGCGTCTGGTCCCACTCGACCAGATCATCCTGCCCAATTGAATAATCCGCTTTGCTGATCGTGACACCATTGACAACGGCTAGGCCTTTTTTGATCCCGATTTTGACTTTACTGCGAGGCAGCTCCTGAACGTGACTGACAAACTTATCTAAACGGCAGGGGAATTTCATAGTGATTGCTCTGTAAATTGAATACGACCCGCAGGTCAATGCAGGCGAGCTGAGGTCAGCTCTGAATTAGGGCTATTATACGTCAGTTCTTACGGTAGATCTCTGGGTCTAAGTCATAGGGATGAACACTGAGGTGGAGTTGCTCACCATTGACGAGTGAATGCAGGGCTTTGAGTAGTGTTTCACTCAGCAGTTGCTTTTGCGCGACCGTTCTGCCAGCAATAATGTGGGCTTGCACGTGTATAAAACCTTGATGGTTGCTACCCAGTTGATAGTCGTTATAGGCAATTGCCCGGGTTTTAATAGATGCAGGATCAAATAGCTGAGTACGCTCAGCGCCCTGGTGGACGGCCTGGACAAGCTCGTAAACGGAAATATTCAGATGGGCAGAGTGTTCAATGATCAGATGAGGCATGGTATCACAAGGTATTTGTCGCTAATATGGCAATATGATATGAATCTTTTCTTGCAATGCCAAGTGATTAGTGGGCAGTGACATAGCCCGGAACAGGTAAACTTTGATACAGAAGACAGGATATTATGCTGGCGATATTTAAATCTAAACCGCTACTGGAAGACGCTCAGGCTCAGCAGTTAATTCATTTGTTTGGCTGGGCGGTTGAACATTTTGACGTCGACTTTTTTCTCCGCCACACCCGGATTGTTGAGCCAACCGCGCAGGATTTCCCGGATCAGGTCAACAGCGTCGAGCAAATGGCACAGACAGTATTTGGCCGGGTGCGTGATTATGCAGGGTTGCAGCACTGGCCAATTGCTTTACTGCCACCTCAGCAAATGCCGATGCAGCAGACTTTCCCCAACTTTTCGCTCAGTGGTGGATTGCGTGGAGCGCAGGTGTCGGTGTCGGAGCAACCAGCTTTACCGATCGCGCTGTCCTATAACCCCAATCAAATCAATCAGCCCCAGGATATGGTCGCAAGTTTAGCAGGTTCCCTGGCGATGATTTTGATTCACCAGGTGGGCAAGTTACCTCCTGGCGGTCAGGAACACTTACCTGTTGCCGCCGATGTGCTGGCTGTGTACATGGGATTTGGTGTGATGTTGAGTAACAGTGCGTACCATTTCAGAGGGGGATGCGGGTCTTGTTATAATGCGTATGCCAACCGGCAGGCTGCCCTCAGTGAGGCAGAAACGATTTTTGTACATGCTCTGGTGTGCCATTTTAAGCCACAATATAACGGTGCAAAACACCTTAAACCCCATCTTAAAGGTATGTATAAAAAGGCCTGTAAACAGCTTCAGGGTATTTTAAAAACGTCTCCGGATCCCGTTTTACTGGCACTGGAGGATCGCAGTCGTGTCGCCTTATCTGGATGAGTTCGTTTTGATTGCACTGGCACATTTTTTTGCGGTCGCCAGTCCCGGACCTGACTTTGCCGTTGTATTGAAACAAAGCATCAGTTTTGGCCGACGTACTGCCCTTATGACCAGCGCAGGAGTGGGTTTAGGGATATTGGTACATGTCACGTACTGCCTGCTTGGGGTTGCATTGTTGTTATCACAATCACCGGCGTTATTTAATGCGTTTAAATATCTGGCTGGGGCATACCTGGCGTATATGGGAATTCAGGCGTTACGCGCCAGTGCGAAGCCTGCCTCACAGCAAGACAGTACAGCTACGGCAGGACAGGAAAGTGCAATGCAGGCACTGCGACGCGGCTTTTTGGTCAACGCACTTAATCCAAAAGCGACCTTATTTTTCCTTTCCTTGTTTACCCTGGTGATTGATCCCGACACACCACAGTCCGTACAACTTTTCTACGGATTGTATATGGCTGTGGCGACCTGGTTATGGTTTTCTTCTCTCTCAATGGTACTGAGCAAAGCCTCTGTCCGTGGCTTTTTTCAACGCGCCGGGCATTGGTTTGATCGTGGAATTGGGGTGATTTTACTGCTGCTGGCACTCAGAGTCATACTTTAATAATGCCGGGAGTCATAATGGCAGACAGAGATATACTAAATTTTGCTTTTGGATCAAATTTAACCCCTGCGCGCTTGCTGGCGCGTTTACCTGCGGCTCAATTGCTTGGCACCGCCTGCCTGCCAGGCTTTACCTTAGGGTTTCGTCATCTTGGTCAGGATGGCTCGGCCAAATGTTCCATTGAACCAGATGACAGCGCTGGGGCATGTGTGCACGGGGTGCTGTATGCCTTAACTGAGCAAGAAGTCGCGCAGTTAGACCGTATCGAAGGTGAAGGTTATCAGCGCCAAGATGTAGAGGTGATCCGCGCCTGCGGTGCGCGAATTACAGCGCACTGTTACCTCACACAACATTTTCACGACGACTTGCTGCCGTTTTCCTGGTATCTGGAGCATGTGCTGCGGGGCGTGCAATACCATCAATTTCCCGCGTCCTATCAGCAGCTGCTCGCTAAGCAGCCATGTACCCTGGATTTGGATTATCACAGGGCCCGACGGGAGTTGTCCATTCATCAATAAGGAATAGCAATACACATGAAGTACCAAGTTAGCAAAGGCCTGATCGCCGCCATGATCTTGTCGGTGAGTCATTTTTCTGCGTTGGCTGAGCAACCTGCGCCAAGCGTGAACATAGCGGATGTGGAACAGGCAGTCGCTGCAGCGATGGAAAGGTTTCACATACCAGGCATTGCACTTGCTGTGGTAGAACACGGTGAGGTTGTATTGAGCAAGGGATATGGGGTACGCCATATCGCTCATCAGGATAAGGTGGATGCCGATACCTTGTTTGGTATTGCTTCGAATAGTAAGGCATTTACGGCTGCCGCACTGGCGATACTGGTCGATGAAGGCAAGGTGAGCTGGGAAGACAAAGTCATCAAACATATTCCGGAGTTTCGCTTGTCTGACTCTTATGTAACGCGAGAAATGACGATAGCTGATTTGCTCAGCCATCGTAGTGGCCTGGGTAAAGGAGCCGGAGATTTAATGATTTGGCCTGATACGGATAAAACCATGGCCGATTTACTCAAAGGCATAGCACATTTACCAATAAAGAGCAGTTTTCGCAGTACCTATGCTTATAACAACCTGATGTTTGTGGTGGCGGGCGAAGTCGTACACCGGGTCAGTGGACAGAACTGGCGAGATTTTGTTGAGCAGCGACTGTTCAAACCAATGGGGATGCATACGTCAAAAGCTGGATACTCACGCATTCCCCAAGAGAATAATAACAGGGCGACCGGAAGTATCTACTGGGATGGCCAACTCACGCCTTTCTTTGTTGACTACTTAGAAGATTTTCGTGGCGCGGGTGCCATTGCTTCCAGTGCCAACGATATGAGCCAGTGGCTAAAGACTCAGCTGGCCGCAGGTAAAATGCCAAATGGCGATGTGCTATTTCGCGAAGTACAACAGGTTTACATGTGGCAGCCATTTATTATGCGCTGGCCAAGTGAAGCGGGTAAGGCATATCAGCAACAGTTTCGAGGGTATGGACTTGGCTGGGGGATAGAAGACTATTTTGGCCATAAAAAAGTGGGCCACGCAGGTGGGATCCCGGGCATGGTCTCTCAGGTGGCCATGATACCGGGTAAACAACTGGGTGTGGTGGTACTGTCTAATCAACAGGCCTATCCGGCTCTGACGGCCATTATTAATGAGGTTTTTGAAGATGCGCTGGGTTTGCCTGACACAGACTGGGTTAAAGAAGCGGCTGAAAAATATACTCAGGAACGTGAAGAGGCCTATCGTACTGCGGGTGTGGTGAAGCTAGACAAACAGCAACCACCACTGGCTAACCAGGTGTACACAGGAACGCTGGTCAGCCCCTGGTATGGCGAAGTGGTGGTGGAAGAGCTCAATGGTGAGCTATACATTGATTTTACCCATACCGCAATGCTGAAAGGGAAACTGCAACATCATACAGGTAATACCTTTGTTGTGAGGTGGCAGCACCCTATGTTAGAAGCAGACGCTTACATTGATTTTACTGTGTCTCCATCACAACAGATCGAAGCTGCGAGCATGTCCTGGGTGAACCCGGATATTACCGATTTCAGTTTTGATTTTCATAACTTGCAGCTTAAAACTAAGGCGCTTTCAACACAGTAAGCCGGCAGGTTACACCAAAGTATCAGGGCCCGCGCTACAGGGCTCTGATACACTCATATTATGACTCTACGAAGGACTGATTTTGCTATGCGTACTGCATTGATCACTCACCCGCTTTGTCGTAAACATAAAATGATTGCGGATCATCCTGAATGTCCGGAGCGACTGGATGCCATTTCAGATCGAATTCTGGCGTCCGGATTAAATGTGGCCATTGAATATAAAACGGCACCAAAGGCGACACTGGAAGACATTGCGCGCGTGCACGACCAGGCGCATATTAGTCGGGTGTGTGAGGCATTGCCCGAGTCAGGCCTGGCTGAGCTGGACGGTGATACCTGGTTATGCCCCGATTCAATGAAAGCGATTGAGCGTGCGGTCGGGGCTGGTTTATTGGCCGTTGATGAAGTACTTGCGGGCAAGCTGGATGCGGCTTTTTGCGCGGTGCGTCCACCGGGGCATCATGCCAATCAACACAGCTCTTCGGGGTTTTGCGTATTCAATAACCTGGCTATTGCGGTGGCTTATGCCCAGCAACAAGGCGTGGAGCGAATCGCGGTGCTCGACATCGACGTACACCATGGCAACGGGACGCAGGATATAGTACGCGATGATCCCCGGGTACTGTTTTGTTCATTATTTCAATATCCTTTTTACCCTAATACAGCGATTGAAAACACGGATTCTATCTTGAATTCCCCGCTACCAGCTGGCAGCGATGGGCGAGATTTTCGTGCACTGGTGGAACAGCAATGGTTACCCAAGTTGGCGGAATTTTCACCTCAGCTTATCTTCATCAGCGCCGGGTTTGATGCGCACCTTGAGGACGATATGGGAGGGCTGAGCTTTGTGGAGCAAGATTATGTCTGGTTTACAGAGCAGGTGATTACCTTCGCCAGAGCACACTCATGCCTGGGTATCATTTCCTACCTCGAAGGTGGCTATGATCTGTCATCGCTGGGGCGCAGCGTTGAATGTCATGTCCGTGCGCTGGCCGAAGCCTGAGTTACCTCAATCAATGGATATCTTCTAACAACTCGAAGGCCTCTTTGACACTGCACTGGTTGAGTTTAGACACGCAGCATTGGCCTTCCTGCACTAAGGTTTGTTGCACTAATCGGGTGAGTTCATCGGCCGATAGGGCAGGCACCTGCTGCCCCGAACGAGTCAAATACTGGCCATCAGAATAGATACAGATCCCCTCGTCAGCGCCTGCATAATGGCACATTTCGGTCAATTCAGCCTCATTGCTGACATAAGCGAGACTTTGGTCTAACCATAATAGGAACGGGTAAGACTTTATTGTCATTATTTGTTCTTGGTCAAGGTTGTTTAAATTGTCTTCATTATACTCGATTAGATTGGCTGAAAGCGAGGCTGTGCTTATGATAGGCGATACACGTCAACTGCAAATTAAAGATGTTTATTCTAATAACCTGCTGTGTTGTGACTACACAACGCGTTTATATGATGCGTTGAGTCTGATGCGCGAGCGGCGGGTCAGTTCGATATTTATTGAGCAGGACGGCAAGATCGTCGGGATTTGGACAGAGTCAGACTGTGTCAGTCTGGATTTCGAGCACAATGGCCTGGCACAAACTGCCATAGGTAATATTATGAACTCACCGGTACATGATATTCTGATCAGTCAAACGTTGAGTGAAGCCACGATTAAGTTTCACCAATTGGGGATCCGTCACTTGTTAGTGAAAGACGCCCACAACCAGCCGCAGGGCGTGGTATCTCTGTCGGATATTGTGCGCAATCAGGGGTTAGACCACTACCTGCATTTTCGCCCCATAGAAGATCATTTCGAGTCACAGATCAGCACGCTGGATGCCCAAGCTTGTATTTCCGAGGCGATTCATGCGATGCGCCGGGACAAGACCACCGCAGTGCTGGTATATAATCAGGCATTGGCTGAGTATGGCATTATCACCCAACGGGATGTGGCCTATGTGATCCTGAATCAGGACTGGCGTATGCCCTGCTGGGAATTGGCCAGCTATCCGATGGAATCCATGACCCCCAAAGACAGTCTGTTCGATGCTTACCGCTTGATGACGGCACGTTCAATTCGTCATCTGGTGATCCGCGAGCCCGGCTCACATGCAGTGATGGGTTTGCTGGCTTTGAAAAATGTCCTGACAGAAATAGAAACCGCTTACTGTAGCGAGCTGGAAAAGGTGCTGGCTCAGCGGGATCTGGCATTGCAAAAGTCAGAAAAAAACCTCTATTTGGCTAACCGCATCATCGATGCTTCGCTCGATGGCATTATGATCACCCGGGCCAATGGCGAAATCATCCAGATCAACCCTGCATTCAGTGCGTTGACGGGGTATCAGGATTATGAGGTGCTGGGCAAAAACCCCAACCTACTGAGTTCGGGCGTACATGGTCAGGATTATTATGAAAGGATGTGGTCGGAACTGTCACATAAGGGCGTTTGGCAAGGGGAGATCTGCAATAAGCGAAAAAGTGGTGAAGTGTATGTTGAGTGGCTGACCATCATTGAGATCAATGAGCCCTACAGTGATGATGTGCTCTATGCTGCCATTTTCAGTGACATCACCGAACGTAAAAATGCGGAAGAGAAAATTGCCCGACTGGCGTATTTTGATGAACTCACAGGCTTGCCTAATCGCCGGCTATTTTACGACAGGTTGTCCATGGCGTTGGCCTCGGCGCAGCGAGATAAGCACAAGCTCAGTGTGATGTTCATCGATCTCGATCGTTTTAAGGAGGTCAATGACACCTTAGGTCACAGTGCCGGGGATAAACTGCTCAGCCAGGTTAGCGAGCGGATAAAAGCCATCCTGAAGCCTGGAGACACACTGGCACGTCTTGGGGGAGATGAGTTTGTGGTGCTACTTACTGAAGTCGAGCATATGGAAGATGTGGTAGGCTTTGCCGATCAGGTGCTCAGTGAGCTTAGTGTGCCCTTTGCACTGGGTGAGCTAAATGTGGCGGCGACTGCATCACTGGGGGCTGCAATCTACCCTGAGGATGGCCTGGACAGTGAGAGTCTGCTTAAGCATGCCGATGTGGCCATGTATCGCTCTAAAGAGTTAGGGCGCAATTCTTTCCAGCTGTACAAAGCATCGATGAATGCGCGTTCGCTTGAACGCTTGTCTATGTTGAGTCGCTTTCAAAGTGCCCTCGAAGGCGGCGAGTTTGAACTCCATTATCAGCCATTACGTTGTCTGACGAGCGGTCGGATTATGAGTGTAGAGTGTTTGTTGCGCTGGCAAGACCCAAATTTGGGCACCATCTCGCCAGCCCAATTTATTCCGCTGGCGGAAGAATTAGGTTTGATTGTTAAGTTGGATCAGTGGGTGATCAACGAAGCCTGTCGACAAATGGCTCTCTGGTTGAGAGAAGGGCTGGATATGCGTCGTATCGCGATCAATATCTCTGCCAGTCACCTTAGTCAGGGAGATCTGGTGATGACCGTGGCCAAAGCGCTGGAACAGCATAATCTGGATGGTCGTTATGTCGAGCTGGAGCTGACCGAGACCAGCTTTGTCAGCAATTTGCATGATGCCAAGGTCATGCTGAACAAACTAAAAAATCTGGGGGTCTCGATTGCGCTTGATGATTTCGGGACTGGGTATTCGGCGCTGAGTTATCTGACTAAGCTGCCCATCGACATACTGAAAATCGATGCCAGTTTTATCGCCAAAATACCGGATGAATATGGCAACAGTGAGATTGTAACGGCGATTGTCGCGATGGCCAAAGCGCTGAATTTACATGTGGTGGCAGAAGGGGTTGAAAAATCCGTACAGCAGAAGTTTTTGCAAAAGCTGGGGTGTCACACGATGCAGGGATATCACTATTGTCGGCCACTGCCTCAGTCAGACTGGCTGAACTTTTACCGTTCAGAGCGGGGGGTGAGTGAGCTCGCTCCCCCACAACGACGGGTAAGCGGCCGTTAACTGGCCGCGTATGAACTAGTCCAGACCCACCGAAACTTCGTATGAGGTGAACTTACGGATATTGATCACACCCGTGTCAAAGATCAGGTACTGGCCTTTAATGCCTTGCAGTATGCCACTGACAACGGGTTCTTTATCAAAGTTAAAAGAACTGATCTTGCTCGGGTAGTCGGTTACCGGGAAGTTCAGGTCCACCACGTCTTCATCGAGACGCTCAATTGCTGTGGCGCCAAACAGTTCAGCCAGCTCGTCTAGCTTAGCCTGGATCTGTGGGATCAGTTCTACTGCGGATGCTTTAAGGTCCAGTTCTGGATTAACGCCTTTGAGCATATTGCGCCAGTTGGTTTTATCAGCAATAAATTCCGCGAGAGCTACTTCCACCAGGCCCGATTGCAACCGGGTCTGCACTTTGAAGATGGGGACTGCCTGCGTGGCGCCTTGATCTATCCAGCGTGTCGGGATTTGGGTATGACGGGTGATCCCAACCTTCAGGCCAGAGGTATTTGCCAGGTACACATAGTGCGGGATCATACAGTGTGTTTCGCCCCACTCTGGCTCACGACAAGTGCCTTGATCATAGTGGCAGGTTTCGGGCTTCATGATACACATGTCGCAACTCGCTAGTTTTTTCATACACACAAAACAGTGGCCCTGAGAGTAACTCTTCTTGGTTTTCTTACCACAATTACAGCAGAAAATGTTGCCACTAAATGTGAGCGTCAGACGCTTGCCAATCAGCTCGTTCAATGGCAACAGATCGTCGCCCACAGGCAGCTGATAGTTTATGGTTGGTGCCGATGCACAATTCAATTGTGCCTGCATCTTACGTAGAGTACCTTGCATCTTTACGCCCCTAAAGATGGTTGAAATAGGCGATCCTAGCAAAGCGTGACACAGAGGTGAAGAAAGAGGGAGAAATAAAAAACCGGGTCAGAGACCCGGCTTTGCGTTATGTATTTTACTGCTCGCGTGCAATGGCACGATAGGCGATGTCGGTACGGTATTCAACACCGTCCCAGCTAATCTCCTGTACCAGTGCATACGCGCGCTTTTGTGCTTCTGTGACGGTGTGGCCTAGTGCAGTAGCACACAGGACACGACCACCAGCTGTCACGACGGCGTCACCATCTTGCTTAGTGCCCGCATGGAAGACTTTTTCACCTTCCGGATAGGTAACACGTAAACCAGAGATAGCATCTCCTTTCGGGTAGCTGGCTGGATAGCCCTTGGCTGCCAGAACGACACCCACAGCGGCGCGAGGATCAAACTGAATTTCAGTCTGGTCCAACTCTTGTCGGTTAGCTGCTTCAATCAGGGTAACCAGATCAGATTGCAGACGCAGCATGATAGGTTGCGTTTCCGGATCGCCAAAGCGACAGTTGTATTCGATCACTTTTGGCGTACCATCAGCCGCAATCATCAGACCTGCATACAAGAAGCCCGTGTAAGGATAGCCTTCTGCCGCCATGCCCTCAACGGTAGGTGTGATCACCTCATCCATGATGCGCTGGTGGATCTCTGCAGTTACAACCGGAGCAGGAGAGTATGCGCCCATGCCGCCCGTGTTAGGACCTTCATCGCCATTATAAGCGCGCTTGTGGTCCTGACTGGTGGCGAATGGCAAAACGTTCTTACCATCAACCATCACGATGAATGAGGCTTCCTCACCTTCGAGGAACTCCTCGATCACAACGCGGCTACCAGCGTCACCAAAGGCATTGCCCGCCAGCATATCGCGAATGGCGTCTTCAGCTTCAGCTTCAGTCATTGCCACGATCACGCCTTTACCGGCAGCCAGGCCATCTGCTTTTACAACGATTGGTGCGCCTTGTGCTTTCACATAAGCCAAAGCAGGCTCAATTTCTTCAAAGGTCTGATAAGCTGCCGTTGGGATCTGATGGCGAGCTAAAAAGTCCTTAGTGAATGACTTAGAGCCTTCTAATTGAGCAGCTCCCTGAGTTGGGCCAAAAATAGCCAGACCCGCTTCTCGGAAGCGGTCAACGACGCCGATCACCAGTGGTGCTTCGGGGCCAACAATTGTGAGTTCAACTTTGTTGTCCTGGGCAAAAGCCAACAGGGCATCGATGTCCTCAACACCAATGGCCACATTTTGCAGTTTTGGCTCAAGGGCCGTGCCTGCGTTGCCTGGGGCAACAAATACAGTTTTTACAGATGGGTTTTGTGCAGCCTTGAACGCCAGAGCGTGTTCACGGCCGCCGCTGCCAATGACAAGTATATTCATGGCAATTGATTCCTATTAAAGCTTTTTGAATTTCAGGGTCATTCGATCGCTTTCCCCGATGGCCTTGTATTGCTCGGCCTTTTCATCACCCAAAGCTAAACGTGGTGGTAAAGTCCACACACCTTTCGGGTGGTTGGCGCTGTCCAACGGGTTGGCGTTGATTTCACTGCTTGCAACTAATTCGAATCCAGCTTGTTTAGCCAGGTTGATGACATAGTTTTGCTTCATATAACCAGAACGCTTCTGGTCTTCATCATCACGATGCTCAGGTAAACGGTGCGCAACAACGCCCAAAGTGCCACCTGGTTTCAGCGCTTTATTGAAAGCCTGAAAAGCAGCCAGCACACCTTCGTCACCCTGACGCATGTACCAGTTATGGACGCTACGGAAGATCAGTACCATGTCAGCGCTACCAGCAGGGGCAATATCAACGTGTGTGCCTGGTGCAAATTCGGTGATTTTGACTTCACTAAAGCGCGCATCTTCAGCGACTTTTTTCTTGAAGCCGTCCAGAGAACGTTTGAAGTAACCTTCACTGTTTTCCGGGAAGTGTGCTGCGTAGTAAGTCCCCTGGCCCTTAACAACCGGTGCCAGAATTTCACTGTACCAGCCACCACCAGGGGCAATTTCAACAACGGTCATATTTGGCTGAAGACCAAAAAATGCCAGCGTTTGCTCCGGGTGACGATACTGATCGCGTGCACGGTTATCAGCCTTACGTTCTGCGCTCGCCACTGCTGAGCTAAGCTCGCTGGACGCACCGCTTTCAGTGGTGCTGTTACAGCCACTCAGGGCGGTCAAAATACCTGCTGCGATGATAGATTTAATGGCAAATTTCATAGTCAGTTCCTTCACTGTCATTATTGTGATTGTCTTTTACTCACAATACTGGAAATTAGCGCAAACAAAAAGCGCGAAACGGTGAAGGTTTCGCGCTCATCGATTAGTGACGGAAATGACGCATGCCAGTGAAGACCATGGCCATGCCTGCTTCGTCGGCTGCGGCAATGACTTCTTCATCGCGCATCGAGCCGCCTGGCTGGATCACCGCAGTGATACCAGCTTCCGCTGCGGCATCGATACCGTCGCGGAACGGGAAAAAGGCATCAGAGGCCATAACAGACCCTTTGACTTCCAGGTTTTCATCAGCGGCTTTGATACCGGCGATCTTTGCAGAGTAAACACGGCTCATCTGGCCGGCACCCACACCTATGGTCATGCCATCGCGTGCATAAACGATTGCATTCGACTTAACGAATTTAGCCACTTTCCAGCAGAACATCAGATCTTTGAGCTCTTGCTCGGTGGGCTGGCGCTTAGACACGACTTTCAAATCGCTCGCCTGAACCATACCCTGGTCGCGGTCCTGAATTAGGACGCCACCATTGACACGCTTAATGTCAACGCCGGTTGTTGCCGTTTGCCATTCACCACATTCCAGCAAACGGACGTTCTTCTTCGCTGCCACAATTTGTGCCGCAGCGTCAGAGATTTTAGGGGCAATGATCACTTCAACGAACTGACGTGCAATGATGGCTTCAGCCGTGTCGGCATCCAGCTCACGGTTGAAAGCAATGATGCCGCCAAATGCAGACGTCGGATCGGTTTTGAAGGCACGGTCATAGGCGCTCAGGATGTCTTTATCTTCTGCCACACCACATGGGTTCGCATGCTTGACGATCACACAGGCAGGTTCTGAGAAGCTCTTCACACACTCAAGGGCCGCATCGGTATCCGCGATGTTGTTGTAAGACAGTGCTTTACCCTGAATTTGTTTTGCCGTCGCCACTGACGCTTCTTCAATGTCGTTTTCAACGTAGAAGGCTGCGTCCTGATGCGAGTTTTCACCGTAGCGCATATCTTGCTTCTTAGTGAACTGCATATTGATGGTGCGCGGGAACTTAGTGTCTTCGGCAGCCTCTTCGGTATAGTCCGGGACCATTTTACCGAAGTAGTTCGCGATCATGCCATCATACTGCGCTGTGTGCTCATAAGCTGCAATCGCTAGATCAAAGCGCGTCTTGTACTCAGTTGAGCCATTATTCGTTTTCATCTCGTTGATAACGCGGTCATAGTCAGCTGCATTCACAACAATGGTCACATCTTTGTGGTTCTTCGCAGCAGCGCGAACCATAGTTGGACCGCCGATGTCGATGTTTTCAATGGCATCTTCCAGTGAGCAGTCAGCTTTTGCAACGGTTTGTGCAAAGGGGTATAAGTTGACTACGACCATATCAATGGCTGAGATGTTGTTGTCTGCCATCACGCCTTCGTCCTGGCCGCGACGTGCAAGAATACCACCGTGGATTTTCGGATGTAGGGTTTTGACCCGGCCGTCCATGATTTCCGGGTGACCGGTGTGGTCAGATACTTCAGTAACAGGAATGCCGTTCTCGGCGATGAGTTTACAGGTGCCGCCAGTTGACAGGAGTTCAACGCCTTGCTCGCTCAGAGCACGGGCAAATTCAACGATACCGGTTTTGTCTGACACGCTAAGCAGCGCGCGACGAATTGGACGATGTATATCCATGATGGTTCAGGTTTCCTCAATGATAAGTTAAGGGCTAGCTTAGAAGTGCTGTATTTTAGCCTAACTTGGCTCAGAAAACGATTGAAAATGCGTGAGTGAGATTGAGAAAAACGGGGTTGCTTTTGGCTGTTTGCCATTTATTGCAGGTGAATGTTCGGGTTACAACAATAATTGCTCAATAAAAGCGACGTAAACAAAAAAAGCACCCAAAGGTGCTTTTTTTGTTCGGCTGTGAACAGATTAGTTCATACCGTACTTTTTCAGTTTCTTACGCAGTGTACCACGGTTGATACCCAGTAAGATTGCAGCACGAGTCTGGTTACCACGTGTGTAAGTCATTACTTCTTCAAGTAGTGGTGCTTCAAGCTCAGAAAGAACTAACTCATAAACGTCTTGTACGTCCTGACCGTTAAGCTGTTTCAGGTAGTGGTGTACAGCTTTTTTCACTGCATCGCGAAGTGGTTGCGGTTTCTCTTGTGACTGAACATGAGCGTTAGTGATAAATGGAGAAGTCACATTTTGTTCGAACATCTTTATGTCTCTTTCTTAGTTAGCTGCTAGTGTTTCAAAATAGTGTTCTAATGTCTCGACTTGCGCATTGGCATCATCCAGAGCATTGAATACTCGCCTAAATTGACCTTCTTGGTCATGGGCCTGCATATACCAGGACACATGTTTGCGTGCGATGCGTACACCCATTGGCATACCGTAGAACTGATGGAGGTTTGTCAAATGCTCCATCAAAATGCTGCGCACTTCGGATAACTCCGGAGCGGCTAGCGTTTCTCCAGTACGCAAATAATGGTCAATCTCTCGGAAAATCCAGGGACGACCTTGGGCTGCTCGACCAATCATGATGGCATCTGCGCCCGTATATTCCAGAACCTGCTTGGCCTTTTGCGGAGAGTCAATGTCTCCATTGGCCACCACAGGAATGCCAACCGCTGCCTTGATCGCCTTGATCGTGGCGTATTCAGCATCGCCTTTATACATACATGCGCGGGTGCGCCCATGTACGGCCAAAGATGCAATGCCATTGCGTTCGGCAATGCGGGCAATCTCAATACCATTGCGATTTTCCGGGTCCCATCCAGTACGGATCTTTAGGGTGACAGGGACGTCGACTGCGTTGACCACGGCCTGAACTATCTCTTCCACAAGTTCCGGATATTGCAATAATGCTGAGCCTGCCAGCTTTTTATTCACTTTCTTAGCGGGGCAGCCCATATTGATATCTATGATCTGCGCGCCATTACTGACATTGAACTGCGCTGCTTGTGCCATCAATTCAGGATCTGCTCCGGCAATTTGTACGGAACGAATTCCTGACTCGCCGCTGTGATCCATGCGGTTCATTGATTTATCGGTTTTCCATACCTTCGGATTTGAAGACAACATTTCTGACACCGCCAGCCCGGCACCTAAGCGCCGACACAATTGTCTGAAAGGCCTGTCGGTGATCCCCGCCATTGGCGCGACCATTAAGTTGTTTTCAAGTTGGTAAGGACCAATACGCACTGCTGTTCAATCCGCCTCTTTTCAAGGGGCGCTAAGTTTACGGTTTTTTTTGCAAAAATCAAAGGCTATAAATTGAACATAAGTGCTTTTTTTTTGAGCTTGACGGGTTGACTTTTTATAACAAACTGACTGAAGGTCATAATTGTTTTAAAATTAACCGTTTTTCATTTCAAGTCGGTGGGGATGACGCTGTAAAAAATGCGTAAAGCCTGTTAACTAAGGACTTTACGCGTGATAAGGCACTAACCTTTTTTTCCGCTTACTCGGGTCCATTCACCTTCCTGAGCAATGGCATCTAGCGCAAGGAAAGGGGCATAGACATCGGCAACAGATTGTGCCTGTTCTTCCAGGATCCCCGACATGGCAATTTCACCGCCCGGTTTAAGAAAACCCAGGATCACTTCGTGAAGCTCTCTGAGAGGCTGAGCTAGGATATTTGCAACCACGATATCTGCAGAAAACTCAGGCTGGTTCTCTGGCAGGTAGACTTCCAGCTGCTCGGCTACGCCATTACGGCTGGCATTGTCGCGACTGGCAACCAGTGCCTGTGGATCGATATCGATGCCGATCACGCGCTCTGCCCCCAGTTTGATCGCCGCGATCCCCAGGATCCCGGAGCCACAGCCAAAGTCGACGACGGTTTTGCCACTTAAGTCTTGTTGTTCCAGCCACTTCAGGCACAGCGCGGTGGTCGCATGGGTGCCTGTGCCAAAGGCTAGTCCAGGGTCAAGCAGGACATTCACGGCGTCCGGATCGGGTATATCGCGCCAGCTGGGACAGATCCATAAACGCTCACCGAATTGGATCGGGTGAAAGTTGTCCATCCACTCTCGTTCCCAGTCTTTGTCTTCCAGCTGTTCCAGTTTGTACTTTAGCGGCACATCGCTGGCGGTCTTTAAATAGTCCACAACGGCTTGCATATCGTGATTTGCTTCAAACAAACCAATCACGATGGTTTGTGGCCACAGTAGCACTTCGCCGGGCTTTGGCTCGTATATGGGGTTGTTTTGTCCGTCGATATACGTGACAGATGGACAGCCGATTTCCATAAGCAAATCGCTGTAATGGTCGGCGCTGGTTTTGTCGGCATCAATGCGGATCTGGATCCAAGCCATAGTTGTTACCTATTTATAAATCAGGTCTTGAGACCTATGAGTAAACTAAAAAGGCCGCAGATGCGGCCTTTAATGATTTTGAATGAGCGCTTAGCCTTTGACATCCAGGAAGCTCTTCAGTAGATCAGAGCGTGATGGATGACGCAGCTTTCGAAGCGCCTTGGCTTCAATCTGACGGATACGTTCACGTGTTACGTCAAACTGTTTACCAACTTCTTCCAGTGTATGGTCGGTATTCATGTCGATACCAAAACGCATGCGCAGTACTTTTGCTTCTCGTGCCGTCAGGCCTGCAAGTACCTCATTAGTGGCGCCACGCAGGCTTTCCATCGTGGCTGAATCCACCGGCGACTCAATCGTGGTGTCTTCGATGAAATCACCCAGATGCGAATCTTCATCATCACCGATTGGGGTTTCCATGGAGATTGGCTCTTTGGCAATTTTCAGCACTTTGCGGATCTTGTCTTCTGGCATCATCATGCGCTCTGCCAGCTCTTCCGGGCTCGGCTCACGACCCATTTCCTGTAGCATTTGACGCGAAATACGATTCAGCTTGTTGATCGTTTCAATCATATGCACTGGAATACGGATAGTACGTGCCTGGTCCGCAATAGAGCGGGTGATTGCCTGACGGATCCACCAAGTTGCATAAGTAGAGAACTTATAACCACGACGGTACTCAAACTTATCAACGGCTTTCATCAGACCAATGTTACCTTCCTGGATCAGATCCAAAAATTGCAGACCACGGTTGGTGTATTTCTTGGCAATTGAGATAACCAGGCGTAAGTTGGCTTCAACCATTTCTTTCTTCGCACGACGGGCTTTCGCCTCACCAATACTCATACGACGGTTGATGTCTTTGATACGTTCAATGCTCAGGCCTGTGCTTTCTTCAATGGCCGTTAGCTTGTTCACACAGCGCTCGATCTCTGGCTTAACTTGTGCCAGCTTAGCTGAGTGTTTGTCGCCTGCGGCAATTTCTGCATCGACCCAGGCCATATCTGTTTCATTGTTGGCGAAGTGCTTAATGAAGGTTTTCTTCGGCAATTTCGCTATCTGGCAAGCTTGCTTCATGATGATACGTTCTTGTACTCGAACGCGATCCATCATGTCACGCATGTTATTTACCATGCGGTCAAATTGCTTTGGTACCAGCTTGAACTTACGGAACAGCTCACCAATTTCAGCGATCGCAGCTTGTGAATCCGGATGCGCACGGCCTTTTACTTCAAAACACTTACGTGCATTGTTGTATAGGGTTCTTAATTCTTCGAAGTGCTCGCGCGCAATTTCAGGATCCGGGCCAGTATCAGCATCTTCCGAATCGTCGTCGTCTTCATCGCCATCATCATCTTCATCGTCGAGATCTTCTTCGCTGAGCTCTGAACCGATATGCGTTGCTGAAATGGGGGCTTCATCGTCTTCCAACGAATCAAAGAAGCCAGAAACGATGTCGCTCAGGCGCATCTCCTCGGCTTCGTATTTGTCCCATTGCTCCAGCAGGTAAGTAATGGCTTCAGGATACTCGGCAACCGAGATCTGAACCTGATTAATCCCTTCTTCAATGCGTTTCGCGATGAGAATTTCGCCTTCACGCGTCAGCAGTTCAACCGTGCCCATTTCACGCATGTACATGCGTACAGGATCTGTGGTTCTGCCGATTTCTTTTTCTACCGTTGCCAATGCGGCAGCCGCTGCTTCGGCTGCATCCTCGTCGGTCGTGGTTTCCTGCATCATCAGTTCATCGGCATCGGGTGCAGATTCTGCTACCTGGATACCCATATCATTGATCATGCTAATGATATCTTCTACTTGATCCGAATCTATGATGTCTTGTGGAAGGTGATCGTTAACTTCTGCAAAAGTTAAGTAACCTTGCTCTTTACCTTTCTGAATCAGAAGTTTGAGTTGTGACTGAGGAGATTGATCCATAGAGATTATTGCTTCCACTCTGATAAAGTTGTTACAACGGGCGTCAGCTAAAAACCACACTATTTTGGTTGACGCAGTGAATAGAACATTATAACAGCAAAAATTAATTTTGACCAGTTCTTCGCGCACCTAACGCTTGAGTCAGGAGCGCGCATTCCAGTCGTTCGTCGCTGTTTAAACCTTCTGTTTTGTCTTTTATTAATAAGGTCTCAAGACGCAAATTTAAACACTGATCTTCAATAAACTGAAAAGTGTTTTTAAATTCATCAATGAGCTTTTCTTCATCAATGTTATGTTGCCAGGTTGCCAGTTTATTGAGTGCTGAATATTCAGGCGTGTCCCTAAAAGCTTCAAGGATGTGTGCCGTCGTATAATCAGGTCGTGATAAACAGGTGGCCTGTAAAGTCAGGAACAAGCGCATACCGGGCAAAGGGAGTTCTGCCAGATCCGGTAAGTGTTCGACAACAGATGCCAGACCTGGATGCTGTAGCAACAGACCAATCGCCCTGCGCATTGGCGTGACTTTAAATTTACGTTCAATGGCATGCTGCTTTCGCGGTGTCGCCAGCTTGGCACTCAGTTGCTCACGGGTACGACCGATCAGGCGCGCTAAAGTAGTCAGTAAAGACTCCTGATAATACTCACTGGGTACTTTTTCTATCAGAGGTAGTGCTTCACTGAGTAACTTGGCTTTACCAGCATCGGTCGTTAAATCACATTGTTCTGACAGTCGGGCAAAGAGCACCTTACTATAGTCTTGTGCATCAGACAGGCGCTGTTCAAATGCTTCTTTGCCTTCCTGTTGCACTAAGGAATCGGGGTCTTCACCATCAGGCAGAAACACAAAGCGCAGTGATTTACCGTCTTTTAAATTGGGCAGCGCATGCTCCAGTGCACGCCAGGCGGCATCTTTACCGGCCCTATCACCATCATAGCAACAGATGACGTCATCTGTGTTACGAAATAAAGTTTGCATATGTTCCGCTGTGGTCGCTGTGCCCAGTGCTGCTACGGCATAGTCGATGCCATATTCAGAGAGAGCGACGACGTCCATATAGCCTTCGACTATCAGTACCTGTGCGAGCTGACGATGTGCTTGTTTGGCTTCATAAAAGCCATATAACTCAAAGCTCTTATGAAAGATCCGTGTTTCCGGTGAGTTAAGATATTTAGGGCCCTGATCTTGCCCCATAATACGACCACCGAAGGCGATCACCCGGCCGCGCTTATCACGAATAGGGAACATCAACCGGTCGCGGAAAAAGTCGAACTGGCGGCCAGGGGATTTCTCTGTCGCGAGTTTCAATTCAACCAGTTGTTGGCGTTGTGCCGGGTTGCGCGCCAGGGTGCTAATAAGCTGATCCCATTCGGGCGGTGCAAAGCCAATCTGAAATTTATCGATGGTTTGCTGTGACAGGCCACGCCCGGTGACGTAGGCTTTAACCTCCGCTGATTTCTGATGCTGATTGAGTTGCTGCTGGTAGTAACGCGCAGTTTGTTGCATCAGATCGTAATCGGACTTTTTCTCTTCAAAGCTTCTTTGTGGTCCGCCCAGGCCTTGCTCTCTGGGGATCTCCAGACTGAACTGACCCGCTAATTCTTCAATAGCATCGACGAATTCGAGCTTGTCGTATTCCATTAAAAATGAAATAGCATTGCCGTTAGCACCACAGCCAAAACAATGATAAAACTGCTTATCACGAGAGACGGTGAAAGAGGGGGTTTTCTCGTTATGAAAAGGGCAACAGGCCTGATAATCTTTGCCGGCTTTTTTCAGACCAATACGGTTATCGATTAATTCAACGATGTCGGTTCTGGCCAACAGGTCGTCGATAAATTGTCTTGGGATTTTTCCTGCCATTTTTACCCTATCGCTTAGACGAAGAAACCGAGCGCTAGGCTCGGTTTACTTATAATCATACTTGATGCGGGGCTTATGCGCTAAGCTTCTGTTTAATCAAACCTGAAACTTTGCCCATATCAGCACGACCTTCAGCTTTTGCCTTGATCACGCCCATTACTTTGCCCATATCCTGCATACCAGCGGCGCCAGTATCGGCGATTGCAGACTCGATCAAGCTTGCTATCTCTTCTTCACTCAAAGGTTGAGGCAAGAAGGACTCTAGCACAATGATCTCACCCGCCTCTACGTCCGCTAAATCTTCGCGGCCAGCGTCTTTATACTGAGTATAAGAATCGCGGCGTTGCTTTACCAGTTTCACTAACACGGAGGTAATACCTGCGTCGTCCAGTGTGGTCTGGTTGTCGATTTCTCGTTGCTTAACTTCAGCAAGGGCAGCACGAATAGCAGTAAGACGAGGTTTGTCTTTGGCTTTCATTGCCGCTTTTTGCGCGTCTTTTAACGTAGCTAACAGGCTCATATGCAAGACTCGCAGCGATTAGTATAATTTAACGCGACGTGCGTTTTCGCGAGAAAGCTTTTTCATGTGACGCTTAACAGCAGCCGCTTTCTTACGCTTACGCTCAGCTGTTGGCTTTTCATAGTGCTCGCGACGACGAACTTCTGAAAGGATACCTGCTTTTTCACATGAACGCTTGAAACGACGAAGTGCTACGTCAAACGGTTCGTTCTCTCTTACTTTAATTACTGGCATTAAAAATTCACCTACCTAATTAGTGAGCTTTGCTCTAATCGACCAAAAAACGGTCAATTGGTTCAAAAATGGTGCGGTATTGTAAGCCGAAGCATTACCGCATGTAAAGTCTAAATTATAGTTAAAATTGCACCAGCTGTCATGCCAGAAGCCCGAAGCCACAGTGGACATGAGCATTTATACTAAACTGTCCATTAATTCAGCAGGTTAGTGTAAATGTAGGATTGGTCAAGTGCGCTGGTAGAGGCGACAACAAACCTGTCCGGCTTGTTTTTCTTTCAAAATAGTCCAGTTCTCAGGGAATATGGGCGTACTCTCGCGTTCAAATTCGACATAAATGAGGGCGTCTTCATTTAGCCACTGGTTGGCTTCCAGCAAAGCACAACAGGATTGCACCATATCGCGTCTGAACGGTGGGTCAACAAATACCAGGTCAAATGTGTGTGCTGCCGGGGTAGCCAGTTTATTCAGGGTATCGCCCTGCTCGACCCGGGCATTGTCGACCTTGAGTGTGTCGGCGTTTTGTTGCAGCTGTTGTGCAACCTGCTTATCAAATTCGAAGAAGGTGGCACTGTGCGCAAACCGTGACAAAGCTTCAAAGCCCAGACTACCAGAGCCTGCAAAGCAGTCGAGTACTTTGGCGTCTCTGACATCCTGCATCAGCCAGTTAAACACCGTTTCTTTGACTCGGTCGGTGGTTGGTCTGAGCCCTTCAACGTCTTTAACGGGCAGCTTTCTGCCTCGAAATCGCCCACTGATCAATCGGATATGCCCTGATACCGGCTTTTTTGACTGCTGCTTTCTCATTTTTTACCAACTACGCGCAAAAGATAACGGTCAGTATACCGCATCCGGGGAGGTGTATAGCAAGGTTTATTATGACGCAGTGCTTTTATCAGGCAGATATCACTAAGCTGTGATTTTTCATCCTATTGGAACATGTTACACTGTCGCTCCAGTAATGATAGAGCTTGTTATCAGCCATTTGCATGGCCTGTCAGGTCTTCCTACAGAGAGCGGTCAGTGCATTTGGAGTATCTGCGCAAACAAGTTCTCACTAATTTGATTGCACACTAAAACGGTATTTAGCGAGTTATGGGTAAAAAGAGCAAAATTCTATCCTGGTTAGGATTTGGAAAATCAGATAAAAAGCAGCAAGAAGCTGAACGAGAAGCCGCTCGCTTGGCCGAAGAGCAGGCTCAGCGGGAAGAAGCTGAGCGTTTAGCCAAAGAACAGGCCGAGCGTGAAGAAGCGGAGCGTTTAGCCAAAGAGCAGGCAGAGCGTGAAGAAGCGGAGCGTCTAGCCAAAGAACAGGCCGAGCGTGAAGAAGCGGAGCGTTTAGCCAAAGAGCAGGCAGAGCGTGAAGAAGCTGCGCGTTTAGCCAAAGAGCAGGCTGAGCGTGAAGAAGCTGCGCGTTTAGCCAAAGAGCAGGCAGAGCGTGAAGAAGCTGCGCGTTTAGCCAAAGAGCAGGCTGAGCGTGAAGAAGCGGAGCGTTTAGCCAAAGAGCAGGCAGAGCGTGAAGAAGCTGCGCGTTTAGCCAAAGAGCAGGCAGAGCGTGAAGAAGCGGAGCGTTTAGCCAAAGAACAGGCCGAGCGTGAAGAAGCTGCGCGTTTAGCTAAAGAGCAGGCTGAGCGTGAAGAAGCTGCGCGTTTAGCCAAAGAGCAGGCAGAGCGTGAAGAAGCGGAGCGTTTAGCCAAAGAACAGGCCGAGCGTGAAGAAGCTGCGCGTTTAGCTAAAGAGCAGGCTGAGCGTGAAGAAGCTACGCGTTTAGCTAAAGAGCAGGCAGAGCGTGAAGAAACAGAGCGTTTAGCCAAAGAGCAGGCTGAGCGTGAAGAAGCTGCGCGTTTAGCCAAAGAGCAGGCAGAGCGTGAAGAAGCGGAGCGTTTAGCCAAAGAACAGGCCGAGCGTGAAGAAGCTGCGCGTTTAGCCAAAGAACAGGCTGAGCGTGAAGAAGCTGCGCGTTTAGCTAAAGAGCAGGCAGAGCGTGAAGAAGCTGCGCGTTTAGCCAAAGAGCAGGCAGAGCGTGAAGAAGCGGAGCGTTTAGCCAAAGAACAGGCAGAGCGTGAAGAAGCTGCGCGTTTAGCTAAAGAGCAGGCAGAGCGTGAAGAAGCTGCGCGTTTAGCCAAAGAGCAAGCGGAACGTGAAGAAGCCGAGCGTCTTGCCAAAGAGCAAGCGGAACGTGAAGAAGCTGCGCGTTTAGCCAAAGAGCAAGCGGAACGTGAAGAAGCCGAGCGTCTTGCCAAAGAACAGGCCGAGCGTGAAGAGGCAGAGCGTTTAGCCAAAGAGCAGGCAGAGCGTAAAGAAGCCGAGCGTCAGGCTCAGGAACAAGAAAAGCCGAAGAAGAAAGGTTTTTTTGCTCGTTTGAAGCAAGGCTTGCTGAAGACTAAGACCAACATAGGTTCCGGCTTTGCCAGTATTTTCCGTGGTAAAAAGATTGACGATGAGCTATTCGAAGATCTTGAAACACAGCTATTAACGGCTGACATTGGTGTCGAGACAACCATGAAGCTGATAGATAATCTGACTGATGCAGCGGACCGCAAACAGCTCAAAGACGGTGAAGCGCTGTATGACCTGATGAAGCAGGAAATGGCAGACATCCTGAAGGATGCAGAAAAGCCGCTAGAGATCCCGGCCAATAAAAAACCATTTGTGATTTTGATGGTGGGTGTGAATGGGGTTGGTAAGACCACCACAATCGGAAAAATGGCGAAGCAGTTCCAGGCGCAGGGCAAGTCTGTGATGCTGGCTGCCGGTGATACCTTCCGGGCTGCAGCGGTAGAGCAGCTGCAAGTGTGGGGGGAGCGTAACGATATTCCTGTGATTGCGCAGCATACTGGTGCAGACAGTGCATCGGTTGTATTCGATGCCTTCCAGGCTGCACAGGCCCGTGATGTTGATGTGTTAATCGCAGATACGGCTGGTCGATTGCAGAATAAAGATAACCTGATGCAGGAGCTTGAAAAAATTGCGCGGGTTATGAAGAAACTGGATCCGGATGCACCACACGAAGTGATGCTGACCATAGATGCGGGCACAGGCCAAAATGCGATTAGCCAGGTGAAACTATTTGATCAAGCTGTGGGTCTGACTGGCATCACCCTGACTAAGCTGGATGGTACCGCCAAGGGTGGGGTGATCTTTGCGGTTGCAGATCAATTCAAGATGCCTATCCGCTATATTGGTGTAGGTGAAAGTATTGACGATCTGAGAACCTTTAAGAGCGATGACTTTATCGAAGCACTTTTCAGTCAGGATAATTAAGACAGACAGGTGCTGCTCTGATCCCGCTTGTCGGGATCAGGTAAAGCGGAAGCAGTATAACAAAAGCAGGGCAGGCAATGATCAAGTTTGAGCAAGTCAGTAAAACCTATCCCGGTGGACATCGGGCGCTGGAAAAGGTCAGTTTTGAGCTCACCAAAGGGGAGCTGGCGTTTCTGACTGGTCACAGTGGTGCAGGTAAGAGTACGCTGCTGAAGTTGATCAGCCTGATGGAACGGCCCTCGGCCGGGCGTGTTGCCATCAATGGTGTCGATCTGAATCAAATTAAAAATAGTCAGGTGCCGTATATTCGTCGCGACATTGGCATTATTTTTCAAAATCATCGTCTGCTGGAGCGTTATAACGTTTTCGACAATGTGGCGCTGCCGTTGGTTATTGAGGGGACCCATCATAATCATATGACCAAGCGAGTGCATGCGGCACTCGACAAGGTTGGCCTGTTAGACAAAGTAAAGTGCCAGCCGAGCACTTTGTCTGGTGGTGAGCAGCAGCGCGTGGGGATCGCCCGTGCAATTGTGAATTCGCCTCCTTTACTGCTGGCAGATGAGCCGACTGGTAACCTGGACCCGGAATTGTCGATGGAAATACTCAAGTTGTTTGAGGACTTTAACCGTCACGGCACGTCGGTGCTGATTGCTACACACGATCTTGGCCTGATTGCACGAATGAAATACCGCAGTCTGACACTGGATCATGGCCGTTTGATTCAGGATCCTCTGCTAGGCACGTCGCTGCCAGGAGACGCGCTATGAGTTTATTATTCAAAGGTCGCGGCACGCAAAACGATAAACAAAGCAAATCGGTGATCCTGAAGTGTTACTTCTTCATTATTACGATATTGCGTCAGGGCGTACACAGCTTAGGTGAAATGTGGCGTACCCCTTTGGCGTCAATGATGACCATTTTGGTGCTGGGTCTGAGTCTGACTTTGCCAACCACCCTGTATGTGGTGGTTAAGAATGTGCAGAAAGTCAGCAGCGGCTTTCAGGAAGCGGCTGAGATCTCTTTGTTTGTCAAAGACAGTGTCAGTGAACAGGCAACACAGACTTTGGTAAAGCGGCTAGCACTTTACCCTGAAATTGACACTGTTAGTTTCATTGGCAAAGACAAAGCGCTGGAAGAGTTCAAATCCATTTCCGGATTTGGCCAGGCATTGGATTATCTCGAAGAAAACCCGTTGCCCAGCGTCGTCCTGGTGACACCGACGGTTCGTCATCGCAGTGCACAAGCTGCTAATACTCTGCTAAATAAGCTGGAGCAGGAAAGAGAAATTGAGTTTGGTAAGCTAGATATTGAATGGCTTGAACGCCTCAATGCCCTACTTAGCTTGCTTAAAGAAAGCGTGATCACCATCGGCTTACTGCTGCTCAGTGCTGTAGTGCTTATCATTGGTAACACCATTCGCTTGTCTATTATGGATAAGAAAGAAGAGATCCAGGTACTTAAGCTTGTTGGTGCGACCAACACATTTATTCATACGCCGTTTTTATGGACCGGGATCTGGTATGGGATTATTGGCGGCTTGATCGCCTTTATTTGTGTCATGTTGATGTTGTGGTGGCTGGAATCAGCCGTTGCCCTGGTGGTCGGCGTGTATCAAAGTAACTTTGTACTACAGGGATTATCTGGCTCAGAGTTGCTGTGCCTGCTATTGCTGGCCGTGGCGCTGGGCTTTATTGGGTCTTTTCTATCGGTAAGAAAGTACATTAAAGACATCGAGCCAGACAAGGTGTAGAACTGTGCTCAGTTGTAATGGCTAAGAGAGTGCTAACTGACGAATACTTTAGTACTCTCTTAGGGCAGATTAGCACTCTAAACCCGCCAAATTAGCACTGTCAGATATTGCAGCTGGCATTATCTGAACATCCGCTTACCATAGGTATTTTTTTGAAGCCTAAAATATCTATTTAAAATCAACGGTTTAATTATTAATTAAAGTGTAATAATAAAAAGCTTGATCTTTGAGGCTGAAAAGTAGTAGATTGCATTTAGCACTCTAAGGTAAAGAGTGCTAAAATTGGCAAAACGAATTATCACTGAGGTGAAAAATGAGTAAAGACATTTATGCGATGGCACTGACCGCTGGGCAACAAAGCGCGAGTATAGAAGGCTACCTACAATCGGTAAGTTCTATCCCGATGCTGGACGCTGAGCAGGAAAAAGCGCTGGCAACCCGCCTGCATGAGGATGGGGATTTGCACGCAGCTAAGCAGCTCATTATCTCTCATTTGAGATTTGTGGCCCATATTGCCAAAAGCTACTCTGGCTATGGCCTACCACAGGCAGACTTAATCCAGGAAGGCAATATTGGACTGATGAAAGCCGTAAAACGCTTCGATCCGACAGTTGGTGTGCGCTTGGTGTCGTTTGCTGTACACTGGATCAAAGCCGAAATTCATGAATACGTCTTAAAGAACTGGCGTATTGTTAAAGTTGCCACCACTAAGGCGCAACGTAAATTATTCTTCAACCTGCGTAAAAACAAGAAACGTCTGGGTTGGTTTAATCAGGAAGAGATCACCACAGTTGCAAATGAACTGGGTGTCAGTGAAAAAGAAGTACGTGAAATGGAATCGCGAATGAGCGGCCAGGACATGGGTTTCGACTTAACTTCGGATGATGATGATAACAGTCCGAGCAGCAGTTTTTCACCGGTTCAGTATCTGACAGATGCAAGCAGTGACGTTGCAGAGGTCATTGAAGAAGAGCAGTGGCAGGAGCAATCTCAAAACCGTCTTATCGCAGCAATGAAGACGCTGGATGAACGTTCTCAGGACATTGTGGCCGCACGTTGGCTGTCTGAAGATAAAGCGACGTTACAAGATTTGGCGGATAAATATCAGGTTTCAGCGGAACGAGTTCGTCAGCTGGAAAAATCTGCAATGAAAAAGTTACAGGCTGCGATGAGCTAATCGCTTAAGCTCCCTGAATAAAATTTAAAATGCCGCTCAAGTTAGCGGCATTTTTTATGGCTGAAACAAAATTGAGCTTACAAGTGTAAGCCTATTTGATTATAATGCGCCGACTTGATAATAGGAGTCTCTATTTTGTTAGCTGTAGTTCGAATTCTGGCAATGGCGCTGTTTATCATCCTCAGTTGTCTGGCTGGCCTGACATTGAGCCTGATCCGCCCTTTCCATGCTAATAACGTGCATGTGGTTGCGTCCTGGTTTGGCAAGATGTCGCGTGTGATCGGGGTTAAGCTCGAAATCTCAATTGATCCTGGTGCGAAAGATCTGGGCCCCGCAATGTATATTGCCAATCACCAGAATAACTATGATTTATTCACCTTACCTGCTGTGGTGCCGCACAACACCGTGAGTATGGGCAAGAAAAGTCTGAAGTGGGTACCTTTTTTCGGTCAGTTGTACTGGTTATCCGGCAATATTCTGATCGACAGGGCGAATCGCACTAAAGCGGTGAACACGCTGGATAAGTCCATAGCAAAAATTAAGCAACGAGGGATGTCATTGTGGATGTTCCCAGAAGGAACACGTAGCTACGGCAGAGGCTTACTGCCGTTTAAGACCGGTGCGTTTCACACTGCCCTGAGTGCTGATGTGCCTGTTGTGCCGGTCTGTATGAATAGTACGGCTGGCCAGATAAAGCTTAACCGTTGGAATAACGGTACAGTGTACATTGATGTTCTGGCACCAATCAGCCTGGACAAAGACATACCCGCACGTGAGCATGCCAAACAGATCCATGCTAAAATGGCAGCACATATTGCACAGTTAGACGAAAAAGTGAGAGCAGCAAGTGGAAAATTGGCAAGAGATCAGTGAAGACATCGTTGATTCGTTGTTAGAAGATGGGTCAAACCCGGATACCTTGTACGAGGTAGAGCACCATTTTGTCAGCGAAGAATTTGAAAAGCTGGAACAGGCAGCACTGGCTGCATTTAAACTTGGGTATGATGTTGAAGATCCGGCAGAGCTTGAGCTGGAAGATGGCAGTAAAATCTGGGGTTTTGACGTTGTCGTTGAAGCTGAGCTTGATGCCGCAGTGATTATGGAAGATGTCACTAAGCTGGTTGAAATTGCCACACACTGTGGTGTTGAGTACGATGGTTGGGGTACCTATTTCCAAGAATAATCCCACGTTGTAACATCAGGTCAGGTGCCAAAGCAGCCCTGATCTGACATTTTTGTTCATAATATCTCATCCTTTTCTATTAAACTCACTGCAATGACTAGACAATTAAGTCTAGCCTATGCATATTAATGCAATTTACACTGCCGCCAGGCATCATGCGAGCGATATGCGAGTCACCCTTCCTATTGAAGAGTTAAAACCCGGCATGTTTGTGGACAGCGTTCATAAACAAAAGTCAGGTGCTGAAGTTAAGATTAAATCTCGGGGTATGGTTCGGGATGAAGCTATCATTGCTCGTCTGGTTGACAATGGGGTGGTTGAGCTGAACATCGACTTTGCCCAAAGTGACATTCCTGTTCCCGAAAAATACCAGCAATCCCAGGAAAAAATGGATGCCACTGAGGCTGAGTCAAAAAAGCAGACGACACCGCAAAAATCAGATAGCACCACCAAATCTCCTCCCGCTAAAGAAAAAGTCATCAGCCTGGAAGAAGAGTTTGCGAATGCAGCCAGGCAATTTGAACAGCACAATAAACAATTACAAATGCTGTATGGCAATCTGACAGCGGGCATGCAAGTTGATATGACGTTGATCAACGACATCAGTCAGGAAATTGTAGGTTCGGTACTAAGAAACACCAATGCGATGGCGATTTTAACGCGGATTAAGGACAAAGAAGGCTTTAATTGGCGTCATATGATCAACTGTGCGATTTTAGTGACTGTGTTTGCAAAGTATCTTGGTCTGGGTAAAAAGGTGATTGAACAAATGGCCATTGGTGCCATGCTGCATGATGTTGGGCATACCAAAATACCTCAGGGCATTATCGACAAAAGTGGCCCCCTTAATAAATTAGAAATGAAAACCATGCAACGCCATGTTGCGCAGTCATTGGGACTGACGCGCGGTGCGCCAGGGATTACACCTTTGATGCTGGATATGATAGTCAGCCACCATGAGCGTCTCGATGGCAGCGGCTATCCGCGTCGTTTACAGGGCATGCAGATCAGTAAAGCTGCGCGTATCATGGCGATTGTGGATGTGTACGAGGGGATGACTGCGGAGCGTCCTCATCGTGATGGCGATGAGCCTTTGGTTGCGCTACGATATTTGCTGGCTAATAAGGCTCAGTTTGACCCTGTACTGGTACAGCACTTTATCAAATGCATTGGTGTGCACCCTGTGGGCACCATAGTGAAACTCAGTAATGAACGCCTAGCATTAGTTTTAGAGGGAAATCGTGGCGCGCCGACTGCACCCAAAGTGCGGGTGTTCTACAACACCAAGCATATGCACCATATCACGGCCAAAGACATTGATTTAAATGAGCAGGACAAAATCAAAATCGCTTCTACAGTCCGACCATTGGACTACCAGATCAATTTATCCCGTCTGTTAAAAGATCATCTGCTTGCTTAAGTTTGCGTTTCTGCCATTGCGCAGATAGTAAAGCACCGGCCAAGCAGCTAGCCATCATCAGGATCCACACTAATGTGCCTTTTTCGGTATGTAATGCCAGGCAGCTGCACACCAAAGCCAGTAGGGCGCTCAGTATCGCAGCCAGCCAGTAATGGTTGAGTGGGTTGTCGCATTGTCCGGCCCGCTTGCAAGCGCAGTAGTTAGCTTTGCACAGGCTGAATACGCTGAGTCCACAGAATGTCAGTGCACCGATCATCAATACTGCCAGCATAGACCTAATCTCCCTACAAGTGCCTCAAAATCGCAAGGCGGTGAATGTGGCTAAGAGTATATGCGAATCGGTATCTCGATTCAATAGTAATGAGAATTAATATCATTTGGGTGTGTAAAGCAGAGGTTAGAGTAATTGCTCTTCACCTGATCTTATCTGTAAATAACTTGCTTGATCTGCTTTAAAGTTGTCCAATTGAGTTGTTAAAAACGCTTAAGTTGCGGATTTTTGCTTTTCTTTTCTGTACTGTGTGAGCAATTTTTTATTCTTGTGAATAACATTTGAGGTTGAGAATGAACACAGTACTACGCGCATTGATGGCGACAGGTTTGATGGTGGTGTCTTCACAGTCACTGGCAGCTGCATTTCAGTTGGCGGAACAGAACGTTTCTGGATTAGGTCGTGCTTACGCCGGTGAAGCAAGCGCTGCAGATGATGCGTCCGTCGTTGCACGCAACCCGGCGTTAATGAGTCAGTTTCAGGGGATCCAGGTGAGCGCTGCAGCCATGTATGTAGAACCGGATGTAAGCTTGCAAGGTACATCAACCAATAATGGTTTACCGGCGAGCTTGCTTGACGATGACAGTATCGCTCCCAGTGCCGTGGTACCCGCTGTGTTTATGACAGCGCGTCTCAACGACCAATGGTCTGTTGGCGCGGGTGTGTACTCGCAATTTGGCTTGGCAACTGAGTTCGATAAGGAATACGCTGCGGGTCAGTTAGCAGGTGATACTGAAATTGTGACCATCAATACCGGTGTGTCAGTGGCCTATGAAATTGATCCGCAATGGACACTGGCATTGGGTCTGAACCATGTCTATGCCGATGCCAAAGTGATCCGCCATTTGGGTGCCAATCCGTTACAAGCGCCGGCCAGCACGGAAGTGGTAAACCTCGAAGGTGACGACAGTGGTTATGGTTGGAATCTGGGTCTGAGTTATCAGATTGATACAGACAATCGACTTGGTTTTCACTATCGCAGTGAAACGGATATTACCTTTGACGGCCACTTTAGTAATCAGTTGCCAGCGTCATTTGGCGGCACCAATGGCGTGGCATTGCCTGGCACGCTCGAGCTGACCTTGCCTGCGATGGCCGAAATCTCAGGAACACATAAACTGACTGAGCCAATGACCTTGCACTACAGTGTACTCTGGACGGGTTGGAATAGTTTCCAGGAGCTTGAAGCTCAGGTTGCAGGTAAGCCGGTATTTAACAAAAAGGAGCTGTTTGATAACTCATTACGCTTCTCTGTTGGGGGGGATTATCAATGGAGTTCGTCATTGAAGTTGCGTGCAGGTCTGGCGTATGACAGCTCGCCTGCCAATGAGTCACATATGTCTATCTCAATCCCGGATACTGACCGAACTTGGTACTCTTTTGGTGCAGAGTATCAGGTGAGTGAGACTGCCAGTGTGGATTTTGGTTTGAGTATCCTGCGTGGTAAAACTCAGACCTTTGTTGAGAAAGACAGCTTGGGTAGCGAGTGGGGTTTTAAGTCCAAAGGCCATGCCACGGTTGTGGGCATTCAGTACAACCATAGCTTCTAACTTGAATAGAAAAAAGCGGCTTGAGAGCCGCTTTTTTAATGTTTATAGAAGTGCTTTCAATTGATAGAGTAAGTCATGGGCAGCACGAGGTGACAGCTCGTCCGGGTCAAGCTCTGCAAGCATTTGTTCGACTTCAGACGGCCCACTGACCAAAGGCAGACTTTGTTGCATTTGGGTGGTCGGGGCTGTCTGCGGGCTTTCGACCACACTCTGGTGCTGCTCCAGCAATGCCAGCTTGCGCTTTGCCATGGCTAATACCGCTTTGGGTACTCCTGCGAGTCCGGCGACTTGTAAACCAAAGCTCTTGCTTGCAGCACCTTCCATCACCGTATGTTTAAAGGCGATGGTGTCATTGTGCTCAATGGCATCCAGGTGCACATTAACCAGGCCTGATTGTTGCTCTGCTAGCTCGGTCAGTTCGAAGTAGTGGGTTGCGAACAGGGTTTTGGCGGCAATTTTACCCGCCAGATAATCGGCAGTGGCATAAGCCAGAGATAAGCCATCATAGGTACTGGTACCTCGACCAATTTCGTCCATTAAGACTAGAGATTGGGCCGTCGCATTGTTGAGTATGGTGGCTGTTTCTGTCATTTCGACCATAAAGGTTGAGCGTCCAGAAGCCAGGTCGTCACTGGCACCAATCCGCGTAAAAATGCGATCCACTTTGCCTATTTGCGCAGCACTGGCGGGCACGTAACTACCAATGTGTGCCATCAGCACTATCAAAGCAGTTTGGCGCATATAGGTCGATTTACCGCCCATATTAGGACCCGTGATGATCAACATCTTGCGATCAGCACTGAGGTGAACCGGGTTGGCAATAAAGGGCTCTTTGCTGACCTGTTCAACCACCGGGTGACGACCAGCTTCAATGTGGATCTCATCGCCATTACTCAGCTCAGGTTGACAGTAGTCCAACGTTTGTGCGCGTTCTGCCAGCGTATTGAGTACGTCGAGATCAGCCAGCGCTGCCGACATGGTTTGCAGCTGCTCGATGTAGGGCGCGATCAATGTGAAGAGCTCTTCGTACAGTTGTTTCTCGAGTGCCAGCGCCTTGCTTTGGCTACCCAGTACCTTGTCTTCATGTTCTTTAAGCTCGGGAATGATATAGCGCTCATTGTTTTTCAGCGTCTGACGGCGGATATATTCGGGCGGTGCCAGATGTGAGTTGGCTTTGCTGATCTCAATATAAAAGCCATGCACTTTGTTGTAACCAATTTTTAGTGTGCTGATCCCGGTGCGTTCACGCTCTCGTTCTTCCAGCTGGTCTAGTACATCGGTTGCGCCCTCACTGAGGGCCCGCCATTCATCCAGCTCTGCGTTGTAACCCGGGGCAATAACACCGCCGTCGCGGATCAGCACCGGCGGATTATCTATGATGGCGCGCTCCAGTAAATCCTGGAGTTTTGGTAAGGTCGGAGACTGTGCACGGATCTGTTGTAGCCTGGGATCACTGCTTTCTGCCAACAGTTGATGTAATGGGGGAAGTGCCTGCAATGCATTGCGCAGTCGCGTCAAATCTCTGGGCCGGGCATTGCATAACGCCAGGCGTGCGACCACTCGTTCAATATCACCGATTTGGCGCAGACCGTCATAAACCTCAATATTGAGCTGTGACTCGATTAAGCTGGCAATGGCATTGAGCCGCGCATTAAGCTCGTCACGGTTACGTACCGGTGTGTGAATCCGGCGTTTGAGTAATCGAGAGCCCATTGGTGTGGCGGTTTTATCCAGCACTTGTGCCAGGGTGTTCTCTATACTGCCTGACAGGTTAACGGTCAGTTCAAGGTTTTTACGCGTGGCGGCATCCAGAATGACGGCGTGTTCGTTTTTTTCCAGGGTAATGGCACGGATATGAGGCAATGCGGTGCGCTGCGTGTCCTTAACGTATTGCATGACACAGCCTGCAGCGACCAATCCGGCCTTGGCGTCTGCGACGCCAAACCCAATCAGGTCTTGTGTACCAAATTGCTGGCATAGCAAATGAGTAGCCGTATCCAGATCAAATTCCCAGTCTGGACGTCGTCTGGCACCTTTTACTTGCTCAAGTACCAGCAAGTTGCTGAATGATTCGGGGTAGAGTAGCTCCGCCGGCTGCAATCTTTGCAGTGTTGAGGTGAGCGCTTCATCGGTGGCTAACTCGACGATGTTAAAGCGCCCCGAGTTAATGTCTAAATAGGCGACGCCGTAGTGTTGTTTTTCCTGCCATAAGGCGGCGAGTAGATTGTCCTGGCGCTCCTGTAGCAGCGCTTCATCAGTGACTGTGCCTGGCGTGACGATGCGTACGACTTTACGTTCAACGGGTCCTTTACTGGTGGCCGGATCGCCGACCTGCTCACAGATAGCGACGGACTCGCCCATCTGAACCAGACGGGCCAGGTAATTCTCAACAGCGTGATAAGGGACGCCCGCCATTGGGATGGGCGCACCGCCTGCCTTACCCCGATGTGTCTGTGAAATGTCCAGTAACTGCGCGGCGCGAATGGCGTCATCAAAGAACAGCTCATAGAAATCACCCATACGATAAAACAGCAGAATATCAGGGTGTTGCGCTTTGATCCTAAGATACTGCTGCATCATAGGGGTTTGTTGTTTTATAGTATGTTCGGAATAAAGATCTAACGACATTACTTATACCTAAAGGAAATGAGTATGGAGCTTCATACTGAGATAGCCAGCCTGGCGGCACAATTGGGGGCTATTCTAACCAATAACGAGCTGACAATCACTACCGCAGAATCATGTACTGGGGGTGGGATCAGCTATGCGCTGACCGATACGCCCGGGTCATCGGCGTATATTGAACGTTGCTTTGTCACATATAGCAATGAGGCAAAATCCCAATTGCTGGGGGTGACGCCAAACACACTGGCTGAGTTTGGTGCGGTTAGCCAGCAAACGGTCCAGGAAATGGTGCAAGGGGCGGCGAATGCTGCCCGGGCCGACGTTGCCATTGCAGTATCTGGTATTGCCGGACCTGGTGGCGGATCATTAGAGAAACCGGTTGGTACTGTGTGGTTTGGCTTCTATTTACAGGATAAAGTACTGTGTGAAGTCTGTCACTTTACTGGGAATAGAGCTGAAGTTAGAGTTCAAGCTATTGAATTTGCAATAAAAAGAATAATTTCTCTACTAAATGGTTAAATTAAGCTTGATACTGTAATTTCATACAGTATACTTGTCGTCAATACGCTAGATTGGAGAAGCAAATGAACGATAACAAACAAAAAGCGCTCGACGCTGCATTGTCTCAAATTGAAAGACAATTTGGTAAAGGCTCTATCATGAAGCTGGGCGATAGCCAGGCACTGGATATTGAAGCCGTTTCTACAGGCTCATTGGGGCTGGATATTGCTTTGGGTATCGGTGGCTTGCCAACTGGTCGTATTGTTGAAATTTATGGGCCTGAATCATCGGGTAAAACAACCCTGACGTTGCAAGCCATTGCAGAAGCGCAAAAACAAGGTAAAACGTGTGCCTTCGTTGATGCAGAGCATGCCTTGGACCCAGTCTACGCTGAAAAGCTGGGCGTGAACGTCAATGACCTGCTGGTCTCTCAGCCTGATACGGGTGAGCAGGCACTTGAGATCTGTGACATGCTGGTACGTTCAGGTGCCGTAGATGTGGTGGTCGTTGACTCCGTAGCAGCACTGACACCGAAAGCAGAAATTGAAGGTGAAATGGGTGATACCCACGTTGGTTTGCAGGCGCGTTTGATGTCTCAGGCATTGCGTAAGCTGACAGCCAACATTAAGCGTTCAAACACGCTGTGTATTTTCATTAACCAGATCCGTATGAAGATTGGTGTGATGTTCGGTAACCCGGAAACCACAACGGGTGGTAATGCGCTTAAGTTCTACGCGTCAGTGCGTTTGGATATCCGTCGTATTGGCTCTGTTAAAGAGGGTGATGAGGTTATCGGTAACGAAACCCGCGTAAAGGTTGTTAAGAACAAAGTTGCCCCGCCATTTAAGCAAGCTGAATTTATCATCATGTATGGTGAGGGGACGTCGAAGCAAGGCGAACTTATCGACCTGGGTGTGAAGCACAAACTGGTTGATAAAGCCGGTGCTTGGTTCAGCTACAATGGCAATAAGATTGGCCAGGGTAAAGCAAACTCAATTAAGTTCCTGAAAGAAAACACCGCCATTGCTGATGAGATTGAAGGCAAGCTGCGTGAAATGTTATTGCTTCAGGCAACCATTAAGCCTGAAGAAGGCGAAGATCAAGGTCTGGCAGATGTAAAAGACCTGGAACTATAACGACTACTAGCGTAGCGGAGCACTCAGCAGTTCATATGGGTGCTCCTTTCGATTATGTGAAACATGACACGTTTGCCTAACTGTCTGATTTTAATAGTACTTACTATTGCACTCTTCCGATAATACCCTCTTTTTCACCTCTTTTAGTACTCACGGTTATGTTCAGGCGCATTGTGTAGTTCTGAGCCCACCTCTGTCAGTCTTGTATCATTGTCCATTTGTTATAGCTGCTTTCAGAGTGATCCTCCTGTATTGGCTGGGGCGGTATTTTGTTATGTTGACAGTTCGTGGCGCCATATCTTTAAGACACCAGATAAGCGCATGATGGGCCCCTTGTCGAAATGATGGATGTGATACCAGTTCGCATCAATATACAACTAATTGGAGAGATTAGGTCAGCCGATAATTGTACTAAAAACTTCTCATTTAACACCTTTATCTGAGGTATGCGTTCGCAAATTTTCGCCTCGCCTATATGGATATAGGTACCTCAGTGATAGCTGGAGGCGTGAGCGGCGTGCTCGCCGGGATTTACTCGTCTCAAGATTGGTTACTTAATTATGAGGGTTGGTATAACAAGGTTTAGATTTACATCTTAAACAGGGGATCTGCCAGCTTTACTTAGCTGCTTGCTGTTTGAATTAAGAAAACGCCACGGCTCATATGGCATAAATACAGCGGTACATGCTTAGTATCAGATGAAGTTTGGCTCGACAGGTTGTGTATGTAACTGGCTAGGCTTATGCCGATAAGAGGCACAGATAGAAAGGTCGCAATAAATGTGTCGCATCGATTAGATATTAAAATAGCTTAATGTCGCCTCAGGTGGCCCCAATTCCGACGATAATAATGTGGGAGGCTTGTGTATATGAACTGCAGTCGTGTTTGGTTGGCTCGTAAAATAACTGGCATAACGCTTAATGATTAATAAAACGCACAATGATGGTGTTGTCTTGCTCAGGAAATAAAAAAGCCGCGTAAAACGCGGCTTTAATTCAGTTTACTTTAGTGATTAGTTACCACCAGTACCTGTTACAGGCTGGTCAGTGATAGCACACGGCACTGGAATATCAAGCGTAGCAGCTGTGGTATTAGCTTCAATTGCTTGAGTGAACCAAGTGTTGTTGTTCGGGTTCTTATAACGAACAGTGTAAGCTGCATCGTCACCACCTTCCAGTGTTACGTCGAACTGACCTGATGGGTAGAACGTCTTAACGAAGCGACCGCCACGGAACAGTTGTGCAATAGTCGGTGTAGAAACCGGTGTTGCAGGGACGTCGGCCGTGTCATTGTTATTACACACGAACTGAGGAGTTAGTGGCTTAACGATGTTGCTTGCAGGTGCAGTTGTTAGCTTAAGTGTACCGTTGTTCAGGTCACACAAGTTAGTGAAGGTTACAGCAGTAGCTTCACCATCTGATGCGCCACCTACAGTAACGTTGTCACCAGTAACTGCATTATCCAGAATGTTCACACCGTCTTTCATCATTTTCAGTTTAACTTCAAATGAAGGAGGGTTTCTGAATGTGCCTTTAGTTAAGTCTGAACGGTTGTATGCACCGATAAGTAGACGGTAGCTGTTCGCTTCAACCAATACGTCTGCGTATACCTGGCTAGGCTGGTCGTTTGCGTCAACAATGTCGAAGCTCAGGCGACGGTCGTCACATTTCTCAGCATCTATAATGTATGTGAAGAAATCCAGGTTCCAGTAAGACAGGTGGTTTACAGATACTGCAACGTCGTGCGTTGCCGCATTTTCATCTGCATCTGCTTTAACTACACCGTAGCTCTCGAAAGACCATTTACCAGCATCTTCGTCATAGCTCCAAACAGGGAAGATATCGTTAACTTGAACCTGACGAGTATCAGCAGCTTGAGTACATACACCGTTTGCAAACAGACCAGTACCCTCAGCTTCTGCAACTGCAGCAACAGCTTCAGCACTCAGGTCATCACCTTCATATGTCATAGGACAAGTGTTGATGGTTTTTTTGTCTACTTTCATTGCTACTTTAATAGCACCGTCGCCGAAGTTATCAACTTTTGTACCGTTTTCGTCAACTAGTTCGATTGCAACAAAACCACCAGTCGTGAACGAGCCTTCACGCGCTGTGTCATCAGCGTTGTTAGGATCTTCAGCAACAGTCAGTGCCAAGCCGCCAGGGAATGCATCAAGAGAAGAATCTTGCGCCGCAACACCATCTTGTTCGCTTTCTGAACGAGTTGCTTCATTAGCGAAATATGCAACAGTTAGCGTAGGCACTGATTCTAATACGTTATTATCTGCGTCACGGAATACTGTGCCGTTCTCTAAAGTAACTGCAACACCACCTGCCGCTTTGTTTTTATTCTTCTCAGCATCAAGGTCTTGAGTCAGAGTAATGCTGTCTGCGCCTTCGATAGCTAAACCACCGTCCGCTGAGTATGAAGTTGTAACACCTTCACCCGCCAAATCTTCAAGTGTACTTGTAGCTGCAATAATCGGTGCTGCGTCTTCAGCCTGCTCTAAGGTGCGTGCTGTCAGGCGGATCTGATCTGCAACGTCTGTCTCAGTTGTTGAAATTTCAACAGTACCTGAGTTAGACAGGAAGCCTTCAGCCGTTACAACAAAATCAAAGGACAGGCCTGTTTCTGGAATCGCACCAACTGTGAACGCAAAAGAACCACCAGTAGCTGCTCTATCTTCATCAGTCAAAGCTGCGCCCGCTGTGCTCAATACACTAGCTGCATTATCACTCGTGAAGCTAATAGTTGCACTTACATCATCGCTAAGTGGCTGGCCTTGTGAGTCAGTAACAACGATTGAGAATGAGCCAGCTTGTTTTTCAACAACCTGATCTGTAGGAGGAGTAGCAACCTTTTGGGTTGGCTCCGGTGGCGGCTGGATATCAACGTTATTGTCATTGTCGCTAAAACAGCCTGCTAAACTAACTGTAACGCCCAGTGCCAGGGCAAGTTTTGTTAGTTTGAATTGTTTGTTTCCCATGATTTTTACCTTTTCCTTTAAATCCAAGTAAACTGAGAGTAGTCACTAATGCTCTGCAGATGTAAGTGAGCCTTGCCCCGCACGCAAATTAGTGTCTAGAGGATAAGCCCACATTAATTTTTCGTCAAGTGAACTGCTCGATCTTTATCCAAAATTTCACATAAAATAATAACCTACTGATGTACTTTTCGGTTATCGCGCCACTTCTGTTAATAATCCAATATCCAGAAGCATTATAAGTAATTAAATTTGTGCAAACGCATCGATAAATGCCTGTAATTTAGCCATGTCTACAGGCTTTAGTCCCTCAGATGTTCTCACTATTAACCCTTTTTCAACAAGTTCACTGACGACTCGGCGATAAGCGCGCTCTGTGGTTGCAAAACGCTCAGCTTCTGCGCTGACGGTAGAGTATGCTCGCAGTAATGCAGGGTGGTTGTTCTCGGCTCTGAGCAAACAGTCTTTGGCGATGTTATAGCTTAGTGGCAGCAATAGCTTGTCGAGGTTTATTTTTTGGTTTTCTGTAAACTTTGCTGCAATAGTTTGTGCGGTGTATAAACTCAACTCGGGTTGCGCGAGCAACAGCTGTCGCCAATGTTTCAGCTCGATCAAGTTATATTGCACATTATTCAGACAGGTAACCGTGTAAATACATGGCTGATTATTCAAGGCTTCAATTTCACCTATTAAGGTGTTGTTGCAGTCCAGCTGGCCTAATAGCAGGCGACGGCCATTACCCACATCATAACTAAAAGACACCGTACCACTTCTCACCAAGATCAGCTTTGTGAGTGGTTCATCCTGATGAATGAGCACTTCTTTTTTTGTGTGCTGAAAACTATTACCAGCGAAGCTGAGCAGTTGTTCCACCAAGGTGGTTGAAAAATGATATTGAAACATCTAGATGGCTCTTCGGACAATTGTCCTATTTATTAATTTGTTATGAAGATAGCATGCGTGTCATCGGTTTCATGCTAACTCACCCGATTGAGAGGCTAAGTGCTTTTCACCCCCGTTCCCGTGTTAGAGCTTATTTCAGGTCCTAATTTCTGTGGGGTTTAGTGAGTTAGCCTTTTTATTCAATGTCGCTTGCATGACGACAGTGTGCTATATGCAAGCCAGCGCCAATTAGACACGTGCTATTATCCTGCATTCTGAGTCTTGGTGTCTACACTGAATAATGCTAACTCAACTGCGAGGAGAGAACAAATGACTTGGGAACTTTTAGGTTACATTGCGTCCGCTTTTTTAGTCGTCTCTCTCATGATGTCCAACGTGGTCAAGTTACGTTGGTTCAATCTCGCAGGGTGTATTTGCTTTACCATCTATGGGGTGATGATCACCGCCTGGCCCGTTGCATTAACTAATGGGTTATTGGCGCTTGTGAATATTTATCACCTGGCAAAGCTACACCGTTCAGATAGCGACGCTTCCTCCTAAAAGCATCTACATATGAGCGGCAAGTCGCGCCGCTCCTGGTTGCTGTCTGTTACAGGCTTAATCGTGTGAATAACGCAGCTGACCTGCAATCCAAGTCTGTTTGACCTGGATGTCTCTGATCTCCTGTTCTGGCACTTTAAAGTAATCTTTATCCAACAAAATAAAGTCAGCCCACTTGCCTTGCTCCAGACTACCCAGTTTAAACTCCTGAAAAGCGGCGTAGGCAGCATCTAACGTAAACGCCTGTAAGGCCTGTGTTCGTGTCAGCCGTTCATGATTGCGCCAGCCCTGTTGCGGGTGGTGCTGTGCATTCATGCGCGTGATTGCCGCGTGTAAACCATGAAACGGGTTGGCCAACTCTACCGGGAAATCTGACCCTGCTGCCACTTTACTGCCTTGTTGCAAAAAGGTTTGCCAGGCATAGGCCCCTTTGAGCTGCTCATTGGTGAGCCTTTGCTCTGCCATGTGCATATCCGAGGTAGCATGTACGGGTTGCATTGAGGGAATGATATCCAGGGCCTTAAATCTCGGTATGTCACCCGGTTCAACAATTTGTGCATGCTCTATTCGGTTTCTTAACAATTTACCACCGATGGTTTTAAAGACACTTTCATAGCTGTCCAGCACCAGCCGGTTGGCACGGTCGCCAATGGCATGCGTATGCGCACTAAAGCCGTGTTTTACAGCCTGCGCTATTAATTGTTCAAGGTGCTGCGGCTGTTCAAGCATCAGGCCTCGGTAGCCCTGGCGGTCTTTGTAATCTTTCAGCAATGCAGCTCCGCGGCTACCCAATGCACCGTCCGCGTATATTTTAACACTACGAATAGACAGCATATCGCGCTTATCTTTGTACACTCCCGCTTTTAACATACTGTCCAGCTGAGGGTCTGCGGCGCTGAGCATGGCATAGATACGCAGCGGTAAGGTCTGGCTTTGTGAGCGGTTTTGGTAAAGTTTCCAGGTTTGTTTATCGATACCTGCATCATGCGCGCTGGTTATACCCAGGCTGAGTAAATGCTCACCGGCTTTGTTCAAAGCCCGATTAAGGTGCGCTGTGGATGTGGGGGGGATGTGTTTTTTTACAAGGTTCTCTGCTTTGTCGATAAAAATACCAGTTGGATCCCCGGATGTGTGACGAAGGATCTCGCCGCCAGCAGGAGAGGCCGTTTGTGCATCAATGCCTGCCAATGACATTGCCATACTATTAACCCAGATGGCATGGCCATCAACTCGCGTCAGGACCACTGGGCGGTCTTTGACAAACTTGTCCAGATCCGCCGCAGTCGGAAAGCGATTAGGCGTCCAGCGTGTTTGATCCCAGCCACGGCCGAGGATCCAGCCTTTGGGATTTTGGGCGCTAAACGCCTTAAGTTGCTGACCTACCTGCTCTACTGAGTTGGCATCACGAATATCGAGTCGGGATAGATTATTGCCCAGGCCAATGATATGGCCATGTGCGTCAACTAGTCCTGGCAGTAAGGTCATACCCTGCCCATCAAATTTAATGGCTTTTGGGTATTGGACTGCAAGTTGTTTGTTACCTATCCGGACGACTTTACCATCCTTGATCACTAAGGTCGCAAAGGTCTTTACTGCGCCGCTGCGGGTGGGTGTATAACCGTTGACATTGTGTATCAGTGTAAACTGAGCCATGCTGATCCCACTGTACAAAGTCAGGGCCAGACAAATAAACCGGATCATGGCGGGAGTTTCCTTGTGTTATTTTATTTGTTTAGCAACCAATACCGCATTTTGTCTTAAAAAGACATCGAACTGAGACGGAAAAACGACTGTGGTAACATAAACTGATATTTGTTCTTTTTATAGGGTCAATAATGCAGTTATTTATGGTTTATCTGGGCGGCCGTTTGAGTGGCTGTCACATTGAAATGCATGACATTCGTTTTGTGGTTGGTACACGTATTGAAGACACATTTGGTGCGCTAAAGCAGCAATGGGTTGGTGACAGAGACAAAGTACACATGGACAGCTATGTTGCGCTCAGACATATCGATGGATATCAGATAGACCTGGTCAGTGAGCCTCCCCTTCAACAGCCCAATTTATATTTTGTGAATCTGGGTGGTTATCGCCATGATAGTCTGGCAGAGCAACATGCATTTGGCTTGTTTGTCGCCCCAACAGCACAAGCGGCCAAAGACCGGGCGCTGAACACATTACTGCCTGATACCGAATTGCGCCATAAGGATGATTTGTATGCTGTGGATGACTGTATGGTGTTGGATCTTATCGATGGCAAGCACTATGTTCAGCTGACGCCCAGCGGTCAGTCCCAGCCCATCGTTCCGCAGTGGTTTGGCTACCATAAGTTGTGATGATGCCGCTGCCCCGTTTTATTCTTCTTTGTCTGCTTTAATGGCGATCCTGATGGCAATAATGACAATCGCAAACATCAGAAAAGGCAGCGCTGCTAAGGCATATTCTGCAATATGACTGTCCTGATAGTTAGGCTGTAAAATAAAGTGGCCACCAATACACAAAGCGATACTTACAAAGAGTAAAGGTAACATTTTTAGTTCTTTATTTGGTTTGCTCATGATCCCAGCCTGTTCATTACTTTTCGTCACAGGCTTTTTAAACGAGTTGGCTCGACAACGCAAGTTAATGCGGGCGTTTCTTTGATCCAACTCCTTTTTTGCAGTGCCATTTTTTTGCACTCCTCTTCGTGATATAACAAAGCTTAATGCCTGTCATTTATACAGTGAAGGAATGAGGAATGAAGAAAAGTAAGGTTATCGTGATTAAGTTGGGGACCAGTGTGCTTACTGCCGGTACAGATAAGCTCAACAAGCCACGTATGATCGATATTGTCACTCAGTGTATGGCACTCAAACAACAGGGTTATTTACCCGTATTGGTGTCCAGTGGCGCTGTGGCTGCGGGCAGAGATGCGGTCGAGCACAGTGTCGGCGTTTCGATAGCAGAAAAACAAATGCTGGCGGCCATTGGGCAGGGTCAATTGATCCACTTATGGCAGTCTTTGTTTGCGCTATTTGATCAGCCTGTGGCACAGCTACTGCTAACACGCGCAGATGTAGAAGATCGGGAGCGCTACCTTAATGCCCGCGATACCATAACGCAGTTGCTGAAACACCAGGTGATCCCCATTGTCAATGAGAACGATGCCGTTGCCACATCAGAAATAAAAGTAGGTGATAATGATAACTTATCTGCGCTGGTGGCGATTCTGGCCAACGCCGATAAGCTTATGTTGCTGACCGATCAACCCGGTCTGTTCACGGCGGATCCCCGCAGCAATCCCAAGGCCACGTTAATCTCTGAGGTCGAGTTTATTGATCAGTCATTGATGGCGCTGGCGGGTGGGGCGGGCAGTAAGTTGGGCACGGGCGGTATGTATACAAAGCTTGAAGCCGCACGTACTGCACAACGGGCCGGGATCGAGACCATCATTGCCAAAGGGGCAGAACCTCAGGTGATTGAACAGGTGATGGCGGGTACTGCACAAAGCACCACATTTGTACGCTTTGGTGCACCGCTTGAGGGACGTAAAAAATGGCTCATGTCAGGCCCTAAATCAACAGGGTATGTGCAATGTGACCCCGGTGCGGTGGCTGCCATCGCGCATCAGGGGGCAAGTTTGTTGGCGAAGGGCATTGTGGCTATCGGTGGCGAGTTTGCACGGGGCGATGTGATTGAAGTACGTGACCTTGACAACCAATTGCTTGCCAAGGGGCTAGTCGCTTTTGATCATCAGGAAATGGACCAAATCAAACGTCTGCATAGTAGTGAAATCCCCCTGGTTTTGGGTTATCCCGCGTCTAATGTAGTGGTGCATCGAGACGATCTGGTGTTGCTGGATATCTACGCCGGCTCACTCTAAGTTTTAGCCTTTGCTGCCTGGCTGAGTCTGTTATTCACGGGCTCAGGTCAGGCCTATTTTGCAGGTAGGATTGAAAGCTGGTAAATAAGCGCTAATCTTTAAGGTGGGTCTGAATACCGGGCAATTACGTGACTACCTCCACTTGCGGACACGAATACACCATTAGCTTGTTAGAGCTAAAAGAAGAGCAAGCGTTGTATCAGCAGTTTTGCGACATTCTGCAGTCGCTGCTGCCAGAACAGCCCTTGAGTTTTTTTATACGCCCTAGCTTGTCTCACAAAGAAGCGCTAAAGCTAATTTACCAGCAACATGTCAGTAAACCCTTGGCACTGCACGAGATGCTCGAGAAAGTCCAACTATGTATGGGCAAACCTGTGCTCATCAGTAAATCCTACACCTGTATGCCGCTGCGGCTTGACGATCAAATGATTGGCTTGCTGTGGATCTATGAGGCGTTAACTCCGGCTAGTTGCAATCTGACTGCACATCTGATGAATGTGTTTTTTCATCAGTTGCATACTCTGGCGCTGGCTCGTATTGACCCCTTATCTCAATTACTCAATCGCCAGACCTTTGATGAGAAAGTCCTCGAAATCGCGTCAGGCCAGGGCTTTTTGCAACCCCGTGATGAACCGGATCCCCGTCGCTGGTACCTGGCTTTGTTCGACATAGACCATTTCAAGCGCGTCAATGACTCCTTTGGTCATGTGATAGGAGATGAAGTGATTTTATTGACCGCTCAGCACCTGAAAGAGAATTTCCGGGCCGAGGACTATGTGTTTCGCTACGGAGGAGAAGAATTCGCAATCTTGTTTCAGGCGCACAATGATAGCGAAGCCCAATCTTTGTTAGATCGCGTACGCGGCGTGATCCGTTCTGTGACGTTTCCTCAGGTGGGGCAGGTAACCCTGAGTGTTGGCTTTACGGATGTGACGGACGTGATGCAAGTGTCCGAGCTGGTTAATCAGGCCGATATGGCGTTGTATCACGCCAAACAACATGGCCGGGATCGGGTCATTTTTTATGGCACGCTGGAGGGCGTCTCTTTGCAGGTTACGACCTCAGATATTGAACTTTTTTAAGTCATTCGGTACCAATTTTCCAGCAATTCTGTGGTATTCTACGCGCCACAAGAATTCTGGAGTATGACAATGAAATTAATCCGTATGCTGCTTGGCAGCCTGATTTTACTGTTTGATTTTATCTTTACCCCGCGCAGTAAAAAGCGCCCGGCAGAGGCGCAAGCCAAGTTGGATGCGCAAACCGCCAATCTGAAACTGTACCAATTCAAAGGGTGTCCGTTCTGCGTTAAGGTACGTCGTGCCGCCAAACGGGAAGGCCTGAAACTGGAAACCCGTGATGCTAAGAACAATCAGGCATATCGTCAGGAGCTGCAAGAGCAGGGTGGCAGAATAAAAGTGCCTTGTTTGAGGATTGAAGAACAGAACCAGGTAACCTGGCTGTATGAATCGAACGACATTGTTGATTATTTACAAAAGCTTGAGCAAGCTGCTTAATCACGACATTCGGCAAACTGGCTGTCAGCGGTTTGCCCGTACAAGGGGCTATGCTAGCATTAGTCCCATGACCTCATTAGACACAATTTAAGAGAAAAAACATGACTATCCGCACGCGTGTTGCACCGTCACCGACGGGCGATCCCCACTTAGGTACAGCCTATATTGCGTTATTCAACTACTGTTTTGCCAAGCAGCAAGGTGGTGAATTTGTTCTGCGTATCGAAGATACCGATCAGCAAAGAAGCACCCCGGAGTCAGAGCAAGCAATTATGGACAGCCTGCGCTGGCTTGGCCTGGAGTGGGATCACGGACCGGATGTCGGCGGTGACTTTGGTCCTTACCGTCAGTCTGAGCGCAGTGACTTATATAAAAAATATGCCCATCAACTGGTGGAAGAAGGCAAGGCGTTTTACTGTTTTGCAACGGCTCAAGAGCTCGACGAAATGCGTGAGCAGCAAATGGCTGAGGGTTTACGTCCTAAGTATGATGGCCGTGGCCTGAAACTGACTGAGGAAGAAATTCAGGCAAACCTGGATGCGGGCAAACCTTATGTGATCCGTATGATGATCCCAGAAGAGGGCAGCTTTAAATTTAACGACTACCTGCGTGGTGAAATTGAGATCCCGTGGGAAAATGTCGACATGCAGGTACTACTGAAAGCGGACGGCTTCCCAACCTACTTCCTGGCCAACGTGGTTGACGATCACCATATGCAGATCAGCCATATCTTCCGTGGTGAAGAGTGGATCAACTCAGCGCCTAAACTGCTAAAGCTGTATGAAGACTTTGGCTGGCAAGCACCGGTTCTTGGCCACCTGCCATTACTGCGTAACCCGGATAAGTCGAAATTGTCGAAGCGTAAGAACCCGACTTCTATTAACTACTATAAAGAAATGGGTTACCTGCCAGAAGCGGTATTGAATTACCTGGGCCGTATGGGTTGGTCTATGCCTGATGAGCGTGAAAAATTTACACTGGCTGAGATGATTGAACACTTCGACATGAAGCGCGTGTCTTTGGGTGGTCCGGTGTTTGATATCGACAAGCTGAGCTGGCTAAATGGCCTGTGGATCCGTGAAGATCTTAGCGATGAACAGCTGATTGAACGCTTTGTTGACTGGAAGCTCAATGGCCAGATGCTGGCACGTGTGCTGCCAGAAGCGAAAACTCGCATTAATACTTTGTCAGATCTGGTTGGCCTGGCGGGTCACTTTGTTGGTGGGATCCCTGAGTATGATCCGGCTTTATTGACCGCAGGTAAAGTAGAAGAAGACACCGTGCGTCAGGCACTACAGTTCTTTATCTGGGAGCTGGACAAGCTACGTCAGTGGAACAAGAGCGAGATTTTCGCCGTCGCTAAATCGGTGGCGACTTTCCATGAGTTGAAGATCAAAGATTTCCTTGAGCCAATCTTCGTTGCCATTACCGGCAAAACCTCGTCGACCTCTGTGGTGGATGCTATGGAGATCCTGGGATCTGACCTGTCTCGTGCGCGCTTACGGGTGGCATTGAATCACCTGAGTGTGTCTAAGAAGCAAGCGAAGAAGCTGGAAAAAGCATACCGTGAATACCCAAGCATAGGATAACGGCGAACAACTTACATTATGCCCTCAAGGTTGACGGGATAATGAAATGAGTTGGAATAGAAGGCTGAACTGAGGTTCAGCCTTTTTTATGGCTAATCAACATCTAACTGACTCGTTAAAAAGCCATCCAGGAGTGTCTTGAGCTGTTGCAGATCTGCCAGTGGCATTTTGGTTTGTGCCAGCATTTGTTGGGGAATGCAGCTACAGTCAGCTTCCAGTGCTTTGCCTTTTTCTGTGAGATAAATATGGCACTGACGCTCATCACGTTCTGAGCGCTCCCGCGTGACTAATGCTTGCTGAGCCAGCCGTTTAAGCAGTGGCGTGAGTGTGTTGCTGTTGAGTTGCGCGCGCTTGCCAATTTCTCCCACCAGTAACCCATCTTGCTGCCAGAGGATCATCAGTACAATATATTGCGGATACGTCAGGCCGCGCGCCTTCAACAGCGGTTGATAAAGCCGGGTGACCTGCCGCGATGCGGCATACAGGCTAAAACACAGTTGATTGTCCAGACGCAGTTCCGAGGGCTGTTCTTTCATTTTATGCGCTTAATGCTTTTTCAATGTCTTTACTTATTTTCTCAGGTTTTGTTGTTGGCGCATAGCGTGCTAATGGCTGGCCATCTTTGCCCAGCAGGAATTTAGTAAAGTTCCACTTAATTTTATTACCAAACAGGCCGGGCAGAGCGTCTTTGAGATAAGCATACAGCGGGTGTGCCTGCGCACCATTCACGTCGATTTTTTCCATCATCTGAAAATCCACGCCATAGTTGATCAGGCAGCCTTGCTGTATCTCGGTGGCACTGCCGGGCTCCTGCTGGCCAAACTGGTTACAGGGAAAGCCAATTATGCTTAGGCCCTGCGAGCCGTATTGCTCATGCAGCGCCTGAAGCCCCTCATATTGTGGGGTCAATCCGCACTGACTGGCAGTATTAACAACCAGCACGACTCGGCCTTGCAGGCTGCTAAACTCAAACGGTTGCCCTTGCAGCGTATTTGCACTGAACTCATATAGTTTTGTCATTTTAAATCTCTTGAGATTATGTCGTGTGCGATATAATCTAGAGTAACAGGCCACATAGATCAAGTTTTATTCAGTCAAAGCTTGTCTATGTGGAGTGAAACCGGTCTAAGAGAAAGTCGATGAGCAAGCGCACGCGATAGGGCATGAGATCTTTGCGTGGATAAACCAGCCAGGAGGCGTTGTCGGTGACCTGAAATTCATCCAGCAGGCTGATCAGTGCACCTGAGGTGAGATGCGGTTCGACAATGTCGCGTGCCAGATGGGAGATCCCCAGTCCTTGCAGGCAGGCCTGTAACAGGGCATGTGGGTGATTCGTCCGCCAGTTGCCGTTGATTTTGACTTCTTCAATCTCGCCATCAATGATAAAGCGCCATCGATTATTTGCAGCCAGCAGGCAATTATGCTGAGCCAGTTCATGGGGGTGAGTGGGGGCAGAGTGAGCATCAAGGTAACGAGGGCTGGCAGCCAGGGTCATTGGTCGGGGTGTCAGCTTACGGGCGATGAGACTGGAGTCGCGCATGCGGCCAAAGCGGATCGCCAGATCAAAGCCATCTTCAACCAGGTCAACGTTGCGGTTGTTGAAATCAATTTCAACTGTCACTTCCGGATACTGAAGGCAAAACTCGGCAATCACTGGGGCAACCGTATTGGCGACAAAATCCCCGGCACCGGTAATGCGAATATGCCCTTTCGGTATTTGCTGACCACCTAACAGCTGATCATTGGCGTCGCTGAGTTCTTGCTGGATCAGTTTGAGTTTGGCTGCGTAATGCTTACCTGCGTCGGTCAGGTTAATGCTGCGTGTGGTACGTTGCAGCAGCAAAGTGCCCAGCCGCTGCTCCAGTTGTTGGATCTGGCGGCTCACATGTGAAGTTGATACATCCAGTGCCTGAGCGGCTTTACTGAAACTGCCCTGCTCAACGACGGCGAGAAAGATATCCAGCCCTTGCCACATTTTTATTTCTCCAGTGCAAGTAAGATTAATATAATATTGTTATTGTTGCAGCATGGCAAAATTAATTTGCCAGTGAACTAATGATCATGACAGTCTGTCAGGCTAGACTGAGAGTCGTTTTATATCGAGTCACAAACTAACAGGAACAAAGCATGCTGAATTTCAGTTTTCATAACCCAACGCAGATCCTCTTTGGAGAAGGTCAGATTGCCGCTATGTCGGACAGTATTCCTGCTGACGCGAAAGTGTTGGTCATCTATGGTGGTGGCAGCATTAAAAGCAATGGCATATACCAGCAGGTAAGTGATGCGCTGGCTAATCATCACTGGGGCGAGTTCAGTGGTATCGAGCCAAACCCCAGCTATCAGACCTGTATGCAGGCGGTTGAGGTCATTCGTCAACAAGGATATACCTATTTGCTCGCCGTTGGCGGTGGCTCGGTCATTGATGGCAGTAAGTTTATTGCGGCGGCGGCTGAGTTTAATGGTGAGCCCTGGGACATTCTGGCCAAAGGGGCGCAAATCGAATCTGCCCTGGATTTAGGTGTCGTGCTGACCTTACCTGCAACCGGCTCTGAATCGAACAGTTTTAGTGTGGTCTCTAATAAAGAAACCAACGACAAACTGCCGTTTGCTTCACCGCAAGTACAGCCTAAGTTCGCGGTGCTGGACCCCACGGTTATGAGCTCCCTGCCTGAGCGTCAGTTGATCAATGGTGTGGTCGATCCGTTTGTACATGTGATGGAGCAGTATCTGACTTACCCCATTGATGCGAAAGTACAAGACCGTTTTGCAGAAGGCCTGTTGTTGACTTTAATGGAAGACGGCCCGAAGCTCTTCTCAGACGAGGTGGACTATAAAGTCCGCGCTAATGTGATGTGGTCAGCGACCATGGCTCTGAATGGGCTGATAGGTTCAGGGGTACCGCATGACTGGGCAACTCATATGATTGGCCATGAATTGACAGCCGTTTATGGATTGGACCATGCTCAGACTCTGGCCATTGTTTTACCACGCGTAATGCATGAACAACGTGACAGTAAACAAGGCAAATTGCTGCAATACGCAGAGCGTGTGTTAGGGCTGGATATTAGTGATGAAACACAGGCGATTGATCAGGCGATTGAGAAAACCGAAGCTTTCTTCCAGTCGTTGGGCATGAAAACACGTCTTAGTGACTATGGTGTCGGTGAAGAGGCGGTGGATAAAATCGTCGCTCAGCTGGAGCGTCATGGCATGGTTGCACTGGGAGAGCATCAGCAGGTTGATCTGAGCAAATCACGCGCCATTGTGGCTGCGTGCCTGTAACCTCAAAATCTCTCATATTAATCTCACTGTTCGGGGCGATGAGCGCAAATCTTCGCCCTGAATTCACGTATTTTTCCCGGCTGTGATACCCTGCGGGGGTTGTAACCAATATCACGCGGGGTAAATAGCATGGCAACTAAAGTTTGGGACGGATTCATACGTGGCTTTCACTGGCTACTGGTCATTGGCATTGCGGTGCTGTATTTCAGTGGTGAAGAAGGTTGGCTGGAAATCCACTTTGTAACAGGCTACTTGTTACTGGCACTGATGGCGACGCGTTTGATTTGGGGCCTGTTCGGGAGTCAGACGGCAAAGCTCAGCAGCTTATTCCATTCACCAAAAGCGGTGCTTGCTTCGGTAAAATCTTCTGCCCCGTTTGTTGGTCATAATCCGGCAGGCAGCCTCATGGTGCTGGCATTTTTTGTGTTGATCATGGTGCAGCTGATCTCGGGATTATTCACCACCGACGATATTTTGGTTGAAGGGCCACTGGTTTCATATGTGCCTTATAGTTGGGCAGAGTTGGCGGGTGATATTCATCATACCAATATCGACATTTTGCTGATTGCCATTGTCGTGCATATTAGTGCGATTGTCCTCTATCGTCTGAGAGGCAAAAATCTCGTTAAGCCGCTGCTCACCGGTAAAACAACTGAGCCAGTCGCATCAGCGCCGGCGATGCGCAGTGGTTTGCTGGCATATGGCATTTTTGTTGTACTCAGTGTGGTGTTGTTGCTGACGTGGGGGTATGAGCCTCTTATGGCTTTATTTTGATTTTGTTAACTTGTTGCAATTACTAAACTTTTAACAGATAAAAACGTCTTTTTAAGGAAACTTAAACAGATATGACCTCTGTGGGTCATAATTCTGCTAACATAGTGCGGTTTTAACGCAATACAGAAGTGAATTATGCTAACTCCTTATTACCAGCAAGAAATGGATAGCGTGGCAATTAGCCGCGAGCAGGCCAGTCAGTTCGCTAAACAAGTAGCGGATGACTTTAACCCTTTGCACGATGTTGATGCTAAAAAATTCTGTGTACCGGGTGATCTGCTGTTCTCACTAGTCCTGGAACGCTACGGTGTGAGTGAGAATATGCATTTTGATTTTGTCGGCATGGTGGATGAAACCAGTCGTCTGCAGTTTCCACCGCTGAGTGATGCGTTTGATATCACCTCAGAAGGCAAGGTCATGCTGTCGGTGAAACGCAATGGTGAAATCAAACAATGTGACAGCCTGACCAGCAGCCTGATCCGTAACTACGTTGAGTTCTCGGGGACGACTTTCCCGCATGTGATTATTCCATTGATGGGCAAGCAAGACGTGATGATCAACCCGGCGCGCCCTATGGTGATCTACGAATCAATGTCGATTCACCTGGATAAGCTGGACATTGAGTCGGTGACTCTTGAACCGGCGGAGCCTGAGTTCTCCTTTGAAGGTAAACGCGGCAAAATCGTCCTGCGATTTAATCTGTTCCACGGTGATGAGCAGGTCGGTCAGGGTGAAAAGCACATGGTGGTTGCGGGCGTACGAGAATACTGTCAGGAAGCAGTTGATAAGCTGATTGAGTATTACAACGAGCGAAAAGCAACCTTGTAAGCTCTGCATACACAGTTTAAAAATAAAAAGCCCGCATCACGCGGGCTTTTTGTTGCGGGAGTTTATACCAATTTCACTTAATACCTGTTCAATTTGAAGGAGTAAATAGGACGCTAAGGGCGTTAAAAATTTCTCATTTAGAGCCTTATACCTTAGACATAAGTTCACAAATTTTTGCCTTGTTATCGACCCTATTTTCTCGCTTCAAAATAGAACACTTAATTAAGCAAATTGGTATTAAAAAACATACTTTACGGAGAACTGGAGTCGGTCCAGATCGCCTTCTGCGCCACTCTCAGTTTCACGTGTCGCGACTTTATATTCTGCACCAAAGGTGAGCTTTTTAACTGGTGAGTAGAGAATATTCGCACTATAGCTGGTGGTAGACTCTGTGGGGTCTACCGTGACGCCCAAGAGATCTTTATCATTATCAGCTGAGAAGAAGGAGTAAAGGAAGGTTGAGCGCCATTGCGGGTTCCAGTAATGCTGATAAGCAACAAAGCCCGAGGTTGAATCAATCGCATGCAGCTCTTTGCCATCATAGACCGCACCATGTGCTGCATTGAGGCCCACATAGCGACCCAGGCCCTGGCCTTGTGTCAGCATAAATTTAAGGTTGCTCTTACCAAAATTGACACGACCAGACGCGCTGATCCCGAACGAGGTCTCGCTTTCATCAGCCGTGGCGACTTTATAGGTCAGTTCGCGACCTAAGGCAGCAACCACCAGGTGCCCCCAGTCCGCTTTATAGGTATATCGCGCGGTAAAATCAGGCATACTGGCGTCGTCGGTCACCACCCGTGCGCCACCTTCAGAGGTAATGGTACTTTCCGGGTTTTCCGCAGAAAAAGACCAGTTACCAATGGTGTACTTGGCCATGGCCTGGCGGACGAACACGGTGCCATCTGCTGGGCCGACAAAGTCCAGGGTTTCCGGCAGGGCGCTAACATTTTGGAAGTTAGACCAGGCCTGGCCAAACAACCAGCCTTTGTAGGTCACATAAGCCTGGCGGATCCGCGGTGAGTAAGAGTTAGTCACTCGTTCGTTGCCGCCGGTTGAGGCGATAAAATCCAGCTCAATTTTAGTTTTAATACTGCTGCCATCATCCAGTTTTGTATCTGTAGACAGGTTGAAGCGCGACTGACGGGCATGCATATCAAATACCGCATCTTTAGGTTCGCCGCCACTAACAGGGGTGGTACCAGGCACATAGAAATCCCGGCCAATATGCTGTGAGCCTAAACTGCCATCGGAAAAGTCACTCCAGATAGCATCCAGCTTAATGTATCCACCATATTTTACTTCAGTACTGCCCAGCTCAGCCGCATTGGCACTGGCTGTGAGCAGGCCGCCAAGTAACGCGGTTTGCACGGCCAGGGCACTAAGCGTTAAGTTATTTTTCTTTGCTGTTGTCATAGTTGAATTCCTGTATACATTGCTCCGGATTGCGCAGACAAATCCGGGGTGAGGTCAGCGAATGTGCTTCGTGTTCTTCAATGTTGTTGATGACGGCTTTTTACTCAATTAACCTTTGGTCTATACGACTAAGGTGGGATGCCAGCGGGAAACGACTCTGTATTGTATATCTTGCGACTGTCGTACATCTGCAGAAGTGCCAGGTTTGTCTACTATGTTTGCAATACAGGTGCAAGTACAACTAAGGTCTAATACTTAATATAAAAAGAGTGGGCGATCCTTGGTGCATCGCCGTCTGGCCAAAAATCAACATGGAGATGACTATGTCACAGAGCATTTATCCGGTTCCTGAAGCCATCAGGAACGCAGCGCTGGTAGATAACGATCAATATACAAAGCTATACCAAGAATCCATTGACGATCCTCAGGCGTTTTGGGCGGAGCATGGTAAGCGCCTTGACTGGTTTACCCCTTACAGCAAAGTAAAGAATACGTCGTTCGATAAAGGCCATATCAGTATCAAATGGTATGAGGATGGCGTGCTGAATGCTTCCTACAACTGTATTGACCGTCATTTGAAAGACAATGCCGACAAAGTCGCACTGATCTGGGAAGGCGACGACCCAACGCAAAGTGAGCACATCACCTTCCAGCAACTGCACGACGAAGTGGCAAAACTGGCCAATGGCCTGAAGAAGTTGGGTGTACAAAAAGGCGACCGTGTTGCCATCTATATGCCCATGACGCCACAGGCAATTTACGCCATGCAGGCGTGTGCCCGTATCGGTGCTATTCATTCGGTTGTGTTCGGTGGCTTCTCACCTTCGGCGATTGCAGATCGGATCAAAGATTCGGGTGCAAAAGTGGTGATCACGTCAGATGAAGGCCGTCGTGGTGGCAATTGTGTGCCGCTTAAGGCGAATGTAGACGAAGCGGTCAGTCAGGACGGTGTTAGTATTGAACATGTGGTTGTGCATCAGCTCACCGGTGGTGAAGTGGAATGGCAAGCGCACGATGTCTGGTGGCATGAGTTGGTGGCTGATGTCGCCAGTGAATGTGAGCCAGAGCCAATGAACGCGGAAGATCCTTTGTTTATCCTTTATACCTCTGGTTCAACCGGCCAGCCAAAAGGGGTGGTGCATACGACAGGTGGTTATCTGGTTTATTCATCCATGACACACGAGTATGTGTTTGATGTTAAAGCCGACGATGTTTACTGGTGTACTGCCGATGTAGGTTGGATCACCGGCCACAGCTATATGGCTTATGGCCCGCTAGTAAATGGCTGCACTCAGGTGATTTTTGAAGGTGTCCCGACTTATCCAAGTTCAGGACGTATTGGTGAAGTTGTGGATAAGCACAATGTCACCATCCTGTATACAGCACCGACTGCTATCCGTGCCTTAATGGCGAAAGGCGATGAGCCAATTGCCAGCTCAAAACGCACCAGTTTGCGTATTATGGGATCTGTGGGTGAGCCAATTAACCCGGAAGCCTGGAGTTGGTACTACGAGAAGATTGGTAACAGCCAGTGTCCCATCGTGGATACTTGGTGGCAGACTGAAACCGGTGGCATCATGATCACGCCGTTGCCGGGCGCCACGGATATGAAGCCGGGGTCGGCAACCCGTCCATTCTTTGGTATTGCGCCAGCCTTGTTCGATGCAGAAGGCAACACACTGCAAGGTGCGACGGAAGGGAACCTGGTGATCCTGGACAGCTGGCCTTCGCAGGCTCGCACAGTGTATGGTGATCATGAACGTTTCGAGCAAACTTACTTCTCGGCCTACCCGGGTGTGTATTTCACAGGGGATGGCTGTCGTCGCGATGAAGATGGCTATTACTGGATCACTGGTCGTGTGGATGATGTACTCAATGTGTCGGGTCACCGTCTGGGCACTGCTGAGATTGAAAGTGCTCTGGTTGCACACGAAGCAGTCGCAGAAGCGGCAGTTGTGGGTTATCCCCATGACATTAAGGGCCAGGGGATTTATGTGTACGTGACGCCAAACGAAGGGGTTGCTGTCACAGACGAGCTGACCAAAGAAGTACGTAACTGGGTGCGTAAAGAGCTCAGCCCGATTGCGTCACCAGATATGATCCAATGGTCACCTGGTTTGCCTAAAACGCGTTCTGGTAAGATCATGCGCCGTATTTTGCGTAAGATTGCAGCCAATGAGTATCAACAATTGGGCGATACCTCGACTTTGGCCGACCCGAGTGTGGTCGATGAATTGATCGAAAACAGACTAAACCGTTAATTTAGCGTTAATCGCTTGAATTATGACAAAATATTGACCTACTATATCGGCTGTCGAAATGACAGCCGATTTTTTAGGAGCCAAGCATGAACCAGTTTTTAATTGCGGACGATCACCCTCTGTTTCGCGAAGCATTAAAGGGGGCACTGCAGAATCAGTTTGACGGGTTAGAGATTTTCGAATCTGAAAACTTCGAGCAAACCTTGCAACAATTATCCGAACAGGACGAGCTGGATCTGCTGTTGTTGGATTTACATATGCCAGGCAATGGTGATTTATATGGCCTGATCAGGATCCGTGAAGATTACCCGAGTTTGCCCATAGTGGTGGTGTCGGGCAGTGAAGATTTGACCGTGATCTCCAAAGTAATGGGTTACGGTGCCATGGGTTTTATTCCCAAGGCCTCGTCGTCGCAGGAGATTGTTGAAGCACTGAACCAGGTGCTCGAAGGGGATGTCTGGTTGCCTGTTAGCCTGAAAGATCAGATTGCCGAACTTGACGGCGAAGACAAACAGCTGGCACAGCAAATTGCCTCTTTGACACCTCAGCAGTACAAGGTCCTGCAATATCTGCACGAAGGCTTACTCAACAAGCAAATCGCCTATGAACTGAATATTTCAGAAGCGACGGTCAAGGCGCATATTACCGCGATATTCCGTAAGCTGGGTGTCTACAATCGGACACAGGCGGTGTTAATTGCGGCTAAGTTGCAACTGGAACCGGTTGAAAGTCCGAGTTAACGGCTAGCCCGGAGCGTACCAAACGCCAGCCCAGGATGCTGGCGTTGTGTTGTGTGTCAGGCAAATACAACGGTTTTGTTGCCGTTGATAAACAGTTTATGCTCTGCTGCCAGCCCAATGGCTTTGCAGAATACCACTTTCTCAATATCCCGACCCATTTTAGCCATGGCTTCAGCGCTATCGGCATGACTCACCTGAGTGACATCCTGCATGATGATTGGGCCTTCGTCCAACTCATCATTGACGAAATGTGCCGTTGCACCAATGATTTTTACCCCTCGCTCAAAGGCCTGGTGATACGGTTTTGCGCCGATAAATGCCGGTAAAAAGGAGTGGTGAATATTGATGATCTGATTACTAAAGCGTGATACAAAGCCGGGGCTAAGCACCCGCATATACTTGGCCAGACCGATAAAATCAGGCTGATATTGCTCGATGACTTTGGCCATGGCATCGTCATGTTGTTCCCGCGTGAGGCCCTGATGAGAGACCAGATGAAAAGGCACGCCAAAACCTTCTACCAGTGGCTTAAGCGTATCATAGTTGGCGATCACCGCCTGGATCTCAACGTTAAAAGCATTTTCGTATTGTTTTAGCAGCATACCACCCAGGCAATGGGCTTCTTTGGTGGCAAGCAGGACGACTTTGGTTTTCTCATTGCCATGTAAATGTACTTGTGCACCGTCTGGCAGCACGCTACGTAGCTGTGGTAAAAATGCGTCGCTGACCGTTCCTGTCAATTCTGTACGCATAAAAAAGCACTCACCTGCTTTATCCACAAACTCGTTGTTGCGGACGATATTCAGATTATGCTCAAAACATAGCCCGGTTATTTTGGCGATCAATCCCACATCATCACGACACTGGGTGGTTAATACTATACTCATATCCTCATTCCCATACGTTTTTATGAATTCTTCACAATACCCCGTTGAACGGAAAAAACAAGCAGACAAAAGTCCGCCTCCAGTCTGGGGGTTACTGGCTTACCTGATTAAGTAAATGTTAATTTTGGTGTTGAATTTATGTCTAGGAAATGTCGCTTTTAACAGCCAGGTGTCACATCAAACGCCAATACTATCATTTAGCTGCGTAAATCAATCAGCTTCAATTCGAAGAGTGAGTGATACACCAAGCATTCTGTTACTGCCTCATTTACCGCCCTGGTACAGCACTACCCAGAAAAAAACGCACTGATTGACCGGACGAAGTAGATTAGCTGTCAGGCATGTAGTGACGTGCAGAGCCTGTGTGAGGGGGAATGCGAGCTAAGTGGTCAAAGTGAAGTGCTTATTTGGCCTATTGGTCGCTTAATGACCTTAGCAAACAGACTAAAACCGACTCCTGTCATGTCTGAAAATGTCGAGTTTTTGTCGTGAAAATACTGTTTACTTATACAGTTCAAATGCTAGAGTAACGCTCGATTATGATAATAAAACAAAGGATTATTATGCTTGAAAGCAATGCACCTGGCGCACCCGGCGACTTCGATTTTATGGTTGGCCAGTGGTCAGTACAGCACCGCCGTATAAAAGATATACTGAATGGGGGAGACGAGTGGATCGAGTTTAAAGGGGAGTCATCAACACTCAACACGCTCGGCGGATTTGGCAATGTAGAAGATAACCACCTGCATTTTCCAGAGGGATCTGTCAGAGCCAAGGCAATTCGTTCATTCAATGCGAGCACCGGCCAGTGGTCTATTTGGTGGCTGGATGGGCGTAATCCGGGCATGCTGGATACGCCGGTGGTGGGTGCGTTCACCGATGGCATCGGGCGTTTTTATGCCGACGAGGAGTATCATGGTCAGGCTATCAAGGTACGCTTTATTTGGGATGCCACGAACCCGGAACAACCAACCTGGGCACAGGCATTTTCTAAAGACGGTGGTGAACATTGGGAGACCAACTGGGAAATGACGTTTACCCGCATCCAGTAGCGATAAACACCCACGTAACCTGTTACGTGGGTGCACTATGGCATTAAGATTTACGGTCGTACACCACAGCATTGTGCGCATGCAGGCTTTCCTGATGCTCTACTTTAAACTGGTAGTCTGTGACTTCTGTGATTGATTCCAGTGTTGCTTTAATACGCCTTGCAGCGTCTTCACAAAACATCAGGTTTTTTGCATTCAGTGCTGCAAACGCTTGCTCATCTTCACGCTTAACCGCCGTTTGAACTGGCGTTGCCAGCGTTTCCTCAAACAATGAAAGCCAGTGCGCCAGATCGGGCAAGTGACCGCCAGCTAGATCGGCTTCAATGTAAGCGAAAGAGCGCTGGCTGTGCGGCGTTGCGACTGACCCCTGTGGTCCTTTGAGCCATGCCAGTAACTGCGCTTTGTCTATGTTGTCCTGATCGACAAACTGCTGCTCGACCGTGTCGCTCAGTAACTGACGAGACAACGCCGCTGAGCAAGGGCAGGTACTGCTGTAGGTAATTGTGCTGATGAGCTTGCAGTGGGTTTTACCTTCAAGGTGCTCACAGTGCAATTCTATTGGATAAGCATTGTAGCCGCTGTAGTTGCTTTTCAGAGCCGGTCTGTTCAGTGGTAGCTCGAACTTCAGTACTAACTTGGCAGACTGACTGAGACCTTGCTGGGATGCGACTATCTCTTTGAGCACCTTATCGAGCTGTGCGAAAGTGAGTTCAGTCCCTACCAATGCTTCGTTGGCGAGCAAGTAAAGACGTGACATATGAATGCCTTTTGCGCCAGTATCCAGGCTGACAAAAACGTCCATCAGAGTGTTGATGTTGACGCTGGTCTGATCGCAGCGCACCTGCATGGGTAGTGCTATTTTTTCCATTCCAACCCACTTTAGCGGGCTCTGGCTGTCTGGCTCAAAATGGGTCGCAATATCGGGGAGTTGCATCATGGTTTATGAGTCTCACTTAACGGTTAAAACGTAACGCCTGCGCGGCATTGTGCTCGGTATTGACCTTGTCACCATCAAACACCATGGCCCCATTAACAAAGGTCGCACGGATCTGATGAGAGAAAGTGGTGCCATGAAACGGACTCCACTTACATAGGTAACGGGTTTGTTCGTGTTGTACGTGGGTTGCGTGATTTGGATCAACCAGCACCAGATCGGCAAAATACCCTTCCCTGAGGAAACCTCGTTTGTCGATGGCAAAGCGGGTTGCAACGTTATGTGCTGTTTTTTCAACCATCTGAGTAAGTGTCATTGCGCCACGTTTAACCTGCTCCATGAGGGTCAGTAAGGCATGTTCAACCAGTGGCAGGCCTGCCGGCGCTTGCGGATAGGGCACGTTTTTCTCTTGCCAGGTATGCGGGGCATGGTCGGTGGCAATGATATCAATGCGCCCGTCATGCAGGGCTTTTAGCAATGCGAGCCGGTCCGATTCGGCTTTAATGGCCGGGTTACATTTGATGAGGTTGCCCAGGGCCGGATAATCTTGTTGGTTAAACCACAAATGATGAACGCAGGCTTCGGCTGTGATGTGCTTTTCGGCCAAAGGCGCAGTGCTGAATAAGCTCAATTCTTTTGCCGTGGTTAAGTGCAGGACATGCAGTTGCGTACGATATTTTTTAGCAAGGGCAACGGCATAAGAAGAGGATTGATAGCAGGCTTCATCATCACGGATCATCGGGTGATGGATGATTTGCGGTGTTCCATATTGCTGCTCAATGCGCGCATTATTTTGCTGGATCACTGAACCTTGTTCACAGTGCGTGGCGATAAGGGTGGGACATTCTCTGAAAATTGCATCCAGGGCAGCGGGGTGCTCTACCAGCAAATCGCCGGTTGATGCACCCATAAAGACTTTCACGCCACACACCTGACGTGGATCAACGGCTTTGATCTCATCTAAATTATCTGGCGTAGCGCCGAGGTAAAACGCGTAGTTTGCGACAGAATCTCGTTGTGCAATGGCGTGTTTGTCTGCGAGTGCTTGTCGGGTCGTGGTCGAAGGAGAGACATTGGGCATTTCCATAAAACTGGTGATCCCGCCAGCTGCGGCCGCGGCCGATTCACTGGCAATGGAACCTTTATGGGTCAGGCCGGGTTCTCTGAAGTGCACTTGATCATCTATCATGCCGGGCATCAGCCACATGCCCTGGGCATTGATGACTGCTTCATTGGGTCTGGCCGATAAATCCGGGCCAATTTCAGCAATGTACTGGTTTTCAATTCTGAGATCAGAAACGTAAAGCTTACCTTCATTCACTAAGGTGGCGTGTTTAATTAAGCGTGCCATTGGTATCCTGATTAATTGTAGAGATAAACAAAACTTAAGGCTGTTCTTTTGGGCCACGACGCAGGCCGCAATCAACATTGCGCGTGCTTTTCTTTGCGTACCCAACTCACATATGGGTCTGTTTAGCGCAACAAAGATTGTTGATTGTTTTGTTATATTATAACATATCCGCTCTATTTTACAGATGAGAGAATCGACGATGAAAAAGTTACTTGCACTGGCAGTGAGCTCTGCCTTACTTGTGACGGCCTGCACGGGCGGGGATCGTACGTCAGGCTTGCAAAAAACAGCAGCGTCTGCGACGGTAACTGAGGGTAATCCTTTACTGGTAGCAAGCACCTTGCAATATCAATCACCCGACTTTAACCGCATTGATGATGCGCACTTTATGCCTGCCTTTGAGCAAGGCATGGCTGAGCAAATGGCTGAAGTCAATGCCATTATTAGCCAAACCGAGTCTGCCAGTTTTAGTAATACCATTGTTGCATTGGAGCGAAGTGGTGAGTTACTAAAGCGCACGCAGGGGGTATTCTTCAACCTGTCTAATACTGATTCAAACGTAAAGCGTCGTGAGATCCAGTCTGAAATGGCCCCTAAGCTGGCTGGCCACTACGATAATATTTATCTGAACAAAGCGCTTTATAAGCGAGTGGCAGAGGTTTACGGTCAGCTTAATGTGCTTAACCTGGGTGCCGAAGAAAAGCGTCTGACTGAAGTCTATTACAAACAATTTGTCAGAGCGGGCGCCAAGCTGACTGAGTCGCAACAAAAAGAGATCCGTGAAATTAACGCGGCTTTGTCGTCACTGACGACCCAGTTCTCGCAGCATTTACTGGCCATGTCTAAGAGTAATGTGGTGCTGGTTAAGGACAAAGCGAAACTGACTGGCCTGACAGACGCACACATTGCGCAACTGGCACAAGCGGCTGAGCAAGCGGGACATCCGGGTCAGTATCTGATCAAAATTACCAACACCACGCGCCAGCCTATTTTGGCTAAGCTGGAAGATCGCCAATTGCGTGAGCAAGTATGGCGCGCCTCCTCAGAACGTGGCTTATCAGGTGAGAATAACAATCGGGAGATTGTTGCACAACTGGCGCAGCTGAGAGCGAAAAAGGCTGCGTTACTGGGTTATCAAAGCTGGGCTCACTATGGCCTGGATGCACAAATGGCTAAAACGCCAACTGCGGTTTACGACATGTTTGCCAGCATGGTGCCTGCTTTGCTGAAAAACGTGGAAGCGGAAGCACAGGCCATCAAAGACAAAGTTCGTGCTACGGGTGGCGATTTTGAACTGGCTGCCTGGGACTGGTTGTATTACGCCGATCTGGTACGTCAGGATAAGTTCGATCTGGACGAGTCTGAGGTGAAAGCTTATTTTGAGTTTGATCGAGTGCTGGAAGATGGCTTATTCTTCACTATGGAGCGCCTGTATGGCGTCACCTTTAAACCACGCACTGATATTCCTGTCTACCACTCGGATGTGAAAGCCTATGAAGTGTTTGACGCGGACGGCACCAGCCTGGCCATTTTTATGGCTGATTACTTTGCCCGTGAAGGCAAGCGTGGTGGCGCCTGGATGAGTTCGTTTGTGAAGCAATCTGGTCTTGACCAGGAGCGTCCGGTGGTGGTGAATGTGATGAACATTGAAAAAGCCCCTGAAGGTCAGCCGACCCTGCTGAGCTATTCTGAAACCACTACTATGTTCCACGAACTGGGTCACGGCCTGCACGGTATGTTGTCTCAGGTTAAATACCCGACGCTGTCGGGGACATCTGTGTCCCGTGACTTTGTTGAATTCCCGTCAACGTTCGAAGAAGACTGGGCTATCCATCCGGAAGTCATTAAGAACTACGCTAAGCATTATCAAACCGGAGCAGCTATTCCGAAGGCACTGCTAGAAAAGGTTGTTGCCAGCCGCAGTTTCAATATGGGCTTTGACACACTAGAATATGTGGCGGCTGCGCTGCTGGATATGGAGTGGCATGCATTGGCAGCGGATGCGCCGTTGCAGGATCTGGTTGAATTTGAGCAAGCTGCATTGAGCAAGCATGGCGTGAACATCGACTATGTACCACCCAGATACAAGTCGGCTTACTTTGCGCACTCAATGGGTGGCGGCTATTCAGCGGGTTACTACGCCTACATGTGGAGTGAGATCCTGGCGGCGGATGCCTTTGCTTATGTACAGTCTCAGGGCGGGCTTAACCGTAAGGTTGGTACGCACTATCGCAAGAACATTCTCGAAGTGGGTAACTCTCGTGACCTGATGGAGTCGTATAAAGCGTTCCGTGGTGCAGAGCCAACCACCGAAGCACTGCTTAAGCGTCGCGGACTCAATGTTGCACCATAAAACCAGCAATTGAAGGGCTGCCTGCCGGCAGTCCTTACTCTGTTTGAAATTCTGCGATATGTTATACTGTAACTTTTGTTGTGAATGCCGCACAACTCGGTGCAGATGTAGGAGAAGACCATGACCCGTGCTTTAGCCACTAATGACAATTCAATGATCCCTGCCAATCGGTATGCAGCCATATCCCCTGAGCCGAACGTTCTGACGGATATCTATCGCGAAGATATTAACCTGAGTGTCTGGCAATGCACGCTGACTCAGGCGCTTAATTCAGAAGTAACTAATTTACTCAGCAATACTAGCGAGTTGCAGTTGTCGATTGCGGCAACTCCCGAGCAAACGATAGGCGAATTGCACGCCGCCTCGGCTTTACTTGTTGATAAGCCTGCGCTGACTGAGCACCTGGCGACGCTGGTGGATATGTTTTGTACTTTGTTTGAATTAAAGCGCGCCGGACTCAGGCTCACGATACTCAATAAAGCTATGTGTCCTAAGTTTCATGTCGATCACATACCTTGTAGGCTGGTGAGTACGCTGGGCGGTGTGGCCTCTCAGTGGTTACCTCACGACACAGTCGATCGCAGCAAGCTCGGTGCGGGTAGCAAAGGTAAGAAAGATCATGAGTCCGGAATTTACACGTCTGAATCGGACATTCAGCAGCTCAATGCGGGTGATGTTGCTTTATTGAAAGGGTCTGGCTGGCTTGGCAATGAAGATGGAGCCCTGGTGCATCGTTCGCCAGCGCCCACAGCTGGAGAAGCACGCTTGTTGCTCACGCTGGATTTTATTGACTGAGTGGCAAAGTCATAGTGTGTTACTATTTGACCGCACTGGATTATCGTCAGATGACTATCAGGTCATGAGTGTTTTTAAGTTGGCTGGAGAGCACTGTAAGTATGGAACCAATCCTCGTACTGGTTGGCTTTTTGGGCGCGGGTAAAACCACGCTGTTAAAACGTCTGCTGCTTGAGGCTCAGCAAGCCGACTGGGACCCCTATGTGATCCTGAATGATTATGAGCACGCCGAGCTGGATGCCAGACAACTGGCCGAGCAGCTCAGTGAAGGGGCGTTAAAGCCGCTCGATGGCAGCTGTATTTGTTGCAGTGGCATCACCGCGCTGCGCGACAGCATTAATCGTATTCCACAGCGCAAGCGAGGGATCACCTTGATTGAAGCGAATGGTACATCCGATGCATGTCGTTTAATGGGGTTTCTGGGTGTGGGGCTGGACGAACGCTTCAAACCGCCGGTACAGATCGCGGTGGTCGATGCCAAAAACTGGCAATGTCGTGGTGAACACAATGTGCTGGAAGCCAATCAAGTTCAAGTCTCTTCGCTCATTGTGCTCACACATACCACCGGCTTATCCGACGCGCGCATACAGCGTGTTAAGGATGAACTGCAGCAGGTGAACCCAAACGCGACAATTCAGGGTGTGAGGGAGCTTGCACTTTGGCAGCTGCCAGAGTTGTCACCCGTGTCGGGTAATGTCGATGCATTTGAGCATCAAAAATCACACTGGGCGTCCTGCTCTGTGGCGTTACCTGCTTTGCCTGATGAAACCTGTATTGAGGCCTTGTGTGCGCGTATACCCGAGACTATTTTGCGCGTGAAAGGCTGCACACGCATTGGTACAAGTGCTGATTATACTTACTTTGAGCGATGTCCGGATGGCGCTGTGTCGATCCGGCCATTTAAGGGGGAGCCGGTTACGGGGAGTAAATTGCTGGTCGTGGGACCGGGTAGTGATCCTGGCAAATTGAATGAGCTTGTCTCGCAGGTTTTGGCCGCACATTGATTGTAAAGGCGGCCATGCAGGGTGGGTTAGTGGCAGCGCCCGGTCTGACACAGGTTGAAGTTTTTATAGTGGCTGATCACCAGCAATACGCTGCCTAAAATCGTCAGCAGCTTTTCCCCTTCCTCAGCCATCAAGTCATGGGCAAAAAATGCGGCGAAGAATAATACGCCGATACCTGCGGTGCCGTAGCCTAAAATACGCCACTGGTTGTGCTTTTTACACCCCAGAAATAACGCGCTGCTGCTGGTCACCAGCACACCAACGAGTAGCCAGCGATGAAATGCCTCATCTGAAAAGAAGGTTGCACCGAACGCTGGTAGCAGGGCAACCAGCAGGGGCACAAACAAGCAATGAACGACGCACATCGCAGACAAGCCGATGGCGTATTTGTCTAACCTTTCAGACAGGTTTCTCATGGTTTCCTCACCTTGATGATTAACGTAAGCGCTAGTGCAGGCTTATCGTACGAGCTGCTGAGCGCCTTGAATAAGTCGTTATGTTATATCATTTGAGGGACCTTGAATAGCTTGACCGTGATGAAAGCAACGCAGGAGTCGGGCGTGAGGGCAGTTATATCGCGGCCATTACAAGCAGCACACTTACCACAGCAAATAATATCCATGACCAGTGCCTTCCTTTTGATAGACCCAAAGCCAGTAAACTGTGTAGCGCAAATGTCAGCGCGGTGATGTGAAGCAGTGTAGCAGGGGTGAACTCGGGTGATGCCAGAGCAATCAGAAGTGCGGCAAATCCAAGCCAGGCGATGGAAGTCAGATGCCAGGCAAAGCGTAGTGTGCGAATGGTAAAATCGTTACTGCCAAACAACTGTGGCAGGTTATCTCGCTTAAATAGCCGAATGAGGATAAAGCGCTCGCCAAGATAGGAATGCACTAGCGAGACTAAAATGAGCAGCGCGGCAGCAAGGTAGAGAAGTAAGCTCATATAAAACCTCGTGGAGTGTTGAGTGCTGCGTTAGCTGCACTGGCAACTAAGTACGACATTGCTCGGGTGTCAGAGTTAACAGGGTACATAGTATTGTCCTTATTATCAGGCTTTTTGCCGGGGGGCTAACTGCGGTGGACGAAGTATGGTGACTTTCCGTGGCTTTGTGCAAGTTGAATACTGAGGTAATGAGCGTAGTTGCATCCGTTAGCTCTTCTTTTGTAAGCCCGTTATTTGTACAGTTAAAATACATATTGTGCGTGTAGTCTCCATGAGGAAAGTTAGCTCGTATGCGCATCGAGTATGTATCAGATGTATTGCCTTTACTAGTAAGCAAGAACTGAACTGGAATGTTTACTCCGGATAACAGGTAGGACAGCTGAAGGTCTTTGTCTGCCGTCTGAACGATGTATAATTCTCTGAAAACATCTTTGTCTATCTGGCCTGTCAGGCTTGGCCAATTACCAGTCAGTGTGCGGTGCCTGCAAACATGCCAGAGCAGTTGATAACTGGGCATTACTGCATGGACTCTGATGAACGATTCAGTATATTGTTTGGAAGTTTGCTGATTAACTTGCGTTGGAGAGCTTGCGCACCCGCTTAGCAGAACAGGAAGCAAGTAATAACTGGAGAAAGTACTCATTAGGTCATTGTTATTAGCTCTGTATAGGTAATTTGTACCTTATTTATACGATACTGGCTAGGGTCGATTTGTTAATGTATCTCAGGGTGTTTGTACGAAAGCCTGGCAGCGAGCACGATGTCGAATCATATCGCACGCCCCAGCATTCTGGATTACCTAGCTACAACACATTGTATGGAGTGTAGTATTTACCTGGCCATGGTTAATGCTTATCCTGATTTGCCAGTGTAGACAGTTCTCTGGCCTCCTCATGGATCACGTTGATGTTCCGGTTGATGCCCTCACAGGTCACGCTTTGCTGTTCAACAGCGGCGGCAATCTGGGTCATATCCTGGCTGATCCCATCTATGTTGTTTACGATATCGTCCAGTGTAGCCACTGCCTCGCTGCTTTGTTCGGCAGTGATTTGTGTTGTTTCAACGCTGCTTTGCACTTTGGAGACGGCTGCATTGACGCCCACGCTGAGGACATTGATCAGCTCATTGATCTCTTCTGTGGATGCCCGGGTTTTGGAGGCCAGGCTGCGCACTTCGTCGGCGACAACGGCAAATCCACGCCCCTGCTCTCCGGCGCGGGCTGCTTCAATGGCCGCATTTAAGGCCAATAAGTTGGTTTGCTCGGCGATCATATTGATCACATCAACAATATTTCCGATGTTTTCGCTGCTGGTGGCCACCTCGGAAATAGCTTGTTTCACGGAGTTGACTTCGTCAGACAAAGCCTGGATTTCATTAACTGTGCGAGTCAAATCACTCTGGGTACTTTTGGCCGCGCGTAGCGCCTCATTGGCTGTGTCGGCTGACTGGGTTGCCAGGTTTGCGACTTCTGAAATAGTGGCGGACATCTCATTGGTTGAGGCGGCGACATTCTCCAGCTCCCGGTTCTGATTTGTGGTACTGGCACAGATCACCTGGTTATTATTGCGCAGTGCCTGGTTTATCTCTTTGCGGCGTTTGGCCATGTTTGTTATGGCAATGGCAACATGGTCGTTGTCGCTTCGCTGTTGCATATCGATATCAAAGTTGCCTTGCGTGATTGACTGACAGGCCTTTTCAATACAGCGGTACGAATCGACGACACGGCCCAGACTGCGCTCCATGGTTGAGATTTCATCGTCCTGTTCATCATCACCTGTAATAATGCCGGAAATATCGCCACGTGCCACCTGTTCGGCCATGGTCACCGCACGCTCAATACGCAGGCTGATCTTCTTAATAAACCAGACCGACAGGGCTATCAAGACAAGCATACACAATGCACTGAAGATGGCCATTTTCACAAACATGCTTTGCACTGCAGAAAGCACCACCTGTTCCGATTTTCTGGCAATCACCAGCCACTCTCCGGCGTGAATAAACCCTGAGGCAAAATAATAGGACTGTTGGTCGATGGGGTCGTTTGTCAATGCGATGCGGTTATTCTGTTTATTTTGGAAGAAGTGCCCAAACACTTTGGCATACGGGGTTCGTGTAATGGCCTTGGTGCGTAGGTTTTGGTTTTCTAGGGTAGCAGCAATGACGTTGCCATCACGGCTGATCAGAAACAAGTCGATACCTGTGTGTTGCTTTACCTCAGCCAGATAAGCACTTACGGTGTCCAGTGCTCTGTCCACGCCACCAATCCCTTTAAATGCACGCTGCTCAGTTATGGGATATGAATACTCGACTATCATATTACCCTCATACATATAGGGCTCGGTGATCATTGCGCTTGCCCGGCCGGAACTTAAAAAGCGCTGTTTCACGCCGTTGTAGTAGAGGCTCGACTCCATATCAACCAATGGGGCAATCGCAATGCTGCCGCCATCCCGATACCAGTAGGGCAAAAACCGGCCCGACTGATCCACGCTTTTATCCACCTGTTCTGTGTTGCGCGCTTGCGAGTCATTGCCGTCTGCATCAGGCTCATAACCAAAATATGCACCGGTGTATTCGGGAAACTCAGACAGCGTTTGCCTGCTCAGAGCCAGCGATTGCGCCCGCTCACCAAACAGGCCATTCTCCTGCGCCAATACCAGCATTTTAGCTGTTCGTGATGCCAGCGCATTTTGCTGATTGAGTGACAGCGCCACGTTGCGGACTTCCTGCAATAAAGCATGCTCAGCCTGCTCTCTGGTCAGGCTCATCGACATAGATGCTAAAAGCACAATAATAGTTACTATCACTACTAAGGTCGGTACGGTGAGATATAAGGCTATCTGAGATTTTAGGCTTTTCATTATCAGTTCAACCAAGTCCGGTTTATCTAATCATGGTCAATAACAGGAGTTTCGTAAATGTATCAAGGTGAAGTTTTTTGCCGCTGATTAGTTAAAGTCAATCTCGTTAGAGCAGGCAGAATTAAGGCATCGGCGTTGTTTAAGTAGTACCGTGTGATTGTCGATGCTTTAAACACTATGTCTTCATTAATATCAGTTTCAAAAATGCGACACACCTTTGTCATACATGCCCCATAAACTGTTTTTTAAAATCTGGTCTAGACCAAATGGTTGCTAATTATTAAATAACTCTTCTTGGGGATGACATGAACAAACTCACACCGATAGCCGCGGGCATATTGGCTATGACTAGCTTTTCTGCGCTGGCAGATGGCTCAATCACAGGCTTAATTACGGATGCATCAGGCACGCTGTCAGGGGCTAAAATTTCAGTGGTGGGTACAAAATCGACCACGTCGACTGATTATCAGGGGCAGTTCAATTTATCGCACCTGCCTGCGGGCACACACACGCTGCGTGTGGAGTATCTGGGCTATCCGTCTGCTGACTTTGATATTACGGTCGTGGATGGTGAGATTGTGGATTTGGGCAGTCTAAGCCTTAATCGTAACGACAATACACTGGAAGAAGTGGTCGCCGTGGGTCATATGCGCCGTGGTGCCATGAAGGCCATCAACATTCAAAAAGAGTCCGACAATATTAAAAATGTACTGTCGGCGGATGGTATAGGCAAATTGCCGGATCGTAATGCGGCGGAAGCCGTGCAGCGTATGCCGGGCGTATCCATTGAACGAGATCAGGGGGAAGGCCGCTTTGTGGCTGTTCGTGGCTTGCCGGCTCAATGGAACTCTACTTCGATAAACGGTGATCGCTTACCGACCGCGGAAGAAGAGACGACCAGCCGTGCGGTGGCCTTTGATTTTTTCCCGACCGATATGATTGAGCTGGTGGAAGTGTCCAAAGCCATTACGCCGGATATGGAAGGAGATGCGATTGGCGGTAACATCAATTTTGTGACACGCCGGGCACCAGATGAGCGCCTGCTGTCTGTGAATGTGGGGGTAGGAGATTCTGAGAAAGCCGAAGGCGGCAGTCATTCCTTTAACCTGCTCTATGGTGACCGCTTAGCCAATGATAAGTTTGGCTTTTTAATTAATGCCACCGCCTGGGAACGTGACTGGGCAACTGACAACTATGAACCACGCCGTGAAGTGGATGAAGAGGGCGTCGCAGGTGTACACAGATTAGAACTACGTGACTACACAGGAACGCGCAAAACCTACGGTCTGAATATGTCGGGTGAATACCTGCTGGATAAGGGAGTTGTCTATGCTAAAGCTATGTATGGCACCTTGTCGGACGTGGAGACCCATTACAAGCATCGAGTGCGCTACAACAAAAACCGCGTAGAGCTTCAGCATATTCATGATGAACTGATCACCGAGATGACGGGGTTTGAGTTTGGTGGTGAGTTCGACATCGATTTCAATACGCGTTTGGAATGGAAGCTGAGTACCTATGAGAATCAGTTTGAGTATGGTGACATTCCTAATGGTAAAGACAATGCCTATTATGTGGTGAAGTTTAAACAAGGTGTCGAGTTTGATGCTGATGTGGGCATGCGCGATGGCGAGAACAAAGAAACCGGCCTGATCTATAACACCATAGATGGCGGTACCGATCCGGCGCACCAGATTGGTATGCACCTGCCGGATGACTGGGTGATGGATCCCAACAAAGCCGTGCTGGCAGATGTTGAGTTATATGGTGTTGATATTAAAGAAAAAGACAAAATCGTTGCCCAGTTTGACCTGATCCACACATATTCAGACCAGCTTGAGTTTAAAGCCGGCTTTAAATACCGAGACAAAGAACGTAATGCCAGCTTCTTCGATAAGTTTTACAGCTGGAACGAAGACGAGTTTGGACCAACGCCGACACTGGCTCAGGTAGCAGATGAGTTAGGTGTCAGCTTAGTGGATCAACCTGGTCGACGTGACTATCTGGACAACTATGAGATTGACTATCAAAAGCACTTCTCAAAAGTGATCCCGGTGAATGATCTGAAGCGCTGGTGGGACGAAAATAATCACAAGTTAAATTACGACCTGAACGACTCTGAGGTGGTAGAAAATGGCGGTGGCTTAAGTCGTAACTTTGACCTGGAAGAAAGCCATTTATCTGTCTACGGTATGTCGACTTACACGCCATCAGAGCGCTGGACAATCTTAGGTGGCCTGCGTGCAACGCAGACCAAAACGGATGTATTTGGTTATGTGGCGGTGAAGAATGATGACGGAACCCGCGTTGAACCAGAGCATGGCGGTAAAGACTATTGGTCCGTGTTGCCTTCAGTACATGTTACCTATCATCAGGACGAAATGACCAATGTACGACTGGCGTTGACTCGTACGTTCGCCCGTCCTGGTTTTGGCCAGCTATCACCGGGCAGCACGTACCTGGAAATCGAAAACCAGTTGCGCTCAGGCAACCCACAGCTGGACCCGACTTACTCAAATAACCTTGATTTAATGTATGAGCACTACTTTGATAATGCCGGCGTTATCTCCGCAGGGTACTTTTATAAACAGATCATCGATCCGGTTTTCTCTCAGAGCTATCAGGGCACGTATCGGGAGAACTCCGTAACGGTGAAAAGCCCGCTGAATGGCGATGATGCCTGGTTGCATGGGATTGAGTTTAATGCCAATTCCAGTCTGGCATTTGTCAATGAGTCACTCGACAATTTTGGTATGAGCGTGAACTTTACGCTGATGGATTCAGAAATGGACATCCCGGGTCGTGACGATAAAGTGAAGATCTCCCGTCAGGCCGATGCGCTGTATAACGTTGCTTTTTACTATGACAATGGTGACTTCGCGGCGCGTATTGCAGTGAACCATAAGGGGGAATACATCGAAGATCACGGCGATAACACGATGCTGGACACGTATTATGGAGATTATACAAGCGTCGATGCCACCGCGTCTTACTACCTCAACGACAATGCCATGATTTATCTGGAACTCAACAACCTGACCGATGAGCCGCTACAGTATTTCACTGGATCGGAACAGCGTCCGAACCAAATCGAATACTACGGTATCCGTGGTCAGGTTGGCTTTAAATACGATTTCTTTTAATCGCACTGTCAACTGGGAAGGTTAGCCTTCCCAGTCTTCTTTTTCAGGTAATAGTGTCATGTCATTCATCAATCGCGTTATTCAGCGCAGCCACACCTGGGTGTTTGTTGTGTATGCTTCTTCGGCGGCATTTATGACTTACTTCTGCATGTATGCGTTTCGTAAACCCTTTTCTGTTGGCAAGTTTGAGCAGGTTGAGGCGTTTATGGGCGTGCTTGATTTTAAGATAGCGCTGGTGCTGGCTCAGGTGTTTGGCTATTTGTTGTCTAAATTCATAGGTATCAAGGTGGTATCCGAGTTAACTGCAAATCGCAGAGCACTGGCCATACTGACACTGGTGATGGCCGCACAATTAGCGCTGGTGTTATTCGCACTGGTACCGGAGCAACTCAAGCCGCTGATGATGTTCTTAAATGGCGTGCCGCTTGGCATGATCTGGGGAATTGTTTTTAGCTTTTTAGAAGGGCGTAAAACGTCAGAGATCCTCGGCGCGTTTTTAAGTGTGACCTTTATTGTGGCATCGGGTTTGGTGCGCACAGTGGGGCAATGGCTGATGGTCGATCTGAACGTAACAGAATACTGGATGCCAGCCACAACCGGGGCCATTTTCACTGTGCCTTTATTTGTATCGGTGTATTTGCTGGCGCAAACCCCGCCGCCTTCGCCGGACGACCAAAGTGCAAGGCAAGCCCGTGCGCCTATGAATGCTCAGCAGCGTCTGGCGTTTTTCCTCCGTTATGCGCCGGGCATTTTACTGCTTATCAGCAGTTTTTTGCTGTTTACCGGCTTGCGAGATTTTCGCGATAACTTCTCTGCGGAGATTTGGCAGGCACTCGGCCACGGCGAAGAGCCAGCGATTTTTGCCTATGCGGGCATTCGCATCGCTGGTGTCGTGTTGTTTGTGCTCGCTGCCATGGTGATGATTAAGAACAACACCAGTGCGTTTTTAAGTAATCATGGCTTTATTTTGCTGGGTTGCGTGCTGCTGGGTGGCACCACCTATGCGTTTGAGCAGCACTGGATAGACGGCAAAAGTTGGATGGTGTGGCTGGGTGCCGGACTGTATATCGCTTACATCCCCTATAACTGCTTTTTGTTTGACCGCATGATTTCAGCCGTAGGCTCAACGGCGAATGCGGGTTTTTTAATTTACCTGGCCGATTCAGCGGGTTACCTGGGGAGTGTCAGCATCTTGTTGTATCGCACATTTGCCTCCCCCGAGATCAGCTGGCTCGCGTTTTTTATTCAACTTTGTTACCTGGTAGCAATCCTCGGCGGCGCGCTGGTGGTTGGCTCTATGGTGTATTTCAGTATCCGCCTGTTACGCCGGGGCCACATGCCATTGACCGACTCGCCTTCACGGCCGGCATAAGCGCCGCACACTATCATAAGGAAACCACATGAATCATATTGAAGCTGTCATTTTAGACTGGGCTGGAACTGTCGTGGATTATGGCTCTGTCGCCCCCACTACCATTTTTGTTGAGGCCTTCAAGCAGGCTTATGACTTTGATATTTCTCTGGCTGAAGCCCGTGTACCAATGGGTATGGGCAAATGGGACCACATAAAGACACTCGGTCAGTTGCCTTCGGTTGATGCTCGCTGGCAGGCACAGTTTGGCGAGGCCATGAGCGATGACACGGTCGATACTATTTACAACACTTTTATGCCGTTGCAAAAAGCCAAGGTGGCGCAACATGCAACGCCGATTGCCGGTGCACTTGATACCATCGGCTGGTTACAGGCGCAGCAGATCAAAGTGGGTTCCTGCTCAGGCTATCCACGCGAAGTGATGGAGATCCTGGTACCCGAAGCGGCAAAGCAAGGGTATAGCCCGGACTGCTGGGTCGCCAGTGACGACACCATAGGGTCAAGACCGGGTCCCTGGATGGCATTAGAAAATGTACAGAAGTTGGGGATCAATGACGTGGCCAACTGCATCAAATTTGACGACTCAGCGCCGGGTATTACAGAAGGGCTACGTGCAGGTATGTGGACTGTGGGTCTGGCGGTCACTGGCAATGCCATCGGTTTAACCGAAGCTGAGTGGCGGGACCTGACGGCTGAGCAGCAAAGTGTGCTGAAAGAAAAAGCTTATTCTGAGCTGTATCAGGCTGGCGCCCATTTTGTGGTCGACTCTTTGGCGGATGCCATTCCCGTGATCCAGCAGATCATGGCGAAACGAGCCAGACACCAGCGCCCATGAGCCACTGTCAGCCATTTTGGTTCAGGCAGGCGCAGGCGTTGACGGACGACAAAACAACCAAGCCATTAACTGCCCATATTCACAGTGATGTGTGTATTGTCGGTGGCGGTTATACCGGGCTCTGGAGTGCCATTAAAATAAAGCAACAGTCGCCCAACACCGATGTCACCCTGGTTGAGAAAGGCCGCTGTGGCGAAGGGGCATCCGGGCGCAACGGCGGTTGTATGCTGACCTTTGCGACTAAGCTGAATACCTTGCTCAGGCTGTTTGGTGTTGAAGAAGCCATTCGTCTGGTACAGGCATCCGAGCAGGCGGTGTTTGATATTCAGCGATTTTTTCATCGCTACAATATTGACGCTGAGGTGCGCGCTGAAGGCGCGCTTTACACTGCCACCAATGCGGCACAGGCGCAATCTTTGTCACATCCAGTGTCTTTGCTTGAACAGCATGGTATCAATCGCTGGCAGGCGTTAGCGCAGGCTGACGCCATCAGGCTTTCAGGCAGCACACAAACCCGTGCAGCGATTGCCACTGATGCCGCAGGCAGCGTGCATCCGGGCAAGCTGGTGCTGGGCCTCAAAAAAGTGGCCCAGTCGCTGGGCGTGAAGGTTTATGAGCAGTCACCCATGACGGGGTTGCAGGGCAGTACTAATCCGACGGTTGAAACACGCCTCGGTAGCGTGAAAGCAAAGAAAGTGGTTATCGCCATTAATGGCTGGATGGGGCAATGTTTCCCGCGCTTTAATCGCCACTATGTACTGGTGTCTTCCGATATGATGATCACCCGGCCGATGGGGCAAGCCCTGGCCGACATAGGCCTGTCCCACGGTAAAGCGGTGGCTGATTCACGTATTTTTGTACACTATTACAGAACCAGTGCGGATGGTCGCCTGATGCTGGGTAAGGGCGGTAATCTGTTTGCTTATGGCAATAAAATGCTCAGCGCATTCGACAAACCCAGTGGTTTTGAAGCTATGCTTAAAGCCAGCTTTCGGCATTTGTTTCCTGCACTGGATGGCGCGTTTGAAACGAGCTGGACAGGGGCGTCAGACAGGTCTGCTACCGGCCTGCCATTTTTTGGCCGATTGAATGGTAACCCCAATGTATTTTATGGGCTGGGTTATTCGGGCAATGGTGTTGTACAAAGCTATCTGGGTGGTGAGATCTTGTCGTCGCTGGTATTGGGGTTAGACAATGCCTGGGCACGCAGTGGTCTGGCACAAGGACCACTGGGCACATTCCCGCCTGAGCCAATACGTTATTTAGGGGCGCAACTGGTAAAGCAGTCGGTGCAGCGTAAAGAGCGGTGTGAAGATGCCGGTCACTCCCCCTGGTGGCTTGATAAGCAGTTATCAAAGCTGGCGGCCGCCGCCGGTAAGGCTGATAAATGACAGACACCATAGATGAAATTGCCTGTTTGTTTAGACAGTTCGGTGACAATACTTACGGCGAAGCATGCACACAGATCAGCCATGCAGTCAGCAGCGCCTGGCATGCACAACAGCATCAGGCAGCGCCTGACATGGTGTGCGCAGCATTTTTGCATGACATTGGCCACTTTATCGCGGACAAAGCTCAGTTAGACGGGCTGGACCAATGGGGGCACAGTGAGCATGCTGACATTGCCAGTCACTGGCTCGCACAAAGGGGGTTTCCCGCTAGCGTTTATTTGCCAATTCGCTATCATGTGCAGGCAAAACGCTATGCTGCCAATATAGCTGGAACCCGGTGCTTATCTGACGCAAGCTGGCAGACCTTGCAACAGCAGGGCGGAGCAATGACTGACAGCGAAGCGCGTGCGTTTGAAGCGCTCGGCTGTTTTGCTCAGGCGATGGAACTGCGCCGATATGACGACTCAGGCAAACCCAGCCACATCATCGACACAGACATTGCACCCTGGCTGGCGCTGACCACTCAGGTGTTAACAGGACAATAGGGACTTATGCTGCTTTATAAAGAAATCAGGCAATATTTATTTGCGTTGATCGCCGATCATCCCGAGCTGAAAAAGCTGCCTTCCGAGCGCGAGCTACAAGATATGTTCCGCTCCACCCGGATCACCGTAAGAGAAGCGCTTATCAGGCTGGAAGCCGAAGGCGTGATTTATCGTCAGAACCGAAAGGGCTGGTTTATCTCTCCACCCCGGCTGAAGTGGGATCCGGTTAAAAAGGTGAACTTTTACCAGCTTGCACAGGAGCAGCAGTTTACGCCATTAACCCAGGTGGTGTCCTTTGAGACAACCCTGGCTTCGAATGTCGTCAATCAGGCATTTGCAGTACAAAGCCCGGCAACGTTCCATGCCATTTGCCGGGTACGCTCTTTGGATGAACGTCCTGTGATGGTCGAAGAGATTTACTGTCTGGCCGCCCAGTTTGATGATCTGGCGTCTAAGTCCTTAGAAGGCTCGGTGACCACCATTTTTGAACGAGATTACGGGATTAACGTGACCCATGAACGCAGCAGCCTGGTTGTCACAGCCATTCCCGATGACAAAGCCGATCTGCTTAACGTGAACAGTGGCGCGTTATGCCTGAAGATAATTCGCCAGCGCTTTAATCAGGCCGACAAGTTGGTCGATTACAACATAGAATACTGGGTACACAGTGCGATAGAAATTGAAGTGGACAGTCAGTAGGTTGACTCGCTGTTTGACCCATAAAAGGCCGCACATTACGGCCTTTTTAGTGTTCTCTGGTGGCGTTTATTCCCAGTATTTGACCTCAGCAATCGCGCTGATAAGTCGTGCTATATCTTCGGGGTATACGGCGCCAATATTACCAATTCGAAAGCAGTCGGCGTCGGATACTTTGCCGGGGTAAATCACAAAGCCCCGGGCCTTCAGTGCGTCATAAAAGCGATTAAAGTGGTAGTCCGGTGCTGTGGGGGAGTAGAAAGAAGTGATAATGGGTGAGTGCATATCGACCGGTAACAAAGGTTTAAACCCTAATTCCTGCATGCCCTGACATAACAGCTGCTGATTTTGCGTATAGCGTGCCTGTCTGGCTGCGATGCCGCCTTCATCGGTCAGCTCAGTGAGTGCCTGAGCAAAGGCCCTGACCACATGGGTTGGTGACGTAAAGCGCCACTTACCATTCGATACTTCCATGGTATGCCACTGATCATACAGATCCAGGCTGAGCGACTTTGCATTGCCTTTACAGCGCTCAATGGCTGTTTGCTTGCCGATCACAAAACCAAAGCCTGGGACGCCCTGAATACACTTATTGGCGGAGCTGATTAAAAATTCGATATTCAGCTTTGCCACATCCATAGTGATGCCGCCAAAACTCGACATCGCGTCAAGGATAAAACGCACCTCATACTCGCTACATAGCTGTGCTACGGGCGCCAGAGGGTTGAGCATACCTGTGGTGGTTTCGCAGTGCACCATTGCCAGGTGACTAAACCCGCCAGTAGCCAGCTTTGCAGCAATCTGCTCTAAATCTGGCAGCTGGGTTTCTTTAAAGCTCAGCACTTCATGCGCCAGGCCCAGTACCTGACAGATCTCTGCCATGCGTTTGCCATATGCGCCATTGTTGATCACCAGCAATTTGTCTTCGGGTAACAGGGCACTGCCAAGCACAGATTCAACAGAGGCGGTGCCGCTGCCTTGCATCAGTACGCTGGTGTAACCGGCTGAGGGGGTTGCCAGCTTAATTAATGTACGGCGGATTGTTTGGACTATGTCCAGGTTATAGTCATCATCCCAGGTGCACCAGTCTTTCAGCATTGCTTGTTTCACGGTATCTGAGGTGGTTAACGGGCCAGGTGTTAAGAGTAAGTAGTGAGTCATAATGGGTATACCTCTTTTGGTCTAGACCAGATTGTATGGAGCCTGAGATAGTTAAACAATATGGCACCGTCACCTTTCACAGAAATGTCATTTTAAAAGGGGCAAGTACGCGCTCTGTGCGAGGTCGCTTAAAGCAGGATAATTATCTGTATTTATAATTGGTTACATTTATTTCAGCGCACAGGTATTACCCTAACTGAAGTGTTATGTTGCTTTATTATTAAATCCCTAAAAAAGGTAAAAGTAACGCGCTGTTAGTCACTTAGGGCTTACTGGGCCATTAACGGTCTCACTTCAGTCAGAAGCAGGTATGCGCTTTTGTCAGCACAGGCTCATTGAGATTATCTTGGTCTGTAAAATAGATTGTTGAAATATCATCAAAAATGAGACAAGTTTGGGCCTGATGTATTGGAAGAAAAAGGAAGGAACGGGTGAAAATACAATCAACTATGAAATATACCCTGTGTGTCATGCTAACAGCACTGGCTGGTCATAGCTTTGCGGTGCCAGACAGATTACTTGCCAATGATGGCAAGGCGGAAGACTATTTTGGCTATGGTGCAGCGATTGACGGCAACACGGTTGTGGTGGGCGCGCACAAAGCGGATATCAATGGGATTAATGACGGCGGCGTGGGCTATGTCTACGTATTAGGGGAGAAGGGCTGGCAGCAACAAGCTAAGCTGGTTGCAAAGCCTCTGTCTGCTGATGACACCCTGGGTGGTAAGGTGGTCTTAAAGAATGACATTGCCATGCTTGGCGGTATGAGGCGAGATGACAAAGGCAAAGACGCCGGTGCGGTGGTGGCCTTTGCGCGTAAAGCGGACACATGGACACAAACTGAGATTTTTACCGCGCCAGATGCCAAACCGGGCGATGCCTTTGGCCAGAGTGTGGCATTTACCGACAAAGTGCTGGTGATCGGTGCCCCACGTAATGATGCAAAGGCGAATGATGCCGGTGCTGCGTATATTTATATTCGCTCTGGTGATACCTGGCGCTATCAGAGCAAAATCATGGCCAGTGATGGCGCGGCTGGCGATCTGTTTGGCATCGACGTTGCGGTTGATGGCAATACCATAGTCGTTGGCGCTGACTTGCATGACAAAACGGCAGAAAACGCCGGAACCGTATACATTTACGTGCAAGACGGGGAGCAATGGCATCAGCAGGCCAAGTTGATGGCGTCCGATGGTGGAAACACCGATATCTTTGGCGTCAGGGTCGCAATTTCAGGAGATACGGCACTCATCTCGGCACGACGCGATGACGTAGAGGGTCTGGGTGTGGATGCCGGCTCTGCCTATATTTTTGAGCGCAACGGCACACGCTGGACCGAGGCGCAAAAACTCACTTCTCCCGATGGCGCAGCCGATGACCGCTTTGGCCGCGGTGTGGCACTCAGTGGTGATACGGCGATTATCAGCGCGATGAATCATGACGCACAAGGCAAAGACACCGGCGCATTATATGTCTACAAAAAGCGTGCCGATGGCTGGCACTACTCATCCAAAGTGGTTGCTAAACATGCGCAGCCAGGCGATCAACTCGGCTGGAATGTCGGCCTCTCAGATGGCAAGGCTGTGATAGCCACCCCACATCATGACGCCAATGGTAAAGAGTCCGGAGCGGTCTACGTACAGGACCTGAACGAGTACAGCGCGTTTCATGTTAAAAGTCCTAAATGATGTGGTGAGATAAGTGATTTCTTTTGCCTCTATAGCTGGCAGTACTTTGAATGCTACATGCCGCATTTTTGGGTTTATGACAGCTATAGAGCGAAGCAGGCTCGCCTGTTTATCACAAATATGGGCATTCATATATCAGATGTGAGCGAAAGTTCAGCGTGAATTTGCGTAGGTTTTTAATGGCAGTAATGTATGTACAAATTCCATCTTAATTTAAAGCTTTCTGACGTCTTTATTCCTATTCTGCTCTGGCAGTTGTTGGTGGTGATGACTTTTGGTATTGCACTTCCTTTTTTTCTGCTTTATCTGAGTAAGGTTGTTTTGAATAATCTGACAGTTAAGAAATACTCGATATCAGACAGATTAAACTAGAAGACACAATGAAAAGCGCGAGCTGCTGTAGCAGACCTGCGCTTTTACTTTATTAATAACGTTGAGTATTATCTCATAGTAACAGCATACTGCTACAGGTTAGTTCTGTAGTAAATCTGGAAAGGTAGAAAGGAAAAGGCACTTAAGCCTTTTCCAGAAAAATTAGTTTTGTGGCCATTTTTCCTGAAAAGGGTAGGGTTTGCAGCTAATTTCCAGAAATTTTACTCTGGTTGGGCCTTGTTGATCAAATCCAGATAACTTAGGTAACACCGAGATTTCAACTGCTTCCCTGATATTCAGGCATACCTAGCCTAGTCATTCTATTGAGTACTTTCACTTTGATCATCGCTTCAGTGTGTTGCTGATTGAATCCACGACTGACCAGCTTGTCACCCATTAGCTGTTTGTATCGGTACATTGCCGTTTCCGCCAGTGAACGTTGATGGTAGTTCACACATTTTTTCCACTCACTGCTGCCTATATGCTTTGTTAAAATGACCGCGCTGTTGCGAGCATGTCCATCCTCCCACAACTGTGCGTTACTCCTTGGTGGGATCACTGCTTCGGCCTTTTTAGCTGCTACTTCGGCATAACAGCCTCTGGTATCATAAGCACCATCTGCTTTAACTGAGCTGATCTTCCTGCGCAATGGTCTGAGTAGGTCACCCAAAACTTCTGAATCAGCTACAGACACTGTGGACAACTCAGCGCCTACGATTTGGTGTGTATCTGGATCAACTGCCAGGTGTAGCTTTCGCCATGTTCGGCGCTTGTTTGCACCATGTTTTCTTGCGTGCCACTCACCATTTCCGTACACCTTCAAACCAGTGCTATCAACCACAATATCAATGCCTCCGGATGCACTGGAGTGTGGCCTATAGCGAACTGCCAGCTCTGCACTACGCTTGCACAAACAGCTATAAGTTGGCGTATCCAAATCAAGCTTCATCATTGATATTAATGAGGAAACAAAACCCTGTGCAGCTCGAAGAGACAAGCGAAATACAGCCCGTAAAGTCAGGCAGGTCTCAATCGCCAGCTCTGAGAAATGATTAGCCCGGCCTTTACCGCCGTGATGTTGCGTGTTGTTCCACTGTTCAATCGCATCCTCGGAAAACCAAAGTTGGATGTTGCCTCTGGCGATAAGGGCTTTGTTGTATTCGCGCCAGTTGGTGATACGCTTTTCTTTCAAAGTTCAGCCTCTGTGTTTGCTTTCGAGATCTGATCACATAAGGCTAAATTAGTTCAATGATTTAGGAAACAACGCCCTCTGGTTGTTCGCTAGGCTCAAAGCCCTGGTACTCGATATCTTCGCTAATGCATTTTAAAGAGCAATCGCTTGGCGTGTAAATGTATCTACTAGTGACTTCCATTAATTTTGCATCGTTTGCAAAACCCCGGCTGAACTGTTTTCTACAAAAACGCGAAAATACCAAAGATTTACCAAGCTTAGATAGGTAACAATCTAAAGTGTCTTTTCTGATAAACAAAGAAGAATTTCTATCAGTGTTATGACTAAACGCAGCCAAGTTTTGGTTTTCATCGAGCCATCCACTGTCTTGATCCCAGCTAAGGTTCATCTTCTCAATTAAGTCAGGGCAAGGCATATTGATAGAGCTTTGTTCAACATTGCTTGAGTAATCGTACTCCCATTCCCCACCTCTCAATAGTTGAATGCTAGAGAATGTTCGCTGGCCATCTGAAATAGTCGTATCTTGTTCAGCAATACATTGTTTGAAAGCTGGGCTTCTAGGATACTCTGCTAAGTAGACACGGTAGCAGTGGCCATTACTATGATTGTGGAGTTCGAATGCTTCAGTGTTGCTCGGTTCAACAAAATAGCCGTGATAGCTAGATATACTAATGAAGCTTTCAGCGTCGAACGAGACATCGTCCTCATTTCGTTTTGCGTGAACTTCAGAATAAAAACTTAAGTTAACCCACGTTGTACCGCTCTCATCATTTAAGACAAGTACATTGCTAGCGGTGAAATAGTCATCATTATGCAACCAGCAGTTTACGTTGCTTTCTGGCAGCTCAAACTCTTGCATTATCAGGTTTCTTAGAGGGTAGTTTTGCTTTGATGACAAATCTCTTATGTCTGATATGTCAACCTTTCTAAGTTCTAACGACCAGAATCTACCAGAGTCTAATTGTGGCTCCCAGTGAGATTGAGTCGTTGCTACATTGGCAGCTAACAGACCTATCAATCGATGAAAAGCAACCCAATAACATTTCTTGCCGATGGTTTCGGCATAGCCAGGTTTTGCTCTTCCTCTTCCGTATTTATGAAGAGTTGCTAAGTCATGGTGGAGGGCTCCATTACGATATCCGGGATAGCCGATATACTCGGCTTCCCTCATAATCCAGCAGGCAACATTCTCAAGAGTTATGTTCTGTGATTTTAGGTCAAAGGCTCTGAGTCTTGGCTCAACTATATAGTGCCAAAAGTCAGGACCCAATTGCCCGCCCCAGAGGCGCATGTTGGAGGGCAAATTTTCTAGTGTAAGCAAGGTCTGCACATCGCTTAGAATAGGCCATGTTAATGGCAGAGAAGAAGTTACATATTGATTTGATATTCTGTCTTCTTCAATCCCTAGCTTCACAAGCTCCAGCCTCAATAGCTGGGAGTGCTCACGAATTAAAATGTTATTTGAACCGCTATTTGTACTAATATATCTATTTAATGGCTTTACAAAGTCTTCTGCTGACTCAGGCGAAAGCAAGCAGGATATATACATCGCCTGAATCAGGCTTTCAAGTATGTAATCGTCGTCACATTCAGTAAACGAGTTTACTGCATGCTGGCATATCGCAGGGGATTGTTTAAAAAGCAAGCCAAGGCATCTTGTTGCTTGATCTCTGACTCGTCGATCCGTAGCTGAACAACACCAAAGTAAAATCGAGGATGCTAATTTATAACTTTCTTCGGGCCAATTTGTTACTTCTATTTTCTCCAAAGCTTCAATTAGAAACCAAATTGCACCCTTCTTATAATATGACTCTGATAAAGCGACAGAAAGGTAGGTATCTCTTGATGGAGAGGCTTGTTGCCATTGAAAATCTTTGAACCAATTTTCTGCATTGAGATAATGGCTTGGAACTATAGATAATTGAAATAGGCTTTCAAAAACTGTCTGCCACAGTCCGCCCGTTTTTAATGCCCCAAACATATGTTTTTCAATAGCAGGGGTAACACTTTGCTTTGAACGCCAAGTTAGTGACTTTACAAAAAGGCTATGTGCTAAATCGTTGTCTAAGCCTAAGCGGTTATCAGTGATTTCTATACCTATCTCTTCAGGAAGAATACTTGCAAGAGCTTCTAAGACGCCACTCTCCATATCTGTTAATATTTTCAGTTTTCCTGCAAGGATTGATAGATCACTATTGCCAATTTCTTGATAGGATTGAACTATTGAAGATGCGCGCAGCATATCTCCAAATCTCTGATAACCAAATCTAATAAGAAAATCTTCATCGTCAGTAGCTGATAAAATTAGCAGTTGCTCTTTAACTAGCTCATCAATAAACCTTTCAGGAAATAGCTCATTTCCTAAAATAGGCTTAATTGTATTTACGGCAATTTCCCAATTTATCGTTTGGGTTTCCGAATGAGCTAGAACATCAGACAATTTGCTCATTACCGCTCTAACGATATTTTTAGGACTAACATAGTCTAATCGCTCTCTCAATGAGTTATCGATTTGCTTGAGGTGTTTAGAAAAAATGGTTGAGAAGCCACTAGTCGATACATCAAGAGAATAAGAGTCCTCTGACTTATGAGTTTTGAAGACCAAATGTAGAAGTAGTGGGTTTCGTAGCTCATCTGTAAAAATAGGTGTTATCTCACTTTCAACATTGTAGCGTTGAGAGAACGAAGAGAGGACATCGTGAAAATTCCTAGTGAATCCAATATGACTATATGCATAGCCAGGGAATCGTTCATCAACAACTAAATTGGCATATATATCGCGACTAGACACAACAATCTTGATATGAGGATATTCATTGAGTTGTTGGATTAATTCTGGCAGTTTGTTTTTCCACTTTCTTGCCTTTACTCCTTCGTTTAACGCATCGATAGCAATAACAAAACAATAGTTATTGGCTTGAGCACTTGCTTGAAGACAAGAAAGTAATTTGTCTCGGCCAACATCTGATCCAAAGCCTAGTTTGCTTCTTACTACATCCCAAGGTTCCGCGTTATCAAAATCTTCCCCAAATAGCACTAGAGTATGAGCGCCTTTATCGAGTCTTCTCTTCGCAAAACTTACGATAGAATGTGTCTTGCCTGCACCAGCTGGACCGGTTAGTAGGAAAGATTGAGCGTGGCAGGACTGAATCAGAGGGCTGCTGAGAGAATTTTCAATATCTATTATCGAAGCAAGTAATTCCCTTGAGGCATCTAGGTTCTCAGCAGGGAATACACACATATATTCAGCCTGGAATTGTCTAAATGAAGGCGTATCACTACCTTCACCGTGTTCTGCAAAAAACTTTTTCTCTTGCTGTCTTATTGCATTTTCACAAAGTGGCTTAAGTGATCTTATGATATCTAGAGTTGAACAAATAACCGTTTGGTCAATAATATTGTACTTGATAGAAGTTTTCTCTAGAAGTACTTCTAGTAGCTGTTTGGCTTGTACTCTCTCGCTTTCAGGTGTCTGAGAGAATATCTTTTCTGAATATTGAGCTTTTGTCCTGAAGCTGATTTTTAATGGTTTCCAAATGTTAACGAGCCACTGTTTAAAATCAAAAACTTCTCCAAAAGAATCTAAAGCATCATGGGCTTCTGTAATTATATCTAAATCACTGCAATACCTTGGTCCAGCGAAAATTTCTGCTGAATCAATACAGTTTTTTATCTTCTGGGATGTTAATATGTTTTCGTTAAACCAGTAGGATGAAAAGCCACCACTGTGGTCTATTTCTAATATCTGTTGTCTAGATATTTCAGCTGTAACCAGTTTTAAGTGAAGGTTTGGATTTTGAGTTTTTATTTCATCGCGCCATTCTTCAAATTTTTCAATTTCACTTTTTCCCCTTTTTCCTCCTGCGACTTTGCCAGTTAGATCAAATGGTATATAAATCCAATATTCAGATAAAGTTGGATGGTTTTTTAATGCAGTAGCTAGTGATTTCTTTAGCTGGCCTAATTCACTACTTCCAAGCTTAAAAAAGTATTTCGCTTGAATTCCTAGAATATCGCCTGTTGGGGTTTTGTAATAGGCTTCTACACCACCGTCACCACCATCGCCGCGCAAACTAAAGAATGAAGAGTTTTTTGGTGATGTACAATGTGCTTTAAAAAGTTGAATCGCGAGTGATTCAAAGCTGTCATTTTTACTCTTAGGTGTAGATCGAATTTGATTGAAATCTAATGTAGCCAAAATAGTTACCTTTGTACTTATATTTTTTGTATTTAAGCCTACTTGTTTCGATAGGCTTTAAGGTTTCTCATCTTACTGAATTCGTTGCCAAATTCGATTTGAGACCAACCTCTTAACAAAACTCTTTTGCAGTGGTGTTTTGAAGTTCACTAGCATACTTGATCATTTGAAGATGCATCTCTGACATATAATGGTTACATGAAGCACATTCAAGAGTCTTGCGAATCGAGAGAAAAATCAGCTCTTTAATTGCTGTTGCCCACAATTGGTTTGTAACCGGCCCTTTTAGTGTAGTTAAAGATAAGTTCTATCAGCCAAAAACCGAGACTATATGTTAGGTTTTCTTATGATGGAGCATGAGGCATGTAGAAATACCTTGTCTTATCAGTTTTTTAGCTTATAGATAAAGTGGCATTAGTGATACTCTAGGTAAAACATAGTTTTGCGTTTTATGCCTATAGGCTGAAACCTTAAAAGTTTGGGGTTTTTTGAATAGTTGGCTCGGAGCACTTAGAAACTCTAACTATCTACTTTGAGGTTTAGTAAAAATAATAAGGTAACTTTCATTCGAGACTACTTCGCTATAGGGTGAGTGCCGCAAGTTTGATGATTGATGAATAAAGGACTTTTGATGACAAAGACTGATTTAGTAAGGACTAGTCGTGATGGGGATCAGTTCCACTATATATGGGCTGCTCGGCAATGTTTAAAATTACTGCCAGGCTCAGGTGACTTAGTTGCCATTACTATTGAGGGAGCTTCAAAAGAAGAAGCTGAGAGCAACAGAGTCTCAGGAGGTGATGAGATCATTGATGTTGGATTTTACTATGGCTCAGAAGATCTTCAGACGGCTCGATGCATTCAGTATGTCCAGCTGAAGCATTCAACGGTAGCTTCCAATGAACCATGGACGGCTAGTGGTCTTAAAAAAACAATTCGAGGCTTTGCTGCTCGTTATGTGGAATTACTAGAGCGCTTCTCTTTAGAAAACATTGCTGAAAGATTTCGATTTGAGTTTACGACTAACAGGCCAATCGATCAGAAAGTAATTGAAGCATTATCCGATCTTAAAAGCGAAGGGAAAGAGAACAGGCATGCTCAGCAACGGGATACCTTGCTAAGGTATTCAGGGCTCAACCCACTCCAAGCCTCACAATTTTTTAAGCTGTTAGATGTCGTTGGAAGTGAGCAAGGACTGTGGGAGCAGAGAAATTTATTAGTACAAGATCTTAGTGCTTACCTAGTCGATGCAGATTACGATACCCCAGTTCAGTTGAAGGACCTTGTCACCAGAAAGGCAACCACAGAGTTTGAATCGAATCCATCGATTCGGCGATATGATGTATTACGGGCTTTAAAGACAAGCGAAGATGTGTTGTTGCCAGCTTTATGTTTAATATCTACACCTGAGAATATTATTCCTCGAGAACAAGAGCATAAAATTAAAGAGATAATTCGCAAGGAAAGTGCTCCCCTAATCATCCACGCTGATGGTGGGGTTGGCAAGTCTATTGTTGCTGCGAGGGTTGCAGCAACAATACCTTCTGGATCAGCTGTTGTAGTTTATGATTGTTTTGGAGATGGTCTTTATCGAAATTCATTGCACTTTAGACATAGACATGAAGACGGTTTAGTTCAGATTGTAAATGAGCTTGCAGCAAGAGGCTTGTGTCACCCCCTGATCCCAACCAAGAATGCAGACTCTAAACAGTATGTACGTGCATTTAAACACCGAGTAACTCAGGCTATTGGTATATTGAAGGCGACAGACCGAAATGCATTTCTTTGTATTATAATTGATGCAGCCGATAATGCTGAAATGGCGGCGGAAGAGCAAAGAGAACCTGCTAGCTTTGTGCGTGATCTCATCAAAATGGAGTGTCCCGAGAGAGTAAAGTTAGTTTTTACTTGCCGCACACACCGAAGACATATGTTAGGTTATAGAAATAATGCTAGAGAAATAGAACTTCAACCCTTTAGCCTGGGTGAAAGTGCTCTCTACCTAAGGAGTCTATATCCTGAAGCAAGTGATGCAGAGGTCAATGAATTTCATGTTTTGAGTAGCTCCAATCCAAGGGTGCAGGCTTTAGCACTTGAGCGAAAGCTTCCACTTAGGGAGGTATTGAGAGAGCTTGGTCCGGAACCTACAACAGTTGCTCAGGCAATTAGTGGTTTATTAGAAAATGCAATTGCAAAACTTAAAGATGATGCTGGAAGCTCCGAAGCAGTTCACATTGATACTATGTGTAAAGGGTTGGCAGTCTTACGACCACTCATTCCGATTCCTGTGCTTGCACAACTTTCACAGACTTCAGAAAACGCAATCCGTAGTTTTGCTTTAGATTTTGGTCGGCCACTACTTTTAAAGGGCAACAGTCTTCACTTTCTTGATGAACCAACAGAAACTTGGTTTCGAGAGCGCTACAAACCATCTCAAACAGAGATAGTAAGCTTTGTGGAGCGCTTGCAGTCACTTGCCGGTCAAAGCTCATATGTTGCTTCAGCACTTCCCCCGCTTTTGTTGCAGGCTGGAAAGTTGGATGAACTTATTAAGCTAGCTTTAAGTGGAGAAGGTCTTCCAAATGGAAATCCTTTAGAAAAAAGAGATGTTGAACTTCAGAGGTTAACATTTTCTATAAAAGCTTCGTTACGGCAAAAGCAATATGTTGCGGCTGCAAAGCTTGCGCTGAAAGCTGGAGGTGAGTTTGCTGGTGAGGAGCGCCAGAATTTACTATTACAAAGTAACACTGATTTAGCTGGGAAGGTTCTGAGCCCGGATCGAATTGAAGAAATTGTCTCAAGAAGAACGTTTAGTTCGGGTTGGATGGGCTCTCATCATGTATATGACGCAGGGTTACTTTCTTGCAGAAATGAGTTTTATGCTGACGCCTCTAGCCGATTGCGCATGGCTATGGAGTGGTTGCACAGTTGGGCCAGCACTGAAAAAGATGAACATAATCCAGAAGAAGTTAGTGATAAGGATAGGGTTGAACTTGCTTCTACAATACTACGGCTTCGCGGGGCTGAACAAACAGCTCAATTCTTAAGGCGATGGAAGCCACGTAACCTAGCTTTTAAAGCGGGTCGGGGTTTGGGTGAAAGGCTTGTAGATCTGGGGCTCTATGAAGATCTAGATGCTCTTATTGAGGCTGCCGGCAATGATGTTTGGCTGCTTTTAGGGTTAATTAGAGAAGCGAGTGTTGTGGGCCATAAACCACTTGTTGGCCCTTTAAAGCGATTATTGAGGCTCCTGGGTGATAGGCGAGTTCGATTAACTGAATTGTCGGAATGGAACTGTCGATGGGGGATTTTGGATGCGGTTCGCTGTGCTATCGAGCTTGCATTGCAAGTGCTACCAAAGGAACTAGAACTATGGGCTTCTGTTTTACAGCGCTATCTTCCTTCAGAGCCTCCATTAGACTTTACTAACCAGCTTGGTGGAGAAAAAGTATCTTTATTAAAAGCTTACGCTCTACACTCTAACCTTCAAGGAAGAGAGCTAGAGCTAGTTGAGGTTGCACCAAAGAAGTTAAAACAGAGAATCGAGTCTAAGAGCAGTCTTAGTTACAGTCAAGATTTAGAGCTATTTAAGCGGGAAGTAGGGGGCGTTTTACCTTGGGTTAACCTGTTTTACAGCTTTGTTTGCGGTAGGCCGCTACAAAACTTGGAAAACTCACTTGAACAAGCACTCAGTCGTTCTAGCTCATCTTTGTCATCTATGTACCAACGTCAATCTTCTCTCATTGAGGTTATTGCTCTTGAGTGGTTGAGAATACTTATTCTGACAAAGTGTGATAGCGAACACTTTATTAGCCAATTTACAGCTTGGCTAAACAAAAACGAAAAAGATATTTGGCCTAAAACCCTTACAAGTTTGAGTCGGGTTGCAGCTAGAGCAGATGGATTTGAACGGTTATCATTGGATTTTTCAGTTAGTGCTTTTGAGCTTCTAGAAAGTTCTAGGGAGCATGCAGAATTGCGCGTTGACTCATATTTGGAGCTTGCTCGCGCAATATATACGGTAAGTGCGGAGGAATCTAGTGTCTATTTTGATCAAGCTATTGAAATATCAAGCCGTATAGGCGAGGAGAATATTGATAGATGGTCAGCATTTCTTTATTTATCAGCAGCTGCTGGAGAGCGCGATAATCCCCGACCCAGAACTGCTTATCTTTTATCTCGAATAGCTGAGCTTACATATGAATATGTTGCTAGGGATAAACACTTTGATTGGGATAGTACAGTTGAGAGATTAACTGACCTATGTGCACCTTCAGCTTTTGCAATCTTAAGTCGATGGCGAGATAGGCGTTTTGGTGCTTCTGGTAGACTTCTTCCATTAGTTGTTTATCGTCTTTGCAATCAGGCTCGACTCCCTATACACAGCCCCATTGTCTTGAGTGGAATTGATGCTCAATGGAATAGAATAGAAGACCTGAAGAAGGTAATAACTGAGTCTATTTCGAAGTCCGCTCAAGTGGCCTCTCAAATCGGCTATCGTTATGCCCGTTTTAGTACACTTAATGCAGCAGGACTTTTAGAACTCAGAAACCTAGGGGAATCTATAGGGGTAGAGTTCGCTGACCTTGACCAACTCATCACCAGTTGTAGCCTTAACAGTAAAGATATTAATACAACAGATACTCCAGTAAGCGCTCAGCGGAATCAGAGTCCAGATTGGGTTGAAGTTTTTAGAGGTGTAAATTTCGGTTGCTCAGATTCATTACGTACCGCTTATGAGACTGGGCGCAAACAAGGCTTCTCATACTATTTTGACTCTTTTATTAGTGAAGCATTTCAACATGTAAAAGTCGGTGAAGAGCCGGTTCTTTTAAGAGCTATTTGTAGTTGGTCGGATTTTGACTTGTTCATGCTAAATCATGTTTTGAATGCACTGTCTTTGAAGTCTCCAATGCAAGTGTCTTTAAAAAGGGCAATTAAAGATGCGGTATTGATGGCCTGCCGTCGAAATCCCGAAATGGTTACTAGACATGGTTGGGGAGTACTTATTCCATTTAAGAAGCTATATGATGATGGATTGGTTACAGATGAGGATGTTGTTAAGGCAACTTTAGAAGGGTTTGAGTCCCAATTAGGTGGTTTAAACGCCAGTGGCTTTTTTAAATTGATAGATCCAATTACAAGCAATCTTAGCCCAGATGAAGCCGATGAGGTACTTAACTTCGGTTTTGAGCTGCTTGAGGAACTCCTTAAGCCTGAAGACGGTGATGGTCCATGGAGAGCTGAATTAGAGCCCAAAGGCTCTATTGAGTCTGCAATTTCAGGCTATATTTGGGCGGGCTTAGGTTCTCCTGTTGCAGCCGTGCGCTGGGAGCATGCACATGTAGTTAGATCAATAGTTGAGCTAGGTTGGGTGGAAGTAATTGAAGAGCTGATTCTTAGAGCGGATTCTGGTGAGGCATTTCCTTTTGTTGATCAGAGTTTAGAGTTTTACCATTGGCACGCATTGCAGTGGTTGTTAATTGGACTTTCTCGTGGAGGTATAGAGAATTCAGTTGCACTTCAGCCCGCAGCTAAGTTTTTGTGTCGCATGGTAAGCTTAAACCATGTGCTAATTCGAGATCTTGCTGCTCAGGGGCTTCGGATTTTGATCAACTCTGGTGCTCTTAATAATGATGAGGTACCAAACCTGAACAATATCAATAAACCTGTTTATTCCGAGAAAGTTTATTCTGGTTGGTATGAAGATAGTTCAGCTGACCTTGAACAGATAGAAGATCTAAGTGATGACGAGCGCTACTTTTTCGGGATAGATATTGGACCATATTGGCTTGAACCTTTGGGTCGGGTATTTGGGCTCTCTCAAAACTCTGTAGAGCAGCGAGCTAGGCATGTGCTGCGTACGAAAATGAAGTGGGGAGGAAATTGTGGTTATAAAATAGACGCTCGATATCATAGGCGGATTTTCAATGATAAAGAAACGTTACATCATCAAGGTAGTATGCCGAAGACCGACGAGTTGACAGTTTATCAGTCTTTTCACGCAATGATGTTTGTAGCCGCTGAACTGTTAAATGAGTTGCCTGTGTTGCGAGAATCAGATTCAGAAACTAATGAATTTGAGCAATGGTTTGAGCGATATCAGTTAACGCGTACGGATGGGAAGTGGTTATTTGATAGACGTGACACTTTTTTAGAAAAGAGTTGGTTGCCTCCAGAAAATAATGGGGACAAGATATGGAGGTGGGCTATCAACTCAGATTATTTGAAGCAAAAACTAGGTACGGTTGACTCGTGGATCAATTTATGGGGCCATTGGGTTAACTATGCCAGCGGTTTTAGGGAAACCACTACTATACGAAGCGCCCTGGTTTCACGTACTGGAGCAATATCACTTGCAGCTGCTTTGCAGACCTCACCTGAACTTGTACCATATGCTCTCCCCAGTTCTGGCATGCGAGGTGGTCAATTGATGGGGGAGCTTAGCTTGCAGGGCTGGGTTATAGACGAAAGTGTTAGTGCTCGACTAGATGAATATGATTTGTGGGCTAACAATTTGATGTATCCAGGGCCAGCTCCTTCAGAAGAAATCTGTTCGAAAGATGAATTAGTTTTATCCAATGATGGACGTTCTTGGTGCTCTGGAGAATTAGGTGTGCTTCTTAGTGAATCTTGGGTTGAGTTGCAAGGCTATGGTCATGAAGAAGAGAGTACGCCTGGAACGAGGCTATGTGGAAACCCGGAATTTATTAAAGATTTTCTTAGTAAACATCCGGACGAATGTCTGATTATTAGTGTTTCTGTTAGCAGAACAATTCCAAGATATATGAATGATAGTGAAGATCATATGCCTTATTGTCCGCCATATGTCCAATTTTACTTAATGGAGAAAGATTGTGTCGCTAGATCGATCTGAAGCTGTTATTGAACTAGGTAAACGCCTAGTTACTCAATTGAAGATAAGTAACCAAGACATATTGTGTTCCTGGATGGCCCACTATGTAGCTGAATTGATTAACAATGTAGAAGAGTGTCCTGATAATCAGGAGCATATCGAACTTTGTTCACAGGAAATTTTGAATTTGTGGAAGCATCGCACAGTGCTTCCCAATGAAACCCGTCCATTCAGTGATCTCGAACCAATACTAAGAACGTTGGTTGCTCTTGATGTTAGCGAGAAAGAGTATCATTATTACTATCCAGCCCTCAGAGAGGCTGCAACAGCTGATGTTGATGAAGCAACTAAAGGGTGGATTGATTTAGCAATTGGACTGGACTATTCAGCGCGATTACTTATTAGGTACGCTTTAAAGTCTGCTGCAGTAAAATCTGCTTCAGAAGCCGAACCATGGATTAAACTCGCACAAGAAGCTGGTGCAATCGAGGGAGCAGAAGACCCCGTGATTAGATTTTTTCTAGATAGCGAAGATGAAGAAAATGAATCGGATAAAAAAGCAGCGCTGGAAGATAAGATAGTCAGGCTGGAAGGGTTTAACGCATTATCCATTGAGTTGATCAGTAGCCTAAAGGCTGAATTGGAAACATTGCAGTCCTAAGCTGAAAAAGAGCAATCGACGTAGATAATAGTGGTTTCGAAATCGTTGTCGAGATCACTATTCATTTGAACTAACTCAACTAATTCAACTAACTCTAATTTTCTGCCCTCCAATAGGGCTCAATCTAATCACACAGCCTCGTACCTGCTGAAAGTGTATTCAGGGAACGCCTAAATTAGTTGGAACACGCTACTAAAATGTCCGCTATAAATAGTAGGCAGGATCTAAACGAAAAAATGCCAAACGTGGTAATACATCTAAAGTAGGTTGTTGGTTGATTAGTTATAGCTAATTTCGTTGTTTACTTTCTAACTTCTTTACTAGTTCAAGCTGGTTTTCTTCTGACAGCTTTTCGAACAGTAGGACAAGCTTTGCCATGGTATCACTTTCACAAAAAAAATAGTTTAACGGAACACCAAGCTCCTCAGCTATTCTTTTTAGCGTGTGCAGGTCGGGTATATGTCTGCCTTTTTCGTAATGATTCATCCGCCCACTCGCAGAGCCTGGTTCCAGACCAATCCTAATTCCCAATTCTCTTTGAGAAATATTTGATCTTGTTCTGGCTTCCTTAAGCCGGATAGGGAGGGGGTTAATAAAATCCAAATGTAAATCATAATAAAAAGCTGGTACTTAGATTCTCTAAGCTTTACTCTATCATGTATACTTAGGAATCCTAAGCTTTGATCGAGGAATGTGAAAGTGAGTAAAGCCTACTCAAATGAAGTTAAGCTTTCAGCGACGGAAAGAGTACTGGTTGGCAGGGAGCGAGTCGCTGACGTTGCTTATGATTTAAAGATTGGCCAGAGTACTCTTTATGCCTGGCTCAAAGTGGCAAAGCAGGCTGATAGATCAAACGGTAGCCAGGTTGTCCAATCGTTAAGACAGCGCCTGGAAGAGGTTTCAAAAGAGCGAGATATCCTGATTAAGGCTGCATCAATATTTGCCAAAGAGCTGTACTGAATCAAGTTTCTTTCCTTAGCTATCGAATTGAACCCACTGTTTGTCCCATTTTTGGTTCTGTGACTTATGGTCGCTATAATTTTGCAAGCAATCCAGCTTTTGGTATTGGTAAAATTTCCACTATTTAGAAAGAAAAATTACTAAACACAGAGCCTCTGCTTATTGGTACGTTGCTCTTTGCTTGAAGCAAAAGTAATTGTATGTAGGTTTAACTAAGTCGAACATGCTACTTGCCACTTCTTTCTCCCACTCAATTTGTGGACTATATCCCCCAGAATATCTGCTTGAACCTAACATATATGCAAGAAAATCAGCAGTATTGTTTGAGCACTTTGTGCCAAGGATTACCCCCAAGATAAGAGAATCAAGATTGTTTCCTTGCGTTTTCCATTCCCAATAGGGGCGGATATCATTGGCTCGGCCCTCGAAGAATAATTCTTCCTTCGGTATAAGCGCAACGGAGCGCATTTCTTGTTCTTCATTGAACGATTTATCTTTCCACTTTGCTATGTCAAATAAAAACTTAAAAAGTTGCCCCGCTTCTGAAGAAGAGAGGTCCTTTAAATTTCTTTTCCTTTCATTGAACTTCTGTAACTGGTTTAGAAAATCTTGATTATTTTTAATGACTTTCTTGCAATATTGCTCTATATCTTCATATTCGCAGCTTTCCAACGGAGTAAACACCGGCTCTTTAAAAATAGGTATGTCGGGAGTTCCCCATAATGGTACTGTGTTAAATATGTGACCATTGTTTTTACTTGCAGAACTCCAAATATCGGTCGAAAATACAATTGCAGCTCCTTTACAATCATCGGCATAAAGTCTCATTTGAGCGAGAGAGTTACAGGTCTGTGATACACAAAATAATGCAAGCGAATAGTTCGCGTTAAGAGTCATGTATAAGTCAGACAACATGGCCTTTATATCAGGATCTACAAGTTTTTTTAGTGTTTCATATGGTCGCACAAATTCACCATAATCATTAAGAAAACGATGATCTGTAAACCGCAGAGTTCTATTCTTTACTACGCCTTCAAGGCCTTTCATTGAAGTGTAGTGGTAAACATACTTTTGTTGTGACATCTCTAAAAACATCCTTCTGTTGAGTGTTATCAATTTACTCTGGTTTTTCTTTTTAGGCTATAGGTGTTAGTTTCAGAAAAGCAATTTCATATGCTCTTGTATCTTTGCTAATAGTGTTGATACGAGTGGCCGCATTCTTTATTCGGATGAGAGCATAGAAAAGCTAGAAAGAAATTCTTATTATGAGGTTAGAATATGGACTTTGGGAGTGCCAGGCTAAAGGAAAGTAATATAATCAGGCTTATTTTCTATTGAGCTTGATAATGCGTTCTCTTTTTAGTTGTATCAGTTCTTCTCTAGTGTTTTCAAGTGCAATGACAAGCTCTTTGTTTTCTATCTCTAGTTTTCTTGACTGTGCTTTAAGTTGACGAAGTGATTCATTAAATTGGTGATGCTCTGCCGCAAGCTGCTGAATTGTCTTTTTTAGCGCGGTATTTTCTGTTCGATATTTTTCTTTTATTCGCTTTTCATTAGCAGCTTTAGACTTTAAAGAATTAATTGGGTCATGACTTGCTTCCTGTTGTGTATCGGAACCAATTGGTTTATTTTTTAGTGTTCTCACCTTGGAAGAAAATTCAGAGTAGTAGTGACAGCTACCATTCCCTAAATTAGCCTCCTCTTCAACTGCCCTTATGCTCAGCTTTCTATGTTTGGGTATGCGTATGGGTTCTCCAGTTAAAATCCGCTCAAGCGCAGCTTCTAACCTTATGAGTGTGTTTTCACTCTTATTCATACTGAGTTACCTCTATAGGGTGTTTATACTGCTCATAAAAAATGTTGAAATCTTCCATAACAGATTCTGCAGCACGAATTTGAGTGATGCAGTGAGCGTAAATAGAAGGGGATATATCACCTTGAGTTTTGAGGTATGAGGTAAGCTGAGAATGCTTTTTTTGCCAGTTTTTGGCTTGTGCTTCGTCAATAATGCTACCGCCGCTTTTACAGTCAACACAGAAGGCTGGATTTATGACTCCATCCATATCGCAATCATAACCATTCTTACAATAGCTATGCATAGTACCATGTAATGTTAGAGTTCCTTTTTTAACAGCGTCATATATCACATCCCAGGAGCTGTATATGTATGGAGTGTCCTCTCGCATTTGCATGATTGCTTTGCCATGGCTTCCCGATAATGGAGCATCACTATGTATCATATTAAAAAATTTATTAGCGGTTTCTTCTAGCTGTGTCTTTTCTAGAAGGTGTTGAAAGTCACTATCTATTCGCAAATCATGTAGTCTGCTACTAATGCCACCAACACTGTACCAATTAGTCATTTGCAAATATGTGTGTTTATACTGTTGTTTAAGAGCGACATTAGTACCTATTCTGTGCCTCGTAGTGTACAGTGCCAATGAGCGCCTAAATTGATGTGGTTTTAGTGGCCAGCTTTTGCCTACGATACATATTGCTTTGACCTTGTCATGTGCATAAGGATTAGAGCGAAACGCTTCAGCCAGGTCTTCTTTTGTTATTTTTGTCCCATAAGTTTCTGAAAATAGTTGTAACAGATCTGGCCATGTAGCTATCACTACTGGCGGTTTTGAACGGGCGGTTCTATTCAGCCAAAGGTAGTTACTTTCTTTTTCACTGTTAGCCTCAATCAGCTCCGCTCTCCAGTGTTTTGTAAAGCAAGTCATGAGTTCGAGCGCTTTTTCTGTAATTGGAGCGGTAACCCAAGTTGTATCCTTTTCACCCAACTTGAAGGTTCTTGATTGTAATAGATGAAAGATATGGCCATCTATTTCATCACAAAAATAGCTATTTGGTTTCAATACACTGAGTTCCGAGTCTCGCATACCTGAAAATGCCCCACAACATATATAACACGCAGTTGTTATTCGACCATATAACTTTTTCCAGTTGAAGGCTGTTTTTAGATTCTTAAAAGGAGTCTCTGATGAGTATCTTGATAATATTTCTGAGCTTTTTTGAGGTGAAGCTTTATTGACCTCTCTGGCTTTGCACTGTGTTGTCGATTCGTTTAGAAAATTCCATTTGCCACTTTTGATGTTAAAGTCAACAACGGATTTTCCTTTTAGGTAGTTATCTTGCAGTTCTTTCTCAATGTCTGCTAGTTTGTGCCTATAAGGGTAATAAGTTTCAACTAAATCTATTGCTTTGGAATATAATTCATCAGCTATTCTTTCTGGGATCGCAAGTGTTTGTTGAGGTGTTTTCTTACTTAACTTTACTGCATGTTCATACGGCTTCAGAGTTGAAAGGGTTAATTCAATCTGTAGCCAGTTTTTTAACCTAAAGATACTATTTATACCGGCATAGACATGTTCTAAAGTACGCTGCGCTAACTTTTTATTAAGAAGAAAAGAGTCAAGAGCTTGTGAAGTTTTTTTATCATTTAAGGCTGAAATTGATTTGTGGTTATTGTTAAGCAAGAAAATGTAAACCTTTTTAAGCGCGCAAAGTCTATTAACTAGTGTTTGTATTCTTATGTGACGACTTCTCGTACTGTTTTTTTGATAAATCCATCCATAAACGATGGTTTTAATTTCTAATGTTAAATCTTCAGAGTCTTTTATAAAGCTAAAGTCAAATTTGCTTTTTTTATTTATTTGAATCTTAGATGTATAAGCGCTCATGTCCCAGACTTGGCTTTTGAAGTAGCTTTTATTCTCACCTTCAATACTCTTGCTTATTAAAACTTCATTAAGCTTTTCCCAATCCTTCTTGTTTCGTAGCTCAATTATATCAATGAAATCAATTAATATTTTCTGCGGAGTTCTTTTAGGTAGTTGGATTAGTGGTAACATGTTATTTTACCATTAATATCGAATCTGGACTAAGCCAAAGAGGGTGTCGCCCTACTTCCATCAATTTAATCTCTGCGTCATTGAAAATCTTTTTATCTATTTTGGGAATTATTTTTTTATCTATGAACTCTAATGCCTGGTTGAAGTTATGATCGAAGTGTCGTGCATTTAAGTGGTAGTAAATTGATTCTTCTATACATTCTTTGAATGATAATAGACACCATATATCTTCAACTGATTGGACGATTACTTGATGAGTACAGCCAAAGCAATTTAGTAAATCAGCGCATGCTAGATTTGCTTTATGTAAGTTATGAGAGTTAATTTTTTTGCTAAATTTTTTTGATTTTTCACCAAAAGGGTCGGCGCAATAAGAGCCATGAGCGGCTTTTTTAATTTGTGGAGAGAGTTTATCTTGCAGCTCTTCGTATTTAAGTACCTTGATGTGTAGGGTTTCTTTTGCTTTTTCTACTGTCGTAAGGTTTTTCGCTTGCTCCGCTCGGATCAGAGCTGCCTCTTGCATCATGATATTATTTTCTAGTTTATTTCCATCCGAGTAGTGCCTTTTTATTGTTTCTGGAGTATTGTTCAGAAGTAAAGCTGCCTCTATTTCATTGTTGTTAATTTGAGAAATAATACTGCCTGTTGCCCTGAATCTTGAAACGCTAAATCTAAGCTCTCTGCCCATTGAATCATACATAGGGAAGTTTTTCTTTACGAAAATGCTGTTGAAATCACGTAGAAATGCATTGTTTAAAGGGGCTTTCTTATTTTCCCAACAAGCTTGAATTAAGAGGGCGTCACTGGAGCTATCAACTAACTTTGATACCTCTAGTAAAGTGTTAAAGAAATCTATGCAATATTTAGGTATGTCAATATGATGATCGCCTATCTCTATGTTTATTACTTTAAAAGCTCTTCTTTTAAAAGCGCTCATTACGTACCAGTTTTCTTTTCGATAACCTACAGACTGTGGCCGTCGAAGACTTAGAAGCTGGGTTGTGTTCGAATAAGTATAATACGAGAGTAAAAAAGTTGCAGCGATCATCATTTTGTTGACTGCAAGATAAACTTTGTGATTCACTCCTTTCCAGAGGAAGTTCATAGGGGAGTTTTTCTTCGACGCTGCCATATACTCTTCAGGAGAAGCTGAAAATTGTTTAGCTGTTTGTTTGAAGAGTGAGCGAAGAAAAGGCAACATCTGTTTCAAATCAGAGTTTGTATAAGCTTCGTGTGGTTGATTATCACTATTAGCAATAATGACTATATTATTCATCCATTGTTCTGAAGCATTATTAATCTCTAAGTTTGAAAAAATTACTTTTAAGGTACTTGTAATAGTTATATATGCGCTACTTCTAAGCTCACCTGCTCTGTATCTTTCATAACAATGCGTACAAAACTTTTGTATCGTTTTTTCCTCAATTGGTAGCATGTGTTGTGAATCACACCACTTAAGGTAAGCAGTAAATTTGTAGTAGTAGTTAGATATGGTTGCATCAGACTTTTCAAGGCGAAGTATTGATAGTGCTTTTTGCAATTCAATAACTAAATCATCACGGTCAGCAAACTCAATACCTTCTAATTCTTTTACCTTTTTGGTCGATGGGATGCCTGTGAAGCGTATTCTATTGAAATCTAAGTAATGTGTGGTGTTAGCACCACTCCTAATTTTTATGCACAATTTTGCTTGCCACTTATAAGAGTTCATTGGTGTAACCTTCATTTTTGATGGCGTCGTGCATTATTTGATCCAGCAGTCCAAATTTATTTTCTAGTGCAGTTTTTTTCTTTAAATATCTTATATATTTCATTGTAGTGCTCTCTTGATTATGGCCCATCCAGCTCATCAGGCAATCAAGAGATTGGCCAACGCCAAGCCCTGCATCAAGAAGATCATTAAGACGGTATGTTGCATACGTACTTCTCAAGTCATGGAATGAGTAGTTAAAATTGTTAAGTGTGCAATTGATATCTTTTCTAAAGTCAGACCAACGTGCCCCCAGCGTTCCTGGGCTAGTCTGATTTCCGTATTGACTAATAAATAGAGGCTCATATTGACCTCGAACTTTTAATTTTTGGACTTTTTTTAATCTTCTTTCACTAATTGAGTAATCTCGTAGCTTACAGATTAGAGTTGCAGAAGCTTCAATTTCTCTATTCTTATTGTATTTTGTATTAACACCTGTCGATGGCCCTACAGTTAGGATATACCTTGTACGCTCATCGCTTGTTGGGATTGCGCTATCTAAAGCTTCTTGAGTAAACGAGCAGGCCTCAGATTTTCTAAGCCCACTCAAAAGTGCTAGAGCACACATTAGTTTAAATTCAATTGGCTCTGTCTTGAGTTTATTAGAGAATGTTAACAATGATTCACTTGTTAAAGGGTTTAGACCACTTTCAGGCTTTTTGGGAACACGTATTTTCAGATCTGAAGTTTGAACTACAAACTTAGGTTTTAAATGGGCTAATTTATCTGATCTTTTAATGCTAACGAATTGAATTGTAAATGGAGTGGCTTTCTCATCATTTATTTCAATTTCTGATTCTTCAATAGCCCATATGTAGAATTGTACAACGTGCTTTAAGTAAAGATTAGCTGTCGAAGGAGAAACTCTTCCATTGTTTACTTCCGACAATAAGTGGAACTTGAACTGGTATGTGGGCTTTAGCCTTTTTATAGGAGGGAACTCATCCCAACTTAAAGAGTTAGCTTCTAAATATGACCAGTAAGCAAGAAGCGCCCTTGAATAAGAATTTATGTCTTTCAGTCTCTTGCAGGCTACCAGGTCAAAAAACCAAGCATTCACAGGGTGAACGAATTTTGCTTCAGACGTGTATAGGGTTGGTAGGGATACTAAACCTTCTGATTCAGTTTCTTGATCTTTTACCTTCACCATAGCTGAGCGAATAAGCTGAGCCATATTTGCCTCTGTCTAAAATAAAAAAGCCAACTAACTTCAAGCTTAAGTATAGCTGGCTTTTGAATTTTTCCAGATTTTTAAAAGTGTAGTGCTAAGTTTTCTACACTAACCTGTCATAGTAACAAATTCTTCAGATCCCGTCGGGTGAATAGCCACAACTGAATCAAAGTCGGCTTTGGTTGCGCCCATCTTCATGGCAACGCCAAAGCCCTGGATCATTTCATCAACCGCGAAGCCGATGCCGTGCAGGCCAACGATTTTTTCGTTCTCACCGGCACACACCAGTTTCATTTTACAAGGCTGGCGGTGCTGGGTCACAGCTGTGTACATGGCTGCAAAGGTTGAGGTGTAGACCTTGATGTTGTCTTCACCGTACTGTGCAACAGCTTCTGGTTCGGTCAGGCCGATAGTGCCGATGGGCGGGTGGCTGAAGACCACAGTCGGGACCAGGTTGTAGTCCATTTTAGCGTTGGGCATTTCCGGGTTAAACAGGCGCTCGGCCAGCATACGACCGGCTTTTACTGCCACCGGCGTCAGCTCAATGCCGCCTTCCATGATGTCACCCAGGGCATAAATGCCAGACACTGAGGTGTTCTGGTATTCGTCTACTTTTACGTAGCCGCCGTCTGTGATGGCCACATCGGTGGCAGCCAGATTGATTTTATCAGTCACTGGCTCACGACCAATGGCCCAGATCACTTGCTCAACTGTGTGTGACTCGCCGTTTGCCAGGTGCAAAGTGACGCTGCCGTCGTCGTTCTTGCTCAGCGACTTAGGCGTGCTGTGGGTGTGCAGGGTTGGCCCTTCTTTGTCCATTACCTCGGTAAGGGTGTCAATCAGGATAGGATCAAAGTTGCGCAGTGGGGCATGCTTACGCACGAACAGGTGTGTGTCTGTGCCAAGGCTGTGTAATACGCCCGCCAGCTCAACGGCAATATAGCCTGCGCCAATCACGGCCACGCTCTTAGGCTGTGCCTTAAGCTCAAAGAAGTCATTAGAATCAATGCCCAGCTCAGCGCCCGGGATATTCGGAATCGACGGGCGACCGCCTACGGCGATACAGATGTGGTCGGCGGTGTAGTGTTCGCCATTGACTTCAACTGTGTTGTTATCAATGAATTTGGCAAAGCCATTGATCACAGTGACGCCATTGCTGGCCAGATATTTGTTATAACCCTGGTGGATGCGGCCAATGTAGGCTTCGCGGCTTTCAACCAGTTTGCCCCAGTTGAAGTCTTTAACTTCTACGTCAAAGCCATAATCCGGTGCATACAGTTTAATGGCTTCGGCTACTTGTGCGCCATGCCACATGACTTTTTTGGGCACGCAGCCCACGTTTACACAGGTGCCACCCATATGTTTGGCTTCGATAAGGGCGACTTTTGCGCCACGCATTGCTGCCCGGTTGGCCGAGGCAATACCACCGCTTCCGCCACCGATGGCGATATAATCAAAATGTTGTGCCATGCTTTAATCTCTATAAATGCTGATAAATGGCCCTAGCTTAACACTATATCTGCCGGGGCAAAGTCTGGTGGGATGAATTTTTCCGATGATAGCCATCGCTTTTTCCGATGGCACTGTGATGCCGCACGTGACCAGAGAGGGCGATGTCCTGAGGCGGTCCTGTTTAATTTGTCAGGATTGACCGGGGAGCCTTGTTTTTTGTCAGGAAACACCCCAAATATATGAGATAAGCAAAGATCAACAGAGAGGCGTTATGACTAACCCGTTAATTGGCATGGAAGGCTTGCCACCGTTTTCACAAATCAAACCAGAACATGTTGTAGAAGCACTTAAACAGGCGATTGCGCACTGCCGTGATACCATAGATACGGTGCTCAAAAACGATGCATATAGCTGGGAAAACCTGGTTTTGCCGCTCGAAGAAGCCGATGACAAACTATCTCGTATGTGGTCGCCGGTGTCGCACATGCACTCGGTTGTTAACAACGACGCTTTGCGCCAGGCCTATGATGCCTGTCTGCCGCTGATCTCAGAATACAGCACCTATGTTGGTCAGCATCAGGGGCTTTATGGAGCCTATAAATCATTGAAAGACTCTGACACCTTTGCAGCGCTAAGCACGGCACAGCAAAAAACCATCAATAATGCACTGCGCGACTTCCAGTTGTCGGGCATCGCACTGGCCCCTGAGCAGCAACAGCGTTACGGCGAGATCAGCGCGCGTTTATCTGAGCTGGCAGCGAAGTTTGGTAACAATGTGATGGATGCCACTCAAGCCTGGACTAAGCATGTGACCGATGAAGCAGAATTGTCTGGTTTACCTGAATCCGCATTGGCGCTGGCAGCACACACGGCACAGAGTAAAGAGCTGGAAGGCTGGTTATTTACCCTAGATATTCCATCGTATCTGCCAGTGATGACTTATGCGGACAACCGCTCGTTGCGTGAAGACATGTATCGTGCTTTTGTAACTCGCGCGTCAGATCAGGGTCCGAATGCCAAAGAATTTGATAACTCAGAGATCATGCGTGAGGAGCTGGCTCTGCGTTATGAACTGGCGCAGTTGCTGGGCTTTGACAGTTATGCAGATAAATCACTGGCCACTAAAATGGCGCAGTCACCAGAGCAAGTCTTTGCCTTTTTAAATGACCTGGCGTTGCATGCCAAGCCACAGGCAGAGAAAGAGCTGGCCGAACTGAAAGCATTTGCAGAAAAAGAGCATGGGGCCACTGAGCTGGCCGCATGGGACTACGGTTACTATGGCGAAAAGCTAAAACAAGCTAAATACGCTATTTCTGATGAGCTATTACGTCCTTACTTCCCGGCAGATACCGTATTAAAAGGTTTGTTCGAAACCGTTAACCGTCTGTTTGGTATTAAGGTCACAGAGGTTCAGGATTTCGATACTTATCATCCTGATGTGCGTTTTTTCGCTATCCATGATGCGCAAGATACATTGCGCGGCCATTTCTATCTGGACCTGTATGCCCGCGAACACAAGCGTGGCGGCGCCTGGATGGACGACTGCATGGGCCGTAAGGTACGCGCCAGCGGTGAGTTGCAAACACCCGTTGCTTATCTGGTGTGTAACTTCAACAAAGCGGTCGGTGATAAACCGGCGTTGTTTACGCACTATGAAGTCACAACATTATTCCATGAGTTTGGTCATGGTATTCATCATATGCTGACTCAGGTCGATGCTGCACCGGTTGCGGGTATCAACGGGGTTGCCTGGGACGCGGTAGAATTGCCAAGCCAGTTCCTGGAAAACTGGTGCTACGAGGAAGAGGCGCTGGCCTTTATTTCTGGCCACCATGAGACTGGCGAGCCGTTGCCAAAAGCACTGCTCGACAAACTGCTGGCAGCGAAAAACTTCCAGTCCGCGATGCAGATGCTGCGTCAGCTGGAGTTCTCTTTGTTTGATTTCCATATTCACAGCGATTTTGATGCAGATAAACCGTGTCAGATCCAGCAAACACTGAATGCCGTTCGCGAAAAAACAGCGGTTGTAAAAGCGCCGGAATTTAATCGCTTCCAGCACAGCTTTAGCCATATTTTTGCAGGTGGTTATAGCGCAGGTTATTACTCTTATAAGTGGGCTGAAGTCCTGTCTGCGGATGCATTCTCCCGGTTTGAAGAAGAAGGGATTTTCAATCGCCAGACAGGTGCGGACTTTATGCTGCATATTCTGGAGAAGGGCGGCTCAGAAGAGCCAATGGCTTTGTTTACCCGTTTCCGTGGTCGTGAGCCAAGTGTAGACGCACTGCTGCGTCACAGTGGAATCGAAAAAGCAGCATAATCGCCCCTATGCTGGTGGCGTTTTGAACATTTGTTCCCCGCGTGTCACCAGCGCCGACTCAAAAACACCACATAAGTACGTTGTGTGGTGTTTTCCATTCGCAAATTAGACAGTTCACGCTATGCTGTTCTAAAGAACAAACCTTGTAGGGAATGCTGCATGAGCAATCTAGTACTGGCCATTGACGACGATAAACTGGTACATCACATTGTTGAACAATCTTTACTGCACAGCTGCAAAGTCATCCATGCCTACAGTGGCGAAGAAGGGCTGGAAATGGCAGCACAGCAGCGCCCGGATATTATTTTACTCGATATTGAAATGCCAGGCCCTTCTGGGTTTGAGGTGTGTGAGCGACTCAAAGCCAACCCTCAGTTGTGCGATATCCCGGTGATGTTCTTATCTTCAAAAAGTGCCACCTCTGAGCGCATGCGTGGCTACAACGCCGGTGGCGCCGACTACATTGTCAAACCCTTCGACAGCGATGAAATGCTGGCCCGTATTAAAGTACTCGATGAGTATCGCCGTCAATCACTCAAGTTGAAGCAGGATGTTCAGAAAGCGCAAATCACCGCCGAGATTGCCATGTCGGATTCGGGTGATATGGGCCGCATTATGCGTTACGTAGGCCAGTCCTATCATGCCCATGACCTGAATACGCTGTCTGAGTATTTCTTTGAGTTTTTTGTGCCTTTGCAACTGCAGGTTGCCGTCGCATTTTGGTATCACGACAGTGAAGTTTTTTATTCTCAGGAGGGTGCTATCCAGCCTTTGGAGCAGGAACTGCTTGAGAAACACTGTGGTGGTGACCGGTTTGTCGATTTTGGCCGTCGCACCATTATTAACTACCCCAAAGTCTCACTGCTGATCAAAAACATGCCAACTGATGATGTGGGTTTGTACGGGCGTTACAAAGATCTGTTGCCACATATACTGGAAGCCACCAATGCAAAAATCAAAGATATGGAGGTCAGTGAAGTCGCGCTCACTAAAGTGGAGCAAATTGGTCTGGCATTTGAAGAGCTGAGCGATCAGCTGGGCGAGGTGGCCACAGCATATAATGACAAACTGAGTCAATTTTCTGATTATGTGAGTGACGTACAGGCCAATGGTAAACAAGCTGAAGTAAAGCAGTTGTATGAGCACTTTTCATTGATCAATGATGACTTTTCGATTATCCGCTACAAGTTAGGAGAGATCACAGAAGTACGCCATGAGCTGATCCAGAGCCTCAACCAGATGGCCAAACCCTGGAGCGAGGAAGATGTGCCCGCTCAGACCGATATTGAATTGTTTTAACTTGTTCAGGCACAGACACAAAGATTTCATAACCGGGATGATCCAGATATAATCTCCGCGTTACTATTTGCGGAGCCTGCTGTTGATCATCCACACCCCTTTTGCCGAAAACCGACCTTATCTTGCGCGTATAGAGCAGCAGTTTGCACTGCATGACTGGCAACAGGCCAATCCTAATTTTCGTCTGACTTATGATGAAGCGGGTTTGCAGTTGCTAAAACTGGATGAGCCAAAGCTCGGTGGCATACGGGTAGACTTTGTCACGGGGGCCAGTGCGCACCGTCGTAAGTTTGGCGGTGGTAAAGGGCAGGCTATTGCCAAGGCGGTGGGGCTCAATAAAGGGGCGACCCCTGTGGTACTCGATGCAACCGCAGGGCTGGGACGCGATGCCTTTGTACTGGCTGCGTTGGGTTGCGAAGTGATATTACACGAACGCCACCCGGTGGTGGCCGCCTTGCTGTTTGACGGTCTGGAGCGCGCTTACCAGGATAGTGAAATCGGCAGCTGGATGCAGCAAAATATGCGGATGATCTTTGGTTCCAGCCATGACTTGTTAGCGCAAAGTGCGTTAAATCCGGACGTTGTTTATCTGGATCCTATGTTTCCGCATCGAGAGAAATCCGCTCAGGTTAAAAAAGAAATGCGGGTGTTCCAGTCTCTGGTAGGGGGAGATGCCGACGCCGATGCCTTATTGCCATTCGCATATGCACTGGCCACCAAGCGGGTCGTGGTTAAACGCCCGGATTATGCGCCTTTCCTGAACGAGCAAAAACCCAGTATGCAGATAGAGACCAAAAAGAATCGTTTTGATGTTTATGTTAAAGCTGCGATGAAATAGTGCTATGTGCGCTTAACTTTTTGTGTCTTTCAGTTATCCCACATTGGATGTGGGGACTACTTAACGGTAACACGGAGAGTCAGTCTTTTACTCATTGATTGTACTCGCCTTAGTCATCCCGCACTTGATGTGGGACCTGCTAAAAGGCAACTTGGGAATTAAACCTTTCGCTCATTGATTGCAATCAGCCCTTCAACCCGGGTTTTATCCGAACAATTTTTTGCTTATGTATGGCTAATAAAAAAGCTGAAAATAGAAAAGCCACCACCCTGTTTTGTGCTAAGAAAGGTTTTTATAGCATCGAAAGAGTCTGAAATTGACCATTCTGAGCGGGCTGTCATCTGCATGAAGTAAAGTTCCTGTAAAAGGTAGAGAATTCTCCTACGCCAAAAGTATGTTTTTAAAATCAGCTGGCTATTTTCTGAGCAATCTACATCAAACTGTCATAAAACATTAATAGTCTACGCCCGAATTTGAATCAATATGGCTGTAGTATCTATGCGTGTTTCTACCTTTACCCGGCTGCTTGCCGTGTTACTGGCTTTGGCCAGTATCGTGCTGGCTGCCACTTTGTTTTGGGCCAGTCAGGTCTTTAGTGAATTAGATAAACAAAACAACGCTTATGTTACGCTGAAAAACACCATACTGATCGATTTAGCTGGTACGATCGAAGACTATCTGAGCAGTGGCGATAGCCAGGAGCTCAGTGAAGCCAGCGGACAAATCGCGCAACTTAAACAGCAGCAATTGACAGCGTTGCCTTCAACCCTTGCCAGCGATATGACCAGCCAGCTTGATGCACTCGATGCGGACATCAATGGCAAATATCGCGCGCTGGGCAAGCTGTCTGGCAATGAAATGGCATTACTGGACAACGCCATCAGGCAGATGTCAGGCTCGGCGTCATCACTAATGAGTTACACCGCCAAAGCCCCTGAACATCCGCTGGCACCGCGTTACTATGCACTGGCTTCAGACTATTATGGTGAAGTGACCAACCTGAGCATTTACACCTACCAGCTCGTGATCCACTTTGAACAGCAAACACGTCAGAACCTGATGAACAGTGTGCGTCGTCTTCAGGAGCTGGCGCAACAAATCGATCGCCTTGGCAATCTGGGCGTCATGAGTGAAATTGATGAAGATGAGCTGTTCCTGGGCGCGGAAGCTGAAGATCTGGCTTTAGAGATTAAGGCTGAGCTGAACAGCTGGCCCAAACGCTTTAGCCGCGATCTGGAAAACACCCTGGCCCAGGCCGAGCAGCGCCAGCAGGGTATGGCACAATTAAGAGGTGATATTAAGGACATTTCAGCACTGGTGCTGAGCGCGGAAGTGGCACTGCAAGCTGAGCAGAATTCACTGAAGAAAAACGTATTTACTATTTTTGGTGTGGCGATCGGCTTACTGGTGCTATTGGCCATTGCCGTTTACATCGTCCAGTTTAGCCAAGTACTGACGCCACTGCGCCAATTACGTAATGGCTTTGCGTTCCTGATAGAGAGTAATGAGCTGAAAAACATCGACAGCCAGAATGCCAATACCGAAATCGGTGAAATCGCCAGTTACTTTAACCAACTGATTGAACGTCAGCGCGGTGAAGCCGAGGAGCGAGAGCAAATGCTGGCGGTGATCAATGACTTTATGCAGGATATGAACACCAACCTGGCCAGTATCAGTGAACTTGCTGAGACCACCTCAACACAGGTAGAGCAAAACCAGGACCAGCTGGATGAGATCAAGGCGTTGGGCCTGGAAGCCAGCGAAATCAACCAACAGGTATCTGATAATGCGGGTGAAACCTTCTCTGCGATGAAGCAAAGTGTCGGTTACGCTGAGTCGATGTTAAGCGCAAGTTCCAGCACACAACAACGGGTTGAGCAAGGCTTGTCCAGCCTTAATGAGCTGCTCAATGGCGTTGCCGATGTGGGCAAAGTGATCGAAATGATCCGCACCATTGCAGAACAAACCAATTTGCTGGCACTGAACGCCGCCATTGAATCTGCGCGTGCGGGTGAGCATGGACGTGGGTTTGCTGTGGTGGCCGATGAGGTACGTAAGCTGGCGCAACAAACGCAGGATTCACTCTCTGACATCAATGAACAACTGAATATTCTCAGCGATAACTCAAGCAAAGTGTCTTCACAGATCAGCGCTCTGGCTGATGAAGCGCAGCAACAGACTGAGCATGCTCAGGAGTTAAAGGGGAACTCTGAAGGCGTCGCAGAGCGCGCACAAAGTGCCAGTCAGGTTGCCGAGCATGCCATGGAGCTGGCGCAGCAGCAAAGTACATTGGTCGATAACTTCAGCAGCGCAATGGCCACGATGAAGCTGCAGGTGAATGGCTCTAACCAGCAGGTACGTGATATTCAGCACAGCCTGCAGGAACAAATGGCCAAGATCCGTGAGAGCATCGGAATTCGATAATCGTTGCGGTCACTGAGTTAACTTATCTGCTCGCCTGACGTGTTAAGCGAGCAGAAGCTCTGGCTATTCTTTTCTGGTAAGTCGCCGGATCTTTGTTAATACTTGCCAATGCATGATGGAAAAGTAAGGACAGCACACAATGAATTGGCTAGCCAAAGCGCTGACTGCGGGCGTGCTCGCCGTGAGCGTCGGGTCAGGCTTGATTGCCTGTACTGACAGTACCCAGCTGGGCGACCCTGATTTCACACCCCAGAATACCGAACGGCGTTTCTCAGCAGATAACAGCCCATTGGTATTGTTCGATGAGGCACACCATAACTTTCTGACTATGCATGGCCGCTACCGGGCTTTCACTCAGGTATTGCAAAGCGATGGTTACACCGTGAAAGGCAGCAGTCAGCCTTTTAGCACAACACACTTAAACCAGGCCGATATCCTTGTCATAGCCAATGCGCTGGACCGTCACCGCACAGACTGGAGTCCCCCCTTTGGTAAGGCGTTTACTGCGCAAGAGGTGAGCGCGGTTATCGGCTGGATAGAGCAGGGCGGATCGCTGTTTTTAGTGGCAGATCATACGCCGTTTCCCCGCGTGATCGACAATCTGACGGCAGCACTGGGTGTTGAATTCAGTCATGGTCATGTGGGTGAAGCGCAGTTTAATACCGCTGATAATACTCTCGCACAACATGCGATTACGCTGGCCGTGGTGCCCGCACTGAGAACTTTGCCCGGTGGGATGTCTATGACCGGGTTTGGCGTAACCAGTGCGGTTGGTGGGGCAGTATCTGCCGCAGCAGAGCAATCAACAGGTCAAATCGAGCGGGTGCGCTCTTTTGGCGGATCGGCGTTTAAAGTACCACAAAGTGCAGTCTCATTACTGACGCTTGGCCCAGGTAAGATAGCTGTGACACCAGAGATCCCCTTTCAAATCACAGCCGACATTCCTCGTGTGGATGTTGCTGGCTGGAGCCAGGGCGCCGTATTCGAGTTTGGGAAAGGCCGCGTTGCGGTATTTGCAGAAGGCATGATGTTCTCCTCTCAGGTTGATAGCAAAAGTGGCAAAAAATATGGTCTGGCTTCTCCCGGTGCCGAGCACAACGAGGGGTTTTTACTGAATGTGATGCACTGGCTGGCCCGTGCTGAGTAAACCAGAACATCCTCATGCTTAACTTTGCTGCGCCAATTTGTGTGCTTATTTTGCAGCGACTATCTTTAACTAAGGTGGTCGTATAACACCGTAAACAGTGAATATTGCAAAGCAGGAGCCACAATGAGCGACGGTAACTTAACGGAGAACTTTGAACATAAACTCAATCTGCGTAGCCTGGAGGCAGATGACTATAGAGATCTTAAAGAGGTCATGGCCATTGTTTATCCCGACTTAGGCGGGGCTCCTTCAGAAAAACAATTTAAGGCTCAGCTCTCTAGTTTTCCCGAAGGCCAGATCTGTATTGAGGACCATGGTAAAGTCGTCGCTGCCGCATTCTCATTGATTGTGGATTACGACAAGTTTGGCGATCATCACACCTATGACGAGATCACTGGTGATGCTTATCTGACCACCCACGACCCACTCGGCGACGTGTTGTACGGTGCCGAAGTCTTTGTTCACCCCGATTACCAGGGCATGCGCCTGGGGCGGCGGTTATATGAAGCCAGAAAAGAGCTCTGCCAGAGTCTCAATCTTAAATCGATTGTGGCGGGCGGGCGTATTCCCAACTATCAGCACCATGCCAGTGAGATGTCGCCACAGAAGTATATTGAACTGGTCAAAAAGAAAGAAATTTACGACCCCATTTTGAGCTTTCAACTGTCTAATGATTTTGAGGTCAAACGGGTGCTCAACAAATACCTGCCAGAAGACAAAGAATCAAAAGGCTACGCTACTTTGCTGGAATGGACCAACCTTTACTACGAACGCAATGAAGTGCCGCTGTTTGGTGCAGTGAAGAAGTCGGCCCGTGTCGGCTGTGTGCAATGGCAAATGCGGCCATTGCATTCTGTGGAAGAGCTGACGCAGCATGTGGAGTTTTTTATCGATGCGCTGGCTGATTACCAATGTGATCTGGCGTTGTTACCTGAGCTGTTTAACGCGCCCCTGATGGGTATTGAAGCACATGAAAACTCACTGGATTCAATCAAAGCGTTGGCTGAATTCTCAACTGAAGTGGTGGAGGCTATTTCGCATCTGGCGGTGAGTTATAACATCAATATTATCGCCGGCTCCATTCCGGTGATTGAAGACAAAGCCCTCTACAATGTATCCTATTTCTGCCGTCGCGATGGCACCATTGAATCGCAAACCAAGATCCACCCAACCCCCTATGAAAAAAGTGCCTGGATCATGCAAGGCGGCGACAGTCTGAGCGTGTTTGACACCGATTTTGGCAAAATAGGCATCCTCATCTGTTATGACGTGGAATTCCCTGAACTGGGACGGTTACTCTCAGAGCAGGGCATGCAGATTTTGTTTGTCCCATTCTGGACAGATACTAAAAATGCTTATTTGCGAGTACGCTGTTGTGCTCAAGCCCGCGCCATAGAAAATGAATGCTATGTAGTGACGGCAGGCAGTGTGGGTAACTTACCTAAGGTCGATGGCGCGGATATCCAGTACGCCCAGTCTGCGGTGTTCTCGCCCTCAGATTTTGCGTTTCCCCACGATGCTACTATGGCTGAAACCACCCCCAACACTGAGATGACCCTGATAGTCGATTTGGATCTTGAGAAGTTACACGAGCTGCGTCACGAGGGCTCCGTCAGAAACTATCTGGACAGAAGGCGGGACCTGTATCGAATTAACTGGCTGGGCGAGCAAAAAGTTAAGTGATTGAAATGGGCGCATGTGATGAACATGCGCTGATACTATGGCTGATCAGAAGAGCTACCCAGCACCTGAGTACTGGGTTTGTTTGCCCGTTACTCTGACTCCAGGCCTTCGATATCAATACCAAATTGGGTGCTGGTCACCCCTGCCAGGCCCTCGATATGGGCTTTAAAGGCATTGAGCTCTGTGCCAGGTTGTGCTGCGAAGATGGCACGGTTGGCCCGCACATAGACTAGCTCCAGGTTATGTGCCGTGGCAAATTCCTGTGCATTGATGAGCGGCTCCAGTTCTGCAACCACTTCACCGGTTAAAATGTAGGTGGTACTGGTTTTGGCATCTGTGATTGCCACACCGGTTAGTAGGCGCTCACTGGCAGAGAGATAACTTTTGCCATTGAGTGTCACGCTATGGCTGAGTGTTGTACTGAGCGGTTGCGCTTCATACACTTCGTTGCTGGATGCACTGGCAGTGGAAATTCCGCAGGCAAGTAATGCGGTGGTGATTAAGTGTTTTTTCATGTCAGTACTCCTTATTTACGACCGATGAAGCGAATGTCCCACGACTTCAGCAGGCCATTTTCTGAATTGTTTCTGTGCACCATGTTGATGTTGGGCGCACCCGCTGCACGCGGGTCGAAAACATAGAGTTCGTCCTGAGCTGCCGTATCGATGACACGCAGGGTCCATTCACCTTGTGCCTGCTCACCATAGAAATGGTGGGTCAGCATTTGTGTATTTTCCATGCCGTTTTGTCCCAGGATGGTGCCTGTGCGTGGTGTCATGATCACACTGCGCGTACCTGACGGAGAAATCAGTTCGATGGCCAAATCTCTTGTACTGGTGTGGTCGATGTTAACACGTACCTGAATGGCATCGACGGTCATCGCTTCTGTTGACTGATAAGTGCTTGATACTCCGTTGATATCACCGTCTGGAATAGCACTGTTGGCTGTCACTGTAAAGCGGTCTGTTTGTGTGAACTGACCCAGCTGTTCGTCATAGAAGCGCGCCATGTTTACGGCTGCGTCCACGTCTACCGCACCGAAGCCATAGAAGTTATGGAAGGCATAGCCTGCGGCGTTGGTTTGCCAGGCGTCAATGGCCTGATAGCTGACCGTGTCACCTTGCGCAGTTTCAAACGACAGTGTCACACCGGCGTTATCCGGATCGATTTGTCTGGCTGTGCTGGCCAGAATGTGACGTACATCTTGCCAGCTCAATGCCGGGTTGGCAGACATGATCAGGGCAATGGCACCCGCAGCGCTTGGGGCTGCCGAAGACGTCCCGTTGAAACGCGCGCCGTAATCACAGTTCGGATCCAATGGGTGACCGCCATGCAAGTCATTGCGACCATAAGCCGGGTTGTAACCGGCATCACAACCGGTCAGATCGGTTGTGATCATTGCCGGAGTATAGACACCATATTGACCACCTGTGGCTGATACGAATACTGCTGAGCCAACGGTGGAGTATGAGGACAACTGGCCATCGGCGTTGTAGGCCGACACAACCATATTCCAAAAAGAGGTATCCATTTGCTCCAGGTTGACGTTCTGTAAAGGCAGGCCATGGTTGCTGTTTTCAAAGCGCAGATAGCCAGAGCCAAAACGAGGGTCGGTAAAAGTTTGTCTGGCGTAGCCATTACCCGCTGACTTGACGAACAGGGCGCCACGTCCACCGTGGGTGGTGCGGGTGATCTCTTCTTGCGCATCTTCATAGGTTTTCAGCCAGGGATCGACCGTGTAGTCAAAGCTGTCTGGCGCAGACATAGTCCGGCCATAGCTTTGGTTAAAAATTCTCGGGAAATCAAAAGAGTGTTTATTATAGCCATCTGAGTACATGCCGTGCGACTGTAGCCAGTTCGCGGTGTTGTAGTTGCCTGATGAGATCAGGTTAAAGCCAACAATGCCGGCGCGTGGTGCGATGCCTCGCCCACCAATGCCGTTAAAGGCACTGGCAGCAATGATCCCGGCAACCGACGTGCCGTGACGGTCAGTGGGGCCACCAGGGACCAGGTCCGGTGTATCAGTCGTAAAGTTCCAAGAACCAGGGCGTACGTTGTCACGCAGATCCGGGTGGGTTAGCTCTACGGCGCCATCGATCACCGCCGCTGTTACACCTGTGCCCAGAATGCCCAACGCATGGGTCAGTGACAAGTTCATGTCTTCACCCGCTTTACCGCCTCTGTCAGAGAATGCCACCTGACCTGTATTTTGTAAATGCCACTGATGAGAGACCAGCGGATCGCCCGGCATAAGTGGATAATCGTTAGCCGAGACGGCCACACTGTGAGTAGCAGCAATACAGGCTGCCAGTACTGTGAGCTTAGTTCTTATCATAAATTAGTTTCTTCTTGTTTACATTTGTACCTGCTGTTTCATGTACCCTATATTGTCACATTTGAAAACGCAAGGTTGCACTTTGTTTTCTGTTGGGGTTTTTTATTTGTTTTTTTTGTTACTTTTAACTAAATGGTGTGGCTTTTTACTGCAATCGTAAATGAGCCTGCTGGAACTGCACCAGGTTGATCTAGCCAATGCAAAAGCACCCAGGCTTTATCATCCGTTTTTTTTCGCCTACATTTTTAGCATGAGCACTTCTTTGATTTCAGTATGGCTAAATTACCGGATGTAAATATTTTGGACGGAACACCACAATTAGATGGTGAACCCGCGCAGTTTCCGCCCAGTATGAGTGAAACTGAGTTGCTTCAATTTCTGAAGTTGTCAATGGAGTATGCGACCGATGAAATCTTATGGATCAGCTCTGACTCTGAAATCCTGTATCTCAACAATGCTGCAAGTAAAAAACTGGGTTATGCAAAAGGTGAACTGATTGGATCGCACATTTGGGCGTGTATCCCCAGTTTCACGCCAAAAAGCTGGGCTGAGTTTTGGTTGAGGGTCCAGAGTAACAAGCACATCGATTTCGAAACTCAACATCAGCATAAAACAGGCGCGCGTTTTCCTGTCAGGGTCCGTGGACATTTGGCTGAACACGGCGCGAAGCAGTCTTTGCTGGCATTTGTCTCTGTTCTTGAAGACCGTATACATACATTGGGCGGGGCCAGTATGCAGATTGAAACTTTGCTCGAACAAGAAAGGCAGAAGTTTGCAGAGTTTGTGGATCTTGCACCGATTGGTATCGCAATTAATTATCTGGAAGATGGTCGATTCGATTATATCAACGCAGAATTTAGTCGTTTTACGGGGTACAGTGTTGATGAACTAAATCAGATGGATTACTGGCAACTTACGCCAAAAAAATATGCTGTTCAAGAAGCTAAGCAACTTGCTGACATGGCAGAAACAGGGCGTTATGGGCCATATCAGAAAGAGTATATTCATAAGCTAGGGCACACCTACCCTGTATTGTTATCAGGCATTCTGATAACCGATGTCACTGGACAGGATTTTATCTGGTCCGTCGTTCAGGACATTTCAAAACAAAAAGAAGTCGAAGAACAAATCCGTGCAGCTAAGGAAAAGGCAGATGTCAGTGCATTTAGAATGCAATTAGCGAATGATTCTGCCGGGATAGGTGTATGGGAATGGGATTTGCTGACCAATGCTCTGGTATGGGATGACTGGATGTACAAGTTGTATGGTATCTCGGAAGAGACATTCTCAGGCGCTTATGAAGCCTGGGAGAGCAGTGTACATCCTGACGATATTACCTCAGCTAAAACATTGCTTGAATCGGCAATCGCAGAAACAGGTTACTACGATACTGAGTTTAGAGTGGTCCACCCCGATGGGCGGATAAGAACCATGAAAGCGACAGCTGAGGTGATCCGAAATGAGCAAAATCAGGCTGTTAAAGTCATTGGTGTTAACTATGATATCACTGAAAAAGTAACTGCCATGAAAACCATGATTAAGGCTAAGCAAGAGGCGGAAAACGCAGCCAAAGCTAAAAGTGATTTTCTTGCCAATATGAGTCATGAGATCCGGACGCCGATGAACGCCATATTGGGTGGGCTGCAATTGCTTCATCAAGCCAGGTTGGAACCTGATTTAAAAGTTATTTTGGATAATGCGGCCTTTTCGGCTCAAAGCTTGCTGACTATTATCAATGATATTCTGGATTATTCTAAAATTGAGTCTAATCAGTTAACGCTGGAGCAGGTGCCCTTTTCGCTGATTGATGTGTTGGATTCAGTGAAGTATGACCTGGATAGTATAGTAAGTAAAAAAGGCATTGAATTGATTGTGACCATTGAGCCGTCATTTACAGACGGCTGGCTGGGCGATCTCGTCAGAGTCAAACAGATATTGCTCAACCTTATCTCTAATGCGGTGAAATTTACGGATCAGGGTTGTGTTAAAGTGGTTGTGAGCTGCACAGAGCAGAATAACCAACAGGCGCTATGTATTGATGTGATTGATTCGGGCATAGGGATGAGCTTAGAAGCTCAGCAGCGGATTTTTGAGCGTTTCTCTCAGGCGGATAGTTCAACTACACGAAAATATGGTGGAACAGGTTTAGGGATGTCTATTACGCTAAGCCTTGTTAAGTTAATGAATGGCTCGTTGGATTTAATCAGCAAAGTGGGAGAGGGCACCCAAATTAAGGTTGTATTACCACTGACGAAAACAGCGCTTAAATCGAGTGACCAAAAAAGTGAATCGCTATCGCCACCAGATTTAATGGGGAAACACATTTTAGTTGCCGAGGACAATAAGATTAACCAAATGTTGATTAAGGCAATTTTAAAAAGTACACAGGCAACACTGACAATTGTCGAAAACGGCACTCAGGCTGTTGACGCGGTACTGCATACTCGCTTTGACTTAATACTGATGGATATTCACATGCCAGAAATGGATGGCAACGAAGCGCAGCGTCAAATTAGCAAGAGTCATGCGGACATTCCTGTTATTGCACTGACTGCGAATGTGATGACAGAAGATGTGAAAGGGTATTTGGCACAGGGATTTGTGGCGCATGTTGGCAAGCCGATAGATATCAATAATCTATATCAGGTATTAGCGCGTTTTTCGACCTCTTCAGAGCCGTGAGCCGATATGATTACGTAAGTAGCACTCACTATGGATTGTAAAAAAAGAAGCCGCTAAGCGGCTTCTTTTTTTATACTTAACTCTGAGCCAGATAACTGACTCTGGCTAAAAGCTTACAGGCTTTCGATTTTGGCTTTTTGCTCAAGTAGCTTCGCTTTGGCGTCGCTGTACTCGGCCAGTTTGGCCTTTTCTTTATCGAGTACCGCAGCAGGGGCGTTGTTGACGAACTTCTCGTTTGCCAGCTTTTTCTCAACTTGTGCCAGGCCTTTTTCCGCTTTTTCCAGCTGTTTGGCGATACGGGCCATTTCGGCTTCGACATCAATCAGACCCGCCATAGGGATCATGATCTCAAGGTCGCCAATAAAGGCGGTAGCGGATGCCGGGGCATCGTCTTTGCTTGCCAGTACCTTGATGTCTTCCAGTTTAGCCAGTGAGCTCAGGAACGCCTGGTTGTCGTCAAGACGGCGTTGATCCTGTTCAGACACATTGGCCAACAAAACGCTAAGTGGTTTGCTTGGACTGATGTCCATCTCACCGCGAATGTTACGGATAGCCAGAATGAACTGTTTAACCCACTCTAGATCTTCCATTGCTTGTGTATCTACTTGCTCGGCATCAAACTGCGGGAAGCGCTGCAGCATGATGGTATTTGCTTCGATACCGGCCAGTGGTGCAACACGCTGCCAGATGGTTTCCGTGATGTAAGGCATCAGCGGGTGCATCAGACGCAGCAGGCCTTCCAGAACTGTGATCAGGGTGTGACGTGTGCCACGTTGCTGGGTTTCGTTGCCCTTGAACAGAATTGGCTTAGTCAACTCCAGGTACCAGTCACAGAACTGGTTCCAGGTGAACTCGTAAATGGTGTTCGCGGCCAGGTCAAAGCGGTAGTTGTCCAGGTGCTCAGTGAAGGTTTTCACTGTGTTCTGAAACTGACCCAAAATCCAGCGATCTGCCAGAGAAACCTGCATCTCGCCACCGTTGAAACCACAATCCTGCTCTTCGGTGTTCATCAGTACGTAACGGCTGGCGTTCCACAACTTGTTGCAGAAGTTACGATACCCTTCCAGGCGGTTCATATCCCAGTTGATATCACGACCGGTTGAGGCCATCGCAGCCAGGGTAAAACGCAGCGCATCGGTGCCGTGTGCTTCAATACCATCAGCAAAAGTCTTACGGGTATTCTTCTCAATCTTTGCGGCCAGCTGTGGCTGCATCATGTTGCCGGTACGTTTCTGAACCAGGCTTTCCAGATCGATACCATCGATCATGTCCAGCGGATCCAGTACATTACCTTTTGACTTAGACATCTTGTCGCCATTTTCGTCACGGATCAGACCGGTCACGTAAACGGTTTTAAATGGCACCTGAGGTTTGCCTTGATCGTCTTTCACAAAGTGCAGTGTCATCATGATCATACGGGCAACCCAGAAGAAAATGATGTCGAAACCTGTCACCAGCGTGTCTGACGGGTGGAACATCTTCAGATCGTCAGTATTTTCTGGCCAGCCTTGGGTTGAGAAGGTCCACAGTGCAGAAGAGAACCAGGTATCCAGTACATCATCGTCCTGGCTCAGAACGACGTCGTCTGCGAGGTTGTTGTCGCGGCGTACTTCGGCTTCATCGCGACCAACGTATACGTTGCCTTCGTTGTCGTACCAGGCCGGGATGCGGTGTCCCCACCATAGCTGACGAGAAATACACCAGTCCTGAATATCGCGCATCCAGGAGAAGTACATGTTTTCGTACTGTTTAGGCACGAACTGGATATCACCATCTTCTACGGCTTTGATTGCCGGCTCAGCCAGTGGTGCAACGCGTACATACCATTGGTCAGTCAAAAGTGGCTCGATGACTACACCAGAGCGGTCACCGTAAGGGACAGTCAGGCTGTGGTCGTCGATTTTTTCCAGCAGGCCAGCTTGTTCAAACTCATCAACAATCAGTTTGCGGGCATCGAAACGGTCAAGACCATGAAAGCGCTCAGGCAATGGTGCATCCAGCTCCAGTGGCTTGCCATCAAAGGTGAAGGTTTCGCCTTCACTTAAAATCGCTGCATCTTTGTTGAAGACGTTGATCATGGGCAGCTTATGGCGCTTACCGACTTCGTTATCGTTGAAGTCGTGCGCAGGTGTGATCTTCACACAGCCAGTGCCTTTTTCCATGTCCGCGTGTTCATCGGCAACGATTGGGATACGACGGTTGACGATTGGCAATAAGATCTCTTTGCCGATCAGGTCCTGATAACGCTCATCATCCGGGTTGACTGCTACACCTGTGTCGCCCAGCATGGTTTCGGGACGTGTTGTTGCTACTACAATGTAGTCTTTGCCGTCTTTGGTTTTAACACCATCAGCTAGCGGATAACGCAGGTTCCACATGTGGCCCTGCTTGTCTTTGTTTTCTACTTCCAGATCAGAAATTGCGGTGTGTAGTTTCGGATCCCAGTTAACCAGGCGCTTACCGCGGTAGATCAGGTCATCTTTATATAAACGAACAAAGACTTCTTTCACCGCTTCAGACAGGCCGTCGTCCATAGTAAAGCGCTCACGATCCCAGTCTACCGATGCCCCCAGGCGACGAAGCTGCTTGGTGATGGTGCCACCTGACTCGTTTTTCCACTGCCAGATACGGTTGATAAACTCTTCGCGGCCCAGGTCGTGACGGGTTTTGCTTTCTTCAGCGGCCAGCTTACGCTCAACAACCATTTGGGTTGCGATACCTGCGTGGTCTGTTCCCACCTGCCATAAAGTATTTTTGCCCTGCATACGCTGGTAGCGGATCAGGGTGTCCATGATGGTGTCCTGGAAGGCGTGGCCCATGTGTAGGCTACCCGTGACATTCGGTGGTGGGATCATGATCGAATAGGCATCGCCCTGACCTGATGGCTTAAAGTAGCCATTCTCTTCCCAGCCTTGGTACAAAGACTGTTCGATATCTTGCGGATTATAGGTTTTATCCATTACACAGAACCTTAAAAAATACTTTAGTTGTCAATTTCTTTGGTTGAAATTTCAGCGCCGAGCTGACGCAGTTGCATGAACCGCTGGCGTGCCGCGTGTTTGGCATTGCTTTCAACCGGCACAAAATCGTAGATCTTGTCGAATCGGCGCACAAAATCCGGCAGCTGTTGTGCCAGATTAATCAAAATGGTGCGTCTGCCAACAGGTGGCATCTGGCCGATCTCGACCGGTGCGCCCCCTTTGGGGCCTTCGCCTTGCAGGTTGTGAGGCACAAAGCTGTCGGCCTCAAAACACCACAAGTGCTCGTCAACCGCATGGGCATCTTCAACGCTGTCTACGTAAATAAAGACACGTTGTCCGGCGCGGTACAGCTTTGCGGCGCTGCGTGCGGCGAGATCAAAATGAGCCGGCACTGGTTTGCCCGGCTCATTGTCCTGCTTTAATACAAAAAAGCGTGCGTTGATGGTCATGACATGTGGTTTTCTAGCTAGCGAAACGCCTTGCCATAAAGGGAAAGCCTTTAAATGGCACAGCGTTCAAAATAAAGCCGCATTCTGACACAGAATACGGCTATCATCAATCAACGTGGTACGTGACATCGGCTGTCACAGCATGAATTAGTCCTGAGGTTGCTCAGTCACGTCTACGCGGTTAAGCAGGTATTGCATTAACATAGGGACCGGACGACCAGTTGCACCTTTGTTGGCACCACTGCGCCAAGCTGTCCCTGCGATGTCCAGGTGTGCCCAGTTGTACTTCTTGGTGAATTTAGACAAGAAGCAGGCGGCGGTAATCGTCCCGGCAGGGCGGCCACCCAGGTTGGTGAAGTCGGCAAACGGGCTCTTCAGTTGTTCCTGATAGTCATCCCACAAAGGGAGTTGCCATGCGCGGTCACCACTTTGCTCAGACGCTTTAAGTAAGTCATGCGCCAGAGGGTTGTGGTTCGACAACAAACCGGTTGCATGATGGCCCAGGGCGATAATACACGCACCCGTCAGGGTTGCCACGTCGACGACTACTTCTGGCTCAAACGCTTCAACATAGGTTAATGCATCACACAGGACCAGTCTGCCTTCTGCGTCGGTATTGAGTACTTCAACCGTCTGACCAGACATAGTGGTCAGGATGTCACCCGGGCGATAAGCATTGCTACTTGGCATGTTTTCACAGCCAGCCAGCACGCCGATGACGTTCAGCGGCAGCTGCATTTGCACGACGGCGCGCATCAGGCCCAGTACGCCGGCGGCGCCACCCATGTCGTATTTCATCTCGTCCATGCCTTCGCCTGGCTTGATAGAAATACCGCCCGAATCAAATGTCAGACCTTTACCGACGAACACGGTAGGCGCTTGCTTTTGCGGGGCACCGTTATAGTGGATCACCGACATCACGGATTCATTGTCACTACCGCGACCAACTGCCAGATATGAGTGCATACCCAGCTCTTCCATTTCTTTCTCGCCAACCAGGTTAACCGTGACGTTGTCGAATTCATCGGCTAATGCCTGAGCCTGCTCACCTAAGTAGCGTGGATTGCAGATATTTGGTGGCATGTTTGCCACGTCTTTACACAAAGTAGCACCGGCTGCGATGGCCAGTCCATGTTCGATGGCGCTCTCGCCAATCGGCAATTCACGGCGTGTTGGTACGTTGAAAACAATTTTACGTAGTGGACGACGAGCTTCGCTCTTTTTGCTTTTCAGTTGGTTAAAGGTGTATAGGCTGTCCTGAGTGGTTTCTACTGCCTGGCGAACTTTCCAGTAAGTATCGCGTCCTTTAACGTGTTGCTCAGTCAGGAAGCAAACGGCTTCCATTGAACCTGTGTCATTTAAGGTGCTGATGGTTTTGGCGATGATCTGTTTGTATTGTTTGTCGTCTAGCTCACGCTCTTTACCACAGCCCACAAGTAGCACACGTTCACTCAATACGTTTGGTACATGGTGAAGTAAAAGCACCTGGCCTGGTTTACCTTCTAGGTCTCCGCGGCGCAGCAGGTTAGAAATATACCCTTCGCTGATTTTATCCAGCTGCTCCCCGACGGGTGAAAGGCGGCGTGGTTCGTATACGCCGACAACAATACACGCACTGCGTTGTTTTTCTGGGCTACCACTTTTTACGCTGAATTCCATTGCGACTCCTGAGTCAATGTGCTGTCTTTTTTGAACTTTTTATGCCTCAGCCACTCCATTTCTAGGTGCTGAACTAAAAAACGGCTAATTGACGCGTGCATTTGGCGCTTTAGCCTGTTGCTTTAGTAGGATATTTGGATCCGATGGCATATAATAAAGTGATTAAAATAACCAGTTTACTCAAAATTTCCTACTATTCCAGTGAAATGAGACGTTTTATAGGGGCGGACATTGCTTATTTTTCGATATCTGACTGCTGAGATATTAAAATCTCAGGTCGCCGTTTTTATGACCCTTATGACCATCTTCATCTCGCAGAAGTTTGTCCGGATCCTGGCTGAGGCCTCAGGTGGCAGCATTCCGGGAAAACTTGTTATGTCTTTTCTGGCCCTAAACTTACCTAAACTGGCGGTGTATATCCTGCCATTAAGCTTATTTTTGGGCATTATCCTCGCTTATAGTCGGGTCTATGCTGACAGTGAAATGACGGTACTGAAGGCGTGCGGCGTTAGTGAGTGGTATGTCGTGCGCGTGACTTTGGTCTCCAGTTTTGTGATTGCTTTGATGGCCGCGGTGCTGAGCTTATATCTGGCGCCCTGGGCAGGTGAAAAAGAAAATCAGCTTCGCGAACAAGCTAATGCAGAATCCGGGCTCAGCCAGATCCGGGCCGGGCGGTTCCAGCAAACGGGCAATGAAAAGGCGGTGGTGTTTGTCCACAACACCAGTGATCAGGGCAAAGAGCTAAATCGTGTGTTTGTTGCTCAGTTACCCGATCGCGATTCAAATCAGGCTGCACGTATCGTGTTTGCTCAGAATGGTCGGGTCGTTGAAGAAGGAACCGGTGAGCAACAGCTGGTGCTCAGTGAGGGGAAACGATTCGAAACTGACGGTTTCAGTCAGGCGCTGAACAAAACTGAGTTTAGCAGCTATCAGGTGCAGATCCGTGAGCAGGAAATTGAACAGCGACGTCGTAAGCTTGAAGACTTGCCTTCGTCCAGCCTGCTGCAAATGGGCACACCTGAAGCCATTGCCCAGTTCCAGCTACGTTTATCTGTGCCAATTTCTATTATTTTGCTGACCTTACTGGCAGTTCCACTGAGTGTCGTGAATCCCAGACAGGGTAAGTTTGCCAAACTGGTTCCGGCGATTTGTATCTATCTGGGTTACTTTATCATGCTCAATGCGGGTAAATATCTGGTTGCCGAAGGTAAGGTACCGACCTCGGTTGGCTTATGGTGGATCCACTTGTGTGTGTTATTTATTGGTGCTTACCTGATAGCCAAAGGCCGGCCTTTTGGTGTCTGGGTGCGCGCTATGTTGTTAAAACGGGAGCCACAGCAATGATGAAAACCCTGGATTGGTATCTCGGGCGCAGCATTTTACAAACCACGGGCTTTGCCTTATTGGTGTTTGTGGGCATCAATACCTTAATCAAATTTATTGAGCAGTTACGCTCTGTGGGTCGTGGTACCTATGACGTTATGGATGCGTTGTTGTTCACGCTGTACAGCATGCCCAGTGATATTGTGGTGTTCTTTCCAATGGCGGCGCTGATTGGTGGCCTGACCGGGCTCGGGGCTTTGGCTTCGAGCAGTGAACTGGTGGTGATGCAGGCTGCGGGGATGTCTCGATTACAGATCATCGGGTCGGTGATGAAATCGGCAATTGTATTGGCGCTATGCATGATGGCATTGGGCGAGTGGGGCGCGCCACAGGCAGAACAAACGGCCAAACAACTGCGTAATCAGGCAATTAATGGTGGTGAGGTGTTTGAGGCGCAGCAGGGCGTGTGGGCCAAAGATGGCAGTAATTTCATTAATATTGCCAACATCGAAAAGTCCGGCAATCTGCAAAATATCAATATTTATCACTTCGATGATGATCTCAATTTGCTGAAAATCACCCGTGCTAAGTCTGGTACTGCGACTGATGACGGTTGGCAGCTTAAAGCCATCGAGGAAGTGATCATTGAAGAGCAACAGATCAGTACGCAATACGCTCAGACACTCAATTATGCATCACAGCTGACGCTGGACCGACTGGACGTGGCTTCGGTAGAACCAGACGCATTGTCTTTCTCTGGCTTGTGGTCGTATTTACAGTATCTGAAGCAAAATGAGCAGGACACCAGTAACTATGAACTGGCGCTGTGGCGTAAAGTGATGCAACCGGTGACGATTGCGGTGATGTTGCTGGTAGCCTTGTCTTTTATCTTTGGGCCACTGCGTTCAGTGAGTATGGGTGCGCGTATAATTATGGGGGTGATCACCGGGCTTATCTTCCACCTGAGTAACGAGATTTTCGGTCCAATCGTTATGGTGTATCAGATCCCGCCGGTCGTAGGGGCTGTGATGCCCAGCGTCTTATTTACCGCAACAGCGTTTTATCTTCTTAACCGTCAACGCGGGTAAGATAGAAGATGAAAACAAAAAAGCCTGACGGAGTCAGGCTTTTTTGTTGCAATGCAACGACCTTTTTAATCCAGGCTGTCATAAATGCGTTTGTTCTCTTCTTTGCTCAACACCACCACTTCAGTGCCACAAATCATATCTTGTAGTGCGCGTTTGTGTTTAAAGTCGATAAGTACCAGCAGATTGCCCAGCCCAAGTAACGCACATAAGGCCCGTGCACTGGCTCTTGGCCAGCTGAGCAACTTGCCATCTGGCGTTTGTACTTTTAGCCGCCAGGCGCGCATGCCGATGGTCTGACCGCTTTTAACCCAAAAGTAAGCAAAAAACAGCACTGATACGACAATTAATACAAATCCGCGGAAAAATGACAACAGGGGAGTGGCCTGGATCAGCGCTGACACGTCTTCATGGTTTCCTTGAGAGATCCAGCCCAAAGAGATAAAGCCTTCAACTATCAATAAAAAAACCACCATAGAAAGCATTGCAAATGCAATCACGACCAGACCATCATAGATCAGAGATGCAAGACGACGGGTTAAGCCCGCACGGGGAAACGAAGCCATTTAGTTCACTCATTAAAGCTGAAATATGACTTATTCTACCTGATTTTTAATCTAACACTAAAAAACCCGACTAGTTTTAAGCGACTGTTCATTTACCAAGCACTTAAACGACGTTTTGTAAAAAATGCTTGCTACCCTCCCGCCAATTTGTATAATGCTGGGCATAGAGACGAAGGCATATAAAACAAAGCCTAAGCTCAAAGTGGTTTTTCTTTATTTTCTCTTGGTTAGAAGATGAAAGAAAAATTATGCCAGTGTGATGGAATTGGTAGACATGACGGATTCAAAATCCGTTGCCTTCGGGCGTGGCGGTTCAAGTCCGCCCACTGGTACCACTTTTTATAACCCTGACCGAATAGGTCGGGGTTTTTTTATGCCTGAAATTCAAGGTAACATACGGAAGCAATGTGGTGTCGGACTTGAGCCCCACGCCGGGCGTGGCGCTGATGTAAGTTAAGAGTCCGCCCACTGGACCCACTTTTTATAACCCAGCTTTTTAGCTGGGTTTTTTTATTCCTAAATTTTAATATTTAATGGTGTGGAGTCGGACTTGAGCCCCACGCCGGGCGTGGCACTGATGCAAGGTAAGAGTCCGCCCACTGGTACCACTTTTTATAACCCTGACCGAATAGGTCGGGGTTTTTTTATGCCTGAAATTCAAGGTAACATACGGAAGCAATGTGGTGTCGGACTTGAGCCCCACGCCGGGCGTGGCGCTGATGTAAGTTAAGAGTCCGCCCACTGGACCCACTTTTTATAACCCTGACCGAATAGGTCGGGGTTTTTTTATGCCTGAAATTCAAGGTAACATACGGAAGCAATGTGGTGTCGGACTTGAGCCCCACGCCGGGCGTGGCGCTGATGTAAGTTAAGAGTCCGCCCACTGGACCCACTTTTTATAACCCTGACCGAATAGGTCGGGTTTTTTTATGCCTGAAATTCAAGGTAACATACGGAAGCAATGTGGTGTCGGACTTGAGCCCCACGCCGGGCGTGGCGCTGATGTAAGTTAAGAGTCCGCCCACTGGACCCACTTTTTATAACCCTGACCGAATAGGTCGGGGTTTTTTTATGCCTGAAATTCAAGGTAACATACGGAAGCAATGTGGTGTCGGACTTGAGCCCCACGCCGGGCGTGGCGCTGATGTAAGTTAAGAGTCCGCCCACTGGACCCACTTTTTATAACCCAGCTTTTTAGCTGGGTTTTTTTATTCCTAAATTTTAATATTTAATGGTGTGGAGTCGGACTTGAGCCCCACGCCGGGCGTGGCACTGATGCAAGGTAAGAGTCCGCCCACTGGACCCACTTTTTATAACCCAGTTTGATAACTTGGTTTTTTATGGCTATTTTCAGTAGAACATTTCATTATTAGATTGTGTGGTGTGGAACCGAGTCGCACGCATAGTTTGGTATTGATTTCAATTTTCAGTTCACCCACTGGACTCTCTTTTATTAGTTTAGATAGTGTTGATTTCTAGTTGAACAATGCTTTAGGTGGGCTTGATATTTTTTATACATTATTTTTGTTCTTTTTATTTGGGGACAGGTTGTAAGGAATCAATTATGGCAATGTGGCACAGGTTTAAACCATTACGCCTCGAAGTTGGAGGGAACAGGTTGAAATTATCAAAGACTCTGACTTGATTGCATATTACCCTAAAGGTAAGCATCTGCTTTTTAAGATCAAGTACTTTACAGGTGATAAAAAATCATTTTTTGGAATTCCTATAAAAGAGAAAATAAAATTGGAAATTACTGTGCAGTCAAACGAATATGAAGTTGATACACTGGTATAGGGAGATGAGCAAACTAAACAGGTGAAAAACCTGGGAGGTGGTGCATTGTTAGGAGCTGTAATAGCTGGGCCTGTAGGGGCGGCTGCAGGAGCTTATATTGGATCAAAACGATTCAATAATCGTGATTCCTAGTATAGACGTGAAAGTTGAAGCTCTAGCGCCTATAGGCTTTCTAAAAGAGCAAGCAAAGAGTGAATTTTTCAGTAAAGAGTAGGTAATGAGGAAGCGGGTTATATCGTTGAAATTTCATTGGCTATCGATAGAAAAAACAGGTGAGTAGAAACTGAAGGGCTCACTGAGTGACGAGTCCATCTATTTTGGTAGATGGACTTATAGGGTTGTGAATTTAGGATGTTTTAGATTCTCGAAATTGAGCGTCTTTTGTTGAGCAGATCATCATTGTGATTAGTGCACCACAACAGAGTGCCCATGAGATATAAATTAACCCTTCAAAGTTGTCATAAATAATTGTCCATGACTTCATGTTAAAGTAAGACCAGGCAACATTTTCAATTAAACCAAGTAAATAAATTATAGAAGTGTACATGTATAGCCAATGGAATAATCCATCGAAAAGAGTTAGTTCAATGTTTTTTGAGTTAGAGAGTAGTCTTGATATCTGAACTCTGAAGATTAAGACCAGAACTGTTATTATCCCAGATAATAATTGGAATCCATAAATGAGAGTTCCTTGCAACAGCTTATTGTCAGAAGGTGTTACGTAATTTATCAACCCAACTTTAAAAATGGCATAAGTAGTACCGTTTAGAATAAAAATAAACCCGGAAATATGGACCATATTAATGTCTTTTAGATAAACACCGTATAATGAACATAATAGAAGAAGTGATAAGTACAAGGGTGTTACCAGACTTTCATCCCACAACTGGATGTAGAAAAATGCCATCGAGGCAATACTGAGCAAAACCAAGTTTGAGAGTTTCATTATTTTTCCTTTTCAGCTTTAGCTCTTAAGAATGCAGTTTCCTCGGTCTCAATATTGGTACGTGCGGCTCTGGGGGGTTTAATTGCCGTTCCTCCAAATACGCACTCTAATTGGGTAGAAGATAACGATTTTATGTTAACATCAAGAGATCCTGCGCTTCGGCCATTCTGAGTGATTGGGGGTGCAGTCTTGCTTAAAAGTTTGGTTAAGAGTACCTTTTTCATTTTTCGTCATCCTGTAACTTTGACTCATTAGTGCTATTCATGTTGCTACTAATCAGTCGGATCTGATTGAGTAAAGTTCTAGTATCTATTTTACAGTGCATAAACCACAGAAAAAGTTGCTTTGACTTGATATCGCTTACACCCAGTTCATAGTTACTAATTGTTTTACGATCACACTCTAACTTCCGCGCCATTAGCTCTTGAGATATTCCTGCATTTTTCCTCATTGCTTTCAAATCATCGCCATTTATCACGTCCTTTTTTCCTTTTCAAATTGCAATGCGGAGATTTTTCCACATTTTATGAGTAAAATCTTAACAAAATTTACGCAGTATTAAAGTGGAATGTGAGCGTGCCAAGCTTACTATTGTTAGAAGGTGTCGTTATCACAGCCGTGCAGGGCAGTGATATACACGATATTTCTAAATATTTTAAAGGTCAACAGGTTGTTTACATAAAGAGGGCTATTTTATCTTAATTTTAAAAACTGGGAGTTAGTGAGCGTTATGCTAAGCTTGTCGGTCAGCTAAGTGATGGCAGTTAGGAGCTTCACGAGAGCTTTTGGGCCCAATAATCACGACATCCATCAAATATAGCTGTACATAATAAGCACTAGAGCTCGGTTCAGATCATAATTTGGTTATATAGACATGCTATATAACACGTGCAAACTGGTATGCGGGACTGTATGTTCCATGCTCTCTTTATTGGAGAGTACAGATACCCATTTTGTATGCGAGATGTGACCACTCGCGCTGAACGAACGAGAACATTCGTATTGGCAAGTTAGTAAAGGACTATTAAATGGATCATGAGCCAGGTTATACAGCTTACTCTTTAGAAGAGCTGATTGACGTTTACAATCACATTGACAGGGCGCGCTTTCCGTATCGATTTATCAAGATCTTGCGACTGCTAAAGAAAGATCTGAGAGCATACTTTACTGCGGGAGAGATAAATAAGTATGCCCCAGAGAGTTTGCTTCCTGAGCAAGCCCATGTAAGAAGAGCTGAGCATATCAGCAATTATTTTGAGTCCTTTCATGTCGAGGATTCGGGCTCTGACTCATCTGATGCCGGGAGTTCGGGCTCTGATTCATCTGATAGCGGTGCTGGTTTCTGATCGTTACACATTCGTTCAAGTTGAATTTCAGGCACACTGGACTCTTTGAACCGACCTCATCATATGGGTGTGCGCAATACAGCTAGATCCTCACTGAACATTTTTCTCAGCAAATGATAAATTTTTTCCAGTATTGAACGTCTAGTAAGATCAGAGCAAAGCGGTTTTTGGTTTGTGATGCTTTAATTATCGCAAAACGCGCTGGCTATCAGGTGCAATCCGACAACTGTTAAAGTGGCTTAGAGGTTGTTAAAATACGCCTCTGGCTGCCGGTTTTATCAGTACCCAACAATTAAAAACCGCCCTATTGACCCTTATATTTCAACAATAGAGAGATAAAATGAGAACTTTAATTGTATTACTAATGGCTGCTGTTCTTTCAACAACGGTACAAGCCAGTGATGAATCAGGCGAAAAATCTATTCAACACCTTAAAGTTGCAGACGTGACTTCCATCGAAGATGCAAGAAAGATTTTCATTGAAAAAACCTCAGAAATTAGAAGTAAACGAGATCTGGATGAGGCTGAACTACAGCAGATCCACGTGATCACGTATACGCTTGAGAAAAGCGTTGAATTTTTCACATTCAACCTCATCGGCGACAACAAAAAGCTCGCAGATGATCTTGCGGTTGTGGTTGAAAACATCCACCTTAATTCAGAAAGAAACCGTAAAGAGCAGACTAAAAAGCACCTTAATCAATATTTTGTGTTAGCAGACAGACTGATTGCGAGTTTTTAATTTAACACGCTGAGCACGCCTTTCTATACTAACGTGGCCGGGTGAACCTGGCCTCGTTGTCCTCCCAACAGCCTCCACAACGTATTTGCATCAAGCCCAGGCCTTCGGATTGGGCCAACAGCAGTATATGGCGTAAATTCTATTTCAAGTGGGTGATTAGCCCGTTTTGAGTTAAATCTGTGGGCTCGTCATCTGGTCCTTTGCGTACTGCTTAGCGGTTAAGCCAAACTGCTTTTTAAAACAAGCACTGAAATAGGAAGGTGAATTAAAGCCACATTGTTCTGCTGTTTGTGTCACATTGATGCCGCTGCGTAATAGTACCAGTGCACGGTATAAGCGATATTGGCGCATGTATTCATTGGCTCCAATAGAAGTGACGGATGTGAGCTTGCGATGTAACTGGCGTTCACTCAGCGCCATTTCTTTCGCTAATTGGGCCACCGAAAGCGCGGGATCACCGTAATATTTCGACAGCACCGACTCAAGTTTATCGACAAAGGCCGAAGTAGCTGGGTTGTCTGCAAATTGATCTTTAGGCGTCAGGGGCTCAAGTGTTTGCGCAAGGTGAGGAGATTTAACACTTTGGTTATGCTGATGAAGCTGTTGTTTGAGCTTTGTCTGGGTTGCTTCGATGAGAGCAAAGGTGTTGCTGATCTTGAGTTTGAAAGCGGTCAGATTGAACGGTTTGGTCAGGTAGTCATCGGCCTGCAGATTCAGGCCCCTCATGTATTTCTCTTCACTCAGGTTCGCTGTAATTAGTATCAGGGGGATGTGTGCAGTGAGCGGATCGCGTTTAAGCTGTTGTGTCAGTTCGAGGCCGTCCATTATTGGCATCATCACGTCAGATATCACCATATCTGGCAGCTCAGCCCGAGCCAGAGCCAGCCCGGTTTTACCGTTGTTTGCTGTGAGCAACTGATAGTCGGGCGTCAGTATGTCGTGCAAAAATGCCAGCATATCAGGGGTGTCATCAATCAGCAGAATACTTGGTGCTTTATCCTGGTGTTCCTGCCGAGCTGCTACTGTTGCTGCCACACTGTTTGAATTCACGGTCTGCTGCGTAAATGGCAGTGACACGGTAAAGCAGGTGCCCTTGTCAGGCAAGGATGTGAGCTGGAGCTGGCCGTTGAGCTGAGTCACAATTTCTTTGACCCGACTCAGGCCAAGGCCCTGACCTGAAGCAAATTGATGCCCAGTCTCGGTGCGGAACTCAGCGTCGAATATGCGTTCGTGATGATCTGGAACAATGCCAATCCCCTGATCTGATATGCTCAGTGTGGCGTGCTGAGCAATTCTATCGGTTGTCAGGGCAATATTCATTTCGCCGCCTTCATAACTGTACTTAATTGCATTGCTAAGCAGATTACTGATGAGCTGCGGCAGTTGATCCGGCTGCGCATTGACCATGACTTCGGCATCAAGGTGTGTGTGACAGACGATGGATTTGTCATTCATCAGCGGCCCGAACACATCTATTTGTTCATTTAATACGGCCGCCAGGTCATGTGCACCCCACGTATTTGATGAGTGTGGTGCTATGGCCTCGTTGTTCGATGAGAGCTGCATTAAATGCTCAATCAATACTTTTAACCGTTTGGTGTTACTAATCACCAGGTTGGTCATTTGGGTTCGCTGTGTTTCACAGCGACTATTGCGTAGCTGCTCTGCGGGTCCCTGGATCAGGGTAACGGGCGTCATTAGCTCATGAGATAGCGTTTTGAGCAGGGCAGTGCGTTGCTTTTGGGCTGCCTCAAGCTGACTGTTCTGTTCTTGCATTATCTGTGTATGGCTGCGTATGGTTGCCTTAAGTTGTTGCTGTCTGTGCTCCAGCGTTCTGATCCTGAGCCGATAGGCTAAATACAACACCGCCATGGCTAACAAGATGTAGCTCGTTCTGGCAAACGTGGTGGCATACCAGGGCGTGCGCACGGTAAAGTGTATTTTTGAAGCTTGCTCAGACCAGTTGCCCTGATTATCTGTGGCTTTCAGCGTCAGTGTGTAATCGCCCCACGGGAGACGCGGGATCATCAGGGTATGTTCATTACCCAACTCAACCCAGGTATCTGCGACGCCGGATAATTGATAGCGAAACTGTTGCTTGGTGCTATTGAACAGGTCACCATTGGCCAGACGAAAGCGCAGGCTGGCCCAGGCTGTCTGGCGTCAGTCGTGTCACCCCTTCAGTGGAGGCAAACCAAATGTGCGATTCTGACCGGGTTGCTACATTTTCAAGATATCCACGTCTGAATAGCCCGTCTCCATAGTTATAGAATGCCACGGCATTGTTATCCGCTTGCCAATGCCATATCCCTTGTCCTGTGGCGATCCAAACCGTATTTCTGTGGTCAAATGTCAGACTGGTCGTATTTAGTCGAACCAGTGGCTCGGGTAAATCAAGCCAGCTTTGCCTGGCAGGATCGTAGCAACGCAAACCCCGATCGGTTTGCACCCATACTTTGCCATCCGGCGCGGGTGTGACTGTGTATACTGCGATGAATGGCCGGTTGCCGGGACTGGGAATGGTTGCAAATTGCGCTCGTTCAGGAGAGTAAGTTTGTAGCCCTGCGGAGGTTGCCAGCCAAAGCGTATTCTGAGTTTTCGCCAGGTGATGAACCTGATCACTGAGCAATTGGCTGTTTTCACTGGTGAGGTGCGTTATGGCGTGTGTTTTTGGATTAAAACGACTGATGCCGTCAAAGCTGTGGGCCAGCCAGAGTGTGTCGTTTGTGGTGGGCAGCAGAGTATTGATTGCTGCCGGAATTTGGTAGTCAGCGAGTTTGTATCGTGCTTTTACCTGCGTTGTATCCGGCTCGACCAGGATCAGCTCGTGATACATGGCTGCCCACAGGCTGCCGTTAGTTGCTGGTGCTAGTGCCTGTGCTGAGTGACTCTCTGATGATATGCAACGTTCAAACTCGCCATCAGTGGTATACCGGCATAAGCCTGAAAGCTGATCTGCGACCCATAGGTGCTCACCTACCCGGGTAAGTTGATTTACTTCATACTTGCCGGTCTCGCTGGGATGAGTAAAGCGCACATTACTTACTGCGCTGTGATTGCCGGATTCTACAATGACCCCTTCACTGTAAGTACCGTACATGCGCAGGCTGTTATCTCTGAACAGAGACAGCAATGGGGGGTAGGAGTGTGTGGTTGTCACCGTTCCCGCTGTCAGAGAAAGAAGTCCGGTATTGAGTGAGGCTGCGCGGATTTCATTATTCTCTTTATATAAGTCAAATACATAGCCGACAGTATCAAATTCATTGGGATCCTGATAAATGAGCTGAACAGTATCCGTATCGACATCATATACACCCAGCCCGAGCCCATGCATGGCAATCCAGATCTGGCCGTCATCCAGTGTCCAAAGTTTATCAGCCATTACCGGTTGTGCGGTATCCAATGAGATTGGACGTGTGTTGTTGCTGGCAGGATCGAAGACAAACAGGCCACGTGTAGTCGCGAGTAGTAACAGGTTGTCTTGCGTGTGTGTTATCGACAGGATTTTGAAATTAACGGGGGCACCGTCAAGATGTGTTAAGACGGGCTTCAGTGCCTCTGCACGCTGCCCGGCTGAGGGAGAGTGTGGATTGGGCTCTAATACATATAAGCCATCTGCGGCGCCGACCCAGAGTTTTTGGTTTGCTGCTTTGAATAGGCTGTAGATATTCAGTGGTGCTGTTCGGCCAGGTACTGCGATGGGCTGAAAGGCTTCTGAATGTGGCCGGAGCACTTCCAGGCCTTGCTTACCAGCGCTCCAAAGTTGTTGATACTCGTCGAACAGAATGTCTCTTACCCAAAGTGACTGGCTGAGCCCGGGAGTGTGGTAACGAGAGAAGGCCTGAATATGCGCGCCATCATAGCGTGCCAGTCCTTTATCTGTGGCAAACCAGGCGAAGCCTCGGTGATCCCGAGCTATGTCAAAGACCCGGTTACTGGGCAAGCCATCGGCGACGGTCAATGTCCTGTAGGTGCTGGCAACTGTGGCAAAGCTCAATTGCAGCATCAAAATTAAAGCGACCTTAATCAGGCGCAAAAAAAGGGAGTGTGAATTAGGCTCCATGGGCTCCAAAGTGTTGTTAATGTTAGTTTTATTTTTGTTTTGCGAAGTTTTTGTTGCATTCAAGTCAGCGTATCATAGCCTGTGAGCAAGCAAAAAAAAACCGCATATTTCGCTAAAATGGCCGATCTTTTTAGAAATTTGTCTAATTTCGGATATTGGGTTTGACTCTGTACAAGGTACACTTTGGGCCACATTAAGTCTGAAGCAGATACTAAAAGTGGTTTTGTGTATTTGTGGCAGGCAGTACAGAGGAAACAAGACTATGAACAACAATCAAATCGGTCAGCTCAGTGCACTGGCTATCTGTTTGAGCGCACTCACAGGGTGTGGCGGTGGGTCGGATAACAACCTTAATCAAGCTGTAGCGGCTAATGCATCAGAAGACTCCGGACAAGTTAAGGCATCAGGCACGGGTAACACAGATGGGGCTCAACAAGGACAAGGAAGCGGATCAGGGAACGAGACAGAAAGCGATAACAATAATTCAGTGGATGATGAGCAGACGAAGTACAGTCAGCGTGGACGCGTTATCGATGGATATGTATCCGGAGCAACGGTCTGGCTGGACTTGAATAACAATGGTCAGCACGATAGCAATGAGCCCAGTGCCCAGTCGTTGGACAAGGGAAGTTATATACTTGAACTTACCGAATCTCAAAGACAGTGTAGTGTGTATGTACCAACTTACGTCGATGTGCCTGTGGGTGCCATTGACGAAGATCTAGGTGAAGTCACTGAGGCCTATCAGCTCGTATTGCCACCGTCTTTGACGGCCATCGACGATGACCGAATGGCTGCGCATGTGACACCCTTAACCACGGTGCTATGGCAATCATTGAGTGAATTCGACACATTCAAAGGAAAAAGCTGTGCCGAACTTCAGCAAAACTCCGGAACGTTGAGTGAACTACTGAGTATTCTGCGCCAGACAACGAATGAAGTGGTTGCTCATTATAATATCTCCGAGCAACAGTTGTTCAGTGATTACATTGCTAATCAGGACGAGCAGGTAAAGCAGCTTGCTGAGCGCATTGTTTTTGGCCTGAAGGCCAGTCTGAAAAAACGCCTCGCATTGGCTGAGCAGTATCCTGAAGCGCTTGAAATCCGCGTGGTGCACTATCAGAAAAACACTGAGTCAGAGCTACGTTGGTATCGGGATATCGCAGTGTTTGGTAAGGGTGACCGCACTTTTTTCAGTGAAACGGCACAAATGGATGATGCCCTGGAAAATGTTGTGTTTGTTGAGTACCTTCGTAACACCTTAAATCAGCCCTGGGGCAGCCTGGGTCAGTACAGCGAGGAAGTCGACTTGGTCAAAGAAAATGCCAGTGATATAGGGCGCTGTGTATACAGAGAGGGGATTGCAGTGACACTGGATGGGATCACCTATACGTTATCAAACACTTTAGAACGCACGCCAGAGAGTGAGTCGCAAAGTTGTGACTGGCTGCAAGATTTTAGTGCGCGAGATGCGCGTTTGCTCTCCATTACCTATGGTAGTAAGTTGGTTAAAAAGTATACGCATCTGGAACGGCGTGATGGCATGCTTGGCGCGCTGAGTGAGTGGCATTCTTTGGCTGATAAACACACGGTACTTGATCCAGCTGAGCTGGCAAATTACTTCGATCAAAGTGGTTATGAGTTAGAGCAGATGCTAAATTTGCCTGCGTTTAGCTGGTATAAGCGCTCAACGGATGACAGTGGTGATAATCGGGTGGAGGTGGAACGTTTTGCAGATCACGAGTGGCGCAAGACGACGTATAACTCGGATGGCACATACACCAGACTCTGTAGTGAGGATGGGGCATCCTGGCAGTCGTGTCCGGCTAACTAACGTTTATATTATTGATACATATAAGGTGTTCAGGCCAGCCCTTTTGTTCCATTAATTTGCTTTGCGCAATAACTGCGCTCGACTATGCTTATCTTCAGGGTGAACAAGGGGGTTTCCATGGCCTTGATAGAGCTTATTTATGTCAGCACTGTAACGGCACCTCTGTCTGATGATCAGTTGATTGACTTAAATCGTTTTTGTAAATCGACTAATCAACTCAATGGCATTTCCGGCATGTTACTTTATGATGGACATCACTTCATGCAAGTGATTGAAGGTGAAAGAGATCATGTTGAGCGTTTGTATAAGAATATTCAACAAGATCCAAGGCATACCGAAGTGGTCGCGTTGATCATTAACGACCTGTCAAAGCGGAATTTTTCGCGTTGGTCCATGGGCGTAATTGATCTCTCCAAACATCCGAGTTATCGCAAGGTAAAAACGACACGGCCACATCGACGGCTTCCGCTCAGTTATAAGTTGCTTAAGTCATTTCGCGATCATGAAATGGAGTTTGAAGAGCGAGTCAGAAAATCTTTTGGCTGATCTCTTAATTGGTGTGACAACAGAGCGACCATGGGATGGTCGCTCTGTTGTCACACCAATTAAGCGTTATGCGGCTGGTTTTGGGTGAGGCAGCACTAGGTTAAGCACAATGCCAAGAATGGCGCAAAGGCTCACCCCTTGCAGGCTAAATTCCGTGCTGCCCAGTTGCATTCCACCAATACCAAATACCAATATCAATGCAATGATACTGAGGTTACGGGGGGTACTGAGGTCGGTTTCTGATTTCACTAAAGTGTTTAAACCGACGACCGCGATTGAGCCAAACAACAGGGTCATGATCCCACCCATCACAGGCGTTGGAATGGTTTGCAAGCCAGCGCCCATCTTACCGACAAATGCCAGCACGATGGCAATCACCGCTGTCCAGGTCATTACCTGAGGGTTGAAGTTACGGGTCAGCATAACGGCGCCGGTTACTTCTGAGTAGGTGGTATTGGGTGGGCCACCAAACAAAGAAGCCGTTGAGGTAGCCAGGCCATCTCCCAGCAAAGTGCGGTGCAAGCCGGGTTTTTTGAGGTAATCTTTGCCTGTCACGTTACTGATCGCCATCATATCGCCGATATGTTCAATCGCCGGGGCAATGGCCACAGGTACCATAAACAGAATGGCCGGCCAGTAAAACTCTGGCCAGACAAAGGCTGGGACGGCCAGCCAGTTGGCATTGTGCACCGCGTCAAATTGAACGATACCAAATGCCAGAGATAAGCCGTAACCTGTGATGATACCCGCAAGAATCGGGATCAGGCGGAAAATCCCTTTGGCTGTGACTGCCACGATTAAGGTGACTATCAGTGAGGACAGTGAAATGATCAATGCCTGATCGTAAGCAACCAGCTGAGCACTGCCGTCACCACTTTTACCCATGGCCATGTTCACCGCAACAGGCGCAAGGGCCAGTCCGATGACCATAATGACCGGGCCAACCACCACGGGGGGCAAGATCTTATGCAGAATATCGGCACCTTTAAAGCGTACCAGCAAGCTTAGCAGGATATAGGCAAACCCGGCTGCCATAAGCCCACCCATAGTGGCGGGGATCCCCCACACCTGCACGCTGGCAATGATCGGGGCGATAAACGCAAAGGAAGAAGCCAGAAAGACCGGCACTTGTCCGCGGGTGACAAACTGAAACACCAAAGTACCGAGGCCAGCGGTAAACAATGCGACATTGGGGTCCAGGCCGGTCAGCAGAGGCACCAGCACGAGTGCTCCAAAGGCAACAAAGAGCATCTGAGCACCGCTCAGTATGGTTTTGAGCGATGTCAGAGAATTAAGGGGGGTGTTGGACATTCAGGGCGTCCTACACAGTGCCAAAAATTTTGTCACCGGCGTCGCCCAGTCCAGGCACTATGTAACCTTTTTCATTCAGATGACTGTCCAACGAGGCGGTGAAGATCTCGACATCAGGGTGCGCTGCCAGGGTTTTTTCCACGCCTTCAGGCGCGGCGACCAGCACAATCACTTTGATCTCTTTACAGCCCGCTTTCTTTAACATGTCGATTGTGGCAATCATTGAGCCACCGGTGGCTAGCATAGGATCAATCACCAGGCCCATGCGCTCTTCAATGTTACCAACTAGCTTTTCAAAGTAGGGCACAGGCTCGAGTGTTTCTTCGTTGCGTTGCAGCCCGACCACACTGACCTTAGCGCTTGGGATTAACTGCATCACGCCTTCCATCATCCCCAGCCCTGCGCGCAGGATAGGCACAACGGTGATTTTCTTGCCTTTGATGTGCTGCACGGTGAGGTCATCACCCTGCCAGCCTTTGATGGTAATATCTTCCAATGGGATGTCTTTGGTTGCCTCATAGGTCAGCAAAGTGCCCACTTCCTGGCATAGCTCGCGAAAGCTTTTTGTGCTGATCCCATGCTCGCGCATCAGACCAAGTTTATGCTGTACAAGTGGGTGTTTGATTACATGAATACTCATTGAAAAGATACTCCAAATAAAATTTAACGCTATTTTAGCTTAGCTATTCGAGAATTACCCTGAGATAACGCAAATAATTTATTCAATGAGTTAGGTGTAGTTTACAGTACGCATTCTTGGCGAGTTTAAAAGTTTAGTGTGCTGGCGGGGGCTGCTGTACGGCCTTATCAGCAGCGGGGAGCGCGAGGTGAATAACACGCCGTTCCGACAACCGGTGGCGTTGTTGCAAGTAACCAAAATGTTTGCGCATCAGGCGGGTTTGCAAACCATTTCTTTGCGCACGTTCCAATGCTCGGGTGAGAATGGAAATGTGGGCTTTGTTTTGCGGGTGCAGATAAAAATGGAAGTCCAGCGGGTAGCTGAGTACCAGATTGGGCTCGATGATCAAACCATCACTCAGTGGGTAATCATCTATTTCATTGATGCCCCGTGAGAAGTAATCAAACCCCCGATTGCCGCCTGTGAGCATACGCACTATCGTGCCGTGGTCGCTGGTATTCTCGATGTAAGGCAGCTGATTGGCTTGCCAGATCTGCGTGTCATACCAGCCGGGCGCAAAGACCCCGACTAATTTACTGTCCCGAAAGGATTCCAGTGATTGCACGGCATCAAAGCGTGTCTGGGTACGCTGATGGATCAATAGCAGCCTTTTGCCAATCAAGCTTTGTGTCAGTGGCACATTAATTTTGTGAAATGTGGCATCGCGTTGTGGTGTTGCCAGCCGCATTATCATGGTGATTTGGCCACTGTTTAGCAATCTGGATTCACGTTTATACAAAGGGTTAGGGGTCATGGTGAGTGTCAGGTTATAACCAAGGTCTGCCAGCGAGACATGCAGCAGCTCACTGATGTACTTTTGCAGCTTAACCTGGCGGACAGGGAGTGTGATATGAAGTTCCGGGGGCGTCGCGTCTTGGCTGATTTGCTGTGCCCTGACGGGTGAGAAAAGCTGCACAACGACAAGTAAAAAAAGAAGGCTTTGTACTATCCACACAAACTGACTACCCAACCACACAAACTGACTACCCAAAAACCATTGCCACAACCAGTATAGGCAATTTATCGCCATTATTATGCGTATGCTTTCCTTTTTTTGTTGTTTATGTGAGAATCTGACTCGTTACCCCGAGGGCATTATGAATAAATTCACCGCAACATTACTGATGATACTCGCTTTGTTTGCCTTTGTTGTGCAAGGCATGGCGAATGCTGTGATGGCGTGTGAAGCACATATGCAGGGCCACGACATGCCAGGGACCATGATGACACATCAGCATGCGTCAATGGACAATCACCTCATGTCGCACAGTGAGCCAAACATGATGAGCCATTCGCAGCACGCAATGGACTGCTGTGACGATGATAGTGAATGCGTGTGCCTGACCCATGCCTGTGGTAGCGCTCAGCTGTTGCCTGTGGCTGAATTCTCTCTGGCGACAGACCTAAGTTATACGGCTGCTTTATGGCAGGAAAACCAACCCCCGGTTGTTGTCGCTCGATCTCTTTATCGTCCCCCCATTTTTGCCTGAACCAGGTGAAGTGCGTCTGAAATTCGGCATCTGAGCCTGTTTATCCAACTTCTTTTGATGATTTCACTGCATTTTGCAGTGTGATGTTTACATTGATTCTGACCCGTACATGCCATATCGAGCTGCTGTGGGCCAGAAGGAGACGGAGGCAAGTGTGTCTTTTACTACCAATAAATATTTTCTATTTCTGAGTGCCTGTTTGTTTTGGTTACTGAGCCTGAGTAGTTACGCTCAGAGCAGCCCGGAGCAGGCTTTAACTGTGTATAAAACGCCGACCTGTGGGTGTTGTAAAAAATGGCTGTCGCACCTGCTTGAGCGAGGTATAAACGCACAAGGGCAGGAACTGGCATCGCTCAGTGCAATTAAGTCACGGTATGGGATAGTTGCGCGTTATCGTTCATGCCACACCGCTGTCAGTCACGATGGCTGGGTATTTGAAGGGCATGTCCCCGCCAGGTTTATTCAACAATTTTTAGCTAACCCCCAGAAAGACGCCATCGGTCTTGCTGTGCCAGCCATGCCGCTGGGATCGCCGGGCATGGAAGTGGACGGCCGCTTCATGCCGTATCAGGTTTTACTTTTGATGAAAGACGGCAGCCACCAGATCTATGCGCAGGTGAATGCTTATAAGGAGCAGTTTTGATGCAACCTCTTATTATCCGGATAGTCAGTTTGACACTATTAAGCGCACTGACACTGAGTGTCACTGCCGCACAGGCGTCAGAACGACTGTCATTGCAAAAAGCAATTGAGCTGGCAACGAAACAGGATCCGGTATTACAAAAGCAGCATTACCAGCAGCGCGCAACACAAGCGCAAAGCATTGCGGCCGGTACATTGCCGGATCCCAAAGTGGCCTTATCTATGATGAATTTGCCTGTGGATGGCTGGCAGCATGACCGTGAAGCGATGACGCAGCTCAAAGTGGGCGTGAGTCAGCAGTTTGGTCGTGGCGACGAGTTAGCACTGAAACGACAGCAGCTGATGATTGCCAGTAGTGAATATGCCTTGCTGCGAGCCGACCGCACTGCGCAGATCCGCGCTCAGGTGAGTCAACTATGGCTCGATACGTACCTGGCAGAACGCACCATCGCTTTGATTGAGCAGGACAAAGCACTTTTTGAGCAACTGGTTGATGTAAGTAAGGCCAGCTATGCCAATGCCGTGGGGCGTACCCGTCAGCAGGATGTGATCCGTGCTCAGCTGGAGCTGGTGCAGCTGGATGACCGTCTCAATGTCGAATATCAAAAACGCGACGCCACACGTGCTCAGCTGATGTCCTGGCTACAAAGCGGCCAGATACAAACGGCCTGGTCGGATACCCGGTTAGCAGAGGGGCTTCCATCACTTCAGGTTGCGGTTCCAACGTTGTTTGTACAAGGCAAGCCGGATACGCAGCGGTTGCTAAACCGGCTTACCAGCCATCCTGTGGTGCTGGCGCAGGACGTGCGTATTGAGGTCGCCGCCAAAGGCGTCGCGATTGCCCGTCAGCAATATAAACCGCAGTGGGGCGTGAATGCCAGTTATGGTCATCGCAGTGATATGCCCGATGGCAGCAGTCGGGCAGACTTTTTCTCTGTTGGAGTGAGCGTTGATGTGCCTTTGTTTACTGCTAATCGTCAGGACCAATGGCTGAGTGCCTCACAGGCTGATCAGGAAGCGATCAAAACGGACAAGCTGTTGCTGCTCAGAGATTTGTCAGGTCAGGTTGAAAAAGAAGCGAGTCAGCTGAGGCGCCTGTCTGAGCGTCAGATTTTGTACCGGGAGCAATTGTTACAGCAAACCTACGAACAGGCCGAAGCTGCACTGACTGCTTACACCAATGACAGCGGCGACTTTGCTGAAGTGGTGCGTGCTCGAATTGCTCAGTTGAATGCCAGAGTGGCTGCAAAACAAATTGACGTAGATGCGCTGAAAGCCGTTGCTCGATTGAATTATTACCTCACGACTTACCAGCCAGGAGCTGCACATGAATAACACACTTAAACTCTTGCTGGCTGGGTTATCAGGGGGCGCACTGAGCTATATTGTGATGACAACAGGCACAGTCCAGTCTGACACGCCGCAAGGCGAGGACAACAGCAAGCAACCACTCTATTGGGTCGCACCGATGGACAGCAATTACCGTCGTGATAAGCCCGGTAAATCGCCGATGGGCATGGATTTGGTACCTGTGTATGCAGAGAGTGAGGCGCAAGAGGCCGGGGCGGTCACTATTTCACCTGAAGTGGTGAATAACCTGGGGGTGAGAACGGCTATCGTGGAGACAGGCCCGCTGCACAGCATGATCTCGACAGTCGGTTACATACAATATGATGAAGATAAGCTGGTGCACATTCACCCACGCGTTGATGGTTGGGTAGAAACCTTATACATCAAAGCGGCCGGAGAGCCGGTTGAGCAGGGACAGCCTCTGTATTCGCTGTATTCACCACAGCTGGTAAATGCTCAGGAGGAGTTTCTGATCGCCCTGAAGCGCAATAATGCCGCACTGATCAAAGCAGCACGGGAGCGTTTGATGGCATTGCAATTGTCGGCTGATTTTATTCGCAGCTTAGAAGCGCAGCGTCTGGTACGCCAGACCATTACTTTTTATGCCCGCCAGAGCGGTGTAGTCGCCGAACTGAAGATCCGTGAAGGTTTTTACGTCAATCCGGGCAATACCCTGATGAGCATTGCTCAGCTGGATCAGGTTTGGGTGGAAGCCGAAGTGTTCGAGCGGGATACTGCGCTGGTTGAGGCAGGCCAGCCGGTAGTAATGACATTGGATTATTTGCCCGGTAAGCGTTGGCAGGGCAGCGTAGACTATGTTTACCCGACGTTGAATGAAACGACCCGGACGCTGCGGGTTCGGCTTAAGTTCGACAATGCTGCGGGGGAGCTGAAACCCAATATGTTTGCTCAGGTGCAGATCCTGGCGGGCAGTAAAGCAGACACCATGCTGGTGCCGAGCGAGGCGGTGATCCGCACCGGTAAGCAGGATAGGGTGGTTGTTGCGCTAGGCGAGGGACGTTTTAAGTCCGTCGCAGTGACCTTGGGCCGGGTCGGTCTCGAACAGACTGAGATCCTGGAGGGGCTGCAACAGGATGACCGGGTCGTTACATCGGCTCAGTTTCTGATTGATTCAGAATCCAGTAAAAGCTCCGACTTTAAGCGTATGAGTGCTGATGCAAAACCGACTCAGGTCTGGATGGCCGGTACGGTGAATCACTATGAGGCGCAGTCAAGTGTGATTAACATTACCCATGATGCCGTGCCTGAGTGGGAATGGCCAGAAATGACCATGGACTTTCAGCTGGCCGATAAGCTTGACAGCAGTGCGCTTAAAATCGGACAGTCGCTACATTTTGAGGTCACTAAAACGGATGCAGGGTATGAAATCACCACCATTCATATTATGTCTGAACCGACCTTACCAATGGCGACCGTTGGGGGCAACATCAAAGCAATAGACATCGCGTCTCGCATCGCTACTATCCATCGCGGCGCGATTGAAAAATGGGGTCGTGCCGCCGCCACGATGGACTTTGTCATAGCCGACGATATCGACTTGAATGCGTTTAACGTTGGCGATCAGGTAACCTTTACCTTTGAGGTGGGGGATGACTTTGTTGTGACCGAGATGCAGCACGGTGAGCAAGCCCCCGCTATGTCTGATCATGCACACCATTAAGCCAGGAGAACAATCATGATAGCAGCAGTCATAACCTGGTCTTTACACAATCGTGTGCTGGTCCTGCTGAGTACACTGATGCTGGTGGTAGGCGGTTTATTTGCCGTTAAGCAAACGCCGGTTGATGCCATTCCGGATCTGTCAGATGTGCAGGTGATCGTAAAAACCAGTTATCCGGGTCAATCGCCACAGGTGGTTCAGGATCAGGTGACTTTTCCGCTCACCACCGCCATGTTGTCGGTGCCCGGCGCAACCACTGTGCGGGGTTACTCCTTTTATGGTGATTCCTATGTCTATGTTATTTTCGATGACGACACCGATCTCTACTGGGCGCGCAGTCGGGTACTGGAATACCTTAGTCAGGCAGCCAACTTATTGCCATCAACTGCCAAGCCACAACTTGGGCCGGACGCGACCGGCGTAGGCTGGGTGTATATTTACGCCCTGACCGACCGCTCGGGTCAGCATGACATCAGTCAGCTGCGCAGCCTTCAGGACTGGTTTTTGAAATACGAGTTACAAACGGTGCCAGGGGTATCCGAAGTGGCGTCAGTGGGCGGGATGGTTAAGCAATATCAGGTGCAGGTTGACCCGGATAAATTGCGTGCTTATGGGTTGCCTTTGAGCCATATTCAGCAGGCATTGCAACGGGGCAATCAGGAAACCGGGGCGTCTGTGATTGAGATGGCGGAAGCCGAATATATGGTCACGGCTACCGGATATATTCGCTCCGTGACGGATATTGCTCAGATCCCCCTTGGCCTGAATGCACAGGGGACCGCACTGACCATGGGTGATGTGGCACAAATCACGCTTGGCCCGCAAATGCGCCGGGGCATTGCCGAACTCAATGGCGAAGGCGAAGTAGTCGGTGGCGTCGTGGTAATGCGCTTTGGCGAAAATGCCCAGCAAACCATTGCTGGTGTAAAGGCCCGGCTGGCTGAGTTGCAAGCCTCTTTACCTGAGGGCATAGAGGTCGTTACTGTGTATGACCGTAGTCAGCTGATTGAACGGGCAGTGGATAATTTATGGCAAAAACTGCTTGAAGAGTTGCTGGTCGTGGCTGTGATTTGTGTGGCCTTCCTGTTCCATCTACGCTCTTCGCTGGTGGCCGTGATCACCTTGCCGCTGGGGATATTGGTGGCCTTTATCGTGATGTACTTCCAGGGTATCAACGCAAATATCATGTCGCTTGGCGGGATTGCTATTGCCATTGGTGCGATGACGGATGGCGCCATTGTGATGATAGAAAATCTCCATAAGCACATGGAAAAGACTCCGTTAACCGATGACAATCGCTGGCAAATAGTGGCAAAAGCGGCGACTGAAGTCGGGCCTGCCTTGTTTTTCAGTTTGCTGATCATCACAGTGTCGTTCTTGCCGGTGTTTATTCTTGAGGCGCAGGAGGGGCGCATGTTTGCACCTTTGGCGTATACCAAAACCTATGCCATGGCAGCTGCGGCCGGACTGGCCATTACCCTGGTGCCGGTGCTGATGGGTTATTTCATCCGCGGGAAAGTCACGCCTGAGCGCAAAAACCCACTTAACCGCTTGTTGATTGCTGCGTATATGCCGTTGCTTCGTCAGGTTATGCGTTTTCCTAAAACAACATTGTTAGCGGCAGTGGCGCTGACCGTGGCAGGGTTTTACCCGCTGAATAAAATCGGTAGCGAGTTTATTCCGCCGCTGGATGAGGGCGACCTCATGTATATGCCAACTACGTACCCGGGGATTTCTATCGGCAAAGCGCGTGAGCTGTTGCAGCAAACAGATAAGCTCATTGCTACGGTGCCGGAAGTGGAGAATGTGTTTGGTAAAGTCGGGCGTGCTGAGTCGGCCACCGATCCGGCACCATTGACTATGATTGAGACCTTTATTCAGCTTAAGCCTCGCAGCGAATGGCGAGCGGGGATGACGACCGACAAGCTAAAAGCAGAGCTGGACCGCCTGGTAAAATTGCCTGGTGTCAGCAATGCCTGGGTGATGCCAATCAAAACCCGTATCGACATGTTAGCAACGGGGATCAAAACACCGGTAGGGGTTAAGATTGCAGGTCCAGAACTGGCTGTAATTGAATCACTGGGCCAGCGTCTTGAGAGCATTCTTAAAACCGTGCCTGGCACCGCTTCGGTGTATTCAGAGCGAGTTGCTGGTGGGCGCTATATCAAAGTTGATATTCGTCGTGAGCAGGCTAGCCGCTTTGGACTCAATATTGCGGATGTACAGCAGGTTGTGGCCACGGCAATTGGTGGCATGAATGTCACGCAGACCGTGGAGGGACAGGAACGATATCCGGTTAACCTGCGCTATCCACAGGATTACCGTAGTTCGCCTGAGCAGCTGGCTCGTTTGCCTATCGTGACGCCCACAGGCCAGCGGATCGCCCTTGGTGATGTCGCGGATGTGTACGTAGAAAGCGGTGCGCCGGGGATTAAAAGTGAAAATGCCAGGATTAATGGCTGGACCTTTGTTGATATCGATGGGGTCGATCTGGGCAGTTATGTTGAACGAGCACGCAGTGTGGTCGCCGAGGAGCTGGATTTACCTGCTGGATATTCACTGAACTGGGCTGGCCAGTATGAGTATATGATCCGCGCACAGGAAAAGCTCAGCTATGTACTGCCGCTGACATTAGCGATCATTATGTTGCTCTTGTATCTGAATTTCCGTCGTTTTGGAGAGGTGGCGTTGATCCTGTTGACTTTGCCCATGGCCACCATCGGGGGCTTGTGGTTAATGTATTTGCAAGGCTTTAACTTCTCCGTTGCCGTTGGTGTCGGCTTTATCGCGCTGGCTGGTGTCGCGGTTGAAATAGGGGTGATCATGCTGGTATATCTGGAGCAAGCTTTTAAAGACTTGCAAAGTGAGGCGCAATCACGCCAGGCGCCTGTTAGTGAGTCGCAGTATATCGACGCTTTGCTGCAAGGGGCTGCGCTGCGAGTTCGTCCTGTGATGATGACCGTATCGACGATCATTATCGGCTTGCTGCCTATCTTATATGGTACGGGCACGGGGTCTGAAATTATGAGCCGGATTGCCGCACCTATGGTGGGTGGCATGTTGAGTGCGTTGGTGTTAGCGCTATTGGTATTACCAGTGTGCTATAGCCTGATGAAAAAGCCGGCATTGCGACAGTTCAATGAACACATGCAGCAGCATCGTTAATCACATTAAGTTGGGAAAGTCAGACCATTGTTGACCTGAGTGGCTGCCACAAAGGCATCAAAGGTACTGGCTTTCCCCAACAGTGCCACCTTAGTGGCGTACCACTCTCGGCGTTGATAACCACCAATATCCTGCCAGGCGGCCACCTCATCGGCACTGGGGTAATAGATGGTCGCACCATTTTTGAGTAAGCCACGCTGGCAGTAAAGCTCTGCCTGGTGGGCCATTGGAAGATGCTGAACAAAAGTTTTCTGCGCACCTTCCCAAACGGCGATACGCAGTTTTCGTGGCAACGATGTAAGCCACTGCTGGTTGACCACCGAAACCCAACCGTCCTGCACTGAGTTGATCAAAGACACACCACCAATGTGGCGGTTTAACCCGTTTGGACCGTTATATAGGCCGGTCACGGATGGGTCCAGCGCATCGAAGCGTTTACTTTCCGCCAGCATGGCTGCTTTTTTCCAGGCCACTTGAACAGGTGTAGTGCCACAAAGCTTGTAGAACTGCCTGAGCACCCGGCTGGCGGGCACGCGAAAGATCACATCAGCGATATCACTGGGGGTTTTTAGCAGTTTGCCGTAATGACGTGTGGAGGTCAGGGTCCTGGCACCGGGCAGATGGTATAGCAAAATCGCAACCTTGCTCTGAGTACGGATTTGATCGCTGACCTGTTGCTGCCATAATTTTGAAGTGATGAGATTCAGATAGGACTGAGGCTGTGCCGCCCAAAAGGGAATATTGAGAATATCGACCTTAGGTACAATGGGTGACAGGTTAGACACACTGAGCAGTGCGCCCTGAATTGTGCCCCGGGACACCTGTACAGCTAGCTCGTGGCCAACACCTTGCTTGCCCTTGTCGCGGATCTCTACGCAGATTTTCCCATTAGAAAAGTCTTCAATATTGTGTTTTAGCTGTTGGTGCATATGAGGAGATGAGAGCCATAAATCGCTATCATAAGGAGACGCAAAGGTCATTCGATACCGCGCATCAGGGCAGCTTTGCTGTTGAGCAGAGAAAGAGGGTAAGCATGCGCCCAATAAAGGCAACAAGGCTATACTTTGACGTAAAAAAGCGCGTCGCTCAGAGAAGCTGGGGTCGTTACTCAGTTGATTCTTCATCTTATTGCATGTTGCGTCAGGCCGCTCAGACTTTGAACTGGGCCAAATCATCAGCCAGTTGTCTGGCATGTTGTGTAACGAGCTCAATCTGGCGCACAATGTTTTCAACTTCTTTGACTGTATCGCTGCTGACTGTGCTTAAGGAGACAACATTACGATCCATTTCCTCCGCGACAGTGGATTGCTGTTCCATAGCCGCGGCTATATTGTCAACGGCCTGAAGGACATTTTCGCTGCTCACTAGTGCGGCGGAGATCTGACAATCAACTTCCCGTATATTCGACTGGACCTGTTCGGATAATGTGTAGTTACTTTGCACCTGATCACAGGACAACTGCGCTTGATGCTGCAGCCCTTCTACAATGGACTGGATTTCATTAATGGATTCTTGGGTACGGTGGGCCAGTGCCCTGACTTCATCGGCAACAACAGCAAACCCCCGGCCTTGCTCTCCTGCTCTGGCTGCTTCAATGGCGGCATTCAATGCTAACAAGTTGGTTTGCTCGGCAATGGATTTGATCACATCGAGTACCCCCCCGATTTGATCGCTATTATCTTTAAGGCTCACAATCATTTCGCCTGTGCCAGTCATCTTAGCATCCAGCTGGGCAATTTTATCAACCGACTGTAGCACTTGTTGTGTGGAATGCTGCAATTTTTGTCTGGCATCATGAGTAAATTGTACGGCCCGATTTGCATTGTCGGCAATTTCTTTTATGCTGGCGGTGAGTTGGTTAATTGCTGTAGCTATTAGCTCGGTTTGCTGATCCTGGCCATGTAAACGATCAGAAATAGAATCTGCTGAGGCATTAACTTCACTGGAACCACTCTTAACTTCTGACGCTGTTTTAATTACCCGACTGACCAGCTGACGAAAGCTGGCTAAAAAGCTATTAAAATGTCGGGTGATTAAGCCTATTTCATCCTTAGCTCCTTCATCAATGTCTTGAGTAAGATCGCCATTGCCTGATGCCAGTTCAGCGAAGGCCTGCTGAAGTTGTTCGCTGCGCTGTAAGACGATATTTTTAAACAGCCACGTGAGTGTCAATGCTAACAGTAAGGCAACCACTAGGGTGGCCAATATGATAGTGAGGCGCAGGCGAGTAGATTGTGCATAGATCCCTTCAAGAGGTTTGGTGACCTCCAGCACACCACGGACATCGCCCAGCTGCCAGCCGGTTTTTGGGGTCAGTGGATGGCTATTATGGCAGTCTACACAGCCCTGAGCCTGCATCGTATCAGCCACGGCCACACGCATAAAGGGCTTACCATTGATCTCTTGTGTGTCTATGTAGGTTGAACTGGGATCCTTATTCAATGCTTGCCAGGCCTCACGTTGAAAATCATCTAGCTGGCGCGATGCTCTATTTGGGAAAGGGTAAGGGCTGAATAACGACAGCTGGGTGCCCTGACTTTCCAGCTCCTGACTCAATTCGTGAATCATAGTTGCAGGTAATGGCAGTCGCTGTGGTTCGCTATGTTCGTAATGAGGTTGCATGCCAAATGCTTTCGCTTTACTGATTACGTTGCGGGTGTAGTAGCTACGCAGTGTTTTAAACTGCTGAGCGGTCAGCTGAGCATCAACAACGCCTGACTCTATCATGGCCTTTTCACTAAACGAAGGTAAGAGTATGGCCACGCTGAGCGTGAGTAACACCAGAAGTAATAGAATGGGTAACAAAAATTTTTTCAACATAGGAATTCTCCTGTTTTCTGGATATATTCCTTTTGTAAACAATGTGCAGTAAAGAGCAGTTTAGCTATCACTTAGGCATAGACTCAAAGTGGCAGAATTGACAGCAATATTTGGCCGTAATTTAATCTATTTTGTTAAACAGTTGGGTTGGATTGGATGGTATATGCCATCTACATATTTTGCGTCGAAAAGTGTTGTTGAATTTTCGCCTAATAGTCACATTGTGGCTAAGCTTATGATCATATGTAAAGTTTCAAAGGAACTTATTTGTGCAGCTAAAACAGTCACTTTTGTTATTTAAAGTGGCCGCAGTTGGGGCGGCGGTGATCATTGCGACGGTGAGCTGGTTTCTTTATCGGGAGCTGGACCACAGTAAGCAGCTCAATGATCATTTGTTCAAATTACAAACCCAGATCCAGCGCTTGTTGGATCAGGAAGAGCGGTTTGTGATTGAAAGACAAAAAGCCTCACTGCTGTCTATTGATGATTATCGCTATGCATACCGCGATAGCTTTAACGAGTTAGCTGCGTTATTGGTCACCGATCATCAGCATCTTGAGCTGATGTTTAAACTGGACGAGCAGGTTAACCGCTTTGCTGAGTTGTATGAACAGTTGGCCTCCATGCAGGCATTATTGGGTTATGACAAAGACGATGGCGTTTATGGCGAGTTCCGCAGTAAAGCGCATGCCCTGCAGGCACTGGCCAAAGAAGCACAAGATCCGCAATTAGAAATTTTGCTGCTGGAGTTGAGGCGGCGGGAAAAAGACTTTTTACTGAGGCTGGACAGAAGCTACCTTAGTCTGCATGGTGATTTGATCCAGCAAGCCAAAAACCGCATCCGAGCGCAATTTCCGGCGCGTGCCGACGCCTATTTAATGACGCTCGAGCACTATCAGAATGGTTTTATTGTTTATACCAATGTGTTGCAAAAGCAGGGGCTGGACCACAACCAGGGAGTGCGTGGTGAGCTGGGTGAGTTGAAGTTGGCTATCCGGGGCCACTTTACCATAGTGGCCAAGCAGCTCTTCAGCGCTTATCAGGAAGAGCAGCAACAGCTGATCCTGATTAGCTTATTATCGATCGTGTTAAGCAGTGGTTTTAGCTTGTTACTGCTGTACTATCTCAATAGCCGGGTGTCCGAGCAAGTGATGGCGATCGGTCGGGTGCTGGTCAGAGTGGCTAAGCATGAAGACTTTTCTTTGCGGGTTAATCTCAACAGCGAAGACGAAATTGCCCAAATTGGTCACCACCTGGATGAGCTACTGGACTTTATTGAGACACTGATGGCACGACTCAGTGCGGCTCAGCAGCGGCTGATCGAAGAGGCTAAAATGGCCAGCCTGAGTAATATGGTGAGTGGCTTTGCCCATGAGCTGAATACACCGCTGGGTATTGCCATTACCAGTCAGTCGCATCTCAAAGAGCAGGTTGAGAGCATGCGCCGTGACTTGGATAGTGGGCAGCTGAAAAAGCACACCCTGACCAACCTCATTGGAGAGGCAGAATCGGCGTTGTTTTTGCTCGAAAATAACTTACATCGTACGGCATCCCTGATTGATGACTTCAAAAAAGTATCGGCTCAGCAGCATTACGATACGGAAATGGAGTTTGATCTGAAAACCCTGGTAGAAGGCGTGTTTGATTGCTATCGCAGTGATTTATCGGAGGATGAATACAAAATTGAGGTCGAGATACCGGATAATCTGATCCTCAGTAGTTACCCCAATGTGTTTAATCAGATTATCAGTTACAGTCTGAATAACAGTATTTTGCATGGTAAATATCCGGACAGACCGTTGACCATCATAGTCTCGGCTCACATAGTAAATGACTATGTGCATTTTTATTTTAAAGATGACGGGCAGGGCATAGACAAAGAACTGCTGCCTGTGATCTTTGAGCCCTTTGTGACGTCGAAACGACATTCGGGCGGGACGGGGCTGGGTCTCAGTATTATTTATAACCTGGTGACGCAAAAGCTGGGTGGGGAGATTAAAATACAAAGCCCCGCACATGGCGGGGCTTGTTTACACATCATTCTGGCGAACACACAATTTAAGCTGGTGTCGCCAGAGTAAAGGGTCATCGGAACAGGTTACGCTTTTTTGCTAGCAACCCACTCGTTGACGAACTGCTCCAGTACGTTCAGAGGTACCGGGCCGTTTTTCAGTACTACGTCGTGGAACTGACGGATATCGAACTTATCGCCCAGCTCTTTTCTGGCCGCTTCACGAAGTTCAACAATTCTCAGCATACCAATCTTATAGGCCGTTGCCTGAGATGGGATCACGATGTGACGTTCTACCATTTTAACCGCGTCTGATTTCGCGTTTGGCGTGTTGTTCACGTAGTAATCAATCCCTTCTTGGCGAGTCCACTTCATTGCGTGGATACCTGTGTCTACCACTAGGCGGCAGGCACGCCATAGTTCCATGGCCAGTCGACCGAAGTCAGAATACGGGTCTTCATACAGGCCCATTTCTTTTGGTACCAGTTCAGAGTATAGTCCCCAGCCTTCAGTGTAAGCCGTGTAGCGACCGAACTTACGAAACTTAGGCATGTTCTCCAGCTCCATCGCAATGGCGATTTGCATGTGGTGACCAGGTACACCTTCGTGGTAAGCCAGGGCTTCCATCTGGTAGGTTGGCATGGCTTCCATGTCATACAAGTTTGCGTAGTAGATACCCGGGCGTGAACCGTCCGGAGAAGGCTGCTGATAGAAAGCTTTACCCGCTGATTTTTCACGGAAGGCTTCAACGCGTTTAACGATCATGTCGGCCTTAGGCTTCACGATGAATAGTTCGTCCAGGCGATCTTTCATGTTGTCGATCATCGCCGTGGCGTCAGCCAGGTACTTGGCTTTCCCTTCTTCGCTATTTGGCAGATAGAACTGCTTGTCGGTGCGCATGAATTCCATAAAGGCTTTCAGATCGCCCTTAAAGCCAACTTTTTCTTTGATTTCACGCATTTCATCATGGATACGTGCAACCTCAGACAAGCCGATTTTGTGGATCTCAGCGGCAGTTAAATCTGTGGTGGTGGTACGTGCCAGTGCATTGTTGAAGTACTTTTCACCATCAGGGAACTTCCAGGCACCGTCACGGGTGTCAGCGCGTTTTTCAAGTTGTTGCAGGTAACTGATCAGTTTGCTGTAAGCTGGCTTCACGGCTGCTTTCAGTGCGTCAGTTGCTTCAGCGATCAGCGCTTGCTTTTCGTTGTCTGCAATCTCCAGCTTTTCTACTTTTCGTTTAAAGTCAGCCAGTAAGGTTGAATCTTCACCGTCAACAAACGGGGCACCCTTAATGATGTTTTTGCTTGAATCAATGACGTGTGGGAAAACAAACTTAGGTGCGATGATCCCTTTGTCAGCGCGAACTTCAAGGTTTACGATCAGCTGCTCAAAGACAGCTGGAATGCCGTTCAGACGTGAGATATACGCTTTGGCGTCTTTTACGTCTGTGATCTGGTGCTGGTTGATCAAAAATGCTGGCAGCATCGAGTGCGTACCATACATCTGGTTAACCGGGTAGCTATGGAAACGCCATTGGAAGTCGGCGATTTCATTTTCAAGGTTTTGCTTGAACAGGTCATAGCTGACCTGAGTTTGGCCATCTAGTTTGCTACGGTCAATGGCTTGCAAGGCAACCAGATCTTTTTTCGTTAGCTCAAGATCTTCGAGTCGACGTGCTTCTGAGTCATCGTCCCATTTGTCATAGTCTTGTTTGATGCCCAGGTAAGTTTGATAAACCGGGCTGCGCATTACGCTGCGCATAAAAACTTCATCAAAAAAGGCATTGGCCTTTTCGACTTCGCTTTGAACGACTTGTTGTGTTGTTGCCGCTTTAGCGGTGTTGGTTGGTTGCTCTGCTGTTTGCTGACAACCGGATAGAAGCGCTGCTGCCACGGCTGCGGCAAGGAGTGTCATTTTACGCATGGGTTACCTTTTTTATTTTATTCCATTGGACTCGGGTGTTGGTGCAATGTTACCAACAAAACTGTATCGCGATAGATGTCTTTTATCTACAGGGCGAATTCACCTGTTCAATCTTATCCTATGAGCAGGTATCAGACGAACAATTCTAGCAGGTCATTCAGATATCTGTGGCCCTTAATTGTTACCAACCATGAATCGCCCTGGTCAATCAACAACTCTTGTTCAAGTGCCCGGTTAATCGCAGGCTCGATATCGCTGAGTGATAAGCCGGTATAATCGCAAAAATCCTGTTTAGCACAGGGAGCGTGTAAGCGAAAACAATTCATAAAGAACTCAAATGGCCGATCGGCTGGTTCCACCTGCCAGCTGTCGTATAAATACGACTTACTGAGATCCATATAGCCTCGAGGGTGCTTAACTTTTACGGTGCGCAGTATCTGGTTACTTTCGGGTTGAGTGATTTTACCATGTGCGCCACAGCCAATCCCCAGATAGTCGCCGAATTGCCAGTAATTCAGGTTGTGCTTACATTGATAGCCAGCTTTAGCATAACCTGAAATTTCGTATTGCTGATAGCCATGTTTGGCCAACAAGGCTTGTCCTTGCTCCTGGATATCCCACAAAACTTCGTCCTGAGGCAGCTTAGGCGGCTTAGACGCAAACTGTGTGTTTGGCTCAATCGTGAGTTGATACCAGGATAAATGTGGAGGGTTGAGGTCAATGACTTGCTGCAGGTCGCTCAATGCGTCAGCAACGGATTGATCTGGCAAGCCGTGCATCAGGTCCATGTTGAAGCTATTAAGGCCTGCGTCGTGCGCTTCTAAGGCGGCGTGACGGGCTTCCTGCTCGCCATGAATGCGCCCTAGTGTTTTGAGCTTATCCGCCTGCAGGCTTTGCACGCCGATGGAGATACGGTTGATGCCGGCTGCAACATAGTGTTTAAAGCGATCGGTTTCCACCGTTCCGGGGTTGGCTTCAAGTGTGATCTCTATGTCATCACTAAAGCCAATCAGCGCTTCTATCTCGCCTAACAGGTGGGTGTAAGCTTCGCCACTGAGCAGGCTGGGCGTGCCCCCACCAATAAAAATACTATGCAGCGGGCGCCCCTGCACAAGGTGCAGATCGGCACGTAAATCTGCTAGCAAATGCTGAATATATTCCTGCTCAGGGATCTCGCCTTTCTGACCATGACTGTTAAAGTCGCAATAAGGGCATTTTTGCACGCACCACGGAACGTGAATGTATAAACTTAACGGGGGGAGATTCACAGCTGGCCTTCAAAGTGTGCCAGCAGCTGCTGCAAGGCCTGACCGCGATGGCTGAGGGCATTTTTCTGCGCTTTGCTCAGCTGTGCGGATGTGCACTGAGTAGCTTCAACCCAGAATACGGGGTCGTAGCCAAAGCCTTGTAAACCTCGTTGATCTTCAGTGATGCGACCTTCCCAGCTAGCCTGGCAAATAACAGGGGTAGGATCATCGGCATGGCGCATATAGACGAGTACGCACCAGAAACGGGCGGTGCGCAGTGTTTCGCCGCTCATCGTTGCCAGCAATTTGTCGATGTTATCCTGATCGTTGGCATCCGCACCGGCATAACGGGCAGAATACACACCCGGTGCCCCTTGCAGGGCATCGACTTCCAGACCCGAGTCATCAGCAATGGCGGGTAATCCTGTGACTTTAGCGGCGTGACGCGCTTTGATAATGGCATTTTCTACAAAAGTAGTGCCCGTTTCTGCCACTTCGCTCACGTTGAACTGGCTTTGTGGCAGGATTTCGATATTCAGGTCTTTGAGCATGCTGCCGAGTTCGGCTACTTTGCCCTGATTGCCGGTGGCAAGAACAATTTGTCTGGTCATATTAATCTACATAAAACTTTTGCTGAAATTTAAGCACGTGTCGGGAGTTCCCTTGACGGATCGTGACTTCAAAGCGATAGGTGTCTTGGTGGTCGACATCCATCTGCGCCAGATAATAAACCGCGTCACCTTCCACCACTTCTTTGAAAGTTAAAGTGGTTTTGTTGCCGATCAGGTTGCGCGCCTGGCCCGTTAAGGTAGCGCGTTGTGCGGTGTTGTTGGCATCATTAGCCAGCACTGAAATGTTTATAATGGCCTTGCTGTTGCTACGGGTTAAACCGTAAGCACTGGCAATGTTAGGCTGAATAAAGGTCGACGGAAAGGCGATGTAATGGACCTGCCAGTCACCCAGTTGTTTATATTGCCCACCTTGTTCATTGTTGGCATGCGCTGGTTGTGCAATAAGCAGCACGGCCAGTATTGAAATCAGGGTTAATAAGGTTTTCATTGTGACGACTCCGAGTGCTTAACGTAGCAGATCCATCATTAAGATCTGTAAGAACTGCATACCAATCAGAACGACCAGGATCGACAAATCCAGACCACCCAGTGGCGGAATAATTTTACGAACTGGGCGCAACATAGGTTCAGTGAGCTGATCAAAGACTGCGGCGATTGGGTTGTAGCCCTGGGCCACCCAGCTGAGGATAGCGCGGATAACTAACACCCAGAACACCAGAGAAAAGGCTTCTTTAGCTACGGTTAACGCACCGTCAATCGCCGCTCCCATTGGATCCCAGTAACCGCCCAGCATGAGCATCAGCACGGATACTTTGGCAAAACCAACCAACAGCGCCACGACCAAAGACGCCAGATCCAAACCGCCCAGTCCGGGAATAAGCTTACGCAGTGGATTCACGGCAAACGATGTTGCTTTAATCACGGCCTGGCTCAGTGGGTTATAAAAATCTGCTTTGACCAATTGCAGCCAAAAACGCAACAGTACGACCATCAAAAACAGGTCAAAAATAATCCCTACCAAAAAATGCATGGCGTTCATTGTATGTCCTCTAGATTTGTTGTTCCATTTCCTCTGCCCGCGCAATGCAGGCATCCATGGCGTCGGCCACGGTTTGCGGTAACTGGTTTGCTTTTAAATGTTCAACGGCTGCGTGTGTGGTGCCGCCTTTGGAGGTGACGTTAGCACGCAACTGCGCAATACTGATGTCTTGCTGAGATAAGGCCATTTCTGCGGCGCCGAGTGCGGTTTGTTGCACCAGTGCGCGTGCCTGCTCTGGTGAAAAACCCAGTGCAATGGCTTTTTCTTCAATGGCTTCCATAAACAGGAAAAAATAGGCTGGCGAGGAGCCCGTTACGGCAATGACATCATTGATTTGTGATTCTTGTTTCAGCCAGATGGCGATGCCCGTGGATGAAAAGACCTGTTCGATATAGGTTTTTTCCTCATCACTGATATCTGCGGCAAACAGACCCGAGACACCACGCCCCAGTAAGGACGGCGTATTTGGCATACAACGCACCAGTTTGACATCTTCTGCTAGCATTTCGCGCAGGCGTTTAACGGTGATCCCTGCTGCGACAGACACAAATAGCTTGTTGCTGAGATCTAATCCGGCATCAACAAAAGTCTGGCATAGCTCGGCCATCATTTGTGGCTTCACAGATAACACCACGACATCTGCTTCCTCAACCGCTTTGAGATTATCCTGTTCGGTACGCACCCCAAAATCGGCATGGGCCTTAGCCAGCTTCTCAGCGTTGCGATTGGTTGCAATGATACTCTGTGGGGCAAATCCGTTTTTGATCATGCCACCTATGATGGCATAGCTCATATTACCTGTGCCGATAAATGAAATCGTTTTATTAGCCATTAGGAGTGTGTCACCTTATTGTCGTTTGCCAAAAATATCCGTGCCGATACGCACCATGGTTGCGCCGCCCTGAATGGCCATTTCCAGATCGCCACTCATACCCATCGACAAGGTATCCAGCTGTTGATATTGAGCCTTTAGTTTATCAAAGCAAGCCTTCATTTGGCGAAAATATTGCAATTGCTGTTGTGTGTCATCGGTTTGCGCTGTAATTGTCATCAACCCGCGCAGTTCCAGCTGGCGTGCGCCATCAATATAGGCGGCGAGTTCGTCCAGTTCACTCAGCGCGCATCCGGATTTTTGTTCGTCGTTACTGATGTTCACCTGGATCAGCACTTTGAGCGGCATCAGGTTGGTGGGCCTTTGTTCATTCAGACGACGCGCAATCTTCAGACGGTCGACACTTTGCACCCAAGAGAAATGTTCGGCAATCTGGCGCGACTTATTAGATTGAATGGGACCGATAAAATGCCATTCAATGTCTTTTTGCTGCTGAAAGTGGCGGACTTTATCGACGGCTTCCTGAACATAGGATTCACCAAATAAGCGCTGACCTGCCGCATAGGCTTGTTCAATGAGTTCGACAGGTTTGGTTTTTGATACGGCCAGTAATTCGACCTCGTGGTCTGTGGCACACTTTTGCTGTGCTTTTGCTATGCGATCATAGGCGTTGTTCAGCCGTTCTGCTATTGTAACCATATTATTATTTGCTCGTTGTGGAGTCTGAGATGGATATTACTGAATTATTGGCCTTTAGTGTGCAACACAAAGCATCGGATTTACACCTTTCATCGGGAGTTTCACCGATGATCCGGGTTGATGGCGATGTGCGCCGGGTAAACATTCCTGCACTGGAAGCGAAGGACGTTAACAGCCTCGTTTACGATATTATGAATGATAACCAGCGTAAGGACTATGAGCAAAATCTTGAGGTAGATTTCTCATTTGAAGTGCCTAACCTGGCACGTTTTCGTGTCAATGCATTTAACGCCAGTCGTGGTCCGGCGGCGGTGTTCAGGACCATTCCCAGCTCAGTGCTGACGCTGGAAGATCTGGGTGCGCCGGAGATTTTCCGCAAAATTTCTGATTGTCCGCGTGGTTTAGTGCTGGTCACAGGCCCAACCGGGTCGGGTAAATCCACTACGCTGGCAGCCATGGTGGATTACATCAACAGTAACAAGCATCACCACATTCTGACCATTGAAGACCCCATTGAATTTGTTCACGACAATAAATTAAGCCTGATCAACCAGCGTGAAGTACATCGTGACACGCACAGTTTCAATGCCGCGCTGCGCAGTGCGCTGCGTGAAGACCCGGATGTCATCCTGGTTGGTGAATTACGTGATTTGGAAACCATCCGACTTGCGATGACGGCTGCCGAAACCGGTCACCTGGTGTTTGGTACTTTGCACACCACCTCTGCGCCTAAAACCATTGACCGTATTATTGACGTTTTCCCGGGTGAGGAAAAAGACATGGTACGTTCTATGTTATCTGAGTCCCTGCAAGCCGTTATTTCACAAACACTGGTGAAAAAAGTGGGCGGTGGTCGGGTTGCTGCACATGAGATCATGATGGGGATCCCGGCTATTCGTAACCTCATTCGCGAAGATAAAATTGCGCAAATGTACTCGTCAATACAAACCGGTGCGATGCATGGCATGCAGACTATGGACCAGTGTCTGACTAATCTGGTGAACCGTGGCCTGATCACTAATCAGGATGCCCAGCCGAAAGCCCATGATAAGAGCCAGTTTGGCACCACTTATTAATCCCGGGAGGTTATGATGGAGCTTGTACATTATCTGCAAACGATGAAAGACAAAGGTGCATCGGATTTGTTTGTATCTGCCGGTTTGCCCGTGAGTGCCAAAATCGACGGTGAGCTGCGTGCACTGGATGATGACCAATTGGATGCTGAGGCGGCATTGGCCATGGTCGAATCAGCCATGAGCGAGAAACAAAAACAGCAGTTTCATGGTGAGAAAGAATGTAACTTTGCGGTGGCCAATGAGATAGGCCGTTTCCGGGTTTCGGCTTTTTGGCAACGCGACTGCGCCGGTATGGTGATCCGGCGTATTGTCACGGATATCCCTGAGGTGACTGACTTAGGTCTGCCGTCGGTGCTGACTGATGTGATCATGTCTAAGCGTGGTCTGGTGTTATTTGTCGGTGGGACCGGCACCGGTAAGTCGACTTCTCTGGCAGCCTTACTGGGCTATCGTAATCGTAATCAACGCGGTCATATACTGACCATCGAAGATCCGATTGAGTTTGTGCATCAACATCGCAAGAGCATTATTACACAGCGTGAAGTGGGGCTGGATACGGAGAGCTTTGAGTCGGCACTGAAAAGCTCACTGCGTCAGGCGCCGGATGTGATCCTGATTGGTGAGATCCGCTCTCGTGAGACCATGGAATATGCATTAAGTTTTGCTGAAACCGGCCATCTGTGTGTTGCAACGTTACACGCCAACAATGCCAATCAGGCCATCGACCGTATCATGCATCTGGTACCAAAAGAGAAGCATGACAAGCTGAAGTACGACCTAGCGTTAAACCTCAGGGCCATTGTCGCGCAACAATTGGTGCCATCGGCCAAAGGGGAAGGGCGTGTGGCGGCCATTGAGGTGTTGCTCAATTCACCTATGGTGGCTGAGCTGATTAAGAAAGGTGACATTGGCTCAATTAAAGAGACCATGTCGAAGTCGAAGGAAATGGGGATGCAAACCTTTGACCAGGCGCTGTTCGAATTGTATAAGCAGCAAAGGATCAACTACGCGGATGCCCTGCATCATGCTGATTCACCGAATGACCTGCGTCTGATGATTAAACTGCAAAACAATGAGCAAAAAGGAGCGGGCTTCTTGCAAGGGGTGACCGTTGACGGCCTGGACGATAAAAAGCGCTGATTGGGCCAGATACGGGGCCACATTGGTCCTGTGTTGCTTAACCGCCTTATCCCTGGCAACGGCGAATGAGCTTGTTGCTGAGCAATCGGCCGATCACAATGTGGTGGATATGTATATCCGCGATGACGTGTATGCCGATTACCTGCGCTTTTTGAATGGTCGAGCCCCACTCGAAGTGTCGCAGTTTTCGGGTGACTATGTACGTAGAGACGTCGTTGATATGGTGTTGGTGCAACAGGCGCTGGCACTGGGCGGATTCAAAAAATCATTCACTTACCGGCCGGGTAACGTCAGCTTTCGCCATTCGAATTTGCTGGAGCAGGGCAAGCTGTTGCTCAGCTTTGACAGTTACTGGCTGGATGATGCGAAGGCGAAAGCGGATAAACTGTTTATCAGTGATGCGGTGATCCGCCGGGGGGAATATTTTGCCGGGATTTTTTATGCCCCCGAAAACCTGGCGGTGGCACGGATCACTCAGTTAACTGAATTGCGTGAGTTGAGTGCCGTCTCCACCAGTCGCTGGCGCACTGACTGGCAAACCTTGAACGACCTGGGTCTTAAGCATTTGATGAATGAACCTGTCTGGGCCTCACAAGCACAAATGGTTAATCGCCAATGGGTTGATTTTATGCTGATGCCGTTAATGCCAAGCCTGAATAATGAGTTCAGACTGAATGATATTCATTTGGTGGCCCACCCTAATTTAGTGGTGCAGTTTGATGGTAGCCGCCACTTTGTGGTGTCGCGGCTTCATCCTGACGGAGAGCGTGCGTTTAAGGCGCTGCAAAATGGCTTGAGGCAACTCAGAGCACAAGGTCGGGTCCGTCAGGCCTATCAGCAGGCTGGATTTATCCCTGATCTGCAACGCTATCGGGTGCTTAACCCCATTGCGCCTCAAAAAAACTCTCCAGAATGATAATGGCTGACATGCCATCAATCTTATCTTTAGCCAGTGAGCGGTAACCCCCTTGTTCAAACAGTCGGGCTTTGGCATCTGCCGTGGTCAGACGCTCATCCTGAGTCTCGACAGGTAAGCGAAACTGGTTGTGCAGCCGGTTGGCAAACTTTTTAGCGCGGAAGGTCAGATCCTGATTCGTACCATCCATATTTAATGGCAGACCAACAACCAGCAGGTCGGGTTTCCACTGTTCGATATACGGGGCGATATCCTGCCAGTCGGGAATACCGTCACGGGCTTTGACGGCCCCCAGACTGCTGGCGGTGCCTGTTATCTCCTGACCGACGGCCAGGCCGATGCTCCGGGTACCAAAATCAAAGCCTATGACCGTACGCTGGCCGGGTGCTGTTTTATCGTTATTACTCATGGTGTATTCTCAAGTGCACACAGATTGTCGCCAACTGGTGTAACGGCGACAGGCTGTTAACTGGGGTGGTCTGGCTCAGGCGTGTCCCGCCTCGGTGCTCAGTTGCCCGGCATCGATACCGAGCATTTCGACTGCTTTTTCCCAGCGTTTTTCTGGGGGCGTATTAAAAATAATGGCCGGATCCGCTTCAATGATCAGCCAGGAGTTTTCCAGGATTTCTTTTTCCAGCTGTCCCTGTTCCCACCCTGAATAGCCCAGAGTAATGATAAAGGCATCCGGACAGTTATGTGAGGTCAGTGACGCCAGTACATCTTTAGAAGTGGTGATCATCATGTCTGAGCTAAGTTCACGGCTGGACGCATAACCGGGCTTGGGCGTGTGTAACACAAAGCCACGGTCAGTATGTACTGGTCCACCGGCAAACACTGACTGGCTTGCCGCGTTACTGGATTTATCGTTATCAATTTCTATCTGATCAAGCAGTTCACCGACAGTCACGTTAATGGGGTGATTGACGACCAGGCCCATTGCGCCTTCTTCGTTGTGCTCACAAATATAGGTGACTGTGTGCTTAAAGAAGGGATCTTGCAAATTTGGCATAGCGACCAAAAAATGATTTGCGAGTGATTGCATAGCGAGACCCCCTTTTAATTATCCTTTAGTATGGTCGAGTTTTGCTGCAATGGCATCAAAAAACTTATCCATAATCGAAATATCATACGCCGCCTCAATTTCTTTCACACAGGTTGGCGCAGTGACATTAATCTCGGTGAGCTTGTCGCCGATGATGTCCAGACCGACAAAAATCAGCCCTTTTTCTTTCAGGACAGGGGCAACCGCTTCCGCAATTTTTCGGTCGCTATCACTGATAGGACGTGCTTCACCACGACCGCCTGCGGCCAGGTTACCGCGCGTTTCGCCACCTTGTGGGATGCGGGCTAGACAGTAGGGCATGACTTCACCGTCGACCACCAGGACGCGTTTGTCGCCGTCTTTAATTGCTGGTACGTAATTTTGCGCCATCGCAAAGCGGCTACCATGTTCGGTGAGGGTTTCACAGATCACGCCTATGTTCGGATCATCCTGACGTACCCGGAAAATAGAGGCACCACCCATGCCATCCAGCGGCTTAAGAATGATATCTCCGTGTTTAGTCAAAAATTCACGGATCTGAGACGCAGAGCGCGTTACTAAGGTATCTGGAGTATGCTCGCTGAACCAGGCGGTAAATAGCTTTTCATTGGCGTCGCGCAGGCTTTGCGGTTTGTTGATCACCAATGTACCGGCTTGCTCAGCACGCTCCAGTATGTATGTCGCGTAAATATATTCGGTATCGAACGGAGGATCTTTGCGCATTAAAATCACGTCCAGATCGCTCAGTGCGATATCATCTTTGTCTGCCAATTCATACCAGTGTTGTTCATCGTCAAACACGGTGGCCTTAGCTGCGGTTGCCCGGGCTTCACCCTGATACAAATACAGATCCTGCATTTCCATGTAGTAAAGCTCATAACCACGTGCCTGCGCTGCCAGCATCATGGCGAAGCCAGTATCTTTTTTGATATTAAAGCCACTGATTGGATCTGAGATGATCCCGAGTTTCGCTGCCATTGGGGTTACCTTATGTAAAGTTAATCAATTCAACTGCTAAGTGTCTGATTAGGATATAAGGGCGAAACTAATTTTTTAAAGGGCCAGATCGCCGAACTCAAGCTGTAATGCGCTGAGTACGGTCAGCGCTGCGGTTTCTGTCCGCAGAACGCGTGGGCCGAGGCGGATATCGATGAAACCTTGCTGGGCCGTGGCGGTCATTTCTTCGTCGGTAAAGCCGCCTTCGGGGCCAACCAGGAAACGAATGCCATGCTCAGGGGCTGGCAGGGTTTTTATCGAGTGTTCAGCTCTGGGGTGCAGTGTCAGCTTTAAAGCGTCACTTGTCTGTGCCAGCCAGTCATCAATTGAAACTGGCGGGTGTATGGTGGTAATGGTGTTTCGGCCAGACTGTTCTGCGGCAGCAATGGCGATTTTCTGCCATTGCTGGTGTTTTTTGGCCAGTCGCTCACCACTGAGTTTAACACCACAGCGGGTGGTGAATAAGGGGGTGATCTCAGTGATCCCCAGTTCCACTGACTTCTGAATGGTAAAGTCCATTTTGTCACCACGAGAAATGCCCTGACCGAGGTGAATAGACAAGGGTGACTCAACTTGCTTATCAAGGAATTGCTCAGGCATGACCCGAACTTTCTTTTTACTGACTTCGCTGATGGTCGCCAGATACTCACCGCCCTGACCATTGAACAGGCTGAGTTTGTCACCTTCACCCATACGCAGTACACGGGCGACATGCCCGGCGGCATCATCGCCAAGGTCAATCGCTTCGCCAATAACAAGGTCGGAAGGCTGGTAAATATGAGGTATGCGCATGGTAGACTATTCCGCTGTTAAATAGCCGTAATGGTAAGGGGTTATGTACAGTGAGTCCAGCACCTATTCGGCTTTGTCCGTGTGATGTTGGGCGAAGTCGAGGACGGAATCCTGAGTCGTTGCAGAGACTGTTGAGTGGCAGGTCAGGTGGTTGTTGTTAAAGGGGTCGCGAAGTGGGTGATAGACGTATCCCCGGACGCTTTGCTCGACCGTGATGCGCTGGCGGTGGAGTGAGTTAAAGATAAAGCGCTGAGTCTCGTCCGCCAGATGATAGTCGAGTGCGTAAATTAACACGCCTTTCACTTTGTGATGCTCATGCAGATAAGACGCCAGTTCAGACACGCTGATTTCATTCGCAAAGTCACAGTAGCAATAGTCTTTGACTTGCTCCTGAAACATCATTTTCAGCATTTGCTTGGTGTTGTCACCGGCAATCAGCAGCTCACTAGGCGCATCAGGGTGCCGCGCCTTGAGGTGTGCTGCAAACTCTCTGCTGAATTCCCAGTTGCTGTCGACCAGCAAGAAGTTTTCTAGGTTTAAATGCACTAACAAGCCTGGTTACATTGAGAACATGTTAATAAGTAAATAGCCTATTGCGCAGAAAACAGCAAACTCCAGACAAGCAATACCGATATTATCCTGATGGTCGACTTCCAGCCCAATGTCCACTCCGGGCAACGCCAGCTGCAATAATAAATGGCTGATACCGTATAGCAATAGCCACATTACGCCACAGTGCATGACAATCACAAAGAGGTTTTCTACCACTTTGGCACCATGATAAGGGGCACTGTGCAGACCGGCATAAATGGCCAATGCCAGGCCAATGCTCTTACCTGCGTAGCGGATCCCAATCGAGGTGTTAGCCAGGTTGAAATTTTGCTGTAAGGATGCACCCTGATTGTAACGTGCAAAACGCCATTCACGGATTTTACTGTCCAGAGCGCACATTAACTGCACCACCAAGAAGCTGAGGGTGACCACCAGCAAGTTGCCAAAGCCCTGAGGGTGGATCCAATGATATAGCCCGAGCACCAAAATGGTGTTGCCGACCAGCATGCCGGAGTCGACCACCGCAGCACAGACATTCTGTTTTAAGATTGCCTGTTCCTCGTTGAAGCGATGGAGGATCCACTTGCGATGAATATGTTGGCCAAAATAAATAAACACCAGGATCAGCAGCAGAATAATGCCGCTGCGCAGTGATTCGGCTTGTAACACTATCATGCCGGTGTCATTGAAAACATAAGCACAGCAGATCACCAGCACGGCCAGGTGTGTGGCATAGCTGATCCCCAATGCAAAGTTGTCTCGCTTGGCCAGTTCATCTTCCAGCATTTGTCTGGCGCTGAACTGCACGTACAAACGCAGCGCAATGGTGAACAGGCAAATAACGATAAAACTGACTAAGATGGCGAAAAAGTTGATATTGGCTAAAGACAAATAACTCATGCTAAGTGTATGGTGATGGCAATTAAGTTTACTATAACACCGCTTTTTGCAATTGCACTGGAGATTTTTCTATGGATTTCGGTGGCTTACCCCGGGCTCTTGGGGAGCTGGCAGAGGAACGCTGTCAGGCACTGTTTGCTCAACATACAAGCAACCCGGCCGTGCTCAGGCTACTTGGATTGAGTGATTTTGCGTATCGCATATTGCAGCGTCATCCAGATTGGATTGACTGGTTGCTGGATCACGAACAAATGCAACAAAGAGCGTGTCCCGTCCCGCTCACGGAACCTCTCGCGGAACTGGATGAAGCCAGCTGCTTCAGACAACTGCGTGAATACCGTCAGCGCTACTGGCTCAAGTTGATGTGGCTTGATCTGGTGGAGGGGAATTCAATCGCCGACAGTATTGCTTATCAGTCAAGACTCAGTGAAACGCTGATCGACTGGGCAAACCGATGGGCACATGCTTGTGTCGCCAAAAGCAATGGTCAGGTGTGCGATGAGCATCAAACGCCTGTACCAATGCTGGTGCTGGGGATGGGCAAATTGGGCGGTGGTGAACTGAACTTTTCCTCGGATATCGACTTGATATTTACCTATCCGTTTGCCAAACCGACTGAAGGTGGACGCCGTAGTATCGAAGCGCAAGTGTTCTACACCAAAGTGGCGCAAAAGCTCATTGCCGCGCTTGATCACTGTACCGCCGATGGTCAGGTGTTTCGCGTTGATATGCGCTTGCGGCCTTTTGGAGACAGTGGCCCTTTGGTCATGAGTTTTGCAGCTATGGAAGATTATTATCAGGATCAGGGTAGGGAGTGGGAGCGCTATGCGATGCTAAAGGCGCGCCTGCTTGGTGAAGAAAACCGTTACTGGGATGAATTTAAAACCCTGATCCGTCCCTTTGTGTTTCGTCGCTATATTGACTTTTCGGTGATTGAATCTTTGCGCAAAATGAAGCACATGATTGCCCAGGAGGTACGGCGCAAAGGGCTGACGAATAACATTAAGCTCGGCGCTGGCGGGATCCGTGAAGTGGAGTTTATTGTTCAGGCATTGCAAATGATCCGCGGCGGTCGCGAACCGGAATTACAAACCCCGTCATTGCTGTCGGCGTTAGCACAGCTTCAGCACTTGTCCTTGATCCCAGCGGAAGTCGGGAAAGTCTTGTCTCAGCAATATCTGTTACTGCGTCGTACAGAACAATATTTACAGGCGTTCGATGATTGCCAGACACAGACGTTGCCGGACGATGAACTGGGTCAGCAGCGTCTGGCGGTACTGTTAGAGTGCACGTCATATAGCGAAGTACTCTCTATGCTGGAGCAGGCGCAGGTTGCGGTTCGGGCTGAGTTTACTCAGGTTATAGGAGAAGAACCAGAACTTGGCGAGGCGCTGGCGCCGGAATACATCTCTGCCTGGGAGCAGCGCGATATCAGCTATCTGGAATCTCCGTTACCAGAGGCTGTCAGTGCAGCCTGGCAACAGTCCCTGGAGCAATTTCACCTCGGATTGAGTAAAACGCAAATGGGCACGCGCGGTAGGGATGTGCTGGATAAGCTGATGCCGGCTTTGCTCAGTGAAATAAACCGAGCACCGGTGGCTGAAATTCTCGACAGGGTGTTACAGGTGATCCTGAAAATCGCCTCGCGCACAGCTTACCTGGAGTTACTATTTGAAAACCGAGGGGCATTGCAGCAGCTGATTAAGCTGTGTGCGCACAGTGTCTGGATAGCTGAGCAGGTAGCACGCTATCCTATCTTGCTCGATGAGTTGATCGATCCGGCGGTACTTTACCGGCCGCTGCCGCTGAGTGCCTATTACAGCGAAGTTCAGCAGTACTTTTTACGCATCGACAGTGAAGATCTCGAATTACAGATGGAAGCGCTGCGTCAGTTTAAGCAGACTCAGGCATTACGGATTGCCGCAGCAGATGCCACTGGAGTGCTGGATATCATGAAAGTCAGCGATCATCTGACGGCACTGTCCGAAGCCATCATCGCCAAAGCGGTGGACATCGCCTGGCAACAAATGGTGAGCCGTTATGGCACACCTGAAGGAGCAGATGCGGAGCACAAAGGCTTTGCTGTGGTGGCCTATGGCAAAGCGGGTGGGCTGGAGCTGGGATACAACTCAGATCTTGATCTGGTGTTCGTGCATAATCGCGATGGCAACAGTGTTACCACTGGGGACAAATCTATTTCATCACGTCAGTTTTATTTGAAACTGGCGCAGCGCTTAATGCACCTGTTCAATACCCGTACTAATTCCGGCATTTTGTATGAACTGGACACCCGCTTGAGACCGGAGGGGAACTCGGGCCTGCTGGCGATAAACGTCGAGAGTTTTTATCAATATCAGCAGGAGCAGGCCTGGACTTGGGAGCATCAGGCGCTGGTGCGCACGCGTATGGTGCTGGGTGAACCTGAACTGGTCGCGCGCTTTAACGAGATCCGCCATGAGATACTGTGTCAGCACCGCGATAACGGCTCGCTGAGCAAAGACATTGTTGAGATGCGTGAGAAGATGCGCGGTCATCTGGACAAGAGCACTGAGGTGGAGTTTGATTTAAAGCAGGGGGTTGGCGGGATGACGGATATCGAGTTTATTGCACAATACCTAGTGCTCAACTACGCGCATACCCATCCGGAGCTGGCACGATTCCCCGATAATATTCGGATCTTTGAAATGGCCCATCACGCCGGAGTAATTGATAATGCCACTCAGTCGGCCCTGACTGAGGCATATTGTGAGTTTCGGGATCGTTATCACCTGCATAGTCTTAACGCAGGTGGGCGCGGTGTGGCCATGCATGAGGTGGCTGAGTGGGTGGATGCAGTGAAGGTCGCCTGGCAGCGTCTGTTGGGTTAATGGTAGCCGGAGAAGGAGGCCTTTCTCCGGCCTGAAAGCTTATTTAGTTAACCGGCGGCAGTTTTCACGCACAAAGCGAGAGGGCTTTTGGGTGATGATGGCGGCGCGCTGGCGGTGACAAAAGAAAGTGAATACTTCAAACTCAAAGTCATCATTGATGGCGGTGCCGACCTGATACAGGGTCGAAACAAAGTTGGTATCGACGCGAAAGTTATGTTTTACCACATAATCTTTGTCCAGATACCAGAACAGCTCGATGTCTTCTTGTTTGGCATAGTTGGTCAGCACGCCACGCAGGGTGTCGCCACTGTCAAAGCGACGCGGCTGGATCTCTCCGGTCCAACGCTGTGGAGCAGGTTTGACTACCAGGCCACGCTGCGCAATGGCATCATCCAGTGGGTAGGTCGGTTTACCCAAGTCCAGGACGTATTTTTCACGCTCCGTATTGCGCTCATTAAAATTGCGTTTAAACCCTTCGTAAAACTGGGTAAATCCGCGTGCGGCGGCGTTGGTGGTGTCACGAAATTCCATTGACGGGACATTGCCATACAAAAAGTAATAGGCGGCCCACACCAACAACACACCCAACGACAGGTGTTTGGTCCAGAACCACAGGTTTGATAAGCGTTTTGAACGTTTCTTAGCCATACTGTCACGACACACTTTATGCTAATGGTTACTCATAATACGACGGCGCGTTTTCATCCGGACGCGTTTTAAAGCGTCTGTGCAGCCACATGTATTGTTCCGGGGCCTCATTAATGGCCTGCTCCATACGCTGATTAACCCGTGTGACGTCGCTCAGCGGGTCGTCACTTGGGAAGTCAGCCAGCGCAGGTTGGATCTTTATGTGGTATTTACCCTGCTCATCGCGAACGCCATGTAGACTTAATGTCTCACAATTTTTGCTTCCTGCAAAGAGCAGTGTTCCTGTTGTAGAGGCAGCGTCGGACACGGCAAAGAAAGGCGCAAATTCGCAGCGATTGCGTCCATAGTCTTGATCCGGCAGGTAATAGCACATTTTTTTGTTTTTCAGTGCCTGCAATAAACCTTTGACATCGCGCTTGCCAATCAGGAACTCATTAGAACGCAAGCGGCCCTTAGTCATAAAGTACTCCATCAATGGGTTATTGTGTGGGCGGTAAAAACCGATCCCCGGCTGAGCAATACCCAGCACTCTGCCCAGCATTTCCAGATGCAGCATATGTGGGACTAGCAACAGGACACCTTTGCCATTGGCCTGCGCCTGTTCAACGTACTTTATGCCTTTTATGGAGCCGACGACCCGATTGAGCCGCCATTGGGGCCACCACCAGGCCATTGAGGTTTCGAAGGTCGCGATACCTGTGTTTTCCATATTTTTCAGGACCATATCGGCACGTTGTTGCGCGTCCATAGTGGGAAAGCACAAACGCAAATTGACATCCGCAATACGACGACGCTTTTTTAACAGGCGGTGCACCAGGCGACCGAGCATTTTCCCCAGCCACAGTTGAATACCTTGCGGCAGCCAGGTCAGAGCATACATAAAAAACACACTCAGCCAGGTTGGCCAGAATTTTGGGGCTAAAAATGCCAGCTTAAAGGTGGGGTTGTTAACCAAAAGTGCACTCTCTTTCAAACTTCAAAGGGTTAGTTTAGCGATATCGGCTGAGCAGCTCAAGAGAGTGATGATGAGCACCGACCTAGTGCCACTTATCTGACAGAGCAGAGACTGGGTAAATCGCAGGCAGAAAAAACCGGTTTACACCGGTTTTTTGCTCGAGCGAATAAGGATTAACCTGCGACAAGGCCTTTGTTGATGGCCTCTAAGTCGCTGCGGCTCAGTGTACCTGCTGCTTGTTTCAGCTTCAGTGTTGATAACACATACTGATAACGCAGGTTAGCCAGGTTACGCTTAGCGCTGTAAAGGTTTTGGGTGCTTATCAGTACGTCAACAATGGTACGAGTACCCACTTCAAAGCCTGCCTCGGTCGCCTGCAATGCACTTTCTGCTGAGACAACCGCTTGCTCCAGTGCGCGATAGGTTGCAACGTCAGACATCACCTGGTTATACGAGGTGATCACCGAGCGGGTAACGTTGCGCATAGAGGCTTCCAGATCTTCACTGGCTGCAACGTACAGGGCGCGTGCCTGATCGGTTGCGGCGACTGTTTTGCCACCTGAATAGATAGGCACATTGAAAGTCAGGCCGATGCTGGTGCCATCTGTACGAGGTGACAGCTCCGCGCCTTCAGTGTTACCCAAAGAATCAGAATACGACGCTTGTAAACTCAGCGTTGGATAGTGGCCTGCCTGCGCAAGATCGATTTGATCCTGTGCAATGTCCAGTGCCGATTTAGCGACCTGTAGTGACAGGTTTTGTTCTTTCGCTAAGGTAATGAAGTCGTTGGACTGTCTGTTTGGCTTCACGGTAGAGAAGCTGTCCGTATTGAGCTTATCCAGCTTTGCATGGTACTTACCTGTGATGGTACGCAGGGTTTCGCGAGCCGTTTCAACGTTGTTCTGAGCAACGATTTCGTTAGCCACAGACTGGTCGAACTGAGCTTGTGCTTCGTGTACGTCCGTGATGGCAGTCAGACCCACCTCATAGCGTTGCTTGGTTTGCTCCAGCTGACGCTCGATGGCACGTTTTTCAGCCTGTACAAATTCCAGATTGTCCAGTGCGCTCAATACATCAAAGTAGCCTTGTGCAACACGCACAATCAGGTCTTGTTGTTGCTGCTCGTAGCTGGTCAGTGCCTGCATCGCCTGTTTCTCGGCAATGGTCAAATTCTGCCAGGTGGCCATGCTAAAAATAGTCTGGTTCAGTGTGACACTACGCGTGATCGAATCACTCCAAGTATCCACTACGGTGTAGGTTGAAGCATCGTTTTGACCGGGTAATGTAGACTCACCATCATTATCGGTGTAGCTCATTGAAAAACCCAATGAAGGCAGCAGATCGCCTAATGCCGAATCCTGGGCATATTTTTGTGCATCAGCCTGGGCTTTGGCCTTTAATACCGTTGGATCGTTAGCGGTGGCAATTTCGTACACTTGCAACAGGTCTTCTGCCTGTGAAGCTGTGCTGGACAGGGCGCAGGCAACACCGATAAACAGAGATAGAATGCTTTTTTTCATTGTTTGCTCAGTCCTTAGACAATTTTTAGTTGTCGGCATGTTACCTTGTTTTAGTCAATTCCCATATAAGGAAAATAGTAAATCGGTCAGAACAAGTGTAACAGAATATAATACTGTGCCACCTGAGACTTCTGACAGGTAACGAGCAGTAAAATAAGATAAAATTCGAGAACATCTATGATGGGGGTTCAGGGTTAAAAATTAAACCCCGATCAAGAAAAAAATGAGATGAAACATGAAACCAATTGCACAATTTAATCATCAGGACGTCGAATTAGATGAGCCTAAGCGGTGTTATGACAAATTCTTTAAAATTGACTTGTATGCATTTAAGCATGCGTTATTTGCCGGCGGCCAGTCGCAGACCATTTATCGCGAAATTTTAGAACGTGGTCACGCTGTGGCTGTGTTGCCTTACGACCCCGTGACCGATCAGGTCTTACTGATTGAGCAGATCCGCATCGGGGCACTTTCAACCAAAGATTCTCCATGGTTATTGGAGTGTATTGCGGGCATGGCTGAGGGCAGTCTGGATTATGAAGGGGTGGTGCGCAAAGAAGCCATGGAAGAAGCGGGGCTTAAGCTAGATGAGCTGCATTACATGACGTCTTACTTGTCCAGTCCGGGCGGCACGACGGAGCGTTTGTATTTGTATCTGGCTAAGGCTGATCTGAGTCAGGCGGGGGGCATTTATGGTTTACCGGAAGAAGGGGAAGACATCAAAGTGCATGTGATACCCTTTAGCGATGCCATGGCGCGACTGGAAAGTGAGGAAATTGATAACGCTGCCACTGTGATTAGTCTACAATGGTTGGCGTTACATAAACCCAAGATGTTGGCGCAGTGGCAATCTCAGCCGGTATAAAGTGAGGTCGTTTGATCAACGGTTATGCAAAAAGAATACATCCAGTCTTTACCTAAATACATTACCTTGTGTGAACGCAATTATTTGCGGGCACTGAAACTGCTGCCTGAAGAAACCGTCGGAAATAGTCGGGAGTTACATCTTGGGGCAGCAAGTTATCACATCCGCATTGATGGTATTGCCCGTTATACCACGGATATTGCGGTGGTTCAGAAACAACAGATCAGTGCCCACCTGGATGATTTTGTGTTGTCTGTGCGCCTTTACCACGATGCAAAAGTGGCTGAGGTGATCCACCATGATTTTCATCAGCGCATTAAGCCATCGTATCGCTATCCTAATCCGGATATGCATCACAAAGATGAAAAATACCAGCTCAATGCATTTTTGGCAGACTGGCTGATGGCGTGTCTCGAAAGTGGCCGGATACCGCTCAACTGGGATGTTAACAATGGCCTGGTTTGAACAACGTCACCAGTTTTATGGGGCAGAGTTACGTCTGGCACACATCACAGACAGCCACCTGTTTGGCAGCCGAGAGGGATGCTATTTTGAGGTCAATACAGCGGCGCATTTTAGGAAGGTGCTCAATGCCCTGGCAGAGGAGCAACTGGATGGGGTGGTATTTGGGGGTGACTTAACTCAGGACCACAGTGTGGCCTCGTATGCATTGTTTGCTGAGCTGGTGGCGCAATCGGCGCTTGAGTGTCCGTTGTTTTGGGTGCCGGGCAATCATGACGACTTGACTTTGCTGGCACAGATCAGTGAAGGGCAGATCAGTGCTGCCAAGTATTTGCAGTGTGAACAGGGGGATATCGTGTTGCTCAACAGTAAGGGACCGACGCCCGCAGGCTGGTGTGAGGCAGCACACCTGAGGGAGTTGCAGCAGCAATTAAGTGAAGGTGCTCACTCTGTTCTGGCCTTTTGCCATCATCATCCACTGCCGATAGACGGTTATCTTGACAAGCATATGCTGGAAAACGGCCCTCAGCTGCTTAATATGCTGGTCAACAGCCAACGTGTTGAGGCGCTCATTCATGGCCATGTACATAATGCGTATACCCAGTCGTTTCGCGCTTTACCTGTCTATGCCACGCCGGCGACTTCCATCCAGTTCGCCAAGTATACGCGTGACTGGCAGCAGCATAATACAGGCCCAGCCTACCGCCTCATTCACTGGACAGCACAGGGGGTGCATACTGAGGTTAAATGGCTCGCAAATTAATTTATATTCATGGCTTTAATAGCTCAGATCAGTCCTTCAAAGCGCAACAGTTAGGCCAGTGGCTTGCGCAGCAGGCGTTTACGTGTTGCTATCTGACGCCGCGTTTGCACTACGATCCGGCGATTGCCATTGTGCAGCTGGAACAGCTAATAGACCCAGACACTGCGCTGATCGGTAGCTCCCTGGGCGGCTATTATGCAACTTACCTGGCGCAGCAGCATGGTTTGCGCGCTGTGGTCGTGAACCCGGCAGTGAGGCCATTTGAATTGTTGCATGATTATCTCGGTCCTCAGTATAATCCTTACCAGCAACAGCATTACACGCTGACGCACCAGCATGTTGAAACCTTGCGTCAGCTCTACGTTGAGTCACTGCACTCACCAGAAAATATTTTATTGCTACAACAAAGCGGCGATGAAGTGTTACCCTATCAACAGGCAGTGAACTACTTCAGCGCCAGCCCTGGCCACATTGAATTTGGCGGGGACCATAGTTTTATGGGTTTTGAGCGTTACTTTGAGACCCTAGTCAGGTTTCTTAACATCACCAACACAAGCGAAGAAAATCAGATCCAATTATGAGTCAGCAGAATTATAATGCCGAAGCCATTGAGGTGTTGAATGGCCTGGAGCCGGTGAAACGCCGACCTGGCATGTATACCGACACCACACGACCAAACCACCTTGGCCAGGAAGTGATAGATAACAGTGTCGATGAAGCCCTGGCCGGTCATGCCAGCAAGATCGATGTGATCCTGCATGAAGATAACTCGCTGCAGGTGATCGACGATGGACGCGGCATGCCCGTGGATATTCACCCTGAAGAAGGGATCCCGGGTGTCGAACTGATCCTGACCAAACTGCACGCTGGTGGTAAATTCTCCAATAAAAACTATCAATTTTCCGGTGGTCTGCACGGGGTAGGTATCTCGGTAGTGAATGCCTTATCGACCCGGGTTGAGATCACGGTTAAGCGCGATGCTCAGGTGTATCAGATGGCCTTTGAGCACGGCGACAAAGTCGAAGACTTAGAAGTCACAGGCACGGTTGGTAAACGCAATACTGGCACCTCAGTCCAGTTTTGGCCTGATGCCAGCTATTTTGATTCTGCTAACTTCTCACTCAGTAAGCTCAATTACTTGCTTAAAGCCAAAGCGGTATTGTGTCCTGGCCTGCGTATTCGTTTTATCAATAAACAAACCAAAGAAACGCAGGAGTGGTGCTATGAGTCGGGTCTGGAAGATTACTTAAAAGACAGCGCAAAAGGGTATGAGACCTTGCCACAAAGCCCGTTTGTGGGCAGTTTTAGTGGCTCAACCGAAGGGGTCGACTGGGCATTACACTGGTTGCCTGAGGGCGGCGAGTCCATTACCGAAAGCTATGTGAATCTGATCCCAACTGCGCAAGGCGGGACACATGTCAACGGCCTGCGCCAGGGCCTGCTGGAAGCCATGCGTGAGTTTTGCGAATTTCGTAACCTGTTACCGCGCGGTGTGAAACTGACCCCAGACGATGTCTGGGACAAGTGTAGCTATGTGCTGTCGGTGAAAATGCAGGATCCGCAATTTGCCGGTCAAACCAAAGAAAAACTATCATCGCGTTCTTGCGCTACGTTTGTCTCGGGTATTGTAAAAGATGCCTTCAGTCTGTGGCTAAATGAGCACACAGACACCGCTGAAGCCCTGGCTGAGTTGTGTATCAGTAATGCGCAGAAGCGTATGCGAGCGGCCAAGAAAGTGGTGCGCAAAAAGGTCACCAGTGGCCCGGCATTACCCGGTAAACTGACCGACTGTTCTGGTTCAGAAACCGAGCGCTCGGAGCTGTTTCTGGTGGAAGGGGACTCGGCAGGCGGTTCAGCCAAACAGGCGCGCGATCGTGAGTTTCAGGCCATTATGCCGTTGCGGGGTAAAATCCTGAATACCTGGGAAGTCGACTCCGGGCAGATCTTGGCCTCGCAGGAAGTTCACGACATCTCAGTGGCACTGGGTATTGACCCGGACTCTGAAGACCTGTCAGCGCTGCGCTATGGCAAAGTCTGTATTCTGGCCGATGCCGACTCCGACGGACTCCATATTGCCACTTTGCTGTGTGCCTTGTTCGTTAAACACTTTCCGGAGCTGGTACGTCGTGGTCATGTGTATGTGGCCATGCCACCGCTGTTCCGTATCGATGTCGGTAAAGAGGTGTTCTATGCGCTGGACGAAGATGAAAAGCGCGGCATATTAGATCGCATTGAAGCAGAGAAAAAGCGCGGTAAAGTCAATGTACAACGCTTTAAAGGATTGGGTGAAATGAACCCTATGCAGCTGCGCGAAACCACCATGGATCCAAATACCCGCCGTCTGGTGCAACTGACCCTGGATGAGCCCGAAGAGACGCTCGAAGTGATGGACATGCTACTGGCGAAGAAGCGTGCCGGCGACAGAAAGAGCTGGCTGGAACAACATGGTGATAAAGCAGAAGTCTAAGCTTGCTGCCAAGAATTGAATTCGGATGATTACGCCAACGCGATAACTCGTGTGCGGTACAACAAACAATAAGGTGTATCATGACAGATCCGCAAACCCTGTCCTTGCAGGGGATTGAACAACTGGCGATGGGCCGCTTCACAGAAGACGCCTATCTCAATTACTCCATGTATGTGATCATGGACCGGGCCTTGCCGCATATTGGCGACGGTCTGAAGCCAGTACAAAGGCGTATTGTGTATGCCATGAGTGAGCTGGGCCTGTCGGCCGCGGCTAAGTATAAAAAGTCTGCCCGTACTGTGGGTGATGTGTTGGGTAAATACCACCCACACGGTGACAGCGCCTGTTACGAAGCCATGGTGTTGATGGCGCAGCCGTTCTCTTATCGTTACCCGTTGATCGACGGTCAGGGTAACTGGGGTGCCGCTGACGACCCTAAATCGTTTGCGGCAATGCGTTACACTGAAGCACGTTTGTCGAAGTTCTCAGAAGTGCTTTTGAAAGAGCTGGGTCAGGGCACTGTTGACTGGATCCCGAACTTTGACGGCACCATGAACGAGCCTATGGTGCTGCCGGCTCGATTGCCGCACATTTTGCTTAATGGTGTTACCGGGATTGCCGTGGGCATGGCCACAGATATTCCACCACACAATGTGCGCGAGCTGGCCGAAGCCTGCTGTACCTTGCTGGATAAGCCAAAAACCACCCTGGAAGAAGTACTGGAGATGGTTCAGGCACCGGATTATCCGACTGAAGCTGAGATCATCACGCCAAAAGCAGAGATCCAGAAAATTTACACCACCGGACGTGGTTCCATCAAGATGCGTGCGGTGTATGAAGAAGATCAGGGCGAAGTGGTGATCACTGCGCTGCCTCATCAGGTGTCTGGTGGCAAAGTGCTGGAGCAGATTGCTGCACAGATGACTGCCAAGAAGCTGCCCATGGTAGCCGATTTGCGCGATGAATCAGATCATGAAAACCCCACCCGCATTGTGGTGGTACCGCGCTCAAATCGCGTCAAAGTTGAGCCGTTAATGGCACATCTGTTTGCCACCACAGATCTGGAGAAGAACTACCGGGTTAACCTCAATATGATTGGCCTGGATGGTCGCCCGCAGGTTAAAGATTTGCGTACTATCCTGGCTGAGTGGTTGGTGTTCCGTCGTGATACGGTGCGCCGTCGCTTGCAGTATCGCCTCGATAAGGTGCTGGCGCGATTGCATATTCTTGAAGGTTTAATGATTGCCTTTTTGAATATCGACGAAGTGATTGAGATTATTCGTACCGAAGACAAGCCAAAAGAAGAGTTAATGAGTCGCTTTGGGCTGTCAGATAAACAAGCTGAAGCCATTTTAGATTTAAAGCTGCGCCACTTGGCGAAGCTTGAAGAAATGAAGATCCGCGGTGAGCAGGATGAGCTGAGCGCCGAGCGCGACAAGCTGGAGCAGACTCTGGGCTCAGAGCGCAGAATGTCGACGCTGCTGAAAAAAGAAATTCGCGAAGCCGCTGAGCTGTACGGTGATGAGCGTCGTTCACCGGTTGTTGAGCGCCTTGAAGCTAAAGCCCTGAGCGAAAAAGACTTGATCCCGTCAGAATCGGTCACTGTGGTGCTGTCTGAAAAAGGCTGGGCCCGGGTTGCTAAAGGTCATGATATTGATGCCGAAGGGCTCAATTACCGCGCCGGGGACAGCTATAAAGCGTCGGCCAAAGGCCGCAGTAATCAGCCTGCGGTGTTCCTCGACAGCTCCGGCCGGGCATTTGCCACCGATGCGCATAGTCTGCCATCCGCCCGTAGCCAGGGGGAGCCGATGACTGGTCGCTTTAACCTGGCAGCGGGGACTAATTTTGAACATGTGGTGATGGGCGAAGAGCAGTCGCTCTACCTGATGGCCACTGATGGGGGTTATGGCTTTATTGCCGAGTTTAATGACCTGGTCAGTAAAAACAAAAACGGTAAGGCCCTGGTTAGTATCCCGAAAGGGGCTGAGCTGATGGCCCCTATCACCGTTGGCGATGTGGCCACCGATCGTTGTATGGCGATTTCTAACGAAGGCCGGATGTTGATCTTCCCATTGCGTGACTTGCCTAAGCTGGCCAAAGGTAAAGGCAATAAGATCATCTCGATCCCGAGTGCCAAAGTACAGGCCCGTGAGGAGTTTGTTAAAGTGCTTGCAGCAATACCCGATGGCTGTGCCGTGACCTTACATGCTGGTAAGCGTAAACTCACGCTCAAACCTGGCGATTTGGAGCACTACTATGGTGAACGAGGTCGTCGCGGTAACAAGCTGCCCAGAGGCCTGCAACGGGTTGACGGGTTTGAAATTGAATTCAATGGTCAGGATGCCACAGACCTGCAAGATAACGAGCAGTCATCAGACGAGTCCTAATTTATTAACAGGCATAATGCATGTGTAAGGCATTATGTCTGCTTTTTCTTCACTTTGATTTATGATTATGAAACGCTTCACCTGAATGCGGCTTCTCCTTCCCATATATCTGGTCATTACAGTATGCCTGTTATTTTGCTTCTCTGATTGAAGAACCTCTATAAGTGTTTGATTAATTTGCTGGTATAATTTAAAAAATAGGAGCGAGAACTAGGTGAGGGATAACAACAATGTCGATATTACAAGTACCATTAAAATCGCTTTGTCTGGTTGTGATGAGTACCTCTCTGATGGGATGCAGCTACTTTTGGAATCATGATATCGAGCTAAAGGGCTGTTTTCCTGCGCTTGAGTACCATATTTCAGTCGCAGATGAGCCCATTTACCGATCATCATTCATTGATAGTCACAATTCACTGATTGCAGCAGGTTACGATTTTTATGTGGTCAATTATTATATGCCATCATCTTTTGCCGGAGAAAATGGGGAGTCACTGCGGCAAAAGGTGGTTCAGATGTCAGGAAACTACAGCATGAATGGTGACATGGTTATATCTGTACCTAGCTGGGGTGAGCGGTATCTGGGTGGAAGTGCCATTGCCTTGAATTTTCCTATTGCCTATCAAGGGGAAAATGGCGTGTTTAATGCCTACACAATGGGAGACAGTGGTATTGCATTACCGCAAGGGCTCAGTACGCACTGCAAGGAGAGGATTGTCGATGCATGCGAAGGGCGGCACTGCCGATTTTTAAAGTATCTGAGCCTTGAACAATAAGCTCAGGCAGGCCCGCTTTTTAGCCAGCCTGTGGTGAAATATCCAGCTATTTAACAATAACTGGATATTGATGAGGGTAGTAACCTAGATGCTGGGCTCTATTCTTAAAGAAAACAAAACGGTTTCCCCGCTTACCTTATGTATTTCATACTCTAAATACCCCTCTTTACTGACGTAATCCATATCGTGGATCAGAGTAAAAGAGTAATTTTGGCCCTTCTGGATAACCTGATCCTTAATCTCTCTACCACCTTGCCAGACCTTTAATCGTAGCGCTCCATCGCTGCCACCTTTATTGGAAACCGAGAACCGCTTAGGTGCATTGATACCTAGCCCGAACTTACCTGTTTTATTTACGGCAGTGGTACCGTAGCCATCCGTGACATAGCCATGTCTGTCGATGATTGAGAGCGCATGGAAACCAGTGTGATCAGGTTTGAGTGCTTCATTGTTTTTGAGTACACACGTGGTGCTGTCATCTGCGCTTTTGATCACTTTTCTGAATTTATTTACGTTCTTAAGATAGGCTGTGAGACGTTCGCGAGAATCCATATTCATGGCAGCAACACGGTTGATTAGAGTACGGCCTTCAGTATCTAAACAGTTACTGGCTTTTTGGCTCTCAACATACGAGTAAATGACCTGGTGTGGCAACATCAAGCCTTCTCGTATGCTGTCCATTGCCGGTGAGCTTGGCGCTGTGACTATTTTCCGTGTATAGGCAGCCACGTGATATAGATACCCACGTTTTTCCTGGTCTAAGGGATATTGCCTGGCAATATAGTGTTCGATGTCATCGCGGATCCCATCGTCGTCTGAGTCGGTGCTCCCCAGGCTGCCATCATCTTGCGGAGCGGGGGGTAAGTTATGCTCGTATACAAGAACGAGCGGAATAGTGATGCCACCAAGTGAAATCGGTACTAACCCACCCACAGGGCCCTCTTCGATTTTTGAAACGTCAACCGCAAAGCTTGGGCTGGACAGTGCACCAAATAATATAAGTATCAATAAGTTCTTCATAATTATTCCTTAATACAAACACTTAAGTGTTGCACTCCAGTTAACACTATAAGCTGCTTGAGTTGTCGCTGTGTGCCTGATACCAAACGTAAAGCTGCCATTATTATTTCTGTTGTAATAAATTGGATTGCTGGATGAAGTCATGTTATTCATTAATGTTTTGGTGCGAACGCGTGAGTCTTTGCCAAACTTCCAATTAAATTCAACATTGTTCCCTAAAGAAGAAGGGTTGGCGCCCCAGACGGCAAAGCTTAGATTGAACTTGGTACCAACGGGTGGCCAGAAGGTACGTTCAAAGCCAGAAAAGTAGCCATTTTTTGAGTGAGAGGGAGTGTGCTTTTCCACGCTTTGAAATGTGACGGTGTAGTTCTTTCCATTGTGTAAACACGTCAGTTCAGGCTCCGAGCCTCCATCGTCCTCATTGTCTGGCCGCTTTTCCATTTCTTCAAACGCTTTGACCACGTCATTGATGATCTTTTGTTTTGAAGTGTAATGGCCCCGGGTAAAGGCATCGCGTCTGATATAAGTCTCGGCCAGACCATGTCCAGTAACATCTTGATAAATGGGAATGCTGACATTGGCTGCCCTGGGCTCTTTATGGGCCGGTTTTATTGCGCGAATTGCATTCATAACCAGATCCCGCGTGTTGGTTGTGTGAGGTCCACCCCCTTTGGTGGTGACCGCGGGTGTTGCGACCGATACAATTTCCAGATGATTTAGAAAGGTATCCCCATATCGGGCCGCTATCGCGTCATAGACTTCATTGGCGTAAAAGTTGCCCTGAGAGTGAGCCAGCAAAACCACATTATAGTTAGCGTTTATATAGGAAAGGGATTTACTAATCATGGCTTCCAGATCTTTGTCTGTCGGCTGATTGTGGAAATCAATGATGCTGGCAAGCAGCTGAATGTTCTCTACGTTCGAACCACCTAACGATAAGTAGGCGGCCTCACGCCAGTAGTCAGCTGACGAGTTGCGGTTTTCATCCCGCTCTTTCTGTGCCAATACTTCCATGAATTGCTCAAGCTTATCTTCATTCATGTTGTACACATGATCAATGGCATGGACGTGCCGACTAAACGCGCTACGTACCGCTGGTTTGTTTTTACCCAGTGCCTCTTCATCCGTAAACATACCATTGAGGTATATCAAGGCACGTTTGCGTGCCGAGCTGCCATCTTTGCTCGAGCTTGCCCGGCTCAGGCTTGTGCTCGATACACTCTGTGGTACAGCATCGGCAGTCAAAAACTCATTGGATGCGAGTTGTGTGGGGGTCAGAGGAACAAAGTCAGCCTGGTTGAAGTAGTGAGGTACTTCACTGTCGCTGGCTAATGCTGCTGAGGCATACAGCAGAGGTATACCACAGCCAAGGGCCAATAGTTTCTTTTGCATTTATTAAAGCACTCCTTTGAAGCTATAAATGGGTCATTGTTATCGATTTAATGTCGACTATTTTTTTACTGGGTGTAGATTATATATGACAGTATCATGTCAGGGACAGAATTACTAAAGGCAGGTGTTTGATCTAAATTACTTTTTTGGAAATAAGATACCCAAATTATGCAAGGGGACGTTTTACTTGCCTGTGCTCTACGGCAATGGCTTCTTAACGCTCAGTGAAACGCTAAAGACCTGGTTGTTTTGTTGGGCTTCAAAGCCCACATTAAATTTATCCATCAACGCTGCCACTAACTGCAGTCCCAGACCAAAGTTGTCATGAGCCGATGTTTCATTCGGCGCTTGCACAGTAGGGTTGCAGAAGCGGATCTGGGATTGGCTGATGCTAATCTGCCAATATTTATCGGCCTCTGATGTTTGGCAATGATGGATCACATTGGTTAATAGATTCAATATAACCAGTTCTAAAACGACCTCGGGAATGGGCAGTGAGAGTGTCTTGGGCGGATCCGGCTCATTGATCCGCACATCAATTTGGTGAAGGGCTACCAGTGCCTGAGATTCCGATAATACGGTGTCGAGTACATGGCGGACCTGAGTGGTATGTTGCTCTCTGGCATCCGATGTAAGCCACAGTAATGCACTGCTGATCCGGTGCATTCTTGCAATGGCCTTGTCGAGACGGTGATATGACTTTAGTGAGGCTAGCTCGGGTGCCGAGGCGCCGATCAGCTCCATCGAGTGTGACATCACTTGCAAGGGCGTTCTTATCTCATGGGCCATACCCTGGTTAAATGCAATTTGCTGCTGCAACAGCTGTGTTTTTTGTTCCAGTGCATCCACTAATTTTTTTGCAATGACTTGAATATCTTGTTCTTCTATGTCGCTCAGTACGGCTTTGACCTCATTGATGTGCAAGTGCTCTGCAGCAATGGCATGGTGGATTTTGCTAAATGGCCGAAGTGCTTTTTCAGAGAGCTTATTAGAAAACCAGTAGGTCAGCAGTAATGTGGGCAGCAACATCAATAACATTATTACCAAAATATCATCGATGGCGCGGGATATGATCCCCAACTCTGAGCTATTGAGAAGCAGGACGCCAAGATCGGTTTTCATAAAATGAAAATGCTCATCACCCCGGTTAAATTCTCCAAAGTGCGCGTCAAACTCAAAGTATTTAAGCTGCTCGCTGTCAGACAGAGTAAAGGTCTCGGTCTGTGTGACTAAGGTCATGTTAGCGGGTAATGATCCACCTTGCTGGAGCATGTGATAGGTCTGCTTAAGTTGATCTTTAAAAACGGCATCTTCCAGAGCAAAGACAATAAACAGGGTCATACCTGAAAAGAGCAAAAACAGCGTAAATGCAAGCCATAAGCTGTGTTGCCTGACACGTGAGAGTAAAGTGGGCTGACTTGAAGGTTTAAGCAACATGGTTACTGGCCAGGGTAAATTTGTAACCTACTCCTTTGATTGTCTCGATAAAGTCTTGATCAAAGTGAGCTTTGAGTTGTTTTCTCAGTTTGTATATATGTGCCCTGAGCGGGTCGCTGTCTGGTGTTTCATGGGGCCATAACTGGGCATGAAGCGTCGGTGTTTTTACCACATTTGGTGCATGAACAAGGAGTAACTTTAATATCTCATAACCGATATTATGCAGCTGCAGGCTTTTGTTCTGATAGGTGAGCTGTAACGTCTCCGGGTCGAGCGTCACGTCTTCAAAGGTAATGACATCGGTTAGCGTGGTTGGTGGCATTGATTTCATTAACCCAACATCGATCCGGGCAGTCAACTCCGCAAATGAGAAGGGTTTTTTCAGGTAATCCCAGGCACCACTGGCAAAGCCTTGCAGGATGTCTTGCTCGTGACTACGAGAAGACATCATGATCACAGGGATTTTGGCCAAATGCTGACCCAACGCGTTGTCTGACAACTGACGGCAGACATCGTAACCATTCACAAACGGTAAGTTGATATCTAACAAAACGAGTTGATAGCGGTTTTGCTCCAATAGGACGAGGGCTTGTTTGCCGGTGTAGGCAAAGTCGAGTTCATGGCCTTTGGGCTCCAAAAACTCAGCAATGCCTTGTGCAATATCCATATCATCTTCAACTATCAGAATGTGTGCCATGTTTAATTCACTTTATAACTCGGTTTTAGCGTTTTGAGCACGCATTTGAGGTGCGTCAATCAGGGTATAAATGTGGGGGATTAACCACTTTTCGAGTGCCACCCAGCCGTCTTCTACCTGCATCATCGCGACCACTTCAAGCTGAGATTTTGGGTCGCTCCAAAATATGGTACCGCCCATACCGCCCCAAAAGAAGGTCCCTTCCTGGCGAAGGTCACCGGCTGTTTCCTTAATTCCTACACCGTAACCAAAACCTACGCCTTTGTATACCCTTGGCATAAAGTGCGTGTCCAGCCCCTGCGTTTTAGTACTGAGCATAGTGTTAACCAAGTGCTCGGATAACAGGGTCTGGCCATTAAATTTCCCCTGATTCGAAAGCATGGAAACGAAGTTACTGTAATCTTGCGCAGTTGAGATAAGCCCGCCACCACCCGAGAGTAAAACCGGTTTGTTTAAATAGTCACTATCTGCGCCTTCTTCGCGAAAGAGAATTTTGTCTTTGTTGAACACATAGGCTTCTTCAAAGGTGGTCGCGTCATACTCATACATATCAACCAGTCGGTGTTCGCTGCCCTTTGGTACTGCGAAATGGGTGTCTTGCATGTTTAACGGTTCAAAAAGGTGGCGCGTCAGATAGATATCTAAAGGCAGGCCCGATACTTTTTCGATAATGGCACCCTGAATGTCACTGGCAATCGAATACTCAAAGCGTTCCCCCGGCGTAAATTTAAGGTCTATGCCAGACAAGTCGTCAATCATCTCGTCCAGGGTATTGCCACGGCTCAGTGGATTAGCCAGCAAATAGCGAATATCAATCCAGTTTTTTAGCCCGCCGCCATAACCAAATCCGGCGGTATGTGAGAGTAAGTGATGGATGGTGACCGTATGTGGTTGTCCATCGACTTCGAGCACATCCAGATCAGGTAAAAATTTGCGAATATCATCTGTTAAAGCGATTTGGCCGCTGTCGACCAGCTGTAACAAAGCCACTGACGTGATGGGTTTACTCATTGAAAAAATACGGAACAGCGCATCTTTTGTCATTGGCTTGGATTGTTTGACATTTACTTTGCCGTACGCATTGTAATGTACCAGTTTGTTTTGGTGTTTCACCATCAACACCAATCCCGGTAAGTGGTGCTCAGCGAGTAATTGCTCTATGTGTGCATCGAGCGTGTCTGAGGCCGTGTGTGCCGCATTTGGTGCTGTGGTATTGGTGACTGTGGAGTCAGGCGCCGCCATTGTGTGTGATGCCAGGCCAAATAGTGCCGCACAGATCAGTGTTGTCAGTGTACTTTTGTTTGGTTTAGTAGTCGCTGTACGCATGGTGTTTCCTTAAATTAGGTGGTTGTTAGCTGTTGAGTCACAGGTTAAATCAACCCAGGTAAACTCAATGTAAAACGGCTAATGCCACTGCGAGAAAATCGTAGGGCAACTTTGCGGCGTACGTGGTGAATGGAAAATACGTGATTTTTGATACTGACATTTTGATGAGAAATAAAGTGTTTAACTAACCAGGCATACAAGATCCTAGACACTTTCAGGATTAAAGTGATTCTCAGTCATAGCCATAGCAAACATCTTGTTTTCTGACAGGTGGTATTTGCTCCCTGCTTTGGTCTAGGCAAACAGGGAGTTCTGGAGACAATAGAAAACCTAATCTGAGCCAGTGTTAGCCCTGTACTCAGGCGGTAAATCTGGCGGTGTTCTGGGCTTATCCAAGCAATGCGCGGTAGTTATTGATGGCACTGGCCTTTTCTTCACGGATCAGGGTTACCAGGTCCAGCCCCTCGTCCTGCCAGCGCGCAGGGATCGCCATCTTCTCAGTTTGGAATTCGTCAGAGTCAGCGTTCATCACACAGAGCTCGTCGTGTATCGCAAAAACACCATGGTCGAACGACTTGCCCGGCGCTGCTTGCTGAATATAAAACCTTTCTCTTTGATTCTTTGCCGCTTTTTTTAGTGCTCTGTGATGACAATAGGGGTTATTTCCACGCTTGCCAAAAAACACATGTGCAGTCCAGTGACAGCCAGCACGGCAAACTGCTGCAAATTCGCAGCTTGCGCATTCGCCCCACAAATGCCGGGTGGCATCTTCAGGGGTGGTGACGTCGTTGATGCGTAGCTCAGGGCTATTTTGATAGATATCTTGTAATGTACGTTCACGAATGTTGCCACCGGTATAGGCCTCACTCGGTAATGAGGGACAGCCTTTAATACTGCCGTCAGCTTCAATGCCAATGGCATTTTGACCTGCACTGCATCCCCGTGAGAACGCCCATTTGGGGTCGGATGCAATGGGCTCTCTGAGTAACCTTTCGTAAGGTCCAAAGTAGCCAATATTATTCCCCATGTGTACCCGTATCCCTTCACGGTTGCCGCGTTTTGACAGGTATGCCAGCAGCGGGAAGACATCCAGTAATTCATATGGCTGGAGTAAAATATGGGCATTTTCAACTGCGTTACCCATGGGCACTGTCAGGGCCAATTGCCAGGCTGATATTCCGGCTGTAAGCAGCGCTTCGTACAGAGTGGGGAGCTCTGCAATTGACTCGCGATTGACCTGTGAGTTACAGCCTACCGGGATCCCTGCTTCGCGCAGGTGTGCAATGGTTTCAAAACACTTCTGCCAGGCGCCTTGCTTTCCTCTTAGCAGGTCATGGCTGCGCTCCATCCCGTCAATGGATAAAGAGACCGCCGCAATGCCAGCTTCCTTCATCCGTTTAGCTGTGCCGAGAGAAATCCCGTAGCCGCCCGTTGTCATGGTCGCTTTCATGCCTTTTTTGGTGATCTCTGCTGCGATCTCCAACCAATCGGGACGCATAAATGCTTCGCCGCCGATTAGGGTGACTTCTTTAATGCCCAGCTCAGCCATCTGCGCGACTAAATCCAGTGCTTCACTGGTGGATAACTCATCGACTCGGGCATCGCCCGCCCTGGAACCGCAATGATTACAGGCCAGGTTGCATTTCAATGTAATTTCCCAAACCGCATAAGTTTGTCTGTATGCCGCATTGATTCGGATATCAGATCTGTGCGCTAAATCAGTCATATTTGCCCCTAATCAGTTATGGTTGTGCGTGTTATGAAGCTGGCAATTAGTCAGCCAGACTTGAACCGTAGATCTGCACGCCAGGGCCGGTTGAATCTGCACCCATGGCATCTTGCTCAGCGCCTTTGCTTTGATAAGTGTTGCTTAGCTTTGAGCCACCTTCGATTTTTGCCAGTAATTGCTCTGCTTCAATAACCGCTTTTTTGTTTTGCTTTGTTGTTTTCATGGTATTACCTCGAAAAAAGTTAAAATGAATTTAGGTCTGATGACCTGCCGGTTGCAGCACAGTGCCACCGGGCACCGGGCAGGAAAAGCCGGTACAAGTTTAATCCTGCGAGGTCGGTGTCCCGCTGTCAAAATGACGAAATAACTTCAATATCAAATTAAATCAAAAGTTTATCTCGATAAATTATTGAGGGAATTGAACTTGATAAGGTTTGATAAGCGGGCTGGGAAGTTGGGTACTCAGTGAACACTGACGCTCCTGCGTGGAGTATGGTAACCCGTGAAGCGAGCAAGAAACGGCCAAAAACAGCAGTATCGCAAAGCAAAGGCTGCGAGTTTATTTATTGAGTGCGTTTACAAGGGACTGGCTTTTATCGTCGTCTCATTGGCAGGTTTATAGTGAGCATAGTCTGGCTGTTGCATTGATACAGACGTACTTACTTTGTATCCATCAACTCACTTAGTCCTGTTTTAAGGTGTGATAAGAGCGCAGTGACTTTTTTCTGAGGGTATTTGCGACCTGAGTAAAATGCATATAACACCAGATCTTCCGGTTCATGGTCTAACATGAGCTCCATTAAAGAGCCCGCCTCCAGCTCTGCCTGGCACATATGTCGCGGTAAAATGGCAAAGCCCAGTCCCTGGATTGCGGCGGCTTTAGCCATGTGGCCACTATTCACTTTATAACTGGATTGCACATGCAAGGTTCTATTGTGTTTGAATCGCCACGGGGCACCTTGTAGCACGGTCAGGCTGGTAATACAGGGCACTTTACTGAGTGTATCCAGCGAGTGCACATGGGCATGACGGTGCAGCAGTTCAGGAGCGCCTACAACACAGCTGGGCAGATGCAGAAGGGATTGTGAAACCCAGCCAGAGTCTTCCAGTGTGCCGCGGCCAAAGCGCACAACCAGATCTAACCCCTCCAGCATGCCTTCAGTGGGGTTTAATTGTGTGTCACAACTGAGTTGTATATCAGGGTGCTGGTGGCAGAAATCGGCGATAAGCGTTGCCAGTACAGGTAAATCTGGCGCAACCAGGTTGAGGTGGCCAGACAACGCATCATGGTGCTGAGACACCTCTATCAGTGCATCATCCATTGTTTGAATGAGCGGCTTAAGTGTCTGATAAAGTTGTTCGCCTGCCGCTGTCGGGCGCATTTTTCGTGTTGTTCGCTCCAGTAGTCGGGTGTTTAAGTGCTGCTCCAGCTGGGCTACATGGCGGCTGATATTGGATGTGGGCAGCTGGCGATGTTGTGCAGCCTGCTTAAAGCTTAACTTTTCATAGACTGCGGCAAAGCTCAATAGCCATTGAATATCGGTCCTTTCGATCATTCACTATCTCAATAAATGGGATTTACAAAGTCATAATACCATATTTATCCCACTAAGCTGCTTTGTCACACTGCACTCAAGATATTGAATGGAGTGAATAATGCAGAAAAAACGAATTGCGATTATAGGGGCTGGCGTTGCTGGTATGGCACTGGCTCTGCTGGTAAGCAAACAAGGACATGAAGTGAAGGTGTACGAGCGTGCAGCCGCGCACAGGGTGATGGGAGCTGGCGTTACGTTGTGGCCCAACGCGATGTTTGTGTTAGAGCAAATGGGGTTAGCATCGGACATCATTCGAGCCGGTGGGACACCCGAGTTTGTGTGTCAGTATGACCGCAGTGGAAACCGGCAAAGTGCGCTGGATATTGATGAGCTAAATCGACTTAGTGGTCACGCGACTGTGACCATATTGCGCCGTGATTTGATACAGATACTGGGTGACGCCCTAAGCGCGCAGGGGATATCTATTGCATTTGCAACCACAGTGACTGAGCAGGATATAGATAAGCTCAGACAGACATATGATTTAGTCGTTGGTGCTGATGGGAGGATGCACTCGGTGGTGCGTCAGGCGCTATTTACATCGCCAGTGTCACCGTGCTATCAGGGGTTTATCAATGTGATAGGGATCAGTCAGCTTCAGCCTGGCATCTTACCAAACAGTATTGGCGACTTCCGTTATTCTGGTGAACGTTTCGGCATCGTGCCTGTAAAGCCGGATATGTATTACTGGGCAGGGGCGTGGCGCACACCGCTCGATAAAAGTTGCAGTCAGCGCGATTGGCTGTGCGAGTTAAAACAGCGATTTGGCGGATGGGCTGAAGCGGTTCAATCTGTTTTGAGGCACGCTGAACCGGGCTCTGTCAGGGCTATTTTTGTGCATGATTTAGAGCCACTTCCATACTGGCATAAAGACAATGTCGTTGTAATCGGTGATGCCGCGCACGCTGCATTACCGACTTCAGGGCAAGGTGCGTGTCAGGCACTGGAAGATGCCTGGCTGTTGAGCTGCCTGATGTCACAGCAGCACGATTTCAGCGTGGTGCTCGGCAGGTTTTATCAGCTGAGGATAGAAAAAGTGACTATGGCCCAGGTTGCTGGGCGGCAATTGGCGCAGCAGCTGTTTTGCGGGTATCGTGAGGCATCGACCGCGCCGTCAGGTGTATCCCTGGCTCAGCTAAGTCAGCTATGGATGCAGGGGCTGACTTAGCATAAGGGTTGGATAGGTCTGCTGGCGTTGCAACAGAGTGAGACCCTAAAGGCGGTTATTCAGGCGGGTCTGCGGGTACCTCTTTACGCTTGCGCTGCTCTTGCTTCGCCTTTGCCACATTTTTAAATACGGGCGGTGGAATAGGAAACAAAGATAGCAATGGGAAGATTGCCATGACCAGATAAGCTGCTTTTGGCATCCCTTTGGCCCATTTCACTATCCTGATCAGACACCAGAGGCTGAGTACACTCAGTGTGAGAATCAGCCCTGCTGTTAGCATTGTCTGTATCAGAGACAGAGCGTCGTTGTTCATCAGCGTTATTCCTTTTACTTAGTTATACATCTTAATAGGTACGTGCTGGCTAAAAATCAAGCAGCTTGTATTGTGCTGAGATTGTTCAGAAAATCTGATTATGGTGCTTTTTTGATATAAGATTAATCCATTATTCCTATTTTTATGTTGCTTTTTTGTGTTTAAACACGCATCATGACCTCAGATTGCAAAGATAATAATGGAAGCACTCACTCCTAATGGAATAGGAAATCGCATCATACAGCGGAGGTAGATGTGTCATTACTTTGTGTTGTATTAGCCTGAATTTGGATGAACCGAACGAGTTTATTACCATGCTAAAAACATCACTTTCTTTGATTGCCCTGGTGGCGTCTTCTGTTTCTTACGCGAATACTTGTAGTGGCCAGCTATATGGCATTAATGCGGGTCGTGGCGATGTGGGGATTTTATTTGGTCTGAACGAACAAGATAACAGTGCTTACGCACAAACACTGGCGGAATTCAGTGCCTCAGCACTGGCTTATGACCCGGCCAGCAAACGCATGTATTATGTGTCAGCGCCCAGACCGTTTGAATATCAGGTTGACGTGAGTCACCTTAACCTCAGTGCAGAGCAGTTAACGCACCTTCCGATAGAAGGCAAGCGCTTTAAATATCTGCGCCTGGCATACTATGATTTTGCTACCGATACGCACACGCTGGTGGGCAGAACCTCTCAGGTGCTGAGTATGGTGTATGATCCCGAGCGCGATGTACTGCTGGGCACTGATTTTAAAAAGCTCTATGAAATAAATAAAAACACGGGTGAAGCGACAGAGCTGGGTGTACTGGGCTCGCTCAAAGGCAAGTTTCGTGGCGACTTAGTGATCCAAAATGGTAACTGGTATCTGATCACCAGTCGCAGTGTTTATCAGATAGATAAAACCACCTTCGAGGCCACTAAACTGGCGAACCATAGCCTGACCGCTGCCACAGGGGCTGCGTTAAATCAGGCCGGTGAAGTGGTTGTCAGCCGTACCCTGATCAACGACTATGGGCATGTGAATCGCTCCAAGCTATACAAACTCAATCCTCAGTCGGGTAATACCTGTTTACTGGCTACGGTGCCAGTGCGGCTCAACGATTTGGCGGTGAATACCGATCAGGCTGTGGCCTGTTACACCACACCGAGTTGTGAAACAGATCCTGAACCGACCTTCACGGTAGAAGCTGTCACTGATACGGTATCGGAAGGGGGGCAGCTCGAATATCAAGTGACTTTAAGTAATGCCTATTATCAGGATGTGACGTTCGACGTCAGTGTGCTGGATGACACCACCTCTGCCGATGATTACACCTCGCCATCTGCCAGCATCACAATTGCTGCGGGCGAAACCAGTGCGACCATTAGCATTGCTACCCTGGACGATGACAGCCATGAAGAAAGCGAGGCGCTGACCTTAGTGGTTGAGGGCGTAACACACACCAGTGGTTCCGAGACTGTTGCGGGCACCATAGAAGACAACGACCCCGCCTGTATCCCGGATAATTACACCCGCATTCATTACCAGTTTGTCAGCGAAAGCGCAGGCTACAACAATGACTGGGGTGTCCGGGTTAATGGTAGCTATGTGAAACTGCTGGACGAATACGGTGGCTCAGGCAGTTATGATGTCATTGAAGGGGCCAGTTATGACTATGTGCTATCCATTAATGGTAACCCTAACCAGCTGACCACCAATTATCGTGTTTATGGTGACAAACAGTATTGGGAAGACCAAAACGACCGCGATTATAACGACTTTATATTGAAGGTCTGGACATCCAGTATTCAAAAAGGCTGTGACTGATAAGTTCAGGACTGCCTTGGGCAGTCCTGACAATCTTGTGAGTATGGGTTACTCACCTTGTATAAAAGCCCGATATTCAGGGCCCAGATGCCTTAGCAATTGCTCACGTCGCACCTCGGTGTCATTGCCCTTCAAATAGCCTTTGATGGCATATCTTAGCGTCATAGGTTCCTTATCTTGTGGCCCGAGTATGTAGTTTGCTAATGTTTCGTCACTTTGCGTGTAGCCCAGCGCAGCCAGATTTGCAATACCATCCATAGCCGCGGCGCGAATACTCAATTCACGAGATTCGTAGGAAGGACCATGGGTGTGATCAGAAGAGATATTCGGTGCAAACGTATAGTCCGGTTTGGAGATCGCAATCTCATATAGTTTGTTGTTAGCCAGCGGGCTGTTCAGTTCACTTAGTATATGCACAGCAGACCAGCGCCGCATCTGACCTTCAACAGTAAGTGCAGTATCATCATAGATTTTGAACAGTTCAGGCACAACGAGATGGGCATTTTTGCGCAGGGTTTCCAGAGATTTAGCATATTGTTGATTTGCTTCCTCTCCCATACCAAATAAGTTATTGAGGTGGGCCTCAATCATTTGCTCTAGCTGAACGCTGCTGTAATTTATCGCACTGAGTTCAGACTGAGGATTCAAGTCTTCTGCTTCAGCAACAAGTTCGGCAGGGATCAGGCTGAACAGATCGAAAGGGTAATGTTGAATATGTACCCCTGCTTCTACCTGGATGCTTTTGGCTCTGAACTGGCCAACCTGCAACATATTATCAGGCAGGGTTGTCAGAGTGAGATGGGCATCTGGTGAAAACCATACGCCGTTAAAGGGGTGAGAGAGCGTGATGTCAGTTGAACCTAGGTATATTATTGCCAGTGCGCCATGCGTGCGATTATCGATAACTGGCAGAGTCTCTAGGTCGCCATGAACGTAAAGTACGGTGTGGTTTGTGTTTTCAGGGTTGTTTTCTATTATGATTTTAGTGTTTTCACCTGCGTTGAGTGACATCAGGTGAAAAGTTCCGGGCGTTATATGCCAGCTGGAATTCGGCTTAATAGTCACGTTTTGATAGCTGCCGGGTTTGCTGACCTGTTTTGCATTTTGCTTAACGCCCGTTGCTGTCACATGGACATTGCTCTTCGGTGTGTTGATTCGCCAGTTTAACTCTTCAATGCTCATGTCCAGTGCCGCAAGTTGTCGCAGGTTTTCAGGAGAAGTCGGCAACGGATTATTATAGCGCCTGGCATAGAACTGAGTGTTGCTCGGTGGTTTATGTGAAAAGTGCATGTCTTTAAATGCCAGTGCATGTTGCATGGCGTGACCTTCACCCGATATATCGAGAGTTTCAAAGCTAACGACGGATCCCGGGACTTGGCGAATATTGCCTGATACCAGATGTTCAATTGCACTTAATTGCAGGGCGCTGGACAGTTCGATAGATTTTGAGGCTGTCAGCGGGACATGCTTTAACGCCATGGCATTTAATTTGAATAGCGCTATCGAGCAAGCAATATTCGCCTCTGTTACTGCGCACGTTAAAGGTTTAAGTAAATCTTCAGCGGCGGCTTTACTGTTAGCGGTTGCACAAAATGGCAGGCCTAATGCTGTAACCAGAAACAGAAAATAGGAGTACTTCATACAATACCTTATGCAGCCCCTTTGCAGGGGCTGAGTTAAAACGAGCGTTATTTAGGGCCTGTCGCGACACAGATCCACGGAGGAGGCCCCATATTATGTGGGTTATGGCTGCATTCAACTTTGGTTGGTTGTTTACCATATTTATTTACAAAGCCAGATGTTGCTTGTGAGCGCACCGTTGACTCTACCCCGCCTGCTGCGGTGAAGGTTACTGTGTTTGATGGCTCTATAGGGCGACTTAAACCAGATGCCGTTGATTTATTGATGATTTCAGCATCTTTGTCTGCGTGATACGCTGGCGGTGTAACGAAGCGGCGGTTGATTGTGTAGTTTGCGTGTTGCTCAGCACTGGCCCGCATAGCCGGGGTTGCATCGTTAGCATTGACCGCAAACCACCACAACCATAATGCTTGATAAGTATTTGAGCCGTTATAGCTCCAGTTGGGATCACAGCTTGAACCGCTGCACGCACCACCGGCGTTACCATGTGATTTGTCCATATGTCTGGCTTCGTGTACGAGTGTTGCTGCTCGTCCAATCACATCCTGATCATACAGGCCTGCACGGCTGAAGCTCATTTCTGAACGTTTTACCCATTCCCAGCTATAGAACTTTTTCTCCCACTTAAATCTGGCAAATACACCTTCGTCACAAATTGAATGAGTGTTGTGAACGTCTTTTTGTGTTTCGTGATAGGCCCAGCCTAAAATTGAGTTATCACCCGATTTATCAGCGTTGTCCAGTAACCAGATACTGTTGAATAATCGCCCTTTCGGTGACGTGTAATCACATGCATTACCGGCAAAGCTACTTTCATTAACTGCAAAATTTGAACGATAAGTTGAGTACTTGTTGCTGTCACAAGATTTCCGACCAATTGCGGCTTCGAATCGGGCGTTGGTATCGCTTTTACTGTGTGAGCGACCGCACATTTCATAGCTGTCACTGCCAAAGGATAGCGTGGCAACTTGCGCGGTAGCGGTACAATACCAGGGGAGTGGATAATTAGTTGAGCGGCAACTGGTGCGTACGTTGGACAGTGGGTTACCATTTGCCTGCCGTTCAAGTGCAGAAATTGCAGCGATTTTGCCTTGTTCCTGAGTGTGGCCATAGGAGCCGGAAGAAATTGTTTTAGCAGCGTTTGCGGCAAATGGGGCCACCGTAATTGCCGCTACCAGTAGGGTATGTTTCATTCATTTTCCTTATTGATTTTGTAGTGTCACAGAGAACCTGATTAGGGTACATTGTGCGGAAACCAAATACAACGTGTTAATTTAAAAGTTACATTAGTTTTATTCATGTATTTAAATGTAATAATTTGACGGGTGTGTGATAAGGAGGCTGTGACCTTGCTGCTCAGCCTGGATAGCACTGAGCTGGCATGTAGACAGCCGGGATCGTGAATAAAACAGGTAAAGTGGTTTGAAATTGTCAGGACAAGATCTGGTTTACCTGGATATCGACTTCGTCAATGAGCAGCAATAGATCTGTATCACCTATGTCTTCATCCAGCTGAGAAAACAGAGTTGTAACTTGCCCCCTGTGATGAGTCTGGTGGTTAAAAAAGTGCATCAACAGGCTACTCAGAGGCTTGCTGAAGCTGGCACCTTTAGTATTGCGGTAAGTCAGGATGGTATCCAAATCGGACTCCTGCAGTTTATCCATAAAACATAAAATTTGTTTGTCGAGCCATCGACGATGTGTAGTCAGGCGAGAGAGGTCTTGAAAAAGGCACTGGGTCAGGCTGGTAGGGTCGGGCTGTTCCAGTACGGATTGCAGAGCGCTGGAGCCAGCACGGTTTGAAGCAAACCGTTTTAGCCAGATAATGTCTGCCACCACAAGGTGGTTTAATGTGCCAAATATTGAGCCGAAAAAAGCGCCTCGCTCTAGTTTTAATGCCTCTTCGCTCAGGCGGGCTGCTGCCTGATAGACTTTTTGATTCATCCATTGATTATAGTCGGCCAGCAATCTGAACTGGGTTAGTTGGCTCATGTGTGTTTCCTTCAGTTTACCTGAACAGAGTTATAATCCCGATAGGTGCGGAAAACAAGCCTTTCTCAGATTCATCATCCTGTAAAAAAACTGCGCTAGCGCAAGCAATTTTAATTTTACTCAGCTAAAATACCCGGTTATACGCTATTCTCAGCCGTGCTGCCTGTGCAGGTATCTGTAAGCTCGCAGTGGTACGGTGTTCTTTGCTCAATGACACGGGGTTTGTATGTCTGACAAGTGCTATATCACGGCGCAACAATTACTTGAAGATTCATTTCGACTGGCCGCTCAGGTTTATGAAGATGGCTTTCGTCCTGACTTTATTATCGGCATCTGGCGTGGTGGTGCGCCTATCGGGATTGCAGTTCAGGAATACTATGATTACAAAGGCATAGAAACCGACCATATCGCCGTGCGTACCTCGTCTTACTACGGCATTGGCAAGCAGTCGAAAGAGATCAAGGTACACGGTTTACACTATATTGTTGAAAACGCTAACGCGGGCGACTCGTTACTGATTGTGGACGATGTGTTTGATTCGGGCCGCAGTATTTATGCGCTGCGTGAAAAACTCGAAGAGCTGATGCGTCTGAACCTGCCAAAAGACATTCGCGTCGCTTGTCCGTATTACAAGCCGACCAATAAAAAAGTCCCTATGACGCCGGATTACTTTATTCACGAGTCGGATGAATGGCTGGTGTTCCCGCACGAATTATCAGGCTTAACGCCGGATGAGCTGATCGCCGGTAAATCAGATTTGGCCAATATCAAAGAGCTGTTTGCCAAGTAAGCTGGGCCAACAGGTATCAAGAAAAAGCCGCACGGATACTGCTCAGTGCGGCTTTTTTGTGGCCATAGATCTGTTACACTCGCGCTATTGTGCTTTTTGAGATGATGACCGTTTTCTATGACAACAGCCACGCCCGATTACCAGGCTATTTTGCAACACGTTGCACAGCAGGTTCAGCCCTTGTCCCAGCAGGGAAAGGTCGCTGATTATATTCCTGCGCTGGCTGAGCAGCCTCTGGGGCAGTTTGCTATTGCACTGCAAACTGCCGACGGACAGACCTTCAGTGCCGGCCACTGTGACAGCCGTTTTACCATTCAATCTGTCTCTAAGGTCATGACCCTGACGCTGGCGTTACAGCGTTATGGTGATGAGCTGTGGCAACGCGTGGGCAAAGAGCCGTCGGGGACGGCATTTAATTCACTCACGCAGCTTGAGTTTGAAAATGGCATCCCCCGTAATCCCTTTATTAATGCCGGGGCCATTGTTACCTGCGATGCTTTGTTCAGTCGCCTGAGTGCGCCTATTCACACTATGCTGGAAAGCTATCGCTGCCACACAGCGAATCCAAAAGTGGCTATTAACAAGGTGGTGGCGCAATCTGAGTACGATCATCGTTATCGCAATGCCGCTATGGCCTATCTGATGAAGTCATTTGGTAACTTTGATAACCAGGTAGAAGAGGTACTGTGGTCGTATTTTAATTTTTGTGCCATTGAGCTCAATGTATGCGAGTTAGCACGGGCATTTTCTTATCTTTCAACGGGCGGAATATGTCAGCAAAGTGGTCAGCAGGTGTTAAGTACACGTCAAACCCAACAGCTTAACTCTTTGCTGTTCACCAGTGGTTTGTATGATGCTGCCGGAGACTTTGCCTATCGGGTGGGGATGCCGGGTAAGTCCGGGGTGTCAGGCACCATCATTGCCGTTGCACCGGGTCGCTTTACGGTGGCGGTATGGTCGCCAGGGCTGGACAAAGTGGGTAATTCCGTTGCGGGTATTGCGGCGCTTGAGTTATTGGCTGAAAAGCTGGGCACCGCATTATTTTAGGTGATAGTGAGATACAAAAAACGGGAGCCATAGCTCCCGTTATTATTGCTTACTGGTCCCAGTAAGTTTGTTCGAGCGAGTCTTCGCGCTCTGGCAAGCCACGCGACAGCCGTGGTGAGTGCTGTACTAATACCTCATAGCTGGCGCGGTTAGCATATTTGCTGATCTGTGCCAGTGAAGAGTAGGTAATTGCATGCTGCTCATGTTTGGCTGAATTTGGCACGTTGAGCTTGTGATAGACGTTCGCCGACAGGTCGTGTAAGACTGCCGCTAATGCACAATCTCCGGCACCATTGGTATTTTTAATGGTATCCGGGCCACCCATGTAAGGAGCGGTATGGCTGTACGCTTTGATTGGCTGTTTACACGCGCTACGGCGCATTGCCCGGGAGAATTCATACTGGTTGAATTCAGGGATAGCACCTGGCAGCAGTGGGTACTCGGTTTCGCGTTTCTTCTCATCATCTACGTAACCGGCCATAAACAGGCCCTTAGGTCCGGCTGTACAGATCACTAAATCAACCCAATCCAGCGCTTTGTCAGCGGCCAACAACGGATCGTCAAAACCGGTGATCGCTTCGCCTTCTTCTTCATTCATGGCCAGAATGTCGACGTGTTTTTCGACGAACTCTGCCCACCAGGTCGGGTCTTGCTCAATCAGGAACTTAGTCCCCAGTGTTAATACCACAGGCACACCGGCATCGTTGGCATATTTCACCGCCTGCATGGTGGCCTGGGTCATGGTTTCTTCACCTGAAGTACGCATCAGATAAGCGCTGATCACCAATGCTGAGGCGTGTTCAATCAATGACTTGTCAATTGACTCAGGTTTAAGGTGGTTCATCATGCCGGCGCTGATGGCGAAGGTACGTTCGCCACTGTCGTCAATCAGTGTAAAGCAGCGGCCGATGGGACCTGGTACGGGTTGCAGATAATCAAGATCGACCCGGCTGGAGGTATTACACAAAAACTTATACGCATAACTGCCTATCTGAATGTTTTCGCTCATGACGCCCAGTAACACCGAGCGGCTATCAGCCAGCACTGAGTAGTTGTGCATGGTATTGCCAATGGTGCCGCCAGCAAATTCATAGTCAATCATGTCATCACGTTTCAGGCGATCGTAAAGCGCATTGGTGACATCATTGTCTATCACTTGAGACATACCGCGTTGCAACCCAAACTCATCAAGGAAGGCCTGATCGACCTTAGCTTCGATGTCCACTACGATTTGGTCTATACCACAAATGTAGTTGCGTTTAAGTCGATCAACGACATGTAACTGGTTAATTATAGGGTCTTTATCTTCGACTGGAAAATAATGTTTATGTCTTCTGCGGCCCGGAAATTTCATGTTCTACCCGTGTGTGTTGAGCTCGTCAAATAAAAAAAGCGGCGAATTATAGCTTAAATTGATGTCAATGAGCCATGGCAATTTGCTAATTTTAGCAATATAACTGTCACAGTGCGCAGTTCGCGACAATAAGCTAGAATATCCCCCATTTTGTACCCAGGAGCATTTAGGTGGACGAACAACAGCAAGATCTGTATTGGATGCAACGTGCATTGGAGTATGCCGACAAGGCCGAGCAGGAAGATGAGATCCCGGTTGGCGCCGTCGTAGTAAAAGACGGTGAACTGGTTGGTGCTGGCTGGAACCGCTCTATTTGTTGTCACGATCCGTCGGCCCATGCGGAAATGCTGGCGATCCGGGATGCCGGTCAGCGCATCGAAAATTATCGCCTGGTAGATTGCACTTTATATGTCACGCTGGAGCCATGTCCTATGTGTGCTGGCCTGTTGGTACATAGCCGGATCAAACGGGTGGTGTTTGGTGCTTCGGATGCGAAAACCGGAGCTGCGGGGTCAATCATGAATTTGCTGCAGGAGCCCAAGCTGAATCACCAGGTTGAGGTGACTGGCGGGGTCTTAGCCGAGCAATGTGGCGAGAAATTATCGGCATTTTTTCGGCGTCGGCGCAAAGAGATCAAGGCACAGAAAAAAGCCAGGAAAGCGGGGTTAGACGATCAAGCAGCTCAAGATTGAGCCGCTCTTTCGTCTGCCGCTATCTGGATCAGTGCATAGATGCGACGGCGTAATAATATCTTACGGTTGATGTTGCGTAACATAATACGGCGACGATTTGGGTTCGTGTTGCGCGTGTTACGTTTAAACTGATGAGTTCGACGTCTTCTTAGCATCGTAACCTCCATTTTTAGTGAGAGAACAACTACGCGCGACAGCTATAGCGTATTCGTATGTCAACTTGATGACATGATCTGAATACCGTACCGGACACTTAACAGAACGCCTTGTAGATCATTGGGCTGGTTGCTCTGAGTCTGTATTGACTTGAAGGGCCCCATTTTCGTCCAACCAGATCAGGGCGTCGTAGTATCGGCGAATATTATCTACATAGGTCACTGCCACATCGCCGCGCGCATATCCATATTTTGTCTCTCGATAGTAGCGCTTTTTAGTCAGTAGTGGTAGTCGTTTTTTCACCTCTGCCCAGCTGGTTGGCGAGCCCCCCTGACGCATCGTGAGTTTGCGTGCGTCATTCACATGACCCCACCCAACGTTATACGCCGCAAGTGCAAACCAGGTTCTGTCTGGCGCACCGATCTGTTTGGGGATGCGATTAATGAGTTTACGTAAATAGCGGGCGCCACCGCGAATATTCTGTTCCGGTTTAAGCCTGTGTGTTACGCCAACTTGTTTGGCTGTGCGCTGTGTGAGCATCATGATCCCGCGTACCCCGGTGGGCGATTTAGCCCTGGGATTCCACATTGATTCCTGGTAGCTCAGTGCGGCGAGTAAACGCCAGTCCAGCTGGTGTTGCTCAGCATATTGCATAAACCAATCCTGATATTTAGGCAGTGTGGTTTTACTCGCTTCGACAAAAGCCAGGGTGTTGACGTAATTAAAGCGTCTGACATGGCCAAAGTACTTCTCTTCGAGCGCGGCCAGTTGTTTAGATTGTTGCATCTTGGCAAAAAATGGCGGCAGCAGTGCATACAAAGAATCGTCATTTTCGTTGCGCAGCACCCAGGAAACCGGATCGGCCTGGGTGATGGAAAATGCAATGCTGACATTGGGGTGGTAACGCCGGAACAGGGCCAGCGAATGCGAGTCGACGACTGTGTATTGTATGTCGCCGTCGATGATCCCCTGCAATAGCTCTTCCTGATCCCGGTCATCGACGGTTTGCCAGCTGAGTTCAGGGTACTGCTTTTTTGCAAGCTGCAAAGAGATCACATGATGGCTGTCCGCTAAAACGGTCACAGGTCCGGTTAACTTGGCAAAGTTGCGCGGCCGGGTATTGCCTTGTTTAAAGACCAATTTTTGGCTGATCTCGCGATAGCTGGGGCCAAAACGAAAATGGGCAGCACGCTGAGGGTGATAGCTGAGTCCTGCCGCTGCCATGTCCAGATCGCCACTTTGCAGGCGTTCGAACAGCTTTTTTAGGCTGAAAAAAGGCACCATTTGCAACTCAACGCCCAGCTCATTGGCAAACTGCTCTGCCAGTTCATATTCAAACCCCTGTTCGCCACCAATGCCCTGATAAAAGGTCGCGGGTCCAACCAGGGTGCCAATGCGGATCACTTCCAGCGCTTTGATCTGTTGTAATTGAGTGGCGGGCATTTTTTCGCAGCTACTTAATAGCAATAAACAGCACAGTACCAGCACAGAGGAAAGCAAACGCATAAGTGACTTTTGGCTCCTTGACCAAATGAGAGTGACAGACCGCTCCATGCTCGCAATTAACGGTGCTTTTGTGAAGGGGCTTTTTTTCGATAATTGCTAAATTTGAGTTAAATAAGGAGGGCAAATCGACTATAATAGCGGCCCAAAATATCGTTCAATCCTTAACCCCGGATGAAAATACCTATGTTGATCCTACGTGGTGCACCTGCACTTTCTGATTTCAAAGTTCAAAAAATCCTTAAAAGCTGTAACGATGCGCAATTGCCAGTGACGGGTGTGTATGCCGAGTTTATGCATTTTGCTGATCTGACAGCGGAACTTTCTGAGTCTGAACTGGACAAGCTGAGCAAGCTTTTAAAGTACGGCCCGACCATTGCCGAACATGCGCCTGAAGGAACCCTGATTTTAGTCACGCCGCGAATTGGTACGATTTCGCCTTGGGCATCGAAAGCCACTGACATCGCCAACAACTGTGGCTTGGATAAAGTACACCGCGTAGAGCGTGGTATTGCCTACTATGTCGAGGGTGCGCTGAGTGCAGAGCAGATCGATGAGGTAGCCAAGCTTTTACATGATCGCATGACAGAGTCGGTACACAGCTCGCTGGAAGATGCCGGTCAGCTATTCCGCGTTGAAGAGCCACGCCCAATGTCATCTGTAGACATTCTTGGCGGTGGCCGTGAAGCGCTTGCTACTGCAAACGTTGAGCAAGGCTTTGCGCTGGCGGATGATGAAATTGATTACCTGGTAGAGAATTTCCAGAAGCTAGGGCGCAACCCCAACGACATCGAGCTATTCATGTTCGCACAGGCGAACTCTGAGCACTGTCGTCATAAAATTTTCAACGCCGATTGGACAATCGACGGTGAACAGCAGCCTAAGTCGCTGTTCAAAATGATCAAAAATACATATGAAACGCACCCTGAAAATGTACTGTCTGCGTATAAAGATAACGCAGCGGTAATGAAAGGCTCAAAAGCGGGTCGTTTCTTCCCGAATAAAGACGGTGAGTACAGCTACAATCAGGAAAACATTGAAATCCTGATGAAAGTTGAAACCCACAACCACCCAACCGCGATTGCCCCATTCTCAGGTGCATCAACGGGTTCTGGTGGTGAAATTCGTGACGAAGGTGCAACAGGCCGTGGTTCTAAGCCAAAAGCAGGTCTGGTTGGTTTTACGGTATCTAACCTGCGTATCCCTGGATTCGAGCAGCCATGGGAAAGCAACTTCGGTAAACCGGGTCGCATTGTTAATGCACTTGATATCATGATCGACGGCCCTCTGGGTGGCGCGGCGTTCAATAACGAATTTGGTCGTCCTAACCTACTTGGTTACTTCCGTACTTACGAAGAAAAAGTGAACAGCCACAACGGCGAGGAAGTACGCGGTTACCACAAGCCAATCATGCTGGCAGGGGGGCTGGGTAACATTCGTACTGAGCACGTACAAAAAGGTGAAATCCCTGTCGGTGCTAAGCTAGTTGCACTGGGTGGCCCTGCGATGAACATTGGCCTGGGTGGTGGTGCTGCATCATCAATGGCTTCTGGTCAGTCAAACGAAGACTTAGACTTTGCGTCTGTACAGCGTGAAAACCCAGAGATGGAGCGTCGTTGTCAGGAAGTGATCGACAAATGTTGGCAGCTAGGCGACGAAAACCCCATCGCGTTTATCCACGATGTGGGCGCAGGTGGTCTTTCTAACGCATTCCCTGAGCTGGTAGACGACGGTGGTCGTGGTGGTAAATTCCAGCTACGCAATATCCCGAATGATGAGCCGGGCATGGCACCACACGAGATCTGGTGTAACGAATCTCAGGAGCGTTATGTACTGGCCGTAGCTGCTGAAGACTTTGACCGTTTTGAAGCCATCTGTCAGCGTGAACGCGCACAGTACGCAGTTATCGGTGAAGCAACTGAAGAGCGTCACCTAACGGTCGCAGATAGCCACTTTGATAACAACCCAGTTGATCTTCCGCTTGAGGTACTACTAGGCAAAGCACCTAAAATGCACCGCGACGTTGAGTCGAAGAAAGTCGAAGGTGAAGCCCTTAACACTGACAGCATCGATGTAGAAGAAGCGGCTAAGCGTTTACTTCGTCTTCCTACTATCGCTGAGAAAACATTCCTTATCACGATTGGTGACCGTACGGTGACAGGTTTAGTGGCCCGTGACCAAATGGTTGGCCCCTGGCAGGTACCGGTAGCAAACTGTGCTGTGACAGCAGCTGCGTTTGACACTTACCACGGTGAAGCGATGTCAATGGGTGAGCGCACACCTGCGGCACTTCTAAACTACGGTGCCTCTGCACGTTTGGCTGTCGCTGAAGCGTTAACGAACATTGCTGGTGCCAACATTGGTGGTCTTGAGAACATTAAGCTATCTGCAAACTGGATGGCCGCAGCAGGACACCCGGGTGAAGACGCAGGTCTTTACGAAGCGGTTAAAGCCGTAGGTGAAGAGTTATGTCCGGCGTTGGGTCTCACTATTCCGGTTGGTAAAGACTCGATGTCGATGAAAACCACCTGGCAAGAAGATGATGAAGATAAAGCGGTAACTGCACCACTTTCTCTGATCATCACTGCATTCGGCCGTGTTGAAGACATTCGTAAAACGGTAACGCCTCAGCTTCGCACCGATAAAGGTGATTCAAGCCTGATCTTAGTTGATTTAGGTGCGGGTCAAAACCGCATGGGAGCATCAAGCCTGGCACAGGTTTACAAGCAGCTTGGTGACAAGACGCCAGACGTTGATAGCCCAGAGCTACTAAAAGGCTTCTACAACGCGATGCAAGCACTTGTCGCTGACGAAAAACTACTGGCTTACCACGACCGTTCAGACGGTGGTTTATTCACAACCGTTGCTGAAATGGCATTCGCAGGTCGCACCGGTGTCACGGTAAACCTTGATAGCTTAGTTGGTTCTGACATTGAAGTACTTTACACCGAAGAGCTGGGTGCCGTTATTCAGGTTCGTAACGATGACTTGGCTGCAGTTGAAGCGATTCTTGCTGATAACGGCCTGACGGCAATCAGCCATACTATCGGTGCACTCAACACGGAAGATAAAGTTATCTTCAACCGTGGCGGCGAAGCAGTACTGGCAAATACACGCACTGAATTACGTACTATTTGGGCTGAAACCACGTATAAGATGCAGGCACTTCGTGACAACCCAGCGTGTGCAAAACAAGAATTTGATGCCAAGTTTGACGAAAAAGACCCAGGTCTTAACGTAAAACTAAGCTTCGACCTAAACGAAGACGTTGCTGCACCTTACATTGTAACAGGTGCTAAGCCTAAGATGGCTATCTTGCGTGAGCAAGGCGTTAACTCACACGTTGAAATGGCCGCCGCATTTAATCGTGCAGGGTTTGCAGCGGTAGACGTACACATGAGTGACATTCTTGAAGGTCGCTTAACGCTAGATGAGTTCAAAGGTCTTGTAGCCTGTGGTGGTTTCTCTTACGGTGACGTACTAGGTGCGGGTGAAGGTTGGGCCAAGTCAATCCTGTTCAATGACATGGCATGCGACCAGTTCCAAACCTTCTTTGAGCGTCAAGACACGTTCAGCTTAGGTGTGTGTAACGGCTGTCAGATGCTATCAACTCTGAAAGAGCTTATCCCAGGCACTGAGCACTGGCCTCGTTTTGTAACCAATAAGTCAGAGCGTTTTGAAGCACGCTTCAGCTTGGTTGAAGTACAAGAAAGTCCGTCAGTATTCTTCCAGGGTATGGCAGGCTCTCGCATGCCAATCGCAGTCTCACACGGTGAAGGTCATGCTGAGTTTGCCAACGACGCAGCAGTAAAAGCGGCGCTTGAGTCTGGCACAGTGGCGGTTCAGTACGTTGATAACTTTGGTAAGCCGACTACGCAATACCCGAACAACCCGAATGGCTCACCAGAAGGGATCACAGGTATTACATCACTAGATGGTCGTGCCACAGTCATGATGCCTCACCCAGAGCGCGTATTCCGTGCAGTAGCAAACTCTTGGCACCCGGACGAGTGGAAAGAGGACAGCCCTTGGATGCGCATGTTCCGTAACGCACGTAAGAATGTTGGGTAAAACACGACCGAAACAACGTTTCGCAGCGTGTTTTACGCGAGTCATGGATGACGAGCCGGGCCGCAGCTTCAGGACGAATTAATCTGCAGTACTTCAACTAGCTCAAAAGAAAAGGGTCACTTCGGTGGCCTTTTTTATTGCCTGTCACATTACTATGTTCATGGTTTGGTATTATTCATCCTCTATACTTTCTCTCCTCAAGTTTTCTATGTAAATACCGATACAATGGTTGAATTAGAGGTACTTCCGGGCGCAGAGCGACGCCTACAGACCAATAATGACAGTCAAGGAGTGAGTATGGACATACAAGTACACCCAGGTAGCGCTTCAGTTAGCAAGCTGGTATCGCCAGCAAAAGTGCGTAATAGCAGCGATAAAGCGTCTGATGTTAAGGTAAGTGTGGAGATACAAAATCGCGACGAGGTTGATACCGTCTCCCCCTTACTGTCGCAAGAACTGGATGACGAGGCAGGTCAATATAAAGAAGACAATCCGGTATTCAAAGAAGACTATGAGGATCTGGAGAAAGCCATGGCGCTGATCCAGGCGTTTATCCGTAAGTTACAGGCACAACTCAGCAAGTTAATGCAGTCTGTGCAGCAGCGCCATCTTCAGGTGCAGGAAAACGAACAAGCAGAAGCGTCATCGGATTTGGTGCTCGTTGAGCACATTGGCTTAAAGCAATATCGTGACATTACTAAAGTGGATGAAATTGCACTGCTGGAACAACAGCTCTCTGAACACAAGCAACTCGAAGCTGATATTCGCGTCAATATGATTAAAATGATCCTCGCGGAGCGTGAGCGGCTCGAAGAGCTCAAGCGTAAGGGTAAGCTGTAAACCCGTTAGCCGACGAAATGATGGCCTATTTGTAAGAGATTTTTGCCAACTTAACATCTTCTTACTTGGGCAAAGATTACTTCGTTGGCAAGATCCCTTACACTTAAGCGAATTCTCACTGAATACCAGATACCAATGCGGCGCTTTTTTCTTATTCTGCTTTTTGCCCTGTTTACACTAGGGATCACTGTCTATTATTTTCGCGTGCCACTGACGCTTACGATTGGTAAACAGATATTGACCGAGGAGCAGGGCCTGCTTGAGTGTCTGGACTGGTCCGTAGACAGTTGGGATAGGCTTGCCGTAGAGCGCATGTGCTGGCGCAGTGAAGCCGTATCGGTTGAGCTCAGCGATGCCACCTTTGATGGTGACCATTTTCGGGTTGGGAACATGAGGGTGGTGCATCAGCAAACCCCGACAGACAACAACACCCAAGTGAGCTATGCGCCTGCACCTTTGCAGCTCGACTTACCTGAAGGCATGCCTACGGTTGAGGTTGAGGCGCTCACTGTATCCAGTCCATTATTACCTGAGCCATTGAATTTGAGCGTTAAGCAAACCGATGATTTTGCCTTTACCATTGCCGGGGATGTGGAAGCCGATCTTGCCCTGAGTGATACCAAGCTGCGTGCGGCACTGAGGTTATCCAGCCCGGCTGTGCAGATGTTTTTGCGTGAGGCGAAACTGCCTGTGAGCATGTCTGCACTGAGCGGTACTGTCGAAGCTGAATTCAACGGTCAGGCTATCAATACAGCAGTTCAGTTACAGAGTACTTTAAACTACGCTATGCCTCAGTGTCAGTCTGAGATCCAGGTCAACGGAGTGGTTACCGGGCAATGGGACTTTACACACGAACATGCAATGCTGGATTTGAGTCAGCTGCCTGTTGATGTGGCTGTGGTTGAGTGTAGCGCGTTGCTGGCAGGGCTGCCAAAAACCTGGCAAAACAGTATCTGGTCCGGGCACTTGCAGGCGCGTATATCGGAGCCTGTTACATTTGAAGAGCAGGCACTTACACTGCGTGGTTTGAGCGTGCATGACGTTGCACACGTTAGCGAAGCCACCCTGAGTGAGTTTGTCTATCAGCTGCCCAAACAGCAGATGCAGGGCAAACTGATGGTGTCGCATCGTAGTGAGGCATTTCAGTTGCTGGATGCGCAAGTCGATTTTCTGCTGACAGGGACACAGCTGGAAAGTCAGGGGGAGGTGACTTTAGAGGTTACGCAGGCGCCAGAGGAGCTTCCCATCGACTGGCAGGCACTGAATATGCGCAGTGACTTTTCATTGCAGGGCAAAGTGACTGAACAGCTGATACTCAATGTCACAGCAAAACCACAGGCTCAGTCTGTAGCGACCGAAGCAATGATGCTAGACAATGTCACTACTTCTGTGTCAGCCCAGACCCTAATCGCGATGGGCGAACACCTTGATACAGCACAACAAGTGCCGTTTGAGCAGTTGCAATGGCAGCTCGATGCTGAGGTAGAGCGATATCAGGTAAGTGGGGTGCAGGGGCGCAATCTGACAATGGCTAGCCATGGTGAAACTGATGACTCGCTGGCGGCTAATGTAAACGCTGATATTTGGATTGGCTCGTTCAAACGCGAGGACGTGCGAGGTAAAGAGCTACATCAGCAGCTGAGTTTTAGCGGTGCATTAAGGCCAGAGGGACCTGTTGGCAAACTCAATGGCAACTCGACTATTGAGCTGGTGGCACATCCACAATTGGTGCTCAGAGATTTGGTTACACACAGCGAAGGTGACATCAAAGGCAGGGAGCAGTTGGCACTTACCCATAGGCTGGTGCATGATAACCTTGAACTACAACTGACACACCGTCTTGAAGCTGGGTTAATGCCATTTACCCTGACACTGGGTGAACATGGCCTGGGGGCGATTCAGTCTGTGGCCAGCCAGTTTGTGCCTAAACTTAAAATAGAAGAGGGCCTGGTTAGTGCCAGTGTTTCAGGTGAATTGTCGCGTCAGGCTTTTGACTTTGAAATAAACCTTGGTGATGCCTCGTTTTTGTATGATCACCACTACGTATCTGGATTTGATTTGCCTCTTAAGGGGAAGTGGCATGCAGGGGCCCTCATGTTAGCGCCTGCTCCATTGAGCATTACCGAGGTACGGTCAGGACCTGTGTTGACAGATGTGCGTGGTCAGATAACCTCAGATAACAATTTGCCTGTATTACGTCAGTTTAGCGCCAATATTTTTAGCGGCCAGCTCGCGGCTGAGCAAGTGTTACTCGACAAGCGGGATCAGGAGATTTTAGTGACGGCCAGCGATCTGGATTTAATGCTGATCTCCGAAGCTGGCCGTGAGGCCGGGGTTGAGCTATCCGGCCAGGTCTCAGGCAGACTTCCCGTGTTTATACACAATGGGCAAGCCGAAATCCGCGATGGGTATTTGAGTAACATAGTAGATAGCATGTTGAAAGTAGAGGACAATGCATCATTTAATGCGTTAAAGTCCCAGCGTCCGGAATTGCAGCCTGTGTTCGAGATGTTGGATGAGTTGAGTATTGAAACTTTAAGTGCCGATGTGAACATGTCACAAGATGGGCAGCTGGAACTGGCTGTAAAAATTGCCGGCGAAAACAAACAGAAACAACAACCTGTGAATTTCAATTATACGCACAGTGAGAATATTTATACCCTGTTCAGGGCGTTGCGTCTGAGTGATGAAATTACTCAGGCAGTGGAAAAAGCGTTAAACCAATAGGAGCTACTCAGCATGAAATGGATGCTAACTTTGGTGTTTGCTTGTTTGGTGTCTGCTTGTACACATAAAGTGCAGGTAGAAACCAAAGAGCCTATCACCATTAACTTAAACGTCAAAGTTGACCACGAGATCCGAGTTAAGGTCGACAAAGAGCTGGATGATTTGTTCAGCGATGACAGTGAATTATTCTAAGGAGCCAGACTATGAACGCATCTAAGTTACTGACCACGATTGCCGCCGCTTGTATGAGCTTTTCGGTATTTGCTATTACGCTGGATGATGCTAAGTCACAGGGCTTAGTGGGTGAAACCGCAGCGGGCTATCTGGGCGTGATCAAAGGCAGCAGTGAAGTGAAAAAGCTGGTGAAAGAAGTAAACAGCAAACGCAAGGCGAAGTACCAGCAACTTGCTAAGAAAAACGGCATCAGTCTGAGTCAGGTTGAAGCTATGGCTGCCAAGAAAACATTTGCAAAAACGGCGCCAGGCCACTTCGTTAAAGTCGATGGAAAGTGGGTTAAAAAATAGCGCTCAGGGCGGAGCGCTCCGCCCTGACTGTTAATCTGTTTGCTGGCACTGACGTAACAGTTGTTGCCAGAAAGCCGCGCCTTTTCGGCGTGCGAGCTTGATGTTGTTATCCGGAATTGATTCTGGATCATCATAACTTTCCAGGGCCTCAGCCATGCTGGCTTCGCGAATGACATGTAAAGCCGGGTAAGGGGCTCGGTTTGTGTAGTTGGCTGGATCATCTTGCTCTGAATCTGCAAAAACGTAATCCGGGTGGAAGTTGGCAAGCTGAAAGGTGCCTTCATAGCCTTGGGCAACTAACAGTGCGTTTGCCAGGTCAACCAAATCTAAAAATGCATCAAAATCTGTGAAACCTTGAGTAAAGATGAGCAAGCTGGTTTCCCGCTTTGGTGTCTCCGTCAGAGCCTGACACTCATTCAACATATCCATCACGGCATCTTCCGCTTTTTGTGATTCGCAGATTCGGTAGTGGATCGCGTTTTGTTCCACTTCTTTGCGGGCAAATGGGCAGAAGTTGTATTTGACAATCACTGAGCTGACCCAGTTTTGCATCGCTTGGACGGCAATATGGTGCATTTATTTTCCCAAAAGAGACTTAATCATAGTAATACTGCGTGCAATGGCACCCTGATTGCGTGCCAGGCACGCTCTTGCATGTGTGCCCAATTCCATTGCTCTTTGCTGTGAGCTAAGGTAAACCAGTAAAGTATCGGCCAGGGCTTGCTGATCCACCACTTCAATGGCACCGTGCAGCGCAAACAGTTCAGGATATATATGGGCAAAATTATAGGTGTGTGGTCCGGTCAGTACTCCGACCGAACAGGCTGCCGCTTCAAGCGGGTTGTGGCCGCCCCGTTCAATCAGGCTGCCGCCAATATAGGCAATTTGTCCACATCCGTATAACAACTTAAGTTCGCCTAATGTGTCTGCCAGCAAGACCTGTGATGACGGCGTGTAATCCTGGCTACGGCGGCTGTAGCTGAGTGCCCGCGCTTCAATTAAAGCGGCAACTTTATCGAATTGTTCTGGGTGCCTGGGCGCAATGATCAACAGTGCATCGCTCTGGTGGGCCAGTAGTTGCTGATGGGCCGATAATACTTGTTCATGCTCTGTGGGATGGGTAGAGCCAGCAACCCATATAGGCCGGTTACCGAGTTGTGCTTTTATTGTCTCTATTTTGCTTTGTTGGGCGTTATCCAGGGCGATATCAAATTTGATAGAGCCAGTTACGGTGACTTTGTCTGGCGTTAGTCCCAGCTTAATAAAACGCTCGGCATCTTCTTGATTATGGCTGGCCAGCATAGTGATCTGCTGCATTAAAAAACGGCTCAGAGAAGCGACTTTTTGATATCCCGTGAGTGACTTTGCGGACAGGCGGGCATTGATGACCGCGACCGGGCAGTGCGCCTTATTGGCGTAATAAAATAGGTTAGGCCACAGCTCAGTTTCCAGTACTAATAATATTTTCGGTCTGAGTTGCTTAATGAAGCGCCGTGCTGCAAAAGCAAAATCAACGGGTAAATAGCAAATCGTGATAGCTCGCTCGCTGTTGCCAAAGAGCTGATTCAGCTGCTCGCGACCTGTTGGGGTGTTACAGGTAAGCACAAAAGGTGCATCAGGGTGCTCTTTTAGGAGCGCTTTTATGAGGGGGGCTGCAGCCAGTACTTCTCCCACAGAAGCGCAGTGGATGATGACGGCCTGCTTTGCAGTCACTTTAGGAACAAAGCCAAACCGCTCGCTAAAATGAGCCTTATACAGCGGGTTCTTTTTTCCTCTGATAACGTACAGGTAGAGCACGATGAATGGACATAAAATCAGCAGCAGCAGGGAATATAAACGTCTAATCATGACAGCCATCAGTATAAAAAACGCTTATTTTAACTTGTCCGCCTGAAAAAGCGATAACACACGTACAAATTATCACAGTTGTTGAGGTGCTCAGCGGACGGGAATTTGCTAGGATCGGGCAAAATCTCCAATTTTAAAGGTTTTAAGTTGTCTTTTCGTACTATCACGCTTTCTACTTTGTGTCTGCTGGGCGCAGCGCAGGCTTTTGCCATGCCAACCGCTTTTTTACCTTTGGGTAAAGACAATCTTCTGGAATATCATATAGATCAGATGTTTGCAATGACAGGCACTACGCCAATGGCAAAGCCGTATCGCATTACCGAAATTAATAAAACCTTGTCTCAGCTTGCGAAGGTTGACCCTGCATTGCATCAAAGCATTAAGTCTCGACTTGCCCCTTATCTGGAAAGGGATGCAATTACACGTCGAGGTATTAAGCTGCGAGTTGATTCCGGCGATGTACAAAAACTTGCCAATGATCGGGGTAATTACAGCAGTGAATATGCTGAATTATCGTTCGATGGCATTTGGCGCGGCAGTGATACGAGTCTGGTTCAGATCGGCGCAGAGTACCGTATCGATTCGGGTAAGGTCGTGCCTTACAATACCTTCTATGCGATAGGGGGAGACAATTTACAACTGACTCTGGGCTACAAGGAGCACTGGTTTTCTCCATTTAAGCATGGTGCTCAGGTGTACTCAAACAATGCTAAAGCGCCGTTATCGGCCTCTTTGGGTCTGAGTTTGCCATTGGATAATTGGTGGAACTTTGATTTTGAGCTGTTTTACGCCGAGCTTGAGCACGTTGAAGAGGGCATTTTGTATCAAGGCAAACGCCATGATGGTACGCCGAAATTGGCGGGCACACATATTAGCTTTGAACCACTGGAAAACTGGAAAATAGGCATCAACCGAATGATGCAGTTTGGAGGGGGACCAAGGGAAGTTGGCTTCAAAGATGTTTTAAAAGCCTACTTTGATCCCGCGGGCAACGACAATGTTGATCAGGTGGGGAGTTCAGATGAGGAACTTGGCGATCAGTGGGCGAGTATTACCTCTGTATTTAAAACCAGCTGGGTGATGCCGGTAGAATGGTATTTTGAGTATGGCGGCGAAGACACGAAAGACCACAAGAACTACCAGTTTGGCAATATAGCTTCTAACTTAGGTTTTTATATGCCGGCCCTGACGCAGGACCTGACATTCCGGTATGAATATACCAATATGCACAGCTTGTGGTACCGGAACTATATTTACCCTAAGAGCGGCAACACAATAGATGGATTTGTCGTCGGTCATGCGGTTGCAAACCAGCGTACTCTTCACGATGGTGCGCCAGTTAAAGGTCATTTAGTCGAGCTGACTTATCGAGAAAACCTGGATTCACTATGGCGTTTGGAACTATCCACGGTCAAAAATAGCAATCACTTTGAGGTTTTGGGGGTGGAATATACCCGAAACTATGAGCAAGCCCGACAACTTCAGCTTGCTAATACCCGGCGTATATATGACAAGCAAGTTGAGACATCACTGACTTATGGCAAAGATGTCTTTGGCGAAAGCTACACTTGGTTGTCTGTCAATGTATACTGGTAGTTCGACGCACAGCGTCACCACTTAATTTAACACGGGTTAGTTTTTGACTTTGTCACGACGACAGAGTCGCATTATTTATTTAAGGATCACTATGTCAATCAATGATCACATCAAACAAAGCTATCAGGCCAGCTTAGAGCGACATATGGCGTTGTTCGCTAAAATGGCTGATTATCACACCCAGTCTGTGGAATTACTGGCTGCCTGCAAAGCAACCTTAGAGGCAGGAGGTAAGGTGATTTGGTTTGGTAATGGTGGCAGTGCGGCCGATGCCCAGCATCTGGCTGCCGAGTTTGTGGTTCGCTATAAGCTCGAACGTGGTCCTTTGGCGTCAATTGCTTTGACGACCGATACCTCTATTTTAACGGCACACAGCAACGACTATCATTTTAATACGGTATTCGAACGCCAGGTGCAAGCGCTATGTAAACCGGAAGACTTAGTGATTGGCCTGACCACGTCAGGAACCAGTGAGAATATTAACCTGGCATTGCAGGCGGCTAATGAAATTGGTGCATTCACCGTGGCCTTGACCGGGCGTACAGGCGGGACAGTGAAAGACATTGCTAAGCTGCCAATTATCATCGACTTTGATGAAACCGCGCGGATCCAGGAAGCGCATATGTTTATCGGACACTGGTTATGTGAGGCGGTAGATATGGTTGTTGTGGAGCAATCGGCATGAATCTGAGCGCGCTGAGAAACTTAAACCAGGCGAAGGTTCTGGTGGTTGGTGATGTTATGCTGGATCGTTACTGGCATGGTGATACAGGCCGTATTTCACCAGAAGCACCTGTTCCCGTGGTTAAGGTAAGCAGCCTTGAAGACAAAGCGGGTGGGGCGGCGAATGTGGCGAAGAACATTGCTCATCTGGATGGCCAGGTTGGCCTGCTGGGTCTGATTGGTGAAGATGACAATGGTCGCCAGCTTGAGTCTATCCTGGCAAAAGAACAAATTGCTTCACAACTTGTGACGGTTGCTGAGTTGCCGACTATCGCGAAAATGCGTGTCATCAGTCGCCATCAGCAGGTCGTGCGACTAGACCTGGAAGAACCCTTTGTGCAGTCTCACAGTCAACTGTTACTGACTCGTCTGGAACAAGTCGTCAATGATTATGATTTTGTTCTGTTTTCAGATTACAACAAAGGTGCTTTAAGTTGTATCGAAGAGATGATTAGTGTGGCCAAGAACGCGGGTAAAACGGTGCTGATTGACCCTAAATCGTCGGATCTGACCCGTTATCGGGGCGCGGACTATATTACGCCAAATCTCAATGAATTCCGCCTGGCCGGTGGTGATTCCAGCAGTGAAGATGCATTGACGGAGAGTGCCCGTAGTTTGATAAAACAGGCAGGCATTGGCGCTATGCTACTGACTCGCTCTGAGCAGGGCATGTCCCTGATCACCCAAGATGAGAAGTATGATTATGCAGCGCAGGTTCGGGAAGTCAGTGACGTTACCGGTGCAGGTGATACCGTTATTGCGACCTTAACGACTATGTTGGGCGCAGGATTATCGCCCAGCGAAGCGGTGGAGCTGGCGAACTTAGCTGCGGGGATTGCGGTTGCTAAACTGGGTGCGGCTACCGTGACACCAGAAGAGCTGAGTCGCAAACTGGGGCAATATTTGCGCCAGACTGGTGAACACTATCAAACTCCATATGAAGAAGTACTGAAACACATTGAGTTTGCCAAACAAAATGGCGAAAAAATAGTGTTCACCAATGGTTGCTTCGACATTCTGCATGCAGGTCATGTGCGTTATCTGGCACAAGCGAAAGCCAGGGGAGACCGGTTAGTGGTCGGGCTGAATAACGATGACTCAATTTCTCGTTTGAAAGGTCCTGAACGTCCAATTAACCCACTAAACGAGCGGGCCATGGTCCTGTCTGCTCTGGCTTCTGTCGACTGGGTGATCCCGTTTGGTAAAGAGAGTGAGGGTGACACTCCAGCAAAACTGATTGAACAGGTCAGCCCGCATATCCTGGTCAAAGGTGGCGACTACCAGGTATCTGAAATAGCGGGAGCAGATCATGTTCTTGCTACGGGAGGTCAGGTAGAAGTGTTAGCATTTCTGGATGGTTGCTCAACCTCTAATATCATTGCGAAAGCAAGAGAGACATAATAGCGACGTCTGACGATACAAGAAGCCGGTTTAAACCGGCTTTTTTTTCATCTTACTTCGATAGGCATCGATAAAACTTTGCCAGTCTTGTGGCGGACAAAAGAACTGCGCAGAGCGGCTGGCTTCTTTTTTAAGCGAGCGTGCGAGCCGGTCAATATTGGCCATTTGCCATTCTTTAGCAGGCGTTTTGAGCGCGCCTTTATCGAAATCAATGAGATACACCTCACCGCTTTCATCGAACAAAATATTGTTGCAGTTTAAATCATCATGATAGGCACCAGCGTGATGAAAGCGTGCCAGCGTGGCGGCAACCTGCTGCCAGTCTTGTACACTGAGTGGTGCCGACTGTAGCCGCTCACACAGGCTTTGTGCGCCCGAGATGGCATGCGTCAGGATATCAGCGCGATAAACCCCCGCTGATACGGTTACTTTGGCACCCAAAGGAATGGGGACTGGCAAGCCCAAGTCGGCGAGTTGGTTCAGCAGGTGTAGCTCAAGGTATACCCGGGTGCGCTTGAGACCTGTAAACACGTATTGATCTTTGAGTAACTTACCAATTAACCCGCCACGCCAGTAATGCTTTAGAACGGCAATCCCCTGGCCGGAATAGCGTACGAACCAGGCAGCTGCACGACCTTGTTTTGAGGTCACAACGGCATTTTTTTGTTGCCAGAATGCCATATCGAACCAGTCCAGAGATAAAGTATCTGGGGTATGGTTGGTTCGCAACAAGTAATGATTGTGATGTTGTTCAATTTTTAGCATGGCCGATTAATAGCAGGGTCTGAATTGATAAACGTTCAGTGTAACGGCTTTTGTTGTCGGGGAGAATCTCATAGGTTGCAAAATAGTGGGTTTTATTTAAGATCGGGTGCTTATTTTCAGTTACAGGCGAAATGTGTGTCTCAGGCAATTTCTTCCATTTGTATTCTCCGGCTTTCGGCCATCGGTGATGTGTGTCATGCCGTCACGGCTGTACAAGCTATTCAGCGCGCGCACCCACAGGCGAAAATCACCTGGGTCATAGGCAAGGTTGAAGCTATGCTGTTAGCCGATTTGCCTGGGGTGGAGTTTGTTGTCTTTGACAAGAAGCAAGGTAAAGCGGCGTTCAAGCAGCTCAAAGCCCGGTTTAAAGGGCATAAGTTTGATGTGCTTTTGCATATGCAAGTGGCGTTTCGCGCTAACCTGGCGGCACGCTGTATTCCGGCTAAAGTCAAAATTGGTTTTGACAAAGGTCGCTCCAAGGAGTTTCACTCTCTGGTGATTAATCAGCGCATTGCTCCACAGCAGCAACCGCATGTGATAGAAGGGTTTCAAAACTTTGCCCGGGCAATAGGCGCTGAATGTGGCGCGCCAAGTTGGGAGATGCCCGTTAGCGATGAAGATAAACATGAAGCACAAGCTTTGCTTGCAGGGCTGGGACGTATCTTTGTGATTTCTCCTGCTGCCAGTAAGGCGGAGCGGAACTGGCTACCTGAGCGCTATGCTGCGTTGGCAGAACATGCTGCGGCGCAAGGCTTTAGTGTGGTCCTGACTGGGGGGCCAACCGACTTGGAGCGTAACCTGAGTGACGCTATCATTGCGCATGCACAGTGCGATATCACCAACCTGGTTGGCAAAACCAAACTAAAAACCTTGCTGTGTGTGTTAGCGCAGGCACAGTTGGTTCTGGCACCGGATACCGGGCCTGCCCACATGGCGGTGACCGTTGGCACGCCGGTCATTGGTTTGTATGCGCATTCTAACCCCAAGCGCACTGGGCCGTATTTGTATCAGGACTATGTAGTCGAGGTCTATCATGACAACCTGATGGCACAAAAGGGCAAAACTGCACAGCAACTTAAATGGGGCACACGTATGAAAGGCAGCGACCTGATGAGTCAAATTTCGATTGAGCGGGTGACACAGATGTTCGATAAGGTAGTAAAGCAGGAACAGTTATGACACATAAAGCCGTATTTCTGGACAGAGACGGGGTGATCAATCAGGATCATGCCTACGTGCATAAAATTGAAGACTTTGAGTTTATCGATGGTGTGTTTGAGGCCTGCTATCAGTTCCAGGCATTGGGCTATAAACTGATCGTGGTGACTAATCAGTCTGGTATTGGCCGGGGTTACTATAACGAAGCCCAGTTTGCGCAACTGACAGAGTGGATGTGCCAGCAGTTTCAGGCTCACGGTATCACCATTGACGGGGTCTATTTTTGTCCCCACCACCCACATAAAGCACAACCGCCTTATCAGCGTGAGTGTACGTGCCGTAAACCGAACCCTGGTATGCTTCTAGAAGCCATTGAAGCACATAACATTGATCCGAAACAAAGTGTTATGGTGGGTGACAAAGGGTCAGATATTCAGGCTGCATTGGCGGCGGGAGTTAGTACTAAAATACTGGTTGAGTCAGGGCAAACTTTCAGTGAACAAGTGCGCGACTCAGCAGACTATGTGTGTGGATCATTATATAAGGCACTTGATCTGCCTCCGTTTATCTCATAAGCGTTTACAAAGCGTCTGCGAACAAGATAATCACAATCCGTGCAATTAAGGTGCGAACCTTTTAAAATATAAGCAACGAATTTTATGACACAGCCGATATTGGGCATAAAGGATATCGGCATTTTAGTGTGTGCCAGGGGCACACACCCCGTGCAACTAATGGAGACTCCCGATGAGAGCAGCGGCATTTTTCAGCCAGCTTCAGCAACAGATTGAAGAAGTAAAAGCTGAGGGTTTATACAAGAAAGAGCGTGTGATCACTTCTCAGCAGCAAGCAGAAATTGCAGTATCAACTGGCGAAAGTGTTATTAACTTCTGTGCCAATAACTATCTTGGTCTGGCTAATCACCCGGATTTGATTGCGGCTGCTCAGGGTGGCCTGGATGAGCACGGTTTTGGTGTCGCGTCCGTGCGCTTTATCTGTGGTACTCAGGATATCCATAAAACACTGGAAGCCAAAGTCAGTGAGTTCCTGCAAACTGAAGATACCATCTTGTACTCTTCTTGTTTTGATGCCAATGCAGGCTTGTTCGAAACCATTTTAGGCCCTGAAGATGCCATTATCTCGGATTCACTGAATCACGCATCTATCATTGATGGTGTGCGTCTGTGTAAAGCGAAACGTTTCCGTTATGCCAATAATGATATGGCAGATCTTGAGAAGCAGCTGATTGCTGCTGATGAAGCCGGCGTGAAAACTAAACTGATTGCGACCGACGGTGTGTTCTCAATGGACGGGGTGATTTGTAACCTGTCTGAGCTGTGCGATCTGGCAGACAAATACGATGCGTTGGTTATGGTTGATGATTCGCACGCAGTCGGTTTTGTGGGCGAAAATGGCCGTGGTACGCCAGAGTACTGTGGCGTGATGGATCGCGTTGACATCATTACGGGTACTTTGGGTAAAGCGTTGGGCGGTGCATCAGGCGGTTATACCTCAGGTAAAAAAGAAATTGTTGAGTGGCTGCGTCAGCGTTCGCGTCCTTATTTGTTCTCAAATTCACTTGCCCCGTCTATCGTGACTGCGTCAATCAAAGTACTGGATATGATGAAAGAAGGTGAGGCACTGCGTAATAAGCTATGGGAAAATGCTGCACACTTCCGCAGTAAAATGGAAGCGGCAGGTTTTACCTGCGCCGGTAAAGACCATGCGATCATTCCTGTCATGCTAGGCGATGCGAAAGTGGCCTCTGATATGGCGGACCGCTTATTAGCTGAAGGTATTTATGTGATCGGCTTCTCATACCCGGTTGTGCCTAAAGGTCAGGCCCGTATCCGTACTCAGATCTCTGCGGCGCATACCACAGAGCAGCTGGACAAGGCAATTGATGCCTTTATTCGAATTGGTAAAGAACTGGGCGTGATTTAATCACTGCCCCACAGGCTGTGAGCGATTTTTAACGCAAGCTGATGGCTTGCGTGTTTCTAATGAGTGAAAACACATGAAAGCACTATCCAAGTTAAAAGCAGAAGAAGGGATTTGGATGACGGATGCGCCCAAACCGGAAGTTGGGCATAACGATCTGCTGATCAAAATCCGTAAAACCGCTATTTGCGGTACTGATGTACACATTTATAAATGGGATGAATGGGCGCAAAACACCATTCCAACACCTATGGTCGTTGGACACGAATATGTCGGTGAAGTTGTCGATATGGGCCAGGAAGTACGTGGCTTTGATATTGGCGATCGCGTGTCTGGTGAAGGTCACATTACCTGTGGCCATTGTCGTAACTGTCGTGCTGGTCGTGTACATTTGTGTCGCAACACCATTGGTGTGGGTGTCAATCGTGAAGGGTCGTTTGCAGAATACCTTGTGATCCCTGCATACAACGCGTTTAAGATCCCGGATAACATCTCTGATGACCTAGCATCTATTTTTGACCCGTTTGGTAATGCTGTACATACTGCTTTGTCTTTTGACCTGGTGGGTGAAGATGTTCTGATCACAGGTGCAGGCCCAATCGGCATTATGGCCGCCGCTGTTGCCAAGCATGTGGGCGCACGTCATGTTGTGATCACCGACGTGAATGAATACCGCCTGGAGCTGGCTCGTAAAATGGGTGCAACGCGCGCTGTAAACGTGGCCGAAGAGCAACTTGAAGACGTGATGACTGAGTTAGGCATGACAGAAGGGTTTGATATCGGCCTGGAAATGTCGGGTGTGCCTGTGGCGTTCAATAGTATGCTAAACAACATGAACCATGGCGGTAAAATTGCCATGCTGGGTATTCCACCAAGCGACATGGCTGTTGACTGGAATCAGGTGATCTTCAAAGGGTTAGTGATCAAAGGTATTTATGGTCGCGAGATGTTTGAAACCTGGTACAAAATGGCGAGTCTGATCCAGTCGGGTCTGAATTTAGACCCGATCATTACGCACCAGTTCCATATTGATGAGTTCCAACAGGGCTTTGATACGATGATCTCTGGTCAATCGGGTAAAGTGATCTTAAACTGGGATTAAGGTCTACATGATCCTGTTTTAAAACACCTCGGGTCCGTGACCATTAACGAGGTGTTTTTTGTGTCTGCTTATTAATTAGAGAGTATTATGAGTTTTAAACATATTTCAGTCGCCCAAACCAAAGAAATGCTGGCGCATTCTGAGCTGGTCATTGCAGATATCCGTGATGCTAACTCGTTTGCGCAAGGGCACATTCCGGGGGCGGAGCATTTGTCGAATGATAACCTGGGACACTTTTTACAGGAAAAAGAGTTTGAACATCCAATTATTGTGGTGTGCTATCACGGGATCAGCTCTCAAGGTGCTGCGAATTACCTGGTTGAGCAAGGGTTTGAAGAAGTATACAGCATGGATGGTGGTTTCACTCAGTGGGCGCAAGAACTCCCGGATAGTGTGGCAAAATGAAACTGCTAGGCTCCCACGATAACCCGCGTGCGGTTCAGGGAGTCGCTGACTATCTGAAAACCCATCATATCGAGTGTCGGGTGACCAGTGAAGATGGGCAGCAGGTTTCTGTGTGGGTTGCTGAGCAACATTGGCTTCAGGCCAATGAGATCTGGCAGGAATTTGTCACAGATCCTTATCAGGATAAGTATCTGGCAGCATCCTGGCAACTTTCACCAAAAGAGTCTCCGCTTGTCTATCAGGGTGTCAAACTGAACCTATGGCAGCGTTTTACCCAGCTTAGCTGGATGCTCAAAGCCGTTTTTATTCTCTCTTTGGGGATATTCGTGAGCTTCTTTGTGTATGGCGTTGAGCCGGTCTTTAACACTTTGCAATTTGACCCTCATACCCCCTGGCGTTGGATCACCCCCGCTTTTTTGCATTTTGGCCTGTTACATTTGGTTTTTAATTTGTCCTGGTGGATTTATCTGGGCAATATGATTGAGCGTCGCCTGGGTAATTGGGTGCTCTGGACTGTCTTTGTGGCCGGTGCATTGCTGAGCAATTGGATGCAGTATCTGTTAGCCGACGCAAACTTTGGTGGCCTCAGTGGTGTGGTTTATGCCCTGCTTGGTTTTTGCTGGATCCACTCTGTTAAGCATCCACAGTCACCGCCTCTGATAGGAACCCCTGTCGTTGGTTTTATGTTGATCTGGATGGTGTTAGGCTTTACAGACGTACTATTTGTTAATATGGCGAACTGGGCGCACTTGTTTGGCTTATTGGCTGGTATGAGTGTCGCTATGCTGCTGCGTGTAGGCGGTTCGGAACAGGTTTAACGCGAGGCGATTGACCTTCGCGACATTAATGGTACAAATACTTGGTGAACAGCACTTCTCGGATGATTTCTTGTCCGGTTTCTTCTTTGAGGAGTGTTTTTAACTTTTCTGCACAGCGTTGGCGTATTTCTTCACGCCCTGTTAAAGATTTGATGGCTTCTTCTGGTTCTTTACTCAGGATTTGCACGATGGCATCCCGTAATAGGGGAGTGTGGTGCTCAACAACGGCGATGTTGCTGACATCATCAAGCATTAAATCTACCGTTACCCGGACGTAGCCGAGTTTTTTATTAGACTGCCCTATATAGTTGGTAATGATGTCAGGCTCAAATCCAAAGTAGCCGACGGTTGATTCAGCGCGTGAGTTTGTACTCACACAAACCAACAAAAACGCCATCAACGCGATACAGATCCGATTCATAATAGCCTGAAAATACTTAACTAAATACCAACAATAGGATTAGTTTATACGTAAAATCAGATTATGAACAGCAGTGAGTAAGGGAAAGGTAAACTTTTTTGCCGGAGTAAGCTTTGCTATTATGGCGCGGTTATTTCCTGAATTGAATTACTGACTTGTTTAATCTGCCAAATTTATTGCAATCAAGCTGGGAACCGCTTACCCGGCATAAGGACATCCCGGACGACCTGCGCACATTGTTATGCGAAACTGGCTCTCTGACAGCCTTACTGCGTTCACAGTGTCGTATACTACATGTCGAGGTACTCAGTGAGCAGATGCGTCAGCTTGATGGGGAAGTACAAGCGATTCTAAATTGCGATAGCGCCTTGTGTCGCGAAGTCGTGCTATATTGTGATGATATTCCCGTGGTTTACGGCCAGAGTTGGATACCTGATAGTGCCAATGCGCTGGGCTTAGATAACATTGGCAATACCCCGTTAGGTGAGCGTTTGTTTGACCAACAAGCATGGCAAAGAGGCAACATTGAGGTTGCGACAATGGAGCAACAGATGCTCCCCTCATTTTTCCCGGCCAAAGAGAAATTATACAGTGAGCCTTGTTTTGCAAGACGGAGCGTTTTTACGCGCCAAACTTGCAAGGTACTGGTGTGCGAAATCTTCCTGAATGGAGTTAAGGTATGAAGCTATCGCGGCTGCGAGCAGACCACATAAACGAATATAAGCAGCTAATGCGTGTCGAAAAGCCCATTGGTACTTTACTGCTGATGTGGCCGACACTTTGGAGTTTGTGGATAGCGTCGGGCGGTATACCTCAGTGGCATTTGTTGCTCATATTTGCACTGGGCACCTTTATGATGCGCAGTGCCGGTTGTGTGATTAATGATTTTGCTGATCGCAAGGTTGATGGTGCAGTAAAAAGAACGGCGCAACGGCCACTTGCCAGAGGCGCTGTCAGTGAAGGTGAAGCACTTTCTTTGTTCTTATTGTTGGTCGGTGCCTCTTTTGTGCTGGTATTGATGCTCAACTGGCAAACCATCTTATTGTCATTTGGCGCGCTTGCGCTGGCCAGTGTTTACCCCTTTATGAAGCGCTACACCAATTTGCCCCAGGTGGTTCTTGGGGCTGCGTTTAGCTGGGGAATACCCATGGCGTTTATGGCTGTTCAGGAAACGGTTCCAGCCATTGCCTGGGTGTTATTTATTGCTAACTTGCTCTGGACGGTTGCTTACGACACTAAATACGCCATGGTTGATAAGGACGATGACCTTGTCGTGGGTATTAAGTCCACCGCTATCTTATTCGGGCGTTGGGACCGACATGTCATTGCTGTCCTCAATCTGGCATTTTTAGGTTGTATGGCCTGGGTTGCAACGCAGGTTACCCTGTCTGTGTGGTTCTGGTGTGGTTTTGTGGTCGCCGGGATGTGGCTGGCTAAGCTGCAATGGCAGATCAATGACAGAAGCAGAGAGAAGTGTTTTCAGGCATTTTTGAGCAATAATTATGTTGGGCTAGCGATGTTTGTCGGAGTGGTTGTTGGTATCTGACGGGCATTCTCACTTACATTAACTCAGAGGCTTGTACGCTATTCGCCGTGGCTTTTTGACGGGAAAAGTGAGGGTGAGCGAATTTTTTTGACTCTATTACCGCGGGTTTATACTTAAAAAACCCGAACAGAATACCTAAAACTCGCTCTAAACTCCCATTTAAGCAAACAGGATAAAAACCTAGTTAGCTAACCATTAACTATTTACCGCTGTGGCAACGGCGTTTTTCTGTGCTGTTTGTTCAATTAATGACAACAAGTTACTGACGTGTGAACCGCTGCCTAGTTGGTGGCTGGTCTGCACGACAATTTGCTCATGACTAGCGTCCTTGTTAGTCTTCAGTAAGATCAGTTCCGGGTCTTGTGCGATAACCTTAGAATGTTCAATGCTTGCAATGGCAAAGCTCTGGCTATTCTTCAGTCCGTCAATCACCTGGCTGATATTACCTATTTTGACATTGGTTGATTTGTTAAGCCCTTCAACCGCCTCATTTAGCATGTTCTGTACCTGCTTAGACTGAGAGAAACAGCCGTACATTGGGTACTGAGCAAGCTCACTGCGACGAATACTGTCTTGTGTTGCCAGTGGGTGTTGTTTAGCAACAAACAAAACAAGTTGGTCGGGCAGATGGATATCACTCACTAAGCTGGTTGCAGACTCAAGATAAACACTGATATCTATTTCACCAAGCTGTAGCTTGCGAAGCAGATCGTGTTCATTCAAAAGTTGCATCTCAACTTTGACGTTAGGGAAATCCGCCAAAAACTGTCCACATGACGTTGGCACTATGCTACTGGCTTGCGCAGTGTAACCAACAACAACACGCTGTTGATCACGACCAAACAGGCTTTGTTTGATAGTGTTTCTGGTTATGTCTAATTCCGATAAGGTCGACTTACAATAATTCAGAAAAAGTTCGCCCTGTTCGGTCAGTTTGACGGAGCGGGTAGATCGTTTGACAAGTTCACAGCCAATTTCATCTTCCAGTGTCTGAATGCTTCTGGTGAGTGCGGAAGTACTGATATTGGTTTGTTCTGCGGCTTGCCTAAAGTGGCGTAAATTGCCTAAAGCAACGAATTGCTCGAGTTGTTCAAATCTCATGTGAAATTCCTTTTATTTCAACAAAAATGCAATGACAACGTTGATTCCCTAATACTAATACAGTTTAGAGAAACATCCAAGTGATTTTTTTACATTTCGCTTACAAAAATTAGTCTGGGTACTGATCGCGTATTGCGAGGAATTGTTCCAGATTTTCTACAAACAGATCAACCAGTTTGGGATCAAATTGTTGGCCACGCTGGGATTTTATCTCTGTCAGAATTTTTTCAAGTTTCCAAACCGGCTTGTAACAACGAACACTCCCCAATGCATCGAACACATCAGCAAGCGCTGTAATTCTTCCGGCTACGTCTATTTGTTCACCTTTGAGCCCTTGCGGGTATCCGCTACCGTCCCACTTTTCGTGGTGTTGGTGTGCGATAATTGCGCCGCATTGCAAAATATCATTTGTTGAGTTTTTTAGTATTTCATAACCCTGTTGGGCATGAGTCTTCATTATTGCCCATTCATCGTCATTCAGTTTTCCTGGTTTATTGAGAATGACATCTGGGATGCTAATTTTGCCAATGTCGTGCAATGGTGACGCCAGTTTAATAATTTCGGCTCTATAATCGTTCAATCCGTACAATTTAGCCAGTAATAAACTGTAATGTGCCACACGCTTAACATGTGATCCTGTTTCCTTAGAGCGTTTCTCTACGGCTTCGCCGAGTATATAAGACAGCTCTTTTTGTGACTCTTTCATTGTTTCTCTGAGATTCAGATTATCGTATGCCAGCGCGATGTTGTTAGCGAAGAAGGCGAGCAGCTGACAATCTGTGGGCTGTAACAGACCTTTTTTACTCACGTATAACATCGTTTCCAGACCAGCCTGGCTAGTAAAGTAACCGACGTACTCGTGGTCGGACTTACTGGATGTTTTACGATTGTGTGTTTCTATAAAGCGACTTTTCACTTTATCCGGTAAGGCGGTTTGTTCTGGCTCAATGCCAGCACCAGACGCGGCAAGCAATTGAAACTCGGCTCCTGCGCCATTTTGTTTATTCACCGCTGCTGCACAGTAGATATCGGAATCCGTGAGACCCATCACATCGGCAACATGCGATAGGATAGTCGAGGCAAAGTCCTGAACGTTATTACATTTTAGAAAACTTGAAGAGGCATCAATAATTCGCTCAAGTCCTCGTTTGTGGCGTTCGATTGTCTGAATATCTCGGTGGGAACGCAGAGCCGAGTAGAGTAAGGTTTTTAATTTGACTGCGGTGAGCTCGGTTTTATTTTTGTAATCATTGATATCATAATCACGAATAACCGATTCTTCGGGCGCTTCTCCGGGCTGCCCGGTGCGCAAGATCAGACGAATATCATGATTGGCCATATCGTTGCGAATGAACTTAATGAGATCGAGCCCTGCGTGGTTGCTTTCCATAACAACGTCAATTAGTCCAACAGATATGGATTCTTCGGAGTTTAGGATATCCATTGCTTGCTTTGCAGAGTAGGCATGATGAAAACGCAAAGGTTTTTGTTCAAACCTAAAATCAGATAACACCAATTTGGTTACCTGATGGATATCTTCCTCATCATCAACCACCAGGATATCCCAGTGGGCTTTATCTACTGTAATTTGCTCATCACCCTTAAGTGGCTCATTTGTAAAGAGAAAACCGCTCACATAGAACCTCTGCTTAATGCCTGTTCTCTGTTAGTATAGCCAGCAAAAAAGTGAGTTGCTTAATCTTGTATTGGCTTTTTTTCAATATTGTTGAGCTCAATCTCTATGGCATCACAAGAAATGTGTATCTCATAGAGTGAGAGCAGCAAAGAAAGTGTGAGGCAGCAGAGGCTGGCACCAAACAAAATGACCCCCAAAAGTGCTACTTCAATGAACAGAGCGAACATGGACATGGTACAGAGTAAAAAGGCGATGACGCCCCATACCTGCATCAGGCGGATGAGTTTGATACGCTTTTTGAGGTTATCGATTTGTGCAACCACCAGAGGTCTGAGTTGATCGCCTTCTCTGGCGTTTAACTCTCTGATCAGCTGTGCCAAAACTAAGAATCGATTGGTATAGGCCAGTAATAACAAAGAGATTGCGGGGAATAGTAGCCCGGGTGTGGTGAGCGTCATTTTTGTACTCCGTCTAAGCACGCTACAATAGTGATTATCATAGCAAAATTTTGGAGTCCAGCGATGAGTAATGCAATGTTTGACTGGACGTGCGTATATCGCACGGATAACCCGTTGGAAGCCCATATTGTACTTGGGTTATTGGCACAGGCGCGACTTAAAACGCATGTCGAAGGAGAGGCACTGGCAGCTGCCTTGGGAGAGATGCCGTTTGCGCACAATACAATAAAAATATTTGTCTGTGCGATAAAAGTACCCGAGGCAGAAGAAATCTTGGTAAACTATCAGCAAACTAATTTATCGGAAAACTGGCAGTGCAGCAGCTGCTCTGAACACAATGGTTCGGGGTTTCAATATTGCTGGCACTGTGGAAAAAGCTATGACGAAGGCAAATAACTTTCAGCGCATCAGAGAGCTAAATTATTTACAAAAAGCGGTGCTTGCGGCTGCGATTTTAGAACGTATGCTGCCAAATTATGGTTTGTTCAGTGAAGCGACCGGGTTTGGAGATGAGACCACCCTGCGCAGTGCATTGAATGTTTGCTGGGAAAAAGTGTTGCTGCCGAAAAGCAAAATCAGCTTAGAAAAACAAATTGAGAAAATTGAGCCTAATGTTCCGGAGCTAAAAGACTTCGACATGTTCGGCACCTATGCGGCAATTGACGTGGCTACGGCGTTACTCGGCTTTATCCAGGGTGTGATGAGCAAAGAGGAAAGTGAGTTTGTCAATGTGGCCAAAATCTCTCAGGCAACTGTGGCCAGGTACATTGAATTCTTACTGATGGCAGAAGACATTGAGCCCGATAATCAACATGTAAGAGAGCATCCATTGATGCAATACGAAATTGAGGTGCTTGGCGAGCTCATCGATTGTGTTGCACAAATGCCGAGGATTGATAACCAGTCGGTTAAAACGCTTAAGGCACTGGCATTGAGTGACGGCCAGACAAACATTGGTCTGGCAATCGACGCCTGAACTTTTTGTCCAAATTTTTAAGTAGTGGAGAAGCAACATTGCGAATTTTAGGTATCGAATCTTCTTGCGATGAGACGGGGATTGCCATCTATGATGACGAGCAGGGACTTTTGGCGCACCAGCTGTATAGTCAGGTAAAAGTTCATGCGGATTATGGGGGAGTAGTACCGGAGCTGGCGTCGAGAGATCACGTTCGCAAAACCATTCCTTTAATTGAAGCCGCTTTTAAACAGGCCGGTTGCGGCCCTGAGTCGCTCGATGGCATAGCTTACACCGCCGGCCCGGGCTTAGTGGGAGCCTTGCTTGTAGGGACTTCTATCGGTCGCTCTTTGGCATTTGGGTGGAATATTCCCGCAGTGGCTGTCCATCACATGGAAGGGCACTTGTTAGCACCTATGCTGGAAGATGAGATGCCTGAGTTCCCATTTGTCGCCTTACTGGTGTCTGGTGGTCATACTATGATGGTGAAAGTGGCTGGCATTGGGGAGTATGAGGTGCTCGGTGAGTCGGTGGATGATGCTGCCGGTGAGGCCTTTGATAAAACGGCGAAACTTCTTGGCTTAGATTATCCGGGTGGCCCAATGCTGGCTAAGTTAGCGACGCAAGGCGTGGCTGGCCGGTTTGTATTCCCAAGGCCTATGACAGATCGTCCTGGCCTGGATTTCAGCTTCAGTGGCTTGAAAACCGCTGCGGCAAATACCATCAAGTCAGCTGGGGATGATGAGCAAACCAAAGCGGACATTGCTCATGCATTTCAGACAGCCGTAGTAGATACGCTGGCGATTAAGTGTAAACGCGCCCTGAAAGAGGCAGGCATCAATCGCTTGATCATTGCCGGTGGTGTCAGTGCGAATACTGAGCTGCGTACTAAGCTGGAGCGCATGATGCAGGGGATGAAAGGCAAAGTGTACTATCCTCGCACAGAGTTTTGTACTGACAACGGGGCGATGATCGCTTATGCCGGTATGCAGCGTCTTAAAGCGGGTCAAACCGCCGAGTTAAGCATGAAAACCCAGCCACGCTGGCCACTGGATAGCTTACCACCTCTTTGATGGCCCGACGTTAGTCGACGTTTTTCTTACCGAGCTTAGGCTCGGTGCCACTCAGGAGCCGACGAATGTTGGCTCTGTGGCGAAATATGATCAGTAAAGTCAGAAAGCACACGGGCAATGTGTACATAGGTTTGATGAGCCAGGTGTAGGCCGGGGCGGCTAATACGGTGACGATCGCTGCGAGTGACGAGTAACGTGTCAGTGCCAACACGAGCAGCCAGGTGCCAATCAACATCCCACCAAGCGATAGTCCGATTGGCAACAGTGCCCCAAAGGCTGTTGCAACCGCTTTACCACCGTTAAAATGGAAAAATACCGGGTAAATATGGCCCAGGCAGGCGCACACTGCGACAACGCCCAGCCAGATGGGTTCAATGCCCAGAAAATAAGCTCCCCACACCGGGATTGTCCCTTTGAGAATATCAAAGACCAGGACCAGGGCTGCAGGGAGTTTACCGCCAAGCCGTAACACATTGGTTGCGCCAGGATTATTTGAACCGGAAAAGCGGGGATCAGGCAACGAAAATAGTCTGGAAATCAAAATCGCGGAAGAGATTGAACCAAATAAATAAGCACAAATACATATTAAACTGACTATCACAAGCTTCCTTATTTTTTCTTGCCGTTATTTGGGCTATCATCGTCGCTTTATTCTAAGGCGGCTGAGTACGTGAAAAAGCCGATCCGAATCAGTCATGTCAGGAGTTTACATGGACACGGTCTATATCTCGCAATTACACGTCGAGACCATAATAGGAGTTTACGACTTTGAAAAAGAAAGTAAACAAAGCCTTTTCTTTGATATAGCGATGAAGACTGATATCTCGGCTGCTGCGCGACAGGATGACATTACGCTGGCTGTGGATTATGCCAAAGTCAGTGAGCGGGTGATTGCCCATACTGAGGCCAGCCGGGTTGAGTTACTTGAGACACTGGTTGAACAACTAGCTGCCATTATTCTAGAAGAGTTTGCTATTGAGGCTGTCACGATTCGAGTCAGTAAGCCGGCTGCCGTTCCTCAGGCACAAACTGTTGGCCTGGAAATCACGCGGAATCGATAGTATGGCGCATGTGTTTATCAGTATAGGGTCCAATGTCGATCGCGACCGTCATTTCCGCCAGGGGCTGACAACGCTTATTCAGTATTTTCCTGATTATGTTCATTCGGACGTTTACGAAAGTGAGCCGGTGGGGTTCAACGGTAAGAACTTTTATAACTCTGTGTTTGCAACGCACACAGATATGTCGTTGCCTGATTTGTGCGTGTTGCTTAAGCAAATAGAGCACGATAATGGCAGGACACCCCAGGATAAGAAGTTCAGTCCCAGAACTCTGGATCTCGATATCCTGTTCTACGACGATGTGATCTGTGACTCCCCGGCGCAGCTACCGCGTGATGAGGTTACAAAGAACGCCTTTGTGCTCAGGCCTTTGGCTGAAATTGCCCCAGAATTTATTCATCCCGTGCAGGGCTGTAGCATGGCAGAGATCTGGCAAGCTTATGACAACCAAACCCAAAAACTATGGAAAGTGGAGTTTTCTTTACCATGAGTATCATTGAAATCATTGTCCTGGCATTGATCCAGGGGTTAACCGAGTTTCTGCCTATTTCCAGTTCAGCGCATCTGATTTTGCCGTCTCAGATCTTAGGCTGGCAAGATCAGGGGTTGGCATTTGATGTTGCTGTGCACGTAGGCTCATTGGCTGCTGTATTGATTTATTTTCGCAAGGAAGTCGCCGACATACTGGGTGCCTGGTTTAAATCCTTCGGCAAACAAGGTTCAACGGATGACAGCCGCCTTGGCTGGTGGATTATCGTGGCAACGATCCCGGGCTTGGTGATTGGGTTTTTAGCCAAAGATCTGGTTGAGGACTTTTCCCGCAGCGCTTGGGTTATTGCGGCAACGACGGTCATTTTTGGCTTATTGCTTTGGTATGCCGATGCCACTGCAAAACAAACCAAAACCATATATCAATTGAACTGGCGCAGCGCGCTGATCATTGGTTTTGCCCAGGTCGTAGCGGCTTTACTTCCTGGCACGTCGCGTTCAGGGATCACCATGACGGCAGGTATGATGTTGGGGCTAAACAAGCAAAGTGCGGCCCGGTTTTCTTTTTTAATGTCTATTCCAATCATTGCTGCTGCGGGTGGATATTACACATTGAAGCTGGCCACGGGAGATGAGCTGATCGACTGGAGCGCCATAATCACCGGGGCTGTGTTGTCGTTTATCTCCGCCTACACGTGTATTCATTTCTTTTTGAAAGTGATAGAGCGGATGGGGATGTTGCCATTTGTGATCTACCGTTTGCTGTTAGGTCTGTTCCTGGTGATTTTCCTGATGGTGTAAGCTGACATAAAGCGGGTATGTTTACCCGCTTTATCGTTATACCGCTTTTCGATAATACACCACATCCATTGGTCCCGCAGGGCCTTCATGAATACCATCTCGTAAGAAGGTCATGGAGAGCTTTTTCATGATATTAATTGAACCCTGGTTCTCTTTGAGTGCTTCTGCGCTGAGATAATCCATTTTATCCTGCTCAGCTAGGTGCGTGGCAATGTGTCTGGCGGCTTCGGTTGCATAGCCTTTGCCCCAGGCGATTTGTTTGAAGCGCCAGCCGATTTCCAGATCCCGCTCGTCCATTTCACCATTAAAGAAACCCATGGGACGGATCAACACCCAGCCCAGAAAAGTCTCGTCATCAATCAAGCTGCAATGCCACAGGCCCCAGCCCTGTTGTGGGTTCGTAAACTTAGCCAGGCGTGGCAGATAGAACTGCTCAATTTGTTCACGAGAAGTCGGTTTGCCATTGGTTAAGTAGCGCATTACCGCCGGGTCACTGTCCAGTTCGGTGAGTAAATCACCATCATTCTGAGTCATGAGGCGGTATTTCAAACGTGCTGAATGGGAAATGATCATGCTATTTCTCTTTATTGACACCACATGGTATCGCACAGGTAAACCTGCGTAACTTTCGGGTATTTGCTATCCGCATTTTGGCTGAAACAGCCGCGCAGTTCCAGGAACATTTTTTGTTTAGCAAGCTTGGCAGCAAGTAAAGAAGAATAGATATGCTGCGCACCGTCAGTACGCAGATCTAAATGGTACCATTTAGCACTGGTTGGTGATGATGAACACTCAGTCAGTTTGTTCATTGTAGATAGTTTAATACGCACGGTGTTATGACTAACGGTCATATCTTTAATTGTTGCAATTTGTGTGTAAGCTGTCGCATTTGCGAATACAGGTAATAATAAAAGCGCGGTTGCAATGAGTTTTTTCATATTGTTTTCGATTCCATTTCGAGATTATTGAGGCGCTAAATTATAGTTAAGTCTGTCACTAAAAAATAGACTAAGGCTATGAGTAGTTCTATTGAGATGTACTTTTTGCTAAAATTGGCATTTTTATGCAAAATGGGAGCTGCGTGGGCGTGGAAAACTGCGTGGAAAACTCGGTACTGGCATTACGAGCCCAACAAATCGCATCTGCGCGGCGGGAATTTAAGGCCCGGGGGTCAAAGCTGCCTCGTTGTGAGCGGTGTTTACTGGCACAGCCGCTGTGTATTTGTGCTGGGATTCAGGTTGCTGAGTGCGATAGTGCTGTGTGCCTGCTTATGTACCATAACGAGAGCTTTAAGCCGTCTAATACGGGGCGACTCATTGCTGATATTGTGCCGGATAACTATGCATTTCGCTGGGACCGCACTGATCCTGAGCCCGGCTTGCTGACTTTACTCGAAGATCCGGCTTATCAACCTGTCGTAGTCTTTCCAGCCGAAAATGTGGAGCCGGAACGCGTAATGCAACGTGTCACTCGGCAAAGTGGTAAAAAACCGCTCTTTATTTTCCTTGATGGCACCTGGCGTGAAGCGAAAAAGATGTTTCGTAAAAGCCCTTATCTGGATCAATTTCCGGTGTTGTCGGTAACGCCAGAAAGTTTGTCTGATTACAAACTGAGAGTGGCTCCGCACGCCCATCAACTCGGCACCGCAGAAGTCGCTTGTGTGGTGTTGGCTGAAAATGGCGAGACGCAGGCAGCAGAGTATCTGACTCAGCATTTCGTAGATTTTCGGGATGCCTATCTGAAAGGGAAAAAAAGTAAGCTTTCTTGAGAGAATAAAGCGCGCGAAGTGACGGCCCGCCAAAATAAGAAGAGCGCGACCCTTGCGGGCCGCGCTTGACGGAATCTTCTAAATAGCATCCTGCTATGTTGATGAGATCAACTCCTTACATGCTCGTCCATGTCTCGCCTTGCGTTGTCATTCTGCGAGATGTACATCCTGTACTGTCCTTAAAGCAATCAGCAGTCCCAGTTGCTGAATGAGTCCATGCTAACCATCCTTTGTGTCGTCATCCTGACTTGTTCCTATCTCCCTGTATTCCAATACACCATCCACCTGTGTATCAACATCCTTACTTAATCGGCATTTCCTGTTGTCCGAAGCCTAATCCTAGTTCCTGACACTCCTACCGCACAAACTCCCTGATAAGCAACTCAATCCATTTCCATGTTGCTTTGTGCTCTCCCCTTGAGATGACTAAAGTATATGGGAGTCTGGGTGAGATAACAGCACGAAAAAACGCTTTGAATTTCGATTAAATAAATTGGCTGTAAAAAAACTTGTTATCTAACAAAGACCTTTTTATATTTTGCTGATAAAGTCAGCATTATCTTCATAGATTGCGACAGGCTTAGTGAGAGATCTCTCACAACTAAATGTCCGGATGTCGCTATTTAATAAAATTGCAATATGTTGAACTATCGGCTGTATTTTGTCGGGATCCGGGTTACCATAGCCTGAGAATAGTTATTGTTATTATTTGGAGCTTATATGAAAAGTGCAATCGCAACATTGCTTGCTGCTGTAACCAGTTTATCTGCTGTCGCTGCGGATGAAGTGAACATCTATTCCTATCGTCAGCCTTTCCTGATCCAACCGATCCTGGATGACTTTACTAAACAGACCGGCATTAAGACCAATGTTGTGTTTGCGAAAAAAGGTTTGATTGAGCGGGTTAAACGCGAAGGTAAACACGGTCGCGCCGATCTGGTTTTGACTTCAAACTTCAGTGCTATGATCCAGCTAGAAGAAATGGGGCTGACTAACCCCATCGACAGCGATAAAGTCGATAAAAATATCCCGGCCAGCTTTCGTGATCCGGATGGTCATTGGGTCGCACTGACTAAACGCGTGCGCAATGTATACTCTTCAAAAGACAGAGCAGGCAAGTTAACCAGTCTGAGCTATGAAGAGCTGGCTAGCCCTAAATACAAAGGCAAGATCTGCACACGTTCGGGCAAACACCCATACAATTTAGGCCTGGTCGCTTCTATGATTGCGCACCATGGCGAGGCCGAAACCAAAACCTGGCTGCAAGGGGTGAAAGCAAACCTGGCACGTAAGCCACAAGGTAATGATCGCGCTCAGGTCAAAGCCGTAAAAGAAGGCTTGTGCGACTTGGCGCTGGGCAACAGCTATTACTTTGGCAAAATGCTTGAAGACAATAAGCAAAGAGCCTGGGCTGATGCCGTCTATATTAACTTTCCAAACCAGAGTGATCGGGGTTCACATTTGAACGTTTCGGGTGTCGTGATGACCAAGTACTCGAAAAACAAAGAAAATGCCTTGAAACTGATCGAGTTTATGACCGACAATAAAGCACAGAACATGTACGCCTCGATGAATATGGAATATCCGGTTAAACCGGGCGTCGAATTGTCGAAATTAGTGGCATCTTGGGGCACTTTTAAGGAAGATAGCCTACCATTGTCCGAGATCAGTAAATACCGTCCGATGGCGCTTAAGCTCATCGATGAGGTAAAATTTGACCTTTAAATGCAATTAAAACAAAGTCTGTCCTCGTGGCAGAGCATAGCGTGGTTGATAGGCATTGCACTGTCAATCCCGCTGGCATTTTTGATTTTCGAGGCGCTGCAAGGCGAATCGGAAGTATTCAGCCATCTGTGGCAGAGCGTGTTATGGGACTACACTCGTAACACCCTGGTGCTGATCGCCGGTGTTGTGGCGCTCAGCGCGTTAATTGCCCTGCCTCTGGGGTGGTTAACGGCCTATTGTCGCTTTCCCGGTAAGCGAGTGTTTGAATGGGCGTTGATGTTACCCCTGGCACTGCCTGCTTATATTATTGCGTACGTCTATACTGACCTGTTGGATTATGCGGGCCCGGTTCAAATCTGGTTACGGCAGCAATTTGGCTGGCAGGGACCGGATGATTACTGGTTCATCGATCTGCGCACTTTGCCTGGCGCGATTGTGATGATAGCACTGGTGCTTTACCCCTATCTCTATTTGATTTTTAAAACCGCATTGCGAGAACAGTCTTTTAAATTGGTTCAGGCAAGCCAGCTCATGGGCATGAGCCCGGCGCAAAGTTTCTTTAAAGTCAGCCTGCCTCTGTCTCGTGGCGCGATTGTCGCGGCACTTGCGTTGATCAGTATGGAAACCATGGCAGACTTTGCCACAGTCCATTATTTTGCGGTCAGTACCCTGACGACGGCAGTGTATGACACCTGGCTGGGGTATTACTCCCTGACTGCGGCAGCCAAAATCTCGGGTATTATGCTGCTGTTTTTATTTGTTGCCCTGTTACTTGAACGAATGAGCCGTAAAACTCAGGTGGTTCACGAGCGTCAATCCGGGGTTAATGACACCCACTTATATGACTTAACGGGTTATCAGGGGTGGCTGGCCTGGGGGTTTTGCATGTTGATCCTTGGCGTTGCGTTTTTTGTTCCGGTCGGCATATTACTCAATTATGCATTTCATTATTTCGAACAAGCCTGGAATGCCGAGTTCTTTACCTATGCGCTGCAAAGCTTACAGATCAGTCTGTATGTGAGCGTGATTGCCATGTTTATCAGTTTACTGGTGGTGTACTATCAGCGCATCGAGCCAGGTAAGTTCACCAATCTGCCAGGGCGCTTTGCCAGTACAGGTTATGCCCTGCCAGGTACTGTATTGGCTATTGCGGTCTTGCTGCCGCTGACGTTAATGGATAGCAAGCTTAATGACTGGCTGGATGGCAGTGGTTTTGAGCCAGGGCTGTTATTAAGCGGTACCTTGTTCGCGATGATTTTTGCTTATGTGGTGCGCTTTTATGCCATCGCACATGGCGCGGTTGAGTCCAGCTTTGTACGGATAAGCCCAAGTATCGACATGGCCAGTCTGTCACTCGGTAAAGGGCGCTTTCAGACCCTGACTCAGGTTCATATGCCCCTGCTCAAGCGAGGCTTGCTGACGGCTGGCTTACTGGTTTTTATCGAATGCATGAAAGAACTGCCCGCGGCGCTGTTATTGCGTCCCTTTAATTTTGAGACCCTGGCCACTCATGTTTATCAGTACGTCAGTGATGAGCAGTTGGAGCTGGCTTCGATTTCAGCGCTGTTTATCGTCCTGGTCGGACTTATCCCGTTATATTGGGTCAACCGCTCAATGGAGCAACACAACTAATGCCAAGTTTAGAAATTCAATCGTTAAACTATCACTATGACGGCCATCCTGTGATCCAGCAGCTTGATTTAACCGTGGCTGAAAATGAAATAGTGTGTTTGCTTGGCGCCAGTGGCTGCGGCAAAACCACGACCCTAAAAGCGATTGCTGGCCTGTTGCACCCTCAACAGGGTGAAATCCGCATTAATGGTAAAAGTGTCAGCAGTGAGCGGCACTTTGTTGCTCCTCAACATCGAAATATCGGTATGATGTTTCAGGACTATGCATTATTTCCTCACCTGACAGTGGCACAGAATATTGCCTTTGGCCTGAATAAATTGAGTAAGGCAGAACGCCAGAAGCGTGTGGCTCACATGTTAGAGCTGGTGCACCTTGAAGGCTATGCAGAGCGTTTTCCTCATGAGTTGTCTGGTGGTCAGCAGCAGCGTGTGGCCATTGCCAGAGCGCTGGCATATCACCCTAACTTGTTACTGCTGGATGAACCCTTTTCTAATATTGACGCCCAGGTGCGCTTTCAGCTGATCAAAGATATTCGCGATATTATTAAGGACCAGCAGGTATCCGCTATCTTCGTCAGCCACTCTAAAGATGAAGCGTTTGCTTTTGCCGATCGGCTTGCCATCATGCACCAGGGGCAGATCGCCCAGTTGGGCACACCTAAAGAACTCTTTCAGCATCCGAGCAGTCGCCAGGTTGCTGAGTTTTTAGGGCAGGGAGCATACGTTTCGGCACAGCGTCACAACGGTGCGCAGGTCGAAACCGCGTTTGGTTCGGTAGAGTCTCTGATTGATATTGAGAGCCCGGCCCGGGAGGGGCAGATTTACCTGAGGCCTAGCCATATTGAGTTGTTTAATACCGAGCAGGGACAAGTTGATGTGGCGCAACACCGCTTTGTCGGCACCGAGTATTTATATGCCATCGAGCTGGAAGGTCAGATGCTGGAGGTCGCTATGCCGTCAGATAAACCGCTGGATCTGAGCCGGCCGGTAAGTTTGAAAATTAAGCCCCATGCGATAAACTTCTTTTCTTAATGCATAACAATTCGTTACATTAGCTTATAGCAATTTAGGTAAGTGCGAAGGGTTGGGCGGTGAAAGGAAGTGGCCAAGAAGCTACGGATACAACCGCACCGTTCAGGTTCAGTATGGTTGGCGAACATAGCAATCAGCACTTATACACAACCACTATGAGGGGTTAAATCAGCCGCGGACTATGTAAAAAATTTCTCATTCAGAGCAATAATGACAATTTTTTGCCTGGTTATCACCGAGGTTTTTCCGTCTCAAGACGAGCTACTTAACTATGCGGATTGATATTATGTCAGATTTTCGCGTGTTGATATAATGATAGGATGGGGTGATGGCGCAAGCACAATCAGGGGTATGTGCTGAGGCAAACCTGCATGGTTTGCACTTATTTTTTAATGTACTGGATGGTCAGGATGAGGTCGTGCGCTCGGCACTCAGTCAGGCAGGCAGACTACAGGACGAACTCAGCGACCGCTTTTCAGAGGCCATGCTCAGCAGCTTTGTGGCTGTGGGGGCGCAATATTGGCCACATATTTATCCCGAGTTCATTCCCCCTCAATTGAAAGGTTTTCCTCTGATAAAAAGCAGTGAGCATTTGTGCCACAGCCAGCCTTTTGATTTGCTTTATGTGATCCGCTCAGATCGGGAAGATGTGAATCATCTGTTTGCCCAGAGTGTGTTGCACATGCTGTCCGGGTGCGTTGAACTGGTTGCACAGGTACGCGCTTTTCGTTTTCTCGATGGACGTGACTTCAATGGATTTGTTTATGGCGCCGATATACCTCATGGTCGTTTTAAACGTCAGGTGGCCTTAGTCAGCAACTCTGGGGGGCTGGATGATCAGGGCAGTTATATCCATATTCTGCGGACTCAGTTCGACCTGGCACGCTGGCAGGCGTTACCTTTGTTAGATCAGGAACAACTGATGGGGCGCACCCGGCTGGACAACGAGTTGATTGACGATGCACCGCCCTACAATCACGCTCGCCTCAATGAGATTAAAGACAACGAAGGAAAGCCTTTGTTGTTGAATCAGAGTATGCCCTATGGGGATGTTTATGAGCAGGGGAGCCTGTGGCTCAGTTGCGCTGCGAAAGGTAATGCGTTTGAGCAGCTGTTACATAGTCGCTTTGGCTTGTCTGGTGATGGGGATTATGATCCGTTACTGGACTATTCACAAGGCGATATGGGGGCTGCATTTTTTGCGCCATCGCTGCAGTTCTTGCAACAAATGGCGCAGTCGTAATCGCTATCAGACGTTATCAAACAGCGTTTTGACCCGTTCCAGTGTCGCGTCGATCTCAGACACTTTGGCGGGGGCAATAAAAATGGTGTCATCACCGGCGATGGTCCCTAACACACCATCCGCAGATCCTAAAGAATCCAGTAAGCGCGCAATCAGCTGAGCGGCGCCCGGGCTGGTGCGTATGATGATCATCATCTCGTTGTGCACTATGTCAATGACCAGCTGACGTAACGGGCTTTTTGCTGTTGGTACACCCATCTCAGCAGGCAAACAATATACCATTTCCTGTTTGGCATTACGGGTCCGGACGGCACCGAACTTACTAAGCATACGAGAGACTTTACTTTGGCTGATATTGTCAAACCCCTGATCTTTTAGGGCATCGACGATTTCACCTTGAGAACCAAAATTTTCTTCTTTTAACAGGGCCTTAAAGGCTTTAACGAGGGCTTCTTGTTTTTCCTGCGGCTGCATATTCAATACTTCTTTGTGACTCGACTGTTAGGATTTTACACAAAACCAGTCTGTTACCCAAATTTCAGGACAAGAAGATTCTTCAAGCGGTGAAGATTATCTTTATTAGAAACGCATGGCATGCGTAAACCATTAGTAGCAGAATTTGTCGCGAACTTTACAACTATAGTCGAAAAAAAGACGAAAATTGCGCGTATAAATTTGTTTTTGGCGGCGCTTTTCATTATCTTTACAGCACATTTAATTCCACCTTCAAATTATGGAGAATTCCAATGAAAGTTGCTGTATTAGGTGCCGCTGGCGGTATCGGTCAAGCATTGTCTCTTTTGCTTAAAAACGGTTTGCCTGCTGGTTCTGAGCTTGCGCTATACGACGTAGCGCCAGTAGTACCTGGCGTAGCGGTTGATCTGTCTCACATCCCAACAGCGGTAAAAGTCGCTGGTTTTGGTAAAGACGACCTGGATGCAGCGCTGGTTGATGCAGACATCGTATTGATCCCTGCAGGTATGCCACGTAAGCCAGGTATGGATCGTGCTGATCTGTTCAATGTAAACGCGGGCATCATCAAGACTCTGTCTGAAGGCATCGTTAAAAACTGTCCTAAAGCCCTGGTTGGTGTGATCACTAACCCTGTGAATGGCACTGTGCCAATCGTTGCTGAAGTATTCAAAAAAGCGGGTACTTACGATCCAGCTCGCGTTTTCGGTGTAACAACACTGGACGTGATCCGTGCAGAGACTTTCATCGCTGAGCTGAAAGGCCTGAACGTAAACGACGTTAAAGTACCTGTGATCGGTGGTCACTCAGGTACAACTATCTTGCCTCTGCTTTCTCAGGTTGAGGGTGTTGAGTTCTCTGATGAAGAAGTCGCTGCGCTGACTAAACGTATCCAGAATGCGGGTACTGAAGTGGTTGAAGCGAAGGCGGGTGGCGGCTCTGCAACTCTGTCTATGGGCGCAGCGGCAGCGCGTTTCTGCTTCTCACTGGTTAAAGGTCTGCAAGATGAGAACGTGGTTGAATACGCTTACGTTGAAGGCAACACTGGCGATGCGACTTTCTTCGCACAACCAGTTCGTCTTGGTAAAAATGGCGTAGAAGAGCTACTTCCTTACGGCGAGCTGAGCGCGTTTGAGCAACAAGCAAAAGACGACATGCTTGCGACTCTTGAAAAAGACATCAAAGAAGGTGTTGATTTCATGGCATAATTGCCACATTGCAGTGCAATAAATACTAAAAAAGCCTGTCTTGTGACAGGCTTTTTTGTGTCTGCGGTAGTTGCAGTTTATTAGTGCAGGATCCGGGCGCGGATAGTACCTTCTACAGCGCTTAGCTCTTTTAATGCCACTTCAGAGTGGTCGCTGTCAACATCGATGACCACGTAGCCAATGCTGTCATCCGTTTGCAGATATTGCGCAGCAATGTTGATGCCATGTTGTGCAAACGCCTGGTTAATTTGTGTCAGGACGCCAGGGCGGTTCTCATGCACATGGAGCAGACGACTGCGGTTTGATAGCTCAGGCAGTGACACTTCCGGGAAGTTGACTGCGGTGACGGTAGAGCCATTGTCTGAGTACTTAGTGAGTTTACCCGCGACTTCAATACCAATGTTTTCCTGTGCTTCCTGAGTAGAGCCACCGACATGCGGCGTTAAGATCACGTTGTCAAATTGACGCAGTGGAGAGATAAACTCTTCATCATTAGACTTGGGCTCGACCGGGAATACGTCGATAGCAGCACCAGACAGTTTACCGGCGCTGAGTGCTTCGGCCAGAGCATCGATGTCTACCACTGTGCCGCGAGATGCATTGATCAAAATTGCGCCTTGCTTCATCACTTCCAGCTCGGCCATGCCAATCAGGTTTTTAGTTTGTGGCGTTTCAGGGACATGCAGGCTAACTACATCGGCACGTTGAAGTAGCTGAGTTAAGCTCTGCACCTGTTGTGCATTACCTAACGTCAGTTTATCTTCAATGTCATAAAATTCGACCTTCATGCCGATATTCTCAGCCATGATCCCCAACTGAGTACCTATGTGACCATATCCTATGATCCCCAGCGTTTTTCCGCGGGCTTCAAAAGAGCCGATAGCCGACTTGTACCATTCACCTCGGTGTGCCATGGCGTTGCGTTTTGGAATGCCACGTAATAGAAGTAATATCTCACCCAGAACCAGTTCCGCCACTGAACGAGTATTTGAAAATGGGGCATTAAAGACGGCAATGCCACGCTTTTTGGCTGCGCTTAGATCGACCTGATTAGTGCCAATACAAAAGCAGCCAATCGCGACCAGCTTTTCAGCTGCTTCCAGCACCGTCTCATTAAGGTGAGTGCGTGAGCGGATCCCCACAAAGTGGACATTCTTGATCCGCTCAATCAGTTCATTTTCAGGCAGCGATGTCTTCACGTACTCGATATTGCTATAACCGTTGCGTTTGAGCGTTTCAACGGCGCTCTGATGTACGCCTTCCAACAATAAAATGCGAATTTTGTCCTTAGACAGGGATACCTTACTCATGACTCATTCCTGTTACTTAATTTGTGGCCCCTCTGGGGTACCAGTGATGACGATGTTGGCACCGCGCTGAGCAAACAGGCCATTGGTGACAACACCGACGATTTGATTTATTTTCTCTTCTAGTTCAGCAGCTTGTGTGATGGAAAGCCCATGGACATCCAAAATCACATTGCCGTTATCTGTGACCACACCCTGGCGATAGACGGGATCGCCACCGAGCTTAAGTAGTTCGCGGGCAACGTAGCTGCGCGCCATCGGGATCACTTCTACTGGCAAAGGGAACTGTCCCAGTACGTCTACGTGCTTGGTGTTGTCGACGATACAGACAAACTTGCGGGCAACCGCAGCGACAATCTTTTCGCGTGTCAGAGCTGCACCACCACCTTTGATCATCTGATTGAGGGCATTAATTTCATCTGCGCCATCCACATAAATATCCAATTCAGAGACGTCGTTGAGTTCGAACACGTCGATACCCAGTGCTTTGAGCTTTTCTGTAGAGGCTTCTGAACTTGAAACGGCCCCTTTGATGGTGTCTTTAACACTCCCCAGTGCGTCTATAAAGTGGTTAACGGTGGAACCTGTACCTACACCGACAACTGTACCAGCTTCTACATATTGTAATGCCGCCCAGGCAGCTGCTTTTTTCATTTCATCTTGAGTCATAACGCGATCACTGTATTAGTTAATTATTGGTTCGCAATTATACGCTCAAAGCACAAAAAAAATATGTCATATGCCATCAATGACGGAAATTATGATCAGATACTCCAGGCTTATTTTTAGTGGTAACGCGTGATTGCACGCATTACCGTATATGTCACCACTGATAGCAGTGCTGTGGCGTGATTATGGTTGGTAAAGGCACATCCCAGGCTTCGGTTGGTAGTGCTGAAACTTTCTGACATTCATGAGCCAGACCAATCAATTTAGGCTGTTGCCAGTTCTCACGATAATAACGCGCCAGCGTACGATCATAATAGCCACCGCCCATACCAAGGCGGTTTCCTGAATCGTCAAATGCCACCAATGGGAGCAGCAAGTAGTCTAGCTGCACCAGTGGACAAATTTGGCTACAATTCAATTCTGGCTCTAAGATAGCATAGCGATTCTGCTTCATGGGTGAGTTTTTTTCATACTTCTGAAAGAGCAAAGTAACGCCGCTAAAGGGGTGTATTACAGGCAGGTAAAGGTCCACACCTTCGGACCAAAGTGATTGAATTAAAAGGTTAGTTCTTAGTTCGCCATCGTTCTCAAGGTAGACCCCGATACGGGCGTTTTTAGTGGGTTTTATGTATTGAAAAAAATTAATAGTTAGATTTTTCTCTGCCGCTGATTGTTGCTCATCAGTGAGACTGTTGCGCAATTTTCTAATGCTTTTTCTAATATCCTTTCTTGAAGATGCATTTTTTTCATTTTTCGGTGAGGGTGTTTTCATTACATAGGTACCAATTCGGGGAAAGCAAGACTGATCCCTAACACAATCAGTAACAACACTAATAATGACAGGAGAATATACAGCAGCTTCTTAGAGCGTTTGGGTGGCTCATTGTCGAGTTCCAGTTCGCTAAACAAAGCTTCATCTTCCCACTCATCTTCTTCATGTTGCTCATCCTGCGCCTGCTTGCCATCGATGCGTTGTTCCAGTTCATCAAGCTTTTCCTCGATGCGGATGAGGCTGCTGGTGATGTAATCCAGGGCATCAAACACACGTTCATTGGCTGCATTTTGCATGGTTTCTGCGGGGTCAGAGGCCTGTGATTGCAGTTTACTCTGGATCCCATACACGGCGAGTAATTTGGCCTGCTTTAGACATTTTTGCTTATCACCAGGGCCAAATAAGGGTTTGCCAGCGGTGAAGTCGACGACCTTCTGCGTCGGTACTTTTAACTTGGCTGCGAGTTGCTCTGTGGCTGCCTGGCTGTCAGTGTCGGGCTTAAAGCCGGAAAACACGACGCGAAAATGTTCGCTCATGAGGTTTCCTCAAAATTGTTACTTCGGGTCCATTATATACCCCGCGGCCCTGTGAATTGTCGTTAACTTATTGCTGGGTAAGCGGAATAAAAAATATGGACATCGTCAATTGTTGTTTTGAGTATACCTAACTTTTAAGCATAGTGTGTGAAGTAATCACTATGGTCAGTACCAGATAAGAAACGGCGCTGCATTGCAGCGCCGTGAGAGAGGTCAGGGAGATCAGTATTTAGCAGGTTGATTGTACTTTAATGCGTCAGTAATGAACGCTCGCAGATCCTGATTGGCCTGGGTGAGATCCGGGCGACGCAGATACATCATGTGGCCAGAGCGGTAGCCTTTAAAACGCAACCGGTCCTGCATTTTACCACTGGGGTCGAGGTGCCAGAGGTTATACTTGCCATCAAAGTAGTTGGTAGCACCGTCATAGTAACCTGATTGCACCATCACGTTCAGGTAAGGGTTTTTCGCCATCGATAAGCGAAGTTGTTCACCCACCTCGTTTTTGCTGCGATCCCAGGGGCGTACATCGCCAAACATGTTGTATTTGATGTCCGTTTTATAGTTCAGCTCGTGGCGGAAGTAATGATTAATTGCCGGCGTAAAGGCATGCAGCCAGGCATCCAGTTCAGGCCAATAGTCGGGGCCTTCACCGGCGTCTCGTTTATCAATACCCAGATAGCGGGAGTCAAGACGGCCGACGGTATAACCACGCTCGCGTAACAACTCTTTCCAGAAACTGCGGTTGGGAATGTCGAGGTTATTCTGCAGTACGAACTGCTCTGATAGCCCGCTGAAGTGTGCGACTTGCTTTGCTACTGCCAGGCGTTCTTGCTCACTTAACATGGCCCCTTTGGCCAATGCGGGCAGATAATGATCTAAGGTGTAGGCTTCTACCTGCTCAAGTACATTCAGTAGATCTTGATTTTGCAAGGCATCGGGGAGCGCCTTGTGATACCAGGCGGTTGCTGCGAAATACGGTAGGCGATTGGCACTTTTTACCGGCCCCTGGCGTTTAATGCCAATATCTGTCGGAGAAACCAGTACCACGCCATTTAAAAATAACCACTGCTTGTTTTGTAGTTCATGGGCCAGGCCTGAAACACGAGTTGTACCATAGCTTTCACCAATCAAAAACTTCGGTGACAGTGCACGACCATGTCGATTGATAAAGGTATTGAGCCACTCTGCCAGATATTTGATATCTGCATTTACGCCGAAAAAGCGTGATTGCAGGGTTTGTTTGTCAGCCATTGAACCGTCTTGCTCTGGTAGCACACGGGAGTAACCGGTGTTGACTGGGTTGACGAACAGAATGTCGGCGACATCCAGTACCGAATCCGGGTTATCTTTTAAGCCGTAAGGCTGCATCGGATAACCTTCATCGTCAATCTTCAGCACCCGAGGCCCGGTGTACGCAATATGCATCCATACTGACGCGGAGCCCGGGCCACCGTTAAATGAGATCAGCAGCGGACGAGTGGCGGGATCTTTGACTTTATTCTTTTTATAGTAGGTATAGTGAAGAGTCGCTATCGGGTGGCCTGTTTTATCCCATACAGGCTGAGTACCTGTGGTGGCGGTGTAGGCGATCCGCTCCCCGTTAAAGGTTCCTTTGTGTTCGGTGATGACCTGAGCATCAATTTGCTGGGTTAACTGACCTTGAGTATCAGCTTGTGCCGATGCGGTGTGAGAGAGTGTGGTAATAAAAGTCGCAGAAAGAGCGAACAGTAGTGGCTTCAACAACATGTTTTTATTTTTTGGGTGACATCGATCTGCTTATTTAAGACGCATCCAGGTCAGAATTCAAAAAACTTGAGACTAATTGCCAAAAAATAGGCTATGCGCAATGCGTGTTAATTTTTATGGTTTTCTTGGTTTGTTTTTTGTGTCTCAAATTGCCCTAGGCATCCGAGGTAAAGCGGGCTTTTGTTGCGGCCTGTTTACAATTTTATTGGCCGGTGAGTTTTTTTTGTCACGTAAATCGCGTATATTTAATCCTTATGTCTGTAGTATGAAAGTATTTAGCGCTGTTAAATTCTTGTATCTCTTCCCTTTTCTCGTAGTTTTAGTAGAGCATCGTAATGCAAAGAGTATTAGTCGTCGAAGACAGTAAGGTAGTGCAACAGATCCTTCGCCACCTTGCATCACAACACCTGGATGTGGAAATTGATTATGCCTGGTCACTGAAAGAGACCCAGGCATTACTCGAGAGCCAACATTACACTCTGGCTTTGGTTGACCTGACCTTACCAGACGCCCCTGACGGAGAGGTTGTGCAGCTTACACTGAGCCGCAATGTGCCTACTGTGGTATTAACCTCTAAAATTGATGAGTATAGCCGTCAGCAAATGCTCGAGATGGGCGTCGTTGATTATGTGATTAAGGACAATCGGGACTCTTACCTCTATGCCATTAAACTGGTATCACGCTTATTGCGCAACGAAGGGTGCCAGGCACTGATCGCAGATGATTCGATGATCAGCCGGGCTGTGATGAGACAGATGCTGGAAAAGCAGTTGTTTACGGTCTTTGAGGCGCAAGATGGTGAGCAGGCTTTGAATATGCTCAATGCCAAATCGGACATTAAATTATTGCTGACGGATTATGCGATGCCGACCATGGACGGTTTTGAACTGGTAAAAGCGGTGCGTAATAGTCGGGGCCGTGATGATCTCGCTATTATTGGTCTATCTGGTGCTGGCAGTCATGGTTTGTCTGCCAAGTTCATCAAATATGGTGCGAATGACTTTTTGACCAAACCCTTTATGAATGAAGAGTTTCATTGCCGGGTGATGCAAACCATGGAGCAGTTGAATCTGATCGCCGATATTAAAGAGTACGCACACAGAGATTTCCTGACTGGTCTCTATAATCGTCGTTATTTTTGCCAGCACATGGATAAAGTACTCAAGAATAAGCCGGATCAGTTCACGCTGGCGTTACTGGATCTGGATCATTTTAAGGCAATCAATGACCAGTACGGTCATCTGGGGGGGGACAAAGTTTTGTCTCAGGTCGCTGAGCTGCTTAATTGCTCTTTCAACCACTGCCTGGTGGCACGTGTCGGTGGGGAGGAGTTTGCCGTGCTAATGCCGGGTAATGACTTAGTTGTGGCTAAAAATAGCTGCCAGGATTTCAAAGAGCGCTTTGCCAACACGCAGTTTATGATCCAGGAGAAGGCATTACACTGCACACTCAGTGTGGGTATTGCCCGGTGCGACAAAGCGACTCTCAGTGACGTTATGCGTGCGGCAGACAGCGCTTTGTATCGTGCCAAAGAAGCTCAGCGTAATTGCGTAATGGTCAGTGAAAGCTAACCCTCAGTTCACCCCTCTCTGCATTGCACCATTTCAAGTCAGACAATAAACAGGCGCACCAGTACGGTGCGTTTGATGTTCATTCCATATCTGTGATTCAACCTAACCACCTGTAAAATAATTACTTTTATTATTGGCATAAAGGTTGGATTACCTCCCCCGACAGGATCATCTGCCCTGGGGGGGCAAATAATGAAAATGATAAGCGCAATAATTAAACCGTTTAAGCTGGATGAAGTCCGCGAAGCCTTGGCTGAGCTGGGTATCGAGGGCATGACTGTGGTCGATGTGAAGGGTTTTGGTCGTCAGAGGGGCCATACCGAGCTATATCGAGGAGCTGAATATCAGGTCGACTTTATTCCCAAAATTAAGCTTGAAATAGCGACCCGCAGTGAAAATACCCAGCGTGTCGTGGAGGCGATTACTGAGATTGCCAGTACTGGCAAAATTGGCGACGGAAAAATATTTGTCTACGACCTTGAGCAAATTGTCCGGATCCGTACCGGTGAACTCGACGAAGAAGCGATTTAAGGGGTGAAATAATGGAAAACACGGTAATTGAATTACAATTCTCTCTGAACACCTTTTACTTTCTGGTGTCTGGTATTCTGGTGATGTGGATGGCCGCTGGCTTCGCGATGCTTGAAGCCGGGCTGGTACGCTCAAAGAACACCACCGAAATTCTCACTAAAAATGTCGCCCTGTATGCCATCGCCTGTACGATGTTTCTATTGGTTGGGTATAACATCATGTATGTGGATAACGTTGAGGGCGGGGTAGTGCCTAACTTTGGTGCACTCATTGGTAGTGCTGCCGACGATGCCGACCATGCGCTGGAATCGGACTTCTTTTTTCAGGTTGTATTTGTGGCAACTGCAATGTCTATTGTCTCCGGGGCAGTCGCTGAGCGAATGAAACTTTGGGCGTTCTTGTTGTTTACTGTGGTCCTCACTGGGTTGATTTATCCTATTGAAGGATACTGGACTTGGGGGGCTGGATTCTTGTCTGAAATGGGCTTTGTTGACTTTGCAGGCTCTGCGATTGTACATGGTGCGGGTGCCGCAGCCGCTTTGGCAGGCGTTTTGTTACTCGGGGCACGTAAGGGCAAGTATGGAAGAAACGGTGAAATCTATCCTATTCCCGGTTCAAACCTGCCTCTGGCGACACTGGGAACCTTTATTTTGTGGATGGGATGGTTTGGGTTTAACGGTGGCTCTCAGCTATTTCTCGCAGACAAAAGCAATGCTATCGCCGTCAGTCAGATCATGGTAAACACCAATGCTGCGGCGGCAGCAGGTGCGATTGCAGCACTGGTGGTGTGTAAGCTGATGTGGAAAAAAGCCGACCTGACTATGATCCTGAACGGTGCATTGGCTGGTTTGGTGACCATCACCGCTGAGCCTGCGTCACCGACACCTATGCTGGCCTGTATTTTGGGGATGTTGGGTGGTTCTTTGGTGGTATTCAGCATCGTTGCACTGGATAAACTGCGTATTGATGATCCGGTTGGTGCTATTTCCGTGCATGGTGTGTGTGGGGCGCTGGGCATTATGATGGTACCTTTCTCGAACAGTGATGCCAACTTTATGACTCAGGCCATCGGGCTGGTGACCATACTGGGCTTTGTGTTTATCGCGTCTTACATCGTCTGGGGGATCATTAAAACCTTGATGGGGATCCGGGTGGGTGAAGAAGAAGAGCTCAGTGGTATGGACCAGCATGATTGTGGCATAGATGCGTACCCTGAATTTGTGACCATTCGCAATAAGTAAGCAAGAAATCACCAAAAAGCGCGGCTTATCGCGCTTTTTGGTTTAAGCGGCAGTTAATCTGAGATAATCTAGCATCTATTCACTCTCAGTAAGCATTCCACGGTCAATGGCAGACAACAAAAAAGTAGCAGGCAAACCTCGCAAGTCCACCCGTAAATCACCGGCCAAATCAGGCAAGAAAAAGACCGCTAACTCCACTTCCTCATTTAAGCAACGCTTACGGGCATTGCGTAACCGGACACTGAGCACGTTGTGGTCGTTGTGCTGGAAGCTGAGTCTGGCCATGGTATTTGCGGTTGCAGGGTATATGGTTTATCTCGATGCCAAAGTGAGCCGTCAGTTTGAAGGGAACAAGTGGCAGTTACCTGTACAGGTGTATGCCCGCGCTATGTCGTTTTATCCGGATCAATATCTGGCTGAGGAGGAAGTGATCTGGGAACTGGAGCGGCTCAATTACTCCCAGGTAAACCGTATTAAACATACGGGCCAGTTTGTGGTGCAGGGTCGTACGATTACCGTGTATCGGCGCTCCTTTGAGTTTTATGACGGGGTTGAGCAGGCGCGTATCTTTACCCTCAATTTTGCTGGCAAAAAACTGGCCAGTATTGTGAATGATCAGGGCCGGCGAGTTGAGAGTGCCAGACTTGAGCCGGTACAAATTGCCCGGATAGGCAATGAAAGTCGTCAGGATCGGGAATTTGTGCCACTGGACAAAATACCCGATATTCTAAAAAACACCTTGCTAGTGGTTGAAGATCGGGCGTTTTACGAACATCACGGGGTGTCTGTGTGGTCGATTATGCGCGCCTTGTACCACAATATTCGCGCGGGACGCACTGTACAGGGGGGAAGTACCCTGACCCAGCAGCTGGCAAAGAACTTTTATTTAACCCGGGAGCGCTCTTTGCTGCGCAAGATCAATGAAGCCTTTATCGCCCTCATTCTTGATTTCCGTTACAGCAAAGATGAAATTCTTGAAGCTTATATCAACGAAGTTTACCTCGGCCAGGCTTACAACCAGGGCGTCCATGGCATGGGTCTGGCAGCGGAGTTCTACTTTGCTAAGCCCATCGATGAGCTGGAGTTTGATCAGATAGCCATGCTGGTTGCTATGGTGAAAGGTCCGTCTTATTACAACCCGCGGCGATATCCGGAACGAACCATGGAACGACGCGATCTGGTGCTCAGGTTGATGGCGGAAAATGGTCTCATCACCACCAATGAGTATCGCCAGGCGTTGGAGCGGCCTGTTGCAATTCAGCCTCTGAAAGAAAGTCTGATGCAAACTTACCCAGGTTATCTGGAGCTGGTGAATCGTGAACTTCAGCAATTATTGCCAGATGAAAACGTCGTGAATGCGGGGATCAGGATATTTACTTATTTTGACTTGCAAAAGCAATCCGCCATGGAAGAGGCGGTCAGTGAAGGTTTGCCCTATCTGGAACGGCGTTTTTCGACCGCTCAGTTGGAAGTGGGGATGATTTCTGTGAACACCGAAAAAAGCGGCGTATCAGCTTTGGTGGCGGGGCGTCAGCTTCGTTATTCCGGGTTTAATCGGGTGCTGGACACACGTCGTAATGTGGGCTCTCTGGTAAAGCCCGCGATATACTTATCAGCACTTGAGCAGCCAGGCTATAACTTGGGAACCTTGCTGGAGGATGCCCCATTACAAGTGACTAACGCGGCGGGAAAAACCTGGCAACCGGAAAACTTCGATCATCGATTCCGGGGGGCGGTACCTTTGTATCGGGCGTTCAGTGAGAGTATCAATATTCCAGCGGTTAACTTGGGTCTGGATGTCGGCATCGACTCTGTTGCTCAAACCATAGGACAGCTTGGTGTCGACAGTGATATTCCTTTGTATCCCTCTATGCTGTTGGGGGCTGTGGAGTTATCGAGTTTTGATGTGGCTCAGATGTACACCACATTGGCTGCCAATGGCCAATATGCGCCATTGACGAGTATTTCGGCTATTACGAATACCACAGGCAAGCGTCTGTATCAGCACCGTGTAGCAAAGCAACCCAAGTTTTCTCAGGAAGCCATGTACATGACTCGCTATGGGCTGAAGCGAGTCACCAAAAGTGGCACCGCCAAGCGGTTAAATCAGCATTTTCCTTCTATTCAGCTGGCAGGTAAAACGGGCACGAGTAATGAATTGAGAGACAGCTGGTTTGCTGGGTTTGATCATAATACGGTGACGGTTACCTGGATTGGCCGGGACGACAATAAACCTGCCAAATTGACTGGCGGGCGCGGTGCGCTTGAGCTCTATATCCGTTATTTAAAACCTCTGAATCCGCAGGCGATTGCGGATCAGCGACCTGCGGGCGTCCGCTGGGCATTTGTCAACGAAAAAACGGGTGAGCAGGCTGCGCCGCATTGTGGGCCAACTATCCAGCTGCCTGTTCGCATTGAGGAGTTTAACCCCCGGCCGGGATGCGGTTGAGCCACACCCCGGGGGCAGTCAGTTAAGTTCTGAACTTAGCGATGAGTTGCTTTAAGGTTGCAGCCATATCGCTGAGCTGCTGAGCATCGCCCCGTGTGGCCTCTGCTGAACTCAGTGTATGGTCGGCCAAGTGACTGATTTCACTCGATTCTACCAGTGCCTGTTGGGTGGCGACAGCCTGACGTTTTACCTGATCACTGATGACATGACCTTGCTGGTCGATGTCAGCCATACTTTGCTCTGCGGCACTCAGCACCTGGTTAGTCTCAGTGGCTGCACTGACGCCTTGCTCCATTTTTTCAACACTGCTGAGCATTTTCTTCTGGGTGTCGTTGGAGGCTTGTTGCAGTGAGTGGATAATAGAGTGGATCTCTTCGGTTTGTTGCTGCGTTCTTTGTGCCAGTGTACGGACTTCATCCGCGACAACCGCAAAGCCTCGACCCTGCTCTCCTGCCCTGGCAGCTTCAATGGCAGCATTGAGCGCCAGCAAATTGGTTTGTTCGGCAATTTCACTGATCCCCAGACTGACTTTACTGATGTCCTGGCTGTCTTGCGCAAGCTTATCCAGCGCAATGCGACTTTCTTCGAATTCACGTTGTAACACCATCATGTGTTCGGCCAGTCGGGTGGTATTTTCACTCCCTTGTTTGACTTGTTGTGCTGCGGTTGCTGCAAGTTCAGTAGCATGGAGTGCCGAGGTTTCAACGGCATCGGCGGCATTGGCCATTTCACTGAGTGCCTGATGCACGGTCTGGATCTTGGCTTGCTGTTGTGCCACATCTTCTCGGGTGTCCTGGCTTATCTGGCGCAGTTTATCGGTGGCGCCATATAAATCAGTTGAAGTAGTTCTGACATTGCCTAGTAAATGGACGAAGGCGTCCAGCACGGCGTTGTACTGGCGCAGAATGTCGCTGAGCTCATCTTTGCCACGCGGCTGTGCCCGTGCCGTTAAATCACCACCAGATGCCTGCTGCGCTGAAGTCGAAAATTCCGCAATGGTGTCTACAACTGCAAAATAGAAACCTAACATCAGATACAAGGCGAGCAGCAAGCTGAGTATGGATGCCAGTGCGACCAAATTTCGGATTCGACGCTCATTGGTGAGCTTTTCATCGAGCAAGGTTTTCAGAGTGGGTGTAGCTGCATTGATCAGGCCAGTCAGCTGGGTAAGTACCTCGCGATGCACGCTGCTAAAGGCCCCACTGGTCAGTTCGATGTCGTCGGGCTCCAGCAGTTTATCGTTTATGGTGCGGTGATAGTTATCCAGCGCACGGTTTAACGCCGTAATCTTATCCTGAAGTCGCTTGGTAACTTGTTTGTTGTTGGCTGTAGCGACTTCCAGCTTGTTGTTCAATTGCATTTTTACCAGCGGGAGTACTTTATTCAGGTTTGACAGCGCGATGAAGGTATCGGGCGTGAAACGGCCGCTGCTGATGATCTTATTTGCCTGTTCAGCGATGCCATTCACCTGAGTGATCACATTAGGCAGTGATTCCACCAAAGAGCGGTTGAGGTAAGAGCGGCTCAGATCATTGTCTATCGCCAGCTTAGAAGCAATGGATAAATGCTCTAACTCGTCACCTGGCTTAACGTCTTTAGCAAATGGGCTACGTGCCAAAACCTGAGCATTGCGCTGGGCTTGCTGGTTTAACAGGTTTTCTAAAATGGGCGGATAAAATTGTAAGCCAGCACGCTGTTGCTGACTCACCTGAATTGACTGAGTCAGGGTTGAATTAAGAAAAAATAAGCTTAGGCTGAGTGGTACTAAAAGAATACCAAATACCAGGCTGATTTTGGTTTTGTATTTTAGCTGTGCCATAAAGGCAATTGCGGGGCTAGCGGCTGATCTGAGTCCTGTCATAATTTTATCTTTGTTTATAAGTCATTTGTAATAGACCGGGTATAAACAAAGAATAGTTCAAAGCCCTGAAAGTTTTTACTGCCAAAAACAAAAAAAGCCCCGCAGGGCTTTTTAATATCACTAAACTGAGCGAGTTTGTTTAAGCTACTAGCTTAGCAAATGCGCGCTCAGCCGCTTTGATTGTTTCAGCAATGTCTGCATCACTGTGCATGGTGCTGACAAATCCGGCTTCGAATGCGGATGGTGCCAGATACACGCCTTCTTCCAGCATCAGGTGGAAAAAGCGTTTGAAGCGTTCCAGATCGCACTCAGTTGCTTGCTGATAGGTATCAACACGCTCGGCATTGGTGAAGAAGAAACCGAACATGCCACCGGCATAGTTGGTAGTCAGGGCAATGCCTGCGGCATCTGCAGCACGCTGGAATCCATCACACAGTTGCTTACTCTTACTTTCAAGTGCATCGTGCAGACCAGGTTCTGACAGTAGCTCAAGTGCCTTGAGGCCAGCTGCCATAGCGATTGGGTTACCAGACAGGGTGCCTGCCTGATAAACCGGGCCTACCGGTGCAATGTGGTCCATAATGGCACGTTTACCACCAAAGGCACCTACTGGCATACCGCCACCAATAACCTTACCCAGGCAGGTCAGGTCTGGCTCGATATTGTAATAGGCCTGAGCACCACCCAGTGCCACTCGGAAGCCTGTCATGACTTCATCGAAAATAAGCACAGACTGATGTGTATCGCAGATCTCGCGCAGACCTTCCAGGAAGCCTTCAACTGGTGGAATACAGTTCATGTTACCAGCCACTGGCTCGACGATAATACAGGCAATCTGGTCCGGGTATTGGGCAAAAATGGCTTTCACTTCGTCCAGGTTATTGAATGACACGGTGAGCGTGTGTTTCGCAAAGTCTGCCGGAATGCCCGGTGAGTTTGGTACACCCATAGTCAGCGCACCAGAACCGGCTTTAACCAGCAGTGAATCGGCATGACCATGGTAGCAGCCTTCAAACTTCAGGATTTTATCTCTGCCTGTGTAGCCACGTGCCAGGCGGATCGCACTCATGGTGGCTTCGGTCCCTGAGCTGACCATACGCACTTTGTCGATAGAGGGAACCAACGCTTTGACTTTTTCAGCCATCAGGATTTCGCTTTCAGTCGGTGCACCATAGCTCAGACCATTTTCTACCGCATCCAGCACAGCCTGCTTAATTTGCGGGTGGTTATGGCCGAGGATCATCGGACCCCAGGAGCCAACATAATCGATGTAGCGTTTACCATCGGCATCAAACGTGTGTGGGCCTTCTGCTTTGTTAATGAATAGCGGTGTGCCACCGACGCCATTAAACGCGCGGACCGGTGAGTTGACACCACCCGGGATAGATTCCTGGGCACGAGAGAAAAGGTCTTGACTGATTGTCATAATGTGTCCTTTGTTATGTACATAAGGTATCTGTAATGAACTCAGATACCTCAGGTCATGAAACGAATTTAGTAGATTAGGCTTCGCGTTTGCGGCTGAACCAGGGCACGTCTACTTCGTATTGCTCAACCTTGTCGGCAACGCCCAGTGTCAATGCAAACAACGCCATGCGGATCAACACGCCATTTTGAACCTGACGGAAGATGGCTAAGTTGTCATTATTATTTAAGTCGTTATCCAGTTCATTGGCATCGCCACGGCTATCACGGGGCAGAGGGTGCATCAATACGGACTCTGGCTTACAGTGCGCATCGTAAATGGCCTGGCTGATACGAAAACCACCACGATATTTATTGGCTTCTTCTTGTGATGGGAAGCGTTCTTCCTGAATGCGGGTTTGATAGACGATGTCCGCAGCCAGGTTGCCTTCCATTTTTGAGACCAGTTCAATGCGGTGGCCAGCGTTGCTAACGGCATCCAGAATATAGTCCGGCATTTGTAAGCCGTCCGGGGCGACCATAGAAAAGCGAACATTTTTATAGTGGCATAGCAGCTTAGACAGTGAGTGAACGGTACGGCCATATTTCAGGTCGCCAACCAGGGCGATGTGCATCCCGTCAATGCCGCGTTCGAAGCGATCCAGTTCACGTTCAATGGTTAACAGATCCAGCAATGCCTGGGTTGGGTGTTCATTTGGACCATCTCCACCGTTGATCACCGGGACGTCTGAGCCTGTGGCAAATTCCGCAACTGAGCCAGCATCCGGATGGCGCATTGCGACAGCATCGGCATAAGCGGAGATCACGCGGGCGGTGTCATACAGGGATTCCCCTTTTGCTAAAGCGGAACTTTGCATACCTGTGGTCTCACGGACCGTACCACCCAGCAGGTTAAAAGCGGTCCCGAAACTGACACGCGTTCGGGTACTGGGTTCAAAAAACAGATTGGCTAAGACAGCACCTTCCAGCACATTGGTGCGCTTGTACTTTTTAGCGTAGGGTTCCATTTTCTTAGCAACATTGAAAATCAGCTCAATGGCTTCTCTGTCGAGTTCGTTGACGGAGAGGATGTTTTCACCTTGGAAACTTAACATGCGGCGATTCCTAATCACAGATTGACAACAGGAGGCGGGGAGCACTCCTAACCGAGCTCGCAAAACAGGGCGCATCAGGCACGCTGCGTTGAGTAACTGGAGCGACATAATAGCACAATTCTGTTTTTTAGGCGTGGAAAATGACGGCTAAGTCGCCGTCATAGTCTGATATCAGAAAACCGGTTTCAAGATGGCGAGCAGGATGATGATCAGCAGTAATATCACCGGAAACTCGTTAAAGATGCGATAGAATCGGTCACTACGTTGATTACGGTCATGTTTAAAATCTGCCAGCAGTTTGAAGCAATAAGCGTGATACAAATAGAGCATAATGACCGGTATCAGTTTGTAGTGCAGCCACAGGTTGGCGCGAAACCACTCCCGGCCATAACTGGTGATGAGCAATATGCCAAATACTGCGGTGAGTATCGCAAAGGGCGTGACAAAATAGAGCAGGCGTCGCTCCATGATTTTAAGCATCGCAGAGCAGGGTTTTTCGTCTGTCATTGCATGATAAACAAACAGCCTCGGCAGATAGAATATACCAGCAAACCAGGCAACCATAAAAAAGATGTGTAGCGCTTTGTACACAAGTATCGTCGTCATAAAACCTCTAGGTTGTCTAAAGTAGCAATTACAGCAGGCTGTTTCTCATAGTGAGAATATGGCGGATCTGATCCCACCTGAGCAAGCCCATAATTTGTTCGTTATTTTTCTGATTATACACATAGACGGCGCCAGAGCGCTTGTCTTTGAGGATATCAAATGCATCTGCCAGCGTGGCTTGTGTGCTCAGCCCTTGCAGCTCGATATAAGTGATGGTCATGCTCTGCTCTGAGATCAGGCTGAGGTCATACTCGGCCAGCCGATATCCATGCTCCTCGTCGTACACTATCAGTGGCGTCTGACTGTCGATGGCCGACAAGGTTTCTTTGATTTGCTCTTTGTCGTCCGAGTAGAGGAGTTTAAAGCCCTCGTCCATTTCTTCCATAATCCCAACCTTTTGCAGCGCTTCTTTGGCTGGAGAAACCTGATAGGGCAGCGCCTGAAAATCCAGCTGCTGTAAGAAAATAGAACGATTTCCAAAGACTTGCAATGCAGTAACATAGGCGCAGGAAATCACAATCATAGCGGGTACGACAATCTGAGGACTGGAGGTCAGTTCCATTACTGCGGTGAGGGCCGCCAGGGGAGCATGCAGTGTTGCTGCCAGCAACCCGGCCATGCCCAGAACGCCGTAGGTCCCTGCGACGCTGACATCAGGAGAAATATACTGAGCAAAATACGCCATTAAGGTACCAATCAAGACTCCCAGTCCGATGACCGGGCCAATGATCCCGCCGGGGATCCCCAGGCCAATGGCAAAGATGGTTGCCAGCAGTTTGGCAATCAATATGGTGGTTAGCAGTTGCAGCTCGCCGGGCGTTTCAACGGCAATTTTAATTGCGCTCATACCTGAGCCCATGGCTTCCGGAACCAGGTAGCCTATCAGTCCGGCCAGTAATCCGGCCAGCATCAGGCGTGGAAACATGCTGATAGGCTTAAAGGTTTTAATGATCATCATCAGGTTCTGATTAAATGCAAAAGCAATGGCACCCAGCACAAAACCACACAGAATCAAAAACGGATAATGCCAGAACGACAATGCCGAGACGCTGATGAGTGATAACTCCAGGTCGTGGCCAAACACGTATTGCGTTGCCAGGGCGCCTGTCACCGCTGCCAGCATGATTGGCACGAAAATGTGAATTTTGTATTCCCGCAGTACCACTTCCATAACAAAGATGACGGCGGCCAGAGGGGTATTAAACGAAGCTGCAATGCCCGCTGCAACACCACATCCGGCCAGTGTCCGGGCTGCGTTCATGGGCAAATGCAGGCGCTCGGCCAGAATGCTGGCACCTGTCGCGCCCATGTGTACAGATGGACCCTCGCGTCCGACTGAAAAGCCACTGATGAGTGCCACAGCGCCACCGAAAAATTGATTGACCGAGTTCCAGATGGGCATTTGTCCATAATGCTGTTTGATACGATAGATCACAAACGGGATGCCGAGGCGATAGTGTTTAAACCCGGTCAGACTGGCAAACAGGGCGATCAGTAAAGCGGCACCGACAGGCAGCAGTACCCGCTGGTGTTCCGGCAAGGTGGTGAAATCATCTGGACTGTCTAAAAATGTGCTTTGCACCAGCATGATGGTGAGACGAAACAAGATGATCAATATTGCTGCAATTAAGCCGGCACCAATTCCCAGTAAGCAAAGCTGGATGGAAGTTTTGGGTTTCGCTAAGCGACGGCGTACATTATCGAACGACATACAATATTGGCCTGTTGAGAATCTGATTTGTTGCGAGTGCAGTTGTCCTGCCTAGCTGCCTGTACTAGCTCAATCCTGAGGTTTTTCATAATGCCCGAACACTCGCCAAAGTCAGCGCTGTGGTACTTGATTTCCGGGAAGACAGCAGAAGTAGCATAGTACACTTGGTGGATAAGTGTATCAAATAATCTAAGTCCTTGTAATTAAGTAAATCAAACGACTAGGTAACGCAGAGGAGGGAATATGGAGATCGTTGCTGGATGAGTGCCAGTCTATACTTGATTAAAATAGTCAGGTATTAGATAATTCCGCTATTAAATGTACAGGGGTCGAATACACATGTCTGATCAGATACCAATTAAATTTTCCGATGCGGCGGCTAGCCGTGTGAAAGAACTTATCTCTGAAGAAGAAAACCCTAACCTTAAACTGCGAGTGTATGTGACTGGCGGTGGGTGCTCTGGGTTCCAGTACGGATTTACCTTTGACGAAAAAACCAATCCGGGTGACCTGGAAATTGAGAAAAACGGAGTGTCCATGGTGGTTGATCCAATGAGCATTCAGTATCTGGTCGATGGTGAGGTTGATTACACTGAAGGTCTCGAAGGTGCGCGCTTTTTTGTCAGCAACCCTAACGCAACCACCACCTGTGGTTGCGGTGCGAGCTTCAGCGTATAAAGTCATCCTGATGTAGCATATTTACTCTCAAAGGCCATGCATAAGCATGGCCTTTTTGTATCTAAAATTAGACCAAAAGCGACCATCTTTTTTCTGTACAGTTTGCTAAAGTACCTGTACATGACCAAAACACGGGTGTGTGAGTCAGCACGGTGCTGGCTATCCCGGGTTGGTAAGGTGGATCATCAGAACAAAAAATCCCAGCACCAGAGTGGAAAAAGCGAGAATATAGATGAATCCGCGTTTGCCTTGTTTGAGTGGTACGCCATTTACACGTAAAAAGTAATACCAACCCAGACAGAGCAAAATGGGTAGCAAAAATATGAGCCGGATCATCAAAAATTCTCCCAAAATTTGTTACTTTATGACAGGTTAGCGCTAAACCACTATTTTTTAAAGAAAAAATAAATTATTTCGTATACTGGTACAAGATATAAAATTTTTGTTAAAGTGTCACAGTAATCTTACCTCTCTATTTTAGGTAAGAAAGTTGCAAATTTAATTAGGTGTTAGAGAAAAGATCGTCTATACCTAATTTGGTACATAGGAACAGGGCAGGCAAATTGGGTGTTTTATGCCCAGCTTATGTGTCCTGTTATAAAACAAGCTGCCGGTCGAGACGGGCAAATTTCGTAAGGCAGCATTAATTAATCATCGAGTAGGAGATGTTTTATTATGATGGGGAAAACGGTTTCTTCTGAGGAAAACAGTAAGTTGACTAAGTGGCTAAAATCAAAGCGTCACGAGAAAGGTCATACAATGCGCAGTCTGGCCCAGGTGTTAGGTACACCACATTCTTTCATTGGCAAAATTGAGAATCAGGAACGTCGTTTAGACGTGATTGAATTTCTGCGTTACTGTGAAGCGCTGGAAGTCGACCCATATGAAGGTCTGGCTCTGATCAAAGAAGAGCAGATGTAAACCACTGGCGTTGCCAGTATGAATGAAGGTGCAAGGAGCTGCACCTCTATCCTTTTAACATGGACCAAATACGCCACGCTTTGTTCTAGCGTTTTTCTCCCTGATTGTGATAGTTCTGCTCTATTTGATAGAGTTTATGACGGATTGCGTACAAGAATATCAAAGAAGGCACGACCATCAGTGCCGTCAGCGCGAAGAATACCGCCCAGTTTCCCCCCAACCAGTCATCTATTACGACACCACTGTAGCTGGAGAGCACGGTACGACCGAGACTGCCGAGCGAGGCTAGCAGTGCATAATGGGTTGCGCTGAAAGCGCGATCACATAACATCGAAATGAAGGCCACCATGGCGACCAGCGACCAGGCCTGGGTAAATCCATCTATGACGATAGCGAGGGCATACAGATGTTCCTTGGGGCCTGCAACGGCTATCCAGGAAAACATCAGGTTAGACGCCGCCATGGCAACACCACTGATAAACAGGCCTTTTACAATGCCGTATTTGTGATTAAAGATGCTGCCCAGAAACGCAAAAATAATCGTGATAAGACCGGTTCCCAGTTTTGAATACTGAGCTATCTGACTGTTGCTAAAGCCAATCTCTTTGTAAAACACGATAGACATGCGTGCCAGAAAGGCCTCACCAATTTTAAACAGAAAAATAAAGGCCAACAGGGCCAGGGCCGTTTTGACGCCATTGCGGTTAAAGAAGCTGCGAAACGGCTCAACCAAGGTGACAGCCAGCCAGGCCAGAATGCGCTGCAGTCGATTGTGTTCCAGCCCACCAAGCTGGGACTGATATTGCGCTTGTAGTTGTTGTTGTGTGTGCTCCCGGTGAGACTGGGGTTCATGGGCACAGAGCGTGACCAGAAATAGTGCCAGCATGATCGCTGCGAGCAGTGTATATATCTCGGGCCAGCTGACACCCGGTAAGTCTGCCGCAAAAAACGGTATGGCACCAAGCAGGGCATAGCCACTCCACCATCCTGATGTTGCCATAGCGGCAGCAGCGGTGGATTTTTCACTTTCTTCTGGTGGCAGGATGTCAATCCGATAGGCGTCTATTGCAATATCATGGGTAGCTGCACTCAGAGCAATAATGAAACACAATAATGCAGCCTGATAAAGATCGGCTTTGAGGTCAACTTGACTTAAAGCCAGTGCTGACAGCGCAACAATCAGTTGTCCGGCTGCGATCCAGCTGCGTCTTTGCCCTAGCCAATTCGTCAGCAATGGCAAGCGAACCCGGTCCAGCAGCGGGGACCACAAAAAGTTGATAGTGTAGGCACTGAATACAATGCCAAATAACCCTATCATGCTGCGGCTAAGCCCTTCGTCTTTAAGCCAGGCAGACATCACTGAGCCAATTAAAACCCAGGGAAAGCCCTGACTGACCCCAAAGGCAAAGACCGTGAGCAGACGTTTATCGCGATAGTAGCTGGCATAGTCACGCAGGCTGGATGAAATGATCATAGTGTTTTCCAATCCAGTATCGCCCTGTTATGAGGCAAGGCGATACTGGCTAAGCGATTACTCGAAGGTCTCTTCCGGCAGCATTTCTATGCTGTGGATGATCACAGGTGTTTTGGGGATAAAGGTATATCCCAGCTTTTTGTTGTAGTCTGTTTCGACTTGCATGATTTTGTCGAGTGTATCGAAGCCGTCCGCGACGCTACCAAATACAGCAAAGCCCCATCCGCGTCCGGGGTTAAGGTGGTCATTGTCATCCATATTGAAAAAGAACTGACGGGTTCCTGAATGTGGCTTATTGTCCTGATAAGCCATGGCAATGGTGTACATATTATTTTTCAGGCCGTTACCGCTCTCGTTAAAGATTGCGGGGCGCTCGAACATGCCATCATAGTCTTTGTCATAGCCACCGCCCTGGATCACGAAATCACGCTCGTTGGCCTCGTCCCGCTCTACCCGGTGAAAGACAGAACCTTTATAGTCACCGTTGATCACGTAAGTGAGAAAGTTGTTGACTGTGATCGGTGCACGGGAGCGATCCAGTTCTACGATCACTTTGCCCAGTGAGGTATTGAGCTGAACTTTAGGAAACAGGTTATCTTTTTGGACAAAGCGCCCTTCTTTATTGTTCGCAAATGAGAAATTACTTGTCAGTAGTAATGTCAACAGGATCAGGATACGGAGCATAGCTTAGCCTTTTATTGTTGCAAAAAATTAATCAATTCTTTATCCGACAGCATGCGAGTGACCACCTGCTCAGCAAGGCGGTTTAATTGCCCTTCTACCTGAGATTGGTCATGTTTTAGTGGTTTACTGAATGTTGCTTCACCAGTGAAGGGCTTGGTAAATGTGCGTTGCCCTTTGCTTGCTTCTATAACAAATTCGGCATGCGCTATACTTTCGTGGCGACTGAGCGTTTCATCAACTTTGGCAATAAAGGTGCGAATGCGCAGTGTCAGCTGAGTATCGCTTTGTGGCGACAGTGTCACCCCGTTGGCCTCAAGTGCCTGAGCCAATAGTTTGTTTAAGGTGACAGGCAGCTCTGCATTTGGCAGATAAACCGCAGGCTCTTGCTCCAGTACTTTAATGGTGAACTTGGTTGTTCGATTGTCGATCACCTTAATTGCCAGGGTTTGCGACAACTGGCTGATATTTCCACCTTGATAGCTGGGGTTGAGGATCACTGTTTTAGGTGCACTGCTGCACCCTGCGAGTAAACTGAGAGCTGCACCAAAGAGAGATGCAGAGAATGCTAAGCGCATGATTAGCTCCTTTTAATAGAACTCAATACGGTAAACTTCTTATTATTGCCTATCACCTTACAATTCCCGAACAGGCGCTGCAACTTATCTAGGTAATCAAGGTGGCGATTGCCAATGATCCTTAATTCCCCGCCATTTCTCAGCGTGTGTTTAGCTTGTAAGAACATTTGCCAGGCAATGTGATCGGTAATGGCCTGTGCCTGATGAAACGGCGGGTTGCATAACACCAGATCGGTGGAGTTAGGCGAAAAGTTACTGAGACAATCATTTTGCATAAACTGGCAGTCATCTACTCTGTCCGGAAGGTTATGAGTGACGTTTTCGCGAGCACTGGCAACGGCCATGGCGGATTCATCGACAAATATAACCTGTGCATTTGGCATCCGCGCCAGAGTTTGCAAGCCAATCACGCCGTTTCCACAGCCCAGATCTATCACCCGTAGTGGTTTTTTACCTGCCGGCAGATAGTTCATAAAGAACCGGGCGCCGATATCCAGAGAGTCACGGGAGAATACATTGGCATGGTTATGTATTGTGAAAGGGGTGTTCTCCAGCGCCCAGCTGACCGGAAACTTATCTGTCACGGGTTTGCCGGTGGTGGTACAAAAGATTAATCGGGACTTTTTAACCGCCAGGCTGGTGGTAGGCGGTTGTATAAAGTGACTGAAACTCTTTAGCGTCGAGGTATGAATTTCTTTGGCTTTACCCGCTGCTACAATAGGGGTACCCGCAGCGAGGTGGCTTAGTTGGGATAACTGATGTTGCAGCAGCCCGGCATTTTTTGGCACCTTTATGAGGACCAGGTCGCACTGTTCCGGCAAGGCTGCGAGACTATCTAGCTGAGTGAGTTTGGTTTCATCCAGCGCCCAATCCAGCTGGTTTTCTACCAGATTGTGGCGGGTTGCCTGTTGTGTCACAAAAGAATCACTGACCTGAGTAATATGCCACTGCGCGTGATCTTTTAGCCGTGCAGCCAGCGTACAGCTTAATGCGCCAAAGGCATCATTCAGGATTAGGATATCGCGTGCATCCGGATAGGCTGTGGTAATATGATCCAGTAGATATTCGTCGGCCGCATCCCAGGCTTGCAGACTACGGTTTTTTTGCTCAAGGGGAAAACGATGCAGGGTCAGAGCCGTGCCAGCCAATACAGCGTCGGTGATCATGATGGGGTGAATCTCACTCAAGGTTGGTGCTATCACCTTGCACACTAGCAAAGCGCAGCAGAACTAACAGAACACGTAATATAGCATGTCGAGACTGAACAAAGAATGTTTGCCCGGGCAAACACCACAATTGCCGCCGGGTTTTGAATATCAGCCAGCCTGTCTGAGCTTTGAAAAAAGCCTTGCGCTTTATACCCACCTGGCATCCTCCTTGGATTGGCAACAGCCCACCATCACCTTGTTTGGTCGAACTACACCGATCCCTAGATTACAGTGTTTTATTGCCGATAAGTCTGTGTCATATGGTTATTCCGGCACTCTGCTTGAGAACACCCCCTGGCCTGATGTACTCAGCGCAATGCGCTCACGCCTGAGTCGCCAGTTTGGGCACGACTTTAATGCACTGCTTGTTAACTGGTATCGGGATGGGCAGGACAGCATGGGCTGGCATAGTGACGATGAAGCTGAGCTTGGACTGAATCCGACGATTTTTTCTATGTCGCTGGGGGCGACGCGCAATTTCAAAATTCGCCATAAGCAGACACAGGAAACCCTGACTCTGCCTTTGCCGACGGGAAGTGGGTTACTGATGACGGGGCGCAGCCAGCATGACTATCAGCATGCACTGCCGAAACAAGCGCGCGTCACCCAGGGACGGATCAACCTGACATTCAGAACAGTTGGTTAATGGTGCATAAGTGCGTATAGTATGCGCTAAATTTTCTCCGCATCGGGAGTGAGTTATGTCAATGCAACAACAAATCTACAATAAGCTTGCAGACGCCATCGCGTGCAAACATCTCAATGTTATTAACGAAAGTCATATGCACAGCCGGGGTAGCGAGTCACATTTCAAAGTGATTGCTGTCAGCGAAAAATTCGCGGGACAGCGTTTATTACAACGCCACCGCTTGATTAATGAGGTATTAAAGGAGGAGTTGGCACATCATATTCATGCGCTAGCCATTCACACTTATACCCCGGAAGAATATGCTGAACAGCATGGCGAAGTCCCTGATTCACCGAGCTGTCTGGGCGGCTCGAAATTTGATAGTGAGTGATCAGACCTGTGTTTGCAGGATCTGCATTTAAACTAACGCAGTTTTCATAATACAGAATATGTAGGAATAGACATGGTCATCAAACCTAAGATCCGTGGTTTTATCTGTACCAATGCTCACCCGGTGGGCTGTGCTGAGCACGTAAAAGAACAAATTGCTTATGTTAAGGCTCAGGGTCCAATCAATAACGGCCCTAAAAATGTCCTGGTGATCGGTGCCTCTACCGGTTATGGCCTGGCTTCTCGTATCACCGCTGCTTTTGGCGCTGGTGCAAAAACACTGGGTATCTTCTTCGAAAAAGAAGGTACAGAGAAAAAGCCGGCGTCAGCGGGTTGGTATAATACCGCTGCATTTCAGCAAGCCGCCGATGAGGCTGGCCTGTGGTCAAAGAACATCAATGGTGATGCATTCTCAGATGAGCTTAAAGCCAAAGCGATTGAGACCATCAAGGCTGAAATGGGCAAAGTTGATTTGATCATCTACAGTCTGGCATCACCGCGTCGTACTGATCCTAAATCGGGCGAGACCTTTTCATCGGTGCTTAAGCCAATTGGTCAAACCATCACAACCAAGAATCTAAATACGTCTAAGCGGATCATTGATGAAGTGACCGTTGAAGCGGCCAATGAAGAAGAAATCGCTAATACCGTGAAAGTGATGGGCGGTGAAGATTGGGAGTTGTGGCTGGAGGCACTGAAAGAAGCCGATGTGCTTGCTGAAGGGTTCAAAACGACGGCATACACTTATATCGGTAAAGAGCTGACCTGGCCTATCTATGGCCATGCGACCATAGGCAAAGCCAAAGAAGACCTGGATCGCGCGACAGATGCAATTAAAGCATCAACTGCGCACTTAAACGGTGAAGCCTATGTTGCCTCATTGAATGCGGTAGTGACTCAGGCAAGCTCTGCTATCCCAATTATGCCTCTGTATATCTCTACTTTGTTCAAAGTGACCAAAGAAGAGGGCACCTACGAAGGGACAATTGAGCAGATCCAAGGGTTGTTCAGTGAAAACCTGTACGGAGAGACTCCACGTTTTGATGACGGAGGTCACCTGTTCCAGAACTACAAAGAGCTGGAAGACGGAGTCCAGGCGCGCATTAAAGCTATTTGGGATAAAGTCGACACGGACAGTATCGATGAGCTGACTGATTACGCCGGTTATCACAATGAATTCCTGAAGCTATTTGGTTTTGGCATCGAGTCAGTTGACTATGATGCAGACGTGGATACGGCGGTTGAGATTAACCACCTAATCTAGTCGTTAGACGGGCGAAATCACTGATTTCGCCCGTTTCATTGCGTACCCTTCATTAAGAATATTCCCCTCAGCAGTACTGTCAATTTCTCATCAATACCACTTTGGTCTATATTTAGATTCTTGCAGTGACACCTGATGAACTAAATCCATTGTTAAGTCGTATTATTTTCATATTTCCACTCGCATAGTCAGTACGATTAATGTTAAAATTGCGGAAATATGTAAGGACTATATACCACGGTGCTGGTTCCCGTTGCGGACAGGTTGGCCCGACTTTGTGTATGTTGTGCCAGCTCTTTGACTCCAATACAACTCAGAGAATAGTGCCGTGGTAAGTAAAGATTTATCAATTTCTTTCCGTTAATGTAATGCAAGTGCGTATGATCAACATAAAAAAAGGTCTGGACTTACCCATAGAGGGCGCACCACAGCAAGTTATTCATGATGGTTCTGCTGTCAAACGAGTAGCTGTGTTGGGTGAAGAGTTTATTGGTATGCGTCCAACCATGCGAGTGCGTGTGGATGACCAAGTCAAGAAAGGCCAAGTTCTTTTTGAAGACAAAAAGAATCCTGGCGTCAAGTTTACTGCGCCAGCCTCTGGTGTAGTTAAAGAAATCAACCGTGGAGCCAAGCGTGTTCTTCAGTCCGTTGTGATTGAAGTACAGGGCGATGAGCAAATCACTTTTGAAAAGTTCCCGGCTGCTGAACTCGGCAACCTAGATCGCGAGAAAGTGAAAGAAGTGCTGATCGAATCGGGTCAATGGCCAGCGTTGCGTGCACGTCCTTTCAGTCGTGTAGCAGTACCTAGCGCGTCGCCAAGCTCGATCTTTGTTACCGCAATTGACACTAACCCTCTAGCTGCGGATCCTGCTGTTGTGATCGCTGAAAACGTGGAAGCGTTTGAGGCTGGTCTGGCTGTGGTTTCGCGTCTGACTGACGGCAAAGTGTTTGTTTGTAAGCAATCTGGCAGTAAGGTGCCGAGCTCTTCGCTTTCTCAGGTAGAAGTACATGAGTTTGCGGGTGTTCACCCTGCTGGTCTGGTTGGTACACACATCCACAACCTCGACGCTGTCGGTCCAAACAAGCAAGTATGGCACCTGGGTTACCAGGACGTAATTGCTTTCGGTAAGCTATTCCTAAGTGGTGAAATCTACTCAGACCGTGTTGTTGCTTTGGCCGGTCCGAGCGTGAAGAACCCACGTCTTGTTAAAACTCAAGTTGGTGCGTCGTTAACCGATTTAGTTGCAGGTGAAACTGAAGATGGTGAAAACCGGGTCATTTCTGGCTCTGTGTTAGCTGGTAAAACAGCCGCTGGTCCTCATGCTTACCTGGGTCGTTATCATGTACAGGTTTCTGTGCTGTCTGAAGGTCGTGAGAAAGAGCTGTTTGGCTGGATCGCACCTGGTAGTACTAAATTCTCTGTAACCCGTACTTTCATCTCTCACTTTGCGCCAAGTCGTCTGTTCAAGATGACCACCTCTACCGGTGGCTCAAAGCGTGCGATGGTGCCAATTGGTAACTATGAGCGTGTAATGCCGCTTGATATCCTGCCAACTCTGTTGTTGCGTGACCTGATCTCTGGCGATTTGGACAGCGCGATTTCACTGGGTGCGCTAGAGCTGGATGAAGAAGATCTGGCGTTGTGTACCTTCGTTTGTCCGGGCAAATACGACTATGGAACAATCTTACGTGATTGCCTGACTACAATCGAGAAGGAAGGTTAAAATGGCCTTAAAGAAATTTTTAGAAGACATTGAACCTCACTTTGAACCTGGTGGTAAACACGAGAAGTGGTATGCCCTGTACGAAGCAGTTGCAACTGTTTTCTACACGCCAGGTTATGTCAACAAAGGCGGCACTCACGTACGTGATAATATCGACCTGAAACGTATCATGATCTTAGTTTGGATGGCGACATTCCCAGCTATGTTCTTTGGTATGTTCAACATTGGTCACCAGGCAGCGATTGCGATTGGCAATGGTTTTGAAATTGCAAACACTTGGCAGGCGGCATTATTCCAGCTGTTTGGCGGTGAGCTAACAGCCGATTCTGGCTGGGGCGCAAAGATGTTCTACGGGGCCTGTTTCTTCCTACCGATTTACGCGACAGTATTTATTGTCGGTGGTTTCTGGGAAGTATTATTTGCTTCAGTGCGTAAGCACGAAGTAAATGAAGGTTTCTTCGTAACATCAGTACTGTTCGCCCTGATCCTGCCCGCAACGATCCCGTTATGGCAAGTTGCGTTGGGTATCACCTTCGGTGTTGTGGTAGCAAAAGAAGTCTTCGGTGGTACAGGCCGTAACTTCCTGAACCCGGCACTGGCTGGTCGTGCATTCCTGTTCTTCGCATACCCAGGTGACATCTCAGGTGACACAGTGTGGACAGCGGTAGACTCTTTCTCAGGTGCAACTTACCTGGGTCAGGCTGCAACAGGCGCGCTGGATTATGACAACATGGTACTGTGGTGGAACGCATTCTACGGCTTTATTCAAGGTTCAGTAGGTGAAACCTCTACACTGGCTATCATGATTGGTGGTTTGTTCCTGATTTATGTTCGTATCGCATCGTGGCGCATCGTACTGGGTACTTTCCTGGGTATGGTCGTGATGTCTATGCTGCTGAACATGATCGGTTCTGACACTAACACAGTATTCGCTATGCCTTGGCACTGGCACTTAGTACTGGGTGGTTTTGCATTCGGTATGTTCTTCATGGCAACCGACCCGGTATCTGCGTCTTTCACAGACAAAGGTAAGTGGGCATATGGTGCATTGATTGGTGTAATGGTTGTACTTATCCGTGTTGTTAACCCGGCATACCCAGAGGGTATGATGTTAGCAATTCTGTTCGCAAACCTGTTCGCACCACTTTTCGACCACATGGTTGTGCAGTCTAATGTGAAGAGGAGATTAGCACGTGTCTAGTAACAATGAATCTATCGGCAAAACGCTAGGCGTTGTTGTTGGCTTATGTTTAGTGTGTGCGGTTGTCGTATCTTTTGCGGCAGTACAGCTTCGCCCACTGCAACAGGCAAACAAAATCGAAGACGTGCAGCGCAACATTTTGGCGGCTGCTGGCGTTGAGAACGTTGAAAACGTGTCAGAAACCTACAACCAAGTGATTGACGCACGCGTTGTAGATATGAAGACCGGTGAGTTTGTAGACACAGATCCTAACTCATTCGATTTCACTATGACTAAGTTCGATGCAGCGCGCAGTATTGCTTTGCCAAAAGCAAAAGACGTTGCGGGCGTTCAGCGTATGACGACTGAGTCTCCGGTTTACCTTGCTAAGAACAGCAATGGTAAATTTGAGTCTGTTATCCTGCCAATTCAGGGTTACGGTCTTTGGGGTATTATGTACGGCTTCGTAGCATTGGACCTGGACGGTGAAACCATTCAGGCAATCAAATTCTACCAGCACACTGAAACTGCGGGTCTGGGTGGCGAAATCCAAAACCCAACATGGACTGCAACCTGGCAGGGCAAAAAGCTACCAATCGACGTAGTAAAAGGCACTGCAGGTAGTGATGTGCATAAAGTAGATGGTCTGTCTGGTGCAACGTTAACGTCTAACGGTGTTGAAAATACATTTACGTTCTGGACAGGCGACGATGCGTTTGGTCCATTCCTTGCGAAAGTACGTGAAGGGGCATTGAACTAATGGCTAACTCAAAAGAAATGAAGCAAGTCCTGTTTGGACCTGTCTTTGCAAATAACCCAATTGCACTGCAAGTACTGGGTATCTGTTCTGCGCTGGCAGTAACTTCAAGCCTGAAAAACGCATTGATCATGTCAATTGCATTGACTGTGGTAACTGCGTTCTCAAGCTTGTTCATCTCTATGATCCGTAATCACATTCCGTCAAGCGTACGGATCATTGTTCAGATGACCATCATCGCGTCTCTGGTTATCGTTGTAGACCAGGTGCTGCAGGCATTTGTTTATGCCACGGCAAAAGAGCTGACGGTATTCGTTGGTCTGATCATTACCAACTGTATCGTAATGGGTCGTGCCGAAGCATACGCAATGAAGTCGCCACCTCTGATGTCATTCCTGGATGGTATCGGTAACGGCCTGGGCTACTCAGTTGTACTGATCGCAATTGGCTTCGTACGTGAACTGTTCGGTGCCGGTGCTCTGTTCGGTGTTGAAATTCTGCCGCTAATCTCTAACGGTGGTTGGTACCAGCCTATGGGTCTGTTGGTTATGCCATTTAGCTCGTTCTTCTTAGTAGGTATCTTCATCTGGGTACTGCGTACTTGGAAGAAAGACCAAGTAGAAGCTAAGGCATAAGGGGAGAGAGATGGAACATTATCTGAGTTTATTTGTAAAAGCGGTTTTCGTTGAAAACTTAGCGCTATCTTTCTTCCTGGGGATGTGTACTTTCCTGGCTGTATCTAAGAAAGTCACTACCTCATTCGGTCTGGGTGTTGCGGTAATCTTCGTACTGGGCGTTGCTGTACCAGTAAACAACGTGGTTTATCACGCTATTCTGGCACCAGGCGCACTTGAGTGGTTAGGTTTCCCTGAAGCTGACTTAAGCTTCCTGAAGTTCCTGACATTTATCGGTGTAATTGCGGCACTTGTACAGATCCTTGAGATGACTCTGGACAAGTTCTTCCCGGCACTATACAACGCTCTGGGTATCTTCCTGCCTCTGATCACAGTTAACTGTGCAATCTTTGGTGCGGTATCCTTCATGGTTGAGCGTAACCTGAACTTCGGTGAGTCAGTGATCTTTGGCTTAGGTTCTGGTGTGGGCTGGGCACTTGCTATCGTATTGCTAGCAGGTCTTCGCGAGAAAATGAAGTATGCTGATATTCCTGATGGTCTGCGTGGTCTGGGTATTACCTTTATCACGGTTGGTCTGATGGGCTTCGGCTTCCTGTCATTCTCTGGTATTTCACTTTAAGGTAGCGAGGAAACTATACGATGGAAACTATTGTATTAGGTGTAAGTATGTTCATCGCTATCGTTGTGGTGTTGGTACTTATCATCATTGCAGCGAAATCGAAGCTGGTACCTAGCGGTGACATCATGATCGGCATCAATGGCGATCCTGAAAAAGCAATTAAATCTGCACCAGGCGGTAAGCTGTTAGGCTCACTGGCTGATGCTGGCATCTTCATTTCATCTGCCTGTGGTGGTGGTGGTTCATGCGGCCAGTGTCGTGTCCACGTACACTCTGGTGGTGGTGATATTTTGCCAACTGAACTTGATCACATCACCAAAGGTGAAGCTCGTGAAGGCTGTCGTCTGGCGTGTCAGGTTGCAGTGAAAACAGACATGGAGATTGAAGTTGAAGACTCAATCTTCGGTGTGAAGAAGTGGGAATGTACTGTTATCTCTAATGATAACAAAGCAACCTTCATTAAGGAACTTAAACTGGGTATCCCTGACGGTGAGGTAGTACCTTTCCGCGCGGGTGGTTACATCCAGATTGAAGCACCTGCACACCATGTTAAGTACGCAGACTTTGATATTCCTGATGAATATCGTCCGGACTGGGAGCGCTTTGGCTTCTTTAACCTGGAGTCTAAAGTTGACGACGAAACAATCCGTGCATACTCAATGGCGAACTACCCAGAAGAGTACGGCATCATCATGCTGAACGTACGTATTGCAACGCCGCCGCCTAATAACCTGAGCCTGCCTTGTGGTAAGATGTCATCGTACATCTGGTCTCTGAAAGAAGGCGATAAAGTCACAATTTCTGGTCCGTTTGGTGAGTTCTTCGCCAAAGACACAGATGCAGAAATGGTCTTCGTTGGTGGTGGTGCGGGTATGGCGCCAATGCGTTCACACATTTTCGACCAGCTTAAGCGTCTTAACTCTGATCGTAAGATGTCATTCTGGTACGGTGCACGTTCTAAGCGTGAAATGTTCTACGTGGAAGACTTTGATGGCCTGCAGGCTGAAAATGATAACTTCCAGTGGCATGTTGCACTTTCTGATCCTCAGCCAGAGGACAACTGGGAAGGCTACACAGGCTTCATCCACAACGTACTTTATGAAAACTATCTGAAAGATCATGAAGCACCGGAAGACTGTGAATTCTACATGTGTGGACCTCCGATGATGAACGCGGCGGTTATCAACATGCTGAAAGACCTGGGTGTTGAAGATGAAAACATCCTGCTTGATGACTTCGGTGGTTAAGCTGAAATACATATGATCTTAAAGTGGTTTTTAAGATAAAATAGAAGCCCCTTAGCAGTCATGCTGAGGGGCTTTTTTTATGGGTAATGCTCCGTACAGATCGGGGGTTACTGGCAAATGATACCAATTTGCTTAATTAAGTGTTCTATTTTGAGGCGAGAAAATATGTTCGATAACCAGGCAAAAATTTTGCTATTTAGTTGTTCTAAATAAGAAATTTTTAACACAGTTAGCGTCATATTTGCTCCGTTAAATTGAACAGGTATTAAGTGAATTGGTATGAAATACAAGGGATGACACTGATGCTAAGACAGAGCCAGTTCTGTTTCATTTTCTTATTAAGTATGCTGCTTGTGGCATGTGGCCAGGCAAACAAATCAGCTGAACCTATTGTGCTACAGGGTAGTACGATGGGCACAACCTATAACATTAAGGCTTTTCCACAGCAAAGCACATTGACTAAAGAGCAGTTACATACTGAGGTTGAGGCCGCGCTTAAAGCGGTGAATCAATCGATGTCGACCTATATTCCAGATTCAGAGATAAACCAGTTCAATCGTCTGGCTGCCAACCAGGTCATGCCGATAAGCGATGATTTCAGGAAGGTGGTTGCTGAGTCTATCCGACTGGGATTGTCTACTCAGACACTGGATGTGACCATGGGACCTTTAATTGATTTGTGGGGGTTTGGCCCTGACAAGCGTCCGACCAAGCGGCCTTCTGAGCAGCAGCTGGCGCAAATGCGTGAGGAAATTGGTCTCGACAAGCTGGCCCTGACAGAGAATGGTTTGGCAAAAACGTTGGATCATCTGGAGCTGTCCTTCTCTGCCACGGCAAAAGGTTATGGCATAGATAAAGTAGCGGAGCTGATTGAGTCGCACGGCATCAATAACTATATGGTTGAAATTGGTGGTGAGCTGAGGTTGTCGGGCACTAAACCTGATGATGAGCCCTGGCGTATTGCCATTGAAAAACCGGATGCACCGGTTGGGCAACGACAAATCCACAAAGTGATTGAGCCGGGTAAGAACAGTGTTGCGACTTCAGGCGACTATCGTATTTTCTATGAAATGGATGGTGAGACCTTTACCCATCTGATTGACCCAGGCACGGGTAAGCCAGTTAAACACGACCTGGTATCGGTAACGGTATTACACCCATCTGCGATGACCGCCGATGGCCTCGCTACGGCCCTAACAGTGATGGGGACTGAACGGGCGAGAGCGTACGCTGAGTTACACAACTTGCCAGTCTATTTGATAAGCAAAAGTGATGAAGGTCTAAAGGTTTACGCCAGCAGTGCGTTCAAACCGTATTTATAACGAGATCTGCATCGCGAACGTTTTAACTTAGGTGCGTTTAGTTATATAATGAGCACAATTAACCGTCACCAGTCCGCGATTGCGGATGGATATGCAAAAGAGGCCTGAGATGTCACTATTTTTACTTACCTTTGGGTTGTTGTTATTGATCGCCGTTGCGATGGCTGTCGGGGTCATAGTACAAAAGAAATCAATGGCCAGTAGTTGTGGCGGTCTGGGCTCTATGGGTATCGACAAGATCTGTGATTGTGACGACCCGTGCGACAAACGTAAGAAGCGTCTCGCAAAAGAGCAAATGTGGAAAGAAAACCAAATCCTCTAATCCACTGACATCATCGAAAACGCAAGCCCAGGCTTGCGTTTTTACGTTTCAGACCCCGAATAACAGTGCCATAGCCTAATGCAACGAACCCTGTATTTTATTCGCCACGGTGAACCCCGGGAAACCGGCCGTTTGCTCGGAAGTACTGATATGCCCGCAAGCTCGTCGGGCAATGAACAAGTATATGCCCAACTTGAGGCGTGTGATGGGATTGCACAGGTGATTGTCTCTCCATTGCAGCGGTGCCAGGCGGTCGCTCGTATGTTTTGTGAAACCACTGGTTTGCCACTGCAGATAGAACCCCGACTCAGTGAAATGCATTTTGGCGACTGGGATGGAGAACGCTACGACGTGCTCTGGCAGTCAGCACGAGCACCTGGCATCGGCGACTTTTGGCAAAGTCCCTGGCAGCACACCCCGCCAAATGGGGAGTCAATGTCGGCATTCCACCTACGTTTATATGATTGGTGGCAGCAGTTCACTGCAACTCCCTCTCCCCTAAACGCAGCGGTTGTAACACATGCCGGGGTCATTAAGCAGTTACTGGCTATCTGGCTGGCTTTGCCTGAGGGCTATGATACGCATTTATCGCGCCTCGAGATTGGCTATGGCGGGATGATCCAGGTCTCCGTGCACTTTGATGAGCATGGTCAGGTTTGGCCTAAAGTTGTGTTTTAGACGTCTGGACTTCATAATAAGGCCTAAATTTAGCATCGTATTGTATTGGCAGTCATTGGGAATGAGGTGTAAATCCTCAGCTGTCCCCGCAACTGTAATAGACTGAGAGTCTGAAGCCAGATACCAAGGCCAATACCTACACTTAAGCGGGCGCACTTAAGTCAGTACAGAAAACCAGTCGTGACAACTCGAATAGCTGGCTCTGCGCTGCTGCCTGCATTTGAGGCGGTATGACTTCACCACAAATCTCCGTGCATAACCTGAGCCTGACTCTGGGTGACAAACCTATTTTGACTGCACTCAATTTTACCGTTCAACGCGGGCAGTTTATTGGTCTGATTGGACCTAACGGGGCAGGAAAGTCCAGCTTGTTACGTTGCCTGTATCGTTACTGGCATCCCGGTGTAGGGGAAATACGCTATGCCGGTAAACCTTTATCTGATTATCCTCGCCGTGCTTATGCACGCCAGGTGGCGGTGGTATTGCAGGAGATCCCCAGTCAGTTTAATCTGGCGCTGTTCGAGGTGGTTGCCATGGGCGTAACGCCGCATAAAACCCTGTTTTCAGCTGTTAATACAACGGATAAAAAACTGATCCTGGAAGCCCTTGAGCGGGTGGGTCTGAGCCACAAAGCACAACAGCAATTTGATGCTCTGTCGGGCGGTGAAAAGCAGCGGGCAATGATCGCCAGAGCCATGGTACAGCAGCCTGAACTGCTGATCATGGATGAGCCCACCAGTCATCTGGATGTGAAGTATCAGATCCAGATCATGGAGTTGGCTAAAGCCATGGGGGTGACCGTGATTGCCTCATTTCATGATCTCAATCTTGCTGCGGCACTCAGCGATGAGCTGCTGGTTCTGGAGCAAGGTCACCTAATTGCTCAGGGAGCCCCGTTAGAGATCATAACGCCGGGTTTACTGAGTGATGTTTTTGGTGTCTGTGCTGACGTTGAGACAGTCCCCGGGCCTCGTCGCAATACGTCGGGTGTGCCACACATTCGTTATCACTACGGGTATCAACAATGAAGGCCTTACTAATACCCGGGTTGCTCTGTGCCTGTTTAGCCAGCATGCTCACTGCACTGTCTGTCGGGGCGGTTTCACTCAGTTGGGGCGAGGTCTGGCAGGCTTTGAGCAACTACGACAGTGGTATATTGAATCAAAAGATTGTGGTTGAGCTGCGATTGCCACGTACTTTGCTGGCTTTTTTTGCGGGGGCCGGGCTGGCTATTGCCGGGCTTATTTTGCAAACCGTTACCCGCAACCCGCTCGCCGATCCGTATTTATTTGGCATTTCCTCAGGGGCGTCATTTGGTGTGGTGTTGTTGGTTGCATTATTTGGGGTGCAAAGCGCACTGGCCTTATCTGGCGCGGCGTTTGCCGGCAGCGCAGTGGCCATGAGCCTGTTGTTGCTCATTGCGTTTCACAAAGGCACGGCACTGGTCGAGAACATGTTGTTATCAGGTGTTGCGCTGACCTTTTTATTTTCTGCCTTTACCAGCTTATTACTCTATTGGAGCGACCCACAGGCCATTAGTGCCATTATATTCTGGAGCCTGGGCAGTTTCAGCCGTGCAGACTGGCAATGGCTGTGGTTACCCGCTTTGGTCGTTTCGGTAGGCTGTACTGTGATGCTATTGATGCGCCGCAGTCTGAATGCGTTGTTAATCGGCGACGAGAGCGCGGTGACCTTAGGTGTGAATGTACACAGGTTAAGATTGGGCATGTTGATCCTGGCATCTATGTTGACAGCCGTTATTGTCGCTGCCTGCGGTGGGGTCGGGTTTGTTGGCTTGATGATCCCTCATATTGTGCGCTTTTTTATTTCGCAGGTTCGTACATTGGGTATGTTGGCGACCGCTTTATCAGGTGGGCTCATGATGCTGTGGGTCGATGTGCTGGCCCGTACTCTGATAGACAATCAGGAGCTTCCGATTGGGGTGATCACCTCCGCCATCGGCAGTGTGTTTTTCTTATCGCTGTTAATCGCCAAAAAGCGCGCAGCCAGCATCTGATCTAACAGGAGACTTTATGATCCCACCACTCAATCGCCAGCATGACGCTTATATTCAGCACACCATAGATATGAAGACCAAGCCTCAGGGCGCGCTGGGTAAGCTTGAGACATTGGCACATCAGCTGGTGAGCATTTTGAGTCAGGGCATGAGTCGCGCCCAACTTGAAGCCGAAAAACCCGCCATCGCGCAGCCGCAGATGATGATATTTGCCGGAGATCATGGCATTGCTGCCGAGGGGGTGTCTATTGCACCCAGCGAGGTGACCGGCCAGATGGTGGCTAACTTTGCCACTGGTGGTGCAGCCATTAATGTCTTGTGTGCTCAGCTTGGCTGGCAACTGAGTGTAATTGACTGTGGTATTTTAACACCGCCAGCTCCAGAGTTGGGTATTGTGTCACAACGCCTTGGTCATATCACCCGGCCATTGCATATTGAACCAGCCCTGAGCGAAGCACAGCTTGATCAAGGCCTGTTATATGGTCAAGAAGCTGTACAGACAGCATTGGACTCGGGGTCAAACTTGTTTGCGTTGGGCGAAATGGGGATCGGCAACACCACGGCCGCTGCGGCCATTTTCTCGGCTCTAAGTGGGTTGACTGGCGCTGAAACGGTTGGACGTGGCACCGGCGTGAGTGCAGAAGTAGTGGAGAAAAAACAACAACTGATCGATCAGGCTTTGCTGTTACATGGTGATGCCCTTGATGATCCACGAGAGGTGTTGCGTCGTCTCGGCGGGTTTGAGATCTGTCAGATGGTCGGTGCCATGCTGGAAATTGCCCGTGCACAAAAGGTCATTCTGGTTGATGGCTTTATTGCAACAGCCGCAGCTATGCTGGCGTGTCGGATTGAACCTGCAAGTCAGGATTATATGGTGTTTGCCCATTGCTCGGGTGAGCAGGGACATCGGCGCATGCTGAATGAGCTAAATGCCGAGCCATTATTGGATCTGAATATGCGTCTGGGTGAGGGCTCAGGTGCGGCAATGGCATTGCCCCTGTGCCAAAGTGCGCTGGCGTTTTATTATCAGATGGCCAGCTTCGAGTCGGCGGCTGTCACTCAGGTGGTAGGCACTCATGAGTGAGCTGAGGCAATTCAAGCTGGCGGTGATCTTTCTGACGCGCATTCCCGTTAAAGTGCCGGGCGAGGTCAGCGATCAGGACATTAATCAGGCCAGCGGTTACTTTGCCTGGGTTGGTGTGCTCTTGGGTACTCTGTTAGCACTGGTTTACTGTGCGCTGGCTAGTGTGTTGACTGCTGGCATTGCGGTAATAATAACGCTGAGTGCCGGGCTGATCATAACAGGTGCATTTCATGAAGATGGCTTTGCAGATGTCTGGGATGGTTTTGGCGGTGGCTGGAGTGTGGCCGATAAGCTGACCATCATGAAAGACAGCCGACTGGGCACCTATGGTGCGGCGGCATTGGTTCTGCTATTGCTTACCAAGTATCAGGCTCTACTCTCCTTGAGTGAGCAACTTGCTTACGTATGTGCGGCTATCCTGCTTGGCCATGGCCTGAGCCGGGTTATGGCCACCAGTATAATTGGTAAACTGAACTATGTTCAGGCGGATGCGCAAAGTAAAGTTAAGCCCATTGCCCAGTTTCTTTCTACAAAAAGTAAACGGTTACTTTATCTCTGTGGCTTGGTTTTACTAATAGTGAGCTGGTTTACGGGACTATTTACCTTGTGGCAATGCGTTGCGCTGGTTGTCGTACTGTGGTTATGCCGTACAGGTTGCGCTTACTGGTTTAAACGCCAGCTCGGCGGATATACGGGAGACTGTCTGGGGGCGGCACAGCAACTGGCGGAAGTCACAGTGTATTTATTTTGTCTGGTGGTCTGGTTATGACGGGCCGGGTTGAATTTATCCTGGGTGGCGCGCGCTGTGGAAAGAGTCGGTTAGGTGAGCAAAGAGCCGAGCGCTGGCTCAACGATGGTAAAGTGGCCAGGTTAATTTATCTCGCGACTGCACGACCCGGGGATGAGGAGATGGTCGCGCGGATCGCACATCATCAGGCATCGCGCCCGGCATACTGGCAGCTTATAGAAGAGACCTGGGCGCTGGATCAAGTGTTAGCCAGTCTCGCGTCCGATGATTGTGTGGTGATTGATTGTCTCACGTTGTGGTTAACCACGGCATTATGTGACTACTCTGACTCAGCATTTCAGCACAAGCGTGCGGCGCTGCTGAGTGCTCTGCGTGCCACTCGTGCCCGGGTGATTCTGATCAGTAATGAGGTAGGCCACGGCATAGTGCCGCTTGGCGAACTCAGTCGCCGCTTTGTTGACGAATCGGGCTGGCTGCATCAGGACATCGCCGCTTTGGCAGACCGAGTCGATTTTGTGATGGCGGGTTTGCCACTGACGCTTAAAGGAGACAATTGAGTATGAATACGTTAATGGTGCAGGGCACAACGTCAGATGCCGGAAAAAGCACGTTAGTGGCGGGCTTGTGTCGGGCATTGCGGCGCCGTGGTATCGAGGTCGTACCGTTCAAACCGCAGAATATGGCACTTAATAGTGCAGTTACGCCAGATGGCGGAGAAATAGGCCGGGCCCAGGCATTGCAGGCCATGGCTGCCAAAGTACCGCTAAGCACAGATCTAAACCCGATTTTACTCAAGCCTAATTCAGATACGGGTGCCCAGGTTATTGTGCATGGCCGTGCACTCAGTAATATGGAAGCCGCGGGGTATCATGACTACAAAAAAGTCGCGATGCAGGCGGTATTGACCTCACATCAAAGGCTCAGTGAACAGTATGACCTTTGCATGGTAGAAGGGGCCGGCAGTCCGGCGGAAATTAATCTGCGAGAGAACGACATTGCTAACATGGGGTTTGCCTGTGAGGTCGATTGCCCGGTGATCATCATTGCTGACATTGACAAAGGCGGTGTGTTTGCTCATCTGGTTGGGACCCTGGCGCTGCTGAGCGACTACGAGCAATCTTTAGTGAAAGGGTTCGTGATCAACCGCTTTAGAGGCGATATCGCGTTATTACAGAGTGGACTGGACTGGCTGGAGCAGCATACCGATAAACCTGTGCTGGGTGTATTGCCTTATTTGCATGACCTGGCACTGGATGCGGAAGATGCCGTGACGATAGCAAATCGCATGAACAACCCCGAAATTAAAGTGGCTGTACTGCTGCTGCCGCATATTAGCAATCACACCGATTTTGATACCTTGCGATTAGACCCCAAAGTTGATCTGCGTTATGTGCGCCACACCGAAATCATAGGTGCAGCCGACTTGGTGATCATCCCGGGCAGTAAAAATGTGCTTAACGATCTGGCTTTTTTACGCGCAGAGGGGTGGGACAGTGAGCTGCGGCGCCATGTACGCTACGGCGGTAAAGTACTGGGGATCTGTGGGGGGTATCAGATGCTGGGGAATACCATTTGTGACCCTCTGCAGGTCGAATCAACACAGGGCAGTATTCAAGGTCTGGCAATGGCAGATTTTGAGACCCAACTGACAACAAATAAAACCCTGACTCAGGTGCAGGCAAGTTGTTTGTTAAACGGTCAGCAGACCCATTTGAGCGGTTATGAGATCCATTGTGGGATCACTCAGGGGGCTGCATTAGTGCGACCCTTTTTACAGTTTGACGCGCACCCATCAGGGTGGCAAGTTGATGGTTTTATCAGTGAGGATAACCAGCTGGCTGGCACCTATCTGCACGGACTGTTTGATAGTCCCGAGGGGTTGACCTGTGTGCTGAGCTGGGCCAGCGATGGCTGCTATAGTGGTAGTGGATTCAACCTGGCAGAACACCGTGAGCAGCAACTGGAACGGCTGGCAGAGGTGTGCGAAACCCATTTAGACATAGATAAAATTCTGGCAATCAGTGAACAGAGGACAGCATGAGCGAACACAATCAGGATAAACATAAGGCAAGACAGCAAAAAGTGAAAGAGCAGGTCGATGCCAAAATTGAACAGGCACAGGAAGAAAAAGGCATCTTGCAGGTGATCACAGGCAATGGCAAAGGCAAGTCTACTTCTGGCTTTGGCACGGTTGCACGGTGTGTGGGCCATGGCATGAATGCTGCTGTAGTACAGTTTATTAAAGGCATGTGGGAATGCGGTGAGCGTAATTTGTTGGAACGTGCAGGTGTGCCGTTTGCTGTCATGAAAACGGGCTTCACCTGGGAGACACAAAACCGCGACTCGGATACCCTGGCGGCGCAGGCCACCTGGCAACAGGCAAAGCAGTGGTTGCAGGATGACAGTATCGATCTGGTCCTGCTGGATGAACTCACTTATATGGTCAGCTACGACTATCTTGATCTGGATGAAGTGATTGAGGCGCTAGAAAATCGCCCTGCGATGCAGTCGGTAATCATTACGGGTCGTGGGGCACATCGTCGCCTGACAGAGTTGGCCGATACGGTCAGTGAAGTGCGCAACGTAAAGCATGCTTTCGAAGCGGGGATCAAAGCGCAAAAAGGGTTCGATTTCTGATGAAAGCAGTCCTGAATATCTGGCTGGGTATGCTGGTTTGTCTGATTACAAGTCAGGTCTGTGCAGCCCAGGCCTCTGAACAGCCGGCTAAACGGATCGTGGCCCTGGCGCCGCATATTGTTGAGAACTTATATGCTATAGGGGCAGGCGAGCGGATTGTCGGAACAGTTGAGTATGCGGACTTCCCGGCTGAGGCCAACCAAATCCCCCGTATTGGTGGCTTTCATGGCATTGCGCTGGAAAAGTTACTGGCTCTATCCCCCGATCTGGTGATTGCCTGGCAGGGCGGCAATCAACAGACCGAGCTGGATAAGCTTGAGCAGCTCGGTGTGAACGTGGTGTATAGCGAAACCAAAGCTTTGCAACAGATCCCGCATTCTCTGCGTTGGCTGGGCCAGTTAACCGGGCTGGAAGAGAACGCTGAACAAGTAGCCCGGCAGTTTGAACAAGGTATGGCTGAACTGCACGATGAGTATCGTTCTGCAACGCCTTTGTCCGTATTTTATCAGTTATGGCCAGCTCCGATGATGACGGTCAATGGCACCACCTGGATCCATCAGACGCTCGAGGTGTGTGGGGCCAGCAATGTGTTTGCTGATGCAGCGACATCCTATCCGCAGATCAGTATTGAAAATGTGCTCCTGAAACACCCGCAGGTGATAGTGATCCCGCAGGAAAAATCTAAACAAGTCCAGCCCACCATAGACTGGCATAAGTGGCCAGAAATTCCGGCGGCCAAACACGAGCAATATATTGAGGTGAATGCGGATCTGCTACATCGTTATACGACCCGTGTGCTGGAAGGGTTAACTCAGTTATGTGGTAAACTGGATGCTTCGCGGACTTACTATCAGCAACTTAAACTAGCTGGGAAATAAATATGACAACCTGGAATGACGTGCTCGGGCACGAAAAACAACAAACGTATTTTCAGGACACCCTGGACTATGTCGCCGAGCGTCGGGCGCAGGACGTCACCGTCTATCCTCCTGAGGAGTTGGTGTTTGAGGCGTTCAAAGCCACACCGTTCGATCAGGTCAAGGTTGTGATCCTGGGGCAGGATCCCTACCACGGGCCAAACCAGGCACATGGGTTGTGTTTCTCTGTACTGCCAGGTGTTAAGGTGCCCCCGTCATTGGCCAACATGTATAAAGAATTGGCACAGAACATCGCGGGTTTCCAGATCCCCAATCATGGCTATCTGCTACCCTGGGCTGAGCAAGGCGTATTGCTGCTCAATACCGTGTTAACGGTCGAGCAGGGACAGGCGCACTCCCACAAACACCTCGGTTGGGAGCGCTTTACCGATGCCGTGATCGAACAGCTCAATCAGCGCACAGAGGGCGTGATCTTCCTACTCTGGGGTGCACATGCACAAAAAAAGGGCAAAGCGATCGACACACAACGTCATCACGTATTGCACGCACCACACCCTTCTCCGCTTTCAGCACACCGCGGCTTTTTCGGTTGTCAGCACTTTTCGCAAACCAACATGCTATTGCAAAGCATGGACAAAACGCCTATCAACTGGCAAGTCTGAGTTTAGATTTAAAAAACAAAAAAGGCGCTCAATGCGCCTTTTTAGTTAGATAAAGTCAAGCTCGTCCAGATCGATGCTGTCTGCGAATATGTCCAGTTCTTCCAATTCCTTACGCAGGCGTTGTTTGTCCTTCAGCGCTTCAATTTCGCGCCACTTTCTTTTTTTGCCTTTAGATGAGGTTCTTTTCTTTGGTGCAGGACTTTCTAGTGTTGAAATAAAATCGTCTAGGCTATCCATGAATTTCTCCTATTGATGTACTAACCTCAAAGATTTGTGTTTACGCATTACTCAATTTGAATGAAAAACACACTTCAAGTAATGCTGGTATACCACAGACAGGAGAAAAGTAAAATAAAAATGTGTCCGTTAGGTTAAAAGCAGGTGACAGTTTGATGAAGCTCAAATTTGCTTCAAGTTTCGCCGAAGCCAGAGGAACTGAGCGCTGCGAGCGGGGAGGTGGATGCATTGAGTCATCAATTTCAGGGCATAAAAAAACGCCACTTCAAGTGGCGTTTTTCAATCGATATGCTTAGTGCTTAGTGCTTATTGCAGTGTCTGATTATAGCGCCTTAAAGCGTGTTTCCAGCGTTTCCTGGGCAGCTGCAAATGCACGAATACCTTCAGCCAGCTTTTCGGTGGCCATGGCATCCTGGTTGTGTAACCAGCGGAATTCGCTTTCGCTCAGCGGAGCAGGTTTAGCCACAACTTCATAGTTATTGTCCAACAGGTACGCTTCAGTGGCTGGCAATTCACCCAGTTCCTCTAGCAAAGCAGGGCTGATAGTCAGCTTGTCACACCCTGTCAGGGCAACGATTTCGCCGGTGTTACGGAAGCTGGCACCCATCACAACAGTGTTATAACCGTGACGTTTGTAGAATTCGTAAATGCTGCGTACTGACTGCACACCCGGGTCTTGCAGTGGATCAGTCGGCTTTTCCAGACCATTGGCCACGTGCCAGTCGAGGATCCGACCTACAAAGGGTGAGATCAGGAATACATTTGCGTCGGCACATGCGCGTGCCTGAGCCTGGCTGAATAGCAAAGTCAGGTTACATTTAACGCCTTGCTTTTCCAAAGTTTCTGCGGCTTTAATGCCTTCCCAGGTAGAGGCGATTTTGATTAAAATTTTGTCTTTGCTGACACCCAGCTGCTCATACAGCGCCAGTAATTGCTGTGCTTTAGCAATGGTCGCTTCGGTATCGAACGATAAGCGTGCATCGACTTCGGTTGAGATATAACCCGGTACAATGTTAGCAATCTCTTTCCCAAGCAGGACGGCAAAGTAGTCACAAGCCAGTTCCAGTTGTTGTGCCGCATCGTCATGCTGGCTCTTAGCGTAGTTCCAGGCTGCTTTCAGGTAATCCTGATAAGCTGGCATCTCGGCTGCTTTTAAAAGCAGAGACGGGTTAGTGGTGGCATCTTCCGGTTGGTGTTTACGGATTGCCTCGATATCTCCGGTGTCGGCGACGATAGATGAATGCTGTTTTAGCCTATCTAATGCTGAAGTCATGCTGTCCTCATTCCAATTCATTGCAGCGTGTCAAAAAGTCTACTGTCCCTATGTTGCATTACCGTGACCTGTGTGAATAGGTCATATGTCCTTATCTGCGAGGTCGTGCCACGAGAAAGTCCGAATGCGTGATGCGGGGGCGCACTTCGTCAGTCGGGGGGTCTGCGTGACGAACTGCAAACAGGCTGGTCTGCCAGCAACTGGGCAAGCAGTGTCGAGCCCCCGAAAAATATTGCGCTTGCGCTCACCGGGGGATAGTGTTGAAATTGACATTTATCAATAGTTAAGTCAATAGGCAGGCCATGATCACTCTCGTTTCCCCGGCAAAAAATCTCGATTATGATACTCCGGCGCACACCGCGCGTTTTACCCAGCCCGAGTTGCTCACGCACAGTGAAGAATTGATCCGCGTGTGCCGTGACTTGTCGCCGCAACAGATTGGCACCTTAATGAAGATCAGTGATAAACTGGCGGGCCTTAATGCCGCGCGCTTCGCTGAATGGTCACAACCTTTCACCTCAGATAATGCCAAACAGGCTGTGCTGGCCTTTAATGGTGATGTGTACACAGGTCTGGATGCATCGAGTATGGACGACGCCACATTGGACTACGCGCAGCAACATTTACGTATTTTGTCTGGCCTTTATGGGGTACTGAAGCCACTGGACCTGATGCAGGCGTATCGTCTGGAAATGGGCACTAAGCTGGATAATCCGCGCGGTAAAAACCTCTATGAATTCTGGGGCAGTATCATTGCCGACAAGCTCAACGAAGCGCTGGAAGCGGCTGATAGTCAGGTACTGATTAATCTGGCATCCAATGAGTATTTCAAAGCAGTAGATAAAAAGGCACTCAAAGCTGAGATTATTTCGCCTGTGTTCAAAGATTGCAAAAATGGTCAGTTCAAGGTCATTAGTTTCTACGCCAAAAAAGCCCGTGGCATGATGGCACGGTATATTCTGGACAATCAGGTAGAATCACCCGAGGCACTGAAGGCGTTTGATGTCGCTGGTTATTATTACAGCGAAGAAGCGACGCAAAAAGCCAGTGAGCCGGTATTTCTGCGCGCAGAGCAAAACTAATTCGGAGCCTGTTGCGATGAGCAGGATAAGGATAATCAGAGGCTTAGGTATGCTTGTCGCAGTAGGGATGTTGGCAGGTTGCCTGGGCCAGATCAATACGCGTGTTGGTAGTGTCCAGGTTGAGTGTGAGCACAATGAACGCGTCTGCTTACAACATTGCCAGGAAGATTATATCAGTGCGGATCCATTGCAAACACAGTGTATTCAACGCTGTTATGATCAGGCGAATCAATGTCGTTTAAGTAAGCCTGCTGAACCCAGAACAAACACGCCTGAGTGGGAGTGAGCCCATCTGCTTTGGCGTCTAAACACCCTGTCTCTCATCTTTGGAGTATGTCTCATTGAATAAAAATGTATTGCTGCTGGCCTGTTGTCAGGGTCTGATTACCACAGGCAACATCTTGCTTGTGACCATTTCTGCGCTGGTGGGTCAGTTGTTGAGCCCGTCGGCGGCGCTGACCACTTTGCCGGTGGCAATGCAGATGGCTGGGCTATTAATGGCGACCATTCCGGCGTCGCTGATCATGGCGAAAACTGGTCGCAGATTGGGCTTCTCATTAGGTAATCTGATTGGTATCAGTGGTACTTTGCTGGGGGTCTGGGCGCTCAGAGAAAGCGACTTTGCACTTTTTTGTGTGGCGACCACTTTGATAGGGATTGGGATCGGCTTTGCCACCTTGTATCGATTTGCGGCCATAGAAGCCAGTGATAAGCCCGCCACGGCCATTTCGATCATCATGGCCAGTGGAGTTGTTGCAGCAGTTTTGGGGCCGAACCTGGCCGTTTGGGTGAACGAGGTGTACCCGGCATTGAATTATGCCAATTCCTTTGTAGCACTCAGTGGGTTGTATATTCTGGCTTTGTTATTGTTGCAGGGCGTACGCTTCACGGAGGTCGACACTCACACCTCCCAGGCGCCGGCCCGGACATTGAAAGAAATCATGGCACAGAAGCAGTTTCAGCTGGCGGTGCTGGTGGCCATGATCAGTTATTCCGTCATGAACTTTTTGATGACCGCAACGCCATTGGCCATGCATCGCCATGGATTTGACCTGGCAGACTCCGCGCTGGTCATTGAATGGCATGTACTGGGGATGTTTTTGCCGTCTTTTTTTACCGGCAAGCTCATTGAGCGCTTCGGGGCGCGTGTCATGATCCTTGCCGGCTGTGTGCTGTATCTGATCTGTGCCGGGATTAATCTGCTGGGGTTGACGCATTGGCACTTTTTGCTGGCTTTATTCGCCCTAGGCGTGGGCTGGAATTTTATGTTTATCAGCGCCACACAACTGGTGAGTCAGACTTATGCGCCGCAGGAACGCGCCAAAACACAAGCCTGCAACGAGTTTCTGGTCTTCAGCATGGTAGTGGCATCATCACTCAGCGCCGGGTTTTTGGAAGCCACCGCAGGCTGGCAGGCGTTAAATGTGTGGAGTATGCCAGTGGTGTTGGTCGCTTTGATTGCGACCGTTTTGTTATCCAGAGGAGCCAGGCCATTGACACGTTCACCGGCAGGTTGAGGGTGTGTGGCGCATGCTGGTGGTGTTGGTCGCCCTGGTTATGAGCAAATTTGATATCCAGAGGGGCGTCGCCGCTTACACGTTCACTGGCAGACTGAGATAAGCAAGCACCACTTCATCGCGAAAGCCGATGTCCTGATGCTTACCCTCGTTGCGATAATGTCGGCACATGGCTGTTGCATCCCGTGTCTGTGCTTTCAATAACGGGCTGGGCATATCAACGCGAAGTGCTGCACGGTGCCATTTCTCCGTTAATTCGCAAGGAGGAGAGGACAAAGAGGGCAGCACTTGCTCTACCAGCTCAAAGGCACTGTCTAGGGCAACAAGTATCATGTCGTCGTTGGCGGCGGCAAACCAGCTAACTCCCGCTTTGTTCACACATACTAAAGGGATAAAAGGGGCCAGCGCCGGAAAAATATCATTGCGATAGATATCGACCTCCCAGTAGCTGCGGGCAATTTTGATAAACTGCTCAAAACTGGTGATGGCACCGAACCCAGACTCTGCGAGTAAGCGGATCTCCGCCCGGGGCTTATTGGGGTTAACGGTGTCATTGGCTGCATCTATATACCAGGGCCCAACCAATAGCGCATTCTGAAAGTATTCATCGCGCAGAGATCCCCATACCGGTTCGAGCGTCAGGCCGGTGTCCAGCAGTGCTTTAAGCGGTTGCAGTGCCACGTCGACCTGCGGTTTGGCCAGCGCCGCTTTGAGTGCATGATGAATGGCATTACGGACTTCTTTACACCGTCCCAGTGGGTAGGGTTTGCCTGCAAAGGTGGGGTATTTCTGTGCTAACATGGGATCGATATTAAGGCGTAAATGGGCCAGATAGATTTCCAGGGCGGTAACTTGGTCGGGTGTGAGCATTGAGCTTCCTGCAATAGAGCATGTTTATACGCAAGTGTAACTGCTTGCTCCATGTGAGAAAAGTGGCCTGAATATAAAGGGTGAGACCAGAGCAAAAAGAAAAAGGACGTCTCAGACGTCCTTTTTCTTATGGGTTACTTTTTCTTTTTTGTTTTGGCTTTAGCTGCTTTCTTTTTCGCTTTGATTTTAACCGGATCTTTTTTCTTTTTTGGTAACTTGGCTTCTTTGTGTTTCGGCTCCAGCCCTTCAACCACACGGCGTTTCAGCTTCTGTTCCGTGTAGCGCTCAACCTTACCCAGGATCTCGGCATCATGGGCTTCAACCAGTGAAATGGCGGTGCCTTTTTTACCCGCACGACCGGTACGGCCAATACGGTGAACATAAATGTCAGCAGTGCGCGGCATATCAAAGTTAATCACATGGCTGATATCCGCAACGTCGATACCACGCGCCGCCACGTCGGTGGCGACCAAAATGCGGGTGCGACCACTGTGGAAGCTGGCCATGGCGGCCATGCGCTTGTCCTGCGGCATTTCACCACGCAGCCAGGTGGTTTTGATGTCCTGGGTGTATAACTCGCCAACCAGTTTTTCGAGACGCTCACGGGTCTTTACAAATACGATGGCCTTGGTCACTTCCTCGCTTTGTAGCAGGCTAGCCAGGATGGCCAGCTTGTGCTGATAGTCATCTGCCAGGTGGATCCACTGGTGGATTTTGCCTTTTTCTTTACGTGAAGACTCTGCCTCAAGTAGTGCCGGATCTTTTAAAATACGCTCCGCAAACAGCTCGACGCTGTCGCCTTCCAGTGTGGCAGAAAAAAGGAAACACTGGCGACGGTTTTTTGCTTCATTACAGATTTTGAGCATTTCTTTTTTAAAGCCCAAATCCAGCATGCGGTCGGCTTCATCGAGGATGAGCAGCTCAACATTGTCGGCATGAAAGTTCTCGGTCTCAAGGTATTCCATCAGACGACCTGGTGTGGCTATCAGAATATCGTTGTTCTTTTCGAAGATTTCTTTGTGGCTGCCATAGTTAATACCACCGGTTACCACGCCGATTTTCAGGTGCGTGCCTGCCGCCAGTGCTTCGCATTGCTCAAACACCTGATAGGCCAGCTCACGGGTGGGTGTCATGATCAGCACACGGGCAAAACCTGGGTCGCGACGCGGGAAATCCATCAAATACTGAATTGCCGGGATCAGGAAGGCGGCTGTTTTACCTGTGCCCGTTGGCGCGGAAGCAAGGATGTCTCGGCCTAACAAAGCCTCTGGAATGGCCAGCTGTTGTATGCTGGTGGCCTGCTCAAAGCCCATTTTTTTTATGGCAGTCAGTAGCGTGCCGTCGAGATCGAATTCAGTAAATTGCATAATGCATCACAAATAAAGGACAATAGCGGAATTATACTTGGCAATCCGGGTTTCTCAAAGGAGCAAAATGACTGGCTTTGCATTTAAGCAATTTACGGTGGCGCAATCTCGCAGTGCAATGAAGGTCTCGACCGACGGGGTGTTATTTGGCGCCTGGGTTTGCGTGACGGGCGCACAACGCATGCTCGACATTGGCACAGGCACGGGGTTACTGAGTTTGATGTGCAAGCAGCGCGCCCCAAGGATTGTAATCGATGCGGTTGAAATTGATGCGCAGGCTTGTCTGGATGCTAAAGACAATATTAGCCGTAGTCCCTGGCAGGATATCTATGTACATCAGACACCCATTCAGACATTCACCGCAGACCAGCATTATGATTTGGTGATCAGCAATCCGCCGTATTTTAATCACAGCTTAAAAGGGCCTAATGAAGCCCGTAATACCGCTCGGCACACAGATAGTCTTAGTTTTGAACAACTAATAGAGGCATTTCTGCGCCATACTCAGGAGCATGGTAGGTTGGCGGTGATTCTGCCTGTTCACGAAGCAAATACGTTTATTGTACAGGCTGAGTTACGAGGGTTGCAGCTGGCGCGACGCTGTGACGTATCGATGACGCCTGATAAGCCTGTAAGCCGAGTTATGTTGGAATGGCATCGCATATATAATATGCCAAGTTATGATCAGCTTTGTTTACGAAATCAAAAGGGCGAGTACAGTGATGCTTTTGTTGATCTGTGTCGCGACTTTTATCTGAAAATGTAGGGCGATTGCCAACATAGCGTATGTAAATGAAGTAATTTAATGTAATATTTTCGGTGTTTTAAAAAAGTTATACTAGCAAATAACGAAATAATACAAAGCTGAGTTCATCAAAGCTCGGTGCAAAGAGCTGATAATGGATCAAGATACCCGAATCATTTGTGACTTTCTGAGCAATATTAACTTGCCCTATAAGCTCTGCCCCATAGCGGGGAAGTGTTTCTTACCTGGACTACAAATTAACTACGGTGTGTTGCATATAGACATTGATAAACTGGTTTGTGCTGGGGACATTTTGCATGAAGCCGGTCATATTGCGGTCTGTGAACCGATATATCGAGATCAATTACATCAAGACGTTTACAAAAATGGACTCAAAAATGGTCGTGAAAAACAAGCCATGGAGGGCGAGGAAATGGCCGCGACCGCTTGGTCTGTTGCTGCGATTTGGCACATTGGATTACCTATCGATCTGATCTTTCCGGAAAATACCTATCAGGGGATGCAACAATCACTGAAGGAAAACTTCGAAAATGGTGGTGTGTTTGGCGATCCGCTGCTCACAGCATGGGATATGACTTGCCCGGAGAAGGGGTTCCCTAAGATGACGAATTGGGTGAGAGAAATACGCTGGGTAACAGAATTGCCACAGCAGCTTGCAGAAGCTTAGATGCGGCTGAGAATTTGCCCTCAGAGTAAGGTTTAAACATGCTCTGAGGGGTTGAAATTAAGCCTGACCGTGCTGGCGTATCTTGGTCAAAAAGTCAGATACATCTACAGAGCAAAAAGTCACCATGGCAAAAAATTGATTGAGCTTTGGCTGGCCCACATCGCGCTCCCAGTTTTCATACGTTTTACGACACACGCCAAGCTGAGTTGCCATTGCCTGTGTTGTCACGCCTTTATTTTTTCTTAATTTCCTGAGGTCATCACCGGTAATGTAGCGGGAAAAAAATTCCATATTGTTAGTTCCTTTGATTATTGTTTTAAAGGTAAAGCCGGGTGTGTTTGATGCTGCTTTGCGAAGGTTCTGAAAGACACCTGCCCGGACGCCTATTGCTATTTCCTGCAATGGGTAATTTGTAACTCAGATTGCAATGAAAAAAATAATAATGTGCAACTTTTTTTCAGGTTATGAAATCATTCATCATCGGGTCTCTTTGATGCGCCGAAAGAGTGTTTTTCATTATCTACCGGATGACCCAATGTATTAGATGAAACCTGAGTGGATGTACACCGTGATGAGATAAATCAAGTTGCTGAGTGCATTGCATCATTGAATTGATGACAAAGGTTAGGAAGGCGACTGAGTTTGAGAAGCCGTTATTATCTTGTGTGTTTTCCTGCATGGATCTGAAGATTAGTTGAGAGGGTAGCTGTGCTGTCTAATGCGTTATTAAACAGCACCTGTTGCGTTATTTAATATAGTACTTCAGCACATCCTGTTCAGTGTGAGAATACAGAGTTGAGTACGGCCAGATGGTAAATTGTCGTTCCGGGTTGCCATTAAAAATAGCCGCTCCGGCAATATCCCATTGATAATATCCGGTATTATCGGCCAGAGCAGCCATGGTAAATGTGCCGCTATCGACATAACTACAGGGCACGCCCGTGGGTTCAGATCTGAAAATATTCAGACCCTCTATATGAGGGGTATTGTCGAAAGTGGCCGTTAAGTCTGCGGCGGTGTCGTCCAGTAGCCCCTGACATTCTACGCCAGTTGGATTGGTGACATTGAAAGCAGAGATCATTGATACTTTGTTGTGCTCATCAACAAACATCAGGCCTTCCGTCATAGCGGCACGTAGTGCCTGCCACCTTGAAGACTCAAGCACACCATATTGATCGACTCTGACCGGCTCACGGATCAGTTTTCTGTCAATACCATCGGCATGGTTGGCAAACAGTGTCCAGCCACCGCCCAGGGTTTCCATATCACAATACGCCACAAACGGGGCGACACTGCCAGCGCCATCCGGGTCTATGGTGTAATAGCCTGACTGGCTGGTTGGGTTGGTTTGTTGAATATCATGGCAGGTTTTACCCTGTGCCTGCGAGCTGTTATCGGCAAATTCGTCGATAAAAAAGCCGTAATATTCCATTTCATCGATTTGAGTATAGTCGCCAGAGCCATGGGTGCTCAGCACTAGCAGCCGGAAGCTGCTACCTAAAGCTGCTTTAGAGAGCTTAATCTGACTGGTTCCTTTTTCCATCGTAATGGTTTCATGATCGGTGAAAGTGATGCCATCGTCTGACACCTGAAAAATGACTTCTTTGGGTGTCCGGGGTGAAAACTCTGCGTGTTTCATTGACACCTGAGTGCTAAAACCGGTGATCACGGCTTTTCTGGCAAAGGAGACTTGCAACCACTCGTTGCTGTTGGTTGGACCAAGCCAGATCCCGTGCGTCAGCAGTTCACCTGCCTGAGGGTTAATTTTCGGGTTTGGATCTGTGTAGTAAAGATGGCCATCAAATGCGCCAGCCGGACTGAACTGGTTAACAGTGCCACTGGCTGTGTAATTACCCGGTGAGAGTGAATTTGTGTAGACCAGCGCAATGTTATTATTGGCACCAGTGGTATCACCATCGGTGACAACCGGACGGGAGAGTGTTAGATCTTCAAAGTGACAGAAGTACTGGATAGCGGGTGCGCCACCAGGGCCGTCAGCATCAATCAGATATAAGTTGGACGTTGCAGTTGGATCACTAAGCGCAATACTTTCACAGCTGATCCCGTCGCTTGGGTACACTTCCTGATTGAGGACATTGACCATATCGAGTAAACGGGCGTACTTGGCTTCCAGAGACTGGCTGGCATTATCGACATAGCGCTTAGTGACCAGATGGTTTGGCGCGATAGGATCGTTGGCGATGGCATTACCAATGACTTCCAGTGCTGCACTGGGCGATTGGGTGCCAACCCCAACTGAAACGGTGGTTGATACGGTTGCCGTACCATCTCGCCAGTGTGTGGTGCCAGGCAGACCCTGCTCTCCTTTGGGCCCCTGCAGGCCTTGTTCGCCTTGTGGCCCCTGTATGCCCGGTTCTCCTTGTTGTCCGCGCTCACCTTGTGGTCCTTGCAAACCTTGTTCACCTTGTGGTCCCTGAAGCCCTTGCTCACCCTGTAAACCCTGTTCACCTTGTAATTCGCGCCAGAGTGCGCCATCACAGCTAAAAATCTGCTTATCTACACTGCTGTAGTATATCGAGCCTGTGTGCTCTGGCTTGCAAGGGACTGGTGCACTGGCATTGGGCGTTAATCTCAGGGCGCCTGGTACTTCCAGGTTGGCCTGCGTCAGTGGTTCAAATAATGCCGGGTAACTGCTGGAGTCGGTTGGATCGGTATTAGCCAGAAACTCAGCTAGATTACTGGCGCTATCCTGATCTACATCTGTACCTGCATCAGTTGCATCTGCCGGATTGAATCCATAGCGAATTTCCCACTCATTGGTCATGCCGTCGCCGTCATCATCCAGTGGTTTAGCCAGGCTAACTACGGAGACGGCGTCTACCTCAAGGGTATTGGCATCAATGCTGGTATTGTGTATTTCCAGTGCCATCGTATCAGTTAACTCAGCAAGCGCACGATGCGCCTCGGTCGGTTCAAATGTTACATCAAGCTGGACAAATGCCCCTTCGATTAATGTGAGATCAGGAGTTACATCAATAAAGAGCTCTGCAATGCGAAAGCCAATTCTAAAGTTGGCCGGGTTAACACTGGCGCGCATACCTAATTTAGCCTGGATCCGGTAATTGCTGGTTAAACTCAATGGCACAGGCAGAGCCTGACTCAGAGATGCACCCTGACCAATGAAGGCGACGTTATTTACAGCCAGATGATCGGCATAATGAGCTGCGGAAAGGTTAATGATCCCGGCCTGGCTATCGGAAAATGTCCAGACATCAGAGGTGTGGCTTAACTGTGCTTCAGCCAGTGTTTGTTGCTCGAACTGGCCATCCCGTACCAGTTCGGTGCCCGATGCCTGTCAGCATAATGTGGCGAGCATGGCAGGTAGCACTTGTTTTTTCATATTTTTTCCTTTGTAAGAGTAGAGTTGGATTAATGTAAGATGAATATTGTACAGGGTCGTGATTTAAGGGTTGCTATAAAAATTTTTTATCATTCTTTGATATGGTTTTTATGGCGAAAATGGAGTCATTGCACCCGGTTGAAATTGATTAAGCGCGTCTAGGGTAGGCACCCAGGATACAGATCTGCCAGTCAATGGCTAACACAGGTCTACATCATCAGTTACATACACCCATTCTAAAGACCGATTAACAGGTAAGTCATATGACCATGGAAGAGACTGGGTAGAGGAAAAATTACAGGCTCTGGCCAAGGTATTTTGCATTGAGGTATGTGGCTATGCGGTGATGAGCAGAGCGAGTCAGAGCGCAGTATGCTGGATGCAGATATTAGTGAATTCAGAATACGCCTTGCGAGTATCAGCTGGTTTACGCGGGTATTGAATGAAGGCATAGCCCGCAGAGCCAATAAAGAAGGTTGGAGCACCGGTCATTTGATTATCTTACCTATGACTGTAAAATCATGGTTGCACAAGATATTGCAAGTGAAGTAAAAGAACCGGATAGGACATACCCGGCTCTTTTCACTGTACGATTAATCCGCGCGTGACGGATAAGTACCATAAATACAAACTTGCCAGCTGACAGCCTGGACCGGGCTACGGATATCAATAGCACTGTTGTTACCCGCAGGTAAAACGTGTACTTCGGCTGCAGCATTAGAGGTGACCTCTACTTCGGGACCTGCGATCTGAACCGGGCTCAGGGGAGAGAATGCGGAGGGCGAAAAATAAGTTTGATCTTGAGGCTTACCTAAATAGCTGTCTGCAACAGGGCCTGGCAGGTTAGCCGCATTCTCGGCGACTGTCATGGTTGCTGTCGCAGCGCTCTGCACCGTTACGGCAGCTTGCGCAACATGCGTGTGCGAGGGCATTTGGTTAACCGTGAGCGTTGTTTGCTCAAGCCCCGTTTTCTGGCCTGGTACATAGGTGGATAAACCGGGCCCGGTGCCAAAACTGACAGGGCTGCGACCACGCAGATCTGCTACACCAAAAGAGGTGCGTCCATCGCCACCATAATAAGTGCCCATTATAGAAAATACAGCCTGAAACTGAGCGATAGAAAGCAACTGCCCGTGACAAGATGTGAAATTACGTACTGCAAAAGTACCTGAAAATGGCATTAACTCACCAATAAATGCGTCTACAGCCATACTCTTCACTCCCTAATATATTGTTGTTAAAAAGATTATAGTAAGAAGGACACTACCTTATCTTTGTCTGTAAGTACATTACTTTCTATTACACCATACTCGGATATTGATATGAAGAGCTGTGGCTTGTTCTTATAGAGCATCTAGCTAGCGGGTCCTAATTTGTCGGCTTGTTGTCTCATTGTACTTAAAGTTGGTGTGCTTTTCTGTCCAGGTGGGCAATTTTATAGGCAGCCCTGAGCATGACAATGAGCGCAACACAATTGAAGACTAAACTAAATATTGCTTCAAACGCCATAATATCCACATTGAAAGTACGCAAATACCTTGTGATTTGATCAACAATCTCGATAGCAATGCCTATCACAATCAGCATAAAGCCATAGTACTCAGAGGTGGCGTTCAGGATACTGTGTTGTTCAAGAGTTGGATCATTTTTACTTTCGAGCATACGTTTTGAAAAAATTTTCCGGCCATCCATGATGGCCCCAAAGCCAATTAGCAAAATAGTGATGGTCGACTCGTTGTCTATGACTTTCTGATAGCCATGCTGATCCAAGTGCCCTAGCAAATAGCGAATGTCTTCTGCGGTAATACTGCCAACCAGCAGGCTGATCAGGATCAGTGGAAACAGTAAAAATCCTCGGTTGAGTACAACCGCATAAATGATCTGTCGGGTTTTGGTCATAATTTTAAAAGTATGTAATTAAGGAAAAAACGGGCTCTTAACCGTTATGCTAGCGCGGTGCATGTTAGATATCAGCGCTAAAGTCCCGATTCAGGGGGAGAGTATAAAACAGGTCGGGGTAAAAAGTATCATGAACTGGTTATCAAACACCCCAAAATTTGCAGTTTTTAGCCAAAGAAGCTTGCGCTAGCAGGCTTCCTGAAGTGCATCGTAACTTACCTAGTCAGAATAGACGGCGGCAACTTTTGCCCAGGCTCCACCCGCTGTGCATCCCGATATTGAGAGTGTGATATTCGTTTTAGCTGCATGTGCGGCAAGCAAGGTGGACTTAAGAATTGGATCTGCCGATACATTACCTGCCCAGCCATTAAATCCAGGGCATTCCTGTTTGGCAGAATCATTGTAGTTTTTGTCTAGTCTTACGGCAATGCTGCCTGTTTCACTGGCAAAAAGTTTGATGATTTTGCCGCTCATTTCGAAACTAGCCAATGCTGAGCCTGAGAAGAGTAAAGCGGCAATGGGTAAAAGTGTTCTCATGGTAATACTCCCAAATTGTGGTTGTGTTTGTTCCTTACACGGGGATAGTAACAGCGCGAGTATTAGTACGCAATGGATGGTGTCTGGGTCGCAGACTCGTTTAGCGTTACACAAAAAGTTATGGCAACGAGAAGGCTGTCAGGGTGTGCCTTTGGCACACCAGGTAATGGAAGGGGGCTACATTGTTTTTGCTGTCAGAAGTGCCAGTTGGATCATCTCTTCGAAAGAAGATTGCCTGGCGTCACTGCTCAGATGCGTGTCCAGAGTGATGTGGTCAGCAACCGTTAAAATGGTCAGTGCCCTGGCACCATATTGTGCAGCAACACCATATAACCCGGCTGCTTCCATTTCTACTCCCAGGATCCCCATGTTATCCATCAGCTCAAACATCTCTGGCTGTGGCGTATAAAACAGGTCGGATGAAAAAACATTGCCAATCTGTACTTTTAGCGCGAGTGCCGAGGCAGTGTGAACACAGGCGTTGAGCAGGCTGAAGTCGGCAATGGCCGCAAAGTCATGATCTTTAAAGCGCATTCGGTTTACTTTTGAGTCGGTGCAGGCACCCATGGCAATAATAATATCGCGCAGTTGCACGTGTTTGGAAACCGCCCCACAGCTGCCCACACGGATCAGGTTTTTCACTTTGTACTCTGTGATTAACTCTTTGGCATAAATGGAGCAGCTGGGGATCCCCATGCCAGTGCCCATCACCGAGAGTCTGCGGCCCTGGAAAAAGCCGGTGTAACCCAGCATATTGCGCACCGTATTGACGACAGTCACATCATCCAGAAAGTGCTCCGCAATGAACTTGGCGCGCAGTGGGTCGCCCGGCAGTAATACGGTATCGGCGAAGGCATCGTCAGGCGCATTGATGTGGACTGTACCATGATGGTTGGCCTGCATTCTCAGTACCCTCCCTGAGCGTCACAGGCAGAGCCTGTTAGGGTTGCGAGTACATCACTGAGCAAACCAGACGCACCAAATCTGAAGTGCTGCTTGTTCACCCAGTCCGGACCCATTATTTGCCTGGCTTGCACCAGGTAGGCTTGGGCATCGGCAACTGTGCGCACACCCCCCGCAGCTTTAAAACCAACCTGTTTGCCACTGCTTTTGATGGCATTGAGCATCACCTGTGCGGCTTCTAAGGTGGCATTGACGCTGACCTTGCCGGTACTGGTTTTGATAAAGTCCGCACCAGCGTTGATTGCGATGCGCGACGCCTGCTCAATTAATTTTGGGGTTGCCAGTACACCGGATTCAATGATCACTTTGAGTTGTACGTGTGCACCACAAGCCTGCTTGCATTGTTCAATAAGCTGCTGGCCGATGTCAGGGGTACCAGCCATCAGGGCGTTATAGGGAAAGACCACATCCACTTCATCGGCGCCAAGTGCAACAGCTGTGCGGGTTTGTTCAACCGCTCTGGCTATATTGTCGTTGCCGTGTGGAAAGTTTGTAACTGTCGCAATGCGGATCCCAGCCGCCAGATGTTGCCTGGCTAGTGGAATATACCGGGGGTAAATACAAATCGCAGCCACATTGCCTACCGCTGAGCTGGCCTGCTGGCAAAGCTGGATGATATTTTGGTCGCATTCTGCGCCGCTCAGGCTGGTTAAATCCATGCAACTCAGTGCCAGCTGTGCGGCACGTTTGGGTGTTATTGAAGACATAGGAAGCTCCTGTTGTGCTGCCGATATGGTGTGGTCAGGCAGCAAAGAACCACTAACCCGAAAAACGAAGTGAGGACTTTGATCGAGCTGTGTTCACTCTCGTTTTGGGTACTCGAGTGGACTTGGTTCCGTGAAGACTCGACCCGGCGGGGCAAGCTAATTCCATTTAATCACCCCTGTATTGTCCGTGAGTTGATGGTGGTTTACCAGTACAAAAGCGCTGTCTCTTGATATAGCGCAAGGCGCGGTGGCAATCAGAATAGTGTGAAATAAAAAAGCCACTGTGGTCACAGTGGCTCAATATTAGGTGGTTGAGCGGTTACAGGGCGGCTTGTATCCGATTTTGGAGCCCATCTGCATCCAGGCCCATTTCAGTGTGCATCTGGTCTTGTGTACCATGCTTAATGAATTCATCTGGAATACCCAGATGCAATATTGGTTTAAGGATCTGTTTTGAGGCCAGATACTCGCTGACTGCACTACCAGCACCGCCTGCAATGGCATTGTCTTCCAATGTCACCAGCAGGTCATGCTCAGCTGCCAGCTTTGTAACCATGTCGCTATCAAGTGGCTTCACAAAGCGCATATCAACTAAAGTTGCATCCAGCGCCTCTGCGACCGGCTTTGCATTGTGCAGCAAGGTACCAAAGTTAAGAATGGCGACTTTTTTACCGGTACGTAGCAAGTTAGCTTTGCCCACTTTCAGCTCAGTCATCTGTGCTTCAATCTCTGCCTCACCTGCTGAGCCTCGCGGGTAGCGCACGGCGGCAGGTTGTTGCAGACGATGACCTGTGTAGAGCATCTGACGGCATTCATTCAGGTCGCTCGGCGCCATAATCACCATGTTGGGAATACAGCGCATAAAGCTTAGATCGTATGCCCCCTGATGCGTTTCGCCATCAGCCCCGACAATGCCTGCGCGGTCTATGGCAAACAAAACAGGCAGATTCTGTAATGCGACGTCGTGGATCAGTTGATCATAACCACGCTGCAAAAAGCTAGAATAAATGGCGACAACGGGGTTGAGCCCTTCACAGGCAAAACCGGCACCTAAAGTGACGGCATGCTGTTCAGCAATCGCTACATCAAAATACTGATTTGGGTGCTCTTTGGAAAAGCGCACCATGCCTGACCCTTCTCGCATCGCTGGGGTAATGGCCATCAGCTTACTGTCTTGCTCTGCCATGTCACATAACCAGTCACCGAACACTTTAGAAAAAGTCGGCGCAGCGGGTTTGGATTTTGGCAGACTGTGAACGCTCGGATCGAACTTAGGCACGCCATGATAGCCAATTGGATCGGCTTCAGCTGGTTGGTAACCTTTACCTTTTTGGGTCTTAACATGCAGCAACTGCGGACCTTTGAGGTTGCGCATGTTTCTGAGCGTGTCTACCAGCATATTGACATCGTGGCCGTCAATTGGGCCAATGTAATTAAAGCCTAACTCTTCAAAGAAGGTCCCGGGAATTACCATGCCTTTAAGGTGTTCTTCAACCTTACTGGCCAGCTCTTTAACAGGCGGTACGCCGGAAAGGAGTTTTTTACCGCCTTCGCGGATATTGGTATAAAAGCTCCCTGATAAGATACGTGCAAAGTGGTTGTTCAGTGCGCCCACGTTCTCGGAAATAGACATTTCATTGTCGTTGAGGATCACCAGCATATCTGATTTTACATCACCCGCATGGTTCATGGCTTCAAAAGCCATACCTGCGGTCATTGCGCCATCTCCAATCACAGCGACGACTTTGCGCCCTTGCTGTTCTTTTTCAGCGGCAATCGCCATGGCCAGTGCGGCGGAGATAGAGGTACTGGAATGGCCAACGCTGAATGTATCGTACTCGCTCTCTTCACGGAATGGGAAAGGGTGCAGGCCATCTTTTTGTCGTATGGTATGCATTTGATCGCGGCGACCCGTGAGTATTTTATGCGGATAGGCCTGATGGCCTACATCCCACACCAGGCGATCGGCTGGCGTATTGTACACATAATGCAGCGCCACCGTCAGTTCAACAGTGCCTAGGCCGGAGGCAAGGTGACCGCTACTTTGCGAGACCGAATTGAGCAGATAGTCACGAAGCTCATCGCTGAACTCGGTCAGTTTATGTTGTGGCAAAGTGCGCAGCTGCTCAGGCTGCTCTATTAATGCCAAAAGGGGATATTTGCTGTTATCAAGACTCATATTGATTACGTTATCCTGGGCAGAGTTCGCTGACTTGGTTGTCATTGTTATCCGCCATTAAATTTATAAATTCTGTGCTGGGTGCTCGGCGCTTTGTTCGGCGTGCAGTGTGCAATGCACCACAGTATAACTTAACTAGTAATTAATTTAGCGACTTATCAGTTGATTGCTAGTCGGTTTACAGCCATTAATGATCTCTGGCAATAATATAATCAGCCAGCAAAGCCAGGGTTTGTGTGTCTGCATCAATATCCTGTAGTGCCCGCTTTGCTTCTTCTACGAGTGCCTGTGCTTTTTGCTTTGCACCTGATAACCCTAATAGTGCTGGATACGTAGATTTATTGTGTTCCAGATCAGATCCCTGAGGTTTGCCCAGTACCTCAGTGTTACCTTCGATGTCGAGAATGTCATCCTGAACCTGGAATGCCAGGCCAATACTCTGACCATAGTCACGCAGTCGAGCAAGGGTATGTCCTGACACATCAGGAGCACACAGCGCGCCGAGCTCAATAGCACAAGTCAGCAGTGCGCCTGTTTTTAAGCGGTGGATCCGCTCCAGCTCAGCAAGGCTCACAGACTTATCCGTAGCTGCCAAATCCAGAGCCTGACCACCAACCATACCTTGTAAGCCAGATGCCTTTGCAAGGGTCTTGATCATCGCAATCTGATTTGCTGCCGAAACGGAAAACGTATGTGCCGATAATAGCTCAAAAGCCAGAGTTTGTAGCGCATCGCCAGCCAGGATTGCTTGTGCTTCATCAAATGCAATGTGGCACGTTGGTTTACCGCGACGCAGGTCATCATCGTCCATGGCCGGAAGGTCATCATGAACCAATGAATAACTGTGGATACATTCGACGGCCGCTGCAGCGATATCGAGATCGCGAGGCGCGGCACCAAAGATTTGTCCGGTTGCATAGACCAGAAATGGGCGTAATCGCTTACCACCATTACTAATGCTGTAACGCGCTGCAGCAATGGCTGTGTCGTCACTGTCCAGTTCTTGAGCGAAATACGCTGCTACAGTTTCTTCGACCTGCGCTCTGGCATGAGCAAGTTGTGCTTGTAAATCCAATGTTTATTCCAGCTCGTCCGTAAATTCATTTAGCGGGCTTTGCTCGTCATTACCGAGCAAAATCGCCACTTTCTGTTCTGCCTGTTGCAGCTTTTGCGAGGAAGCATTGGCCAGCTTTATCCCGCGTTCAAATTGCTTGAGCGACTGTTCCAGGGTGAGTTCGCCCCGTTCCATGCCCTGTACAATGCTTTCAAGCTCGTCAACAGCTTCTTCAAAGCTCATGTTTTCCGGTTTTTTTGTCGCCATGTTGCAGTATTCACTTTGAGCTAAATTAAAAAACGCCTAATTTTATGAGTATTACAGATTGAGGTCAAAGATCTCTCAGAATTTTTGCGTTATACAGTCAGGATGGCTTGCGGATTCGCAATTTCAAAGCAATTTAATATAATTGGGTTAAGTTATTGCAAAACTGGCCGATAACTCTGTCGATAATAATAACTGCGTGATAGATAGCGGGTAAATTCCTTTGGAGGGTGTGTGGATTTAGCAACCGTGATTGGGATCTTAGGGGCCATAGGCTTGATTGTGATGTCCATGGTACTTAGTAGTGATGGCCAGGTCGCCATGTTTTACAACACTCCATCAGTGGTTATTGTGTTTGGTGGCTCGATTTTTATCGTGCTGTCGAATTTTACCATGAGCCAGTTTTTTGGCATTGGTAAAGTGGCTGGTAAAGCCTTTATGTTTAAGCTGGAAACGCCGGAAGAGTTGATTGAAAAAGCGGTTGAGCTGGCAGATTCTGCGCGTAAAGGTGGCTTCCTGGCATTAGAAGAGGCTGAAATTCCCAATTCCTTTATGCGCAAAGGCGTAGACATGCTGGTAGATGGTCACGATGCGGATGTGGTCAGGGCAACCCTGCAAAAAGACATTGCGCTGACTTCGACGCGTCACGAAATGGGGGCTGGGTTGTTTAAGTCTCTGGCAGACATTGCCCCTGCAATGGGGATGATTGGTACCTTAATTGGTCTGGTAGCCATGCTATCAAACATGGATGACCCAAAAGCGATTGGACCTGCGATGGCCGTTGCGCTATTGACGACATTGTATGGTGCGTTTCTGGCCAATGTGGTGGCCATCCCAATTCAGGTAAAACTGGAGCTGCGTAAGGATGAAGAAGAACGCAACCAACGTTTGATTCTGGATGCCATTTTAGGAATTCAGGACGGTCAGAACCCGAAAGTGATAGAAGGTATCTTGAAAAACTATTTGCCTGAATCCAAACGGGGTGCTGATGCCGAGGAGTAATTATGTCTGACGAGAACGAATGCAAATGTCCCCCACCAGGCTTACCTGCCTGGATGGGGACTTTTGCCGATCTGATGTCTCTGCTGATGTGTTTCTTCGTATTGCTGCTGGCGTTTTCAGAAATGGATGTACTCAAATTTAAGCAGATCGCAGGCTCGATGAAGTTTGCATTCGGTGTGCAAAACAAGATTGAGGTAAAGGACATTCCCAAAGGCACCAGTGTAATTGCCATGGAGTTCACGCCGGGTAAACCTGAGCCTACCCCTATTGAAACGATACAACAGCAGACGGTTGAAATGACGCAGCAGATGCTGGAGTTTCAGGCGGGTGATGAGAGCTCTGCGGGTGGACGACAGGAACAGCGCGGTAATAAGCGTGGTGGTGAGTCTTCCAGTACAGCACAGGAGCAGTCGATGACGCAGGCCATTGCGGCTGCCGAGCAGGAACAGGTTAATGAGCTGGTGAAGAAAATCGCCCAGCAGCTCGAAAAGCAAATCATGGATGGTGCGATTGAACTGGAGTCATTGGGACAGCAAATTATTATACGGATCCAGGAGAATGGCTCATTCCCTTCTGGCAGCGCATTCTTACAACCTAAGTTTAAGCCCGTGATCCAGGATATTGCCCAGTTACTTAAAGATGTACCTGGCGAAATAACGGTGTCCGGGCATACGGATGACTTCCAGTTTTCGAATGAGCTGTATAGCAATAACTGGGATTTGTCAGCGACCCGGGCGGTTGCTGTCGCGTCAGAAATGCAAACTGTCACTGGATTTGACAAAAACCGTATGGTGGTGGTTGGGCATGCGGATACCCGCCCTCTGGTGCCTAATGAAACTGATGAAGACCGTCGTCGCAACCGGCGTGTCGAAATATCGATTATGCAAGGTAAGGCTAAGGAATCTGACCCAATTAATGTACGCGGAAACAACTAGAAGTATTGCGTGGTACCGATTCTTGGGCTAGGCTATTCAGCGGAATTTAATCTGATAATGTTAATGGAGAAAACAATGCTTAATAAATATGCTTATATGCCGGGTTCAAATGGTGGCGGTGACGATGGAAGCGAAGATCCGAAATAAGTTCTAACGGTTTCTGATAGCCATGTTGGCGAATATCGATATCAACGGTGACACGATAAGAGTACTTCTGAATACTATTTTTGATAGTCAGATGGTCCTTGTTTCAGTTGCCGTTGTTTTGTTTTATTTCCTGAAAGACAGGCAGGCATTACGGTATTCGCTATTGTGTTTTGCGTTTTTCGTTAATGGCTATTTGACTCACGATTTGGTCCTAGAGCTTGATAGCAACAAAGTCTATCGCTACATTTATTGGGCTGCTGCAGACATTCTCTTTATTGCCATAGTGGCTTACTGGGCATTGAAAGATAAAATGTATATGTGGCAGAGTATTATCTGTCAGTTGGTTGTTATCCCTGCTCCCTTACTTCAATTGTTCCGGTTGGTTGACCGACATTTGATGGATCTAAGCTATTCTGGCTATTTGTACAAAACAATTCTGCCATTGGTTAATTACGCGACCGTTTTTTTGTGCTTTGCTCCCTTAATTTACGTAATTGGCCGCAAAGCGAAAGGCAGTCCACCTTCGCAAACCAATCAAAATTTAGGGTAAAGAAACTTTCTTTGTTCTGGTCCCACCGCTGGCAGGACCCCTTTGCTAGCGAATATCAATCTGGGTGATCTTCAGTTCAGCGTCCCCTGTCACTATATTTAGCTCTCCTGCCACTTTGACTGATGTTTTGTTGCCTGTGTTGTCTGGTAACGCCACGCTGGTTGTGCCAAATGTACAGGATTCCAGTTTGTCTGTGGTGGTGAGTGCCACACTCAGGCATTGAGTAACAGCGTTCTCTCCGGTGCCTTGCGTTTCACAGAAGCTGGGGTTTAGGGTATCTACCTGGCTTTGCGCCACCTGAGACAAAGAGTAAGACAATGCAAATCCGTTTTGGTCACAACTCAGGGTGACCGGATTTTGATTGCTTTGTGCCGTTCCCAAAGTAAAGCGGTTTTCATCCCGGTTGCGATACCAAATGGTGATCTCGCTGCTTGGGGTCGTGATAGCGGTTTGTGTCGGGGCCCCCTGGCTGCGCCAGTCATCCAGTGACGTGAGCGATGGTAAAGCCCCTGTAAAGGTAATCGCGGGGCTGTAATAGTACAGCTCACCTGGTTTTACCGAGCCATTGTCTTCCCCTTGCCAGGTCTGTGCACCACTGGAACCAAAAATATTTGCGGCTAGCAGGCACAAGGTGTCATCTGAGCTGAGTTCATGGGACGCAGAGAGAGAGAACTTGTCGGCCAATATCGTGAGTTGGGGCTTAGATTGCAAGCGGGCTCCTTCAATCTGCCAAAAGACCGCGGTGCTTTCAAACTTGTTTAGCGACCGTTGTGCGTTGAAATCATTGCCACAGCTAGGTGTGAGGTTGCTGGTATCCTGGGTATTGTTATCTGTGGAAGAGTCCGGGTTTGCTTTTAATGGTTCACTATTCTCTCCGCCACAGGCGATAAGTAAAGTGGCTGGAAGAATAAGGGGGATCAGGTGCTTCATACGGTCCTTCTTAACTACGGCTGATAATGTCTTTATACGGGCATTATATCGCCAGCCGTAGTTAAATCGAGGCAAAAAGTGTGGTGATTTGTTAAAGTGGCGGGATCACTCCGAGCATCTGCAAACATTGTGCTGAAATGATGAGCATGCCGCAAAGCCCTGCGCACACTAGACCCAGGTTACCACCGACGACCTGGTAGCCGTTCGTTTGTTGCGTTTTACGCTGCTGCCAAACCATAGTGACAGGCAGGAAAATGGCCAGCACGACGAGTGCAATAGCCGCATATCCCAGCGCCATAATAAACCCTTGCGGATAAAACAATGCAAACCCCAGCGGCGGTAAAAAGGTAATGAGTGCCGTGATTACCCGCTCTGACACGGTATTGCGCTTTTTAAAGGCATCAGCAAAAAAGTCAAACAGGCCCAGGCTGACACCTAAAAATGAGGTTGCCAGTGCCAGATCGGCAAACAGTGTCACAAAGGTACTTACCTGCGGGCTATGCGCAATACTGGAGATACTGGCCACAAACCCAGGCAGCCCTTCGCTATTTAGTAACGCACTTTGTGCCATCACACCCTGACTAAGCAACTGCCAACCTATGTATATCACTAAAGGCAGTGAAGCACCCACTATCATTACTTTTCTGAGCGTACGGATATCAAGACCAACGTACTTAACGATAGAAGGAATAGAGCCATGAAAGCCAAATGAGGTGAAGATGACCGGCAGTGCAGAGATGATGAGTCCTTGCTCGACGGGCATATCCAGCAAGTGTTGACCGCGTACATAGGGTGTAAGAACAAAGAACAAACTGGCCAATACCAGGATCTTGATCGTGAACAGAACGCGATTGAGCTTATCGACGGTGCTGGTACCCAAAGTCACAATGGTAGCGACCATGATGGCCAGCAGTACTGAGCCTGCCTGAGGGGCAATATCCATACTGGTTAAAGCTGTCAGCTTTTCCTGGAGTTGCGCACCGCCGCCTGCAATGTAGGCCGCACAGAGTGCATAAAACAAAAATACCATGGAAAAGTTTGCCACATACTGGCCTTTTTTACCTAATATGCGTTTAGCCAGCGTATTGAGTGTGGCTTCTTTGTTGGCGTATTGATGCAGTTCTAGCATCAGTAAGGCGGTATAGGTCATCAAGGCCCAGGTTGCCAGTATTAAGAGTAACGCGGTGGTGAATCCTAGTCCTGCAGAAGCAATCGGCAGCGCCAGCATACCTGCTCCGATGGTGGTGCCGGCGACAATTAACATGCTGCCGATAGTTTTGTTCTTTTGCACACATAGCCCCTAACTTTGTGAGAGAAGCAGGCACAATATAACGGTTCAATAAAAAATGAAATAGTTTTGCTACAAATCAAGGTACAGGCTTGTAATTTGTGCATTACAGCACTGTTTAAGGTGATTGAAATTGTATTAAAAAAGCCGGCGGATGCCGGCTTAGATAGAATGAGATTTAACGCATTCGTTTATTCGTCATCTTCTACCAGAGTCATCAGTGATGTATTACCGCCCGATGCGGTGGTATCTATACTGATTGTTTTCTCCGTGACGAGACGGCTGATCAGTGTGTCGTAGTATTCAGCACTGATCACTGGCAGGATCGCGCCTTTACGTGCAGCCAGCTGCTGACTGAAGTAGCCCAGACGTGACGAACGTGCAGCAACCACGGCTCCCGACAGGTGCGGGTGCGCCAGAATAGCTTGTAGCTGGTTTGGTTTAGCAACCTGGAATACGCCTTCGGCAACGCCAGTGGCGATGAACTTGTCACGGAATGCCTGTGCTTCTTCATAGAATAACTCAGACGCCACAGTGATCACGGTGTTACCTGCTGCCAATGCGGTGATGACCGACAGCGCCCAGAAGTTAAACGAGGTACTCTTGTCGGCATAGCACACAACACAACCACGCGCTTCCAGGTGTAGGGTGTTAGATTCACCCGTTGGCCCAGGTAAGACAATGTGTGAACGCATGCGCTTTTCAAGGCGGTTAAGCTGGGCACGGGCATCCGCCAGTGTCAGGGCTAAATCGTCCGCAAGGTCATCGATGATTTCAACCGTCGCCACTTTGGCAAGTAGCTGACGTACCGCAGACACACGGTCATTAAGCGGAGTTGCACGCCAAATTTTTTCATCGCGAAGCGAGTTTTGCATCAGGGCTTCAACTTGCTCAACCGCACCCGGGAAGTGGTGTGTTTCTAATTCATCTGGTGTCAGGTTAGTCATCTGAACGTTGTCCGGAGACGCTTTCTCTTTCACCAGGCGCAATAAGTAGTTTGGACCACCGGCTTTAGGACCTGTGCCTGATAAACCACGACCACCGAACGGTTGCACACCTACGATGGCACCAATCATATTACGGTTGACGTAGACGTTACCTGCGCGAGACATTTTTGCCAGATATTCACAACGTGCTTCGATACGAGAATGAACACCCATAGTCAGGCCATATCCCGTGCCATTGATTTGGTCAATGACATTGTCCAGGTCTTCGCCCTTGAAGCGGATGACGTGAACAACCGGGCCAAACACTTCGCGTTTCAGTACTGACAAGTCAGAGATCTCATACAAGCGCGGTGCAAAGAAGTAAGCACCATTTTCGCTGTTGTCCGGGATCTTAGCTTCAAACAACAATTTGCCATTGCCTTTCATAAACTCAACGTGTTTAGTCAGGGCATTGAGTGCTTTCTCATCGATCACTGGGCCTACGTCTGTAGACAGCAACGCCGGATCACCCACATGTAGTTCTTGCAGCGCGCCTTGCAGCATCTTGATAATGCCATCCGCGACGTCTTCTTGCAGGAACAGTACCCGCAGCGCTGAACAGCGCTGACCAGCACTTTGGAATCCAGACGAAATGACGTCGTCAACAACTTGCTCAGGCAGGGCTGTTGAGTCCACGACCATACAGTTTTGGCCACCTGTCTCAGCGATCAGCGGGACCTGGATGTCATTGCGCTCAGCCAGAATTTGTGAAATCAATGTGCCGGTTTCAGTTGAACCGGTGAACATCACGGCCTGAATACGCTCATCTGGAACAATGTGCTTGCCCACTTCACTACCGCGTGCAATAACCGGTTGAACAACGTGCTCAGGCAGACCAACGGTACGCATCAGTTCGATACACCGAACGGCAATCATACTTGTCTGCTCAGCTGGCTTAGCGATAACGGTATTGCCCGTCACAATGGCTGCGGCAACCTGACCCAGGAAGATCGCCAGTGGGAAGTTCCACGGACTGATACACAAAATCACACCACGGGCTTCAAAACGCTCGTCTTTAGACAGCTCTTCGGCGCGTGCAGCGTAGTAACGACAGAAATCTACGGCCTCGCGTACTTCATCAATACCATCTTGGGTGATTTTACCGGCTTCTTTAATACAGATTGCAACCAGTTCGTCGTGGTGGCGCTCTAGAATATCACCCACACGGCGCAGCAGGTCGGCACGCTCTTTAACCGGCGTTTGAGACCACTCGGCAAAGGCGTTTTCTGCGTTGCTCAGAATGCTTTGCATGTACGTTTCGTCATGCACAGGTACATGGCCCACAATCTCTGTGTGATTAGCCGGGTTGCGTACCGCCATGCGACCCTCAGGCACAGCGCTTTCTTCAATGCGATGTTCGTTGAACCAGTTATCCAGGTTCTCTTTGAACGGGGTGAGTACATTAATGTCAGTCAGGTCCATTCCTTTTGAGTTCGGACGTTCATCGCCGTATAACTCGATAGGCAGGCTGATCTGCTTGTTATATTTGTTACGCAGGCCTTGCAAGGTTTCGACCGGATCAGGCAGCAGAGATTCTACTGGCTTAGTGGTATCGACAATGGCATTAACGAACGATGAGTTGGCACCGTTTTCAAGCAGGCGACGCACCAGGTAGGCAAGTAAGTCTTCGTGATGACCAACCGGCGCGTAAACACGACACTGGATCCCTTCACTTTCTACGATTTGGTCAAACAGAGATTCACCCATCCCATGCAGACGCTGGAATTCGAACCCTGTGTTGTCGCCTTTAGCCACTTCGAGAATGGTCGCGGCGGTATAGGCATTGTGTGTTGCAAACTGCGGAAACAGCACATCACGTGCTTCAAGTAGTTTGATTGCACAGGCTTTGTAAGAGACGTCTGTGGTCGCTTTACGAGTAAATACCGGGAAGTGGTCTAAACCGTCTTGCTGTGTGGTTTTGATTTCGGTATCCCAGTAAGCACCTTTTACCAGGCGGACCATCAGCTTGCGACCTACGCGACGAGCCAGATCAGCAACCCATTCCACCACAAAAATAGCGCGTTTCTGATATGCTTGCACTGCCAGACCAAAGCCATTCCAACCATCCAGCTCTGGAGCTGAGAAGACCGCTTCAATCACGTCTAAAGAAATATCCAGGCGATCCGCTTCTTCAGCGTCCACCGTAAAGCCGATATCATACTGTTTTGCTGCTACCGCCAGCTCTTTCAGCTTAGGCACTAACTCTTCCATCACACGGTCGCTGTGAGAAAACTCGTAACGCGGGTGGATAGCAGAAAGCTTAACAGAAATACCAGGGCTCTTAACTGGACCACGACCTGCTGCAGCTTTACCAATGGCGTGGATTGCATTCATGTAGCTTTGATAGTAGCGCTCGGCATCCGCCATGGTACGGGCACCTTCGCCCAGCATATCGTACGAGTATACGTAGCCTTTTTGTTCTTTTTCTGCTGCGCGGGTAATCGCATCCTGAATGGTTTCACCCATGACGAACTGTTTACCCATGATCTTCATAGCGAAGTTAACAGACTTACGGATCACAGGCTCGCCTAAGCGACCAATGGTGCGCTTCAGGACACCAAATTGTTCTTCTTGTTGTTTGTCACTGTAGTTGACCATTTTACCAGTGACCAGCAAACCCCAGCTCGACGCGTTTACGAACAGAGAGTCGCTGCTACCTAAATGAGAGCTCCAGTCACCTTTGGCGAGTTTATCGCGGATCAGCTGGTCCTGAGTTTCTTTATCTGGCACACGCAGTAAGGCCTCTGCCAGACACATCAATACCACGCCTTCTTCTGATGACAGAGAGAACTCGTTAAGTAGCGCATCTACCCCATTTTGACCATCCTGATCGCGACGGATGTTCACGACTATCTGGCGGGCTCTTTCCCAGGCACGGCTACGCGCCGTTACGCCAACTTCTGCCAGAGGCAAAATATGGTCGATAACTTCGTTTTCATCAATGCGGTAAAAATCGCGGATCTTCTGTCTGATAGGACAGGTGGTTGTCAAATCGCCGTTATAAAGCATAACTCAGCCTCATAAAATAAGAGTCAAAAATGATTGTAAATTGAACAGCTTAGAGCAGAGATAGCAAGTGGTGTGTAAGTGCTTGCTATGTGGCTGGCCTTTTAATATCGGTAAGCCATTGCATAAAGCGTCAATTACGACAATATGATGCGGTCATAGTGCTAACCTTAACACACCTTTAGGGGTGTTCAACTTTTAGCCAATCTCGCGTTCTAAAAAATGGTTTGCCACGGTTAAGTCTTTGGTGTGGCGATTACGTCAAATTTCGGGGACATTCTATCGAAAAGACAGCAGAATATGCTGTCTTATTTTTTGGGATTACGGTAAATTTGCGGGTAATTGCCAAGCTGTGCAGAATTTTATGCTGAATGACCACTTCAATTAAAACGCGGGTGCTCGACAGGATTGATTTAGCTATCCTGGATATCCTGCAAAAGAATGCCCGTATTTCCAATGTAAACCTGGCCAAAGCGGTTAATCTGAGTCCCAGTCCGTGTCTCGATAGGGTGAAGAAACTGGAAGCCGAAGGTTATATTGAGGGCTATGTTGCCAGGTTAAATGCCGCCAAGCTGGGTCAGCACCTGGTGGCCCATGTCGAGATCACACTTAAAAGCTCGACAGAATCGGTCTTTGAAACGTTCAAAGAGCATGTACTGGAGCTCCCCAATGTGGTGGCCTGTGACATGGTGGCGGGTGGATTCGACTACCTATTAAAGATACGGGTACAGGATATGCGCCAGTATCGTGAAGTATTGGGGCAAATCGTTGAGATCCCCGGTGTTGGCACCAATCATACCTATATGGTGATTGAACATGTTAAAGAAGACATGGGCGTTGAGGTACTGAACTTTCAGTGATACTCGCTGAATTGGACCATATCATTGGGGTTTCATATTTTGTAACAAGCTTTTGGCCGCAAGGTAGCTGTATTTAGGAACAGAGTTGTTATTATGCGATAAAATAACAAAACTATCTTGTGAGGCTTATGAAACTCAAGCACCTAGTTGCCGCCATTGCGGCTGTGGCAGCGCCGCTGGCCGCTGCCTACCAGACAGAGGACACGCGTTTACTGCGTTTTCCTGATATCCACCAGGACAAAGTCACTTTCGTATATGGTGGCGATATCTACATTGCCGACACAAAATCGGGTAACAGCACGCGTCTGACCGACCACGTTGGCTTTGAAACGTTTCCCAAGTTCTCTCCCGATGGCAAGCGCATCGCCTTTGCCGCCGAGTACAATGGTAGCCGACAAATCTATGTGATTGATGCGGATGGTTCCAATCTTAAGCAGCTGACGTATTACAATGATGTGGGCCCAATGCCACCGCGCGGCGGTTTTGACTACCGGGTTTTTGACTGGACACCGGATGGCAAACACATCGTATTCCGTGCCAATCGTACTCCCTGGGGTAAACGTATGGGTCGCCCTTTCATGATCTCGGCGGATGGTGGCCTGGAGCAGCCGCTGGCAATCCCTGAAAGTGGTGGTGGTATGCTGTCTCCCGATGGCAAGCAGTTTGTTTATACTCCGATAGACCGTGAATTCAGAACCTGGAAACGCAGCCGGGGCGGTCGTGCGCAGGATGTCTGGGTGTATGATTTAGAGAATAATACTTCTAAGCAACTCACTGAGCACAGAGCAACAGATCAGCAGCCAACCTGGGTGAATGACAGCATTTACTTTGTGTCTGACCGTGATTACACGCTGAATTTGTACAAATATCGTGAAGGGAAAGCGCCGGTAAAAATGACCAACCACAGTGATTATGATGTGCTGTGGCCATCGGCTGGACCTGATGCCATCGTGTATGAAAATGGTGGTTACCTGTATCGTTTTGATGAGGCAACCAAAGCCACTGAAAAGCTGACCATTAATGTGCCCGGGGTACGCAAGTACGCCATGCCTTATACCAAAAATGTTAGCAAATTCATTGATTCAATGGATGTATCTCATGATGGTAAGCGCGCCTTATTTACTGCACGTGGTGAAGTTTTTTCAGTGCCAGTAGAGCAAGGTACGACCCGCAATCTGAGCATGACAGACAAGGGTCGTGAAATTGCAGCCAGCTGGTCGCCAAACGGCCGTTATATCGCTTACATGAGCGATGCGTCGGGCGAATATGAGATCTATCTTAAAGATCGCGCCAATAATAATGAGGTAACACAACTTACCAGTAACGGTACTATCTGGCGATTTGACCCAATCTGGTCTGCCGACAGTTCAAAGCTGTTATTTGCGGATAAAAACCACACTATGTGGTGGCTGGATGCCAAATCGGGTGAACTGCATAAAATCGATACCGGTAAATATGATGACGATGGCATCACCCAGTATACCTGGTCTCCAAACAGCGAAGATCTGATCTTTGTGAAGAACAATGCCAACCGGTATGCATCGCTGTGGCATTACAACACGCAGAATAAAAAACTCAGTCGCCTGACTGATGACATGACCAGCGAGCAGAACCCGGCATTCTCACCGGATGGTCAATACCTGTATTTCACGTCAGAGCGCGATTTCAATCTGACATTCAGCTCGTATGAATTTGCATATTTATATAACAATGCAACCCGTTTGTATGCCGTTGCGGTGAATGACCAGGTTGCGTCACTCAGTGCGTTTAACAGTGATGAAGCGGCAATTGTCAGCGAAGACAAAGAAGAGCAGGCCGATGACAGCAAGGCGGATAATCAACTGCAGGTTGAAGGCTTTATGTCACGGGTTGTTGCATTACCGGCGAAAGCGGGTAGCTATGCTGACCTGAGTGGCGTTAAGGACGGCGTATTGACACTGTCTGAAGGCACACTAAAGCTGATCCCTAACAAACAAGATGGCAAAGTACAAACGGTTGCTAAGGGTGTGCAGGCATACAAGCTGGCTGCTGGTGGTGAACACCTGATTGTCCGTGCTGGTGGCAAGTACAGTGTGATTAAGCCTAAAGCCAAGCAAGATCTGAAAGCGACACAACTTGACCTGAGCAACATGATGTTCAAGATTGATCCGAAAGTTGAGTGGCAACAAATGTATGTTGAGGGCTGGCGGACGCTTAGAGACTGGTTCTATGATGAAAATCACCATGGCCAGGATTGGGATGAGATCCTGAAACGTTATCAGCCAATGGCCGACGCCGTCGCGCATCGCAACGATCTGGACTACGTTTTGAGTGAAATCGCCGGTGAAATCAATGCGGGTCACATTTATGTTCAGTCTGGTGATGAGCCGAAAGCCAAACGTAAAAAGCATGGTTTGTTAGGGGCTCAGATCAGTGCCCACAGCTCAGGTTTTGTACGCATTGAAAAAATCTATCAGGGTGAGAACTGGCATGAAGAGTTCCGCTCGCCTTTAGATGAGCCGGGTGTGAACGCCAGCGTGGGCGATTACATTGTATCGGTGAATGGTCGCGCGGTTAATTCCGTGAGTAACTTCTACGAACTGCTTGAAAATACCCAAGGGACTCAGGTTGAGTTACGTCTTAACAACACACCAAGCTTGGATGGGGCCTGGCAGGTAACAGTGAAGCCAAGTGCCAGTGAAGGTGGCCTGCGTTACCTTGAGTGGGTTCACTCTCGTATGGCATATGTTGATAAACTGTCCGGCGGCCGTATCGGTTACGTTCATTTGCCAAATACTTTGTTTGAAGGTAACCGTGCCATGTTTAAGCACTTTATGCCACAAACTACCAAAGATGCCCTGATCATTGACGACCGTTACAATGGCGGTGGCTTTATACCTGAGCACATGATCACCTGGCTGGCTCGTAAGCCTCTCAACTATTGGAAACGCCGTGGTGTTGAGCCAACCAAAACACCACAGTTCGCCCATGATGGACCGAAAGCCATGCTGATCAACGGTTACTCGAGTTCGGGCGGGGACGCGTTACCTTACTACTTCCGTCAGGCGGGGTTAGGTAAACTCATTGGTACGCGTACCTGGGGTGGCCTGATCGGTATATCAGGTAATCCACGTTTGGTCGACGGTGGTCAGGTGATTGCTGCGACTTTCCGTATTCTGGACAATGAGGGTAACTGGATCATTGAAGATGTGGGTGTGAGCCCGGATATCGAAGTCATAGATCGTCCAGAACTGATCCATGCAGGTAAAGATCCGTCAGTAGAGCGTGCTGTTGAGGAATTGCTAAAAGAAATGAAAGCAAACCCGAAGAAGTCACTCACTGTGCCGCCAGCCCCAACTGAATTTGGTCAGTAACGGCTGCACTTACCAGGTCTGGACAACTGTCTAGGCCGTTAAAAATGAATTTAAAGGGGTGCAAAGCGCCCCTTTTTATATGGGAAATAATAACAATGAAAAAAGTCGTTTTAATCACGGGAGGCAGCCGGGGAATTGGCGCCGCAAGCGCAATTGAGCTTGCCAGGCTGGGCTATCAGGTAGCCGTTAATTATAAATCTAACCATGCTGCCGCTGCGCAAGTGGTTGCGCAGATCCGCGCACAAGGGGGGATTGCAGATAGCTTTGCCGCTGATATTTGCGACGAGGCACAGGTGGTTCAGCTGTGCGAAGACATCAAATCGCAATTGGGGCCTATCTCACATCTGGTCAACAATGCCGGGGTGCTGGCGAACCAAATGCGCGTAGAAGAGATGACCGCTGAGCGTATTAACCAGATGTTGTGCGCCAATGTAACGCCTTATTTTATCTGCGCCAGAGAGGTGCTTAAACAGATCCGTGCATATCATCAGGCAGACAAGTGTGCCATTGTGAATGTGTCATCGGCGGCTTCTTATCTTGGGAGCGCAAATGAGTATGTTGACTATGCGGCAGCCAAAGGCGCCATTGACAGCTTCACGCGTGGCTTATCTCTGGAGCTCGCGTCAGATGGGATCCGTGTGAACTGTGTTCGCCCGGGGTGTATTTACACCGATATTCATGCCGATGGCGGTGAACCAGGCAGAGTCGACAGGCTGGCTTCATATTTGCCACTGCAACGAGGGGGTAAACCTGAAGAAGTTGCGAATGCGATTACCTGGTTGCTGAGTGAACAGGCAAGCTATGCAACAGGTACTTTTATTGATTTAGCTGGTGGAAAGTAGCTTAAAGTGACAACCGGTGGAAGTGAGCAACATAATACCAGGGGGACAACGTGATAAAACGCATGCGCACATTGTCCTCCTGTTTGGTATGTTTGGTTGTTTTGGCTCTGAGCTGTTTACAAGTGGGCCTGGGGACACTATTAAATTGGAGAACAATACAGGTAAAAAAGACGTATCTTCCTGTTATTGACATGGGATCAATAAAGCTGCATTTTTACCTTCGGCAGGTGAGACCGCTGATAATGGTTATGCTGTCGCGCAGGTTATGAAGTAGATTATATTATCAACACCTGATTTCTATGGGGATGGAAAGACTTTGTGGGAGTTTAATGTCACAAAATTTAATAAAGCAGGAGCTGGAACATGTCCTTATTAGTCAAATTAACTTTCTGTATAGCATGCTTTGTGGCTTCATTTTCGGCACTATCTGAATCCAGTAGGGTCTCCTTGCTTAAGGTTATTGTTGACCCTGAACGCTACGATGGGAAGACCATTAAGGTTAAAGGGTTACTGTTGAGATCACAGCGCAGGAACCCTGTATTTATGTTTTATGGTGAAGACGCCGCGAGAAGTGGCCGACAGTTGGAAGCAATTTTACTTTACAACTTGACGGATAAGGATAACGCTAAGTTGGAAGATGGCAGGCACTATGAGGTGGAAGGTAAGTTTGATGCTGGTTGTCGTTCCAGGCTGGAGCCTGGTGCTAAGTTTATTGTTGAATACTTGGGCTGCATAGATCCTGTTTTAAGTATTATAAATAGTACGAATGGTGCCTATCGATATAAACGCGAAGTGTCTTTGTTTCCTCCACCTCCGCCACCATTAAAAAAGGACTGAGTCATTTTTGGTAGTGTTGTAGAGGTGGCTCAAGTTACTCCTACTGTACCTATAGAAATAGGTTTCGAAAATACTAGACGATTATATGCCTTGAGTACGGATATCGACAGCTTATTGAGTATACTTAACGAATTCAAGAATGCCCTAATTAACATGGGCATTCTTTATTATCCCGCCCAAAAGAACCATTCACCTGGCTGTATTTTAAACGCTTTCCTAGCCCGGAATTACCAACCTTTTACCCAGGTTAGCCAGCTGCTGTATGTGGCCTTTAGTTGATTAGAACTGGTTTCATCCAGTTTAAAAAGGAAGTCAGATCCACATTGCAGTGCCTTGTCGGAAACGGTGTGAAATCGACTGTATCGGAAAAATTCGGATACCCGGTTTTATTGAGTCACAACACGTTTACTCTAAATTGGTATGTGAATGAGTAGATTGTTTTAACTGGGGGTTGCAATCAAAGGGGCTAAATCGGTTTTGCTGTGGGTCGATTGGATCCTTTGGTTTTGCGGTTGTGGTTAAAGTGAACCGTGTGTCTCTCAGTCATTAAATATATTAATATTGTTTCTCAAATTAATCATTTGTTCATTTTCCTGGTTTAGGTATAATCTCGGATTGAATTTTGTTCAGTGAGATTGTCTTTTGTTGCTATAAGGTAAAAAAAAATCAATCAGGGATTTTGGAAAATATGAAAACAATAATACAAATAATAAGCTTGTTATTTCTGTTTTCCTCACTGGCACAGGCGAGTGTTGCACAGTCGCCCAGTGTCTATGAGGATAGCTCGGGAAATATCTATATTCAGTCGCCCAAGCAGTTTGTCTTAATTGCCGGTGACATTAATGTGCCTTTACACGTCTACCCCACCATGGGGTTGCTCAAACTAAGATACAGTAACGGCCAGTGGACCCGTGAAGTACTCTCTGAATCACAGTTTAGAGCCATAGAATCTCAGTTGCAGCTGAGCGCCTCGCTGACAGAGCGCCTGCGCTGGCAAGACATAGATGGTGATGGGACCAGAGATTATGTCCTCTTCACTGATGCATCCTCTTATCATGATGCGAGTCTCATTTCGATTGGCACTAAGTCGGGCGCGATCCGTGCACTTAAGTTGCCGTCGGGTACTAATCTGGCTAACAACTATCAACTTACAGATGTTAACGGTGACGGCCGACTAGATGTAAAGTCGGGCTCTGAGGTTTTCCTGGCATCGGCAAATGGTACTTTCTTATATACCGGGCAAGGTGTCGTAGAGCCGGCCAGCAAAATAGATACAACTTCCGGTGAGTTCAGAGTGGATGAAACGGGTCAGGCAACCTACACAGTACCTGTGACCTTACCTAAGGGACCTGGTGGCATTAAACCGTCGGTTTCTATCTCTTATAGCTCAGCTGCAGGCGTCGGCAACGCCGGGTATGGATGGAATGTCGCAGCCGCTTCAGCCATCACTCGATGTACAAAAAACATTGCCACAGACGGTAAACAGCAAGCAGTCAGAATGCAAAAGAGCGACGGTTATTGTTTAGATGGTAATCGCCTGATCCTGGTCAGTGGCAGCTATGGTGCCGCAAACAGTACCTATCGCACTGAGCTGTCTAACTTTATGACCATTAAAGCAATCGGTACAGATAGCAGTAACACCGGACCTAAAGGCTTTATTGTTGAATCCAAAGATGGTGATACAAAATATTACGGCGACACGTCGTTAAGCAATGACAGTGATGCGTTTGTCAAACCAGCTGGCAGCTCAGCGAAAGGGGCACACACCTGGGCACTGAAGCAGATCAGTGATATTTTCGGCAATAAAATTACCTATCACTACACCACCAATACCAGCCTTGGCTATCACCTGCTGAACTACATTTCTTACGGAAAGGTCAAAGTTGACTTTGATTACACCGACCGTAATACCCGCCAGTATGGTTACGCCCATGGGGGTAAGGTGGCGAATGTAAAACGCATCTCTGGGATTGAGGTCACACGCGGCGGTGAGGCATACCGTTACTACAATATCAACGGTGATGGCAGTAAGCATGACTATATTGACAGCATTCAGGAATGTACCTCGTTCAGTGCTGATAAATCATGTAAGTATGCGCTTACCTTTAACTATAAAAAAGACACCAGCGATGTTGGGTTTGCGGTGGCAGCAAACCAAACTTCAGGAATAAGAACAACGACCTTACTGACCGATTTTAACGGCGATGGTCGCTCGGACTTCTTATATACCAACAGTACGGGAAAAGTACTGAGTGTTAAGATCGCAGGTCATGATACAGATGTGATCACCTCAAACCTGAAGTCGGTTAATGATTTTAAACTGGCAGATGTGAACGGGGACGGGTATACCGATATTATCTATGCACAAACGTCGGGCTCGACAACCAAGTGGTATGCCAAGGCCTACCAGCCAGCGACACAAACGGTGTCGGATATGATCTGTGATGACGGCGTACAGCCTTATGGCGCAGAGCTGATGCACGCCGATTATTTAGAAGAAGTCCAGTCGGCAGAGACCGTAAGTAGCGAAGCGTTTTCCCAGCCAGCCAGCCTGAGCCGTACACAATTGCAAGGCAGAGGCATTTGTTACCCACATGAGTACGTTGAAAGACTTTCTTTCAGCTCGGCTGTGGCGCTCACCCCGGGGTATTCAAGTTCCACGATGTTTGTTGATATTGACGGTGATGGCTTGTCTGACTGGCTATCTAGTTCAGGTAGAAAACTGTCCTATCGTAAGAACATAGAATCTAATAACGCACTGGGCCGGGACTATGGTGCACTTGATTATTTCTATGAATTTAGTACCGCAGACTTTTCTCCTGATCGAAGCAGCCAGGGGTGCTATTCATCTCATTCCATAGAGCGTAAATTCACCAAAAGCGCAGACATTAACGCAGATGGTGTATCAGACTTCATTGTCAGGCTAAAAACCAGTTATGGCCCCATGCACAGTCAGGCTGGGTGTCCGGGCTCTCGTACGGCTTATAAATATAAGCTTCTGCTGAGTAAAGGCACGGATGAATACAGTAAATTCGACTATGACTTCAGTGGTGTGGAAGACATTCGGTTTGCAGACTTAAATGGCGATGGCTTGTCTGATCTGGTGTTTGCTAAAAACAGTGGCTGGCAGTATCGCCTGGGTACTGGCAATGCGACCGCACCACTACAGTCGGCAAAAAGCTTGTCGATCCTCTCAGCAAAAATGGGCACAGCGAGTTACCGTGGGAATGTCCACTTTGCTGATGTAAACCAGGATAATATTGCTGATATCATCGCGCTTAACCATGCTCAAGTGGTGGATCGTGAAGGATATTGTCGTTGGGTAGGGGATGGCCTTCCCCATGGCATTGAACCTGAAGTACCGGCGTTGGCCGAGGAAGTGGGAACCACTTCATGGCAAAATTGTGGTACGGGCTATGTCTGGGTCGATACAACCTATACCGATGGGGTGCAGGCCACCGTCTGGACAGGGAAAACAACCAGCGCCACGAGTATTGGCTACACTGCAATCAAACTGGGTGGTGAATTAAAAGGCACTGGCCATACGCTTAAAATTGGTGACATAGATGGTGATGGCCTGGTTGATGTGTTGCGCAGTAGTACAGCTGCCACGTCCAATGCAACCTTTGCGCACTATCGTAATACAATGCTGAGTGCCAGTGTCGCCTCGCATAAGTTGACTAAAGTCACCACAGGTTTCGGTGTTGAAACCGACATTAACTATAAGAAAATATCAGACGACGCGGTGTACACCCATTTACCGGCGTTTAATACCTTAGGTAAGGTGAATGCGAACTTCTTCTCACCAAAATTTGGTATGTGGCTGGTTAGCAGTGTCTATTCAGATTCTAATGGCAGTGGTTCATCGGCCCAGCAAGTGGGTGTTAAATACAAATACTCCGGGTTTAAGATTGATAAACTGGGGCGTGGGCCTCAGGGCTTCTATGAAATAGAAACCACCGATCCACAAACGAACATCAAAACGACGACGCGCTATCACCAGAGCTGGCCACTGACGGGTAAGCCTCAGTTCACCAAATCTTATGCCGGCGATAACCTGATCACGCATGCAACCTCTACTTTTAGACAGCATACCGATAAGCTGGGCTCACTCTTTGTTTATCTTCGTCACAGCGATGAAAAAGGCTGGCAGGTAGGCTCTGACGGTACCCGCCGTCCCATCAAGCGTATTATGGTGACCAACAGTTATGACTCAGGACTGACCGACAAGTGGGGTAACCTGACGAGCAATACTACGGCGACCTATATGCCAACGGGAAGTGGCCAGGATAGCTGGACTGTGGCGCACATCACCAGTTCAACCAACGCTTATTACACAGGTGCGGACTATCTGAGATATGGGCGCTTAAAGTCGAGCTCGGTGAGACAGTTGCAATATGCTAAGCAGGGTCTGTCTTATTCTAATTTGACTCGTAAAACGGAGTTTACCTATTACGATAACTTGATGCTGAAAAGCGAAACCGTCGCCCCAGAATGTGCCGGCAGTTCGACTAGTCGTAATAATGTGAATCACTGTGATGCCAGCAATAAGTACACAAAAACACTGCATTACGATGCGTTTGGTAATGTAAAGCAAACTGATGTCACTGCGGGCTCGGAGACACGCTCTAGTTATACTCAGTATGACAGCACGGGTGAGCTGGTTGTCAGAAAGACGAATGCGCTGAATCAGGCTGTCACGTATCTGTATAACGGCGTGAGCAACCCGGATGGACGCATTGAGTCTATCACAGAAACCAGCCCCAATGGCGTGTCAACAACGAAACTTCTGAATCAATGGGGAGAAGTGGTAGAGACGCGTTTTGCGAATGGTACTTATCAGAAGCGTGAAACCTTATCCTGTGGCAGCAGCTCGCTGTGTTCATCGGTGAGCGGACGCTACTATACTAAATCTACTCAATCTGGTGTAGCCGCGCAATATGAGGTGTTTGATATATATGGCCGCAATGTGCGCAATACCAAAGTGCTGGTTGATGGCAGTGTGGCGTATGAAGATATCACCTACGACAGGCACAACAACCCGATAACCAAGACACTGCCCTATAAATTGGGAGAGACTAAGTACACGACGCGCTTCGACTTTGATGGTTACAACCGGTTAGAAAAAACCACTATGCCCAGTGGCAAAGTGACAAGCATCCAGTATCTGGGTCATTTAACCCGTACCACGGATGTGGGGGGCAGTAATGATGGCTATAGTGCCAGCAGCTACAAACGCGATGAAATGCAGGATGTGCTGGATCGTACATTGTATAAGACAGATCCTTATACAGGCTCTAATCCGGATATTGTGAATCGTGTTAAATTTAATTATGACGCTTTCGGTAATACAGTCAGCACAATAAACGCGGTTTATAATAGTAGCTCAGGGCAATTCAAAAACACCGTAACCACAACGCACTACGACCGTTATGGCAGAAAAATTAAGGTGGAAGATCCCAGCCGGGGAACCTGGCAGCTCTATTACAATGGCTTTGGCAATATTGTTAAAGAGGTGAATGGTCGCTCTGAAACAAAAGTGAACTCTTTTACTAAGCTGGGTCAGGTATCACGTACTGTTCAGCTGGATAAAACCGTGCCTGGCCGTTCCCTGATCAGCTGTAATGTGTATGGCAACAGCAAATCTGCGCATAACATTGGTAAACTGACAGACTCTTATCAGTTCCGTGTGACAGGCTCAGCGCCAAGCTGCGAAAACTTAATTGCCAACAACACGGCGAGTATCAGTAAGCACTATACCTTTGATGACTTAGGTCGCTCTGAAAGCAGTGTGATTAAAAATGCCGGTGGTGAGTTTAAGACTGTTTCCAGCTATAACAGCCTGGGTCAGGTTAGTCAGATGGCATTGCCAAACGGCATGTTTGTGAAGTCGTATTACACGAACGGTCAGCTGCGCAGTAACTATGATGCCGCCACGAATAAGTTGTTGAGCAAAATTGAGCGCGTTGATGCACAAGGTCGGGTGACACAGCAGACGTTTGCCGGTGGGGTATCCCGGACTCAGTCGTTTGAAAAAGACAGTGCCTTCATTGACTCAATTTCTATTTCAAACGCCACTCAGACGTTGTATACGGTGAACTATAAGCATGATATCCGTGGCACCACGCGTCATCGTATCAGTCAGTATTATGAGCCGGGCGTCGGCAACGATTCGTTCAAATTTACCGAGTCTTTTGGTTATGAAAATAACGGTCTGCAACGCCTGGAAACCCGCACGGTAAGCCATGCCAGCACCCGTTATGGTGTTTCATTGCGCCTGGCCAATCAAACCTACAGCTATGATGCATATGGCAATATCAAAACCAACACCAATGTAGGCACTTACAACTATACGAATACCAATAATCCGTATCAGCTGACATCTGTTTCCGGGGCAAGTGGTAAGCGCAGCTACAGTATGTCTTATGATAGCCATGGCAACATTGTTAATGATGGTCAGCGTCGTTTTTACTACACCCAGTTTGATAAGCCTTATAAGATCACCAAGGACAATAATACCTTTACTGAATTCCGGTATGACGAAGCGGGTCATCGTTATTACCGTAAAGACGTACAACTGGTGAATGGCAGTTCACAAACGAAACAGGTGTACTATGTTGGTAAGGTCTATGAGCTGATCAAACAGTCAGGCGGTAAAAACAGCAGTGGTAGTGCTTTGCCATCACAAATTGAGCATCGCTGGTATGCTGGTGGCGTGGTGATCAGTCAGGTTGAGGGTCAGGCACAAAAAACTCAGGTTGCACACAGCGATATGTTGGGCTCAACCGTGCTGGTGACCAATGACAGCGGCAGTGCAATTGCGCAGTATATTTATGACCCCTGGGGTAAACAGCAGCGGGTGTATGCGGCTTCTGAAATGGGCAGCAGCCTGTTACCATTGACACAGATGCGCGCCTTTACCGGGCACGAGCAGGTAGATCAGCTCGAGGTCATACATATGAACGGGCGTATCTATGATGCCAATCTGGGTCGATTCTTACAGGCGGATCCGTTTGTTCAGTTCCCGGATTTAACGCAAAGCCATAACCGTTACAGCTATGTGCTGAATAACCCATTGACTTACAATGACCCGAGTGGTTACTTCCTGAAGAAGTTAATGAAGATCACGGGGCTGAGCTCACTACTTAAAGCCATCGCGAAAATCCCAATTCTGGATGCGGCGGTCAGTATTGCGTTGGGGATATATGCGCCCTGGGCATTGCCGTTATATCAGGGGCTGAAAACCTATGCTGTGACTGGCAGCTTTGGTGCAGCACTCAAGGCCTACGTTATTTCCAGTGTGACGATTGGTGTTTCTGAAGTGATTGGAGGTGCGTTACCTTTTGAAGCGGGTGGTTTAACTGCGGTTGCGAATGTTGCTTCTCATGCGATGGTTGGGGGGATCACCTCCGTTCTGCAAGGGGGTAAATTTGGTCATGGTTTTGTCAGCTCGATGGTGACGGCGAGCATGAAAGGGTTTATGAAACCACAAACGGGTGTGTTTGCAGATGCAGTTAAGAGAACCATTATAGCCGGTGTGGTAGGGGGTACTGTTTCTGAACTGACAGGTGGTAAGTTTGCGAATGGCGCGGTCACTTCAGCTATGCAGTGGTGGTATAATGCAGAGGGTAATCCCTCGTTTCCAGATGCTGATTTATTACCCAAATATGGCATAGATCCTTCATCGGGAGAACCAGTAACAGAAATTCGCTCTAGGTTTGCTAAAAGAGACAATGACCCTGAAGTATTTGAAGTTTCGGCTCATGGTGTAGTGGGTACAAAACATGGCAAGGAAGCAGGATTTATGCTGGTTGGAAGGGACTATAAGACGGGAGATAGTTACTCAGTTCAAATGAGCTTAGAAAATGCGGGGTGGACACCAGGCACACCAATAAAACTGTATGCTTGTTACACAGGTGCATTGGGATCAAATTCATTTGCTCAACACTTGTCTGATGCATTACAAGTAACGGTAACTGCCCCAACAAATATTGTCTATTTACATGGTGACGGCAGTTATACACATAGGGCGGACGGAAAGTTTGTAACATTTCAGCCACGTAAGGTAGAGGATTAAATATGCAGGTCATTGCACTTTTACTCTTGATATTGCCAGTCGGTATAGCGTTTTCTGCAAGCGACAGGGTCGTTTTGGAGAAGGAGTGCACTGTTTCTAACTTGGAACATATGACTGAAAATAACGTTAATAATTGCATAGAATTTATGCGTGTATTAAAAGAGGATGACTATAAGAAATTTACTAAAAAAGCGGTCGAACTGGGGTTTTTATCACCGCTAGTAGATTACTACATTAATCCTCTTTTTGATGACCCCATTGAGTATAAAGAAAGGTTAGTCTATAGAGGTGCTTATAAATGTTATCCACAACTTGAGAGTTTAGTGTATAGAATTGAAAAAAAGAAGGGCGGAAATGAGCACCTTTTATGGGAGCTCTTGGTGAAAATGAACAATAGTAAATATAAGTTTGAAAGTCGACAAACACCAAGCTTTAGTTTAGAAGAACTAAGGCAGTTTTTTAGTCGATTTGATTGCTAAACTTTAACTATGCTGTTGGTATTTATTCGTAAATGCACATATGTGTGGGTTTTGTAAGAATAAGCTTTTTCGCTACTTTTTATGTCTGGCTCTATCCACAATAACAGAGTTGCTTTAACTGACATCCGGGTTTAACTGATAACTCAGTGCCCGGATTATTCTTGTTTCTGCACATGTAACTCAACCCAGTCTAGTACAGCTCATTGTAAAAACTATATTTCCTTAAGGTAATCGACAGAAGTCATACCCTCTAGCGTATAGTGAGAAATATCTAACTATTCACCTTTAGCGTCGTGAATTTGCTATCGATGTAAATCTAACACTTCGTTTCGGTAGCTACGACTAAAGCGTTTCACAAATACATTTTGAAAAGGACTGTTAGTCTGAAAAATGCGAGTTTGATGTTCTGTTTCTGAGCTTAACGACTTCTTGAGTACCAGCTCTAAATTGACATGCGAATGAGCTGAGCGCTTTTAAAATGAGCGTTGTAATGTAAAGGTGCAATAGGTTCTGACTGTTGGTCAACAAGCGGCCTTTTGTTTTTCTGTCGTTGATAAAGTGAATCGTGTGTCTCTCAGTCATTAAATATATCAATATTGTTTCTCAAATTAATCATTTGTTCATTTTCCTGGTTTAGGTATAATCTCTGCCTGAATTTTGTTCAGAGAGATTGTCTTTTGTTGCGCTAAGGTAAATAAAACCAGTCAGGGATTTGGAAAATATGAAAACGATAATACAAATAATAAGTTTATTATTTCTGTTTTCCTCACTGGCACAGGCGAGTGTTGCACAGTCGCCCAGTGTCTATGAGGATAGCTCGGGAAATATCTATATTCAGTCGCCTAAGCAGTTTGTCTTAATTGCTGGTGACATTAATGTGCCTTTACACGTCTACCCCACCATGGGGTTGCTCAAACTAAGATACAGTAACGGCCAGTGGACCCGTGAAGTACTCTCTGAATCACAGTTTAGAGCCATAGAATCTCAGCTGCAGCTGAGTGCCTCGCTAACAGAGCGTCTGCGCTGGCAAGACATAGATGGTGATGGGACCAGAGATTATGTCCTCTTCACTGATGCATCCTCTTATCATGATGCGAGCCTCATTTCGATTGGCACCAAATCGGGCGCGATCCGTGCACTTAAGCTGCCGTCGGGTACTAATTTGGCTAACAACTATCAACTTACAGATGTTAACGGTGACGGCCGACTAGATGTAAAGTCGGGCTCTGAGGTTTTCCTGGCATCGGCAAATGGTACTTTCTTATATACCGGGCAAGGTGTAGTAGAACCGGCCAGCAAAATAGATACCACTGCGGGCAGCTTTAGAGTAGATGAAACGGGTCAGGCAACTTACACAGTACCCGTAACCTTACCTAAGGGACCTGGCGGCATTAAACCGTCGGTTTCTATCTCTTATAGCTCTGCTGCAGGCGTCGGTAATGCCGGGTATGGGTGGAATGTCGCAGCCGCTTCAGCCATCACTCGATGTACAAAAAACATTGCCACAGACGGTAAACAGCAAGCGGTCAGAATGCAAAAGAACGACGGTTATTGTTTAGATGGTAATCGCCTGATCCTGGTCAGTGGCAGCTATGGTGCCGCAAACAGTACCTATCGCACTGAGCTGTCTAATTTTATGACCATTAAAGCAATCGGTACAGATAGCAGTAACACCGGACCTAAAGGTTTTGTTGTTGAATCCAAAGATGGTGATACAAAATATTACGGCGACACGTCGTTAAGCAATGACAGTGATGCGTTTGTCAAACCAGCTGGCAGCTCAGCGAAAGGGGCACACACCTGGGCACTGAAGCAGGTCAGTGATATTTTCGGCAATAAAATTACCTATCACTACACCACCAATACCAGCCTTGGCTATCACTTGCTGAACTACATTGCTTACGGAAAGGTCAAAGTTGACTTTGATTACACCGACCGTAATACCCGCCAGTATGGTTACGCCCATGGGGGTAAGGTGGCGAATGTAAAACGCATTTCGGGGATTGAGGTCACACGCGGCGGTGAGGCATATCGTTACTACAATATCAACGGTGATGGCAGTAAGCATGACTATATTGACAGCATTCAGGAATGTACCTCAATCAGTTCAGATAAATCATGTAAGTACGCACTTACCTTCGACTATAAAAAAGACACCAGCGATGTTGGGTTTGCGGTGGCAGCAAATCAAACTTCAGGAATAAGAACAACGACCTTACTGACCGATTTTAATGGCGATGGTCGCTCAGATTTCTTATATACCAACAGTACGGGGAAAGTACTGAGCGTTAAGATCGCAGGTCATGATACAGACGTGATCACCTCAAACCTGAAGTCGGTTAATGATTTTAAACTGACGGATGTGAACGGGGACGGGTATACCGATATTATCTATGCACAAACGTCGGGCTCGACAACTAAGTGGTATGCAAAGGCCTATCAGCCTGCTACGCAAACGGTGTCGGATATGATCTGTGATGATGGGGTACAACCATACAGCGCAGAACTGATGCATGCCGATTATTTAGAAGAAGTCCAGTCGGCAGAGACCGTAAGTAGCGAAGCGTTTTCCCAGCCAGCCAGCCTGAGCCGCACGCAATTGCAGGGCAGAGGCATTTGTTATCCGCATGAGTATGTGGAAAGGCTTTCTTTCAGCTCGGCTGTGGCACTGGCTCCGGGATATTCAAGCTCCACGATGTTTGTTGATATTGACGGTGATGGCTTGTCTGACTGGCTATCTAGCTCCGGTAGAAAGCTGGCGTATCGCAAGAACATAGAGTCCAATAACGCCCTGGGCCGGGATTACGGTGCACTTGATTATTTCTATGAGTTTAGTACCGCAGACTTTTCTCCTGACCGAAGCAGCCAGGGGTGCTATTCATCTCATTCCATAGAGCGTAAATTCACCAAAAGCGCAGACATTAACGCAGATGGTGTATCAGACTTCATTGTCAGGCTAAAAACCAGTTATGGCCCCATGCACAGTCAGGCTGGGTGTCCGGGCTCTCGTACGGCTTATAAATATAAGCTGCTGCTGAGTAAAGGCACAGATGAATACAGTAAATTCGACTATGACTTCAGTGGTGTGGAAGACATTCGGTTTGCAGACTTAAATGGCGATGGCTTGTCTGATCTGGTGTTTGCTAAAAACAGTGGCTGGCAGTATCGCCTGGGTACTGGCAATGCGACCGCACCGTTACAATCAGCAAAAAGCTTGTCGATCCTCTCTGCAAAAATGGGCACAGCGAGTTACCGTGGGAATGTCCACTTTGCTGATGTCAACCAGGATAATATTGCTGATATCATCGCGCTTAACCATGCTCAAGTGGTGGATCGTGAAGGATATTGTCGTTGGGTAGGGGATGGCCTTCCTCATGGCATTGAACCTGAAGTACCGGCGTTGGCTGAGGAGGTGGGAACTGCTTCGTGGCAAAATTGTGGTACGGGCTATGTCTGGGTCGATACAACCTATACCGATGGGGTGCAGGCCACCGTCTGGACAGGGAAAACAACCAGCGCCACGAGTATTGGCTACACTGCAATCAAACTGGGTGGTGAATTAAAGGGCACCGGCCATACGCTTAAAATTGGTGACATAGATGGTGATGGCCTGGTTGATGTGTTGCGCAGTAGTACTGCTACAACGTCCAATGCAACCTTTGCGCATTATCGTAATACAATGCTGAGCGCCAGCGTTGCCTCGCATAAGTTGACTAAAGTCACCACTGGTTTCGGTGTTGAAACTGACATTAACTATAAGAAAATATCAGACGACGCGGTGTACACCCATTTACCGGCGTTTAATACCTTAGGTAAGGTGAATGCGAACTTCTTCTCACCAAAATTTGGTATGTGGCTGGTTAGCAGTGTCTATTCAGATTCTAATGGCAGTGGTTCATCGGCCCAGCAAGTGGGTGTTAAATACAAATACTCCGGGTTTAAGATTGATAAACTGGGGCGTGGGCCTCAGGGCTTCTATGAAATAGAAACCACCGATCCACAAACGAACATCAAAACGACGACGCGCTATCACCAGAGCTGGCCACTGACGGGTAAGCCTCAGTTCACCAAATCTTATGCCGGCGATAACCTGATCACGCATGCAACCTCTACTTTTAGACAGCATACCGATAAGCTGGGCTCACTCTTTGTTTATCTTCGTCACAGCGATGAAAAAGGCTGGCAGGTAGGCTCTGACGGTACCCGCCGTCCCATCAAGCGTATTATGGTGACCAACAGTTATGACTCAGGACTGACCGACAAGTGGGGTAACCTGACGAGCAATACTACGGCGACCTATATGCCAACGGGAAGTGGCCAGGATAGCTGGACTGTGGCGCACATCACCAGTTCAACCAACGCTTATTACACAGGTGCGGACTATCTGAGATATGGGCGCTTAAAGTCGAGCTCGGTGAGACAGTTGCAATATGCTAAGCAGGGTCTGTCTTATTCTAATTTGACTCGTAAAACGGAGTTTACTTACTACGATAACTTGATGCTGAAAAGCGAAACCGTCGCCCCAGAATGTGCCGGCAGTTCGACTAGCCGTAATAATGTAAACCACTGTGATGCCAGTAATAAGTACACCAAAACAAAGCACTACGATGCGTTTGGTAATGTGAAGCAAATTGATGTCACTGTGGGCTCAGAGACACGCTCTAGTTATACCCAGTATGACAGCACGGGCGAGCTGGTTATCAGAAAGGCGAATGCGCTGAATCAGGCTGTTACGTATCTGTATAACGGTGTCAGTAATCCGGATGGGCGCATTGAGTCTGTCACAGAAACCAGCGCTAACGGTGTATCTAAAACACAGCTTCTGAACCAGTGGGGAGAAGCGGCAGAGACCCGTTTTGCGAACGGGACTTATCAGAAGAGTGAAACCTTATCCTGTGGCAGCAGCTCGCTGTGCTCATCGGTGAGTGGACACTACTATACAAAATCAACTCAGTCTGGCATTGCTGCGCAGTATCAGGTGTTTGATAGATATGGCCGCAATGTACGTAATACCAAAGCACTGGTCGATGGCAGTGTGGCGTACGAGGATATCACCTACGACCGACATAACAACCCGATAACCAAGACATTACCATATAAATCGGGAGAGACTAAGTACACGATCAGATACGCATTTGATGGTTACAACCGGCTAGAAAAAACCACTATGCCCAGTGGTAAAGTAACAAATGTTGAATATCTGGGTCATTTAACTCGTACCACGGACGTGGGCGGTAGTAATGATGGCTACAGCGCAGTTAGCTATAAACGTGATGAGTTACAAGATGTATTAGGCAGAACGCTATATAATACAGATCCTTATACAGGTTCTAGCTCTGACAACGTAAATCGTGTCAAATTTGACTATAACGCGTTTGGCGATATCGTGAGCACGACGAATGCGGTCTACAATAGCAGCACTCGGCAGTTTAAAAACACCGTAACCACAACGCACTACGACCGTTATGGTAGAAAAATCAAGGTGGAAGATCCCAGCCGGGGGACCTGGCAGTTGTATTACAACGGCTTTGGAGAAGTGGTTAAAGAGGTCAATGGTCGCTCTGAAACAAAAGAGACTTTCTATACTAAGCTGGGTCAGGTATCACGTACCGTTCAGCTGGATAAAACCGTATCTGGCCGCTCATTGGTCAGCTGTAATGTGTATGGCAACAGCAAATCTGCGCATAACATTGGTAAACTGACAGACTCTTATCAGTTCCGTGTGACAGGCTCAGCGCCAAGCTGCGAAAACTTAATTGCCAACAACACAGCAAGTATCAGTAAGCACTATACCTTTGATGACTTAGGCCGTCCTGAAAGCAGTGTAACTAAAAATGCGGGTGGTGAGTTTAAGACTGTTTCCAGCTATAACAGCCTGGGTCAGGTTAGTCAGATGGCATTGCCAAACGGCATGTTTGTGAAGTCGTATTACACGAACGGTCAGTTGCGCAGTAACTATGATGTCGCCACGAATAAGTTGTTGAGCAAAATTGAGCGCGTTGATGCACAAGGTCGGGTGACACAGCAGACGTTTGCAGGTGGGGTATCCCGGACTCAGTCGTTTGAAAACGACAGTGCCTTTATTGACTCAATTTCTATTTCAAACGCGACTCAGACGCTGTATACGGTGAATTATAAGCATGATATCCGTGGCACCACGCGTCATCGTATCAGTCAGTATTATGAGCCGGGCGTCGGCAATGACTCGTTCAAATTTACCGAGTCTTTTGGTTATGAAAATAACGGTCTGCAGCGTCTCAAAACCCGTACAGTAAGCCATGCCAGCACCCGTTATGGTGTTTCATTGCGCCTGGCCAATCAAACCTACAGCTATGATGCCTATGGCAATATCAAAACCAACACCAATGTAGGCACTTACAACTATACGAATACCAATAATCCGTATCAGCTGACATCTGTTTCCGGGGCAAGTGGTAAGCGCAGCTACAGTATGTCTTATGATAGCCATGGCAACATTGTTAATGATGGTCAGCGTCGTTTTTACTACACCCAGTTTGATAAGCCTTATAAGATCACCAAGGACAATAATACCTTTACTGAATTCCGGTATGACGAAGCGGGTCATCGTTATTACCGTAAAGACGTACAACTGGTGAATGGCAGTTCACAAACGAAACAGGTGTACTATATTGGTAAGGTCTATGAGCTGATCAAACAGTCAGGCGGTAAAAACAGCAGTGGTAGTGCTTTGCCATCACAAATTGAGCATCGCTGGTATGCTGGTGGCGTGGTGATCAGTCAGGTTGAGGGTCAGGCACAAAAAACTCAGGTTGCACACAGCGATATGTTGGGCTCAACCGTGCTGGTGACCAATGACAGCGGCAGTGCAATTGCGCAGTATATTTATGACCCCTGGGGTAAACAGCAGCGGGTGTATGCGGCTTCTGAAATGGGCAGCAGCCTGTTACCATTGACACAGATGCGCGCCTTTACCGGGCACGAGCAGGTAGATCAGCTCGATATCATACATATGAACGGACGTATCTATGATGCCAATCTGGGTCGATTCCTGCAGGCCGATCCGTTTATTCAGTTTCCGGGCGTAACGCAAAGCCATAACCGTTACAGCTATGTGCTGAATAACCCATTGACTTACAACGACCCAAGCGGTTACTTCCTGAAGAAGTTAATGAAGATCACGGGGCTGAGCTCTCTACTTAAAGCCATCGCGAAGATCCCAATTCTGGATGCGGCAGTCAGTATTGCGTTGGGGATATATGCGCCCTGGGCATTGCCGTTATATCAGGGGCTGAAAACCTATGCAGTAACGGGGAGTTTTGGTGCAGCACTCAAGGCCTATGTTATCTCTAGTGTTACGATTGGGATTTCTGAGGCCATAGGTACTGCCCTGCCATTTGAGACGGGAGGGCTAACCTCATTGGCCAATGTGGCTTCCCATGCCATGGTTGGTGGGATCACCTCCGTTCTACAAGGTGGGAAATTTGGTCATGGTTTTGTCAGCTCAATGGTCACGGCGAGTATGAAAGGCTTTATGAACCCTAAGACCTCGAATTTTGGTAATGCTTATACCCGTACCATCATCGCAGGCTTGGTAGGGGGCACAGTGTCTGAACTAACCGGTGGTAAGTTTGCTAACGGTGCGGTCACTTCAGCTATGCAGTGGTGGTACAATGCTGAGAAAGGTGGCTTAATTGAAGAGGCCAAAAAGAATGCTCGGGCCCTCAGGGAGCATATAGGCAACCTCAATACTAAAGATCGAGTTGATAGAGCGCGCATTGCGGCACTTGCAAAAGAGTTTGGCTACATCAAAGGCGATGGTGCACAAACAATTCGTAGTGCAAGTACTGCAAACATTCACAAACTGGCTATGATGAAAGCGCTTGAACCTGGATTGATAAAGGAAATGATGCCGTACGCTACGAAAATCATCAGTGGAGGAACGACTATGACAGGAGACCCATTGGGTACCCTTGCAACGGCTGTTGGTCCGGTTGCCCCACAAGCGGGTTTCTTTGGACAGGCAAGAGGTATACTGGGTGTCTGGGATGCAACGTTGACTGCTGATCAATACTACAATAAGTCGAATGGTTTTATGCAGGTGATTCACGATATCGAAACCTCTTATATCAATGAAGTCGCACCGAAATGTGGGGAAACCATGCGATGCTGGTAAGAAGCATTACTTTTCTGATTGGCATGGCTGCGTTCCAAAGCGTAGCCTGTCAGGAAAAACTAAATCAACTGGAATATATTCGCTTTCATTATGTGAGCGAGCAGGCATTGCCCTATCAGCAACTTGGGATTGAGACTGTCAGAGCCAGGCTGTTTGGGAAAGAAGTCTTAATGGCGAAGGCAGACTTACAGGAATCAGAAGAGATCTCGGTTGCTGAGGAAGTCTATAAATCCAATATTTATGCACATCCGAAGTATGAGCTAAGCTATTCAGTGAGTCCGGCCCCTTTTTCCAGTAAGGGGAAGGGGAGCTTCAATGTTTTGCTTACAAGCATATCGGAAATTTACAAGCAGCCTTTGTGCGGTGACGAATTGAGCGATAAGTTAATGGAGATTACTGCCTTAGTTGACTCACCTGAGCCGCCGAACATACTGAATGTGTATATAGATAAGCATAACAAGCATATTCTGGCGGTGAATAAACAGTCATGGCGGAGTATCTATCCATCTGTTGATCAAGAGCGACTGATCATTGGCATGGGCATTCCTCTTGAGCACTAGGTACGCAAGTACACATACTTACCGCTGATTGAGTACACTTAGCGAAACTAAAAATGCCTCTGTTAACAGGGGCATTTTTTATTGGAACCTCGAAAGACGCCGGCTTTGCCTGAGCGACTGATAACCGTTACCTGGTTAGGCAAAACACCTAAGTGTCAAAACTCTATCGCACTAACACAGTTGCTTGTAATAGTAACTTGTAGCGAATTTTTCACCCTGCTGGTTGCTTACGTAAAACGGAATTTCCCCGGTTTTGTTGAATCCAGCTGCCTGATAAAACTGCTCCGACTTATCGCCACTTTGTGTATCCAGTACTAGTAGCGTAATACCCAGCTGGCTTGCGTATGCCTCAAGATATTGCATGAGTTGACGGGCAATCCCCTGACGCTGATAAGCCGGATGTACCAGTAACTTTTCTACTTCACCCCGGTGTCGGCCATTTTGTTTCTGACAAGGCACCAGTTGTACAGAAGCAACCAGCTGTTGATCTATATAAGCGGCCAGTAAGACGCGTGTGCTGGCGAACAGCTCAGTGTTCACCCGGGACCAGTAGTTGACCATTTGCGGTTCTGAGATTGGGTGATAGAACCCAAGCGATGCGCCCTCGGCAACACAGGCCTGTAGTTGACATGCAAGTGCTTGTTGCAGCTTGGGGGTGAGCTCGGCAAGGGGTTCAATTATGAGTGGCATGGTCACACTCCTTCATGCTTGCTAGCTCTTTACAGATCTGGCTTAGCTGAAATTCCAGATGTTGTTTTTGTTCTAAAAGCAGCGCATAGTGCGACTGATTTTGGGGATGTTTGCTTCGCAGTGCAGTATAGAGTGTTCGCTGCGACAAGGCAAACTGGCTAGCTGCTTCGTGAATGGTTAGCTGCTGACTCTGCACCATATGAACAGCCCGTTGGACACTGGGGTGAGTGGGGGAAAATTTAGTCGCCATGTCATCGCTCCGAACTGTGATTGAACACAGAGTCACTGGGTGGCCATACACTGTAGTCTATCCGCCAGATGAGGGTGAGTGTGTCTAACCAGGACTTCATTTCATATGCTCCTATTACGCTTGTTTGCACAGGGGTAAGAAAGTTACATGCCAAGAATTTAAAGCGTTATAAATTAGAGTGTTGGGCTTTTCATTGGGATGAAAAATTGTGATGTTGCACCGAAAAGATGCACACGCTTTCCTATATGGCGCAGATTTATCGAAAACGCCTCAATTGGTTTTTGTTGAGGTGCAGGCCCTTATCGCACTGAGTGATAGTGGCGTTTGTTCATGATATTCGAACCACATAGAGCTAATTGGCTTGCTTTATTTTTTGCCTCTCGATGCGTTTTCTGAGCTGAGTTTGTGTGGTGTCGCCTTGTCAGCAAGCAGAGTGTGTTTGTTTCCATAAAGGGTGTGGTAATATGAGTGCTGCTATTGTAGCAACCCTTAAAAATCAATAACAAGGAAATCATAGATGAAAAAAATAATAACAACGCTAGCGTTATGCGCTGCAAGCTTATCTGCTCAGGCATACGACTGTTGGGGAAAAGTTAAAGCGGTCGATATCACGCCTGGCGGATCGGTTTATCTGACTGTGACAGGCTTAGGTGAAGCGAACTATGTATGTAACGTGACACAAAAATCGGGCTCATTTACAGCTGAATCATGTCGTGTCATTTTTAGTCAAATGTTGGCGGCAAGCATGGCCGATAAAACAGTCACTCTGTGGTTTAAGAATGGTGAGTTTAATAGCTGTACCGCCACAAACTGGAGCAGTTTCCACAGACACGGGCTTTATCATTTACGTGTAAATCAGTAATCCCCTGGTCGTTGCCCGGAGCGTGCGCTAACTACAAGTAATCACGCTCCATTCTTAATTTTAGCCAGATGGTACTTCTTTTAAGCAATACCAGCCCCACCAAAGTGGCCACCAAGAGCCAGGCCCACTTATTGCCATGCTGACTATAAAAGCTGTCCCCACGCATCAGTTTCACGTCCAGTAACATTGTCTCCTCAACAAACTGAGGCAAGGTGTGCTGTGTCTGACTGAGTGGATCATAAATCCCACTGATCCCATTGTTGGTTACCCGAACCAGAGGGCGTTGTAGTTCCAGCGCACGCATGCGGGCTATTTGCATATGCTGATGCGGGCCGTGTGAATCCCCAAACCAGGCGTCATTGCTGACGGTAAAGAGAATGTCAGACTGACTGGTGTAGTTGTTTCTGACCAGTTCACTGAAGGCAATTTCGTAGCAGATAGCAGGCAGAACATGTAACCCATTGGCTATCAGGTTCGCTTGCTGTGCGTCACCCCGGGAGAAGGAAGACATGGCCAGATTGAACAGGGGGGCAACCGGCCGCAACCACTTTTCAAAAGGGACAAACTCTCCGATGGGGAGCAGCTGATGTTTTTGATAGCGGTTTGTGTGCAGGTACTGATAATGACCCTGTTCGTCATCTGCCTGTTGTTTACCCACGACAATCAGGGTGTTGTAAACATTGCGGGTGTCAAACTGATAATCAGGAATGCCCGTGATTAACGCGCTCTGATTGAAAGCAGCCGCTTTGTCCAGGTTGTGTAAAAAGTCGAAGGCTAAGTCTTCAAGCTCCGGAATAGCCGCTTCGGGCCAGACAACCAGATCGGCTTGTTGCCACAGTGGCCGGGTCATATCCTGGTATTTTGACATGGTCGGCCAGAATTGCTCTGGCTCCCAGCGCAGACTTTGTTGAATATTGCCCTGAACCAATAAGATGCGGGTTTGCTCGCCCGTATATTCAACCGGGTTGTTTGTCGTGCGAGTCACAACAGAGAGTACTAACAGAGGCATCAGGGCGAACACAGTAAATTGATAGCACTTATGTCGGAGCAGATAATATAGCAGCGCACCAAACAACACACACACCAGAGTCAGGCCAAACTCACCAATCCAGGGGGCAAGCATGTTCAGTGGTGAATCGGTCTGACTATAGCCAAAACTGAGCCAGGGGAACCCGGTCAGTAAAGTGCCACGTAAATATTCAAATATCGCAAACCCGCTGAGCAGCAATGCTACACGTTGCCAGGGTTTATCTGAGAAGCGTGTCGCCAGTGCGAAAGCCAGCGCAGGATAAATAGCCAGATAGGCACAGAGCAGGCCCATTAATAACAGCGAAGCAAGTAAGGGCAACCCACCGAACTGCGCAATGGACACATGTACCCAGCTTATCCCGGCTGCAAACCAGCCAAAGCCAAATAAAAAACCATATTTAGCGGATTGTTGAGTAGATGGTTGATCCGCGACAAAACACGCAACTGCAAGCGCAGCAAAGGTGATGGGCCAGAGCCCAAACGGGGCATAACTGAAAGTCAGTGAGGCACCGCTAAGCAGTGCCAGCCACGCAAACTTGTCAGTAAATAGGGTGGTGAGTTTATTCGAGAACGTCTTCAACATGTTCGGTTTTTGGCATCGTCACCTGTAACTGCAAAATGCGGCGATTGTCCGAATTGGTGACTTTAAACTGCAATGGCGCAATGTCAATGGTTTCGCCCCGGCTTGGCATATGGCCAAATGCATGTAAGATGATCCCGCCTATGGTGTCTGCTTCCTGCGTATCATACTCTGTTTTGAAGTACTCGTTAAACTCATCTAATGGCGTCAGAGCCTGAACGTTAAACACGTGCTTAGATAATTGACGAATAGCTTGCTGCTCGTCTTCATTATCGTGTTCATCTTCGATTTCACCGACAATGGTCTCAAGAATGTCTTCAATAGTCACCAGGCCTGAAACGCCTCCGTACTCATCAATGACAATGGCCATGTGGTAGCGCTTTTGCCGAAACTCATTGAGCAGTGCATCAACACGTTTACTTTCAGGAACCACAACCGCCGGACGCAGGTACTCGCGGATAGTTGGTAATTCACTGTCACGCTGAACAATCAGGGGTAACAGATCTTTGGCCAGCAAAATGCCTTCGACATGATCTTTGTCTTCGCAAATGACCGGGAAACGCGAATGGCTTGATTCAACCATTGCGGGTAACTGCGACTCCAGGTCCTGATCAATATCCAGCGTCACCATTTGTGAACGCGGGATCATGATGTCGCGGACTTTTAACTCAGAGACACTGAGTACGCCTTCCATCATGTCTTTGGTTTCAGGATCGATCAGGGCTCTTTCCTGTGCGTCGGCAATTACCTCTACCAACTCTTCTTTGTTTTGGGGTTCCCCTTGCAGCATCTGTGTGATGCGTCCCAGCCAGGTCTTGCTAGAAGAACCCTGACTACTTTGCGAGTTTTCGTCGCTCATTGCGGTGTGTTACTCCAGTCGGTTAAACGTCATCTCGATATGGGTCAGCAATACCCAGATCGGCTAAGAATTCTTTTTCAAGACTTTCCATTTCATCGGCGTCCTGTTCATTTATATGGTCAAAGCCCAACAAATGCAAGCACCCGTGTACCACCATATGGGCAAAATGATCGTGGAAAGTTTTTTCCTGTTCTTCGGCCTCTCGAAAAACAACCTGAGGACAAATAATTAGGTCGCCAACCAGTGGCAACTCAATCCCAGGCGGTGCTTCGAAAGGGAATGACAGCACATTAGTGGGCTTGTCTTTGCCACGATATTGGCTGTTCAGCTCCTGGCTTTCCGCTTCATCTGCAATGCGGATAGTGACTTCGGCCTCTTCCTTATACGCAAGCAATGCTTTTTCAGCCCATAGCTGAAACTGCTCAGCAGAGGGTAAGTTGGTGAATTCACAGGCGACCTGTAGATCTACCTCAAGCGACATTAGGTGCGCTCCTCATTGTTGGCATCTGATTGCGCATTGGCAGGCGCGGAATTGGCCTGTGCCTGTAATCTTGCCTGTTGTTTATTAAACTTTTCCTTTCGCTCGGCTTCTTCTTTTTTCTCGTAGGCTTCAACAATGCGCGCCACAACGGGGTGACGTACGACATCGTGAGATTTAAAGAAGTTAAACGAAATCTCGTCGACCTCACCGAGTACATCAATGGCATGACGAAGTCCGGAACGTGCGCCGCGAGGCAAATCCACCTGGGTGATGTCTCCGGTGATCACGGCTTTCGAGTTAAAGCCAATCCGGGTCAGGAACATCTTCATCTGCTCTGTGGTGGTATTCTGACTTTCATCCAGAATAATAAAGGCATCGTTTAGTGTTCGGCCACGCATGTACGCCAACGGTGCAACTTCTATCACGTTCTTTTCGATCAGACGCTCGACCTTTTCAAAGCCCAACATCTCAAACAGAGCATCGTAAAGCGGACGTAAGTAAGGGTCTATTTTTTGTGTCAGGTCGCCAGGTAAGAAACCCAGCTTTTCACCCGCTTCAACAGCTGGACGAGTCAATAGAATACGACGAATTTCCTGACGTTCCAGGGCATCTACCGCCGCCGCTACTGCCAGGTAGGTTTTACCTGTACCTGCCGGACCGATACCAAAACAGATGTCATGGGTCAGAATATTGGCCACATACTGACTCTGGTTGGGGTTACGGGGTTTGACCACACCACGGCGTGTTTTGATAAAGACTTCTTTTTCCCACACATCAGGGGCTTCTTGCTCCAGGCAGTTGGCCTCAGTGATAGCCAAATGAACCTGGTCTGGCTCAATATCGACAAACTTGCCGCGTACGGGCTGAGTTTCTACATACAGGGATTTCAAAATGTCGACCGCAGCCTTAGCCACAACCGGTTGACCGGTGACTTTGAACCAGTTATCTCTGTGGGTAATTTCAATGCCCAGACGACGTTCGATTTGCTTCAGGTTGTCATCAAAAGGCCCGCATAAAGAAGATAGGCGGTGATTGTCGGAGGGTTCCAGATAAAATTCGATATTCTTGACTTGGTTACTCAAAACAACTTCCTAATAACAAGACGCCAGCATCAGCTGGCGTCGAAATTCCAAGACTAAGGTGTAAAGGTCGCAACACCCAGTTCATTGGCTTCTGGTTCTGCTGGTGCACGATTTAAGATATCCGAAGGTGCAACATCCCGGCGTAGGTCCATCTCAGCTTCGGTTCTGATCAGTTCACCACGCAATGAATTGGGCAGCGCCTCAGTGATACGTACGTCAACGAACTGACCGATCACTGAGTGTGGACCTTCAAAATTCACAACCCGGTTATTCTCGGTGCGGCCACGTAATTCCATTGGGTTCTTTTTCGAAGGGCCTTCAACCAGGATGCGTTGCTCAGTATCATGCATTTTACGGCTGATGTCCTGTGCCATCTGATTGATGCGATTTTGCAGCAAGTACAAACGCTCTTTCTTTTCTTGCTCGGTTACATCATCAGGCAGATCCGATGCTGGTGTACCAGGACGGGCTGAATAGATAAAGCTGAAGCTCATATCAAAGCCAATGTCGTTGATCAGGTTCATGGTCGCTTCGAAATCCGCTTTGCTTTCTCCCGGGAAGCCAATGATGAAGTCTGAACTCATGCTGAGGTTCGGGCGGATCTTACGCAGTTTACGGATCGTAGACTTGTATTCCAGCGCCGTATGGCCACGCTTCATCAGGTTCAGAATGCGATCTGAGCCACTTTGAACCGGCAAGTGCAGGTGATCTACCAGTTCTGGTACGTCTGCGTATGCATCGATGATATCAGGTGTAAACTCAACCGGATGTGAGGTGGTGTAACGAATGCGATCGATGCCATCGATCGCCGCGACAAAGCGCAGTAGATCGGAGAAATAGCAAATTTCGCCATCATGCATTTCACCGCGATAGGCATTTACGTTTTGACCCAGCAGGTTCACTTCACGCACACCTTGCTCTGCCAGTTGAGCAACTTCAAGTAAAACATCATCAAGAGGACGGCTCACTTCCTCACCACGCGTGTAAGGTACAACGCAGAAAGTACAGTATTTAGAGCAGCCTTCCATTATGGATACGAACGCACTCGGGCCTTCTGCTTTTGGCTCTGGCAGGCGATCGAACTTTTCGATTTCCGGGAATGAAATATCGACCACAGAGCCTTGCTTGCTTTGGACCTGTTTAATCATTTCAGGCAGGCGGTGCAAAGTTTGCGGGCCGAAAACGATATCGACAAATGGCGCACGTTGGCGGATTGTGTCGCCTTCCTGGGAGGCCACACAGCCACCGACACCAATGACCAGATCCGGGTTATCGTCTTTTAGCAACTTCCAGCGACCCAGTTGGTGAAATACTTTTTCCTGTGCTTTTTCACGAATTGAACAGGTATTGAGTAGGATCACATCCGCTTGTTCAGCTTCTTCTGTTAGCTGATAGCCATTGGTGGAGTCAAGCAGATCCGCCATTTTCTGGGAGTCATACTCGTTCATCTGACAGCCCCAGGTTTTGATATGCAACTTTTTACTCATTGAAATAATGCCTCGTTTTCAACTCGGTGAATAGCACGATGTGCGACGCTAAAACAACTAATGCCACTAAGCCGACCCGCTCATCTCCTGAATCAATACAGAGCATAGTCTGTATCCTTGCCAGGATCTTGTGTGAAATTAGTTTAAAGGACGCGTATTTTATATGACCTAATGACACTAGCCAAGTATAGTTTTTAACTTTAAAAACCAAGATCAAGGCATCTTGTATTTGCTCAGCTACAATATGCAGGGCAATAAACCTTTCAGAACGAATTGGGTTACAATAGCGGGATATAACTTAGCAAGCTGAACTAAGGAAAAAGGGTATGAAAAACAAAGTGCTGATAGTCGGTGGTGGCATGGTTGGCGCAGCAGCTGCTGTGAAGCTCGCGCAGCAAGGTCTGGCAGTCACAGTGCTCGAAACGCACCCATTGGATGCCATGCAGGCACTGACAGACGACACCATTGATATTCGAGTCTCTGCCATTAATCGCTTTTCAGAAGCCTTGCTGGATGAGCTACAGGCAATGCCGATGCTTCGCAATGCCAGGCTGGCACCGTATCAACAGCTCGAAGCGTATGAGCAGGAAAATAACAGCCTGTTATTTGATTGCGAGGAGCTGGCTGCAACGCATTTAGGCCACATTGTCGAAAATCGTCTTATTCAGGCCAGTTTATGGGCACAATTCGAACGCCTTGGCATTCAGGTCGAGCAGGTTTCTGGCACGCCTCAGGCAATCAAGCAAGATACTGATTCGGTTGAGTTGATTTACCCGGAGCAAAGCTATCAGGCCGATTTACTCTTAGCAGCTGACGGAGGGCGCTCTGTGGTACGCAAACTGGCTGGCATTGGGGTGACCGGTTGGCAATATCAGCAGCATTGTATGGGTGTGCTGATCAAACTGGATGCACCGCAGCAGGTAAAAACCTGGCAGCAGTTTAAGCCGTCCGGACCGATTGCCTTTTTGCCTATGCAATACCCGTACGCCAATCTGATCTGGTATCACCATGGCAATGAGTTGGCGCAGATGAAGACGTTATCGAATGCACAGTTAAAGGAGGAGATACAAAATCACTTCTTCGATTTACCCGGTGAGTTTGAGGTGTTGCAAAGCGCGGTATTTCCGTTAGCCAGACAACATGCTAATCAATACCATCAGGGGCGCGTTGTCTTGATTGGCGACTCAGCACATACCATCAATCCACTGGCTGGGCAGGGGGTTAATTTAGGATTCAAGGATGTGGCTGCGCTGGCAAGCGTACTGGAAGGCGCTGACGACATTGGTAACGCCACCTTGCTGCGCCGCTATGAGCGGAGCCGTCGTAACGACAATCTGATGATGATGAGCATGATGGATGCGTGTTATTTTGGCTTCTCTAACGAAATCGCACCATTAAAGCATTTACGCAACCTGGTGTTAAAAGTGGCTAATCATGCCGGTCCAATTAAACGTGAAGTATTGAAACATGCAATGGGTGGCGTCGTTTAGACGTCATTCATAATAGGAACAACAGATAGCAAGGCAATAAAACTAAATGAAAATTATAGTGAAAATGAAAAAATAATTGGGATGTTTCTGAGGAATGAAAATGGAATTTTGGATGTATTAGAACTAAATGGTGCGGAAAGAGAGACTTGAACTCTCACAACCGAAGTTACAGAAACCTGAATCCTGCGCGTCTACCAATTCCGCCACTTCCGCATCGTATATTTAGCTTACTAATGAAAAAGAAACCTGAATCCTGCGTCTTAATCGACAACAACCAATTCTGCTACTTTCGCATCGAGTATTTAGTTTTAAAAAAGAAAAGTTTCAAGATAAGAGTTAAATGGTGCGGAAAGAGAGACTTGAACTCTCACAACCGAAGTTACAGAAACCTGAATCCTGCGCGTCTACCAATTCCGCCACTTCCGCATCGTATATTTAACTGAATTTTCATCTTGTGAAGAGATGGCTGGAGTACCAGGATTTGAACCTGGGAATGGCGGGATCAAAACCCGCTGCCTTACCGCTTGGCGATACTCCAGCAATAATTCAAATCTTGAATCCAGATAAATCTAAATCGATAATATCCTTCTTCTTAACGCTTGATACTACAGAAATAAAAAGCGTAATCAAGAGTTTTAGTTCTAACTTGAAGAACATGGTGCGGAAGGAGAGACTTGAACTCTCACATCCGAAGATACTGGAACCTAAATCCAGCGCGTCTACCAATTCCGCCACTTCCGCATATTTTTTCGCTTTGATATTGGAAACTAAACCCAGCGTCTAGTTCAAGACATCTGGCCAATCCCGCCACTTCCGCATTTTTATCTCGTAAGAGATGGCTGGAGTACCAGGATTTGAACCTGGGAATGGCGGGATCAAAACCCGCTGCCTTACCGCTTGGCGATACTCCAACGAAAACTCAAACCTAAATGTTGGTCCCAGGACTTTAATCTGGGGGTGGATGAGTGAGGGATCAAAACCTCTCTCTTCTGTCCTTACCGCTTGGCGATACTCCAACGAAAAGTTGATTATTTTAGTTCTTATCGAGAACATGGTGCGGAAGGAGAGACTTGAACTCTCACATCCGAAGATACTGGAACCTAAATCCAGCGCGTCTACCAATTCCGCCACTTCCGCATTTTTATCTCATAAGAGATGGCTGGAGTACCAGGATTTGAACCTGGGAATGGCGGGATCAAAACCCGCTGCCTTACCGCTTGGCGATACTCCAACGAAAACTCAAACCTAAATGTTGGTCCCAGGATTTGAATCTGGGGGTGGATGAGTGAGGGGTCAAAACCTCTCTCTTCTGTCCTTACCGCTTGGCGATACTCCAACGAAAAGTTGATTATTTTAGTTCTTATCGAGAACATGGTGCGGAAGGAGAGACTTGAACTCTCACATCCGAAGATACTGGAACCTAAATCCAGCGCGTCTACCAATTCCGCCACTTCCGCAACGTGGTGGCTATGCCCTGATTTGAACAGGGGACCCCATCATTATGAGTGATGTGCTCTAACCAGCTGAGCTACATAGCCATTGGCTGGAGTACCAGGATTTGAACCTGGGAATGGCGGGATCAAAACCCGCTGCCTTACCGCTTGGCGATACTCCAACGAAAATAAATCTGTTTTAGTTCTGACTTAAAAGAACATGGTGCGGAAGGAGAGACTTGAACTCTCACATCCTAAGATACTGGAACCTAAATCCAGCGCGTCTACCAATTCCGCCACTTCCGCGTCTTGCTAGCTAGATGAGTTTTGGTAGTAATTAAAGCATGGTGGCTATGCCCTGATTTGAACAGGGGACCCCATCATTATGAGTGATGTGCTCTAACCAGCTGAGCTACATAGCCATCTCTTTAATTTCTCATCATCGCTGATGCGGGGCGTATTATGCGTATATGGTCGTATGTCGTCAACACCTTTTTTGCAAAAAAATACCTAACATAGTTTGTTTGCAGATAAATTAAGCGAACCAGCGTGTTTTTAATGCAATTAGGCTAATAATTTCGCGTCCAGTGTAATAGAAAGACAAAAAAAGCGCCATGAGGCGCTTTTTGTTAGACAGGTTTTGCCTGTCAGTCTTGAGTGCGTTACTTAGACATTGAACAAGAAGTTCATCACATCGCCGTCTTTAACGATGTAATCTTTACCTTCCTGACGCATTTTACCTGCGTCTTTAGCACCGCTTTCGCCCTGGTATTCAATGTAATCATTAAAACCAATGGTTTGTGCACGAATAAAACCGCGCTCAAAGTCAGTGTGGATCTTACCTGCTGCTTGTGGCGCAGTTGCACCGACAGGAATGGTCCATGCACGTACTTCTTTTACACCAGCAGTAAAGTAGGTTTGCAGTTTTAGTAGCTCGTACCCACCGCGGATCACCAGGTTAAGCCCCGGCTCTTCCAGACCAAGGTCGGCCATAAACTCAAGCTTGTCTTCTTCTTCAAGTTCAGACAGCTCAGACTCAATCGCAGCACAGACTGGAATTACAACAGCGTCTTCCGCTGCGGCAATTTCACGTACTTTGTCTAAAAATGGATTATTTTCAAAACCATCTTCAGTGACGTTGGCGATATACATAGTCGGTTTGATCGTTAAGAAGTTCAGTGGCTTGATTGCAGCCAGCTCTTCTTTAGTCAGTTCCAATGAGCGCAGTGTTAAACCTTCATCAAGGTGTGCTTTGACTTTTTCCAAAACTTCGTTTTGGAATTTAGCGTCTTTATCGCCACCTTTGGCTTTTTTCGCATTGCGTTGCGCTGCGCGGTCGGCTGCTTCCATATCGGATAACACAAGCTCTGTGTTGATAACATCGATATCATCCGCCGGGTTTACCTGACCAGACACGTGTACGATGTTTTCATCTTCAAAGCAACGAACTACATGACCAATCGCATCGGTTTCGCGAATGTTTGCCAGGAATTGGTTACCAAGACCTTCACCTTTTGATGCGCCTTTTACCAGACCCGCAATATCAACAAATTCCATCGTTGTGGCAATGGTTTTTTGTGGATTAACAATCGCAGCCAGTTGATCCAGACGAGGATCCGGAACGGCAACAACGCCCGTGTTTGGTTCGATAGTACAAAAAGGGAAGTTCGCGGCTTCGATGCCCGCTTTGGTTAATGCATTGAATAGGGTTGACTTACCAACGTTAGGCAGGCCAACAATGCCACATTTAAAACCCATAGTTTAAAACCTTTAATTTGCTATCAATCGGACAAAATCCGGCATGGCCGGATTTTTATATCTTGCGACTGATATTAAGCGATCAATCACAGCAGTAACGGGACTTGTACGTCGGTGTTACGGCTTAAAAGAATGTAGTCTATTTTGTGCTTTTAACACACCGTCTTTGGCCAGGATTTCCATGCAACGTACGGCTTCATCCACCGCTGCATCTATTTTTTCCTGATCTGCCTGAGGCGCCTTGCCCAGTACCCAGCCTGTCACCTTATCTCGGTGCCCAGGATGGCCAATCCCAATGCGTAGACGCATAAACTCTTTGTTATTGCCCAGTTTGGCGATAATGTCTTTCAGACCATTGTGTCCGCCATGACCGCCGCCTTTTTTGAGTTTGGCGACACCGGGGTCCATATCCATTTCATCATGTGCAACCAGGATCTGCTCAGGCGGTATTTTATAAAAATTAGCCAGGCTACCTACAGCTTTACCGCTCAGGTTCATAAAAGTGGTTGGGATAAGAAGCTTAAATTCCTGATTGTTCAGGATCAGCTTGCCGCTAAGGCCATGATGTTTGGAGTCAGGTTTGAGAGGGACGTTGTAGCGCCTGGCCAGTTCTTCGATAAACCAAGCCCCGGCATTGTGACGGGTGTTTGCATATTCGGGGCCTGGATTTGCCAGGCCCACTAGCATTTGAATAGTATTCAAGGTGCTAACACCTTAAAAATTATTCAGCAGCTTCTTCAGCTGTTTCTTCAGCAGCGCCGCCTTTAGGTGCGTTTACAGTCACAACCGCTTGGTCGTGGTCTGCACCTTTAGCAAGCTCAACAGAAACTACACCAGCTGGAAGTGCGATGTCTGAAAGGTGTACAGTTGCGCCAACTTCGATAGCTGCTACGTCAACTTCTACGAACTCAGGAAGCTGAGCTGGCAGACATGTGATTTCGATTTCAGTTACGTGGTGAGCAATCGTGTTGCCGCCTTTAGTCGCTGCTTCTTCGTTGATGAAGTGAACAGGAACTTTAGTGTGAAGCTTTTGAGAAGCGTCAACGCGTTGGAAGTCAAGGTGAGTTACCTTAGGCTTGTACGGGTGACGTTGGATGTCTTTCAGGATAGCTTCAACAGACTCACCACCGATGTTCAGAGTCAGGATGTGCGTGTAGAAACCTTCGTCTTCTTGCATCTGGATAACTTTGTTGTGCTCAAGAGTAAGCGAAACAGCGTCTTTGCCTGCACCGTAAAGGATAGCAGGAACTTTCTCAGCGCGACGTAGGCGGCGGCTCGCACCAGTACCCAGAGTTTCGCGTACTTCAGCGTTTAATACGTATTGTGACATGAGTGTCTCCAATTATTTTAGTTAATACTTCGAAGGGCTCGCGACCAAGCCCTTCGGTAAATCACTGTACTCGCCTTGGTTGTATCCAAAGCAAGCCCAGTAAAAAGGCGCGCTAATATACCACTTACCAGCAGCCTTGCAAACCTTTGGACATAAAAAAAGCACCCTGAGGTGCTTTTTATTTGCGGATAAACACAGATTAGTGTTCAAACATCGCAGAGATAGACTCTTCATTGCTGATGCGGCGGATGGTTTCAGCCAGCATATCAGCCAGAGTCAATACTTTGATCTTGTCAACAGACTTCAGTTCGTCAGACAAGGTGATTGAGTCAGTGACAATCACTTCGTCGATCACTGAGTTACGCAGGTTTTCAGCTGCATTACCAGACAATACGGGGTGAGTTGCGTAAGCGAATACACGCTTAGCGCCATGCTCTTTTAGTGCCGCAGCAGCTTTACACAGTGTGCCACCGGTATCAATCATATCGTCAACGATGATACAGTCACGACCTTCTACGTCACCAATGATGTGCATGACCTGAGAAACGTTCGCTTGTGGGCGACGCTTGTCGATGATAGCCAGGTCTTTGTCATCCAGAAGTTTCGCGATTGCACGTGCACGAACTACACCACCGATATCCGGTGATACGACAACAACGTCGTCGAAGTCACGCTCTTTCATGTCTTCAAGTAGTACCGGGCTACCAAACACGTTATCAACAGGTACATCGAAGAAGCCCTGGATCTGCTCTGCGTGCAAATCAACGGTCAGTACGCGGTCAACCCCAACGCTTGACAAGAAGTCTGCGACAACTTTAGCAGTGATTGGTACACGAGCAGAACGTACACGACGGTCCTGACGGGCGTAGCCAAAATATGGGATAACAGCTGTAATACGACCTGCTGAAGCACGACGTAACGCATCCACCATAACAATGAGTTCCATCAGGTTGTCATTGGTTGGTGCGCAAGTGGACTGAACGATGAAGACATCAGAACCACGAACATTTTCATTAATTTGAACGCTGATTTCACCGTCGCTAAAACGGCCTACAACGGCATCACCTAATTCGATAAACAAACGTTTTGCAACTTTTTGAGCTAGCTCAGGTGTTGCGTTACCAGCGAAGAGCTTCATGTCGGGCACGGTAGGGTTCCTCAGGCACTGTAATATTATGTTATGCAATGACGTCGTCTGTGACAGTGTCAAAACAAGCTAACTTAAACTATTTTACTTCATCTTTACGCCATGCAGCCAATTGCCTATGGGCAATTGACTCGTAAGCGTTTTGGCTAATAAAGCCTGTCCAGGGAGAGGGGAGCTGTTCGAGGACACGCTGTGCGGCTTGCGCAGATTCAAATTCTGCAAAGCAACACCCTCCTGTCCCTGTCAATCTGGACGGCGCATATCTTAACAACCAGCTCAGGGTTTTATCAACCTCGGGGTGGAGCTTTTTAACTAATTCCTGACAGTCATTGTGTGTTTGCTCTAATGCCCAGTTAGCTGATAATTTGGGGGTTTTCCGGGGTAAATCCGGATGTGTAAAGACCTCTACGGTGCTGACGTGGACATTGGGAAATACCACCAGGTAGTATTTTTCGGCGATAGGGTATGGACTCAATTTCTCTCCAACCCCCTGAGCTAACGCGGTTTTCCCATGTACAAAGACAGGCACATCAGCCCCGAGCGTCAATCCAATATCGGCGAGCTGGGCGATTGACAGGTTACACTGCCACAAGGTGTTGAGGGCCAGTAATGTGGTGGCTGCATCCGATGAACCACCGCCAACACCGCCACCCATAGGCAGGTTTTTAGTCAAGTGAATACGAACCCCCTCAGTAGCGGATTTATACGGGCGCAGCGCGTCGGCAGCCCGAAAGATTAAATTATCCTGTAATGGGATATCCGCAACATCACCGTGGATCTCGATGGTATCTTGTTCCAGCGGGACGAAGGTTAATTGGTCGCCGTACTCCAGTAAGGTAAACAGGGTTTCCAGCTCGTGGTAGCCATCAGCACGGCGGCCATTGATGTGTAAAAACAGGTTGAGTTTTGCCGGAGCGGTTAATGTAAGTGTGTTCATAAGGTCTCAAAGTGCCAGTTACTGATACGGATTTTGATGGTGATGTCATTGTGCGTCAGTGTGAGTCGGGTCGGCAGTTCGAGTCCGTTGACGCGTTGATATGTCTGGTAGGCGACCTGCCAGCGCAAGCCCTGCTTATCTTGCCAGGTTGCCTGGATCAGTTGCTGTTTTTGATTATATTGGTTATCGGGGGCGTCTATTTGACCTGTTAACCATTGCGGCGCCTGTGATACCGGCAGTTGCCAACCACTTAGACGATATACCAGCTCACTACTGTCTTCGCTGGTGTAGGTTTTATCTTCGAGCGTGAGTGTGCTGTACTGGTCGCGTTCTTCTAATTTTAATACCTGGGTACCAATAAACGTATTCAGTGTCAGTGTTTGTTTTTGTTCGCGGTATTGCCAGTTAAAGTTGGCTGATTGGCGCTCCTCGGGAGAGATAAATGCGAGCTTACCCGTTGCCCGCCAGTTGTTGTAACTTTCGGGACGATTTTGCTGTGTACGCTCGTCAGGCGGCGTAATACGCTGTGCACATCCACCCAGAAACAATAAAAACATGAGCAAAATCAAATGAAACTGTTTCAAACTAAGTTCCTTACTTTCCATATTCGATTGATTTTTGGTAAAATTAGCGGCTTTAAAGCAGGGCTTGAGCAATACTGGCAGTTATGACCATCATCGCACTTGGGATCAATCACAAAACCGCGTCCGTCGAATTGAGGGAAAAAGTCGCTTTTTCTCCGCAACAACTAGCGGATGCGCTACAGCAGCTGTCTGAGTTACCGCAGTTTAATGAGTCCGTGATTGTTTCTACCTGCAATCGGACCGAAATCTATTGTAGCCTTGAGGACCCGAATTCCCAAGCGCTTCTGGGTTGGCTTGCGCAATTTCACCAGATAGAAGAGCACGAGCTGGCTGAGAATGTCTATGTGCACCACAATCAGGATGCCGTCAATCATCTGATGCGCGTGGCTTGTGGGTTGGATTCGCTGGTACTAGGTGAGCCACAGATCCTGGGGCAGATTAAGCAAGCGTATAACAGTGCAAAGGCACACAATGGCATTCAGCCTGTGTTTGAACGCTTATTTCAGAAAACTTTCTCTGTGGCCAAGCAAGTTCGCACCGAAACTGAAATTGGCGCCAGTGCGGTGTCTGTGGCGTATGCCGCCGTTAATCTGGCAAAGCACATCTATGGTCAGCTGGAAAAAACCAATGTGTTACTCATTGGTGCAGGTGAAACCATTGAGCTGGTTGCCAAGCATTTATCTCAACACAACCCTAAAGCCATCACTGTGGCCAATCGCACCATAGAGCGGGCGCAGCTGCTGGCTAATGAAATTAGCGCAAATGTCATTTCTTTGGCTCAGCTGCCGGAACAATTGCATCAGGCTGACATTGTGATCAGCTCCACGGCCAGTACTTTGCCTATCATAGGTAAAGGCGTGGTTGAGCAGGCACTGAAAAAGCGCAAACACAAGCCGATGCTATTTGTCGATATTGCGGTACCGCGTGATATCGAAAGTCAGGTGAATGACTTAGACGCTGCGTATTTATATACCGTTGATGATCTACAGGCGATTGTGAACGAAAACATGGCGTCGCGGGAGCAAGCAGCGCGTGAAGCACAGCAAATCATTGACGATAAAACGCATGAATTTGCGCAGTGGCAGCGTTCACTGACCTCTGTGGATGTGATCCGGGAATACCGTGAATCAGCACAGACGATTAAATTAGAGCTCGTGGAAAAGGCGTTAAATCAGCTACAATCGGGTAAGAATTCAGAAAAGGTCTTGTTAGAGTTGGCAAACAAGCTCACCAATCGGCTCACTCATGCACCGACCCGTGCCATTCAGGCGGCGGCAAAAGAGGGCGATATAGAGCGTATTGCGGTATTAAAACAAGCATTAGGTATTGAGCAGGAATAAAAGTTAAATGAAAGAGTCCGTCTATCGTAAATTGGAAACGCTGGTTGAGCGCCACGAAGAAGTGGAAGCCATGCTGGGGGATCCGGAAGTTATTGGCGATCAAAACCGTTTTCGCGCGTTATCAAAAGAATACTCAGAGCTGGAAGATGTCGTTAAGGCGTTCACTGCCTATCAGCAGGCCCAGGAAAACGTGGCTGCGGCTGAAGAAATGCTGAAAGACTCAGATCCTGACATGCGTGAAATGGCTCAGGAAGAATTCAAAGACGCAAAAGAACAAATTTCAGAGCTGGAAGAGCAACTCCAGATCCTGATGCTGCCAAAAGACCCGAAAGACGACAATAACGTATTCCTTGAAGTGCGAGCTGGTACCGGTGGTGATGAAGCCGCGATTTTCGCAGGTGATTTATTCCGTATGTACAGCCGCTATGCAGAAGCACAAAAATGGCAGGTCGAAGTCGTCAGTGCCAATGAAGGTGAGCACGGTGGCTACAAAGAGGTGATCGCCAACATCAAAGGGGATGGCGTTTACGGCAAGCTGAAGTTTGAGTCGGGCGCACACCGTGTACAACGTGTACCAGAAACAGAATCTCAGGGTCGTGTACATACCTCAGCGTGTACGGTTGCTGTGATGGCGGAAATTCCTGAAGCAGAAGCCATTGAAATTAACCCGTCGGACCTCAAGGTGGATACCTTCCGTGCATCTGGCGCCGGTGGTCAGCACGTTAACAAAACTGATTCTGCAATTCGTATTACTCACATTCCAACCGGAGTTGTGGTCGAGTGTCAGGATGAGCGTTCGCAGCATAAAAACCGTGCGAAAGCGTTGTCAGTACTGGGTGCCCGACTGCAACAGGCTGAAGATGAAAAGCGCCAGGCAGAAGAAGCCAGCGAGCGTCGTAACCTAGTTGGCAGTGGTGACCGCTCTGAACGTATCCGTACTTATAACTATCCGCAGGGACGTATTACGGACCACCGTATTAACCTTACGCTGTATCGCCTCAATGAAGTGGTGGCCGGTGACCTGGGTGCCGTTATCGATCCGTTAGTGTTGGAGTATCAGGCTGATCTATTAGCAGCCATGGGCGACGATTAATGGCGCAATATCCCAATCTTGCTCAGGCGATTGCCTGGGCGAGTTCGCAACTTCAAAGCAGCTCAGAGTCAGCGAAGCTCGATGCCGAAGTGCTGCTTTTACACATTCTTAAGAAGAACCGCAGTTACTTATTCGCGTGGCCAGAAGCCGAGCTGAATGCAGAGCAATATCAATTATTTGAATCACTCATTTTACGTCGAAAAGCGGGTGAACCAGTCGCCCACCTGACGGGGGAGCGTGAGTTCTGGAGTTTGCCTCTGTATGTCAATAACAGCACCCTCATTCCCCGACCAGATACGGAAACCCTGGTTGAGCATGCATTGACCCTACCCCTGCCAGCAGATGCCCGAGTCGTTGACCTGGGGACTGGGACGGGCGCAATAGTGCTGGCGTTGGCTTCGGAGCAGCCTGACTGGCAGCTTATCGGTGTAGACTACTCCCATGACGCGGTAGCCCTGGCAGAGAAAAACCGTCAACGGCTGGGTTTTGAGCATGTGCAGATCTGCCAGAGTGACTGGTTTTCAGCCTTGTCAGAGCAGCGTTTTGATTTGATTGTCAGTAACCCCCCGTATATATGTGAATCGGATGAACACCTGACTCAGGGGGATGTCCGTTTCGAACCTTTATCTGCCCTGGTGGCACCGGAAGAAGGTTATGCCGATATCCGTCATATTACTGAGCAGGCACTGCAATATCTGGCGCCGGATGGCTATCTGATGTTTGAACACGGGTATCAGCAAGCTGCTGGTGTTCAGCAGATTTTTGCACAAATGAACTATCGCAATATACTTACAATAAAAGATATGGCAGGCTGTGATAGGGTGACGATGGCGCAGAAGCCAAAATAATCGTTGCTGGTTATCTAAATTGCCTTGTGCAGGCATTAGGCATAGTGCATTGATACCGTATTGTGGTGAACAGCTCGGTTATCGCCAACCTGCTTCATGATCGTCAGCGCGCGCAATACTGGCGAGATACGAGTACAAAAAGAGTGTTAAGGACTCTCCAATGGATGATTTTTTGTTTTCAGATGAGCCAAGTGATTCGGAAGTACAGGAAAAAAGTGGCACCTGGAAGGTGATCATTGTTGATGATGAACCTGAAGTGCATGCGGTGACCAAGCTCGCGCTCAGCGACTTTGAGTTTCAGAAAAAGCGCCTGGAATTCCTCAGTGCCTATTCCGGCGAGGAAGCAAAAAAGGTGGTTATGGACCATCCCGACGCTGCGATTGTATTGCTTGACGTAGTGATGGAAACGGATGATGCAGGCCTGAGGGTCGCACAGTACATCCGCGAAACTGCCAAGAACAATAATATCCGCATTATTTTGCGTACGGGTCAGCCAGGCCAGGCACCGGAGCGTCAGGTTATTGTTAATTATGATATCAATGACTACAAATCTAAAACCGAACTGACGGCGCAAAAGCTGTTTACCGTGGTGATGTCGAGTTTGCGCTCTTATCGGGATATTTTGTCTATTGACCAGTCTCGTCAGGGGCTGGAAAAAATCATCACGGCATCTCGTAATATTTTTGCTTCTCATTCTATTGACCAGTTTATCGAGGGTGTTATTCAGCAGCTGACTTCTTTGCTGGGCACCGTGGATGAAGCGATTTATGCTACCTCTTTGGTGGCCAGTAATGATCCCAGCAATAGCAGTGATAAACTGGTGGTATTTACCGGCCGGGGTGAATTTGCCCGAAGTGAAGGCAAGCCCATAGAAGATGTACTAGATACTGAGCAAATGGTAGCGTGTCGGCAGGCATTGCAGGACCGAGGGATCGTATACAAGGACAACTATTTATTTGCCTATTGTTCAAGTGAATATAATCACGCCTCTATGCTGTTTGTTTCCGGGATCCCGGAGTTTCTGACTGACACGCAAAAACATCTGATCAAGATTTTCTCGCAAAACGTACAACTGGCGTATGAAAACGTTCAGTTGCAGGCTGAGATTGAAGACACTCAACAAGAACTGGTATACCGCCTGAGTGAAGCACTTGAACAGCGTTCTACTGAGTCGGGAAATCATGTAAAACGCGTTGCCACCATATGCTACGTAATGGCCAAGCACTATGGCCTGAGTTACCGTGAAGCTGAGCTGATCAGGCTGGCTTCGCCGTTGCACGATGTAGGGAATGTGGGTATTCCTGATGCAATTTTAAACAAACCTAACAAGCTTGCGCCAGAAGAATGGGACGTGATGAAATCTCATACTCAAAAAGGGTATCAGATCCTGCGCGACTCGCGTCGTGAAATCGTTAATGCCGGAGCGATGATTGCCCGAGACCACCATGAAAAGTGGGACGGCAGCGGTTATCCGAGCGGCAAAAAAGGCGAGGAAATCCATATTTTTGGTCGTATAGCAGCGATTGCCGATGTATACGACTCTATGCGTCATGAGCGCTGTTATCGCCCGGCATACAGTCTGGAAGAGGTGGTCGAAGAAATTAACAGCCAAAAAGGCAAACACTTTGACCCAAAATTGGTAGACGTATTTAATGAGGTTACAGACGAGCTGGAGCAGATCCTGACTCGCTTACAAGATTGATTTGAAAATTTAATAAGGGGCAATTTTGGATTACATGGCACTTAAACACACGCATGTGATGTTTGCAGTTTTAAGTATTATTTTGTTTTATACCCGCGCTATTTCGCGTCTGGCCAGTGGTAAACTGGCAGCCAATAAAGGGGTCTTCATTGCCAGCCACAGTGTTGATACTGTGCTATTGATTTCTGCGGTATCGCTGGCTGTGATGGCCAGTCTGAACCCGGCACAGCAACCCTGGTTGATGGAAAAAATTGTTTTAGTCATTGCATATATAGCGCTAGGTTTCGTGATTGCAAAATCCACAACAAAAGCCAAGCAGATTGGTGCACTGGTCATGGCAACAGGGACGCTGTTGGCCGTTGGTTACCTTGCCAGTGCTAAAAATGCGCTGATATTATGATAGACATGCGGGCAGCATCGTTGCCCGCTTTCCCTGCTCACTTCGTGAATTTTCCCCAAAATAAAAATCCCCTTGGGAATGTGTTGAAAAATGTTACACTAGCCCATTATGACTATAGACAGTAGAAAACAGTTCGTTATTTATGACTGATATCTGGTTCGATGAACACGACACAAGTACGGATCATTTTTCAACGCCTGCCTTGTTACGTTGTATCTGGGCTGAGCCGCACTGGGATGCTCAAGCAGATACTTCACACACGCTATGTTTGCTCGCTGAGCTGGAGCAGGCTGTTGACGCTATTTGCCATCAAAATGATGACAAACATAAGTGTGTAGATGCACTGCTTGATACGTTTTATACCCAGTGGTTGTTCAGCGGCACGGACCAAAAAGTGCCCGAACACCTGCTCAACAATGTGTGCTATGTGCTTAAAATGCACAGTGGCACCAGTATGGCACTGGCTCTTATTCTGGTGCATTTACTGGAGCGAGCTCGTCTGAACGCAAGCCTGGCCATTAATCAGGGTGATGTGCTGGTTCATATCGCGTTGAGTGATGAAGAGGGGTACATTATCGACCCAAGCTCCGGCCATCAGTCCTGGTATGTGATCCCGGAAAACGGCGACGACAAAGAGCAGGAACCCATGGAGTTGGTGTTTGGCGAGGAAGCGTTTAAGCTCTACCTGGCTCAACAAAAATGGTCCTTTATTGCAGCAGAGAAGTTTGGTCATGCACTGAGCTGTGTCGAGATGCTGATGGAGCTGCTGGGCGATGACCCCTATGAGCGCCGTGACCGTGGCTACCTGCTGAACCAGCTTAATTGCCCTAAAATGGCCAAAGATGACCTGCAGTTTTTTGTCGATGAGTGCCCGGATGACCCGACCATTGAACTCATTCAAAATCAAATCGCAGAACTGGCCGATCACAATAATATCCTCCATTAAGTGAGATCAGCGCACTCTGTATGATGGGATCTCTGGGTCAGTCAGTGACCCGGCAAGGTCCCCAAGCGGTTTTTGTATAATCAAGGAAACAGAGAGATCCTATGCAAGAGAGTAGTGTACTCATTACCAACAATGCCGTTGTGCTTGGCCTGCTGGCCGTCATTCTGGGGTTCGTATTTTATACCTCCAATCTGAAAACCGGGTTTTGGGCTAAGTTTTATCGCTATGTGCCCGCCTTATTGATGTGCTACTTCCTGCCATCTTTATTGAATACCTTTGGCATTGTTGATGGCAGTGGCAATGATGTGTATTCGGTTGCTAAGTACTTTTTACTGCCAGCTTGTTTGGTACTCCTGACCTTAAGCATCGACCTGAAGTCGATTATGGGGTTGGGTAAACGCGCGATTATTATGTTTCTGACCGGCACGGTTGGCGTCGTACTGGGCGGGCCTATCGCACTGCTCGTCACAGCCACGTTTATGCCTGAATTGCTTGGCGTTGCGGGGCCAGAAGCCGTTTGGCGCGGCATGGCGGCATTGGCCGGTAGCTGGATTGGCGGCGGTGCCAACATGGTGGCAATGAAAGAAATATATGGTGCTGGGGGAGAAATCTTTACCATCATGGTGACCGTGGATATTGTTGTTGCCAACTTATGGATGGCTGGGTTGCTATTTTTGGCCGCCAGACACAAAGAGATAGATGCGCGCACCGGGGCTGATACGGCATCGATTGAGCGGTTGATTAACAAAGTACAGGCCTTCGAGGCGGAACACGCTAGACGCCCGGAACTGCAAGATTTAATGTTGCTGATTGCCTTTGCCTTTGGTGCAACCGGCCTGGCACATTTTGCTGCCGATCTCTTAGTTCCTTATTTCGCCAGCAACTTCCCAGAACTGAAAAAGTTTTCTCTACATTCAAAGTTGTTCTGGATTATCGTGTTGGTGACAACCATCGGCCTGGCATTGTCATTTACCAAGGCCCGTAACTTCGAGGCTGTGGGGGCCTCCAAGGTAGGAAGTAGCTTTTTGTACATTCTGGTCGCAACCATAGGTTTGCACATGGACATTACCAAAATAGTTGAAGCGCCTAAATATGTGGTGATCGGCCTGATCTGGATGGCGGTGCATGTGGGACTATTATTTCTGGTGGCTAAACTCATTAAAGCGCCCGTGTTTTACGTGGCCGTTGGCAGCAAAGCCAACATAGGTGGCGCGGCCTCGGCCCCCGTTGTTGCGTCAGCATTCCACCCGGCACTGGCCCCGGTAGGCGTGCTGTTGGCGGTATTGGGCTATGCATTGGGTACCTACGCTGCCTGGCTGTGCGGACAAATTTTACGTGTGATTGGCAGTTAGCCCTGCCAGTTAGCGACTATTTTAGGAAAGACAATGAATACACAGATTATTAAAGTAGCAGACATCGAAGTTGCTAACGATAAACCTTTCGTGCTGTTTGGTGGCATGAATGTGCTGGAATCACGTGACTTGGCAATGCGTATTGCTGAGCACTATGTTGAGGTGACTAGCAAGCTGGGCATTCCTTATGTGTTTAAAGCCTCGTTTGACAAGGCCAATCGTTCTTCTATCAACTCGTACCGTGGTCCTGGTATGGAAGAAGGACTTAAAATTTTCGAAGAAATCAAAAGCACTTTTAATGTACCGTTGATCACTGATGTACATGAGCCGCATCAGGCAGCTCCGGTTGCTGAAGTCGTTGATGTGATCCAGTTGCCAGCCTTTTTAGCTCGACAAACCGATCTGGTTGTGGCGATGGCTAAAACAGGTAATGTCATTAACGTAAAGAAGCCGCAATTTCTGGCACCCCACGAGATGCGTCACATCATTAAGAAGATGAGTGAAGCGGGCAATGAGCAAGTGATCTTGTGTGAGCGTGGCACCAGCTTTGGTTACAACAACCTGGTGGTTGATATGCTGGGAATGGATGACATGAAGCATATGGCACCGGTGATTTTTGATGCCACGCATGCGTTGCAGCGCCCGGGTGGCCGCAGTGACTCCGCGGATGGGCGCCGTGCTCAGGCGGCGGAATTGGCACGCAGTGGTATGGCGTTAGGGCTGGCGGGCTTATTTATTGAAGCACATCCAAACCCAAACGAAGCCAAATGTGACGGCCCGTGTGCTTTACCTCTGGCTAAGCTGGAAGGTTACCTGCAGCAGATGAAAGCCGTAGACGATCTAGTCAAAGGGTTTGCTCCGTTAGATACCAGCGCAGCTGATCTGTAACCCGATAATTACAGGCGGAGCGTGCTCCGCCATTTCCATCAGCCTGGTTCGGAATTTGTGCCATGTCACGACGATTACCCCCATTAAATGCACTGAAAGCGTTTGAAGCCGCTGCCCGGCATCTGAGTTTTACCAAAGCCGCTGAAGAGCTGTTTGTGACTCAGGCAGCCATCAGCCACCAGATCAAGATTCTGGAAGAGCACCTTGGGGTTAAACTCTTCTTACGTAAAAACAGGTCCTTGCTGTTAACGGAAGAAGGACAGGGCTATTTTCTGGACATTAAAGAGCTGTTTTCTCAGCTGATCGATGCCACAGAAAAACTCCTGGCACGGGGAGCGAAAGGCTCGCTGACGGTTAGTCTAACGCCCAGCTTCGCGATTCAGTGGCTGGTGCCCAGGCTGAGTTTGTTTAATGAACTACACCCGGACATTGATGTGCGGATAAAAGCGCAGGATCTGGATGAGAACTCATTGACGGATGATGTGGACGTGGCCATTTATTATGGTCGGGGCAGCTGGAGTGGGGTGCAAACGCATAAGCTGCACACTGAGTATCTGGTGCCCATGTGTAGCCCTTTATTGCTCAATGGCCCCAAGCCGCTGGATCAGCCCAGTGACCTGGCGAATCATACACTGCTTCACGATACCACCCGACGCGCTTGGAAAGCCTGGCTCAAAACTGCGGGGGTACGGAATGTCCCTGCCAATACCGGGCCTATTTTTAGTCACTCTTCAATGGTGACTCAGGCGGCTGTGCATGGTCAGGGGATCGCGCTGGGCAACAGCGTGCTGGCAAAACCCGACCTGGATGCGGGGCGCTTGATCATCCCATTCAGTCACCACCTGGAAAGTAAGAATGCCTATTATTTGGTATGTCGTGAATCGCAGACGGAATTAGGTAAAATAGTGTCCTTCAAAAACTGGATGCTGGAAATGGTAGAGCAGGAACAACAATGACGCAGAGCGAAGTAAAGATTGATATCGAGTGGCACCACGCAGAACAACCTCAGGCGCAGTTGATCCTGGCTCATGGCGCGGGCGCAGGCCGGGACAGCGAGTTTATGCAGGATATGGCCACCCGACTGAGCACCCTGGGGATTACCGTCGGGCTGTTTGATTTTGGCTATATGCAGATAGCTAAGGCACTGGATAAACGCCGCCCGCCAGAACGCGCCCCTAAGCTGTTGGCACATTATCGGGATGTCCTGGGCGCTCAGCTGGATTCCTTGCCTGTGTTTATTGGCGGTAAGTCGATGGGCGGGCGCATGGCGTCTATGCTGGTGTGTGAAGAGAACATTCAGGTACAAGGTGTTTTTGCCCTGGGTTACCCGTTTCACCCACCGGGTAAGCCGGACAAGCTGCGTATTGAGCACTTTGCCGACATCCCTTGTCCATTTGTGGTCCTGCAAGGAGAGCGTGACACCTTTGGTAATCATGCCGAGGTCAATGCTTTGGCTGTGGAAGCTGAAGATCAGAGCTGGCCTGAGCTGGTATGGCTCAAAGATGGCGACCATTCCTTGAAGCCGCGCAAAGCCAGTGGTCTGACAGAGGCGCAAAACCGTCAGCTGGCAGTTGAGGCCATTGCAACTAAAATTGCGGAGATACTCAATGGCTAAGCTATTCTTATTGCTGGGCGGGGCATTTTGTATGCTGTCCGTCATGCTGGGGGCTTTTGCTGCTCACGGTCTGAAAAGCCGTTTGAGTGATTACGCCATTGGCATTTTTAAAACCGGCGCTGAATATCAGATGACGCATGGTCTGGCTCTGCTGGCCGTGGCTCTGCTGTTGAAGTGGGGCGTGAAAGTTCAGCTGTCGGGTTATTTATTTGCGACCGGGATTGTCCTTTTCAGCGGCAGCTTGTATTTGCTGGCGCTGACCGGCGCTAAGTGGCTGGGACCTGTCACACCACTGGGCGGATTGTGTTTTATTCTTGGCTGGGCCTGGCTGCTGTTTCAGGTTGCCCGCCAGCCCTTTTAATTGATTAGAGACTTTTTATCACTATGTCTAGTGTGGTTATTTATTGCCGAAGCGGCTTTGAAAGCGATGCTGCGGCCGAAATTACACATCACGCCGCGTTACATAATGTTGCCGGTTACGTGAAAGCTAAGCCTAATACAGGCTATGTGACCTTTGAGTGCTTCGACCCGGCTCAGAGTGAGCTGCTACTTAAGCAGGTTGATTTTTCTAGCCTGGTATTTGCCCGTCAGTGGTTTGCTGGTGTGCTGTTAAGCAAAATGCCTGTTGAAGACAGGGTGTCTGAGATCAAACAGGTGGTTGGTGATTTTCCTTTGTGTGGCGATCTACGGGTAGAAACTCCGGATACCAACGAGGGCAAGGAGTTGTCGAAGTTCTGTAAGAAGTTTTCGACGCCACTTGCCAAAGCGCTGGAGAAGCAAAATAAGCTGACCCGCGACCACAAGGCTCATAAGCCGGTGTTACATGTGCTGTTTCTGGCTAACGACACGGCGTATGTTGGTTACTCATTCAGTAACAACAATTCACCTTTCTTTATGGGGATCCCCAGGCTTAAAATGCCGGCCGATGCCCCCAGTCGCTCAACACTGAAACTGGATGAAGCCTTCAATGTTTTTGTCGGTAAAGAAAGTGAGCCTGATCGAATCCGCCCTGGTATGCGTGGCGTCGATCTCGGCGCGTGCCCAGGTGGCTGGACCTATCAGCTGGTGCGCCGTGGGTTATTTGTGGCGGCAATCGATAACGGCCCGATGAACGATGATTTGATGGAAACCGGGCAGGTAAAGCATTTCCGCGAAGACGGTTTTAAATACCGCCCAGAAAAGCGCAACATCGACTGGCTGGTGTGTGACATGGTTGAAAAACCAACCCGTGTCAGTGAGCTGATGGTCGACTGGATAGTAAATGGTTTTGTTCGCGAGCTTATCTTCAACCTTAAGCTGCCAATGAAAAAGCGTTTTGATACCGTCTATGAGTGTTTGACGCTGATCCGCGATGAGCTGAAAAAATACGGTGTAGGCTATGAACTACAGGCTAAACACCTCTATCACGACCGCGAAGAAGTGACCGTGCATATTCAGGTACTGAAAGTACCGCAGAATCTTTATAGCTAACCTCTGAGTGGCGGCAATAATGTGATTGTCGCTACTTTCTATAGTTTCAACTATGAATCATGAATCGTAAAAAGCGCGCTTTTGTAGGCTCACGGACATGCACAAGCATTGTTTAAGCTGTGATAGCTTCACTGCAACATTTCGTGCGTTTTAATTTTAAATTCTTATTTATCTCCCGCGATATTAAACACCCCCACATTTGTACACAAAAAAGTGTTGAGCGTGTGCTGTTGGATGGGAAATGAAAACAACCATTGAGAAGGGGGAAGCAGTGTCAATGTTCTTGTGCAAGGCGCACGTTGTAATAAAGAATTTATTGGCCTGGGATAAAAGAGAAAAGTATCCAGGTGTTGTAGCCGGCGCTTTTTGGCTAAATATGGTGATGCAAAGTATTGTTTATTTTGCTTATACATACTCGCCTTTTAATGGACGAGAGGGATTGCTAGACCTCGACACAATTAAAGTCTTGGCTTTGTCAGCTTTTGCTTTTTCAGTGATAATTTTTTATTTCTCAATTAGAAATGAAGAAAAGTACCAACAGGAAGAGTACTGGTTTACGAACAAAAGTGAAGAGGAACAAACATTTATCAAGGTTTCTGTTGGTTGTTTTATGTTGATTACTTTTTTTACTGGTGTTATTTCGGTGGTTTACCACACGTAGCGTGCGCTCGAAATAGGCAAAGTCACAACTAGGGTGAATTTCTCATTATTCAACTCTCAATAAACTAAATACGGTTGGTAAGCCTGCCAGGCTGGAGTGAGCAGGCCGGGTTTATCAGCGGCAGTTGTCAAAATGCGCGTGTAGAGGTGTGTTGCCACAGTGGTTGACCCGGTTACCTAATGTGTTAATACTGGTTTGTCGATTACATTAAACAAGGACGACGCAGTGACACAAAAAGCGACACTCTATTATTTATGCGGCAAGATGGGGGCTGGTAAATCCACTCTGTCACGCCAGCTGGCTCAGGACCATCAAGCGGTTGTGCTGTCTGAGGACGACTGGCTGGCAGCGCATTATCCGGCTCAAATAAATACCTTCGATGATTACATCGAGAAATCTCGCTTAATCAAACCCTTTATCAAAGCTCATGTACAAAACCTGTTGCAACTGGGGCTGAATGTGGTGATGGACTTTCCGGCCAACACCCGGCGACAGCGCGCCTGGTTCGTTGAGCTGAGTGAAGCGGTACAGGCCGAACATCAGCTTTACTACCTGGATGTCAGTGATACACAGTGCCTGGCACAATTGGCAAAACGCCGTATTGAACAGCCAGCGCGAGCACAGTTTGATAACGAAGCGGTGTTTTATCAGGTTAGCCAGTATTTTGAACCACCTGAGGCAAGTGAACATCTGATCTTAGCTCGCACGGAAAACATCAATGAGAGTTAGATTTATACTGCCAGTGACGCTTTTACTTTTGAGTTGTCATATAGCTAGTGCTAATGTGCCTAGGTTGAATAAACTGCAGGGCGAGTGGATTACGGTTGATGCTGGCCCGAGCCACAAAACGACTCAGGTTTGTGAGTTTTTTGAAAATACACAGCGTACATGTATTATCGAAAAGGCTTCTTTTTCTGCCAAGTTCGGGGAAGCACATATAAATAAAGTAACAGGGACCTGGCGTCTGGACGGGGAAATGCTCACGGTGACGGAGACGTTGACTCTCTCATCTGTGACGCATTAGTTTCAGTTTAAGGTGAAAAGCATCACCGCAAGCCAGTTAGTATTGGTTTCTGAGCACGATGGCACCACAACCTGGCACAGAGCGAATCACTGAGTATGACTTTGGATAACTACATACTCGTTGTTCAGTCTGTCAGCTGTTGATCCAGTGCCGTCAAAGTCTCATCTGCACCATCAAAATCAAAACCCTCAATCTGGGTAAACAGTTGTTCTGCCAACGCTTGTTGAGGGGTCCCGCTGAGCGCCTCGAGCAGTGTGTCAGCCCGGTCGCTGGCATCCATATCAGAATCACTGATCATACCTTTGAGCTCCGCGAGTAAGGCCGCGATATCAATATCCTGATGTGCGTTTGCTGGGAGACTTGTTTCGCTGCTGTGTTCACTGGCTTGCAGCTCATTCAATGACAGCTTAATTGCATCAATAAGTGCCGTCAGGTTGATCAATAGCTCATCCAATATGGGTTGTACAGGTGCATTGTTGGCACTGGCGGTTTCTAATTCAGCGGCCAGCTGTGCGACCTGGACTGCCCCAATATTACCAGCGCTGCCTTTGAGCGTATGGGCACACCGCATCGGTCCCTGTGGATCAACATCTGTCTGTGCTTGCGCGTCGGTGAAGGCGTGTGCGAATTGCGCCTGTTTGTCACAAAAACGCATCAGCAGCTTTTTGTACAGGGCTATGTCGCCTTCACTGATGGTGAGTCCTGCCTGGGTATCCAGCCCGGTAATCGTCGATAAGTTCCCTGGTTCATCTGGTTTTACTGAAGGCAGACGTTCGCTGCTGGTGGATATATTCGTTGGCTGTGCTGGGGTTATCCAGCGAGCGAGTGTGGCGAACATTTTGCGTGGATTCAGGGGTTTTTCAATGATGTCATTCATGCCACACTCCAGCGCCTTTTGACGATTATCGAGCATCACACTGGCGGTCATAGCAATGACTGGCAGGTCCTGCCATCTGGTCTGTTGACGGATAGCTTCGGTCGCGCTGTAACCATCCATCACTGGCATCTGGCAGTCCATGAGCACGCCGTCGTAATCACGCTGTTGCAGCATTTCCAGTGCCAGCTGACCATGTTCAGCGACATCAACCCGAATGCCATTTTTTTCCAGTAAGGCAATGGCCAGCTCCTGATTTAGGTCATTGTCCTCTACCAGCAGTAAGTGAGCGCCAGCGACAGAATCGGGCTGTTCATCAGTGGTCGTATCGTGTTGCTCGTAGGTACTTGTGTCGCCGAACAGACTGAGCAGGCAGGCGGCAAGCGGCTTGGGGAAAACTGGTTTTGATAGGGTATAGTTGACATCGGCTTCTTTGCTATCTCCGTTATGATTCAACAGCACAATGGGCAGCTTTGCGCGCAGCGGGTCGGGTAAAGCATCCACACAGCGGCTGTCTGCCAGAATGAATTGGGCGTTCACCAAAGCTTCTGCATCTTCGTTGAGGCAGTCTTTGCTGACAGGCTCTGCGCTGATCTCAAAGGCGTGCAGATAGCGTTTCAGGGTCGCCGCGGCATACTGATTGTCATCGACAATGATGGCATGCTGCACGGACAATGCCGGCAAAGTTGCGTTGTTGCAGTCACACAGTTGCACTACAATCTCAAACGCAAAAGTACTGCCTTCACCGGCAATACTCTGGCAGCTGATCTGACCGCCCATCAGCTCCACCAGCTTTTTACAGATGGCGAGCCCCAGACCGGTTCCACCATATTTACGGGTTGTTGAAGTATCCGCCTGGCTGAAGGATTTAAACAGTTTTTGCTGTTGCTCCTCGGTCATACCAATGCCGGTGTCTATGACCGCAAATGCCAGTGTGAGGGTTTCTTTGTCGCCTGCCTGTGGCGATACATCAATGATCACATCACCACCTTCATCGGTGAACTTGATGGCATTGCTACCTAAATTTAACAATATTTGTGAGATCCGCAGTGGGTCGCCTATCAGGCGTGCCGGGATCCCAGGATCCAGCATGACACACAGCTCAATGTCTTTTTCCCGGGCTTTGATGGCTAACAGATCAATGCTCTGAGTGAGGGTTTCTTCCAGGTCAAACTCGATGGCTTCAATATCGAGTCGGCCAGCCTCAATTTTAGAAAAATCGAGAATATCATTGATGATCCCAAGGAGTGACTCTGCACTGCGATTGATCTTCTCCACATAGTTGCGCTGCTGACGATTCAAAGTCGTTTGCAGTGCCAGGTAACTCATACCAATGATGGCGTTCATGGGGGTGCGGATTTCGTGCGACATATTCGATAAAAAGTCAGATTTAGCCTGAGTGGCACTTTCCGCTTTATCTTTGGCTTTTTGCAGGGCTACCTGTAGCGCTTTGGCGTCGCTGATATCCATGTGGATCCCAAATACTTCTTTGCCGTCTGGGCCATGTTTGGCCACAACACTGCGGCCAATGCTGAGGATCCATTTCCAGCTACCATCGGCACATTTCATCCGCATTTCATGGCGAAAGGTATTGCTGTCGCCCCGCGCATGGACCAGTAATGCGTCTTCGGTGGCACTCAGATCATCGGGGTGAATGAGTTGGTGCCAGCGGGCAATACTGGGGCCATAGCGCTGCTCAAGCTCCTCACACTGGTAGCCGAGCATTTCTGACCAGACCTCATTGGTGATCAGCTGGCCACTGCTGATATCCCACTCCCAGGTGCCGGCGTTGGCACCAGACATTGCCAGTTCCAGCCGTTGTTCCGCTTCTTTGAGTTCGCCATAGGACAAGGAATTGGCCAGAGCCACAGCGAGGTGATTGGCAACGACACGTAATATCGCGCGCTGTGCCCGAGTGAGCGCGTGCTGATGGTTAAATTGCAGGGTAAACACGCCCAGTACCTCACCGTCGACTACGAGCGGAGCACAAAAAACACTTTGCGTGGCAGTGCCATTAAGATTGTCCGCGGCATTCAGCGCCAGCTTCTGCCAGTCCTGTGGACTGGCAGCATACACTTGGGTGGCTTCTTGGACACAGTACACGTCGGCACCGCGGCTGGTGGTGAGTTTGCTGATCAACGCTGAAAACGGCTCATCATCCTGCACGGCATAGATGTAATCAATAGACTGCTGGTCACGGTGATAAATACCCACCGCGCAAAACTCGCAGGGTAAAGTCTGTTTTAAGTGCTGATAGATGGTTTCACAAATGACCTTCATGTCGTAAGTTGCGGCGACTTCTTTACCTACTTCACCCAGTACCACCAGGTCCTGAGTGCGCTGAGCAACTTTTTGTTCCAGTTTTAAGCTGGCCAGACGCAGCCTGCGCTCTCGGATGTGCACTATGGTGACAATCGAGATAATGAGCACAGCAGGTAACAGTACTTTAAACCACAAGGTTTCATACCAAGCTGGTAGCGAAATGATCTGTAGCCCAATCGGAGTGTCATTCCAGACACCGTGATTATTACTGCCTAATACTTGTAACACGTACTTGCCGGGTGGCAGTGATCGATAGCTGGCACGGGGCGTATCTGTGATGGCACTCCAGTCGGTATCGTGTCCCAATAACTTATAGCGGTAGCGATTATCCTCAGTCGCATGGTAATCCAGCGCTGCAAAATGTACGGCCAGATTTCTGTCTCTATGGGTAAACTCAATGCCGGTATCGAGTTTGTCCAGCCGTTCGCCATCCAAATCGGCATGAGTAAAAACCATCGGCGGCGCAGAGATGTTGACATAAACAGTAAGCGGGTTAAATCCGGTAATGCCGTCTATGCTGCCAAACAGGATCTGTTCATCAAAGGTCACAAATGAGCGTGCCAGGAAGTGGTTGTTACCCAGTCCATCATGGGTGGTAAACTGATGAAAGATCCCACTCAGCGGGTCAAGCTGAAATACGCCGCCAGAGGTTGCCAGCCACAACAGTCCCAGCTCATCAGCAACAATGGATTTCACTGCAAAATTGGCTTGTGAGGTGGTATTGTTAAAGCGCCGAAACTGCCCCTGATCGAGTGCATAACGGGTAATGCCGTTATTGCTGGCAAACCACAGGTCACGGCCGCTCTGAATACCCTGATTAATATGGCGACCACCCAGGCTAGTGGGGGTGTTATCGGGCAGATAGTGCTGTATTTGCGTTAAGTCCGGGCTCAGGCGAAACAGGCCATCCCCGTCACTGCCTACCCAGACCTGGTCATCGCTGTCAATCAACACAAAAGTGGGGTCTGTATTGGGTAAGAAATGCTGTACTTCACCGCTAGGTGGATGCCAGCGTGTGACTCTGCGTTCACCGGCAATGATTAACCACAGCCATCCATGAGTATCAAAATTAATATAGTCGACGGGGGAGCTCTCTCGCACGCCTGGTGGCATAAAGGGCGTTAAAACACGATTTAGCTCATCAACTTTAAACAGCCCAAAATTGGTACCGGCATAGAGCTGGCTATCCGTGTCCCGGTTGAGGTGGTGTACTCTGAGCCGATAATCGCCCGTCAACTCCTCGGGCGAAGCAAACGGGGTAAATTGTCCATGGCCATCAAAATGCACCAGACCGCGACCGGTGCCAAGCCACACGCCATCTTCAGTGGCCTGAGTCATACTCAGTACCTGATTAAATAATCCGGAAAGCTGCTGGTCTGCCAAAAAATGATGCCAGGCCTTAAAGGCGGGGGGGTGAGGAAAGACTTTAATGACCCCGGAATAGCGCGTTGCGGCCCACATCAGCCCGGTCTGATCAATTAACACCTGCCGTACGTCACGGTTTTGCAATAAGGCCAGCTTGCCATCTTGTGCGGTGGGAATGAACTTGTCCTGGATTGGTGAAAAGCGATAGATACCCGCAAAGGTCGATAACAGAATGTCACCCTGATGGTGCAACAGACTGGATACGCTCGGCAGGTTGTGTTCATTGAGCTGATAGGTATGAAAACGCTGTGTGTCCGGATCAAAGCGGCCAAAGCTCGTGCGCGTGGCTACCCACAGTCGGCCATCGGCGGCAACGGAAACCTGCCTGATCTCAGGATGGTCGAGTGAGTGGGGTGCCATTTTAAATGCACTAAACTGGCCACTTTGGCGGTTAAGTCGGTAAAGTCCATCTGAGGTACCACACCAAATATTGCCCGCATTGTCCTCTGTAATACTCCATACCCGGTTATTACCCAGGCTTGCGGGGTTGCCTGGCTCATGGATAAAACGCTCAAATCCGCTGCCATCTGCTTTGAGACGGTTAAGACCGCCGCCATTGGTACCAATCCACAGGCTGCCATCCGCACTTTCAAATAGGGCCTGCACTTTGTCTGCCCCAAGAGACTGTGCATCATTCGGGTTATGACGAAAGTGCTGAAATCCTAGCTGAGCCCCTAAAAACAGATTCAGGCCACCGCCCCAGGTGCCAGCCCATAAACGGCCACGGGTATCAAATAGTAAGACACTGACACTGTCAGCAGACAGTGAGTGAGGATCGTTCGGATTGTGTTTAAAGTTACTAAACTGATAGCCATCATAGCGTTTAATGCCGTCGGCGCTGCCAAACCACATAAACCCTTGCTGATCTTTACTTACAGCGTAAATCTGCGGGGTATTCAAGCCATTATAAGTGGCGATATTCTCAATTTTCAGTGTCGTGGCCAGCACTTTTTGAGCGAATAGCACACACAAGAGCAATTTCACCGCTAAACTAACAGTGAGTGAAAAACCGTAGCGCAGTGTTTGGGTCAGGCATAAAACTGAGGTGACGGGCATAGCGTTGGCCTGCTGGCTGGTCAGTTAATTCGTTGTACAAATGTTAGACAGATAATAATAACATGTGCACAATAACAGCAAATAAATTTTCTGACCTTGTATCACCTTAACTGTGCCGGCCTCATCGGGAGGCAGTTGGCTTTAGGAGAGAAGAATGGACAATGGCAGTGCAGTAACCACTATGACCATCCTGGTTGTTGAAGCGCACGAGACCATTCGCTCTATGGTGGCTAATATTGTGACCGGTCTTGGGCGGGTCAATGTGTTACAGAGCCCCAATGGTGCCGATGCACTCGATAAACTGCAATATCAGGATATTCACCTCATTATCGCCGACTGGATGCTGCCCAAGCTGGCGGGGATCGATTTATTAAAAGAAGTCCGGAAAAACCCTCGTACGGCTGCTATCCCGTTTGTCATGACTGCCACTTCTATACAGCAATCTCAGGTACTACAGGCCATTAAATGTGGCGTGTCTGAATATGTGGTAAAGCCTTTTTCCAGTAAAATCATGCTAGAGCGGCTGCGCAGAGCACTGAATAAACCCGTTCGGCCTTACCACGGCGAAATGGGCGAAGAGGAAGCGATCGTAGAGCAACCCATTCAGGTGCTGGTGGTCGATGATGTCGCAGACAATGTCAAAATTATTGGTGATGTACTGCGTAAAGAGTACAAGGTTAAAGCCGCGCTGAGTGGCGCAAAAGCCTTGCAGATCTGCGCTGCAGAACCGCAACCCGACCTGGTCTTACTGGATATTATGATGCCGGGTATGGATGGGCTGGAAGTATGCCGCCGCCTCAAAGACGACCCTCATACTCAGCATATTACCGTGATTTTTTTAACCGCGCTGGAACAAACCGAGCACGTTGTACGGGGGCTTGAGCTTGGCGCGGTCGACTACATTACCAAGCCGGCAAACCCATCTGTGGTAAAGTCTCGGGTCAGGGCCCATTGCCGTAATATTGAATCGAATCGCCTGATGCGTGCGCAGATAGATGCGATGCTGAATAATGCCAGGCTGCGGGACGAGTTTGACAGCTTGACCCAAACGAACCTTGCAAAACCGGTGTCGGATATTCGCAGTTCAACGGCGCTGCTGGCACGGCACATTAAAGATCCGGAGCGAGCAAAGCGGTATCTGAGCTATATTCAACATAGTTGTTTGCGTCTTCAGCATGCCATGGACAGCATGTCGGCACTGGCAAAAATTGAAGCGAATGAGTATCAGCTCAACCCGTTCAATCATCCCCTGCACAAAGTGCTCGAATCCGTGCTGGAGGACTTGGCTCCGTTGGTTGAAGAACACAAAGTTCAGTTACGTACGGTGGTGTCTAAAGATCTCATGTTTTTTGGTGAGCCGGCGCTGTGTTATACCTTATTTCATAACCTCATCACCAATGCACTTGAGGCGGTCAATGCTAAGCCCTTGGTGACTATCAGTGCGCAGCCAGCGGAGCAGCAGCTGACGGTGATCATTCAAAACCCGGACCCAATACCGGATGGCGTCAGAACACGTTTCTTCGATAAGTTTGTAACTTTTGGTAAGCCTGACAGAGCAGGGGTAGGCACTTACACCGCCAAATTACTTGCCGAAGCGCAGCATGGACAGGTAGCGTTTAATACTGATGAGCAACGCGGTACTGAGGTGACGGTGAGTTTGCCGTTAGGGGAAAAGGCGAGTTAGCCTCCCGAGCTGTTGATGTTAGCCGGGAGGAAAGTACTGGGAGTTAATTGCGATATTTAGGGCGATAATTCTCGACCCACAATTTCGTAGCCCCGCACACCGCGGCTGGCATCACAATCAGATTTACTATTGGAATGCTGGTCAGCACCATGACAGCAAACCCAAAGCCATACGACAGGCCCTGATGCGCTTTTAAGGTATCCTTCATCTCTTTGAAAGAGATTTTATGATTATCAAAGGGGTAGTCGTTATACTGCACATTGTACATCCAGCACGAAAACAACACCCAAAGTATCTGACCAATCAGCGGTAGCATCCACAACAAGATGAAAAAGCCAATGGCACGCGGCAGGTAGTAAACCAGCTTGCTCCATTCGCGCCCCAGCATACGTGGCACATCCTTGACTAAATCGGCAAAGCCGTCATCGTTAATCTTTTGCCCGGTGAGAAACAGTTCGACCTTCTCAGACAGCAAGCCATTGAATGGCGCAGCGATAAAGTTAGTGATCACCGAAAATACCAAACTGTAGCTGAATAAAATCACCAATATGGCAATCGGCCACATTAGCCATTCCAGCCAGCTGAGCCAGTCAGGTAACAAGCCATTAAGATAAGCAAAACCTTGTGTCAGCCAGTCATACAGGAAAAACAATGAGCCGCCAAACAGCATCACATTGATAAGTAGTGGAATAAACACAAAACGTTTAAGTCCTTTTTGGCTTAACAATGAAAAGCCGGCGACAAAATATTCCATCCCCTTGGTAAGTTGCATTGAGATACCTCTGTACTGAAAGTTCTGCCTTCATTATAAATCCGGGCAACATAAAAAGGGCAGTCTAATCAGTAACAAATTGTGCATGCTGTGCCATCTTATTGTGTTTTAGTTAGTTTTTTGAGTTGCTGGTGGTTTTGCTAAGAGCTCAGGCTGGTCCGGATAGAATTAATTTGCAGATTATTGCACTTTGCTGGTTGAAACCGCATCTGCTTGCCTATACATTCAAAATATCGTCCTGAGGGAGTTTGCCCATGCAATCGCGTTTTTGGTTATTAGCATTGTGTCTGATGGTGTCACTGACAGTGAACGCCGCTGGCAGCAGTGTGTCAGTCAAAACCACGCAGCTGGCAGAGCTTTTAACCGATCCGGACAAAGATAAGTTAGACAGTGATCTTGATATTCCTTTACCTGGCGCAGCCAAACAGGAACTTATTCAGCCTGTCCGTGATTTTCACGATACTGTTAGCTTATACCACCCGTTTACTCACTATCATCAGGGGATCCGAGCCCCACCTGTTGCCGTTTAAGCCACTCATTTTTAATTTGAATTTGCACGTCTGCGAGACAGGTCGTGCTGTGATGTGCTTAAAGTCAGCGCAGCTGTTTTGACAGCTAAACGACTGACAATTACCAATGTGAATACGCTTAGCCAAAGGCAAGCATCAATCGATTTGTTTAGTTGAGATTGATCCGTTGCCTGGCTGTCAGTGATAACGCACCTTGGTATATTCCCGAAACAGAGGTGAATAATGAATACGTTTAACAGACTCAATACGCTTGATGTGACCACCGACATGCCCGTACAGGCTAACCCATTGATAAATGACGTTGATAACAATGGACTTGATCGCTTGTCTGTATCTGCACAAAAATACATGCACAATCTGGATGGTCAGAATTCAGTGTGCCTGGACCCGGATACCAGTGTTGATGAAGCCACGCTGGTGCTGAACAAAACCCATGTGGCCTCAATGTTTGTCGCTCAGGATGGCGCATTACTGGGAATTATTTCGCAAGCCCGGCTAGGGAGTCGGCATATTTTAAAAGAAGCCCAGTTGAGAGGTTGTCAGCGCAGAGAGCTGGTCGCTACCGATGTCATGCTGCCATTGAAAACGCTCAAGCAGGTGAGTCTGACTGAACTGCGTACCGCGAGCGCTGGTGATGTACTGGTGACCATGGAAGCGCATGGCCTCGATTACTTATTGGTGACAGCGCCTGAAACCGGTCAGATTTGCGGTTACTTTGATTTGGTCGAGTTGATCAAGGCAGGTGGTCGTTCTGTTAATCAGCTGCGGCCAGCCGAACACTTTAACGACATTGTGGTGTCTTTGTTGCACCACAGTGAGCTGTAATTCCAATCAGTGCAGCCCAACAGATTTATTTCCTAAAGTTAATGTAAATTAACGCCAAGGCACCTGCGGGTGCCTTTTTTATTATTCTGGAAACTTAACGCCGTGGCGTTTGGCGTACCAGTAGCACAAAGGCAATTCAATCAGAGTAAAGGTAATAACGGTAAACCAGGCCCAATTGACCTCGAATAAGACCAGAGAAAACGACAACCCGGAGTTGTAGTAGACTGAGCCGACAATGGCCAGCGAGACGATGGTTGCGATCAAATCCTGAATAGAGACCTTTTTTAGATCATTACCAGCGTAACGAGGGTAAATGACAAAGTAGGCCAAACATAAAATGATGACGTTGAGCAGGATGACCTGAAGTTCAATGGACATAAATACAGCTTATAGGTATGAAGAAGTCCCTATTTTAAGGTGTGCAACGGGACTTTGGCAAGCAAGCTGATGGATGACTCTGCCTTTTCTGTGCCATTGCGGTTATACTTCGCAGGTAAACCAATGAGGTAGGTATGCTGTCGAAAAATCAACAAAAGCTGCTCCGTGCTCTGGCGCAAAAAAAATATCGAAAACAACATGGTCTGTACCTGGTACAGGGGGCCAAAAATGTTCAGGAGTTGCTCATTGCAGGCAAGCCGGTTAAACACCTTTTTGCCAGCGCTGATTTTATTGCCGACAATCAGGCTTTGTTGAAAGGTCATGACGTGGTGCTGTGTGATGAGGCTGAGCTGAGTAAGGTCAGCACGTTGGTCAGCAACAATGCGGCCATTGCCGTTGCCCAGACAGAGCCAGAGGCAGAGCTGAACACGCAAGGGTTGGTCCTGGCGTTGGATGATGTATCCGATCCGGGCAATCTGGGCACCATTATTCGAGTTGCAGATTGGTATGGTCTGAGCCAAATTGTGCTCAGTGAGCACTGTGCGGATCATCTGAATCCGAAAGTGATCAGTGCGACCATGGGCTCTTTTGCGCGTGTTGCGGTGATCAGAACGGATCTGTGTGCATTACTGAAAGATTATGATGGCCCGGTTTATGGGGCTTTTTTAGCAGGTGAGAGCGTGCATACAACGCCTTTTGCTGCACGTGGCATACTTGTAATGGGCAGCGAATCTCATGGCATTAGCGATGCAGTGGCGCAGCATGTCAATCAGCCCATTACTATTCCGGCATTTGGTGGTGCAGAGTCACTGAACGTGGCGATGGCGACGGGGATCATTCTTGATAACATCAAACGCCACAGCTAAGGTGGTGTGACTTTGAACTCTTGTGTTTGCACTTAAGCTATTGTTTATATGCGTCTGAGCAGCATCAAACTGGCTGGCTTCAAATCATTTGTTGAGCCGACTAAAATTCCCTTTCCAGAGCCGATGACTTGTGTTGTTGGCCCTAATGGGTGTGGCAAGTCTAATGTCATTGACGCCGTACGCTGGGTGCTGGGTGAAAGCTCCGCAAAAAACCTCCGCGGCGATGCCATGACCGACGTTATCTTTAATGGCTCAACCCATCGCAAGCCTGTGTCTCAGGCTTCGGTAGAGCTGCTTTTCGATAATACTCAAGGGCGACTTCCGGGCTCTATGGCTGATCGGACTCAGGTGGCCATCAAGCGTCTGGTTACCCGAGATGGCCAGTCACTGTATTTCCTCAATGGCAGTAAATGCCGTAAACGTGACATTACGGATATCTTTCTTGGCACCGGTCTTGGCCCGCGCAGTTATGCGATCATTGAGCAAGGAATGATTTCGCGACTTATCGAGAGTAAGCCGCAAGAGCTGCGTATCTTTTTGGAGGAGGCCGCAGGTGTCTCCAAATACAAAGAGCGCCGGCGGGAAACGCAGACTCGGATCAAAAGTACCCGAGAGAACCTGGAACGTTTGCTGGATATGCGTCAGGAACTGCAAAATCAGCTTGACCGGCTGTCGAAACAGGCAGATGCGGCCCGCCAGTATCGAGACCTTAAGGCACAGGAGCGGACTCTGAAAGGCCAGCTGGCGGTGTTAAAGTGGCAGGAGTTACATGCCAGGCAGCAGGAAAAAACCACTCAGATAACTAAACTGAATGAGCAATTGACCTTTTTGGAGCAAGCCCATGGCGGCCATGATGATGTACTGGTCACGTGTGAGCAACAAGTCACCCACTTCAGTGAGGCGCAAACCCAATTACAACAGCAGCTTCATACTACCCAAACTCAGTTAACCCGGTTGGAGCAGCAGAAAATCCATCTGAGCGAAAAGCGCCGTGACTTAGTGGATAAACAAACACAGCTGAACGAAGAGATTGCTCAGGCTCAGACGTTATATGAACAGCAACAACAACATTGTGCAGAATTAGCCGAGCAAGCTGAGATACATCAGGAGGCTGCGCAGATAAGTGCAGAGAAGCTGGCTGAAGCAGAAATATTAAACGAAGAAAAAACCCAGCAACTGCAAGCATCAGAAGCGGCGAATCAGCAGAATCAGCAGGTACTTGAGCAGGCACGACAGCATGTTCAGCAGTGTCAGTTAGCGTTGCAACGTTTAACTCAGCAACAACAGCACCTGACGCAGCAACAAGCACAACTGGCACAGCAACTGGCGCAGCATGGCACACAAAACCCGGCTGAGGCATTAGCACAGCAACAAAAGGCACATCAGGAGTTGGTGCATGCGATGGCCATCTCACAGCAAGAAAACCAGCGCCTGAGTGCCGAGCTACACCGTTTGAATGAGGCAAAAGCGGCGTTACAGCAGCAGGTTCAGGCGCAGCAGGTCAAACTTGGGCAGGTTCAGGCTCAGGTGCAGGCGCTGGAAAAACTCACCCATGCTCAGCAAGGTGACAGCGAAGACGCTCCAGGTGCGTCATTGCTCAGTGCTTTAAGGGTCGAACCGGGCCGCGAACAGGTTGTGGAACGTGCGATGCTGGGGTTGGGCTCGCTGCGGATCACCGAACAAGACTATGTCAACCGGATCTGGGCCAGTACAAAAAGAGAGAAAAGCCCGAACAGCGTGGCGATGTTAGTCCACTCCGACGTTTACCCGGAGTTTCTCAATCAGATTGAGTGGCTCGGTGAGGCGCGTCACTTCAGCGCACACACAGCGTTTTTTGCCGCAATTGATGATGCAGGCAACTTGTATGGGCATAACTGGCGGGCGCAAGAGACAGATACGCAGTCGGAGAACTTACTTGCCCATTATAGCGAGCTGCGTGCCCACCAGGCGGCACTGCCGGAAATTGAGGCGCGGCTTAGCGAACTGGAAACAGCGCTTGGGCCACTGGAAACGTCGGTGTTGCAATGTGCCGAGCAGCTTGAAACCAATAAACAGGGTGTCCATGAGGCGGCCAAACAGGTCGCCAGCAGCCAGACTCGGGTGGACATGTTAGTGGCTCAGCAAGCCAGCTGGCAACAACAAAGCCATCAGCTAGAAAGCAATCAACATGAACTGGCTGAACAGAGTGAACTGCTGGTGGCACAGCTCGAAGAAAGCGAGCAAACTTTGTGGCAGGCAGAAGAAGCGCAGGAATTGCAGCAGCAACAGGTGGATCAGGCAAGCGAGTCACTGGAAACGCTCAAACGGGCACAGCTTTATCAGCAGCAGCAACAACGTGACATTCAACAGCAGTATCATCAGGCGAAACTGAAACTTCAGCAAGTTGAAAGTGATGTTCAGCTTGGCCAGACTAAACTCAGCCACCTTGCCCAGGCCCTGTCGCAGGGCACAGAATCACTTGCGCAAGTGCAGCAACAATTACACAGCTGTGAAGAACCTGGTGTTGAGTTGGAGCAACAGCAAACAGAATTGTTGATCCGCCATACCGAGCTGGAGCAAGCATTACAGGATGGCGCGGTACAACTAAATGAAGCAAAGCAGCAACTGAGTGATAAACAGCTGGCGCTTAAAGATGCTCAGGCACAGAGCACGAAACTTAAAGAGCAGCGCCAGCAGTTAGCGTTGCAGGAACAAAGTTTAATGGTGAAGGCGCAGGCCGTACTTGAACCTTTGACAGAGCTGCGTCAGACCCTCAAAGACGTTCTGGCTCAGCTACCTGAAGACGCACAGGCCAGCAGCCATCAGGGTAAGTTGACTCGCATTGCCCAGCAGCTGAGTCTGTTGGGCGCGGTTAACCTTGCCGCGATTGAAGAATTTGATGAGGCCCAGCAACGCAAGCGGTATCTTGACGAGCAGCTGGACGATCTTAGTGCCGCGCTGGAAACGTTGGAAGGGGCTATTCGTAAAATTGACCGTGAGACGCGTAGCCGTTTTAAAACGACTTTTGATCAGGTGAATCAGGACCTGGCGGAACTGTTTCCCAAAGTGTTTGGCGGTGGCAGCGCTTATCTTGAACTCACTAGTGATGACTTGTTGGAAAGTGGTGTCTCCATAATGGCAAGGCCGCCGGGTAAGAAAAACTCGACAATTCATCTGTTAAGTGGTGGAGAAAAAGCCCTGACCGCATTATCATTGGTATTTTCAATATTTAGACTGAATCCGGCCCCATTTTGTATGCTGGATGAAGTAGATGCACCGCTGGACGATGCGAACGTAGGACGCTTCTGCCGACTGGTCGAAGAAATGTCGCAAACGGTGCAGTTTATTTACATCAGCCACAATAAGGTCGCAATGGAAATGGCTGGCCGGTTGACGGGGGTAACCATGGCGGAACCCGGAGTTTCACGTATGGTTGCCGTAGACATAGAACAAGCAGTGCAAATGGCGCATGCATAATAAGTAAAGGTGAGCAATGGCCACAGAATTAAGATGGGCATTAATCGTGATCAGTGCACTGATCATTGGTGGATTATTGATACATGGCTTATGGTCGGTGAGAAAAAAAGAGAACCAGGACACCACCGATAGCCCCGCACCCGCAAAAAAGCCGGAGACGGCCCCCACGCCACAGCACGAAGAAGAGCCTCAGCTGGGCGAAATGAGCTTTTCTGCTGTTGATGAGGATAAGCAACCGGCCTCTGCTGAAGCCGATACCGAAGCGACCGAGCAAGCGGAGACTGAGCAGCAGGAAGCACCGCAGGAAACTGCGCCACAGGACTTTATTATTCTGCATATTGATATGCCCGAAGGGTTAACCATGGCGGGCTCTAAGCTGCTACCTTGTGTATTAAGCTTGGGCTTTAAGTACTCTGATGAAGGCTTTTTTAATCGTCATGTTGAATCATCCGGCAATGGTCCGGTGTTGTTCCGTTTGGTCAATATGTACAATCCGGGCACCTTCGATATCGACAATATGGAACAATTCAGCACCGGTGGCGTGAGTCTGTTTATGACCTTGCCGTGTGAAGGTGACAGCATGGCAGCGTTCAATATGCTGCACAGTGCCGCGAAGAAACTCGCCGATGAATTTGGTGCCAGTGTGCTCGATAGCAATCGAGAGCCACTCACTGTGAATACCACCCGTGCCTATGTTGAAAAGGTACGAGAATATACCGTATAAGCGTTAAAGCTGCCTTCGGGCTCAAACGCGACAGAGCCACGGACCCGGGTCCGTGGCTTTTTGTGTTATTAAGAGGTTGTAATGTCAGAAACTATCAGCAAACAAATCAAAGAATTAAGACAGCAATTGGAAGCCTATAACTACCAATATTATGTCTTGGATCAGCCAACGGTACCCGATGCAGAATATGACCGTGTAATGCGTGCCCTGATCGAGCTGGAAACTCAGCACCCTGACTATGTAACCCCAGACTCACCGTCTCAGAAAGTAGGGGGTGCAGCGTTGAGTAAATTTCAACAGGTCACCCACCAGGTCCCTATGTTGTCGCTCGATAATGCATTTGATGAAGCTGAATTCACTGCTTTTAATCGCCGCATTAAGGAACGTCTGCTGCACAATGAAGAGTTGGATTTCTGTTGTGAACCTAAACTGGATGGTCTGGCTGTCTCTATCCTTTATCGGGATGGTGTGCTGGTCCAGGCTGCAACACGCGGCGATGGCCAGGTGGGTGAAAATATTACCGAAAACGTCAAGACCATCCGCAATATTCCACTGCGCCTGCGTGGCGATGATATTCCCGCAGAGCTGGAAGTACGTGGTGAAGTCTTTATGGACAAAGCGGGGTTTGCTCGCCTGAATGAAACCGCAGCGCAACGCGACGAAAAAACCTTTGCTAACCCGCGTAATGCTGCTGCAGGAAGCCTGCGTCAGCTGGACCCTAAAATTACCGCTAAGCGGCCACTGATGTTTTACGCCTATTCAATGGGTGTCGTACAGGGCGCTGAGCTGGCCGATACTCATTATGCTCAGCTACAACAGTTGAAAGAGTGGGGCTTGCCAATGTGCCCGCAGACAAAGCGGGTAACAGGCGCCAGTGCGGCTTATCAGTATTATGAGGCCATCATGGCTGAGCGTGATGCGCTGCCTTACGAAATAGATGGTGTAGTGATTAAGGTTGACCATAAGCCATTTCAGGAACAGCTCGGTTTTGTCGCACGTGCGCCGCGCTGGGCCATTGCGTTTAAATTCCCCGCACAGGAGGAGTTGACGCAGTTACTGGATGTCGAGTTTCAGGTGGGGCGAACCGGCGCTATTACACCGGTAGCGCGCCTCGAGCCCGTATTCGTTGGGGGAGTCACGGTTTCTAATGCGACCTTACACAACCGGGATGAAATTGAACGTTTGGGCGTAAGAGTTGGTGATACTGTCATCATTCGACGTGCCGGGGATGTGATCCCGCAGATCACCCAGGTAGTACTGGACAAAAGGCCTGCGGATGCCCGTGAGATTACTTTCCCGGCTACCTGCCCGGTGTGTGATTCCCATATTGAGCGGGTAGAGGGGGAAGCGGTTGCGCGTTGTACTGGTGGCTTAGTGTGCCGTGCGCAACGTAAAGAAGCGATTAAACACTTTTCTTCGCGTAAGGCGTTGGATATCGATGGACTGGGTGACAAGATTGTCGAGCAACTGGTTGAGCGTGAGTTGATCACGACGCCAGCCGAATTATTCACATTGCGTCAGGGACACTTTGAGTCGCTGGAGCGTATGGGCCCGAAATCAGCGAAAAATTTGGTTGCGGCATTGCAGGCAGCGAAACAAACGACTCTGGCCAAGTTTATGTATGCACTTGGGATCCGAGAAGTGGGTGAGGCCACGGCACAAAACCTGGCGAATCATTATTTGACGCTTGAAAACGTGATGAATGCCTCCATTGAAAGTCTACAGGAAGTCAGCGATGTTGGCGTAGTGGTCGCCCAGCATATCCATGCGTTCTTCTCTGAGCCTCACAACCAGAAAGTGGTGAGTGACCTGCTAGAGCAGGGATTGCATTGGCCTGATATTGCGGCGAAGGAAGAAAGTGAGCAACCGCTTGCTGGTTTAACATACGTTCTGACAGGTACTTTGAGTCAGCTAAATCGCAATGACGCCAAGGCACGATTGCAGGCGTTGGGTGCCAAAGTATCCGGCAGCGTGTCAAAGAATACCCATGCACTCGTTGCAGGCGAAAAAGCGGGTTCTAAGCTGACTAAGGCGCAGGACCTCGGGATTGATATCCTCGATGAGGCGGCGCTGATTGCACTGCTTGATTCACATCAGGGGTAGTTAACTGGCAGGCTACTGGCCTGCCACAGAATGAGAGAAGTGGTATGAGCAAGTTACAGGCAGGGTATGGACCCGAGTATTGGGATAAATATGGGGTATATCGCACGCCTGTAGGGTTTAACCTGACTTTGTTAGTGTTGCTCAGACCCTTCTTTCTGTGGCTGGTTTCAGCCCTTACATGGCGTCCTGATCTTGACCTCATGTCATTGTTTTTCCATTCAAAGCAGCACTTCTTTGTGGCAGTCATGATAGCGAGCCTGGCACTCATCCCGACTGTGCTGTTTTCATTACGCAGGCCAACGAGTTCTCTCAAACTAGCCAGTTTCTGGCGTTATATGCGCTGGCCACTACTACTGGCAGCCTGCCTTGACCTGACCTGGTTAGGGATGCAAATTGTTCAGGCGCAGTATCAATTTTCTTTCTATCTGGCCATTCAGGCTGTGTTGGTGTCCTGGGTAATTTTGTATTTGCTCAAAAGCCGATACTTAACGTGTTTTTTTGGGGATTGGCCTGAACCTGAAAATAATTGACTTGACGCTGACGGGCTAACAACTAAACATTAGGGCGATCGTGGCTTTCATATTGGCGTAAAAATAACACGCTAGTCTGATCCGGACTGGCTGTGTGACTCTATAACAATAAGACAAATCTCATGTGTTTGCCAATATGGAGTAACTCTACATCAAGCGGAGAAAGAGACATGTTAACTTGGCGAGATATACTGCAGTTCGCAGATAACGGCAATCCACAACCCCCCAGGCGCGTAGAAAAAAACCTGATGCAATGGCAGGCATTGCTGGAACCTTCTGTTTTTCACATTACCCGCAACCGCGGTACAGAGCGTCCATTTAGCTCGCAAAGCTGCACCGTATTTTCACCGGGTAAATATCACTGTGCCTGTTGTGAACAGCTGCTATTTGATGCGGAAGAAAAGTTTGATAGCGGCTCAGGCTGGCCTTCATTTACGCAGCCATATTGTGCAGATTCAGTCGCTTATCGGCTGGATCGCTCTCATGGTATGGACAGAGTGGAGATTGTTTGCAATGTCTGCGATGCGCACCTTGGACATGTTTTTCCGGATGGGCCAAAGCCCAGTGGTTTACGCTATTGTGTCAATGCACTGGCGTTGAAAAAACACGAAGAAGGCACCCACTAACTTAACTGGGGCGCTTTTGGTTAGGGTTTAAAGTCCAGGTTCATCTCTGCCAGCTGGGCTTGTAGCTTGTCGAAACGCTCTTGCTGCTCTGGTTCAAGTTGCGCTGTGCTAAGTGTTTTATAGCATTTTTCTGCCAGATTAGAGTTAAATGTGGTGGCTTTCTTTCCAGTTGCATCGGCCAGGCATTGCAGTAAATTGAGTGCGATACTGGCATTTTTAGGCATCACTCTGAATGCCTGTGTAAACGCTTCTAATGCCACGTCTAGCTGCCCCTTCTGGAACTGTTTTACAGCATGGTTATTGAGCTCTTTTGGCCCCATTGTAATGTTTTTGCGTTCATCTTGTTGTTGCTGAAGCAGATGCATTAAAGTTGGATCTTTCTGCTGCTGGTGGCGTTCGCAGTGCGTAATTATTTGGCCAAACAACGCTTCTGCTTTGTGCTGAAACCCCAATTCGTGAAAGGCTTTGGCTTTATCTAAAGCTGCATCAACCGAACGTATTTGAGGTTCATCTTCCAACTGCTCCATGAGTTGTCGCGCTTTGGTATGTTCATCTTTCAGATAGTGAAGTCGTGCATTTAATACGTCAATTTGAGTCTGGTTGTTGGCATTGGGAAACTGCTTTTTGAGATCACTCAGATATTGCTGTGTTTGCCGGGTGAGACGGGTGATCTGGTCATGCTGATCTGTGCTGAGTGCAAAGTCAATGCCGGCTCGAGCTGCATTCAAATAGACTTCAGGGCTGTCATGAATTGAAAAGCGGGCAAAATTGGCGATTTCTTTTTGTGCATTGTAACTGCATTCATAATCATGGTTAATACGTGCAACGGTACTGAGGGACTTCTGACGCTCAATATTACGCGGTGCAATCTGAGAGGCTTTTACCAATGACTCCTGTGCTTCTTCGAATTGGTTGAGTTTGAGCTCCAGGCGAGACAATAGATCTAATGCGGCAAGTCGGGTTTCGCTTTTTTCTATCAGTGACTTGAGCATCTTTTGCGCCATGATGTCTTCATTATTTGCAATCAGGGTTTCGACTAAACCCAGTTTGGCCCAGGTAAACTTTTGCAGCTCAAGTGCGGAGCGATAGAATTGTTTGGTTTCGTCAAACCGCTTAAGTTTTAACAGCGTCTCGCCTTTAAGCTTTAGCAATATCGGGCTGTAAGCGTGCTCACCGCTCTCAAGTTCAGAGTTAATTAGTTTGAGTGCCTTAGAGTAGTTTTCGTCGTCAAGCAGGTTATAGAGCGCCTTAAGGCTGCGTTTACGCTTTAACACCCGCTCAATACGCGCTTTAAGTTCCTTTATGCTAAAAGGCTTCACCAGGAAGTCATCTGGTTGCAACTCAACGATGCTGTGAACTAATTCTGGACTGGTTTCGGCGGAGGTGAAAATAAACCCGGTGCTTTGGCGGATCAGGCGTTTTTTAATCAACTCCTCATAAAGCTGATAACCATTTTGACGTTTGCTCAGATCAAAAGAGCAAATAATTAAATCGAATTTATGATGGATACAGCTTTCCTTTGCAAGCTGGGCGTTTTCGGCAAACTGGACGTTTTTGTAAGCCAGTTGGTCCAGCGACTGTTTAATGTAGCTCAGCGCCAGCTGCTGTTCTTCCACGATCAAAATTTTTGCATTTACAAAGGGTTGAACAGACATAGAGTAAAAGATAAAGGAATAAATTCTGCATACTTTTAGTCTAGACGTTTATTTTTTCTTTTGAAACATAAGGATTAAAAAGCTTGATAAGAAAACAGAGAAAATAGCGGGAACATAGCATTTAGATGATGGTGGGCTGTACTGGATTTGAATCGGTAATGCTCGCCTTGGTTAGGAATAAACGCGATGTGGCATCGATCAATGTACACGAGGTAAATAAAAGGAATTTAGATGATGGTGGGCTGTACTGGATTTGAATCGGTAATGCTCGCCTTGGTTAGGAATGAGCGAGATGTGGCATTGACCAAAGAATACGATATAAAAAAGGAATTTATATGATGGTGGGTTGTACTGGATTTGAATCGGTAATGCTCGCCTTGGTTAGGAATGAGCGAGATGTGGCATTGACCAAAGAATACGATATAAAAAAGGAATTTATATGATGGTGGGTTGTACTGGATTTGAATCGGTAATGCTCGCCTTGGTCAGGATTGAGTGCGATGTGGCATTGACCAATGAGTACGATATAAAAAAGGAATTTAGATGATAGTGTTTAGATGATGGTGGGTTGTACTGGACTTGAACCAGTGACCCTCGCCTTGTAAGGGCGATGCTCTCCCAACTGAGCTAACAACCCATGCATTGATGCAGGTAAATACTCTGTATTTCCGAGGAAATGGTGGGTTGTACTGGACTTGAACCAGTGACCCTCGCCTTGTAAGGGCGATGCTCTCCCAACTGAGCTAACAACCCATGCATTGATGCAGGTAAATACTCTGTATTTCCGAGGAAATGGTGGGTTGTACTGGACTTGAACCAGTGACCCTCGCCTTGTAAGGGCGATGCTCTCCCAACTGAGCTAACAACCCAGAGTATTATTTTGGCAAGAATTGAATATGGTGGGTTGTACTGACCTTAAATCAGCCCCTTGCCTTGGTAAGAATGAGCGCGATGCTGCATCGACCAAAGTTCACCAATTAATGGTGGGTTGTACTGGACTTGAACCAGTGACCCTCGCCTTGTAAGGGCGATGCTCTCCCAACTGAGCTAACAACCCATCTTAAATTTACAGCAGCATTCAAAGTTATGGTGGGTTGTACTGACCTTATATCAGCCCCTTGCCTTGGTAAGAATGAGCGCGATGCCGCATCGACCAAAGTTCACCAATTAATGGTGGGTTGTACTGGACTTGAACCAGTGACCCTCGCCTTGTAAGGGCGATGCTCTCCCAACTGAGCTAACAACCCATAACTTGTATATTCTGCTTTGTGCGTATTGAGCCATAATTTTTAATCTAGCTAGACCACTTAAATTATGGTGGGTTGTACTGGACTTGAACCAGTGACCCTCGCCTTGTAAGGGCGATGCTCTCCCAACTGAGCTAACAACCCAATACGCTGTTTCAAATGTGAATGACTATAGTGACTTTTCACCAAATTAGTGGTGGAGTTTACTGACCTTAAATCAGAACCCTTACCTTGGTAAGAATGAGCGCGGTGCTGCATCGACCAAAGTTCACCAATTAATGGTGGGTTGTACTGGACTTGAACCAGTGACCCTCGCCTTGTAAGGGCGATGCTCTCCCAACTGAGCTAACAACCCACATTCGAAACCAACAACACCTTGCCGTGTCGTTGTGGGGCGCTATTATATGTTTCCTTTCAAAGGAGTCAACACAAAATCCTGTTTTTTTATCTGTATGCTTCTTTTATGTTCACCCGTTCATTTTTTGGGTATTTCCCTTCATTATATGTCCAGACAATATATGAAGCCTAGATATCTTATGAAAGTGATAGAAATAGAATCGGGAGCAGTGGGGGAGATCAGGCTGTGGGTTGATTTAAAGAGGGGGTGAGTTGTCGGGCAAATTTGAAAAACTTATTTATGTGCTGAGTTTCTTTGAGCCTCAGCTCAAATCACTTGTTGCATTGCAGAGGCATTCATATGCGCTTTTTAATTGCATTACAACTTGGTGAGAGTTTTAGAGGATATGAGTAAAAGTGACCTCCAAATACTGGTGGGGAAGTGTCATGACTTGTGTTTGATAGGGTTAACTGGTTTTAAATTGAGCAAAAACATAGACTTCTATTGATTGCACCCAGACTTTCGCTTATATTCTGTTCTTTCGGGGTGTTTTTGCAGCAGTTGAGAAAAACTTGCTGAAAAGGTGTTGACTTTGTTTTCTGTGATGCATAGAATGCGCCCCGCACTCAGCGATGCAGCGGTGACGTTTCATTGTGAATAGGTGAGGGGCTATAGCTCAGCTGGGAGAGCGCTTGCATGGCATGCAAGAGGTCGGCGGTTCGATCCCGCCTAGCTCCACCAAACCTAGTGTAAACATGTCCTAGTGATATAATGTTCGGATGTGGCTTCGAATGCCATACTTCGAAATGTTGTGTCCCCTTCGTCTAGAGGCCTAGGACACCGCCCTTTCACGGCGGTAACAGGGGTTCGAATCCCCTAGGGGACGCCACTTACTCAGGTAAGTACCAAACTCATATGGTGAGAGTCTAAATAGCCAGTCCTAGTGACACATTCTGTGTCCCCTTCGTCTAGAGGCCTAGGACACCGCCCTTTCACGGCGGTAACAGGGGTTCGAATCCCCTAGGGGACGCCACTTACTTAGGTAAGTATCAAGCTCATATGGTGAGAGTCTAAATAGCCAGTCCTAGTGACACATTCAGTGTCCCCTTCGTCTAGAGGCCTAGGACACCGCCCTTTCACGGCGGTAACAGGGGTTCGAATCCCCTAGGGGACGCCACTTACTCAGGTAAGTATCAACTCATATGGTGAGAGTCTAAATAGCCAGTCCTAGTGACAAAAGATTTTGTTAAAGGAAGTTCGGTCTCGCTGGCTCGACTTTCACGCTAACAAAAAATTATTGAAGCGGTGCTTCAATAAGCAAATTTTTTGTCCCCTTCGTCTAGAGGCCTAGGACACCGCCCTTTCACGGCGGTAACAGGGGTTCGAATCCCCTAGGGGACGCCACTTACTTAGGTAAGTATCAAACTCATATGGTGAGAGTCTAAATAGCCAGTCCTAGTGACAAAAGATTTTGTTAAAGGAAGTTCGGTCTCTCTGGCTCGACTTTCACGCTAACAAAAAATTATTGAAGCGGTGCTTCAATAAGCAAACTTTTTGTCCCCTTCGTCTAGAGGCCTAGGACACCGCCCTTTCACGGCGGTAACAGGGGTTCGAATCCCCTAGGGGACGCCACTTACTCAGGTAAGTATCAAACTCATATGGTGAGAGTCTAAATAGCCAGTCCTAGTGACACATTCAGTGTCCCCTTCGTCTAGAGGCCTAGGACACCGCCCTTTCACGGCGGTAACAGGGGTTCGAATCCCCTAGGGGACGCCACTTACTCAGGTAAGTATCAAACTCATATGGTGAGAGTCTAAATAGCCAGTCCTAGTGACACAGGAACAACACCTGCGTCCCCTTCGTCTAGAGGCCTAGGACACCGCCCTTTCACGGCGGTAACAGGGGTTCGAATCCCCTAGGGGACGCCATTCTTATCTTTAGTAATTCCATTGTTTTTAATAATTCATCTTAAAAATATCCCATTAGATTTATTCTCCCATGTTTCTTTATTTTCAATGTTAAAATGAATTTTTTCATATATTTCATTTGCTTGAATTGTTTGATTTAAAACAAAGTTAAGGCTTTATTAACAAGCTCACCTCGGAAAAATGGGTTAGTATCGCGTCTTTTAGGTGAGTATCATGGCCAAAAGGTGTACCGATTATACGGATAAAGAAAATGATTATCCGGTCTCTTATAACCTCTTATCTACCACAGATACAAAAGGGCGGATCACATACGCGAATCAAAGCTTTTGTGACGTTGCTGGCTTCGAATTAGATGAGCTGGAAGGGCAGCAACATAATCTGGTACGTCACCCAACTATGCCCAAAGCCGCATTTAAAGATCTCTGGCAATTCATCGGGTCAGGCAAGCCCTGGATGGGCATAGTAAAAAATCGCTGTAAAAATGGAGACCATTACTGGGTCAATGCTTATGTGACGCCAATCAATGATGAGCTTGGTCAAACTGCCGAGTATCAATCCGTGCGAACCAAGCCCGAGCGGGAGGTGGTGAAACGTGCTGAAAACATTTACCAGCAACTTGATAAGGGGATTGGTGCGGCAAAATTGACGCGTTCATCTATGTCTTTGTCAGCTCAAATGATGTTGATCCTGTTGGTGTCCTATGTATTAAGCATGATTTTTACCAGCTTACCTGCACCATGGAACTATATCCTGGAGACATTACTACTCGTTGGCGTGCTTACGCTAACTTATCAAAGGTTGTCACCGGTGCGTCGTTTGAGCAAAAAAGCCAAACTAGTTTACGATAATCCCCTGATGCAAAAAATTTACCTTAATAAAGTGAATGACGTCGCGGCCATTGAGCTGGCATTGCTGGCACGCGGCTCCGAACTGCGCGCTGTACTGGGCAGGGTTCAGGATGCCAGTCAACTTGTTGACCAGCATGCACAAGCAACTGTGTCAGAATGCCACAGCAATACCGAACTATTACAGGAGCAACAAAGTCAAACTCGCTCTTTGGCGACAGCGATGAACGAAATGACCGCTGCGATTTCTGATATTGCGGGCAATACCAGTGATGCAGCGAACCGCTCTGAAGGGGCTTTGCGCTCAGTATTGGATTCGAACTCTGTGGTGCAGGCCAGTATGCAAACAAACCATGCTTTATGCGAAGAGTTGAGCCGCACTCAGCGTGATATTGCTGAGCTAAATGAACAAACCGTGCATATTGGGGGAGTGGTGGACGTGATACGTGATATTTCGGAGCAGACTAACTTGCTAGCTCTGAATGCGGCAATAGAAGCGGCCAGGGCTGGTGAGCAGGGAAGAGGGTTTGCTGTAGTGGCTGATGAAGTAAGGGCATTGGCACAGCGTACTCAGGATTCGACCAGAGAGATTGATGACATCGTGGCCGGGCTCAAACAACGGGCTGAGCGCGCTGTAGCGGCGATTCAAAATGGAGTTGAGAAGTCGACTGAATGCGTAGCCCTGGCTGAGCAAACGAGAGAAAACCTGGCCTCGATAGAGAATATGGTAAAAGATATTTCTGCACTGAATTACGAAATAGCCACTGCGACTGACCAAATGTCGGGTGCCAGTAATGAGATCAACGATAAAGCCGTGAATATCTCCGGGCTTGCGAATGCCTCAATGCAAAGTGCAGAGACAACTACAGTAGCGATGAAAAACACAGAGCAAGCACTGGCCGACCAGGCGGCACTGGTTGATCAGTTTCTGTTGAGGCTAAGTCGTTAGGCTTTTTGGTGACAGGCGCCAGGAGCCTGTGTGTTTTTCCCTCTCTGTGAGTTTACTTTTTGCCTTTTCTGGATTGTTCTTTCAGGACTTCATTGATGAAGCTCTTGCGTCCATACTGCTGGGTAATAACACACTTATCGAGCGAAAAGCCGCGCGCGGGACAGTACTCCCGGCCATAGTAGATAATTTGCAAATGGAGGTCGTTCCACTTCTCTCTGGGGAATAACCTTTTAGCGTCGCGCTCGGTTTGTTCAACACTTTTCCCGCTGCTTAACCCCCAGCGATACATAAGTCTGTGAATATGTGTATCAACGGGGAAGGCTGGCACATTGAAAGCTTGTGACATAACAACAGAGGCGGTTTTATGGCCAACACCAGGCATAGCTTCAAGGGCCGCTAAATCCTGAGGAACTGCTCCATCATGCAATTTAATGATCATATCTGAGAGATGCCAGATCCCTTTGGACTTCATCGGTGATAATCCGCATGGCTTAATTATTTCTTTGATTTCATCAATTGTCAGTTTCACCATATCATACGGGTTGTCAGCACGGGCAAACAACTTAGGGGTGATTTGGTTTACGCGCTCATCAGTACACTGCGCAGACAGTAAAACAGCGATAAGCAAAGTATATGGATCTTTATGATCTAAAGGAATGGGGGGGGCAGGGTACAATTCGTCCAAAATATCTATGATGGCCTGTACTTTTTCTGTCTTTGAAATCGGTGTATTCATATTGATGTTTTGATGTTTTGATGTTTTGATGTTTTGATGTTTTTAGGTTGTAAGTTGTTGCTTGCGATACTGCCCAGGTGTGCAACCTGCAAACTCCTTAAATGCGCGTGTAAAGGGCGCGGCAGAAGCAAAGCCACTTTCAATCCCAACAACCAGTACAGGCCAGTCACTTTTATCTGGTGCACTTAATATCGTTTTGGCATGTTCAATACGCATCTGGTTAACGTAATGATTAAAGTTTTTGGCATTGAAATGGTTGAGCATAATCGTGCGAATTCGATATTCGGGAACATCTAACTCCCGGGCAATATCAGCAACTCGCAAACTTGGCTCTAAATAGCGTTTTTCTTTAACCAACAAAGCATGTATTTGATGAGCAAGCGCATTTTCTTCCTGAACAGACGAATCAGTACGTTTTACTTTTTGATCAAACTGTTGCTGACGGTATCGGATCAATCCTTGTGTGCTGATTAATATCAATATATAGGCAAACGCAACAAGCCAGTCTCGTCCCTCTCCAGCCAGTAAATCAGCTGGCAGTGCAGCTGCAAATAGCATGACACTGGCACAGCTAATCACAAATGAGGTGAGGAAAATTCCAGCCATTTTACGGTATATGGCTATGGTACTTTGCAAGACTCGGTAGCCTTCCCAAAAAGCGAGAATGAGCATACCAGAAGATAATAAGGCAATGGCTTCCGATAAAACGGTTGTTAGCGCAGGGAGCCAATCGTTATCCAGCAGCCACATTTTCTCAGAAAAGCGCAGCAGGTGCCGTAATATCAGGCATACCCCTAGTAAGCCGACGAAAAGGAGGTGATGACGATTGATTGGGTTCGTTTTACGGAAAAAAGCGCGGGAAAATAACCAGTAACCGCTGCAGGTAGCAAAACCGAAAACACCTATCAGGTGGTGATAAGGGGCCCAATAATTACCTGCCAGTTTATAGCCAAGGTGCATAGACGAGGAGGCGCAAAACAGGGCAAAAACTATATGCAATACATGGCTTCTTCGCAGATGATAATGAATCGCAGCTAATACCAGACTAAGTAAAATAACAAATAGTTGCGCGATGCTCAGCAGGTCCAATGTTTACTCCCCCTATTCCTGCTGTGATTCTACATTAATTCCAATGTTTTTCGAGAATCTTCTTATTTTTCGTCCTTTCGTGCATCGATTTTCAAATTCGATCTTCCTTGAACTCGCATGCATGGCAGCATAGAGGTGAATTCTAGAAAACGAGGTGTTGCCATGCAAAATAATTCATCCACAGAGAGTAAATCTAATAACATAAACAATAAAATTAACAGCATGTGTGATTTTATAGAAAAGGACGCTCCGTTTGTACCGTTGTGGAAAACTTGGGGGCTTAGGATCATTTTTGCTGCAATGGTCATTGTATTGGGGTCAAAGCAATTGAACTACATACTGGAGGGAGCTTCTGAGTGGAACAACTGGAGAGGACTAGGACATTCGATGTTGGTAACGTTGGCTGTATTGGCAATTGGAGGTGTTTTTCGCCCTTTAGCCTTTTTACCTATTATGATCTATGAAATTGCCTGGAAACTCGTTTGGCTGACTGTTGTCGCTTTGCCACCATTTCTCGCAGGTCAGGATGTTCCGGGTATCGTAAACGCAAAATCATCAATGATTGGTATATGTGTATTGATTGTTTTGATCCCATGGAAGTATATCTGGTGGAGATACGTTACTCTGCCTATTGAGCCATGGAGACGCAAGAAGCAAATTAATGATAAGAACTCATAGCAGAATAAGTCAGCAAAACCGGAGATATCGAGGTGGTACGTATAACTGTCCCCACGATGTTTCCGGGTGCTATAGGGCAACGGAGATAGAATGAATAGTCGCTGGGCTAATAGTGAGCAAAGATCGTGACAGGCTTTGGGCGAACAACAACCTTATTTGTTGAAACTGACAGAGGCCTTCAACAATACAATGACCATACGAAGGAGTTCGGGAAAGCGGTTTGGCATAGCAAGTTTTGATTAAAAAGCGATGACACTTTGGTACCTCTATTCCTGCTTCTCTTCCTCGGCTGCCACGCTCTTGTTCACACAGTGCGATCCTTTGAGATTTGGCGTACCCTCAAGCACAGGGGGGCCAGCCGAACTATTGTTAGAGTAGATCCTGTGAGGTGAAATTCTTGCTTTAAAAGCATAGTCATTTCGTACTTTAGAACTATACTCACGTTATGCAATCACCCGCCTCTTCTTAGATATCTATGGATGAAAAAAAGGCTTACCTGCTTAGCGGACAAACATCTTCGCTGAACTTAGAGTCAGCCAGATATGCACTTGATAAACACTCGCTGGTATCGGTAACCGATTTAGAGGGGGTTATTGTTTACGTTAACGATTTGTTTTGTCAGGTTAGTGGTTATTCGAAAGAAGAAATCCTGGGGAAAAAACACAATATCTTAAACTCGGGTGCGCAAACCAAGGCTTACTGGAAAGCCATGCATGACAGAGTGCTGTCAGGACACGTTTGGCATGATGAAGTAAGAAACCGCGCGAAAGACGGGCATTATTACTGGGTAGACACCACGATTGTGCCCAACTTTGATAGTAACAAACAAGTTATCGGTTTTACTTCGATAAGAACTGATATTTCGAAGCAAAAAGAAACGATAGAACAGCTCGAAATCGCAAAGCTACAGGCGGAAGCTGCTAAATTTGCGTTAGATCAGCACTCATTGGTTCCTATGGCTGACATCGATGGAAAAATTAGCTATGTCAATGAGCAGTTCGTCAGGGTAAGCGGCTATTCACGCGAAGAGTTAATAGGCAGAAAGCACAGTATTTTAAATTCAGGAAACCAACCCAAGTCCTACTGGCAAAAAATGCATGGAACCGTGTTATCCGGTCAGGTATGGCAAGACGAAGTCAAAAACCGAGCGAAAAACGGACAGTTTTATTGGGTAGATACAACCATAGTACCCAATTATAACTCGAAAAATGAGGTGGTTGGCTTTACCTCGATACGGACAGACATCACGCATCAAAAAGAACATTTAGAACAAATTGCTATTGCTAAACAGCAGGCTGAGGCCGCGAAGTTTGCGCTAGACCAGCATTCACTAGTATCTATTGCAGATATTCAGGGAAATATCACCTACGTCAACAAACAATTTGAAAAGATAAGCGGGTATACCAAAGAGGAGCTCTTAGGGCGAAAACATAATATTTTAAATTCAGGTAATCAACCCAAATCCTACTGGCAAAAAATGCACGGAACCGTTTTGGCGGGGAATGTATGGCATGATGAGGTAAAAAACCGTGCAAAAGATGGCACATTTTACTGGGTTGATACAACAATTGTTCCAAACTTAAATACTCGTAATGAAGTGGTAGGGTTCACTTCAATTAGAACAGATATAACACAGCAAAAGGAAAACATTGAACGTTTAGCCAAAGCTAAAAAAGAGGCCGATGCGGCTAACCAAGCCAAAAAAGATTTCCTGGCGAATATGAGTCACGAAATTCGCACGCCAATGAACGGAGTGTATGCCTCTTTACAGTTATTAAGTCGCAACGAAATGCCATTTGAGCAGAGGGAATTAGTTAATCAATCATTGTTTTCATGTGAGTGTTTGCTAACTATCATCAACGATATTCTGGACTTTTCTAAAATTGAATCAGGCGAGCTAAAAATTGAGCAAATCACTTTTAGTATGCGCAATACCATAGAGTCGGTTTTAAGCGATGTCATGCCAACTGTAAACAAAGATAAGGTGGAGCTCACCTTTTCTTATGCTGATAATTTATGGGATACCTGGTTAGGTGACCCAGTTAGAGTCAAACAAGTTATCCTGAATATTGTATCTAATGCTGTGAAGTTTACAGAAAGTGGTGAAATATCAATTTATGCAGCGCCCGAAGAGGTTAACAATGGCGGTTCAGGTATTTCGGTTGTGATAAAAGATACGGGCATAGGCATGTCGCAACAGATGATAGATAATTTGTTCCAGAGGTTTTCTCAGGCCGACAACTCTACTACCAGAAAGTACGGCGGTACGGGGCTCGGAATGTCTATTACCCAATCTCTGGTGGCTCAAATGGGCGGAAAGTTATTGGTAGCAAGTAAGGAAAGGGTTGGTACTGAATTTCGGGTGTTTTTACCGCTTAAAAAAAGTGAAGAGCGAACAGTGGTGCACAGTAACCCGACACTTGTGAAGTGCCCCAACCTGGAAAATAAAACGGTTCTGGTTGCCGATGATAATACTATTAATCGAGTTATCATTAAAAAGGCGCTCGCTCCTAGTAAAGCGAATGTCATTGAAGTAGAAAATGGCGAGTTAGCGATGGATATGGCCCTTAAGCACGGTCCTGATATTGTGTTGATGGATATTCAAATGCCGGTGATGGATGGCATTACAGCTTTTAGGATGTTAAGGCAAAAAAGCTTCAATGCCCCCATTGTTGCTTTCACAGCTAATGTATTAAAACATGACGTTGAAAGATACCTTGATGAAGGCTTTAGTGCATGTATTTCTAAGCCGCTTGATATAGATGCTTTTTATAAGGTCATTACAACGTTCTTTGAATAAAATTCAGTGTAAACAACTTTCACTTTGATGTAGACGCCCATGCTTATGAAGTCTGTGCACTAAAGAGCTTTAACTTTTAGTCGAATGCTAATTGATAATAAAAATGAGTGTAGAGTAAATGATTATACCTCGAGCCTGGCGTCCGCTTTCCTGATTACAGGAGGTGGCTCTACATCCTTTAATATGATGTTGAAATGATATAGGTATTTTGAATACTTCCGAGTCGTATTCTAGCTAAATTTTTGATAAATCAATGCCATAGTCTCCCGGTGGGGCTTGTTTGTTTCTGGTCGTATGTCACCTGTTTTATGGTCACATCTGTTTGACTAGCGTGCTCGTATCCATCGACGAGGTGATCCGGAGGGAGTGAGAAATACAATGGGCGTTTCAGCGCCCTGGAGCTTCTGGGCGCAATCAGTTCAGACAAAGCCCTGCTGCGACAAGTGCTGATCCAGTTCATAAGGGATGAAAGCACGGTGATTCAGGCAAAAATAACTTTGCTAAATTATCATATGTCCTGGCAAATGAGCTACGTATCGACTGACGTTGTCTTAGCCTGTAGTGCAAAACTCTATTAACTTACTTAGGCGACATGATATCGCGCTGAAATAAATTTTATCAAGAGACCCTTTTATGTATCGCTTTGTTATAATATAACATTGTCAAGTTCAATGTTCTGACAAGGCACCTTTATGCAAGCACTTAATTCCACTCCCTCAACGCTCACAACTGAGCAAATTCTGGCAGCACCTGAATCCGATTATATGAATGCCGAACAATTGGCATTTTTCAGACAATATCTGATTGAGTTACATGACTCTACCAGAGCGCGTATTCGCGACACCAAAGCACAAATAATGGATCCGCCTGAATTGGTTGATTTGAGTGACAGAGCATCATGGGAGGAGCAATGCATGATCCTGATGCGCATTGTTGACCGTGAGCAAAAGCTGTTACCTAAAATTCAGCAGGCGCTGGAGCGGATCCGACTCAATGAGTATGGCTATTGTCAGGAAACGGGTGAGCCGATCGGCATTGCCCGCTTACTGGCAAGGCCCACGGCTGAATTATGCGCTGACGTAAAACTGTGTTCTGAACTGAAAGAGCACATGTACGTTAAAGACAGAGATGCCTGACAGAACTAGAACCCACACAAATCTACCGTCAAAAACTGTGTAAGGTAATCAAGCAATGGCTAAGTTAAATACATCAAATATATTGCCCGTAACCGTGTTGTCAGGTTTTCTGGGGGCAGGAAAAACCACGGTACTGAACCATATTCTGAGTAACCGGGAGGGGCTAAAAGTGGCCGTTATTGTCAATGATATGAGCGAAATCAACATTGATGCTGCGACGGTTCAGAATGAAGTGAGTCTCAATCGGGCCGAGGAAAAACTGGTTGAGATGAGTAATGGGTGCATCTGCTGCACACTCAGAGAAGACCTGCTTGAAGAGGTTAATCGGCTCGCGAAGTCGGGTAAATATGATTACTTGGTAATTGAATCAACCGGCATTTCTGAACCATTGCCCGTGGCTGAAACCTTCACCTTTGCAGATGAACAGGGGGTAAGTTTATCTGACATCGCCACTTTGGATACCATGGTCACAGTTGTGGATGCGGTGAACTTTCTGAACGACTACGATAGGGCTGAGGCGTTGCAGGATGTCGGCGAGAGCTTGGGTGAGGAAGATGAGCGCAGTGTGGCCGATTTACTCGTTGAGCAGGTTGAATTTGCCGATGTACTGCTGATCAGCAAAACAGATTTGATCTCAGGTACTGAGCTTAAACGTTTGCAAAGCATTTTACGTACGCTTAATACCGATGCTGAGCAAATACCTATGGCGCATGGCAAAGTGCCTCTGGCACAGGTGTTAAATACCAAAAAATTCAGTTTTGAAAAGGCTCAGCAGGCACCCGGCTGGCTCAAAGAGCTCAGGGGCGAGCACATTCCGGAAACGGAAGAATTTGGTATCAGCAGTTTTACCTTTTGTGCCAGAAGACCCTTCCATCCGGAAAAGTTTTATGACTTTTTACATAGTGACGAGCTGGCCGGTAAGCTGATTCGCTCAAAGGGGTTTTTCTGGCTGGCAACTCGGCCTCATTTTGCCGGTAGCTGGAGTCAGGCTGGGGGGATTGCCAGACATGGTGCGGCAGGATTATTTTGGAAAGCCGTACCACGAGATCAGTGGCCAGAAGACCCGGAATATATTGCTGCCATTGAAGAGCACTGGGTTGAGCCGTTTGGTGACATGCGCCAGGAATTAGTGTTTATTGGTCAGGGGCTGGATAAAGAAGACATTATCCGCCGCCTGAACGCGTGTTTGTTGAGTGAAGAAGACGTGCTAAAAGGCCAGCAAGCGTGGAAAACGCTGCCGGATCCTTTCCCTTCCTGGGAACACTAAACAAAAACCAACCAGGCAATCAGGCTGGCCGTCAGACAGTAATAAAGCATGGGAACTAGGGTGTAGCGAATAATATCGCCCTCTTTGCCATGCAGGCCGACGACACTGGCGGCTGCCACCACATTGACTACCGCAATCATATTGCCACCATTCGCGCCGAGCATTTGTAGTGCCAGCACCAGCTGCATATCCAGCCCGGCTTCTGTTGCCAATGCTTGCTGAAAGCTGGCAAACATCAGGTTAGAAAAGGTTGCCGAGCCCGCGATAAACGCCCCTAACGCACCTACCAGGGGGGCAATCAATAGCCAAAAGTCACTCAAGTGTAACGCAACAGATTCAGCCAGTGCCATTGGCATGGCAGGCAGGTCTGCATCATTTATTTCTGAGTGAAGAAAGATGCGTACCATAGGCACGGCTGCGCTCAGTGTGATGACAGAGGGCAATAGCATACTGGTACTGTTTTGCAGCGCGAGACGAAAGTGTGACACCGTGCCGCCTTGAAACCACAAGGTAAAAAGCGCGATTACGACAAACACACTGCCAGGCAGGTACAGAGGCATGACATTAACTGAAATGGCTGATCCCAGGATATGGGCCCATTCAAACTGAACGTTTTGTAGAAGGGCCTTGAACGGCAATGAGGGGATCCGGGTTAGCACGAGCAATGCGGCAACTAATACATAGGGCAACCAGGCACTGCTCAGGCTCAATGAAGGAGTGTCAGTATTCGACGTCGTTGATATTGTTGTGTTTTCAGGTTTAGGCAATAGAAACCCTTTTTGCGCTAAGGGGCAGACAATAGCTAACCCAGCCATAGCGCCCAGCACAGAGGGAAACTCTGGCCCCAATAACCAGGCGACGCTATACGCGGGCAGGGTAAAAGCCAGCGCACTGAATAGCGCAAAAGGCGCCATCGCAAACCCGGACCGCCAGCTAGGGGCGTCGCTGAAAAAGCGACAATACAGCATAACTAAAATCAAAGGTAATAGGGCTGCAACAGCAATATCAATACCAATGGCGGTTAGTGCAATGTGCTTCACCTGTGTGTAATCAATACTCGCGGCGCCCTGACCAATTCCGACAATCGCCGGTGTACCAACGGCACCAAATGAGACCGCACTGGAGTCGGCTACCAGTGCCAGTACCACTGCGCTCAGCGGCGTAAACCCCAGGGCAACCAGCAAAGGCGCAGCGATGGCTGCGGGTGTACCAAATCCGGCTGCCCCCTCCAGAAAGCTGCCAAATAACCAGGCAATGATAATCAGCTGTACCCGTTTATCTGGACTGATCCGGGCGAAACCGTGTTTAATGGTGAGGATAGCCCCGGTGTGTTGTAGCACCTTCAGTAAAAAGATTGCCCCGAAAACAATCCATATTATGGTTAGTGCGATGATCAAACCTTCCAGCGCGGCGGCTGAGATTTGTTGCCAGGGAACTTGCCAGACAAAATAAGCGGATAAAGTGCTAAGCAGTAAACTAAATGGCATAGCTTGCCTCGCAGGCAACCGAAATAATACCAGCAAGAGAAACACGCTAAGGATTGGCACCAGGGCCGTGAGTAGTTGCGGCAGCGTCATCAGAGATTTACATATCCGTTGCTTAATAAAGTGAGCTTAGCACGTCAATAAGACACTGAATATATGGAGTTTGCATGACTTGTTCTAGAGGTAACGCAGGCAAGCTGCGCAAACAAATGGGTCAGGTAAGACATAAATGTAATGGTTTGTAACACTTCATTTGGGCTTATCGTGCAATTGATGTACTCGATTAACATACGTCTTGTTAGTATGAATTTTAGTCAGGGAAGGCTTGTGTAGCTCCTGACTTTGGCGAGCAACGGCGCACAAAAGCAATGCTCACAGGTATCAGATACAACAAGGAGGCGACATGCTGACGTTGCATATTATTGCTGGGTCATTTTTATTGTTGTTTGGCATAGGCGCGTTGAGTTTTGCCAAAGGAACGACCAGACACAGATGGTCCGGAAATCTATTTTTCTTGTCTATGTTAATCATGGCGGGTAGTGCTGCATTGTTTAATGGCGGTCTGACGATGGCGTTACTGACTTTGTACTATGGCTCAACAGCCTGGGCGGTTGTGTTGAGGAAAGAGCGCTCAGTGGGCGCTTTTGAGTTCATTGCAATGCTGGTGATAATCTACATCAGCTTTGACCTGTTTTACTTCGTGTATACCACCACCGAGCTTTCGGCAACTTTCAAAACCATATTTACCCTTCATGCGGTGATTGCTGCGATGGCTGCGTGTCTGGATGCCAAAATGATATTAAGTGGTGGGCTCAGCGGCAAGCACCGCATGGTCAGGCATACGTGGAGAGCGTGTTTTGCGTTATTAGGTGCGGTGATGTCTTTCTCGGCCAATACGTCAGACAGGTGGCCGGATTTCATAGACAGTAATGCGCTGATATATCTGATGATAGGTGTACTTTTCTACTGGGTGATCAGGGTCTTGTTCACCAACTGGTACAATCAAATCACAGATGTGCTGGGCAGCAGTGTGTTGCTTAAAAGACTAATGATGATCAGGCGACCAGCAAACAGCGACTAGCTTTAATGGCTGTGATGTATGGTGGGCTTAGAGTTGTGCCCACTGTGCACCAAGGTTTTTTACTCTGTTTTCTCTTTAAACTCACATAAGTCTTCAATAATGCAGCTGCCACATTTGGGCTTGCGCGCGGTGCATACATAACGGCCCAGCAAAATCAGCCAGTGGTGGACATCGACTTTAAACTCTTTGGGCACCACCTTTTCTAGTTTCTCTTCAACTGCGACCACATCTTTACCCATGGCAAATTTGGTGCGGTTTGAAACGCGAAAAATGTGTGTATCAACAGCAATGGTTGGCCAGCCAAAAGCACAATTAAGTACCACGTTAGCGGTTTTACGACCGACGCCGGGCAGGGCTTCAAGGGCCTCTCGGTTCTCCGGGACTTCACCACCATGCTGCTCCATCAGAATATGGCACATCTTGTAGACGTTATTGGCTTTGGAGTTAAATAAGCCGATGGTTTTGATGTAGTCCCTCAGGCCGTCGACACCCAGATCGATAATTGCCTGTGGGGTGTTGGCTACGGGAAACAGCTTGCGAGTGGCTTTGTTGACACTCACATCAGTGGCCTGAGCTGACAAAGTGACGGCGACTAGCAGCTCGAATGGCGAGGTGTATTCCAGTTCAGTCTCCGGGTTAGGGTTGTCATCCCGCAGACGGGTGAGGATGTCGAGTCGTTTTGCTTTATTCATAGTACTGACTTACTTGCTGTATGGTTGTGCTGTTGATTTTATCGGTGTTGAGCGGGAAAGTGACGGCTTTCCCGCAGCGAATTAATCTAAGCTGGTGACTCTGGCTCGTGGCGCCTTTTCAGGGTTGCTGACAGGTTCTGCCTGAGCTTCTTTGCGTGCATCGACATAATTTTTGGCTGCAATGATTAAACCGAGTCCTAAAAATGCGCCGGGCGGTAAAATGGCTACCAGGAATTGACTGTCGAACTCGATGACTTCGATCCGCAGTGCCGTAGCCCAGTCGCCCAACAACAAGTTTGCACCATCAAACAGGGTACCTTGGCCAATTAACTCGCGCATGGCGCCAAGTAATACCAGCACAGCACCAAAGCCTAGTCCCATCATAATGCCATCCCATGCTGAAAGCAGGGGCGTATTTTTAGAGGCGTACGCTTCGGCGCGGCCAATGATGGCACAGTTGGTGACGATAAGCGGAATAAAAATTCCCAATGACTGATACAGACCGAACGTGTATGCGTTCATGAGTAGTTGTACGATAGTCACGAAGGCGGCAATGATCATCACAAAGACCGGGATCCGGATGTCTTTGGGGACCCAGTTTCGCACAATTGAGACTGTGACATTGGAGCCAACCAGTACCAGTAAAGTGGCCAGCCCCAGGCCCAAAGCATTGGTTATGGTGCTGGTGACGGCCAGCAATGGACACAGGCCCAGCAGCTGCACAAGTGCGGGGTTGTTTTTCCACACCCCTTCGTGGGCGAGTTGTTTAAATTCACTCATCGATGGTCTCCTGACAGTGGTTTGGCGCGGCAAAGAGTGTGTCAAAATTGCTGCGGGCATACCAGGCTGCGGCATTAACGCTCTGAACGACAGCGCGAGGTGTGATAGTCGCACCGGTGAATTGGTCGAACTGCCCGCCATCTTTTTGGACATTAAAAGCGGGCTCTTTTTCCTGCGTTACGATTGTTCCACTGAAACGGGTTATCCAGTCAGACTTTGCCAGCTCGACTTTATCGCCAAGACCGGGGGTTTCTTCATGGCGCGTGACGCGTACGCCGGCGATCTCACCATTGTTGTAGACTGCGCTCAGAATGTCGATATTGCCGCTGTAGCCACGCGGTGTGATATGTTGTACCAGCAAGGCGACAGGGGTATCTTGCAAGCGCGCTCGGTAGATGACATGTGGTCCGTTAGGACCCAGCTCCGGCGCACTACTTATCGTGCAGTCCAGGTAGAGCTCGTTATCATATTGCGCCTGTGGAATGACCTGAGTGAGGACGCGCATCAGGTGACGTTGTTCCTGTTTGGCAATTTCTGGCGCTGTAAAGGTTTGTACCAATGCGACGCTACCAGTGGTCGCCAGTGCAAAGGCGGTCAGAATAAAGCCGTTTTTCTTCATTGATGACAGGATCATGAGCTTGCTCCATGCCCGTAAGTACGAGGCTGCGTGTAGTAATCAATCAAAGGCACCGCCATGTTCATGATCAATACGGCAAAGGCGACGGCGTCCGGGTAGCCACCAAAATGACGGATCAGATAAACCAGCAGCCCAATGAGTGCGCCATAGATCAGACGGCCGCGGTTGGTGGTACTGGCTGACACCGGATCGGTGGCGATAAAAAAGGCGCCCAGCATAGTCGCACCGCTCAGCAGGTGGAACAGGGAACCTGCTTGCGTTGCCGGGGACAGAGCAAACCCCAGACCGCTGCATATTGCCAGTGTCACAATAAACGCCACCGGGATGTGCCAGTTAATGATTTTGGCTTTTAGCAGGTACAAACCGCCTAACAAGTAAGCCAGGTTAACCCACTGCCAGCCTTGTCCTGCATATTCCCCGAACGCGGCACTATCAGTGGCTTCTGAGACAGTCAGATTTTGCGATACGGCCGTTTTGACATGATCAAGCGGGGTAGCTGAGGTAGTACCGTCAATGACCTGGCGTGCTTCCGCAAGCGGCACTCCTGCAAGGGTCTGTTCAGTAAATATGAGTGCCAGTTGATCGAGTATTGACAGGGGCGTTACTTGTACGTCGATGATTGGCGTCCAGCTGGTCATCTGCACCGGAAATGAGATCAACAGCAAAACGTATGCAGCCATCGCGGGGTTGAACAGATTAAAGCCCAGACCCCCATAGAGCTGTTTGACCATGGCAATGGCAAACACGCAGCCAATCACAGTGATCCACCAGGGGGCCAAAGGCGGAATACTTACCGCCAGCAGCACTGCGGTCAGCCAGGCACTGCCATCGCTGAGTGTTGGCCAGACAGGGCGACCACGCAGTTTCATCATAGCGGCTTCGGTCGCACTGACCGTAAGCAGCGCCAGTAATAGCTGGAATAGGGTGCCAGGACCGAAAAAGTAACTTTGCACTAAAATGCCCGGGACACAGGCAGCGATCACTGTCAGCATCAGATGGCTAAGTGTTTTATGGCTGTGATTGTGGGGCGATGAAGCCATGGTTAATTTCATGACAGATCATTTCCTTCTTGGTCTTTGGCGGCGGCCTGCTTTTTCGCTTTTGCGCGTGCCACCGCGGCTTTAATTGCCGCCTGACGTTTTTCTTCCGCGCTCAGGGGCGCATCATTTTCGGTCGCTGAATCGGCCGTTTCTGCGTCTGCTTGCTGCTCGGCCTCTTTGGCTGCTTTCTTCGCCTTGGCACGGGCAATGGCAGCTGCAACGGCGGCCTTGCGAGGATCTTCCGGTTCAGCGTCAACCTCTGCAGGCTCAGTGTCTGTTTGCTGCTCAGCTTCTTTGGCGGCTTTCTTTGCCTTAGCGCGGGCAATGGCAGCTGCAACAGCGGCCTTGCGAGGATCGTCCGGTTGAGCGTCAACCTCAGCAGGCTCTGCGTCTGCTTGTTGCTCGGCCTCTTTGGCGGCTTTCTTCGCCTTAGCGCGGGCAATGGCAGCTGCAACGGCGGCCTTGCGGGGATCCTCCGGTTCAGCGTCAGTCTCTGCAGGCTCTGCGTCTGCTTGTTGCTCGGCCTCTTTGGCGGCTTTCTTCACCTTAGCTCGGGCAATGGCAGCTGCAACAGCTGTCTTGCGAGGATCGTCCGGTTCAGCGCCAGCCTCTGCAGGCTCTGCGTCTGCTTGTTGCTCGGCCTCTTTGGCGGCTTTCTTCGCCTTAGCGCGGGCAATGGCAGCCGCAACAGCGGCCTTGCGGGGATCCTCCGGTTCAGCGTCAGTCTCTGCAGGCTCTGCATCTGCTTGTTGCTTGGCCTCTTTGGCGGCTTTCTTCGCCTTAGCGCGGGTAATGGCAGCTGCAACAGCGGCCTTGCGCGGATCTTCCGGTTCAGCGTCAGTCTCTGTAGGCTCTGTGTCTGCTTGTTGCTCGGCCTCTTTGGCGGCTTTCTTCGCCTTAGCACGGGCAATGGCAGCTGCAACGGCGGCTTTGCGCGGATCGCTGTCTGCCTCGTCGCTTTGTTGTTGCGCTGGCTGATCATCCTGTTGCGCCGCTTTTTTGGCTTTAGCACGTGCTATTGCAGCAGCGACAGCTGCTTTACGCGGGTCGTCGGTTGCTGTTTGCGGTTCAGCTGTATCACTTTGTTGGGCTGCTTTTTTGGCCTTGGCGCGTGCTATCGCGGCAGCAACGGCATCTTTGCGCGACCCTTCTCCACCGGCATGCATCTCAGGTGAAGCCTGGGCGTCTTTTTCTGCTTTATACTGACGCGCTTTTTCTTTTCGTTTAGCGCGCTCCAGCGCGACCTCTGAATTGTCTGGTTCCAGTGTGCCATCGGCGGCTTTTTTAGCTTTTGCTCTTTCGATGGCGGCCTGCACTGCCGACTGACTGTCTTTTTTCTGTTTAACGCGTTCCATTGCCGCACTGACTTTGTCTTGTTGCTCGGCATTGCGCGGGGTGCTGCGTGCTGGCCGTTTATGACGATTCTGGCGTTCTTCCTGATCGCGTTCCAGTCGCTCTTTACGTGCTTCAAAGCGTTCTTTGGCTCGCTCAGCCTTCACTTTTTCGAGCTTTTGTTCGCGGATCTCGGCTTTAGCAACACGATAATATTGGACCAGTGGAATTTCACTCGGGCAGACATAGGCACAGGCACCACATTCGATACAGTCGAACAGGTTGTGCTCTTCGAGTTTGTCGTACTCTTTACCTTTGGCAAACCATTGTAACTGCTGTGGCAGCAGTGTTTGCGGGCAGGCGTCAGCACAGGCACTACAGCGAATACAGGCTTGCTCGGGGCCGGCAACGGCCAGCTCCTGGTTATCCGGAGCCAGAATACAATTGGTGGTTTTTACCACCGGGATCCGTACCGTTGGCAGAGTAAAGCCCATCATAGGTCCACCCATGATGACGCGTTGCTCAGTAACGGGCTCAAAGCCCTGGCAGGTAAGTAAGTGCTTAATTTCAGTGCCCAGCAAGGCCCAGACATTTTGTGGGGTCTGGATGGTGTTACCGGTAATCGTTACTACACGTTCAATCAGAGGTTTGCCTTTAGACACGGCTTCGCTAACAGCGAACAAAGTGCCGACATTCTGCACCAGAACACCGACATCTGCTGGGATCCCGCCACTGGGGACTTCTTTCGAAGTAAGTACTTGTATTAATTGCTTTTCACCACCCGAGGGGTATTTGACGGGCAGGCTGCGGATGAGAATCTTATTGTTGTGTGCCGCAGCGGCTGTCATGGCCTCTATGGCTTCGGGCTTATTGATTTCGATACCGACCAGGACATATTCAGGATTAAGCAGATGCTGCATAATCTCGATGCCCTGCACAATTTGCTTGGCATGTTCGCGCATCAACAGATCATCGGCAGTGATATACGGCTCACATTCCACGCCATTGACCACTAAAAACTCGATGGGTTTATGCTTGGCGCTGTCGGCCTTTACATAGGTTGGGAAACCTGCACCACCCATTCCGGCAATACCGGCATGGTGAATAATATCAATTAAGGCCTGATTGTCTAACTGCTTATAGTCTGCCACCGGGTTAAGCTCACACCAGCGGTCCTCGCCATCAGGGGTGAGGACGATACTTAGCTCAGGTAGCGCAGAAGGGTGCGCAGAAGGCATTGGCTTGATATCACTGATCACACCGGACGTCGGGGCATGTACCGGTAATGACCAGTTTGCGCCCGGGCGGGTTAATGCCTGGCCTTTATGTACGGTATCTCCCTTATTGACCAGCAGCTGGCCATTAGCACCTATGTGTTGCTTCAGGGGGAGCACCAGATAATCGGGCAGGGGAATACGACCAATACTCGCCTGGTTTGACACAGATTTTTGCTCCGGTGGATGAATACCACCGGGAAACTGCCACAATTTACCGTGTTCAATTTGTTCAAGTAAAGTTTCCACTTAACCCTCTTAGTCGATTTGCTTTACAGGAATAGCATCTATCTGCCATTTCCAGGTTTGTACGGTTTGTGCCACCGGGATCATATCAATACAATCGACAGGGCAGGGGTCAACACACAGGTCACAGCCGGTACATTCATCGGCAATGACGGTGTGCATTTGGCGAGTCGCACCAACAATGGCATCAACCGGGCAGGCCTGAATACATTTCGTGCAGCCAATGCATTCATCTTCACGTATATAGGCGACTTTTTTAATGGGCTCTGCCTCTTCACCACCTGCCAGTGGTTTGGCTTCAACCCCCATTAAGTCGGCAAGCTTTTTGACCGTCGCTTCACCACCCGGTGGGCATTTATTGACATCGTCGCCGTTAGCAATGGCTTCTGCATAAGGGCGACAACCCGGATAGCCACATTGACCACATTGGGTTTGTGGCAAAATGGCATCTACTTGGTCAACAATGGGGTTGCTTTCAACCCGATACTTTACGGCTGCGTAGCCGAGAATAAGGCCAAATACCAGTGCCAGCGCGCCGATGGCGATAAGTGCGTAAAAAAATAGTGTCATCTCAGAACTTCACCAATCCAGAAAAACCCATGAAGGCCAGTGACATTAGTCCGGCAGTGATCATGGCAATCGATGCGCCTTTAAATGGTGTAGGCACATCTGCGATAGCCAGGCGTTCCCGCAACGCGGCAAATAAAACCAGCACTAATGAAAAGCCCACAGCGGCACCGAAACCGTACACTGCGGAGCCGATAAAAGTGTGATCATTTTTGATGTTAAGTAGTGCGACTCCTAATACTGCGCAGTTGGTGGTGATCAGAGGTAAAAATATACCGAGTAATCGGTACAAGGTTGGGCTGGTCTTGCGAACGACCATCTCTGTGAATTGCACTACCACAGCGATTACTAAAATAAAGCTCATTGTGCGCAGGAAGGTAAGATCCAGGGGAAGCAAAATGTACTGATTAACCAGATAACTTGTGACAGATGCTAGTGTCAGTACAAAGGTTGTCGCAAGTGACATGCCGATGGCAGTCTCCAGTTTGCCCGACACACCCATAAATGGGCATAAACCTAGGAATTGCACCAATACAAAGTTATTTACCAACACTGTGCCAATAAGCAACAGAATATACTCTGTCATGCTTGCCCCTTAGTGTGAATGAATTTACAGAGAACTAGAATAGATTGAGAATTCTAACAATTTCGGGCCAGAGATCACAGTATTTAGCCAGGTGAGAGGAGGGAAAGTTTGTTAATAATGGCTATTAAAGTTGACAATAGGGCAATAAACTCGCCCCATTGTCATCAGAGTGTCAAACTTCTTTTGGCTTTTCGATGTAGTAACCCTGAACGCCGTCAAGGCATAAGGTCTCAACAATGTGTTTTTCTTCCTGGCTTTCGACCCCTTCGGCAAATACACTGACCCCAATGCGATGCGCAAGGTCGACCATCAGACGCATGAAGTACTGGTTATTTTTGTCTTCTTCCAGGCCTCGGGTGTAGCTTGCATCCATCTTAATAAAGTCAGGTTTGAGGTCACGGAAGAACTTAAAGGAAGTGAGTCCAACCCCGAAACGTTCAACCGTGATACGGGCACCAACCCGATGTACCATATCGATAAAACGCTTACTGGCTTTAATATTCTGCTGCAAGCCGAATTCGCTGACTTCAAAGATAAGCTTAGATGCCAGGTTGGCTTCTTTTAACAGCCGGCGCTCAAGCCAGATAACAAACTGATCACTGTGGGCACTGGACGCTGTGACATTAATGCCGAAGAACTTCTCATTGAAATTGCGGGATTTAATCATCTCAATCGAGGTATCAATGATGAGCTGATCAATTTCTACAGCCATTTCCAGCTTTTCGGCCATCGCCAGGAAAGACGCGGTAGGCAGCATTTGCCCGTCCTCGGTTTTAAAACGTGCCTGAATTTCGGCATACGCTTTAACATTTTTCCCAATTGGCATGATGTTTTGCATCATTAGCATAACGCGACGGCTTTCAATGACTTCACGGATAACACGTCGCCAGTTTTGGTTACCAAATCCGGCACCAACATTATTAACCAAGTCCGTTTCTCGCTGCAGATGCCAGGCGTTAGCTTGCTTGCTCTGTGCCATACTCATGGCGTTATCCACCACAGATAGCAATTCACCTAATGGCTTACCTGATTCGTAAGGCACAATACCGGTGTTGGCGACTGAACTTAATTCTTGGTTTTGCTGATACTGAGTAAATCTGGCTTGCAGGGTTTCGCCAAAACGTTCAGCTTCTTTTGACGGGATATTCGGCAAAATAACCGCAAAGTCAGAGCTGTTGAGACGGAACACCTGACTGCCTGTATAGGTACCACTAACGTGCTTAACAATGTCAGCAATCCCTTTAATATATAGGTCGCCTTTTTGATAACCTCGGGTCTGGTTAATCATTTGCAGCTCGCTGCAACGCACCATGGCAAGTGAGCCAAAACTCTTATCACTGGCAGATTCGATCTGGTGTTCGTAATATTCAACAAACATATTACGGTTACCAAGACCGGTCACCACATCTTTATAGGCTTCTTGCTTGATTGTTTGGGCAGCAGACTTAATGTCTTCCTGTTTGCTCTTCAGAAAGTGAGCAAGTCGGTTGAATGAAGGAGCCAGCTCAGCGCCCAAATCAGCCACTTTATTGGTATTGAAATCCTGATCTATGCTTTCCGACACTTGGTTTTGGGTGATATAGATGTCAACCGCATCGGCAACTGTCATACTGACATTACGATTTAGCTTGCGATAAATCGTCTTCATATAAAAGATAGGGAAAAAGGCCATCAGTGCTGAGATGATGGTCATAAAAATCAATGCTTGCTGCAGCAGTGCAGCCTGACTTTCTACATTGATGAGGAATTCTATTTTAATGTCTTTACTTTTGTTGACCGCAAATTGCGGGCGTATAGAGTTCATTGTATCTGCGATGATACCTGCCAGTACTGGCATTTTGCTCTGAGTATTGATGTTCAAAACGGTTTGTCCGGCAAAGTCGCGGACAATAAAAGAAGAAAATACGTTGCCACTGCCCAAAGATAAGCGTATATGCTCAGGCGTGACATCCGCCATGGTTTTTTCCTGAATATAGTTACTCACCATGCTTTGTGCATTTTGCTGGGCTCTGCTGACGGCGTTATCAAAGCTGCTTGCGATCAAGAAGCTACCAAGCGCAGAAAAAACAATCCAGGAAATGAGCTGGAGAAATATAAGTTTTTTAAAACCTGCCATTGTTATTCATCTACCTGAAATTGGGATTAAATTCCATTCGTCGACTGACTTGCATCAGCAGCTTTTTTTGAGGAGTGAAATAGCCGCCTAGAATGCCTGTAGGGTAGAGCATTCATTAGAAAAAGTCTAATATATTCGAACAATTGAAAAAAGATATACAAGAGAAACAAGAATAATTAGAAGGGAGTAGTAGGTTGGCTCCCCCTCCCCGACTCGAACGGGGGACCTGCGGATTAACAGTCCGTCGCTCTAACCAACTGAGCTAAGGGGGAACAAATAAGAACTTACTCTAAATGGCTCCCCCTCCCCGACTCGAACGGGGGACCTGCGGATTAACAGTCCGTCGCTCTAACCAACTGAGCTAAGGGGGAACTTCTAGAGTATAAACGATAAGCCAATGAAATATGGCTCCCCCTCCCCGACTCGAACGGGGGACCTGCGGATTAACAGTCCGTCGCTCTAACCAACTGAGCTAAGGGGGAATCGTTTTATATTGAAAGATTGGCTCCCCCTCCCCGACTCGAACGGGGGACCTGCGGATTAACAGTCCGTCGCTCTAACCAACTGAGCTAAGGGGGAAGCATGTCTCTCAACGGGGCGAAATATTAATGACCGCTAGGCAAGGTGTCAACAATAAAAATCATTGAATTGTAAAAAAGCAGTCCGTTCGTTGAATTAATGCGCGATTTGCCTCTTTTTTAGCTGCCTGTCCAGCCTCTGGATGGCCATAGCAGTCATTGTGAACGTTGAGCTGGGGATTCGGCCCAGCCACGAAATGTATAATTTTTGGTGCTTATGTCTTATTTTTGTTCGAAGAGAGCTTTTTTTACACTTTAGTTGGGATCAATAATGATTGTCTTGTGAGATCCGGGAAAGATCCCGAAAATGATCGAATAACAATCCAGTATAATTGGAATTTATTGCACAAAAATTACTCAATATATACAGAATTATTGCATATTAATGTTGTGAAATAATAAGAGTTCCTATATATCAACTGGTTATGATGTTTTTGAACGTTTAGCCTCAAATTTGCAATATTTTAATATTGGTCTAGTGAGGTGTGATCCTGCTCTGAATTGTGGCCTGATCCCAGCCTGGCAGTTACAGGATCATCGCATATGTCGCGATCCTTTGTCTGGATCGTAGGCTAGGCCTTTATTTTTAAAGGCTGAGATAAGTTATCCACGGAATCTGTGGATAACATTGTTTATTAAACTTTAAAAAGTCTTACAAAGCCAGTTATTCCGGGGAATAGCGACGATGCAAGGGTTTTGGTGAAAAATATTTTGTTGTTATTATTCAATTGCTTATTAAATTTGCGCCAATCTGGAATGAGAAATGCACAATATGACGGATTTATTTCTTACCAGCACCAACAATGTGCAAAAAGTGACCCGAATCAAGTTCTGATACGATAAAAAACTGACTTTTTCCTAAATATGTTTGAGTTGGTGTGAAATACCCCAATAAAACAATTTTATTGGCCTATCTGGGCGTGGTAAGCATTCTGGCATAACTCGCTTTCTTTATTGCATGCCCGTGAATGAGCAATTTAGTGTAAGCGCATTGAGATAGAGGCAAAATGCAACAAGGTGTGACATCTAGATAGGCAGGGTATGCGTATAGCATCTACCTATAAATGGCTGTTTAATTGAGTGCATCCCAGAGGGTGATCCATTAGAATACCCGCTTCTACATGAGGTAAAGCAAACTATGTCCGCAGTTAGTCAATCAAGTCCAGGTAGTGATATTCTCAATGGGTCAATCGCCCTAACGCTCAGACGTATGACCGTCCCTATGATATTTGGCATGATCACTCTGATGAGTTTTAACTTAATTGATACCTTTTTCATTAGTTTGCTAGGTACAGAGCCGCTGGCAGCAGTCAGTTTTACTTTCCCTGTTACCTTTACTGTCATCAGTCTTGCAATCGGACTTGGTATTGGTACGTCTGCGGTCATTGCTAAAGCTTTGGGCGCTAATAATATGGATGAAGCTAAGTTTGATGGGTTTGTCGCTTTATTAGTCTCCGCGGTGATGGTTGCTGTTTTGTCGGTCATTGGCTATGTGTTAATTGAGCCTATATTCACTTTACTGGGCGCAAGTCCGCAAACCATGCCTTATATCTACGACTATATTTCGATTTGGTTTGCTGGGGCTGTGTTCTTAATCATGCCTATGATAGGCAACTCTATCCTCAGGGCCAGTGGAGATACTAAAACACCAAGCCTGATTATGGGCTTGGGTGGACTTATTAATGCGATCCTGGACCCTTTGCTTATTTTTGGTTACGGTCCATTTCCTGAACTCGGCGTGAAAGGTGCTGCGATAGCCAGTGTGATAGCCTGGAGCGTTGGTGTTGTATTTATTCTATATTTACTGGCGGTTAAGAAGCGTTTACTACAATTCACCAGTCCCCAGCAGAGCATTTTCCAGGCGACCAGTAAAATACTCAAGATTGGCTTGCCTGCGGCCGGAGCGAATATGCTCACGCCAATTGCCATGGCAGTCATGACCGCAATTATTGCCACTTATGGCGCAGAAGCTGTGGCAGCGTTTGGTGTTGGCAGTCGTATAGAATCTATTGCCAGCCTCGTGGTCTTGGCGCTGTCTATGACTTTACCTCCTTTTGTTAGTCAGAACTTCGGTGCTCAGAAATATCAGCGTGTTGAAGATGCCTATCGGACTACCTTGAAATTCGTGATGGCATGGCAATTTGCTATCTACATCTTGCTTATTGCAGCTTCACACTGGATCAGTCAGGCATTTGGTGATGAACCTCAGGTGATAGACATTATTAAACTATTTATCTATACCTTGCCTCTGAGTTATGGTTTACAAGGGGTCATCATTCTCACTAATTCGTCGTTTAATGCATTACATAAGCCAATGCGGGCATTAGTATTGAGCATAGTTCGTCTGTTTATATTTTATGTGCCTTGTGCCTACCTGGGGTCACATTTTGCTGGTATTCAGGGGCTGTTTATTGGTGCTGCAATTGGTAATCTGTTCACCGCTATGTTGGCGTATAAATGGTTTACAAGTACCCTAAATGCGATGCAAGTGAGCCAACCTCAGGAGAAAACAGTATGAGTGATGTCTTTGACCTGGTTTCCGAGTTTTCACCCAATGGCGATCAGCCTACGGCCATCGCACAGTTATGCGACGGATTAGAAGCCGGCCTGGCACATCAGACCTTGCTGGGGGCAACCGGTACAGGTAAAACCTTTACCATGGCCAATATTATTCATAACTTGAATCGGCCAACCATTATTATGGCGCACAATAAAACACTCGCGGCGCAGTTGTATGGTGAGATGAAAGAGTTTTTCCCCAACAATGCGGTCGAGTATTTTGTCTCTTATTATGATTATTACCAGCCTGAAGCCTATGTCGTTGCCAGTGATACCTTTATAGAAAAAGACGCTTCAATCAATGAACATATTGAACAGATGCGTTTGTCTGCGACAAAAGCCTTGTTGGAGCGCCGGGATACGATCATTGTTGCTTCGGTTTCGGCGATTTATGGTTTGGGCGACCCAGACTCATACATGAAAATGATGCTGTTGCTCAAAGTGGGTGAAACCATGGAACAACGGGCTATGTTGAGGCGCCTGGCGGAACTTCAATATACCCGCAACGATATGGATTTTAGTCGTGGCACATATCGGGTCAGGGGGGAAGTTATTGACATCTTTCCGGCAGAATCGGATACCTATGCGATCCGGGTGGAAATGTTCGATGAAGAAATTGAACGCATCAGTATGTTTGACCCGCTCACCGGTGCTGTTGAAAAGCACTTAGTACGCGCCACGATTTACCCAAAAACTCACTACGTCACGCCGCGCGAGAAAATCTTAGATGCGATTGAGAAAATCAAACTGGAACTCAAAGAGCGTCGCAATAAATTGTTGACTGACAATCGGCTGGTAGAAGAGCAGCGGGTTGCTCAGCGTACGCAATATGATATTGAGATGATGACGGAGCTTGGATATTGCTCAGGCATTGAAAACTATAGCCGTTATTTATCTGGACGAGCTCCCGGCGAGCCACCGCCAACCTTACTGGATTATTTGCCAGACGATGCGCTCATGATCATTGATGAATCTCATGTCACGGTGTCACAGATAGGTGCTATGTATAAGGGAGATCGCAGCCGTAAAGAAAACCTGGTTGAATATGGATTCAGATTGCCCTCTGCCATGGACAATCGTCCCCTCAAATTCGAAGAGTTTGAGGCGATAGCACCGCAAACGATTTATGTTTCGGCGACACCTGGTGATTATGAAATTGAGCGATCGAGCGGGGAAGTGGCTGAGCAGGTGATCCGTCCGACAGGACTACTCGATCCTATATTGGAAGTGCGCCCGGTTACGACTCAGGTTGATGATCTGCTCTCGGAAATCTATCGACGGGTTGAGCTGCAGGAGCGGGTTCTCGTTACAACGCTGACCAAGCGCATGGCGGAAGACTTGACCGACTACCTCAATGATCATGATGTTCGGGTGCGTTATTTACACTCGGATATAGATACTGTGGAGCGTATGGAGATTATCCGTGATTTGCGCAAAGGCGTCTTTGATGTGTTGGTTGGTATTAACTTACTTCGAGAGGGCCTGGACATGCCGGAAGTGTCATTGGTGGCGATTCTGGATGCAGATAAAGAGGGCTTTTTACGTTCGACTCGCTCTCTGATCCAGACGATTGGTCGGGCTGCGCGACACATTAATGGTAAAGCGATTTTGTATGGTGACGTGGTAACTAAGTCCATGCGCCAGGCAATCGATGAAACTGAGCGACGTCGTGCTATTCAACATGCATATAATGAAAAGCATGGTTTGAAACCACAAGCTCTGGTGAAAAAGATCACTGATGTAATGGACTTAGGTGAAGAAGTGTCGTCGGAACAAGCTGCGAAGATCTCGAAAGCACAGAAACAACCGATGGTTGCCAAGCAGAGTCAGAGTGTGACTGAACTCACAGAGCAGATAAAGCAATTAGAGGCTCAGATGATGCAGTATGCGCGCGAGTTGGAGTTTGAGAAAGCGGCGAGTATACGCGATGAAGTGCAGCTATTGCAGCAGCAATTATTACAGAGCTAATACTAAACGCGCAGCCTGTAGCTGCGCGTTTTACTTCTTTATTTAGAAGCGATAGCTGATACCTACACCCAAACTTGAGGTATCTAGGTCGCCCATATCCATATATTGGATAGCCGCATTAACTGACAGACCACTGTCCCAGTCGTATTGCCAGCCGGCCTCTGCTAAAAAGCTGACACCATCTTCTTCGACCATGTTTTTACCTTTGTAGCCAATTTCGTAATCGTAATAGTGTGCACCGACCTTACCGTATAAGTAGTTATTCTCGGTGAGCTGATACTGGCCTTTTACTGCAAGTACAAAGTTGTCATAGTCCAACTCGTTTGCGCCAATTTCAAATAGCGCCTTGTCATTGCGTGTACAGGTAAATTTGTCGTCGTTGTCATCTGTACATTTCCACTCATCCGCTTCCATACCTGTATTGATACCCGCTTCCAGGGCCCAGGTAGAATCATACTGATAGTTATAATATGCATAAACATGCGTAACGCCATCCCCATCCTGATCAGAGCTTTTATAAGAAGCGCTGCCGCCGAATAGTTGTGCACCTACGCGGTGTTGTTCATCATGTTGTGCAGCCTGTGATGCGAACGAGGCTGAAACTGCAAAAACGAGTGTGAGGAGAGATAAAGATTTCATTGCTGTCATTCCGTTTGATTAACTTGCTGACAAGTTTAAGCAGACTCCTTGTGAGAGTCTGTTTGTGGCCTGTCATAAAATGTAAGCGCATGTAGGGTGATTGTGAGCAAAGATTAATGGACTAATCAATAAGTTGGATTGCATCACAGATAGTGCGTAGATCATCTTCTTTCACCGGGTTAGCAGTCGTATTGCTTCTGATCAGCACCACTTCAATGGCTGGGAGTGCAGGAAGGCCTGAGTGTGTAATGACATTAAGATCCTGTGCGCTACTTTTTGCCAATGCGCCTACCGCCAGGTCTGCTTTTACCAACGCGCGTAAAGCCGAAGCGCTGCCACAATTTGCAATGACTTTAAAGGGGCGTTCCTGCTTCATCAGGCCTTCGGTGGCTGCCTGATGAAAGCGGCAATCTCGCTGAAATATGGCCAGTGGCATTGGGACTTGGGAGCTTGGTGTCCCTACCCAGACACCTTGATCATGATAGAGGAGTAACCCTTCTTCAGAACCCGGGCTGCGCGTAATGATGCCTAAATCCAATTCGCCCTGATCCAGCGCATCTTTTATTCGATTGCTGGACATACAGTGAATATCCAGTTCCAGGTTTGCCCAGTGTTGATGTAGCTGGTTAACGAGTGCAGGTAAAATAGTCTCAGCGTAGTCGTCAGGACACCCAAGCCTGAGCTGAGTTATGTGTTCGCTGCTGCGCATGGAGGCCAGGGTATCATCGTGTAAACGCACTAACCGTCTGGCATAGCGCATCAAAGTGTGCCCATCCTGAGTCAGGTGTAGTTTACGACCAGACTTTTTAAATAAGGGTTTCCCTACGTCCTGCTGGAGTTTTTTCATCTGCATACTGATTGCTGACTGAGTTCGGTGCAGCTGGCTGGCCGCACGGGTAAAACTGCCGTTTTCGACACAGGCGATAAAGCTACGAAGAGATTCTATGTCCATATCCATAAGAGATATTGATGTTTGATATCAGAATTATCCGCTGGTTTAAGATTAATATGCAACCTAAAGTAGAGCAGCTAACAAATATATGTAATGACTTGAGGACGACAATGAAACTCTATATCGGAAACAAAAACTACTCCACCTGGTCACTAAGAGCTTGGTTAATAATTGAAAGGCATCAACTAAATTTCGAGGAGGTGGCGCTTAAGTTAGAGACTGAGGGATTCTACAAAGCGCTGTCCGGACTTAGCCCGACACAGAAAGTACCAGTATTGGTTGATGGTGAATTGGTTGTCTGGGAGTCACTGGCGATTTGTGAATACATCAATGAAGCTTATCTTTCAGGAGAAGTCTGGCCTGATAGCCCTAAGCTGCGCGCCAGGGCACGAGCGCTGAGTTCAGAAATGCACAGCGGTTTTTTGGCACTCAGAGCGGAAATGCCAATGAATATTAGAGCACAAAGACAAGTACAATTATCGGCAGCGGCGCAAAAAGACATCGAGCGGATCGGTCAAATTTGGCAGACGCAGTTAAGCGAATTTGAAGGGCACGGTGGTTGGTTATTTGGCAGCTGGAGTATTGCTGATGCCATGTTTGCACCTGTCGTGATGCGCTTCATCACCTATGGCGTTGATCTCGGGCCGCAAGTCAAAGCTTATATGGACAAAGTAGCGGCATGTCCTGCGATGCAAAAGTGGTGTGCCGAAGCGCTGCTTGAACAGGATGTTGTCCCTAGTGATGAAGCAGGCGTGCCACGTTAATAACTCAACCTGAGTTCCATATGCCGGAGTGTGCTGCACATTGCATCCTTAATTTCGTAATATACTCACCGTTGTATACTAGTTAATAACGGAGGTGCCGCATGCTTATTCCGGTTGACACTCATAGCCAGCCTGTTTATCTGAACTTAGCCCAGGCTTATGAGGCTGAGTTTTCAGTACTCACACATAAAAGCCCCGACGCGGATGGCTTGTTCGCACTAGATACTGTTTTGGAAGGAAATGTCATAGGTTATCTATGGTATGACAATGAAACGCCGGTCGGTCTGGCGGCAATCGCACAGCATCAGAAAGACGAATTTGAGGTGTGTGAGTTTTATATTGTGCCGCGATATCGTAAAGCAGGACAAGGTGCTCAATTTGCTCACACACTCTGGGCTAAACAGCCGGGTCTGTGGACAATTAAACAAATCGTTGGTGCTGAGTACGCAACCCAGTTTTGGCGCCGCGCAATTGCGTCTGCCGGGGTAGAGGGCATGCAAGAAGACACGTATCAAGATCCATACTGGGGTAAAGTGACGCGTCAGCGGTTTCGCAATGATACTAACCTGATAAGCTAATTAATCGCAGATCAGGCGCGGACCTGGCTCAGTATATGCTGACAATCCGGGAGCGCCATAAAGTGCGGTACCGGGTAATCCGGGTGTGCTTCGTCGAGTGCCATTCTTGCCAGTGATTGAATGTCGTCTTTGCGTACTTCATTAAGTTGAGTCTGAATATTCAGTTGTGCAAGTAAGTGGGTGATATGCGTGATGAGGTCCTGCGCCTGTTGCGCTTCGGGGTAGTCCAGAGAAGTCAGACTACAGTGGCAAGCAATCTTTGCCAGCTGAGGGTGTACTCTGCTGCCATACCAATGCAGCACAGGTAACAACAAAACGGCATTTGCAAGGCCGTGTGGGGTGCCGTATCTGGCGGTAAGCTGATGTGAAATGGCATGAATATAGCCCACGGAAGTTCGGGTAAATGCTTGTCCGGCCAGAAATGAGGCATATAACAGCTTTTCTCTCGCATTCAAATCCTGACCATCCTGATAGGCTGTCGGTAAATGGGCAAATATGAGTGCACATGCCTCAAGTGCTTTGCTATTGGTGTGCTTAGTGGCATTGATACTTAACAAGGCTTCAATGGCGTGTGTCAGTGCGTCTATCGCTGTGGTGGCGGTGATCCCGGCGGGTAAGCTTTTGGTCAGTTGGCTGAGTAACACCGCACGTTGAGGTACCAGGCAAAAATCGGCTGCGGCGAGTTTTTTATTATGTTTATCGTCGTTAAATACCGCTGCAACTGTGGTTTCTGAACCAGTGCCAGCAGTCGTTGGTATTGCGATGTTGGGTGGCAGGGTTTTAAGTACCTTAAACAGCCCAGAGAAAGCATCGACTGGGCGATTTGGTCTGACAACACGGGCACCGATTAATTTCGCGGCATCCAGTACAGATCCGCCTCCAACACTAATGATTGCCTCACAGCGGTGTTGTTTATAAGTCTGATATCCTTGTTCAATATTCTCTATCGTGGGATTGGCCTGGACCTGATCGTATATAACAGGGCACAAGTTGCGAGTGTGCAGGGCATTGAGTACAGGTTTAATGACCTCTAACTCGTTCAGTACAGTGTCTGTGACGACCATAACCTGCGCCTTACTGGGTAAAGATAAGTCAGCAATGGCATCATCTAGTCCCTGTGTACCTTGATATAGCTTAGGTGCTGGAATACCGAAAAATCTGACGATCGACTTCAGTAAAAAATGATAGCAGCGGTATAGAAGGTACATTGCTTACTTTGCTCAAGTGATGTTTTATTGCACAAAAGCATAGCCGAGGTTATTAGGAAATAGCAAAGTTTTAGTGATAGGTAACTGAATTGTCGAAACTTTAGAAGGTAATGAGCCAGCGAGCGCTGGCCCACACAAAAGGTAATTACACAATGCCACGTGGCAGGCGGCAGTCGTGATCCTTTTCAGCCAGCTCAATGATCCAAGCTTCTTCTGCGGTATAGCCATCATCATTGGCTTTAACAACCGTGAACGGTGCCGCTTTTTTAACAGCAGGCGCAGTGGCCTTCGTTGTCGCTTTTTTCGTTGGCGCAGCTTGTTCTGTTGCGGCTGTTCCTGAAGTTAGCTCTTCGGTCAAAGCTGCTACATCTGCCAGACGCATATTTTTACCACCGTCAATGCTGTACCAGCCAGGCTTAGTGGTGATCTCAGGCTTCGTGCCGTTTGCGGCTTCATATGCGGCTTCAAATGCACTTAAAACTTCAGTTTTATCTAGTTTACTCATCGTAAATCCCAGTCGTGTTATACGCGGATACGCAGGTTAAGATTAAACGATATTTATACCTATTTTTGAGGTATTTTTCAATTTTTTGCGCTTTTAAGCTCTGATTCATCGCAAATCAGTATGTGATTAGGTGTAATGTGTCCGACTTTTGGACTAGTTCATATCGACTGAGGGTCAATCATACGGCGCAACGCAATCCACTGCTGCCCCAACACTTCATGCGCATAGGTGGTGACGGCTTGCAGTACGGATGCACTTGCAATATAGCGTTTATAGCCAGGTGTATTCGTGAAACCATAAAATTGCACCGGTGCCGCAATGGTATCAATGCCCTGGGCTGCGAATAAATCCTGTGCCCGTGTCATATGGCTGGCGGATGTGACTAATGCTACTTTACTATCAACCAGTTTGCTTGCAAGTAACAAAGCCTCGTCTGCCGTGTCTCTGGCCCTTGGATTTTGCATTATTTTGTTTGCAGGCGTACCTAAAGCGATTGCGGTGTTAGCCATCAGGCGGCTGCTGGTCGTTTTGCCGTGACCTGCGCCTGATACAATCAGATAGGCTTTCGGATAGTGATGACTGAGTCTCAGGCCTTCTGTGAGGCGAGATAAGGCACAACCGGATAGCTGTAAATTGGCTGTCAGCCTGTCATTCGGGTTAAGGCCACACCCAAGTACCAGGATATAATCGACATCCTGATGTTGATGAATGGGAAAAGGGTGCAATTTTGCTTCCATGGGGCTTATCAGTTTGTCTGCAACAAAAGGGGTGCTGAAAGCCCAGAGGCTTATCATAAGCACCCAGCTGAGCAAATAGGATTTACGATGTGTTTTTGCAATAAACAGTAAAGCAAGCGCAAGTAATAGCAGCGTCAGTGGTAAAGGCATCAATAATGAGCCAATGACCTTTTTCACTTCAAACATAAAATTATCCGTTTATGTAGTTTGCGCTTAGTTTACTCCTATTGCTGTACAATTGCGTAGTGTAAATCCGCTCGATTGCGGATTAACGACTTACAGATTGCTTGCAGGTGTTCAGGAAGTGTCTGTATACCGGGTTATCCTTCATGTTCTTTTTCATTGCTAAGTACATAGGGCGGTTCAACCCAAGCGCACCTAAAGGAATTGATTTGATCAGACCCTGACTCTCGTAGGGTGTAACCAGCCAATCTGGCAGGGCCGCAACACCCATACCGGCACTGACCAGCTGAAATATCAATAACCCTTGATCCACGGTTTTTAACGTGCCGTCAAAGCGGGCGTTTTGGATGAAGTGTTTGAAAATATCCTGTCGCTCTTTGGGAATAGGGTAAGAAATAATGGTTTCGTCTTTCAGATCAAGGGCAGTGACATAAGCTTTTTTAGCAAGCTCATGATCTGGGGCCACAATAAGCTTAAGTTTGAAATCGAAGATATGGGCATACTCAACTTGATCGGGTTCACGAATATCTGAAGTCAGAACCAGATCAAGCTCATCGCTGAGCAGCTCTGGAATTGCGTCATAACTAAAGCCGCGCTCGTAATCGACTTTTATGTCAGGCCAGAAATTATTAAACTCTTTAATCGTTGGCAGTAACCAGTGGAAACAAGCATGGCATTCGACACTGAGGCGAAGTTGTGAGATCGGTTGATTCAGGCTTTCTTTGAGGCGACATTTGGTCGCTTCCACTTTGGGGAGTACGTCATTTGCCAGTTCCAGCAATAACATCCCCTGAGGCGTAAATCGCACAGGTTGTGTCTTACGTTCAAATAACTGGCAATCCAATTTGTTTTCCAGGTCTTTGATCTGGTGAGAAAGTGCTGACTGAGTGAGGAATAACTCACGCGCTGTATTGACCAGTGATCCGGTTTCTTTCAGGGTCGCTATGGTTTTTAAGTGCTTTATATCTATCATCATCAACAAATCTCATTCTAAACGTGAGTAAAACTCAGATTACACCCATATTACGCTGTGAACCCTAGCTATTCAACGTCTAGACGTCTACAAATCCAGCAGCGATTGACTTAATATTTACAAAATTACTATAGCATTATTTTTGACAGCGTTGTCATTCTTTATTTGACTTTTTTTTAAAAAAATACAATTTAATTTTACTCATGTTAGCTTCGAGAGGCGCTTGGTGGGAAAATAATCACTCACCCGTGATCTTTGCGTCATCTGATGGAGTTGCAGGGGCTGTTCTGAGGCTTGGTGAATATCTAAGGTGGTGCGCTTTAATGCCCATGGTAGTCATACATTTTTTGTGTCGTTAGTGCAAAGAAAGCTGGTTTTTGTGTCTGAGGTATAGGGTACCGGCTCTTAATCTGAGTGATGATGTTACAAACCTGGAGGAGACGACATAAAGGCTACGGTGATTGGGTAGTTGGCATAAGCTACCCAGCGTTGATCTTATCGACATACTGTCGCCAGTTTCTCTATGCCTTATGTAGGGATATTTTTTGTGGCGAATTTGACCTGCTCCGATTGTAAAAAGGCCAGAGCCTGGTCTGCCTGAAGGGGATGAGAAATCAAAAAGCCTTGCCCGTACTGACAGGCTTTACCACTGAGTGTCTGAAATTGTTTAGGTGTTTCGATCCCTTCGGCGACGACTTCCAGGTCCAGAGACTTTGCCAGCGATAAAATGGCATCAACCAGGGGGTTGTCCTGATCTGTGAGTTGTTGAATGAAGCTCTTGTCAATTTTAAGAACATGAATAGGCAGCTGATGCAAGTAACCCAGCGCAGAGTATCCGGTACCAAAGTCATCAAGGTAAAGCTTCACCCCAAATGGAGACAGACCATGGATAACTTTTGTTGCCAGGTTGAGGTTTTCAATCAAGCCTGATTCGGTGATTTCGAGACTGAGTGCCCCCTGGTGCAGGCCGTAGGCGCGATATAAATTGGCAATCTGATCCACAAATTCCAGGCTGGCGAAATGACGTGATGAGACATTCACTGTCAGGCTGATGTCGCTGATCCCGATACTCTGCCACTGTGCTACCTGTTTTGCTGCTAATTCGAGTAAGTGCAAATCGAGCTCAATGATCTGGCCGGTTTGTTCTGCAATAGGAATAAAGTTATCAGGCGTGACCAGACCGTTTTTTGGGTGGTGCCAGCGTACCAGGGATTCAAAACTGACAACCCTGGGCCGGGCCAGTGTGAATATGGGCTGGTAATACAGTTCAAATTCACCATTTTCAATGCCATTTTGCAGATCGTTTTCAATGTCAGCCTGCTGCTTCAACTTCTTACGCATCTCATTATTGAAGTATCGGATCTGACTGCGTCCTGCCGATTTCGCTTCATACATGGCTGCATCGGCTTGTTGTAGCAGCGCGATGGCGCTGTCCGAATCACTGGAGGTGAATGCCACACCAATACTGCTGGAGGCTTGCAGCAGGTGACCATCAATTTGGATGGGTTTAGCAATGGCGTTTGTGATCCGCTCCAGCGCTAATTCAACCTGTTGTTTGTCGCCTATATTCTCCATGAAAATAGCGAACTCATCACCGCCCAGGCGCGCAAAGGTGTCCGTTTTTCGAATACAGGTCTGGATAAGGTTAACAATGGCTACGAGAAAGTGGTCGCCGACATCGTGTCCCAGTGCATCGTTAATGCTTTTGAATCTGTCTAAATCAAGGTACAGAAGGCAATGCTGATGTGCCGGTTTACTTCGTCCCAGAGATAAAATGGCATGTTTTATCCGTTCCAGCATTAAATAGCGGTTTGCCAAGCCGGTTAGATCATCATGCAATGCCCGGTGTTCCAGGGCGTGGCGGGCAAGGCGTCTGTCTATGGCCATACTGAGCTGACGACTAATATAAGTCAAAATGGCTTTATGGTGGCGGCTAAATGCCCGATCGTTGTCATAGCTTTGTAGCACAACGACACCCTGGTATTGGTCATTTACCACAAAGGGGACACCAAGCCAGGAGCGTGGAGAGCGGCCAACCATTTTAAAATTTTGTTTTTTAATGTGGCTCAGAAACTGCTGGTGGTCGCACAGTAAAGACTGCTGTTGTTTGATGATGTAGTAAGAGGCGGTGTGTTTTATCTGCTCTTTAGACACTCTCTGATGTGCGCTGCATTTGACACCGGCTTCTATCAGGTAATCAATCTCGAGCACATCCTGCTGGGTATCGTAGAGTCCGATAAAGCAGTTCTCGGCAGGGAGTTGTGAACAGATGATGCTGTACAGCTCATCATAAAAGGCTTCAAGGTTACGGGATTGATAAGTGATGTTGGCGATTTTTAGCAGACACTTTTCCAGCTGTTGTGCTTCATGTAACTGCGTCACTGTGGCGGTCAGATGGTCTAGTGTTCTGACCTGATGAATTTTAGCACTGAGCAAATGTGCTACGGTTGACAGGATCTGCAAATGTGCCTGGGTAAAGTAGTCCGCTTCAGGGTGCTCACAGTCGATAACACCCAGCAGGGTGTTTTCATACACTAAGGGGACACATAATTCAGAGAGCGCTGGTCGGGTGTCGGCAATATACATAGGCTCCAGCGCAACGTTACCCGAAAGGAAGGGTTGCTTAGTTCTCGCAACACGACCTGTAATCCCGGCGGCAACGGGGATCCTTTGCTGGCTGACCTGGTGACTGATGTCCTTATGTGCAACGCCCATACTGGCGACGACATCGAGATATTCGCCAACAGGATCAGTGAGGTAAATCACACAATCTACAAATCCGAGGCGGCTGACCACCTGGCTGGTAACATAGTCAAAGAGTTCATCGAGGTGGGTTATCTGAAGCAGCGACGATGAAAACTGGTTAATGATGCTTAACTGTTCGGTTTTTGATTCTAGTTTTGTTTCTGACAGTATTGGCATGGCGCGGGCCTGATTACTTAATCTTCGACTATGTTAACGCTCTTAAATCATGCGTTACAGTCAATGTTGCAATTTAATTGCTATTTACTGTAAACCTGATGACACTTTTACGACACGGACTATTAGGCGTAAAAACTTTACTAACCTGCTGGCTCAGCCTATGATCGGGCAAATTCAGTAGTGGGAAAGAGCAATGACAAGTAAACAGACCTTAACAATCACTCGTCCGGACGACTGGCATGTGCATCTTCGTGATGGCGCTGTACTCGTTGACACTGTGCGCGATATCAGTCGTTATATGGGTCGGGCAATCATCATGCCAAATTTGGTACCACCTGCAACTTGTACACAGAGTGCATTGGCTTATCGGGAGCGTATTTTGGCTGCCCAGCCAAGCGGGCAGTTCGAGCCTTTGATGGTTTTATATTTGACTGATAACACCAGTGCTGAAGAGATCCGAGCGGCGAAAGCCAGTGGTCATATTGTCGCTGCAAAATTATACCCGGCTGGCGCAACAACCAATTCAGATTCGGGTGTAACCGACATTGAGAATATCTACCATATTCTGGAAGTCATGCAGGAAGTTGGTATGTTGTTGCTGGTACACGGTGAAGTCACGGATTCTTCGATCGATATTTTCGACCGCGAAAAAGTGTTTATTGAAACCAAGCTTAAAAAAGTGGTTGATGCATTTCCTAAGCTCAAAATTGTACTGGAGCACATCACGACACAAGATGCAGTTGAGTTTGTTGAGTCAGCGCCAGAGAATGTTGCGGCGACGATTACGGCGCATCACCTGCTGTACAACCGCAACCATATGCTGGCAGGTGGCATTCGCCCACATTATTACTGTTTGCCTATTTTAAAGCGTAATACTCATCAACAGGCGTTACTGCGCGCAGCAACTAGTGGCAGTAAAAAGTTCTTCCTGGGTACTGACTCAGCACCTCATGCGAAGGATAAGAAAGAAGCCGCGTGTGGATGCGCAGGGGCTTACACGGCACATGCCGCAATTGAGCTTTACGCCGAAGCATTTGAAGAAGCGGGTGCGCTGGATAAACTTGAGGGCTTTGCCAGTCACTTCGGTCCAGATTTTTACGGGTTACCTCGTAATACAGACACCATTACTTTAGAAAAAAACAGCTGGCTGGTGCCGGACTCTTATCCACTGGGTGATACTCAGGTTGTACCAATTAAAGCTGGTGCCAGTATCGACTGGCAGGTAGTTTAAGACACATTTATGAGGGCAGCCTGGCTGCCCTTCCTTTTGCGTTATCACTTCTTACCGAACGAAAAGCTGTCACATTGGTACTCGCCGCAATACGTGGGCACCTATTTCCAGATAATTAGAACGGGCTCGCACAGTGCGTGACTGGCGTCAAAAAAGTTGAGATTGCATACTCATGGCGGCGGACTTTTCTGTAGTACGGTGCTTAATGCCTTATCCATTTTCTCGATGAAGTCAGATTTAAACGGATATTGGCCTTCATACCCTTTGAGGTATCCGATATGGGCACTGCGACTGAGGACTACACGGTCTTCGACAAATGACTGTGCGTTTATGCCTGGCAGCTGATCTTGTAGCTCACTGATACCTATCAAAGTTGAGAGTCTGTCATTGATGTAGCAGTCGACTCTCTTTTTATAAAGTTTGATGATATTCGCTCGGGTATTTTTGTTTTCCCAGACAATAACCCGTCCGGTTTTTCGTGCTTCTTTGAGTGCATCATCAAGGATGAGAAAGCCAGCGTTCAATCCGATATTTATTGGCGCCTGTTGGTCATCACGCTGGGTGACGTTTTGTAACGTGATACCTGGATTACAAAATGCAACAACCTCTTCTTGTTTCAGAGCAACGGAATAAGGCCAAATAAAGGGTCGGGTGTCACGATGGATATAAGGTGGCATCAGTGCGAATGCTTCTCCATTTGCGAGCGCGGAAACGCCTCTTTTCCAGGGAATAGGGCGAAGCTCCACAAGGTAATCTTCTTTGATCAGTTTCGCAGCTTCTCGGATCAGTGTTGGGTATATGCCAACTAATTTACCTTCCTGAACATAAGAATAAGGCGGGTAGCTGTCGTCAGCTAATATTGTGACGTTTATCGGGGTGGCTGCACGCACTATAAAACACGCAAACAAGCCCAAAACACAAGCCAACTGCTTCACTCGGTGGTAACCAGAACCGCTGTTTTCTTGTTTTCTGCACTGTCTTGTACTAACTACTCCTGACACTGCTGTATTTCCTGTAGGAAGTCCTAGTCTAAATGTAGATAAGATCTATTCAGATGTCAGCAGTAGATCTGACGGCATACCCGCTTTGGAGAAAAAGAAAGCTGTGTAAGGTCGCGTAATGTCATCATTATGACTCAAGGATTACAATCTCATGCTCAGAAGTCGAGTATTTCTTCTTCCCGAGATACGCACTGTAGCAGAATTCGACGTCAGGACACTCAGATAGGCACAGGCATGGCACATCTTTTATTAGCGCAAACCAATGATCACATTCTTCTTAATCCAAATCACCGTTTTGGTCGAGCAGAGGGAGAGGTAGATACCCAGGTGTTAGGAATAGAAATCTCACGCCATCATGCCGTTATTGTCTGGACGGGGGAGCAATGGGTACTTCATGATACCAGCAAAAATGGGGTGTTTGTAAATCAAAATAGAATAGTGCCAGAAATGGATTGGGTGTTGAGTATAGGCGATGTGATCACTTTTTCAGAGCTCCACCCTCATAGCTTTATCGTGAGCTCTTTGGCCCCGCCAGAGTAAAGTCCTTTGCGGTTGGTATTCTAAAAAGAGGGATTAAGCAGGTGTGCTGAACACCTGCTTAGAACACGATTAGCTATGATAATTTTCACATGCTTCGAGTGTGTTCTCGATGAGACTTGCGACGGTCATAGGTCCAACACCGCCTGGTACTGGTGTAATGAAGCTAGCCCGTTGTGCGGCAACGTCATATTGTACATCACCTACCAGTTTGCCAGATTCTAGCCGGTTAATGCCCACATCTATGACCATTGCGCCTTCTTTGATCCAGTCGCCAGGGATGAACTCAGGTTTGCCCACAGCAACGACCAGCAGATCGGCGCGGCGTACATGCGCCTCAAGGTCCTGGGTAAATTTATGACAAACGGTTGTGGTACAGCCTGCCAGTAGCAACTCTAGTGACATTGGCCGACCAACGATATTGGATGCACCCACAACAACAGCATGCATGCCTTTGTACCTGACACCGGTTGAGTCAAGCAATGTAATTATCCCTTTTGGTGTACATGGGCGCAATGCTGGCATACGTTGCGCTAGTCGTCCGACATTATAGGGGTGGAAACCATCAACATCTTTATGTGGGTGGATTCGTTCCAGTACTTTCTCTGCATCTAGTCCGTCTGGCAATGGCAACTGGACCAGGATACCGTCAACGTTTGGATCCTGATTGAGCGTGTCCACCAACTCCAGTAATTGCTCTTCACTTGTGTCTGCGGGTAGATCATATGACTTAGATACGAAGCCTACTTCTTCACACGCTTTGCGCTTTGAGCCTACGTACACCTGGCTGGCGGGGTCCTGGCCAACCAGAACAACTGCTAGTCCTGGTGCTCTGAGGCCCTGATTGATCCGCGCTGCAACGCGGTTGGCTACGGTATTGCGAACTTGTTTCGCAATGACTTTACCGTCGATGATGTTTGCCGTCATGACTGACCTTTAAATTTAAGGGTTAATTACTTGAACGATTATAGAGTGTATTAAAGGGGGTACTCTATTTTTTAGAGGTTCACTGAGTCATCTGTATCAGCGCGAGGGCTTGCTCAGAACTGAGTACCGAAAAACTTAGGAAGCCGACTACTATTTTCGCAAAAAACCCCTAAATAGCCAAGCTGGATCCGACACTGGGCAACGTTATTATCTCGGTTAGAAGTAAAATTGCTGAAAAACCAGTCGTCTTGTTATATAAATTAAACGTTTTGAAGTAAAAATAGTCAGTTGGCATGATTTTGAAAAAAAATGTTTGACCTCATCCGGGCAAATCACTATTATGCACCCCGTTGTCAACGAGGGGCTCGCAAGAGAAACTCTGAAAATAACACAGTCGGCGATTAGCGCAGCTTGGTAGCGCACTTGGTTTGGGTCCAAGGGGTCGCAGGTTCAAATCCTGCATCGCCGACCACTTTCTTTCCTACTTGGAAGAAAGTAAATCAACGAAAGTTGGTGGTATGCACGAAGAAGCATTCTTTGCGCCGCGCCCGTAGCTCAGTTGGATAGAGCAACGGCCTTCTAAGCCGTCGGTCGAAGGTTCGAATCCTTCCGGGTGCGCCATTTTAAAATCCACATTGTAGTGGCGGCTGTAGCTCAGTTGGTAGAGCCCCGGATTGTGATTCCGGTTGTCGCGAGTTCAAGCCTCGTCAGTCGCCCCATCTACAAAACCTATATGTTCGGCGATTAGCGCAGCTTGGTAGCGCACTTGGTTTGGGTCCAAGGGGTCGCAGGTTCAAATCCTGCATCGCCGACCACTTTCAAAATTTATGCATTCGGCGATTAGCGCAGCTTGGTAGCGCACTTGGTTTGGGTCCAAGGGGTCGCAGGTTCAAATCCTGCATCGCCGACCATCTCTTCTTTTCTTAATTTTCCTAATTCCATTTTATATCTCTAAATTTTGTCCTTAGCTACATCAATTATTTGCCGTGATTGCTCGACTCTCCCGTTTTATAGGTTATAATGCCGCGTCTATTATTTAACATAGCGCCCTGTCTGGGCAGGCAGCAAGTCAGACAGAGATCAGCACTGGTTTTTAAACACCAAATGTTAGGATGTTTTAACGGTGATCTGCTTAATCGATATTGAGCAAATATGATGGTCTGCTGTCATCTGATCGGATAAAAAGTCGACTTGTTTGTAAGGAAGGCGCGTAGTCGCCAAAAATGAAAATTGAGGTTATATCATGCAAGTTTCTGTTGAGACGACTCAAGGTCTTGAGCGCCGTCTGACTATCACAGTTCCAGCTGAGAACGTTGAGACTGAAGTAAAAAAACGCTTACAACAACTGGCTAAAACACAGCGTATCGACGGCTTCCGTCCGGGTAAAGTACCAGTTTCTGTTATCAAAAAGCGCTACGGTGCTGCTGTGATGCAAGAAGTTGCTGGTGAGTTGATGCAACGCAACTACATCGAGGCAATTGTATCTGAAAAGATCAATCCTGCTGGTGCGCCTAGTTTTGCTCCTAAGTCACTGGAAGTTGGTAAGGACCTTGAGTTTGATGCGACTTTTGAAGTTTACCCAGAAGTTGAACTGAAAGATCTTGAAAAGATTTCAGTAGAGAAGCCAGTCGTTGACGTAACAGAAGATGATCTGGCAAACATGCTGGAAACTCTGCGCAAGCAACACGCGAGCTGGACTGAAAGCGATGCAGTTGCGGGTGAGAAAGACCGTGTAACAATCGACTTCTTGGGTACAGTAGAAGGTGAAGAGTTCGAAGGTGGTAAAGCAGAAGACTTCCCACTAGAGCTTGGTCAAGGTCGCATGATCCCTGGTTTCGAAGATGGCATCATCGGCAAGAAAGCAGGCGAGGAAGTGGTTGCAGACGTAACTTTCCCTGAAGAATATCACGCTGAAAACCTGAAAGGTAAAGCAGCGCAGTTCAAGATCTCAGTGAAGAAAGTTGAAGTTCAGGAACTACCTGAGCTAACTGACGAGTTCGCAACTAAATTCGGTGTTGCTGAAGGCGGCGTTGACGCACTGAAAGAAGAAGTGAAGAAAAACATGACGCGTGAACTTGGTCAGGCTGTGAAAGCTCAGATCAAAGATCAAGCGATTAAAGGTCTACTAGAGACAAACGAAGTAGAAGTGCCAAAAGCACTTATCGACCAAGAAATCGATGCACTTCGTCAGCAAGCAGCACAACGTTTTGGCGGCGACGCGAAGAACATGCCTGAGCTTCCAGCTGAGCTGTTCCACGAGCAAGCTGTAACACGCGTTAAAACTGGCCTTCTGTTAGGTGAAGTGATCAAAGCGAACGAGATCACCGTAGATGATGCAAAAGTTGAAGAGTTAATCGAAACGGTTGCTTCTGCTTACGAAGATCCAAGCGAAGTGGTTGCATACTACAAAGGCAACGATCAGTTGATGCAACAAATGCGCAATGTTGCAATGGAAGAGCAAGCTGTAGATGCGATTCTGGCAGCTGCTGAGGTTGCTGATGTTGAGAAGTCTTTTGACGACATCATGAACCCACAACAGGCTGCTCAGTAAGCACTTTTGATCTCGTCAAAGACGAAATCATTGACTTACTGTTAAGCTAACGTTTAAATGGCTCGTATTGCTCTGTGTTTTGCAGTGCTGCGAGCCATTTTTGTTTTATTTGCTCAAAGCAACACGGTTGTGCGTATACTTTTGTTTATCAGCATCTTTTGTATAAACTTACGTCTATAAACTTCTTGTCACTTGAGTAAACAAATCGTGCTTGTCCTTTGAATGAGACAGGCGGCCAGGTTTTGCAGTGCACTTCCCTGCTTATAAGGAATCTATAAAATGAATGACGGTATGTTTGATCCTCTAAACGCATTAGTCCCTATGGTTGTTGAGCAAACAGCGAAAGGTGAGCGTTCTTATGACATCTATTCTCGTTTGCTTAAAGAGCGGATCATCTTCCTGACCGGTCAGGTTGAGGACCATATGGCAAACCTGATCGTTGCTCAGCTGCTGTTCTTGGAATCAGAAAGCCCTGAAAAAGACATTTATCTATACATCAACTCACCTGGTGGTTCGGTGACCGCGGGTATGTCTATTTACGACACGATGAACTTCATCAAACCAGATGTCAGCACTGTGTGTGTTGGTCAGGCAGCCAGTATGGGCGCCTTTTTACTGTCTGGTGGTGCTAAAGGTAAACGTTACTGCCTGCCAAACTCTCGCGTTATGATCCATCAACCTTTGGGTGGTTTTCAGGGGCAGGCGTCGGACTTTGAGATCCATGCAAAAGAAATTCTGACGATTAAAGAAAAACTGAATCGTCTGATGGCTGAACATACAGGCCAACCTTATGATGTGATCGCAAACGACACTGATCGCGACAACTTTATGAATGCCGAACAAGCCGTGGACTACGGTTTGGTTGATGCTGTTCATAGCAGCAGAAATATCAAGTAATCTATATTGGGCTGGCGTGTTTCTGATCACTGTTAGATAAATGCATCTGGCCCGGCTATACCAAAGGCAAAATTCTTTGGTATAGTTAAAACATGTATTGTGTTATCGAAGTAGATAACTGACCAAATTTAAGAGGTAGCTGAATGTCAGACACTCCTACAGACGGCGACAAGAATAGTAAGCTCTTATACTGCTCATTTTGTGGTAAGAGCCAACATGAAGTACGCAAGTTGATCGCTGGACCGTCAGTGTACATTTGTGATGAATGCGTCGAACTGTGTAACGACATCATTAGAGAAGAAATCAAGGATATAGCGCCGCAACATGATTCGTCTGATAAATTGCCGGTACCAAGAGAAATCCGCAATCACCTTGATGACTATGTGATTGGCCAGGAGCACGCGAAAAAAGTGCTCTCAGTTGCTGTTTATAACCATTACAAGCGACTGAAAAATCAAGGCTTAAAAGGCGATGTTGAGCTTGGTAAGAGTAATATACTGCTAATCGGTCCAACAGGTAGTGGTAAAACACTGCTTGCAGAAACACTGGCACGCTTACTGGATGTGCCTTTTACTATGGCGGATGCAACTACATTAACTGAAGCCGGTTATGTGGGCGAGGATGTCGAGAATATTATCCAGAAGCTTTTACAGAAGTGTGACTACGATGTAGAAAAAGCACAGCGTGGTATCGTTTACATCGATGAGATCGACAAAATTTCGCGTAAGTCGGATAACCCATCCATCACGCGTGACGTGTCTGGTGAAGGCGTTCAACAGGCGCTACTGAAACTCATCGAAGGCACGGTAGCTTCGGTGCCGCCACAAGGCGGACGTAAGCATCCTCAGCAAGAATTTTTACAAGTAGACACATCGAAAATCTTGTTTATTTGTGGTGGTGCCTTTGCCGGTCTGGACAAAGTCATCGAGCAGCGCAGCCATACTAATACGGGTATTGGTTTTGGTGCTCAGGTGAAATTATCTGACAGCGAAAGATCTTTAAGTGAAACATTCAAAGATGTTGAGCCAGAAGATCTGGTCAAATACGGTCTAATCCCTGAGTTTATCGGTCGATTACCTGTAGTTGCGACTTTAGCTGAACTCGATGAAGATGCGCTCATTCAAATTCTCAATGAACCTAAAAACGCATTGACCAAGCAATACGGTGCGTTGTTCAAAATGGAAGGAGTTGAACTTGAGTTCCGAGAAGATGCACTTAAGGCTATCGCGCACAAGGCAATGGAGAGAAAAACAGGTGCCCGTGGACTGCGCTCTATTGTTGAGGGCGTGTTGCTGGATACCATGTACGACCTGCCTTCGATAGAAGATGTAAGTAAAGTTGTGGTAGATGAAACCGTCATTAAAGGTGAATCTGACCCAATTTTAATCTACGAAAATAACAGTCAGGATAAAGCTGCGTCGGAGTGACGACCAGGTTTTATCGCAAAAAGGAGCCTCAGGCTCCTTTTTTTGTCTACAGTTTAGTTGTACCAGCAATCAACAAACTCAAACTAGAAATTGATATGGATTGGTATATAGGTTGAACTTTTTGAAGGCAATCCCCATATACTTCCCTAATCCTTGAAACTAATGAAGTGCGAAGAGAATATAATGACGCTTGAGAGAATGGATCGAGTCGAGATACCCGTATTGGCACTGCGTGATGTGGTCGTATACCCTCATATGGTGATCCCGCTGTTTGTAGGCAGAGAAAAATCAATAAAATGCCTCGAAGCAGCGATGGAAAATGACAAGCAAATTTTTTTGGTGGCGCAAAAAGAAGCGTCAATTGATGACCCCGACACGGATGACATTTATCAGGTCGGTACTGTCGCCACTGTGCTGCAATTACTGAAGCTCCCTGATGGTACTGTTAAAGTACTGGTTGAAGGTACCCAACGAGCCAAAATCGAACGATTTTTGGTGACTGATGAATACTTCCTGGCCGAAGCGCAGTTTATTGCCTCTGAGAACATTGAAGGTCCTGAGCAGGATATCTTTATCCGCAGTGCCATCAGCCAGTTTGAAGGGTATGTAAAGCTTAATAAGAAGATCCCGCCAGAAGTACTGACTTCCGTTTCCGGCATCGATGAAACCGCACGTCTTGCGGACACAATGGCAGCGCATATGCCAATTAAAGTACCAGAGAAACAAAAGGTACTTGAGTTGTACAACGTCACCGACCGGTTAGAATATCTGATGGCCCTGATGGAAGGTGAGATTGACCTGCTTCAGGTTGAGAAAAAGATCCGTTCGCGGGTCAAAAAACAGATGGAAAAGTCTCAGCGCGAGTACTATCTCAATGAACAAATGAAAGCCATTCAGAAAGAGCTGGGTGAGCTGGATGATGTGCCTGATGAATTTGAAGCGCTGAAAAAGCGTATCTCAGAAGCACAGATGCCTAAAGAGGCGGAAGAAAAGGCAACCTCTGAGCTTAATAAACTGAAGATGATGTCACCTATGTCGGCCGAGGCGACGGTGGTGCGCTCTTATATCGATACGCTGATTGGCGTCCCCTGGAAAAAGCGCTCTAAAGTTAAGAAAGATTTGGCTAATGCCCAAAAGATCCTGGATGCTGACCACTATGGTCTGGAAAAAGTTAAAGAGCGCATTATCGAGTATTTGGCAGTTCAGCAACGAACAAACAAGCTGAAAGGACCTATTTTGTGTCTTGTGGGACCGCCTGGGGTTGGTAAAACCAGTTTAGGGCAATCTATCGCACGCTCAACAGGGCGTAAATATGTGCGTATGGCGCTGGGCGGCGTACGTGATGAAGCCGAGATACGCGGCCACAGACGTACTTATATCGGCTCAATGCCGGGTAAGCTGATCCAGAGTATGACCAAAGTGGGTGTAAAGAACCCGTTGTTCCTGCTAGACGAAATCGACAAAATGTCTTCGGATATGCGCGGTGATCCGGCTTCAGCTTTATTAGAAGTGCTCGATCCGGAGCAAAACAGCAGTTTTGCTGACCACTATTTGGAAGTTGAGTATGACTTATCGGATGTGATGTTTGTTGCTACGTCCAATAGCTTCAATATTCCGGGTCCACTGCTTGACCGTATGGAAGTGATCCGCTTGTCGGGTTATACAGAAGACGAAAAGCTCAACATCTCTAAGCAGCATTTGATCCCGAAGCAAATCAAGCGTAACGGATTGAAGGAGCACGAGATTGAGATAGAAGACAGTGCCATCATTGATACAATTCGCTACTACACGCGAGAAGCGGGTGTTCGTAACCTTGAGCGTGAACTGTCAAAATTGTGTCGCAAAGCCGTTAAGAGCATTTTGCTGAGCAAGTCAAAAGACAAAGTCGTGATCAATGCAGAAAATCTGGAAAGCTATCTGGGTGTGCAGCGTTTTGATTATGGTAAGGCTGAAGATGGCGACCGCGTTGGTTTGGTTACAGGATTGGCCTGGACTGAAGTGGGTGGCGATTTGCTGACCATCGAATGTGCGGCAGTGCCAGGTAAGGGCAAGCTGGCGTATACTGGCTCTTTGGGTGATGTAATGCAGGAGTCGATCCAGGCGGCGATGACCGTGGTACGCAATCGTGCTGAAAAGCTGCGGATCAATGGTGATTTCTACGAAAAGCGTGATATTCACGTACATGTTCCTGAGGGGGCAACGCCGAAAGATGGCCCAAGTGCAGGTATTGCTATGGTAACGGCGTTAGTTTCAAGCTTAACGGGTAATCCGGTGCGCAGTGATGTTGCAATGACAGGTGAAATCACTTTACGTGGCGAAGTACTACCAATTGGTGGACTTAAAGAGAAGTTGCTTGCAGCTCACCGTGGTGGCATCAAAACGGTAGTCATTCCGAAGAAGAATGAGCGTGACCTTAAAGAGATCCCGCAGAATGTCTTGGAAGGCCTTGAAATCCATCCTGTGAGCTGGATTGACGATGTTTTATCTCTGGCACTCGCTCATCCAGTAGACAGTTTTACGGTTGAGTCGCAAAAGTCGGTTGGCTAAAGCAGAAAAAGTACATAAAAGTGCGTAAAAAGGGTTTTCAAATCTACATGGTATGCTAACTTAAGCACTGTATTAGCCTGGTGGCCCACAACCCCCGTGGTTACTAGGCTTTGAGACATTAGATGAAATAGAGAATCGTCAGATTTCTCTGAGTTAACTACAAAAGTGATGTTAGTGGTAAGCCCTCATCGCTCTTGATAATAACAATGTAAGAGGATGATATTGTGAATAAATCTCAATTAATCGATCAAATTGCAGCTGATGCTGATATTTCTAAAGCGGCTGCTGGTCGTGCTCTGGATTCATTCATTGAGTCAGTAACTGGTGCGCTAAAAGACGGTGACTCAGTTGCCCTAGTCGGTTTTGGTACTTTCTCAGTGCGTGAGCGTGCAGCACGTACGGGTCGTAACCCACAAACTGGTGCGGCAATCGAAATCGCTGCAGCTAACATCCCATCTTTCAAAGCCGGTAAAGCTTTGAAAGACGCGGTAAACTAAGCAGATTTCACTCAGTCTGCCCAACGACCTATGTTAAGATAGTGTGATTGGGCCAGATAAGCTTCAAGATAAAAAGCGTATCTGCTAAGATACGCTTTTTTTATATCAGCTGGATAATGCCGCATATTGGCGAGGCTAATGGAGATGAAGCTAAGTGTGATACATCGCATAGGCGCTTCAATAGCCTGCACATAGATACTTGCAATCGCCGCGCTTATCCATATTAATAGGTACAGAGACAGGACGCTGGTGTGTCACATTCAGCGGATCTGGGTACGCAGTTAAACCCAAAGTACTGAGCGTGCTTTGACTTAGATAAGAGATAGAATAAATGCTAGAAAAGATTAGAGAAGGCTCACAAGGCCCGGCAGCCAAAATTATTCTTGGCGTAGTGATCTTGTCTTTTGCGTTGGCAGGGATCGGTGGTTACCTAGGTCAAACCACAGAGCAGGCCGTAGCAGAAGTAAATGGAGTCAAGATAACGCAAATGGAATTTTCCCGCGCTTATGAAAATGAGCGTGCACGTCTGGAACGTCAGTTTGGCGAATATTTCACACAAATCTCAGCAGATCCAGCATACATGGCTCAGATCCGCAGCGGCGTGATTGACCGTCTGGTACAACAAGAACTACAAAACCAGTTAGCCATTGAATTAGGACTGAGAGTGAGTGATGAGCAAGTTAAGGAAGCGATTTTTGAGCTGCCTTACTTTCAGCTGGGTGGCGAATTTAGCAATGACAGATATTTACAGCTGATCCGTCAGATGAACTTTCAGCCAGATACTTTCCGTGAGTACATGCGTGAAGAAATGACTCGTAACCAATTGGTTTCAGCGGTTGCTGGCTCAGATTTCGTTTTAGATAACGAACTAAAGCAAACACTGGCATTGCAGCAGCAAACACGTGACATCGACTTCATGCTGTTAAGCAAAGAGACAGTTAAAGGTGAAGTGGCTGTGACTGAGGCAGAAATTTCTGACTATTATGAGCTTAATCAGGAACAGTTTCAGGCACCAGAGCAAATTGCATTGCAGTACCTTGAGCTGAAATCTGACGATGTGACTTTGGATGAGCCTGTGACGGATGAGCAAGTTCGCGCTTACTATGAAGAGAACCAGGCTCAGTATCTGGAAGAAGAGCGCCGTCGTGTAGCGCATATCCTGATTGAAAGTGCTGAGGATGCGCAAGCGGCAAAACAAAAGGCGGATGCTTTATACCAGCAATTGCAAGAAGGCAAAGATTTTGCGGAGCTTGCTTCAGCTGAGTCTGACGATATTGCGTCTGCAGAAGTCGGTGGTGATCTGGATTGGATCGAGCGTGACATGATGGAGCCTGAGTTTGAAGAGGCTGCATTTGCACTTACTAACGTCGGTGACTTTTCTCCTGTGGTTGAAACTGAGTTTGGTTTCCATATTATCCAGTTAACCGATTTACAGGCACAGCAATCAAAAGCGTTTGAAGAGGTTGCCAGTGAATTGCGTGCTGAGCTGGAAAGCACAGCTAAAGCCAATGCATTTTATGAGAAGCAATCGCAAATCGCAGAGTTGGCGTTTGAAGTGGCTGATTCATTGGAAGATGCGGCAGCTGTGGCAGACATCGAATTGAAGAGCACTGAGTTGGTATCACGCATGGCGTTGCCTGCTCCGTTAAATGATCCCAGTATCGCGAACGCGATTTTCACACCTGAGCTGATCGAAGACAGAGTGAATTCAGAAGTGCTGGAAGCGGGGAATGAGCATATTGTTGTTGTGCGTGTTCTGGATCATAAGCCAGCTAAGGTGAAGCCTCTGGAAGAGGTTACAGCGCAGATCAAAACGCGTCTTGAGAATGAAAAAGCGTCAGAGCTAATCAAAGAGAAAGCTAACACCTTATATGCACAGCTAGAAGACGGCAAAGCACTGAGCGACATCGCAGCAGCTGAATCTATAGAAGTTAAAACGGAAGCAGCTCTGAAGCGTCAGAGCTTCACCGTTGCGCCAGAAATCGTTCAACAGGCATTTAAACTGGCACATCCTGATGGTGAGCAGACGCAGTCTGCCCTGGTTGAGCTAAACAGCGGTGATGCTGCGCTATTGGTATTGAAAGCCGTTACGGTTGCACAGGTGACAGGTGAGGTTGAGCCACAGCAGAAGCAAAATATCACGATGTCAGTGGTGAATAAGAACTTCCTGGCCCTGTTAGGTGCACTGGAGTCTGATGCTGAAGTTGTACGTCCAACGCTGCAATTTAGCGACGAAATGCAATAATGACCGTACTCGCTTGCGAGTTGTGAGTGCCTGAGTTTCTCATACCAGTACTCTCAAGTAAGCAGTGATGACTGAATAAATAATCCGATACCAGTGTTCTGGTATCGGATTTTTTTATGCCTTCTGCCTCGTGAGCCTCCAGACGCGTCAATTCAATGGATAATTCCCCCTCATTTTGGAGGGAAATAATGAATACGCTCAGCGAGCCGGAGAAGTCTGCAACTATCACACAGCACTGACATTGCGCTTGCTGGGTCCTTATGCTCCCACATTTTCGCTTTCCTCTATTTTAAAGCACAGATATGGCACAACGAGCACGTGCTCACAGTGTAATTGCAATAGCTCTGACAGACACCTTTATGGTTTCTACGGCACTATGTATTGAGGCAAAAAACGCATTGTTTTCAGCTTTAGCAGCCACTTCAACATAGGGTGAGCGCCTTGAAACAGTGGCTTTTTTGAACATTATGTGTCTTTAAATCTGTGTTTTTATTTTTATTTCTTTTTTAATCATGTGTTTGTGAGTAATTGTTATGAAAAACGATAAGGTTTGATAATTAGTGTATTTCTGAGGTATTCGCTAAGGTTAATCAGGTCACCACGAAGGTGAAAACGATACAGCTAAATTGCTATAACAACAGGAAATCTGGTCATGCTTAAGTTGAAAGCCAAAAAGTTAAAAACCCTTACTGCAAAAGAGCTGCTGGCGCCTGGCCAAACACAGCATGTGGCTGGCGGGGCTGCCCAACAAATAGATACACATAGCATTACACAAATAGATACCACAACAAATCCCTGAACCTGACGCCCACCAAGGCATGTGATTGGTATGGTAGTGAAGGTAATTGTATAGTCGGTCAGTAATAAAGCCGGGTAGTCAATTGTCAGGAACGCATCGACGACACACTCTAGGCAATGTATAGAAGCAAAATGTCCTATCTGCCCTGAGGAGGTAATTAAAGTTCGATAGTCAGTCTCTGCCACTTTTGGGAGCGTCTCATGCGTGTTATCAGGACGAGCAAGTCCACCATAATGAGCTGAACGGCCATTTTTAGATAGCTGTATGAATACACTAGAAATCACTTTAATGGGGAACCCTGAGATACCACACTGTATCGGGAAGCCTAACTAAATTTACTCGGCTGCGAATCTGTAACTGGACTCAAGCCTACTTCTGAACTACTCCGCCAGCTGAATTACCTCGACATTTGTACCACCTCGACAGCTGGATCACCTCGACAGCTGAATCACCTCGACAGCTGATGCACCTCGACAGCTGATGCACCTCGACAGCTGATGCACCTCGACAGCTGATGCACCTCGACAGCTGAAGCTCCTCGACAGCTGAATCACCTCGACATCTGAATCACCTCGACAGGTTAATCAATCGACACCTGAATTACCCCGACTTAGAAACCAATTCGACATCCGAACCAACGTTCTATTTAAACCTAAACGGACATCGAGACTTTATTCGTTTTAGGCTCGAATCTGGAATTACTTGGGAGAGGTTGCATTAAACGTTAAGCCAGGGCGTGACTTTGCCTTAAACGAAGGTGGAAATTCAGTTGTTGCAAATCAATGCCAGAGGGCGGACAGAGAAGCACATTGTTGAGTCTGTCAGTTCACATGATACTTGTTTCTTTGGGGTCAGTGGTCTCCAGGCTTCGAGTGTGAGTCGAACGAGATTATCTGTCCCTGTTGTTTGGTTCGGGTGTGTAAAAACCCCTAAAGATAACCCATGTAGTAAGTGATGTACTTTTCCATGTGTCACAGGACTCGGTTATTTCTTGTGTTTTTATTTTAAAATGTCTGATTAGAGTGTTTTTATATTTTGATTTTTGATTTTTGATTTTTGATTTTTGATTTTTGATTTTTGATTTTTGGTTTGTCTTTGTGTGGAGAGTTAATTCTGGTTTCTTCGGTTTTTTAAATCATAGGTTTTCTTTGTTTTTAACTGGTTTTTTATGCTTGCTTACTCTCGTTGTTTTTTGTTTTTTCGCGTTTTTATGTGTGATTTTTCTGCTTTTTTTTCATTGTTGGTCAATACAAAGCTTACTATGCGGAAAGGTCTGGGTAATAAGTTTTTTTATCTAATTGAATCAGTGTTTTATGTTAAGTTGTTATCTCTAAGAATAATGTTTCATAACTAGGTTTTTTAGCATCTCTGGTCAATGATAGTTGCATCACTACAACGGTGCTTCACTTTTAAAAATTAATTAGATAAACATTAAATAGAGATTGTCACGATGCTTAAACTTAAAACAAAAAAACTAAAAAAACTTACTAATAAAGAAATTAAAGATAATCGCCAAACAAAGTTTATTGCAGGTGGAACAGATACACATAGCATTACTCAGGTAGGATTTATTAACCCTAAAAACATCACTGGTTAATTAGAGTATAAAGCGTAACAGGAGTTGATAAATTGATGGGATCCTATCTTGTATTAGCAATGGGGGCCGGATTACAGTCTGTTTCAGGTAATCTCGTATTGCAAGAGCCAGCCAGTGAGTACCATTACTCCAGGGAGAATGGGCGTGTTGTCGAGTTGGCTATTGAGGTTGGCAGTGAAGTAGCCAAGAAAAAGATGATGCTTCAATATGTCTCTGAGGATAGCAAAAAAACGAAAGCGCTGATCTCTAACGAAAACGGGTACGTTGACTATATAAATCCTAATGCCGTACCCGGTAACGTGTTCGAACCCGGCGAGTTGTTGCTGAGAGTGCAAAGCAACCGCGTTTTTGGTGCTCATTACTTTGAACAGCAAGAAATTGATATTATGAAGTTTGCCCAGGAGATACAGGCAAAGACTCGCTTATGGTTGTGCTCGGATGAACGACCTATTGAGGTCAGGGTGGACGATATTGCAAAAAACAGCCTGCTGGTCTCAATGAAGCTAAAGAAAGAAGAATATAGTCAGCTACAGCATACCATCAGCGAGGGCAGTATTGCTCTGCATCAGTCAATGCAGGCTTGTTTATAACCCCTTTTCCCCTTAGGTATGACTCTGTAGCAGCTAACGCATGTACTGCCAGTATGCCGTTCATAAAGCCATTTTCACGTGCATTCGTGCTTCTCATATGGATTCACTTTTAAGCCGTGGGTCCTTTTCCCTTTTGACAACCTATGTTGATTTGAATAAATCGAACCGACAGGGCAGTGAGCGCGTAAGTAAAGTCGGAAACGTTTGTATCTGTCAAGACGAGTGGCTTAGTGCCTGTGCCTGGCCTCATTCGTTGTTGTCTAACCGAATCACCAATCCAACCGAATTACCAATCCAACCGAATTACCAATCCAACCGAATTACCAATCCAACCGAATTACCAATCCAACCGAATTACCAATTCAACCGAAGTACCAATCCAACCGAAGTACCAATCCAACCGAAGTACCAATCCAACCGAATTACCAATCCAACTGAATTACCAATCCAACTGAATTACCAATCCAACCGAAGTACCAATCCAGCCGAAGTACCAATCCAATCGAAGTATCAATCCAAACGAAGTACCAATCCAAACGAAGTACCAATCCAAACGAAGTACCAATCCAAACGAAGTACCAATCCAAACGAAGTATCAATCCAAACGAAGTACCTACCCAACCAGATCTTTGGCAGTCAATCCATTCGATTTTCCACTTAGTGCAGTGAAACGTACTTTGCTCACATCATTATCTCGTATGCGCATGCTGCCATTGGATTGTTGATGTGGGTATGTTCGGTTGACCGATGTTTGCAATACGTTGATTTTCCAGAGCCAGCGCTCAGCTTTGCAATTGCCGTTCACATCACCTTGGCTAACTCGGATTTTTAATTATCACAGTTAGCGAGTTTCCCTCATATCACTATGCGGGTTGATTTGACTTTACTGACAAGTGCATTTTGACAGTGTCCCGTGCTCGAAAGGTCAGAATTGATGGCGCAGCCTGAGTGTATGTAAAGTGGGAAAATTAGTAGCAAATAAGGTGTGATGCACAGACGTTACGGGACCCTCCGCAGGGTGGTATTAATCAATATATAGCCGGTATTTCGCAATAATGTAGTTAGTTATGCTATTGTTTTAAAAGGTTATATTTGTTTTTTCTGTGATTTGATTGCACATGTTTGCTGGGGCAATATGAGTTCCATCAAATGAACGAACATTCTCTGCTTACCTGGTGCAAATTGAGGAGCTAACAATGCAACAAAATACGACCCTTGGCCTGTTTGATACGCAACACGAAATAAAACAGATGATTGCTAAATTCGAGGAAGTAAACATCGCCGAAGAGCTAACAAATACATTGAAGTCCATTTCAAAGGAGTCAGGCTATAACTGCCTCGGCTTTATCGACTTTTGCCCGGTATCTGCATCTTCATATGAAGAAAAGGTTTATGGTGAGATTTCTGCTCAGTTGGCAGATGAAATGTCAGATACTGCGATTTATGAGCATTGTAAGTCAGGTATTCGCTTGCTGCCGCTACACAGCATACTCAATCATAGTAGCGAGCAAGGTCAGGTGTATGTGATGCCTATGCGCGGTGTGACAGGTATTTATGGGGGCTTAGTGTTCGATATTCCTGAAAGCTTTTGCCAGCAGAAGAGCATTGAATTTGTCGACTGGTGCTGGACGATTATCTCACCTTACTTGCTTCAGGCCGCGCTGCGCTGCAGGGATAAAAAGTTACATATTACAAAACGGGAAAAAGACTGCTTAATGTGGGCTTGTGAAGGTAAAACATCATGGGAAATTAGTCAGATACTAGGTATCTCTGAACGTACAGTTAATTTCCATCTGTCTAATTGCATTGTGAAAACAGATAGCACAAACAGGCAGCAGGCGATCGTAAAGTGCATTATCAACAACCTGATCTAATTACGATGACTGGCGAGTGTCATGATGTTGCTTATCAAAGTTCCTGGCTGGGGAGGTGTCCTCCCCGGTATGTCAGATTATTCAGGTGGGGTGATTTGTGCTTTGACCAGCTGATTTTCAACGACTTCAATTATGTCTAGGTAAAGCGCATTGGTTTTTTTAGAAAAACTGATTCTGTCTATGACGTAGCTGGAACTGTCAATTTTGTATATTTCCTGCCTGGGCTCTGGATGGCCAAAATTAATTTTAAAGACGGTTTCACCGTCCGAGTGATACAAGGACCCGTTACCCGCAGCAATCGAGTGCTTATATTTGGCTTTTGACAGCTCAATTCTGTCAGTCTTTTCACCTGTATTGATATTGTATAAAGATACCTCATCATGCGATGACAAACTCGCATAAAACTGACTATCAAGTTGTCCAAACCACAATGGCCGTTCAATCGGCAATGGAATGCTTTTGTCCGAATCCAGAGAGTGCATAAAAGCTTTTCCTCTCAATGTTCTTGCATCCACAACGGTATACCCGATGTTATTCTCGCCAAGGTATTCAGCCGACACTATGGTGCCGTCAACCTTGATAGAGCCAGTAAGCGTCAGGGTGCTGCTATCATAGGTTTCTAGCCTATCCTTGTAGTGGAGCAATAATTCTTGTCTTTGCGCACTATAATGAATTGATTCATAAGTCGACGCCTTAAGCGAAAGCGGTTCGTGCCGGCCATTGGGCAAAGTGCGGTAAATGGATCGCAGTCCGCCTTCCTGACGCAAAAAAATCACACTGTCTTCAAAATCTGAAGCCTGCACGTCATCATATTCACTTTTAACTATCGGCTGCAGCTCGCCGCCCCCTGTACTTAATTTATATATATCCTGTAAAAATGGATAGGTCACTGCAAGTAAGGCATCGTGGGATAGCGGCTGATTACTGGCGTATTTAACATTATTAGGCAATTTAACCGCTGAGGTAATGGTTTTCTTATCGAGTGAATAAGTAAACAAAATGTTTTCAACATTATCCAACCAAATCAACGAGTTAATCTTCTTTTCATAAGATAATGTCCAGATCCGGTTATCAGTGTCATGTAGTTTGACCTGATTACCACCGTCCAGGTCCGTCATGTATAGCTCACTGCCCTGATAGTGATGTCTCTCAAAAATAATAACTTCTATATCAGGGATATAAGTCAGAAACCTATCTCCATATGAATTCAAATTTGGTGACGTAATTTGAAATTCCTGGCCTGTTTCTAAGTCACGGCTGGCAAGCGCGGCGAGTTCATCTCTGTCGCGATAACCGCTCTTTGAGTAAATTAGTCTGCCATCGCTGACACCTGCACCAGTGAAACCTTGCAAGCTACAGTCAAACAGATATTTATTTGTACCGTCAAAGCTTGTGTTGATCAGCCACACTTCGCATTGTTCATTGTTAATGGCCCGATAGAACACTTTATTTGAATCTGCCGACCAGCCGATTGGGAAGTAGTTCGTTCCTTCTTCTGCCAGGCGCTTTTCGTGACCTGTTTGCAGCGTTTTTACCACCAGAGAATAATTCTGGCTATTTTTTTGGATAATTGAGAAGGCAACAAAGTTTTTGTTGGGAGAGATATTAGGCCTGGTATACCTGCCGTTGACCCATGACAAGACCGTTTCCTGTACTTGCTTTTCTATGGGGCTTACGGACGCGTCGCTCAGCGCATTGTCTTGATTAATAAATGCCAGGCTAATACCAGCTGCCAGAGTACTGATAACAGCACCTAAAACCCAGGGGGCTTTCTTCCGCTTTACTGGCTGTTCTAGCGGTGTTGTTTTAGGTGTTAATTCGGTTGTAACCGCAGGACTGGGCTTAGCTTTGTCTGCGGATTCAGTTTTGTGGTACTCAACAAGTGGCTCTATGGCTAAGCTGTAGCCTTTTCTATAGTGAGTTTTAACGATAATGCCCTTTTGGTTCTCAGATTTCAGGGTTTTTCTGAGTTCAGAGATGGCCCGATTTATTGCATTATCATCAACATACTTTTGGCACCAGACATCGTCCACCAGATTTTGTCGGGTGATGATAGTGTCTGAATTTAAGATCAAATAACTAATGATGCGAAACAGCAGCGGTTCGAGTTCTTTCTCGATGTCGCCGTCAGTGAGCACCTGCCGCTTTGGGTCAAGTTTCCAGGATCCAAGTGTGATCGATTTAACTGTTCTAGAGAAGCTGACTTCGTTCATTGTCCTGAATTTGTTGTTATTAGGAATATGTCAAGCGTTCAGACTATATCTATAGTCATTTAAAAACTCAACAGAAAGATGGGAAGGCTTTTTTAATTTACAAGTGTTTTTTTCATTGTAGACCAATGTTAAAAAAGTGAGAAAGTAAAGAGGGGTTTTCTTAAGTTGTTGATTGATAGGTGATTGTTCTGTTTTTTTGAATGGAATGGTGGACACCGTGCGTGTGACGTTGAATATATAATTTCTTACAATATCGGTATGGGGTAGGCTCGAAGGCCGCTAAACGACCATCAGTATTTAACAAAGCCAGAGGTAACTATTGCGATACACGAATCATTCTATGCTTGAAAAATCGCCCGTCAGCAACGTCACGTCTGTCGCAGGGTGAGTCATTACATGCCCCTGTATGTTCAGTTGTCAGTGCCCTTACTTTTATTGTCGAGTACTTCAATGACTTTAGCCAGGGTGTCCGTCACGGCTTTTCGATTACCCCAGTCTACAGCCTGCCAATCTACCTCATCCACTAATTCTGTAATGTTGTGAGTCAGGAGCATTTTAATTGTTTCCACATGCTGAATGGGTTTCACTCTGAAAGCCTTTGTCTTAGGTTTGGTCGTTAACTTTTGTCCCGTGAGTTTGGCATGGATCCGTTTATTGATCTCGGCTTTGTCTGTTACGGTTAGCAGGGTTTTATCAAACTCGCTGTAATAGTCATTCTCAACCTGTTTAACGACTTTTTTAACGTTGATAAAAGGCATCGTGACCAGCCCCTGTTCATAGGCCTGAATGACACATTTATAGCGGGTAAGGACATTGTAGTTATCAAAGCTCCCCATGGAGATACCTAAATTGGCCGCCATTTCTTTAACGGTTAGCTTTTTCTCACCGACTTTTAATCTGGCCTGGCTGAGGCTTTCTAATTCCTGCATCGCGCTGAGAAAAGCTTGCAGCTTGCCATATTGTGGCAGGTCGTCTCTGCTGGCATTTTCCTGAAACTGTTTCACTTTCGATAGCAGTGGTTTGGCGTCATATACCTTGAACTGAGCGCTTGAGTCATAGCCATTGCTGTAAACCATAGCAAAGAAACGTCGATGTCCGGTTAGTATTTGATACTGGCCGTCTTCTAAAGGATAGACTGTCGGCACTTGAATAACCTCGGCAACAGAGATGTTTTCAGCCAGTTCAAGTACGGATTCCAGTGTTTGGTTCGCTTTTTTCCACTGCGCTGTGCCATACGCAAAGCAGTTTACAATACAGTTCTTTCCTATTAGTACATGATCATTTGCATCGTACATTTCAACTAGCTGGTTCTTGGTGAGCCAACGTGACGTGAATTGTCTTGCATGATCATCTTCCATGAACTTGGCTGGCAGAAATCGTGCATTGTGTGGATCGGGCGTTACAGAGGATAAGAATAAAGAGGTGTACTCAAATGTTTCAGAATTCAGCCCTTTTCGACTGTTCACGTTAGCCAGCATCAACTGATCTAATTTTAGCTTATTCATAGGGTTAGGAACCTTTTACTGCACTTAAGGTTAGTGGTGAACACCTTAGTTGGTAGATCTAACAGGTATACACTCAAGGGTTATCGATGCACCATGTGAACCATACTAAGTAATCGCTCTGGTGTGAAGTCTTAAATCGACGCACAGCACAGCACAGCAGAATAAATTTAAAGCGCAGTTTACAAGCGGTGGAGTGAAGGTATGAATATTGATTTGAGCATCATTGAATGGGCGTTTGAGAAGGGATACAACCTGGGCTCTGCAGATATGAGAGAGGGCGTTTATATCTCAGAGGAGGGCAGACGCTCTCTGTTAATGGCTGACATTAAGGCATTTGTGGAAAGCCATCAGGTGATTGCCACAGAGCAGGAAGGCCTTGCCTCAAGCCTGAATTGACAATGACTGCACGCTGACGCATATCCGGTCGATGTCAGCGTGAGACTCATTCCGACCTTAAACCTTGTTTTAATCAGTAGCAATGATCTCATGCATGAGATCTCAAACTTCTGTTGGTAGTGAATACATGCAAATAAGAAATTGGTTTACACGACATCCTCTGTTGTGCCGATTTGGCACCTTTATTTTGGCACCGTCGGTATTGTGTGCTTACGTGGCATATCAGCAACAGGTCATTTCAGCGTTACCGCAAACGGGGGCAAATACGGTCTCGGCTGCTGTTCTTGAGCAGGTAACGGTAACGCGCGACGCACATGGTGTGCCATATATTGATGCGGATTCAATGGCAGATGTTTATTTTGCTATGGGTTATCTGCATGCACAAGACAGGTTGTGGCAGCTGGAGTTACAACGTCGACTCAGTGCTGGCACGTTGAGTGAGGTGTTTGGCAAAGAGAGCGTGAATTATGACGTTTGGGTCCGCACGCTGGGGCTCTATGAGGTGGCAGAACAAAGTAAAGCCTATTTGTCTGAGCAGGCTTTGGCGTCATTGCAGTCTTATACGGCTGGGATCAATGACTTCCTGCGTGGGCAGCCCACACTGCCGGTTGAGTTTACTCTGCTCGGGATTACGCCAGCGCCATGGCGTGTTGAAGATTCACTGGCATGGATGAAAATGTTCTCTCTCAGCATGTCGGGTAACCTGGAAGAAGAAATCCAGCGTAGTGTGGCATTAAAAACGTTACCCAAATCCTTGTTTGCTGAATTCTTTGGATCTGAATTGGCACCATCAGAGTCCCTGGACGATGGGCAGGTCGCCAGCCTATCCGGGTTACACCATACAATTAAGCAATTGGAAACGGATTATAAGATTGGCGGTAAACACATAGGCAGTAACGCTTGGGTGGTTTCTGCTGAAAAAAGTGCATCTGGCAGTGCCATCTTGGCCAATGACCCGCATCTGGGCCTGCAAATTCCCTCTTTGTGGTATGCGGTATCGCAGCAGTTACCAGACTCTCAGTTGCAGGGCATGAGTTTGGTCGGGTTACCTGTCATTGTGTTTGGTCAGAACAACCATATTGCCTGGGGCGGCACGAATATGGAGGCTGATCTGCAAGACCTTGTGATGGAGGAAATCCATCCGGAAGACCCCACTCTGTATCGTTACCAGCAACAGTGGCTACCTTTTACAGAGCGTACTGAATATATCAAAGTGAAAAGTGATTTTCCGAGCTTGCTTAAACCCACCTATCGGGATGTTGAACTGAAGATCAAAGAAACGCTGACCGGTCCCGTGATCAGTAAAGCTGGCTTGCCTCAGGCTGTGTCTCTACGCTGGACGGCATTGCAGGAAAAAGACACCACCTATGAAGGCTTTTTTCACATTAATCATGCCGAAAACTGGCAGCAGTTTAAGCAAGCAGCGGATAAAATCGCATCACCCAGCCTGAATCTGTTTTACGCAGATAAGCAAGATAACATTGGCTTTACCGGCGCGGGTAATATTCCGGTTCGGGAACGTGGCACAGGTATTTTACCGGCTAAACGAGGCGTTGAGGGAGATGTATGGCAAGGGTTCATTCCCAAGGATGAAATGCCAAGTGAATTTAATCCACCACGCGGTTACATCATCAATGCCAATAATAGAAATGTGGCATCGAGTTATCCTTACCATATTTCTTCCAGCTTTGCGGATCCTGCCCGTGCAGAGCGCATTGAGCAGTTACTGAATACCCAGTCACTGGATCTGGATTACATCAAACAGATGCAAATGGATGTCAAAGACCTGACGGTGAGCAAGCTAAAAACCGTGATGGAAACGGTTGTCGCTGAAGATCTGTGGCAACAAGAAGCACTCGACCACCTGAAAGCCTGGCAAGGAAACGCACACAGCGACAGCATTGCCGCGACTGTATTTTATACCTGGGCAAGGCAAATTTACCGAGTCTTACTCAATGATGAGCTTATCCCGGCATGGAATGAGAAAGCGGCGACACGTCAGCTACTGGGTCTGCGTGGCAGAGTGAGTTACGACCAACTGGCTGAGCTGCTGGCGCAAAACTCCCCGCTATGTGATGACACCAATACGATAGAAACAGAATCCTGTGAAGAAGTACTACTCTCGGCACTGGACAGGACGTTAATCCTGAATAGCAAGTTACAGGGAGATGAAATTGATAACTGGCAATGGGGTAAGTTTCAGACGACTCGCTATGACCATATGCCGTTTGGCAAGGTAAAGCACCTCAATAAGGTGTTCTCACGAGAAGTGGCGACCGGCGGTGCTACCAATACGGTCAATGTCGCGGCAGGTTTTTACGAAAAAGACAATGGCTTTATTCAGAACTATGGTGCCGGGTTCAGACAGGTGATTGATATGGGCGGGCGCTATCAGTTTATGAACTCCACCGGGCAGTCAGGCCAGCTCGCCAGCGCGCATTATGATGACATGATCACCTTGTTTGCCCAGGGACAGTATGTGTCATTTGAATCACCCAAAGAGGCATCTCGCAAGCTAACGCTAACCCCGAATCAAGGGCAGGAGTAAACCGTGAATTTATTAAAACTATTTAGTGAGAGCTATCCCAACCGTGTGTTTATCTCGGTGTTGTTGGGAGCCATTTCAGGGATTTTATATTCGGGGCTTATTCCCTTTGTACTGATGAGTATTGAGAGTCCGACACCCGGATTGCAGTTGGCTGAAGTCCCCCATGCACGATATGGGCTACTGGAAGTCGCAAACTATAAACTGGCCGCGTTGTTTTTCCTGGCCTGTACATTCATTCTGATCATGAGAAGCCTGTCAGAGATTTTACTGCAGCGCGTTGCAACGGATGTTGCCAGAAAACTTAGAGTGAGTTTTTACGATAAAATTTCCAGAACGCCTTTGTATGCCATTGAGAAAATGGGCTCGTCTAAACTGGTTGCTTCAGTGAACCTGGATGTACCAAGGATCGTTAATGGCGCACGGGCATTACCCCTGTTGCTGATCAATTTGGTGACTCTGGTTGGTATGTTGGGCTTTCTGGTCTATCTCAATAGTGAAGTGTTTAAGATGGTGATGATCGCCATTGCGTTTGGCGTCCTGGCGTATCAAGTCCCTATGTATTTTGGCAACAAGCTGCTGACGCGTTCACGAGAGTACCGCGATGCAATTCAGGAGGGGGTGAATGGTTTGCTCTCTGGTGCAAAGGAGCTCAAGCTCGATGCGCAAAAGCGTGCTTATTTTCATCAGGACGCTTTACTGAGCAACGAAAAGAACATCCTTAAAAATGAGAAAGCCGCGCAATCTGTGCTGATATCAACCATCAACTTTGGTGATTTAATTTGTTTTTTTGTTATCGGCGCGCTGTGTTTTATTTTCGTGAATTACCACTCCATCAGCAATAGTGAACTGGTCGCGGTGATCATGGCTTTATTGTACGTGACCGGCCCCATCGCAGTCTTGCTGAACGCTTTGCCTCAGATGATGATGGCGACGATTTCATATAAGAAGTTCAATACGCTGCTCAATGAACTACCTGAAGAGCAAATTGACTATCAGATTTCAGAAGTGCCCAGCTGGCAGACGCTGCGCTTCGACAATGTTGAGTTTGCTTACCCCAGTGATCAGGATGAGGCAGGCTTCGCTGTTGGCCCAATCGACCTGACACTGAAGCGTGGCGAAATAGTCTTTATTGTTGGCTCGAATGGTTCTGGTAAATCAACCCTCAGCAAGCTGTTGACGCTGCACTATCAGGCGGTTGGTGGACACATTTATTTCGATGATGCGGCACTGAACAACGCCAACATCGAAAGCTACAGGCAAGGGATCAGTGCTATCTACTCCAACTACTACCTGTTCGCAAAAATCCTTAAAGACCTGGATGACGCAACGATGGAGCTGATCCAGCACTATCTGAAGTTGTTGCACCTGGACCACAAGGTCACGATAGAAGACGGTTATTTTTCTACCGTGTCGTTATCTGATGGTCAGCGTAAACGTCTCGCTTTGCTGGTGGCCTTTTTAGAAGACAAGCAGGTGTATTTGTTCGATGAATGGGCTGCCGATCAGGACCCAATTTTCAAAGAAGTCTTTTACAAACGCATCTTGCCCAGCCTCAAAGCAAAGCAGAAATTGGTCATCGCCATCACTCACGATGATAAGTATTTCGACCTGGCAGACAGGGTCATTGTGATGGAAGGCGGCAAGGTCGTAGAGCAGGCCTCATACACACAATACTTTGACAAATTACAGTTAAACCAGTCCGCCAAAAACGATTTTCTGGCAGAGGTAGGAGCTTAAGATGACACACTCTCAATGGCAATTAACCGCTTCGCAGCGCGACATACTATTAGATCAGCTCTATTTCCCGGATAGCCCTATTTACAACATTGGTGGCTATATCGTGTGCGACAACATTGACTGCACCCAACTGGCACAGGCACATAAAGCACTGATTCACAGTCATGAAGCATTTCAAATGCGTATTAGTCAGCAAGGAGAGGAATTCACCGCTTATCTGAGCCAGGACCTGGATGACAGCCTGCCGGTGATCGACTTTAGTGCCGAAGCAGACGCTGAGCGCAGTGCTAAGGCCTGGCTCGAAACGCAGTTTGCTCGCACTCAGGCGGTGTTTGATACGCAGCTGGCCAGAGGCTTCGTGCTTAAAATATCTCAGCAACAGCACTGGTATGTTGGCTTAAGTCATCACCTCGCTATGGATGGTTTCGGATTTGCGATCTGGGTTCAGCAGCTGGCTGATTTGTATAACGGTGAGCAAACACAGGACGATGCCAGGTTATCGCTCGATGAGATCGCACAGTTAGATAATACTTATCGTGAGAGTGCTAAGTATCAAAAAGATGCTGCATTTTGGCAAGCGTATCTCGATGATTATCAGGGCGAACGCCTGCCTGAAGGTTACTTTGATAATACAGATCAACAACGCAGTACCCGGGCCATTTATCCACTTTCCAGAACGGTTTTCGATAGCCTGAATGCGCATGCTGGTCGTCATAAGTTAGGGGCCGCTCAGGTGTTACTGGCAACGCTGGCTTACTACTTTTCTTTGCATACCAATCAGGCAACCCTATTGTTTGGTAATCCGAGCCACAACCGTAAAACGGCGCTGCAAAAACAAAAACTGTCGGTCTTTACCAGCATTAGTCCATTGCTGATTTCAACGCAAGGCGTGGATGTTATGAGTGAGCTGGTGAAACAGGTCGCACAGACGCAAAAAGCAACCTACAGACACCAGAAGTATCCACTGGGCCAGCTCCTCAAAGACCAGCAACACAGTGGTGAGCAGGGTAGCTTCTTTGATTTTAGCTTTAACTATCTGACGCTGGATTTTGCCGATATTCACTTTTCAAATCAGGCTGCACGTTTTCATTACCTCAATGCCAATGCTGAAAAGATCCCATTCACTCTGACGGTATGGGATAACAATGACACTGACCTGGAACTACAAATTGATTTCAACCATCGTTACTTTGCTCAGGCTGATATTGATGCCATAGAGCAAAGATATCAACGCGCACTGGCCTATCTGGGTGAGCATGGCCTCGATTGTGCGCTGACCGACTTGCCATTTTCGAGCCCGGCGGAGCAGCAAAGGTTGCTGGGACGTTCGGCCAGCCCACTTAGTTATGACACAGAGCTCAGCCTGCACGAACAAATCAGTCGTCAGGCACTGCTCACGCCGGATGCCATCGCCATTGATATGCCCGGCGGTCGCACGCTGAGCTATGCCCAGCTGGATGCCGGTGCCAATCGCATTGCTGCGTACTTGCAGCAACACTATACACTCAACGCCGATAGCATGGTGGGCGTCAGCACTGAGCGACATGCCGAGATGGTGATGGCCATACTGTCCATCCTGAAAACCGGTGCCGCCTATTTACCGCTCGACCCGAGCTACCCCAGTGCCCGACTGGCACAGATCATTGACGATGCAAAGCCGGTCGTGACCCTCACCGATAACCCGGTCATCCTGCAAGGCTTAGCCACCGACACGCTGAGTCTGGCTACGCTGAATGATGCCGCTGTCTCTACTCCTTACCAACCGGTGGCACATCAGGGCGATAATCTGGCCTACGCCATTTATACCTCGGGGTCGACCGGTAAACCTAAGGGCGTGGCGATCAGCCACCGTAACATCAATGCACTGCTGAGCTGGGCTGACACGGTCTACAGCCGCGAGGATTATGCCCGGGTGCTGTGCAGCACCTCCATCAACTTTGACCTGTCGGCGTTTGAATTGTTTTTTACCCTCACTCGCGGCGGCACCTGTGTACTGGTCGACAATGCCCTGAGCCTGCTGACGCAGCCGGTTGAGGTTTCCCTGATCAATACGGTGCCGTCGGCCATTAAAGCCCTGCTGGAGCAGGCGGGCATTCCGGCTGGCGTGCGGGTGGTGAACCTGGCCGGTGAGCCGCTGGGGCGCAACGTGGTTAATCAGTTACTGCGCGACGGACACTGCAAGCGGGTCTATAACCTTTATGGCCCGTCGGAAGACACCACCTACTCAACCTGTGCCTGCTTCACCGAGGAAATCGACCATGCGCCGGGGATCGGCCAGGTGATCAGCAACACCCAGGCGTTTATTCTGAATGACCAGCTGGCGCTGCTGCCGTATGGCGCAACCGGTGAGTTGTACCTGGGCGGTGACGGACTGGCACGAGGCTACCTGAACCAGCCTGCGCTGAGTGCAGAGCGCTTTATTGATAACCCTTTTTATGACCCTGAGGTGGCAGGCAGTTCAACACGCTTGTACCGTACCGGCGACTTAGTGCGCTATCAGAGCGATGGTACGCTGGCGTTTGTGGGCCGGGCAGACGATCAGGTTAAAATTCGCGGCTTCCGGGTGGAGCTGGGCGAGATAAGCGAGCAGCTGAGTCGTCAGGCGGCCATCGACAGTGCCGTGGTACTGGCGAAAAGCGGGGCCAACGGCACTTACCTGGTAACCTATGTTCAGCCGACAGAGGCGCTGGACGAGGCAGCCCATTCTGACTTTATCAGTGCGGCACTGAGCGCACTGGCAACGTGTTTACCCGATTACATGGTGCCTAAACTGGGCCGGGTGATCCCACACTGGCCACTGACCGCCAACGGTAAAATTAATAAAAAGGCGCTGCCAGAGGTGGACCCGGGGGGGCAGCAGGACCACTACGTTGCCCCGCAAACCGACCTTGAGCAGGCAGTGTGTGAGATCTGGGCTGAATTACTGCACCTTGATGCGACACAGATCAGCACCACTGCGAGTTTCTTTGCACTGGGCGGACACTCCCTGTTATCGGTTAAGCTGGCCGCCGCACTGCGCACACAGCTGGCAGTGGAGCTGCCACTGAGCACGTTATTCAATGCCACCACCGTGGCTGAGCAGGCCAAAGCGGTTGCTGCGGCCGAGGGACAGACACTGTGCGAGGACATTAAAGCCCAGCCCAGAGTGATGCAGGATGACCCTCAGCTGGGTCAGCATCGTGTTGCCCCGTTGTCTTATGCTCAGCAGCGGTTATGGTTTATCGACCAGCTGGAGCAGGGCACACCACAATACAATATGCCGGCGGCCTTTGCGGTTGACGGCGAGCTGGACCTGACGGTGGTTGAGGCCGTCCTGCAAACCATCATTGCCCGTCATGAGGTGCTCAGAACTGTGTATCGCGATGACGCGCAGATCATCCGTCAGGACGCCGGCTTCACTCTGAGTTATGAGGATGTGCGGGCGCTGAGCGAGACGGCGCAGCAACAGGCGATTGCCGGGGCGATGGCGCAACAGCTGAGCCAGCCGTTTGACCTGACCCGCGAGGTGATGGTGCGTGCAGGCTATATTCAGACCACTGAGCGCAGCGGCGTGCTGCTGTTCAATATGCACCACATTGCCTCCGACGGCTGGTCAATGCAGGTGCTGATCAACGAATTTACAACACTCTATCAGGCATACAGCCAGGGCGAGGAGAACCCGCTGGCCCCGCTGAGCATTCAGTATGCAGACTACGCGCAGTGGCAGCACACCCATTTAAATCACGAGGTGCTGGATACGCAGCTGGGTTACTGGCAGCAGCAACTGGCTGACTTGCCTTCTGTGCACAGTCTGCCGTTAGACTACCCGCGTCCGGCACTTAAGCAGCATCAGGGGGGCCAGGTGAAAAGCACCCTCAGTGCACAAGTGGCGCAGGGGCTGAGTAAACTTGCCAGTGCACAGGGGCTGACGCCTTTCATGTTACTGCACGGGGCCTTGTCGCTGTTGCTGTCCAGACACAGTAATGCCCGGGACATCGTCATCGGGACACCGGTGGCCAACCGCATGCAGGCCGAGCTGGCACCACTAATAGGCTTTTTTGTTAACACCCTGGTGCTGAACGTCAACACCGACCAGCCGAGCCTGGCAGACTACCTGGCCCATGTAAAAGCCGTCCATTTAGGTGCTCAGTCACATCAGGATGTACCGTTCGAGCAGCTGGTTGAGCAGCTGAATGTGCCCCGTAGCAGTGCCTATACGCCGCTGTTCCAGGTGATGCTGACAACCCGCACCGACTATGCCGTAACGGAGCAGGTCAGTAATCAGGGCTGGTCTTTAGGCGAGGCGCAGCTGAGCCCGCTGGCTGAGGATGCGATGATTGCCAAGTTTGACCTGGACATCGACCTGACACTGAGCGATACCGGGGTAGAGATGTGCTGGACCTACGATAAGGCTTTGTTCAGCGCTGCCCGGATTGAGACGCTGAGCCGTCATCTGGGTACCTTACTGACGACCCTGGCACAGCAGGCTCCGGCCACTTTGCTGGCGCACTCTCCGGATAACCTTGCGATGTTGTCGTCAGCCGAGCAACACACGCTGCTGTTAACACTGAACGACAACGCACTCAGTTATGATACCACGCAGAGCATTCATGGCTTATTTGAACAACAGGTACAGCGTACGCCACAGGCAACGGCACTGATTTTTAACGAGCAGCATATCAGCTATGAGATGCTGAACCAGCGTGCCAATCAGCTGGCGCATTATCTGCTGAGCGAACATCAGGTGACACCGCAAACGCCATTGGGCGTGTGCAGCAGCCGCTCGATTGAGATGGTGGTGAGTATCCTGGCGATATTAAAAGCCGGTGGGGCGTATGTGCCGCTGGACCCGAGCTATCCGGCCAGCCGGTTAGGCTATATAGCTAAAGATGCCGGGCTGACACACATTCTGGCGTATGACGTAGGTCTGCCGGTTGCACAGGCGCTGATGGCAGAGCAGGGCGGGACAGCCGTGGATATTGAGACGCTGACACTGAGCGCTTATGCGCAGGACAACCCGACGCTGACGGCGCCTGGCGGGGATAAGCTGGCCTATGCCATTTACACCTCAGGGTCGACTGGTCAACCTAAGGGCGTGGCCATCAGCCACCGCAATGTCAATGCATTACTGAGCTGGGCCGACACCGAATATAGCCGTGAAGATTATGCGCGGATGCTATGCAGCACCTCAATCAACTTTGACCTGTCGGCCTTTGAACTGTTTTTACCTCTGACCCGTGGTGGCAGCTGTGTGCTGGTCGACAGCGCCCTGAGTTTGCTGACGACGCCGGTGGAGGTCACATTAATCAATACGGTGCCCTCGGCGATTAAAGCGCTGCTGGAGCAGGGAGGCATTCCGGCGGGTGTACGGGTGGTGAACCTGGCAGGCGAGCCGCTGGGCCGCGACGTGGTGAATCAGTTACTCGCCGGTGAGCACTGTGAGCGGGTGTATAACCTCTACGGTCCGTCAGAAGACACCACTTATTCAACCTGTGCGCGCTTTACTCAGCCCCTGGATGAGGCACCGAGTATCGGACGGGTGATTAACAACAGTCAGGCGTTCATCCTCAATGATAAGCTGGCGCTGCTGCCGTATGGCACCACCGGGGAGCTATACCTGGGCGGTGACGGGCTGGCGCGGGGTTATCTGAATCAGCCACAGCTGAGTGCCGAGCGCTTCATCGACAATCCATTTTATGATGCCAAAGTGGCAGGCAGCTCAAAGCGCCTGTACCGCACGGGCGACTTAGTGCGCTATCAGGCGGACGGCAACTTAGCCTTTGTGGGACGCGCAGACGATCAGGTGAAGATCCGAGGCTTCCGGGTGGAGCTGGGCGAGATAAGCGAGCAGCTGAGTCGTCAGGCGGCCATCGACAGCGCGGTGGTGCTGGCGAAAAGCGGCGCCAACGGCCTGTATCTGGTGGCTTATGTTCATCCGGCTCAGATGCTGGATGAGGCTGAGCACACCGACTTCATCACGGCTGCACTGACGAGCCTGGCAGAGCGTTTGCCGGAATACATGGTGCCGAGGCTGGGTCAGGTGGTCCCTGAGTGGCCGCTGACAGCCAGTGGCAAGATCAACAAAAAGGCGCTGCCGGAGGTGGATACCACCGCACTGCAGGGCCGTTACGTAGCGCCGCAAACAGACACAGAGCAGGCGGTATGTGAGATTTGGGCGCAGCTGCTCAGTGTAGAAGCCAGCCAGATAAGCACACAGACAGACTTTTTCGAGCTGGGCGGACATTCACTGCTTGTGATGCGCCTGGTAACCCGACTTAACGACACTTTTGCGATCAACCTGGCCATTCAGGATTTATATCAGCAAATGACCGTCGCCAACATCAGTCGCCATATCGACGACATCTTCACTTTGCATGCCAGTGACACGACGCACAGTCCCGCTGCATCCGACTTCGAGGAATTTACCCTATGATGATCCAAGAATTATACCGCGCTTTGCTGGAGCAGGGCGCCAGTGCACAGCACCACCAAGGCGAAGTGAAGCTACATCTTCCAAAAGCCCTGGATACAGCGCTGAAACAACAGCTAATAGCAAGAAAAGACGAACTAAAACAGTATCTGTTGGGGCTATACGCCAGCGCTTCTCAGGCCCCTGTGATCACGCCAGTTGGGCGGACGCAGGCGCACTTTCCATTATCATCAGCACAGCAACGCTTGTGGTTTCTTGATCAGCTTCAGGGCAATAGTATCGAATATAATATGTCGGCGGCATTCACTGTATCGGGTGAGTTTGACCAGGCGGTACTAGAGCAAACCATGCAGTCCATAGTGGCGCGTCATGAAGTACTGCGCACCCGGTTTATTGAGGTGGAAGGGGAAGGCAAACAACAGTTGGTGAGCGCACCGGCACAGCTTGTGTCTACGCACGACCTGAGTGACCTGACAGCGCCGGCGCAGCAAACACAGCTGGACGCTTTGCTGGCACAAGAGGCCGCTTACGCTTTTGACTTAAGTACAGATAGCTTGATCCGGGTACATTACGTCACCCTTTCCCCGCAGCAGGGCGTGTTGATGTTCAACCTGCATCATATTGTGTCGGATGGCTATTCCGTGGCGCTGCTGGTGAAGGAGTTTTCTCACACCTATAGTGCACTGGTTGCAGGCCGGGAGCCTGAATTGGCGCCACTGCCATTACATTATATTGATTATGCGCACTGGCAACAAAATGACGCCCGGACACATTATCAAACTCAGCTGGACTATTGGGTGAAGCAGCTTGCCGATGCGCCAGAAGTACACACTTTGCCTGTGACGGGACAGAGAGACACTTATCAACATCCAGCGCAAAAATTCACGCAGCAATTACCTGAACATCAGGCCAAAGCCATTGCTGACAGTGCTGAAGCATTGCAGTTAAGTCCATTTGCATTTTTACATGCCTTATTGTCTCTGGTGGTCGCCAGACACAGTCATAGCCAGGATATCGTCATCGGCACCCCGGTTGAGAACCGGCTGCAAAGCGGACTGCAGTCGTTGCAGGGCTTTTTTGTCAATACCGTGCCACTGCGAGTGTCGACGGAATTTGACACTCTGACTGAGTATTTTGAGCACGTTAAAAGTATCAATCAGCAGGCGCTGGCGAATCAGGAATTGCCTCTGGATCAGCTGATTGAAGGACTTCAAATCTCACGCAGTCAGGTTCATGCGCCATTATTTCAGATCCTGCTGACGGTAGAGGGTACGCCTGCTCAGCCAGTGAGTACGCAGTTTAATGTTGCTGATGTGCAGTTAACGCAGCAAGCCTTACCTGTGACCAGCAGCAAATTCGACCTCGACATCAACCTGGTTTTTAACGCTCAGGGACTGGCGCTGAACTGGGTGTATGACAGTCACCTGTTTACCGCCGACTTTATTACCAAGCTCAGTACGCATCTGAGTCAGCTTATTGCTGCTTTTGTGCCACAAAACCTGGCTTCGCTCAGTCAACAGTCGCCGCAGCAGATCGATATGTTGAGTGAGCAGGAACGCCAACACCTGGTGTATGATGTACAAAGCGAGACACTGGCTTATAACGCTGAGCTCAGCCTGCACGAACAAATCAGCCGTCAGGCCCAGCTAACACCGGATGCCATCGCCATTGATATGCCCGGCGGTCGCACGCTGAGCTATGCCCAGCTGGATGCCGGTGCCAATCGCATTGCTGCGTACTTGCAGCAACACTATACACTCAACGCCGATAGCATGGTGGGCGTCAGCACTGAGCGACATGCCGAGATGGTGATGGCCATACTGGCCATCCTGAAAACCGGTGCCGCCTATTTACCGCTCGACCCGAGCTACCCCAGTGCCCGACTGGCACAGATCATTGACGATGCAAAGCCGGTCGTGACCCTCACCGATAACCCGGTCATCCTGCAAGGCTTAGCCACCGACACGCTGAGTCTGGCTACGCTGAATGATGCCGCTGTCTCCACTCCTTACCAACCGGTGGCACATCAGGGCGATAATCTGGCCTACGCCATTTATACCTCGGGGTCGACCGGTAAACCTAAGGGCGTGGCGATCAGCCACCGTAACATCAATGCACTGCTGAGCTGGGCTGACACGGTCTACAGCCGCGAGGATTATGCCCGGGTGCTGTGCAGCACCTCCATCAACTTTGACCTGTCGGCGTTTGAATTGTTTTTTACCCTCACTCGCGGCGGCACCTGTGTACTGGTCGACAATGCCCTGAGCCTGCTGACGCAGTCGGTTGAGGTTTCCCTGATCAATACGGTGCCGTCGGCCATTAAAGCCCTGCTGGAGCAGGCAGGCATTCCGGCTGGCGTGCGGGTGGTGAACCTGGCCGGTGAGCCGCTGGGGCGCAACGTGGTTAATCAGTTACTGCGCGACGGACACTGCGAGCGGGTCTATAACCTTTATGGCCCGTCGGAAGACACCACCTACTCAACCTGTGCCTGCTTCACCCAGGAAATCGACCATGCGCCGGGGATCGGCCAGGTGATCAGCAACACCCAGGCGTTTATTCTGAATGACCAGCTGGCGCTGCTGCCGTATGGCGCAACCGGTGAGTTGTACCTGGGCGGTGACGGGCTGGCACGAGGTTACCTGAACCAGCCTGCGCTGAGTGCAGAGCGCTTTATTGATAACCCCTTTTATGACCCTGAGGTGGCAGGCAGTTCAACACGCTTGTACCGCACCGGCGACTTAGTGCGCTATCAGGCCGATGGCACGCTGGCATTTGTGGGCCGGGCAGACGATCAGGTTAAAATTCGTGGCTTCCGGGTAGAGCTGGGTGAGATAAGCGAGCAGCTGAGCCGTCAGGCGGCCATCGACAGTGCCGTGGTACTGGCGAAAAGCGCGGCCAACGGCACCTACCTGGTAGCCTATGTTCAGCCGACAGAGGCGCTGGACGAGGCAGCCCATTCTGACTTTATCAGTGCGGCACTGAGCGCATTGGCAACGTGTTTACCCGATTACATGGTGCCTAAACTGGGCCGGGTGATCCCACACTGGCCACTGACCGCCAACGGTAAAATTAATAAAAAGGCGCTGCCAGAGGTGGACCCGGGGGCGCAGGACCACTACGTTGCCCCGCAAACCGACCTTGAGCAGGCAGTGTGTGAGATCTGGGCTGAATTACTGCACCTTGATGCGACACAGATCAGCACCACTGCGAGTTTCTTTGCACTGGGCGGACACTCCCTGTTATCGGTTAAGCTGGCCGCCGCACTGCGCACACAGCTGGCAGTGGAGCTGCCATTGAGCACGTTATTCAATGCCACCACCGTGGCTGAGCAGGCCAAAGCGGTTGCTGCGGCCGAGGGACAGACACTGCGCGAGGACATTAAAGCCCAGCCCAGAGTGATGCAGGATGACCCTCAGCTGGGTCAGCATCGTGTTGCCCCGTTGTCTTATGCTCAGCAGCGCTTATGGTTTATCGACCAGTTGGAGCAGGGCACACCACAATACAATATGCCGGCGGCCTTTGCGGTTGACGGCGAGCTGGACCTGACGGTGGTTGAGGCCGTCCTGCAAACCATCATTGCCCGTCATGAGGTGCTCAGAACTGTGTATCGCGATGACGCGCAGATCATCCGTCAGGACGCCGGCTTCACTCTGAGTTATGAGGATGTGCGGGCGCTGAGCGAGACGGCGCAGCAACAGGCGATTGCCGGGGCGATGGCGCAACAGCTGAGCCAGCCGTTTGACCTGACCCGCGAGGTGATGGTGCGTGCAGGCTATATTCAGACCACTGAGCGCAGCGGCGTGCTGCTGTTCAATATGCACCACATTGCCTCCGACGGCTGGTCAATGCAGGTGCTGATCAACGAATTTACAACACTCTATCAGGCATACAGCCAGGGCGAGGACAACCCGCTGGCCCCGCTGAGCATTCAGTATGCAGACTACGCGCAGTGGCAGCACACCCATTTAAATCACGAGGTGCTGGGTACGCAGCTGGGTTACTGGCAGCAGCAACTGGCTGACTTGCCTTCTGTGCACAGTCTGCCGTTAGACTACCCGCGTCCGGCACTTAAGCAGCATCAGGGTGGCCAGGTGAAAAGCACCCTCAGTGCACAAGTGGCGCAGGGGCTGAGTGCACTTGCCAGTGCACAGGGGCTGACGCCTTTCATGTTACTGCACGGGGCCTTGTCGCTGTTGCTGTCCAGACACAGTAATGCCCGGGACATCGTCATCGGGACACCGGTGGCCAACCGCATGCAGGCCGAGCTGGCACCACTAATAGGCTTTTTTGTTAACACCCTGGTGCTGAACGTCAACACCGACCAGCCGAGCCTGGCAGACTACCTGGCCCATGTAAAAGCCGTCCATTTAGGTGCTCAGTCACATCAGGATGTACCGTTCGAGCAGCTGGTTGAGCAGCTGAATGTGCCCCGTAGCAGTGCCTATACGCCGCTGTTCCAGGTGATGCTGACAACCCGCACCGACTATGCCGTAACGGAGCAGGTCAGTAATCAGGGCTGGTCTTTAGGCGAGGCGCAGCTGAGCCCGCTGGCTGAGGATGCGATGATTGCCAAGTTTGACCTGGACATCGACCTGACACTGAGCGATACCGGGGTAGAGATGTGCTGGACCTACGATAAGGCTTTGTTCAGCGCTGCCCGGATTGAGACGCTGAGCCGTCATCTGGGTACCTTACTGACGACCCTGGCACAGCAGGCTCCGGCCACTTTGCTGGCGCACTCTCCGGATAACCTTGCGATGTTGTCGGCAGCCGAGCAACACACGCTGCTGTTAACACTGAACGACAACGCACTCAGTTATGATACCACGCAGAGCATTCATGGCTTATTTGAACAACAGGTACAGCGTACGCCACAGGCAACGGCACTGATTTTTAACGAGCAGCATATCAGCTATGAGATGCTGAACCAGCGCGCCAATCAGCTGGCGCATTATCTGCTGAGCGAACATCAGGTGACACCGCAAACGCCATTGGGCGTGTGCAGCAGTCGCTCGATTGAGATGGTGGTGAGTATCCTGGCGATATTAAAAGCCGGTGGGGCGTATGTGCCGCTGGACCCGAGCTATCCGGGCAGCCGGTTAGGCTATATAGCCAAAGATGCCGGGCTGACACACATTCTGGCGTATGACGCAGGTCTGCCGGTTGCACAGGCGCTGATGGCAGAGCAGGGCGGGACAGCCGTGGATATTGAGACGCTGACACTGAGCGCTTATGCGCAGCACAACCCGGCGCTGACGGCGCCTGGCGGGGATAAGCTGGCCTATGCCATTTACACCTCAGGGTCGACTGGTCAACCTAAGGGCGTGGCCATCAGCCACCGCAATGTCAATGCATTACTGAGCTGGGCCGACACCGAATATAGCCGTGAAGATTATGCGCGGATGCTATGCAGCACCTCAATCAACTTTGACCTGTCGGCCTTTGAACTGTTTTTACCTCTGACCCGTGGTGGCAGCTGTGTGCTGGTCGACAGCGCCCTGAGTTTGCTGACGACGCCGGTGGAGGTCACATTAATCAATACGGTGCCCTCGGCGATTAAAGCGCTGCTGGAGCAGGGAGGCATTCCGGCGGGTGTACGGGTGGTGAACCTGGCAGGCGAGCCGCTGGGCCGCGATGTGGTGAATCAGTTACTCGCCGGTGAGCACTGTGAGCGGGTGTATAACCTCTACGGTCCGTCAGAAGACACCACTTATTCAACCTGTGCGCGCTTTACTCAGCCCCTGGATGAGGCGCCGAGTATCGGACGGGTGATTAACAACAGTCAGGCGTTCATCCTCAATGATAAGCTGGCGCTGCTGCCGTATGGCACCACCGGGGAGCTATACCTGGGCGGTGACGGGCTGGCGCGGGGTTATCTGAATCAGCCACAGCTGAGTGCCGAGCGCTTCATCGACAATCCATTTTATGATGCCAAAGTGGCAGGCAGCTCAAAGCGCCTGTACCGCACGGGCGACTTAGTGCGCTATCAGGCGGACGGCAACTTAGCCTTTGTGGGACGCGCAGACGATCAGGTGAAGATCCGAGGCTTCCGGGTGGAGCTGGGCGAGATAAGCGAGCAGCTGAGTCGTCAGGCGGCCATCGACAGCGCGGTGGTGCTGGCGAAAAGCGGCGCCAACGGCCTGTATCTGGTGGCTTATGTTCATCCGGCTCAGATGCTGGATGAGGCTGAGCACACCGACTTCATCACGGCTGCACTGACGAGCCTGGCAGAGCGTTTGCCGGAATACATGGTGCCGAGGCTGGGTCAGGTGGTCCCTGAGTGGCCGCTGACAGCCAGTGGCAAGATCAACAAAAAGGCGCTGCCGGAGGTGGATGCCACCGCACTGCAGGGCCGTTACGTAGCGCCGCAAACAGACACAGAGCAGGCGGTATGTGAGATTTGGGCGCAGCTGCTCAGTGTAGAAGCCAGCCAGATAAGCACACAGACAGACTTTTTCGAACTGGGCGGACATTCACTGCTGGTCGTCAAGCTGGCCGCTGCATTGCGCGCTGAGCTGGCGGTTGAGCTGCCAGTGAAAACGCTGTTTAACGTTTCCACCCTGGCTGAGCAGGCCAAAGCCGTTGAAGCCCACCAGGGACAGGCGATACGTGCAGAGATCACTGCCCAGCCCAGAGTTATGCTGACAGACCCGCAATTGGGTCAGCACAGTCTCCAGCCACTGTCTTTTGCTCAGCAGCGCTTATGGTTTATCGATCAGCTCAACCAAGGCTCGGCGCAATACAATATGCCGGCGGCCTTTCATGTTCAGGGCGAACTGAATCTGACTGTGGTTGAGGCTGTGTTGCAGACCATCGTTGACCGTCATGAAGTACTCAGAACCGTGTATCGCGATGATGCTCAGGTGATTCGCCAGCAGGCATCTTTTGAGCTCAGTTATGAGGATGTCCGCATGCTGAGTGAGACGGCGCAGCAACAGGCGATTGCCGGGGCGATGACGCAACAGCTGAGTCAGCCGTTTGACCTCAGCTGTGAGGTGATGATGCGTGCAGGCTATATTCAGACCTCACAAAGCAGCGGAGTGCTGTTGTTCAACATGCATCATATTGCCTCCGATGGCTGGTCAATGCAGGTACTGATCAAAGAATTTGTTGCACTCTACCTTGCCTACAGTCAGGGACAGGAGAATCCGCTGGCACCTCTGACTATTCAGTACGCAGATTACGCGCAGTGGCAACGGACCTATTTAGAAGATGGCGTGCTAGACGAGCAGCTGGGTTACTGGCAACAGCAACTGGCACAATTGCCGGCAGTACACAGTCTGCCTCTGGACTTCCCTCGTCCGGACGTCAAGCAGCATCAGGGTGGCCAGGTTAAAAGTACACTCAATACTGAGGTCGCTCAGGGGCTGGCGGCGCTGGCAAAAGCGCAGGGGCTGACACCATTTATGTTACTCCATAGTGCGCTATCACTGCTGCTATCCAGACACAGTAATGCCCAAGACATTGTGATTGGCACGCCGGTAGCAAACCGGATGCAAGCAGAGCTTGCTCCTCTGATTGGCTTTTTTGTCAACACGCTGGTGCTGAATGTAAACACTGCACAGGCCACTTTGGCTGATTATCTGGCGCACGTTAAAGCAGTTCATCTGGATGCCCAGTCAAATCAGGATGTGCCATTTGAGCAGCTGGTAGAGCAGCTCAATGTGCCACGTAGCAGTGCTTACACCCCACTGTTTCAGGTGATGCTGACAACCACCACGGATTATGGGGTCACCGATCAGTCGATAGACAACAACTGGTCGCTAGGTGACGCACAATTGAGTCCCCTGGCTGATGACGCCGTGATTGCCAAGTTTGATCTCGATATAGATATGGCGCTGAGTGATACCGGAGTGGATATCTGCTGGACCTATGACAAGGCACTGTTCAGCCAAGAGCGGATTGAAACCCTGAGTCGTCATCTTTGCACATTGCTGACAACGTTTGCCCAACAGACGACTGAGACATTACTCGCACAGGCACCAGGCGCACTCACCATGCTGTCAGGGGCAGAACAACACGAGTTGCTGGTGACCTTTAATCAGCAGGTAGAAAGTTTTGATGCGACACAGTGCATACATACATTATTTGAACAGCAAGCCCAGGCCACGCCAGACGCCACTGCATTGGTCTTTAACGAGCAACACATTAGCTATGGTGCGCTGAACCAGCGCGCTAATCAACTGGCGCACTACCTGCTGAACGAGCATCAGCTGACACCAGAAACTTTGGTGGGTGTGTGTAGTAGCCGCTCTGTGGAGATGGTGGTGAGCATTCTGGCGATACTGAAAGCCGGTGGTGCCTATGTACCGCTCGACCCAAGCTATCCGAACAGTCGCCTGAGTCACATGGCATCAGATGCGAAGTTGCAGCACATCCTTGGCTACGACACTGGCTTGAGCGTAGCTGCTGGACTGATGACAGAGCTTGGTGGCACAGCCATAGATATTGCGTCGCTTGACCTCAGTGGGTATCCGCAGGACAACCCTGTTCAGGTAGAAGTGTCCGGTAACAACCTGGCCTATGTCATATATACCTCAGGTTCCACCGGGAAACCTAAAGGGGTTGCAGTGGAGCATAGCTCGCTGGTCAATTATCAATGTCACTGTCGCACGCAATATGAGTTGACCGCTGAGGATGTGATGTTGCAGTTCTCAACCATGAGCTTCGATATTTTTGTTGAAGAGTTGTTTGGGGCCTTGTGCCAGGGAGCCTCTCTGGTACTGCGTAATGAAGAGTGCCTTGGCAGCGCAGCGGCGTTCAACGCATTTTGTAGCACGCATCAAGTTACAGTAATGAGCCTGCCAACCGCGTTCTGGAAGCAAATGACCGATATGGAGGGGGCATTTGCCATTGCAACACTGCGTGCGGTGATCATCGGTGGTGAAGCCATGGGGCAAACCCACATGGAGCGCTTCTTTAGCGCAGCACCTACAGTGACTTTGTTCAACAGTTATGGACCGACAGAAGCAACGATAACGGCGACCACATCACGTTTGCATGCGGCGTCGGGCGCTGAGCTTGTCACCATAGGCAAGGCTAATGTCAATAACACTTTGCTGGTACTCAATGACGACGGCGGATTAGTGCCTAAGGGCTGTGAAGGCGAGTTGTACATTGGTGGACCAGGTGTGGCGCGAGGTTATCTGAACCAACCTCAGCTCAGTGCCGAGCGGTTTATCAGCAACCCTTATGCTGATCAGTGTTTGGCGATAGAGGCACCACGCTTGTATCGCACCGGCGACCTGGTGCGTTACACCGACCAGGGGGAGCTGATCTTCATTGGTCGTAACGACGACCAGGTGAAGCTACGAGGATTTCGTGTGGAACTGGGTGAGCTGAGCGGGATTTTAGCCCAGCAGCCTCAGGTTCAGGATGCCGCTGTAACTGTCTTTAAGGTTGATACAGAGCAGCACCTGGCCGCTTACCTTAAGTTGCATGCGAGCGATTCAGAAGCCGAACCACAAGACACCTTGCAGGCGATACGCAATCAGCTGGCAGAGCAACTGCCACAGTATATGCAGCCAGGCAGCCTGAACATTGTCGATGAACTGCCGCTGACAGTGAACGGCAAGCTAGATGTGGCTGCTTTGCCTGAGCCCAAACTCAATATGCAACAAAGCGAATACTGTGCGCCAACGACTGAGCTGGAGCATCAACTGGTTGCAATCTGGGCGCAGTTACTGTCCCGCGAAGCGCAGGACATTGGGGTCACAACCAGCTTCTTTAATCTCGGCGGGCATTCGCTGCTGATCTTAAAAGCCGTCTCTCAGATCCAGACACAATTTGAAGTATCTCTGACGGTACAAACCATTTTTGAAAACGACACGGTAGCCACACTGGCTGCCCAAATCGAGCGCCAACGTAATCAACAAGCATTAAAACAACAAATTAACGATGCCAGCGCAGACCAAATTGAAAGGGTAGAATTCTAATGAACACACAAGCAATTATCGATCAATTAACTAACAACCAAATCCTACTTTCTGTTAATGGTGACCGTCTTGCGGTGGAGTCCAAAAAGGGCGCATTAACCCCGGAGCTGGCCAGCCTGATCCGTGACAATAAGCCAGCGCTGATGGAGTATTTGTCACAGCAGCAAGCGCCGCTGGCGGCTGTGAACCCGATTCAGCCTGTGGTGCGTGAAGCCGGGAAAAGCTATCCCTTGTCTTCTGCGCAAAAACGTTTCTGGTTTATCGATCAGCTGCGCGGTGGCTCCAGTGATTACCATATGCCGCTGGCATTCACCCTGACCGATGCTGTGTCTATGGCACATCTTGAGAGCGCGCTTAATCATGTGTTGAAAAAGCATGAAATCTTGCGCAGTCGTTATGTGTTGGCCGCCGATGGTGCCACTGAGCAGCAACTGAGCGACGAGTCGATCAGCATTCGCTATCATGACAGTGCCAGCTGCGATGAACAGACGTTTAAAGCTGACATCCAGGCCTGCATTGCGGCCCCCTTTGCGCTGGACAGCGACCTGATGATCCGTGTTGATCACTTCCGCACCCCTGACGCACTGCACGCAGATGCCTTGCTCATTATCAATATTCACCATATTGCTTGTGACGCCTGGTCTTTAGATATTTTGAAACAAGATTTGATGACCGCGTATATGCAGTTGCAAGGGGGTATGCAGCCTCAGGCTGAGTTGCCTCTGCAGTACCTGGATTACGCCAGCTGGCAACAGGACTGGCTGAACGGTGAGCAATGCGTACAACAAACCGATTACTGGCGCAACAAACTGGCGGGTATGGCGCAATTACACAGTCTGCCGCTGGATCATGCGCGTCAGGCAGATAAAGCCAACTTTGGTAAGTTATACAGTGAAGCGCTGCCTGCTGAACTGGTACCCGTGTTGCACCGCATTGCCAGGGAATACAAGCTAACGCCCTTTATGCTGCTACACAGCGCGCTAGCACTGGCGCTTTCTCAGTATGGCCAGTATCAGGATGTGGTAATGGGCACCACGATCTCCAATCGTGACAGCGAACAATTACATCCTATGATTGGGTGCTTCCTGAATCGACTGGTACTGCGTTTGGATACCGATAGAGCACAGTCGCTGTCTGATTATCTGAAGCAGGTTGCGCGCACGCATATAGAGGCGCAGAACAATCAGTTGCTGCCGTTTGATAATCTGGTTGAAGCGCTGGATATCAACCGAGCTGCTAACTACAGCCCGTTATTCCAGATCCAGTTTACACTGGGCTCTGAGCTGGGCGAACTCTCAAGCCAGGATGCTGCTTTGCTGAGCAATGCCGGATTTGCAGGCTTTGAGCTGAGTAAAGAGACAGTCGTGGTGCGTGGCGACCTGGATATTCATGCCCGTGTATCTGAACAGAACATGGTCATTGACTGGTCGTATGACAACGAATTATTCGATACCCAAACCATTGCCACGCTGAGCAGTTTGTTTCAGCAGATCTGCCGTAATCTGACCCAGGCATATCAGCAACAAACCATCACGACAGCCAGTGTTGCCGATGTGATGTTTAATCAGCCTCAGACTTTATATACCCAGGCGGGTGAGTGTCGTCTGGATGATGCCACAGGCCTGATTGAGCGATTTGAGCAGCAGGCTGTGCTGACACCGGATGCGATTGCCGTACTCAGTGACACCGAACAACTTAGCTATGCGCAGCTTAATGCGCAGGCGGCTAAACTGGCTGACTGTTTGCAGGAACAGGGCGTTGAGCCCGGCGACTTGGTGGGCGTGTGCATGCCACGCAGTGCCTGCCTGATGGTGAGCTTACTGGGCGTACTCAAAGCCGGGGCAGCTTATATTCCGTTTGAACCCAGCAACACCAAAGCCCGCAATCAGCAAATTATCGCTGATGCCGCTCTGGAGTGGGTGATTGTCAGTGACGCACTGGCCGCCCGTGTTCCGGATGCCGGGGTTGACCTGCTGTTACTGGAGCAGGATGTCACTGATACGAACTGGCTCAGTGGCTATGATGCCGAATTTTGCGCGCAAACGGTTGCCCATGACAGCCCCGCTTATGTGATTTACACCTCAGGCTCTACGGGTACTCCCAAAGGCGTGGAGATAAGCCACCGGGCCCTGATGGATTATTTGAACTTTGCTCTCAAAGGCTACTATGCCGACCATCTTAACGGTTCACTGCTGGTGACGTCACACGGCTTTGACATAGGCGTCCCGAGTTTGTACTTGCCGCTCTTAAGTGGTGGCAGTGTGCAACTGCTGGATAATCAGGAGCTGTTACCGGCCCTGAGTAAAGCCTTGAATAAACCGGATGAGCCACGACTGGTGCGGATGACGCCGCATCATGTGGAAGGGATACTGGCCTTGCAGGAGGCGCCGCTTGCAGGTGTGCAGCACGTGTTTGTGATTGGCGGTGAGCGCTTTGAGCGCGATGTGGCACTGGCCTTACAAACCCAGTTCCCGGACAGTCAGGTGTTTAACCATTATGGTCCGTCTGAGGCCACGGTGGGCTGTGTGATGTATGACATCAGTGCCAATCAGGCCGACTTACCGGCAGAGCTTCCTATTGGCCGGGCCATGGACAACACCTATGCCTATGTACTGGATGCGCAGCTTAATGCCCTGCCACAGGGCGCCCGGGGTGAGCTGTTTGTCGGTGGGCCGTGTCTGGCCACAGGTTATGTGAATAACCCGACGCTGAGCGCCGAGCGCTTTATTGAAAACCCATTTTATGACCCCAGTGATGCGACCAGCCCGGCGCGTTTGTATCGCACCGGCGATCAGGTGCGCTATCAAAACAGTGGCGAGCTGATGTTTTTAGGGCGTATAGACGAGCAGGTTAAGATCCGGGGTTTCCGGGTGGAGCTGGGTGACATCAGCAGCCAGTTACAGCAAATCTCGGGCGTTGAATCCGCTGAGGTGTTGTGTAAGTCTTTGGCCACTGGCCCGGAGCTGGTCGCCTATATTAAGGCACAAGACTCGGCGCAGCTGGGTGCTCTGTTGAGTGACTGTGAGCGTCTGCTGGGTGAGCAGTTACCGGCCTATATGGTACCGGCCCACTTTGTCGGGCTGCAAAACTGGCCGCTGACAGCGAATGGTAAACTGGACAAAAAAGCACTGCCGGACCCGCAGGAAAAAGCCGCGGCCCAGCACGTTGCGCCACGCACAGCAACAGAGCAGCAGCTGGTTGAGCTGTGGTCTTCACTATTAAAGTTAACGCCGGACCAGATAAGCGTAGACAGCAGCTTCTTTAAGCTGGGTGGGCATTCTTTGTTGTCGGTGCGTTTAGTGGCGGCAATCAAACAGGCCTTCGGGGTCGAATTCAGTATCAGCGAGTTGTTTGAACATGCGAGCATCGCCAGCCAGGCACAACAGGTCGAGCATAAACAGGCACAGGGAGGCAACACCGCACAGCGCATAGAGGTGCAGGCCCGTCCACAAGATGGTCGCATGGCCGCATCCTTTGCGCAGCAACGACTGTGGTTCATCGACCGCTTACAGGGTGGCTCGGCGCAATACAACATGCCAGCTGCGTTTGAAGTGAGCGGTGAGCTGGACCTGAGTGCTGTTGAGGCAGCACTGAACACCATAGTTGCGCGTCACGAAGTACTGCGCAGTTCATATTCAGAGGTGCAGGGAGAGATCTATCAACAGGCACAGGCTCCTTACGATTGTCAGGTAGAGCGTTTCGATCTCAGTAACCTGGAGGCGTCGGCGCAGGCTGAAGCTTTAGAGCAAAACCTCATCACCTTTAGTCAACACGCTTTTGTGCTGCAAGAGGCACAAATGTTATCGGCGCGCTATCTGATCTTGTCGGATCAAAGCGGTGTGCTGGCGTTGAATATGCCTCATATCGTATCAGATGGTTGGTCGATGCAATTACTGGTCAAAGAGTTTACGGCCCTGTATACGGCGCATCTGTCCGGTCAGCATGCCCAACTGGCACCCCTGCCCATTCAGTATGCTGATTATGCCCACTGGCAGCGCAACTGGCTGGCAGGAGATGCAGGGGTGAGTCAGCTGGACTACTGGAAAAAGCAATTAGATGGTGTGCCAACTGTACATGGTTTACCGCTACAGGGACGCCGTGGGGAGATGAAAAACCACACTGGAGAGTCACTGGAGATGACCTTGTCACAGTCAGTCAGTCGCCGTCTGACCGAGCTGGCCAGCACCCTTGAGATCACTCCGTTTATGTTGTTACACGGCGCGCTGGCGATTGTGCTTTCACGTCACAGCAACAGCCATGATATTGTGATTGGTACCCCGGTGGCCAACCGTCAGCATGCTGATCTGACGTCGCTGATAGGGTTTTTTGTTAACTCACTGGTATTGAGACTGAACACCAGTGACAAAACCCTCGCGGCTTTCTTTGAACACGTTAAACAGACCCATATTGCTGCGCAGGAAAATCAGGATATTCCATTTGAGCAGCTGGTTGAGCACCTGGACATAGAAACCAACACCAGCCAAAGCCCGCTGTTTCAGATTATGTTGCTGACGGACAACGATTATGGTCTGGATGCACCAAAAGCTCAGTCTACGCGACTGGGTGATGCGCAACTTAAGCCGATAGAAGATCCACAGGTCACGGTGAAGTTTGATCTGGACATTTTCATGTCAGTCAACGAGCACGGCGGCAAGCTGAAAATCCACTTCGATAACCACTTATTCAGTACGCAATACATTGACAGCTTAATGAGTCACCTGGCGAATACACTGACTAACCTGGCACAGGCTGATATGACTGAGCAATCGGTGGCACGTTTGCCGATGCTGAGTGAGCAACAGAGCCAGGAGTTGATCTTTGGCCGTAACCAGACACAGCGTAGTTATGATGATGAGGCCTGCATTAACAGCATTTTTGAGCGTCATGTTGCGGCGCAGCCTGACGCGCCGGCGCTGCAATTTGGTGAGTATGTGCTGAGCTATCAGGCGCTGAACGAGCGTGCAGAGCAGCTTGCCAGTTACCTGGTTGCGCAGCACCAAATCGTGCCTGATACGATAGTCGGCCTGTGTATGGAACGCTCGGCAGATATGATCATTGCGATGCTGGCTATTCTTAAAGCTGGCGGGGCTTACTTACCGCTGGATCCGGATTATCCGATGGAGCGCCTGGAATACATGGTTGATGATGCCAAAGTCGCTCAGATCCTAAGTTATGGTCGAGGTGTTGAAGTGACTGACGCCTTGTGTCAGGGCAGAGACATCGCTAACCTCAATGTCAGCAACCTGTCAGAGGCCGCAGCGTCAGACGAACAGCCACTGGGAATTCTTAAATCGAATCACTCGCTGGCGTATGTGATTTATACTTCAGGCTCAACAGGGCGTCCAAAAGGCGTGGGGCTGAGCCACAAGGGGGCGGTGAACCTCGCTGCCAACCAGCAGGTGCTGTTCGATATCACACCTGCCAGCCGGGTATTGCAATTTGCGTCAATCAGCTTTGATGCCGCGACCTGGGATTGGGTCATGGCTTTACTCAACGGCGCTACTCTGGTGATCTGTGATGAGCAGGCTCGTACCGAAGGGGGTAAGTTAGGTGAGGTGCTGAAACAACAAGCTATTACGCACGCAACCTTGCCACCGGCCTTGTTGAGCACCATGGCGTTACAAACAGACTTAGCCTTGCAGTGCCTGATTGTGGCGGGTGAAGCCTGTGAAGAGCAGGTTGTAGAGCGCTGGAGGCGCCATTATCGCTTCTTTAATGCCTATGGTCCGTCGGAGACCTCTGTGTGTGCTACGGTGGGTGAAATTACGGATAACAGCATTCATATCGGGCGTCCTTTGTATAATGTGCAAACCCTGATTTTGGATGAGCATCAAAGTCTGGTGCCATTTGGCTGTGCCGGTGAACTGTATGTCGGTGGTGACGGCCTGGCACGCGGTTATCTGAATCAGCCACAGCTGACGGCTGAGCGTTTCATTGACAATCCTTTTTATGATGCCAGTGTGCCCGGCAGCTCTGAGCGTTTATACCGAACCGGTGACCTGGTGCGTTATCAGGCTGATGGCAACCTGGCCTTTATTGGCCGTACTGATGACCAGATCAAGATCCGCGGCTTCCGTGTTGAGCTGGGTGAAATTGCCCAGCAGCTGAGTCAGCAAGCAGGTGTTGAATCCGCCCTGGTGGTTGCTAAGACAGGCGCCATAGGCACCTATCTGGTTGCTTATTTGCAGCCAGCTCAGGCCGTTAGCGAGCTATCTGACAATGAATTTACTCAAGGTGCTTTGGCCGAACTGGCCAGTCAGGTGCCTGACTATATGGTGCCCAAGTTGGGTGTGGTGGTCGCTGAGTGGCCTTTGACAGCCAACGGCAAAATTAATAAAAAGGCGCTGCCAGAGGCAGATACCATGGCATTGCAGGGTAAATATGTGGCACCAGCCTGTGAGACTGAACTCGCTATTTGTCAGATTTGGGGTGAGTTGCTGGACATGGCACCGGAAACCATCAGTACCACAGCGAACTTCTTCCACTTAGGGGGTCACTCGCTGTTATCTGTCAGGCTGGCTGCGGGACTGCGCGAGCAGCTGGGTGTCGAGCTGCCAGTGAAAACCCTGTTCAATGCCGCAACGATTGCGGAGCAGGCTGAAGAAATTATGGCTCGTCGCGGACAAGCGGTGCGCGACGGCGTTAAAGCCCTGCCCAGAATCACCATGCAGGATGAGCAACTAGGCCAGTATAGTGCATTGCCACAGTCGTTCGCCCAGCAACGCCTATGGTTTATCGATCAGTTACACAGTGATTCGGCACAATACAATATGCCGGCAGCTTTTGAAGTTGAAGGGGAGCTGGAATTGGCCGTGGTTGAAGCGGCACTGCAAACCATCATTGCCCGACATGAAGTGCTCAGAACGGTGTATCGTGATGGTGAGCACGGTGCTGAGCAGCTGATCCTGGATGAGGCACAATTTAGTCTCAGTTATGAAGATGTCCGTATGTACAACCCAGCACAGCAACAACAGGCGATTGCCGGGGCGATGACTCAGTTATTGAGTCAACCGTTTGACTTGACGAAAGATGTGATGGTGCGTGCGGGTTATCTGCATACTTCACAGAGCAGTGGGGTGCTGTTGTTTAATATGCACCATATTGCTTCTGATGGCTGGTCTATGCAGGTGCTGGTAAAAGAGTTTGTTGCCTTGTATCAGGCCTACAGTCAGGGTCAGGGCAATCCACTGGCACCGCTGACCATTCAGTATGCCGATTATGCACAATGGCAGCGGGCATACTTGAGTGAGGCAGTGCTGGAGCAGCAACTGGGATATTGGCAGCAACAGCTGGCCGATGTACCACCGGTGCACAGTCTGCCTCTGGATCACCCACGTCCGGAAGTGAAACAACATCAGGGCGCGCAGGTAACAGGCTCGCTCAGTAAAGAAGTTGCACAGGGGCTAACAACGCTGGCCAAAGCCGAAGGGCTGACGCCGTTTATGCTGCTGCATGGGGCGCTGTCATTGCTATTATCCAGACACAGTAATGCACAGAATATTGTGATAGGTACCCCGGTTGCCAACCGTACTCAGGCCGAGCTGGAGCCATTAATTGGTTTCTTTGTTAATACCTTAGTGCTGAATGTCAATACTGATCAGGCGACGCTAGCAGAGTATCTGGCACATGTTAAGAACGTGCACCTCGATGCTCAGTCAAATCAGGATGTGCCGTTTGAGCAACTGGTTGAACAGCTCAATGTGCCACGCAGCACGGCACATACGCCGCTGTTCCAGGTCATGTTGCGCACTCAGACAGATTATGGTCTGAATGCGGGGATGGATGAGTCTGTGTTGTCTCTGGGTGACGCGCTGTTGAGCCCACTGGCTGAGGACTCCGTGGTGGCCAAGTTTGATCTCGATGTGCATATGGCGCTGAGCGAGTCGGGCGTCGATATCTGCTGGACTTATGACACAGCCCTGTTCAGTGCGGCGCGTATCGAGACCCTTAACCGTCACCTGGGTGAGCTACTGAGCGTACTGACGGCGTCAGAGCCGAAAGAGGTGCTGACCAGGGTGCCGGGCACCCTTAATATGCTGTCACAGGCAGAGCAGCAAGAGTTGCTGGTATCACTGAATCAAACAGAGCAAGACTATGACACACAGCTGTGCATCCATACTTTGTTTGAGCAACAGGCACAGCAGCAGCCGCAGGCGATTGCCCTGACTGGACCGCAGCGCACCTTGAGTTATGAGGCACTGAATACGCTGAGTAACCAGTTCGCGCATCATCTGATTGACCAGTATGGGATTGCACCGGGGCAGCGTGTCGGTATTTGTGTAGAGCGTTCGGAGTATATCCTGGTCACTATGCTGGCAGTACTCAAAGCCGGTGCAGCCTATGTGCCCTTTGATCATCATAACACGCTGCATCGTAATCAACAGATCATAGACGATGCGCAGTTAGACGTGGTGTTTACCGACCCTGAGCGTATCGCAACCTTGCCGCAAAGCTGTGCACGTCTTGAGGTCGCGGCACTTGAAGCTCAGCTGAGCGACCAGGGTAAGCGGGATAATCCACAACAGACTGTCAGTGCCGGTGATCTGGCCTATGTTATCTATACGTCGGGCACGACGGGTAAACCAAAAGGCGTTCAGTTGCGCCACTCTAATGTGTGTGACTACTTGCAGTCGGTACAGCACAGATATTATGCGCAGCCGCAGTCGTCATTACTGGTCACGTCTTATGCCTTCGATATCAGTGTACCTAGCTTATTCCTGCCGTTGATCAGTGGTACATCAGTCAATATTCTGGCTGGTGAAGCGCGCTTTGAAAGCATGAAACACGAATTGCTGGAGCAGCCTTACCTGCTGCGCATGACACCGCATCATGGTAAAGCCCTGGTGGCCTTTATGGGCGAAGCGGTTTGTCAGCTGACTCATACCTTTGTGATTGGGGGAGAAGCCTTCCCGCTGGAACTTTATGATCAACTGCAGGCTAAATTTCCAAACAGTGTTATCTATAACCATTATGGTCCGACAGAAGCAACCGTCGGGGCAATTGCATTGAATGTCACGGCTCAGCGTGACCAAATCGGTGCCACTATGCCCATAGGTCGACCGCTTCCAAATACCAAAGTGTATATACTAAACAAAGAGTTAGGGCTTGTTCCTAAAGGTGCGATGGGCGAGCTGTATATTGCCGGACCAAGTGTTTCTAAAGGATACCTAAATCGAGATGAGCTAACTCAAAAGAGCTTTGTTGTCAATCCATTTGAAGACGAAAATTCGCAATATAACCTGATGTATAAGACAGGTGACTTGGCTCGGTATATCGGCGAAGATTATCTCGAATATTGCGGACGTGTTGACGAGCAAATCAAGATCCGAGGCTTCAGAATTGAAGTGGGTGATATTGAGAGTCAGTTGTTGCAATTGCCTGAAGTCGATTCTGCTGTTGTGCAGGCGAAAGAGTTGGCCGGGCAGCTGCAGTTGGTGGCTTATGTAAAATTTGATCTCATGCATGAGATCAAATTTGCCTCGAGTGAGTCGCAGCTTCAGGATAATGAACGCAAGCTGGCAGCAATCAAGCGCAGCCTGGCGGGTCAATTGCCTGAGTATATGCTGCCCAGTCAGTATCTGGTGATGACTGACTGGCCATTGTCGGCAAACGGTAAGCTGGATAAGAAAGCGCTGCCGGAACCATCGCTAACTGAACTCTCCTCAGTGGCGGTGCAGCCGGTCAGTGAGACAGAAGTGCGTTTAGTGCAGATTTGGTCTGAGGTTTTGCAAACCTCGGAGGAGCACATCAGCGTGGTTGAGAGCTTCTTCTCACTGGGAGGCAACTCCTTGTCCCTGATGCTGTTGCTGAATAAATTGCGCAGCGAATTTGGCGCAGCATTGCAACTGCGTGAGTTGTACCAAAGTTCAGACATTCAGAGCATGGCCAAACGCATTGAGCACCTGCTGTGGATGGAACAAGACGATGATGATGAGTATGAGGGGGAGCTACTCGTACTTTAAATTGATTTATCGGTGCGTCATGGGAGTCATGGCGCACCGACTTATAATGACAAAAAGGAACCCGTATGGCTTTGACTATCACTATGCCCGAGGTCGCAAAATTAAACGACCAGGCACACAGTCCGGTAGTGATACAGTTACATCAGGATAGTGCACCGTATGAGCAAGTCGTTGCTTTGCAAGACACGATTGATCAACACCTAGCGGATGCCGGGGCGGTACTGCTGCGTGGTGGTAACTTTGGCTCACCCGCTCAGGTCGAACAACTGGCTGCCTGTTTTATGACACAGGTGCTGACCAATAACACCGAGCATCGTCCGGCAAGCACCAATGGTAATGTGCAACGACCGGTTGATTACTCAGAGTCTGAATTCCTTCTTTGGCACAATGAAAATACCTTCAATCAACGCTTTCCCGGCCGTGCGATTTTTGCCTGCGAACAACCCGCGCTGAGCGGTGGACAAACGCCAATAGCCGATGCCCGCTCTGTGCTGTCCCAGTTACCCGCCGATTTAGTTCAGGAGTTTGTCGATAAACAGGTCATGTATGTCCGTAACTATCAGGCCGATGACTTTGTTGGGCTGGGCTGGAAAACTATTTTCCAAACGGAAAATAAGGCTGAGGTAGAGGCGAAATGTCGAGATCAGGCACTGGAGTTTGAGTGGCGCGGCGAGCAATTAACCACGCGCGCGATTCGACCGGCCGTGGTTATCCACCCTGCCACCCAGGCACCTTGTTGGGTTACTCAGGCACAGCATTGGCATTTCAGTTGTCTGAATGAGGATCTCAAGGAAAACCTGGCCATTATGTTTGACGATGAGGCCGATTATCCGCGCAACTGCTATTTTGGCAATGGCGACAGAATTTCCGATCAGACCATGGCCCAGATACTTCAGGTCTATCAGGCCAATCATCAGCAGTTCGACTGGCAGCAAGGTGATGTCATGTTGGTCGACAACCTATTAAAAGCCCATGCCCGAAACCCGTATCAGGGTGCCAGAAAAATTTTGGTGTGTTTTGGCGATCCCATTAGTTTCTCTCAACTGTAATTCGGGGTCTCCCTTAGCCGTAATCAACCGCATTAAGTCAGGAATAGCGAAGTGAATATAACAGCATTAGTCGATCAGCTCATCGCAGCTGGCGTTAAACTCAAGATCAAAGACAATAACCTTGTCGTGAAGTTACCTAAAGTCATCTCGGCCGACCTGCGCGAGCAAATCATTGCGAATAAAACGCAATTGAAGGAATACTATCTGGCAATGGCCAGCACCGAGAACCAGGCAGAACAGATTACTGTGCAACCACATGGCGAAGCCATACCGTTGTCATTCTCTCAGCAGGCGTTGTGGTTTTCAGAGCAAAGTGATAGCCAAGCCAATTACAATGTGCCTGTTAACTTAAAAATCACCGGTAAGTTTGATGTCGAGCTGGCACAACAAGCACTGAATGGCATTATGGATCGCCACCTGATCCTTAAAACGACGTATTCAACGGATGCCCAGGAGACACTCCGTCAGGTGATCCATCACGATGCTCAGCTGAGTATTCATCGTGAGACGTTGCCAGCAGCCCAGCTGGATGATGCAAAAATACAGTGTATCGTCAATGAAGAAGCACAGCGCGGCTTTGACCTGCAGAATGAATTGCCGATCCGGTGTCGCGCGATAGCGCTGACGGGGGGATCAGAGCCGGTGACTTTATTGCTGTTAACCCTCCATCATATCGCGACGGATGGCTGGTCGATGGCCTTGTTGGTCAAAGAATTCACAACCCTGTATGAGAGCCTGACGAAAGGGGAAGCAGCACAGCTTGCTGCGCTGGACATTCAGTACGCCGACTTTGCCCAGTGGCAGCATCAGCATAACTCAGATAAATCAGCTAAGCAGTTAGACTACTGGCGCGCGCAGCTGGATGGCCTGCCGCATACCCATAGTCTGCCTCTGGATGGTTCGCGTGATAGCCAGGCGAGGGGGCAGGGGGGGATACTGAACAGAGTCCTGCCTGAAACAGTCAAACAGGGCTTACAGACGCTGGCAAGCCGCTTTGATATGACCACCTTTATGCTATTGCATGCCGCTCTGGCACTGGTGTTTTCCCGTCACAGTCGAAGCCATGATATTGTTATTGGCAGTCCGCAGGCGAACCGCCAGAACCCACAGTTACATAACCTGATAGGTTTCTTCGTCAATACGCTGGTCTATCGGGTCAATACGGATCAGGCGTCTCTGGCGGATTATTTACATCATGTCAGACAGGTGCATATTGATGCACAATTGAATCAGGAGGTGCCGTTTGAAGCCCTGGTCCAGGCATTGACACCCACCCGAACATCAGGCCAGACACCCTTATTTCAAATCATAGTCGACACCGACAATGATTATCAGCAGTCCGACGCGTCAGGCCTGCCGGGTATTAAACTGGAGCCACTGACTCACAGTGCGGTCACAATTAAATATGACTTAGACTTAGCGCTGAAGATGACCGAGAGCGGAGTCAGTTGTTACTGGGCTTATGATCGGGGGCTGTTCACTGAGCACCATGTCGGCCAACTGGCGGACGATCTGTGCAATGTCCTGACTCATCTGAGTCAGCCATCACCAGCTTCTGACACGATACTGCAAGCGCTCTACGCCAGTATGGCCGGGAACACACTGACACCGGAGATAAATACCTCGTCATCAGCAGCGCATTCAATCCTGGAGCAGGTTTCACAGATTGCACAGTTCGCACCTGAGCGTGTGGCTGCACAGTACCAACAACACAGTCTGAGCTATGCGGCTTTGGAGGCGCGGGCGAACCTGCTGGCTGACTGGCTGATAGCACAGAACTACGGCGGTCGTGACAAGATCATTGCCATTGAAGCCAGCCGCACACTCGATACTCTGGTTGCCATTTTGGCTATCTGGAAAGCGGGGTGTGCCTACCTGCCGATTGATCCGGCACATCCACAACAGCGGATCCAGTTTATGCTTGAAGACAGCTGCGCGATTGCGGTATTAGGTCGTGCAGGTACGAGCGCCCTGCAAACTGCTGCCGGGCAAAGTGCAGTCCCGTATCTCGATATGACGCAGTGCGATGAAGCTGACCTTGTTGCGGGCAGCGTAAGACAAACGTCACCGGATGCAGACAGCCTGGCCTATGTGATTTATACCTCAGGCACCACCGGGAAGCCGAAAGGGGTGATGATTGAACACGCTAACCTGAATCATTATCTGACGCACCTGAACACTCAGTTAGCAGCACAAGTGACCGATGGTGTAGTCAGTACATCACTGAGCTTTGATGCTACCGTAACAAGCCTGTTTATGCCGTTACTCAGAGGTGGCGTGGTTAACCTGACCTGTGACGAAGATAAAGCATGTGAACAGGTGGTACAGGCGCTGGAGACGGCACAAGCCGCATTGCTATTTAAACTGACACCCGCACATCTGCAACTGATAGCCGCTAAAATGACACAACAAAATTCCCACAAGCACGTCATTATTCTCGGTGGAGAGCAGCTCAATTTAGACACCATTGCGCAGTTACGCAGCTACCTGCCTGAGACGGTGTTTGTAAACGAGTACGGGCCTACAGAAACGACGGTCGGCAGTCACTGGAAGTGTATCGAGGAAGGCCATCAGACGCCTATTTCTATGGGCGCACCGATAACAAATATGCAAGGTATTGTGCTGGATGAAGAAGGCCAGCCAGTTCCCCCTTACGCCATCGGGGAGCTATACCTGACGGGGCCGGGAGTGGCCCGTGGTTATCTTAATCGACCTCAGTTAAGTGCCGAGCGGTTCATTGATAACCCGGCCTACCAGAGCGGCCAGCCGGCCTGTTACCGCAAGCTATATAAAACCGGTGACCTGGTCAGAACGCTGGGCAATTCAGAAATGACTTTTATCGGGCGTATCGATGAGCAGGTTAAGCTCAACGGGTACCGAATTGAGCTCGAAGAAGTGAAGCGCCAGATAGCAGCTCAGGGGTTGGTCGAACAGGCAGAAGTCCTGTTGGTTGAACAACAAGCGCAGATGCGACTGGTGGCCTTTATTGAACTGACTTCTGAAGGGACACTGCTGGTAAATCAGCAGGGCGAGGCGGCTATGACCGAAGGTCTGATACAGGCGTTGGCCGAGCAGCTACCAGAATACATGATCCCGGCTGACTATCTGGTGATTGAGCACTGGCCTTTGACGGTCAATGGCAAGCTCGACAGCAATCAGTTGGCGCAACTGGCAACAACTCAGCAAAGCGCGGTGTATGCAGCGCCAGAGACGGAAATGGAAGCCCATATTAACCAACTCTGGGCCGATATTCTGTCGTTGCAGGAGCGCGAAATTGGTCGTGACGGACATTTCTTCAAGCTCGGTGGTAACTCTATTTTACTGATAAAAATGCTCGGCAGTCTGAAAAAGCAATGGGGCATTTCGCTTGCATTTAATGAGGTCTTTAATCGCGTGGTGCTGCGAGATCTGGCCCAGTACGTCCAGCAGAAAGTGACTGAAAAGCAAGCCCAAGAGGCATTGGAAGAAAAAGCCACAGAGGCGGAGGGGTGGTTATGATAGCCAAGCAAATTATTGATGAAGCGATTGCCTGTGATATTTTACTGTTTACCGAAGCGGGTAAACTGGGCTTTAAACAAAAATCCGCAGCGCCTTTTCCTGAGGCGCTGAAAAAGCAAATTCAGGCCCATAAAGCAGACATCATCGCGTTTCTGGCAAACCAGCACAATGACCTCGACATTCCACAGCGGCCAGCCGACAAGACACGACTGCCCTTGTCGAACGCGCAGCAAAGACTGTGGTTTATCGACAGCCTGAAGCAGGGCTCGGCCGAGTATAACCAGCCATTGGCGTTTACGGTGAGCGGGCAACCTGATCTGACAAAGATTGAAGCTGTTCTGAATGTCATGGTTGAAAGACATGAAATCTTACGAACGACTTACCATCAGGATGACATGGGGGCTTACCAGCAGGTTAACACCAGTCAGCCATGCCGGGTAAAGGTCCATGATCTGTCACAGGTCGATAACTGGCCGTCACAGATAGCCGAGGTGATCGCCACTGAGTCGGCAAAGTGTTTTGACCTGAGCGCAGATCTGATGCTCCGGGTCGACTACTTTAAGGCACCAGCCACTGAAGAGGCGAGCGGTGTGCTGTTGTTCAATACCCATCACATTGCCTCCGATGGCTGGTCACAGCAAATTTTGCTGCGTGAGTTTGTGACTGTATATGAGCAGCTTAACGCCGGGCAAAGTGCTGAACTGGCCCCGCTGGAAATCCAGTATGGCGATTTTGCACTGTGGCAGCAGCAACGGGCAGAGAATGGCGCGCTGGATGACGCTTTGTCTTACTGGCAGCAGCAGCTGGACGATGCGCCACTGGTGCATGACCTGCCATTGTGTCAGACGCGTCCGGCGACCAAACAACATGCCGGTGGTCATGTTCAGGGTCGGCTGGCAAGCAAGGTTGCGCAGCCTTTGCTGGCCCTGGCACTACGCCTTCAGGTCACACCGTTTATGCTGATGCATGCCTTGTTGTCGTTATTATTGAGTCGTTATAGTAACAGCACTGATATCGTGATTGGCACACCCGTGGCGAACCGCATTTCGCCGCAACTGGACAAGCTGATCGGCTTTTTTGTCAATACCCTGCCATTGCGTGTGGACACTGACCAGCAGAACTTGCATGAGCTGGTGGCGCACGTTAAAGAGGTCCACCTGGCAGCTCAGCAGCACCAGCAGGTGCAATTTGATCAGCTGGTAGAGCACCTAAATATCCCGCGCAGCGCACAGTATGCGCCTCTGTGTCAGATTATGCTCACCACAGCAAGCGAGTTTGGCATTAATCAGAACCGCAATATGTTGGCTTCTGCACTGGCCTCTGACGGACTGGCACTGGCGCCTTTTGGAGTAGAGCGGGTGGTTGCCAGGTTCGATATTGATATGCATATCAATATCAGCGATGGTGGCGTTGAGCTGGACTGGCTGTATGACAGCAGCATTTTTTCTCATGCTTTTATTGCACGGTTGAATCAGAACTTTGCAGCTTTGCTGTGTCAGGTGAGTGCGCAAGGTGAAGCGGATCTACCATTAGGCGACATTTCGGCCTTGTGTGACTCTGAGCGTCAGCAATTGGTTAGTACAGGGGAGCAGCAGCGTCTTGAGTATGATACCAGCCGCTGCATTCACCATTTATTTGAACAGCAGGTGGAGGCTGCACCGGAGGCAACTGCCCTGGTGTTCCAGAACCAATCCATCAGTTACGCCGAGCTAAACCAGCGGGCCAATCAGCTGGCCCATTACCTGTTGAGTGAGCAACAGATCACACCTGAAACCCTGGTAGGGGTATGTAGCAGCCGCTCTATGGAGATGATGGTGAGCATGCTGGCGATACTCAAAGCAGGCGGAGCCTATGTCCCACTAGACCCGGATTATCCGGCCAGCCGTCTGAGCTATATGGCAGCCGACGCGGGTCTTAAGCAAGTGATTGGGTATGGCAGTGGTCTGGCCGTGGCTCAGAGCCTGATGAGCGAACAAGCGGGCACCGCCATCGATATTGCAGCTCTGACGCTTGATGACTATCCACAACATAATCCGGCGCTGGACGAGATTTATAACGATAGCCTGGCCTATGTGATCTATACCTCAGGTTCAACCGGCCAGCCTAAGGGCGTGCAGCTTATTCATCAGGGCGCAGTAAATCTGGCTCACAACCAGCAGGCCTGTTTTGCTACCTGTGCCGACAGTAAGGTGTTGCAATTTGCATCCATCAGTTTTGATGCGGCGACCTGGGAGTGGCTGATGGCCTTGATCCCGGGTGGTACCCTGGTGATTGCCGACGAATCACAACGTACGGATGTACAGCAGCTGTCTGAGCTGCTAAAAACGCAGCAGATCACGCATGCGACTTTGCCACCGGCGTTGTTGTCGACCATGACGTTGCAGACAGATCTGGCGCTGCAGTGTTTAATTGTGGCAGGGGAAGCCTGTGAAGAAAATGTGGTGGCACGCTGGCGGGCACATTATCCTTTCTATAATGCTTACGGTCCGTCGGAGACCTCAGTCTGTGCGACTGTGGGTGAAATCATTGATGACACCATACATATCGGCACACCTTTGTGTAATGTTCAGACCTATGTATTGGATCAGCAACAAAACTTATTGCCTCACGGTAGCTTAGGCGAGCTGTATGTCGGTGGCGACGGTCTGGCGCGTGGCTATCTGGGTCAACCTGAGCTGACGGCCGAGCGCTTTATTGACAATCCATTTTATGACCCCGAGGTGGCAGGCAGCTCAAAACGCCTGTATCGCACCGGTGATTTAGTGCGCTACCTGACCGATGGCAACCTGGCCTTCGTGGGCCGTGCCGACGACCAAATTAAAATTCGCGGTTTCCGGGTTGAGCTGGGCGAGATAGCTCAGCAGCTGAGCCGCCAGACACAAGTAGACAGTGCACTGGTGCTGGCCAAGAACGGTCCGGCAGGCACCTATTTGGTGGCGTATGTCCAGCCTGTTGAGACCATCGCAGAGCAAGCACAGCCAGAGTTTATGGCTCAGACACTGGTCACTCTGGCACAAACCTTACCGGATTATATGGTGCCTAAGCTGGGTGTGGTGATTGACGACTGGCCGCTGACTGCCAACGGTAAAGTAAACAAAAAAGCCCTGCCCGAAGCAGACACGTCGGCATTGCAGGGCACTTATGTGGCGCCGCAGGGGGAACGCGAGCAATTAATGGTTACGCTGTGTGGCGAATTGCTGGCACAGCCTGCTGAGCAGCTTAGCGTCACGGCAAACTTTTTCACTCTGGGTGGGCATTCCCTGTTGCTTATGCAGCTGGCCAGCCGACTCAGACAGCAAGGTTTTGAGGTGGATGCACAGGCGTTGTTCGCCGCTCAGTCCCTGCAAGAAATGGCACAGGGACTAAGCCTTGCCACAACAAATGACGCAGATGAAAGCCGCAGCCTGATCCCGGCCGATTGCATCGCCATTACGCCGGATATGGTGCCGCTGGCTGCACTGAGCCAGGCTGAGCTGAACGACATCGCCGCCGAGATCACCGGAGGCATGGCTAACATTCAGGATATCTATCCGCTGGCACCGTTACAGGAAGGGGTGCTGTTCGTGCACAGCATGGACCCGGAGAACGATCCCTATGTCACTAATTATCTTTATGAATTAAAAAGCGATGCGGCTCTGGCTCAGTTTACTGACAGCCTGAACTTTTTGCTGGCCCGTCATGATGTGCTGCGTACTGCCATTCTCTGGCAGGGTAAGCGTCAGGCATTGCAGGTGGTCCAACGCTCTGTGACGCTGCCGGTGACACAGCTTGCCTGTGCTGAGGGACTGAGTGCACAGCAAACCATCACCGCGCTGGCCGATGGTCCACAGTGGCTGGATCTGGCTCAGGCACCATTGTTACGCTTGCAGGTGTGTCAGGATCCGGACACGGGTTCCCACTATGCACTATTACAGGCACACCACCTGATCATCGACCATGTTGCCATGGCGGTGATCCAGGATGAACTACACAGTTACAGCGCAGGTAAGGCACAGAGCTTGCCTGCGCCGGCGTCTTACCGCCAGTTTATCAGCGATACCCTGGCGCGCATGGAAACGCTCGATATAGAAGGGTTTTTCTCTGAGTCGCTGGGCCATATCAGCGAGCCGACACTGCCCTTTGGGTTGCAGGATACTCAGGGCAACGGTGATACTATTCGAGAGCATAAAGTGGCTCTGAGTGACGCACTGAGTACCGCCATCCGCACTTATGCAAAACGGCATGAAGTCAGTCCGGCGGCGATTTTCCATGCCGCCTGGGCACTGGTGCTGGGGGCTTGTAGCAATCAGCAGGAAGTGGTGTTTGGCACCGTGATGAGCGGTCGGATGAATGGCGGCGCAGGCGTAGAACGTCTGCTGGGGATGTTGATCAACACCTTACCCGTGGCGGTCGAGTTACAGGGATCTTCGGTCACAGACTTGATTAAAGAAGTAGACAAACGACTGAAAGCGTTGCTGCCTTATGAGCAGGTGTCGCTGGCACAGGCGCAGAAACACAGCGCAGTGGGCTCAGATGGTCCGTTATTCAGCGCGATGCTGAACTATCGTCACACCGAGCGGGATGAAGCCGATACGCCAGCACAAGACAGCGATATTCAGGGTCTGAGCGCACAGGAGCGCACCAACTACCCGTTTAACTTATCGGTAAATGATTATGGCGCAGCCCATGTATTCAGCCTGGACTTACAAATTGATGAGCAGGTAGAGATCAGCCGCATCGCAGAGTATGTGATTACGGCGCTGAGTAAGCTAACGGAAGCTGCCCAAACACAGCCTGTGAGTTCACTGAGTGTACTGCCGGCAGATGAAGTGGCCAGGTTACTGACGCAGGGTCAGCGCAGCTTAGGCTACGACGACACGGCTTGTATTCATCATTTATTCGAACAGCAAGCCGCGGCAGCGCCTGAGGCAACGGCGCTGGTGTTCCAGAACCAATCCATCAGTTACGCCGAGCTAAATCAGCGGGCCAATAAGCTGGCTCATTACCTGCTGGGTGAGCAGCACATTACGCCAGGCACCCTGATTGGGGTATGCAGCAGCCGCTCGGTAGAGATGGTGGTGAGCATACTGGCGATACTCAAAGCCGGAGGGGCGTATGTGCCACTGGACCCGAACTACCCGGCCAGCCGCCTGAGCTATATGGCGGTTGATGCAGGTCTGAAGCAAGTAATTGGATATGGCAGTGGGCTGACCGTGGCTCAGAGCCTGATGAGCGAACAGGCAGGCACCGCCATCGATATTGCGGCCCTGACGCTTGATGATTATCCGCTGCACAACCCCGCTTTGGAAACGCTTAGCGGTGATGCGCTGGCCTATGTGATTTATACCTCCGGCTCGACGGGTCAGCCCAAAGGTGTGCTGACCCCACATCGTGCGGTGCAGCGTCTTATTAGCACGCCGCATTTTATGACCCTGGACAGCGACACGGTATTCCTGCACAGCGCCAACATTGCCTTTGATGCGGCAACCATAGAGCTGTGGGGACCCTTACTCAATGGTGGACGTTGTGTGCTGTATCCGCAGGACCAGCTGGACATTCATGCACTCAATACACTGATTGACAGTCAGGCCATTAACAGCATGTGGCTGACGGCCGGTTTGTTCAGTGAGTGGAGCCACCACTGTGACGGTCGCACTTCTCTGCGTTATGTGCTGGCTGGCGGCGACATAGTCCACGGCGCTGATGTGATACGGGTGCAGCAGGCATTACCGCAGGCACAAGTCATCAACGGCTATGGCCCGACGGAAAACACCACCTTCAGCTGTTGTTACGCGATACCGACATTACATCAAAGTCAGGACATTGCCATAGGTACGCCACTGAATGGCGATCAGGTCCTGGTGCTAAGCGATGACTTGAGCCTGGTACCGTATGGCAGTGTGGGTGAATTGTGTGTGGGTGGCGACGGTCTGGCAGAGGGTTATCTGAATCAACCTGAGCTGACGGCCGAGCGCTTTATTAACAATCCATTTTATGACCCTGAGGTGGCAGGCAGCGCGAAACGCTTGTATCGCACTGGCGATTTAGTGCGCTATCTGGCCGATGGCAACCTGGCCTTCGTGGGCCGTGCCGACGACCAAATTAAAATTCGCGGTTTCCGGGTTGAGCTGGGCGAGATAGCTCAGCAGCTGAGCCGCCAGAGTGACATAGACAGTGCACTGGTGCTGGCCAAAAACGGCCCGGCAGGCACCTATTTAGTGGCGTACGTCCAGCCAGTTGAGACCATCGCAGAACAAGCTCAGCCTGAGTTTATGACTCAGACGCTGGCCACGCTGGCACAATCCTTACCGGATTACATGGTGCCTAAGCTGGGTGTGGTGATTGACGAGTGGCCACTGACCGCCAACGGTAAAGTAAACAAAAAAGCTCTGCCTGAAGCGGATACCTCGGTGCTCCATGGTACCTATGTGGCGCCCGCAAACGAGGTTGAACAGGCATTATGCCAGATCTGGGCACAATTACTGGATTTAGAGGCCGGTCGTATCAGTACCACGGATAACTTCTTTGACCTCGGAGGGCACTCTTTACTTTCGGTAAGACTGGCCGCCGAGTTGCGAGCGCAGCTGGCCGTCGAGTTACCAATCAAAGCGCTGTTTAATGCTGCGACGATTGCAGATCAGGCCCGGGAAGTGGCAGCGCATCGTGGAGAGCAAGTTCGCGAACAGATCACTGCACTGCCCAGAGCACTGCAGACTGATCCACAGCTTGGTGAGCATAGCGCGCTCCCACTGTCTTTTGCCCAGCAGCGCCTGTGGTTTATCGATCAGCTCCATAAGGGCTCGGCGCAGTACAACATGCCGGCTGCCTTTGATGTCAGCGGCACACTGGATTTGACGGTGGTGGAAGCAGTGTTACAAACCATCATTGATCGCCACGAAGTGCTTAAAACCGTTTATCGTGATGGTGAGCAGGGGGCAGAGCAGCTGATCCGTCGGGACGCCCGCTTTGCCCTCAGTTATGACGATGTGCGGATGTGCAATGAAGCGCAGCAGCAACAGGCCATCGCCACAGCCATGACGCAACAGCTAAATCAGCCGTTTGATCTGACCCGCGATGTGATGATCCGCGCCGGGTATATTCAAACTGCAGACAATGAAGGGGTGTTGCTGTTTAACATGCACCACATTGCCTCCGATGGCTGGTCGATGCAGGTCTTGATTAAAGAATTTGTCCAGCTGTATCAGGCATACAGTCAGAAGCAAAGTAATCCACTGGCTCCTTTGGCCATTCAGTACGCGGATTATGCGCAGTGGCAACGGGATTACCTCAGTGATGCGTTGCTTGAACAGCAGCTTGAGTACTGGCAGCAACAACTGGCAGATGTGCCGCCGGTACACAGTTTACCTCTGGACTATCCGCGTCCGGACACCAAACAACATCAGGGTGCACAGGTTAAAAGCACGCTGAGCAAAGAAGTGGCACAGGGGCTGGCTGCGCTGGCTAAGGCCGAAGGATTGACGCCGTTTATGCTCCTTCATGGCGCTTTGTCTTTGCTGTTGTCGCGACACAGTAATGCCCAGGATATCGTCATTGGTACGCCAGTGGCCAACCGCATGCAGGCCGAGCTGGAGCCGTTAATTGGGTTTTTTGTCAATACCTTAGTTCTGAATGTTAATACCGCTCAGGCAACCCTGGCGGAGTATCTGGCACACGTTAAAGCCGTCCATCTGGGCGCGCAGTCAAACCAGGATGTGCCGTTCGAGCAGCTGGTTGAGCAGCTGAATGTACCGCGCAGCACGGCGCACACACCGCTGTTTCAGGTAATGCTGACGACCCGCACTGATTATGGTTTGACCGGGGAAGTCGAAGACAGTGCCTGGTCGCTGGGTGGGGCACAGCTGAGCCCTCGCAGTGATGGCTCGGTCGTTGCCAAGTTTGACCTGGATGTGAATATGGCGTTGAGTGAGACCGGGGTTGAGCTATGCTGGACCTATGATACGGCCTTATTCAGCGAAGCACACATTGACACCCTTAATCGTCATCTGGGCACTTTACTGACGACGCTGACACACAGCGACAGTGCGAGTCTGCTTACGCAGGCACCAGGCACCCTGACCTTACTCTCTGATGCAGAGCAGCAGGCCTTGCTGGTATCACCAAATCAGAGTGAACAAAATTATGATGCCACACTGAGCATTCATCAGGCCTTTGAGCAACAGGCAGCGGCAGCGCCTGAAGCAACCGCGTTGGTGTTCCAGAACCAATCCATCAGTTACGCCGAGCTAAACCAGCGGGCCAATCAGCTGGCCCATTACCTGCTGAGTGAGCAGCACATCACACCAGGCACCCTGATTGGGGTATGCAGCAGTCGTTCGGTAGAGATGGTGGTGAGCATACTGGCGATACTCAAAGCCGGTGGCGCCTATGTGCCACTGGACCCGAATTACCCGGCCAGCCGCCTGAACTATATGGCGGTTGATGCAGGTCTGAAGCAAGTGATTGGGTTTGGCAGTGGTCTGGCCGTGGCTCAGAGCCTGATGAGCGAACAGGCAGGCACCGCCATAGATATTGCGGCCCTTGAATTGGATGACTATCCGCAGCACAACCCGGCTCTGGATGAGGTCAGCAGTGACAGTCTGGCCTATGTGATTTATACCTCAGGCTCAACGGGTCAGCCCAAAGGCGTGCTGACCCCACATCGCGCGGTACAGCGCCTTATTAGCACGCCGCATTTTATGACCCTGGACAGCGACACGGTATTCCTGCACAGCGCTAACATTGCCTTTGATGCGGCAACCATAGAGCTATGGGGACCCTTACTCAATGGCGGACGTTGTGTGTTGTATCCACAGGACCAGCTGGACATTCACGCACTCAATACGCTGATTGATAGTCAGGCCATTAACAGCATGTGGCTGACGGCGGGTCTGTTCAGTGAGTGGAGCCACCACTGTGACGGTCGCACTTCTCTGCGTTATGTGCTGGCTGGCGGCGACATAGTCCACGGTGCTGATGTGATGCGGGTGCAGCAAGCACTGCCGCAGGCACAAGTCATCAACGGCTATGGCCCGACGGAAAACACCACCTTCAGCTGTTGTTACGCGATACCGACATTACATGAAAGCCAGGACATTGCGATAGGTACGCCGCTGAATGGCGATCAGGCCCTGGTGCTGAGCGATGACCTGAGTCTGGTGCCGTATGGCAGTGTGGGTGAGTTGTGTGTAGGCGGTGATGGCCTGGCACAGGGTTATCTGAATCAACCTGAGCTGACGGCCGAGCGCTTTATTGACAATCCATTTTATGACCCCGAGGTGGCAGGCAGCTCAAAACGCCTGTATCGCACCGGTGATTTAGTGCGCTACCTGACCGATGGCAACCTGGCCTTCGTGGGCCGTGCCGACGACCAAATTAAAATTCGCGGTTTCCGGGTTGAGCTGGGCGAGATAGCTCAGCAGCTGAGCCGCCAGAGTGACATAGACAGTGCACTGGTGCTGGCTAAAAACGGCCCGGCAGGCACCTATTTAGTGGCGTATGTCCAACCAGTTGAGACCATCGCAGAACAAGCACAGACTGAGTTTATGACTCAGACGCTGGCTACGCTGGCACAAACCTTACCGGATTACATGGTGCCTAAGTTGGGTGTGGTGATTGACGAATGGCCACTGACTGCCAACGGCAAAGTGAATAAAAAAGCCCTGCCTGAAGCAGATAGCAGCGCGCTTCAGGATACCTATGTGGCACCTGAAAATGACATTGAGCAGACCTTGTGTGAGATCTGGTCTCAGCTGTTGGGCATAGCGCATCAGGATATTAGCACGCAAAGCCACTTCTTCGACCTGGGCGGCCATTCTCTGCTGGTCGTGAAGCTGGCAACTCAGGTGCGTGAAACCTTCAACATTGAGTTCAGTATTCAGGAGCTCTACGACGCAACCAGGATCTGCGATCAGGCGGTCCACATTGAATATTTGCAGCTTAAGTTTAATCGCGACACGCAAACAGAAGCGTGTGAAGAGCTGGAATGGTAACCACGGCGTCCGACATTTAATCGACAGAATTTTAAGAAGAAAACAATGAATACAATTAAAAAGTTAATCATAGAACTAGAAAAACAGGGCGTCAGTTTTTATCTCGACAATGGCAAGCTCAAGTCAAAAGCCAGACAAGGTGCAATCACACCTCAGATAGCCGCTCAGGTAAAACAAAATAAGGCGGCATTGATTGAATTTTTAGCCTCAGAGCAACAGCAAAATACTCAGGTGCGCGCCAAAGTCACGCCCAGAGTCGCATCGGATATCGCGCCACTGTCTTTTGCCCAGCAGCGCCTGTGGTTTATCGATCAGCTCCATAAGGGCTCGGCGCAGTACAATATGCCGGCTGCCTTTGATGTCAGCGGCACACTGGATTTGACAGTGGTGGAAGCCGTGTTACAAACCATCATTGACCGCCACGAAGTACTTAAAACCGTTTATCGTGATGGCGAGCAGGGTGCGGAGCAGCTGATCCGTCGAGATGCCCGCTTCACCCTCAGTTATGACGATGTGCGGATGTGCAGTGAAGCGCAGCAGCAACAGGCCATCACCACAGCCATGACGCAACAGCTTAATCAGCCGTTTGATCTGACCCGCGACGTGATGATCCGTGCCGGGTATATTCAGACTGCAGACAACGAAGGCGTGTTGCTGTTCAATATGCATCACATTGCTTCCGATGGTTGGTCGATGCAGGTCTTGATTAAAGAATTTGTCCAGCTGTATCAGGCATACAGCCAGAAGCAAAGTAATCCACTGGCTCCTTTGGCCATTCAGTACGCGGATTATGCGCAGTGGCAACGGGATTACCTCAGTGATGCGTTGCTTGAACAGCAGCTTGAGTACTGGCAGCAACAACTGGCAGATGTGCCGCCGGTACACAGTTTACCGCTGGACTATCCGCGTCCGGACACCAAACAACATCAGGGTGCACAGGTTAAAAGCACGCTGAGCAAAGAAGTGGCACAGGGGCTGGCTGCGCTGGCTAAGGCCGAAGGATTGACGCCGTTTATGCTCCTTCATGGCGCTTTGTCTTTGCTGTTGTCGCGACACAGTAATGCCCGGGATATCGTCATTGGTACGCCGGTGGCCAACCGCATGCAGGCCGAGCTGGAGCCGTTAATTGGGTTTTTTGTCAATACCTTAGTTCTGAATGTTAATACCGCTCAGGCAACCCTGGCGGAGTATCTGGCACATGTTAAAGCCGTCCATCTGGGTGCGCAGTCAAACCAGGATGTACCGTTCGAGCAGCTGGTTGAGCAGCTGAATGTACCGCGCAGCACGGCGCACACACCGCTGTTTCAGGTGATGCTGACAACCCGCACCGATTATGGTCTGACCGGGGAAGTCGAAGACAGTGCCTGGTCGCTGGGTGGGGCTCAGCTGAGTCCTCGCAGTGATGGCTCGGTTGTGGCCAAGTTTGACCTGGATGTGAACATGGCGTTGAGTGAGACCGGGGTTGAGCTGTGCTGGACCTATGATACGGCCTTATTCAGCGAAGCACACATTGACACCCTTAATCGTCATCTGGGCACTTTACTGACGACGCTGACACACAGCGACAGTGCGAGTCTGCTTACGCAGGCACCAGGCACCCTGACCTTACTCTCTGATGCAGAGCAGCAGGCCTTGCTGGTATCACCAAATCAGAGTGAACAAAATTATGATGCCACACTGAGCATTCATCAGGCCTTTGAGCAACAGGCAGCGGCAGCGCCTGAAGCAACCGCGCTGGTGTTCCAGAACCAATCCATCAGTTACGCCGAGCTAAACCAGCGGGCCAATCAGCTGGCCCATTACCTGCTGAGTGAGCAGCACATCACACCAGGCACCCTGATTGGGGTATGCAGCAGCCGCTCGGTAGAGATGGTGGTGAGCATACTGGGGATACTCAAAGCCGGTGGCGCGTATGTGCCACTGGACCCGAACTACCCGGCCAGTCGCCTGAGCTATATGGCAGTTGATGCGGGCCTTAAGCAAGTGATTGGGTTTGGCAGTGGGCAGGCTGTGGCTCAGAGCCTGATGAGCGAACAAGCGGGCACCGCTATAGATATTGCGGCTCTGACGCTTGATGATTATCCGCTGCGCAATCCGGCTCTGGATGAGGTCAGCAGTGACAGTCTGGCTTATGTGATTTATACCTCAGGCTCAACGGGTCAGCCCAAAGGCGTGCTGACCCCACATCGCGCGGTACAGCGCCTTATTAGCACGCCGCATTTTATGACCCTGGACAGCGACACGGTATTCCTGCACAGCGCTAACATTGCCTTTGATGCGGCAACCATAGAGCTATGGGGACCCTTACTCAATGGCGGACGTTGTGTGTTGTATCCACAGGACCAGCTGGACATTCACGCACTCAATACGCTGATTGATAGTCAGGTCATTAACAGCATGTGGCTGACGGCGGGTCTGTTCAGTGAGTGGAGCCACCACTGTGACGGTCGCACTTCTCTGCGTTATGTACTGGCTGGCGGCGACATAGTCCACGGTGCTGATGTGATGCGGGTGCAGCAAGCACTGCCGCAGGCACAAGTCATCAACGGCTATGGCCCGACGGAAAACACCACCTTCAGCTGTTGTTACGCGATACCGACATTACATGAAAGCCAGGACATTGCGATAGGTACGCCGCTGAATGGCGATCAGGCCCTGGTGCTGAGCGATGACCTGAGTCTGGTGCCGTATGGCAGTGTGGGTGAGTTGTGTGTAGGCGGTGATGGCCTGGCACAGGGTTATCTGAATCAACCTGAGCTGACGGCCGAGCGCTTTATTGACAATCCATTTTATGACCCCGAGGTGGCAGGCAGCTCAAAACGCCTGTATCGCACCGGTGATTTAGTGCGCTACCTGACCGATGGCAACCTGGCCTTCGTGGGCCGTGCCGACGACCAAATTAAAATTCGCGGTTTCCGGGTTGAGCTGGGCGAGATAGCTCAGCAGCTGAGCCGCCAGAGTGACATAGACAGTGCACTGGTGCTGGCTAAAAACGGCCCGGCAGGCACCTATTTAGTGGCGTATGTCCAACCAGTTGAGATCATCGCAGAACAAGCACAGACTGAGTTTATGACTCAGACGCTGGCTACGCTGGCACAAACCTTACCGGATTACATGGTGCCTAAGTTGGGTGTGGTGATTGACGAATGGCCACTGACGGCCAACGGCAAAGTAAACAAAAAAGCCCTGCCTGAAGCCGACACCTCGGCATTGCAGGGCACTTATGTGGCGCCGCAGGGGGAGCGTGAGCAATTAATGGTTACGCTGTGTGGCGAATTGCTGGCACAGCCTGCCGAGCAGCTCAGCGTCACGGCAAACTTTTTCACTCTGGGCGGTCATTCCCTGTTGCTTATGCAGCTGGCCAGCCGACTCAGACAGCAAGGTTTTGAGGTGGATGCACAGGCGTTGTTCGCCGCTCAGTCCCTGCAAGAAATGGCACAGGGACTAAGCCTTGCCACAACAAGCGACGCAGATGAAAGCCGCAGCCTGATCCCGGCTGGTTGCACCGCCATTACGCCGGATATGGTGCCGCTGGCTGCACTGAGCCAGACCGAGCTGAACGATATCGCCGCTGAGATCCCTGGGGGCATGGCCAACATTCAGGATATCTATCCGCTGGCACCGTTACAGGAAGGGGTGCTGTTCGTGCACAGCATGGACCCGGAGAACGATCCCTATGTCACTAATTATCTTTATGAATTAAAAAGCGATGCGGCTCTGGCTCAGTTTACTGACAGCCTGAACTTTTTGCTGGCCCGTCATGATGTGCTGCGTACTGCCATTCTCTGGCAGGGTAAGCGTCAGGCATTGCAGGTGGTCCAACGCTCTGTGACGCTGCCGGTGACACAGCTTGCCTGTGCTGAGGGACTGAGTGCACAGCAAACCATCACCGCGCTGGCCGATGGTCCACAGTGGCTGGATCTGGCTCAGGCACCATTGTTACGCTTGCAGGTGTGTCAGGATCCGGACACGGGTTCCCACTATGCACTATTACAGGCACACCACCTGATCATCGACCATGTTGCCATGGCGGTGATCCAGGATGAACTACACAGTTACAGCGCAGGTAAGGCACAGAGCTTGCCTGCGCCGGCGTCTTACCGCCAGTTTATCAGCGATACCCTAGCGCGCATGGAAACGCTCGATATAGAAGGGTTTTTCTCTGAGTCGCTGGGCCATATCAGCGAGCCGACACTGCCTTTTGGGTTGCAGGATACTCAGGGCAACGGTGATACTATTCGAGAGCATAAAGTGGCTCTGAGTGACGCGCTGAGCAAGGCCATTCGGGCTTATGCAAAACAGCATGAAGTCAGTCCGGCGGCGATTTTCCATGCCGCCTGGGCACTGGTGCTGGGGGCTTGCAGCAACCAGCAGGAAGTGGTGTTTGGCACCGTGATGAGCGGTCGGATGAATGGCGGCGCCGGTGTAGAACGCCTGCTGGGGATGTTGATCAACACCTTACCCGTGGCGGTTGAGTTACAGGGGTCTTCGGTCGCAGACTTGATTAAAGACGTGGACAAACGATTGAAAGCGTTGCTGCCTTATGAGCAGGTATCGCTGGCACAGGCTCAGAAACACAGCGCGGTGGGCTCAGACGGTCCGTTATTCAGCGCGATGCTGAACTATCGTCACACCGAGCGGGACGAAACCGACACGCCAGCACAGGGCGGTGATATTCAGGCTTTGAGTGCACAGGAGCGCACCAACTACCCGTTTAACCTATCGGTGAATGATTATGGCGCAGCCCATGTGTTCAGCCTGGACTTACAAATTGATGAACAGGTAGAGATCAGCCGCATCGCAGAGTATGTGATTACGGCGCTGAGTAAGCTGACGGAAGCAACCCAAACACAATCAGTGAGTGAACTGAACGTCTTACCGGCGGATGAAGTGGCCAGGTTACTGACACAGGGTCAGCGCAGCTTAGGCTACGATGACACCGCCTGTATTCATCATTTATTTGAACAGCAGGTGGAAGCTGCACCCGAGGCAACGGCGATGGTGTTCCAGAACCAATCCATCAGTTACGCCGAGCTAAACCAGCGGGCTAACCAGCTGGCCCATTATCTGCTGAGTGAGCATCAGATCACACCTGAAACCTTGATAGGGGTCTGTAGTAGTCGTTCGGTAGAGATGATAGTGAGCATGCTGGCGATACTCAAAGCCGGTGGCGCGTATGTGCCACTGGATCCGAATTATCCGGCCAGCCGCCTGAGCTATATGGCAGCCGATGCGGGTCTGAAGCAAGTGTTCGGATTTGGCAGTGGTCTGACCGTGGCTCAGAGCCTGATGAGCGAACAAGCAGGCACCGCAATAGATATTGCGGCCCTTGAATTGGATGACTATCCACATCACAACCCGGCACTGGAAGAGATCAGCAGCGACAGTCTGGCTTATGTGATTTACACCTCAGGTTCAACGGGTCAGCCCAAAGGGGTGCAGCTTATTCATCAGGGGGCAGTGAACCTGGCTCACAACCAGCAAGCCCGTTTTGCTACCTGTGCCGACAGTAAAGTGTTGCAATTCGCATCCATCAGTTTTGATGCGGCGACCTGGGAGTGGCTGATGGCCTTGATCCCGGGTGGTACCCTGGTGATTGCCGACGAATCACAACGTACGGATGTACAGCAGCTCTCTGAGTTGTTAAAAACGCAGCAGATCACCCATGCGACTTTGCCACCGGCGTTGTTGTCGACCATGACGTTGCAGACAGATCTGGCGCTGCAATGTTTAATTGTGGCAGGGGAAGCCTGTGAAGAAAATGTGGTGGCACGCTGGCGGGCACATTATCCTTTCTATAATGCTTATGGCCCGTCGGAGACCTCAGTCTGTGCGACTGTGGGTGAAATCCTTGATGACACCATACATATCGGCACACCTTTGTGTAATGTTCAGACCTATGTGCTGGATCAGCAACAGAGCTTATTGCCTTACGGAAGCTTAGGCGAGCTGTATGTCGGTGGCGACGGCCTGGCGCGTGGCTATCTGGGTCAGCCCGAGCTGACGGCCGAGCGTTTTATAGACAATCCATTTTATGACCCCGAGGTGGCTGGCAGCTCGAAACGCTTGTATCGCACCGGTGATTTAGTGCGCTACCTGGCCGATGGCAACCTGGCCTTTGTGGGCCGTGCCGACGACCAAATTAAAATTCGAGGTTTCCGAGTTGAGCTGGGTGAGATTGCTCAGCGACTCAGTCAGCTGACTGATATTGACTCCGCGGTTGTGGTGGCCAAAAAAGGCGCATCGGGCAATGATCTGGTTGCTTATATACAGCCGACAGAGGTCGTCACAACAGAGGCTCAGAGTGATTTTATCAATGCGACTTTGGCACAGCTTGCCGCTCAGGTGCCAGAGTATATGGTGCCTAAGCTGGCGGTGGTCATCGACGAGTGGCCATTGACGGCGAACGGAAAAATTAACAAAAAGGCGTTGCCTGAGCCAGATAAGGCACTGCTGAAAAATGCATATTGCGCACCGAGAAACGACACTGAAAGCACGCTGTGTGATATCTGGCAGGATTTACTGGGCATAGAGCAGGTGGGAATACAGGATAACTTCTTTACGCTGGGTGGCGATTCCATCATTGCCATCCAAATGGTCGGGCGCGCCAGACAACAGGGCCTACATCTGAACGTGAAACAGCTGTTTGCGACGCCAAGTATTGCGACCCTGAGTGAACATGTTGAATTCAGCACTCGCATCAATGCGCAGCAGGATGCGGTGACCGGTGAGATGCCATTGCTGCCAATCCAGCAGCGCTTTTTTGCGGCAAACCGGGCTGCGCCAAGTCATTATAATCAGTCATTACTACTCAGCGCGCCGGGTAATATAACAGGCCACTTTTCTGAGCTGGTAAACGCATTAGTTGAACGCCATGACGCGTTGCGACTGCGATTTGCAGAGGTCGCTAGCTTTGTACCACTGTGCGACACGCAGGTGGCCAATATGCATCAGATAGTTGATTTGAGTGAGCTGAATGAGGCGGATTTCAGTGCTGAGGTTGAGCGTCAGTGTGATGCATTGCAGCGGCAGCTGGATATAGAAAAGGGACCATTGTGCAAGTTTGTGTATTTTTATGCTGGTGATGATAAGCCTGCACGGCTGTTTATGACCATTCATCACCTGGTTGTGGACGGGGTATCTTGGCGTATTCTGCTTCAGGATCTGGAAACCGCACTACACGCAATTGAAACTGCACAACCTATCCAGCTGGCGGAAAAAACCAGTTCTTATCAGGCCTGGGGCGAAGCGGTGAATGCGCTGGCGCAGTCCGAGGCACTGAGTGAACAACAGACTTACTGGCGTGACAGACTGTCGTTGTTCCCGGCTCAGTCTTCAGCCAAAGTAGCGGCCGAGCAGTGGCACAATGTGTCCTTCTCTTTGGATGAATCGGACACCCGGATATTACTGGCAGACTGTCAGCAGGTATTCCACAGTAATGTGGACACGCTGATGCTCAGTGCTTTCCTGCTGGCTTATCAGACCACCTTTGACAGGCCTTTGCTGCGTGTTGATATGGAAAGTCACGGCCGGGAAGAAACTGTGTTTGACGGGCTGGATGTGACCCAGACAATAGGCTGGTTTACCAATCTTTATCCGCTGATCCTCGGGGGTCAGCAAGATGACCTGATCGCAACCGTTAAATCGGTAAAACAGACGCTGCAACAACTACCCATGCATGGTTTAGGGTATGGATTATTAAAGCATATCCGACAGGACGCTGAGATCTGTGCTTTGGACAAGCGAAGTATTGACCAGGCAATCGTCTTTAACTATCTGGGTAAACTAGATAATGTGACGGGTACACAGGGTCGTCTGGCAATGGCGCAAGAATCGCGAGGCGCAGAGTCAGCCCCTGAGGAAGCCGACCTGCATCACTTAATGGTCAATGGTCAAAGTCAGGACAATCAGTTGAGATTTGACTTGAGCTTTGCGATGCCAAGTTATTCAGAGGCACAAATTGAGGCATTATCAGCCCGGTTTAAAGCGGTTTTACTTCAGCTGGTAGCCAAGGCCAAAGCTGGTGCTGAGTGCCAGACGCTGATTGTCGAGGATTTCCCGGCTGCAACACTGGAACAGGCTCAGCTGGACTCATTGCAAGCTCAATACTCAGATATTGAAAGAGTGTATGTGGCAACGCCGATGCAACAGGGGATGATTTACCATGACTTACTACAGCAAGATGCCAGTCTGTATACCACGTTGACACACTTTGAGCTTGATGGTGAGGTGGACACACCCGCCATGCAGCAGGCCTGGCAGAATGTGATTGCACGCCATGCAATCCTGCGCACCAGCTTCAGTGTGTTTGATGATGCAGATATTCATCAGGTGGTACATAACAATGCGCTCATTGAGATGGAAGTACTCGATTGGCAACATAAGTCCGCTGAATTACTGGAAACCCAGCTCAGCGAGTTGCATCACGCCATTAAAGCCAAAGGGTTTGATTTTAATTTGGCCCCGTTGATGAGTCTGACACTGGTGCGTTTGCCCGCGCAAAAAGCCCAGCTTATCTGGTCTCACCATCATGTCTTGACCGATGGCTGGTGTCAGGCCACCTTGTTCTCCGAGGTACTGGGCTATTATCAGAGTCTAACCGGTGGACAGCCTCTGACCTTGCCACCTGCGGCGAATTACGAGGATTATATTCAATGGTTATGTAACCAAAATAGGGGAGGTGCGCGGGCTTTCTGGGATGCTGAACTGGCAGGAGTTAGTGCACCGACTACGTTGCAGTTACCTGCTGCGGCCAGTGACGTTCCGTGTTATGACGAAATCAAATGGAGTTGCGATGAAACGCTTACCCGTCAGCTGAGTCAATTTGCGCAAAGTCAGCAGGTCACCGCGAATGCTGTGCTGCAATTAGTGTGGGCTTATACGCTGCACCGCTACAGTGCGCAATCGGATGTATGCTTTGGCACCACCTTATCTGGGCGTCCGCCGGAAGTGGCGAATGTGGAGCAAATGATAGGGCTGTTTATTAATACGGTGCCGGTCAGAGTGCAACTGGACCATCAGGCCAGTATTGGGGTTCAGCTACAGCAAATGCATAAGGCACATAGTCAGCGTGAACAGCATAGTTACCTGCCGTTGCCGGAGATATTAAGTTGCGGCGGGCATGGTATTCAGGGGGCAATGTTCGATAGCTTGTTTGTGTTTGAGAATTTCCCGGCCGATCTGCATGATACCGGAGCTCAGGCGCAGCGCAGCGGGGCAAGTCAGTTACAGGTGAACAATGCTGCATCGATTGAATACACCAACTACCCGGTTGCCATGACCGCCTCGATGCAGGGAGTATTGAGTTTACGACTGAGTTTCCATGGCCATCAGTATGATCGCGCCGATATGGAAGGCTTGCTGGGCCACTTTAATACGGCACTGAGTAACCTTATGTCACTTGATGCCACAGCATCGCTTGGCGAGATGGAGATTATGCAACCTCAGGAGCAGCAAGCACTGCTCGCAGCACCGAAAATAGCCTATGCCGATGCGCAGTTGCACAGCGTGATTGCGCAGTTTGACCACCATGCCCGCGTGACGCCTGAGCGTCCGGCGCTGGTCATGGATAATCAAACAGTCAGCTATGCGGAACTGGATAAGATGGCAACCACACTGGCTGCTCAATTAGTTCATGAATATGATATACAGCAGCGTGACCTGATAGGTTTATGTGTTGAGCGCTCAATCGACACTGTGGTGGGGGTTTTGGCAATTCTCAAAGCCGGTGGGGCATATGTACCATTAGATCCAAACAGTCCGGCAGAGCGTCTTAACTATATTATTAATGATGCCCACATTGCACTGTGTCTGGCGCAGCCTCAGTGTGCTGCGGCGCTCGACGAGGCGCAGTGTCAGGTGGTGAGACTGGATGGCAAGGCACTGCTGAGTCAGGACCTCGGCTCGACACTTGTGTTACCCGAAGTATTACTGAGCGACCCTGCCTATGTGATCTATACCTCGGGATCGACAGGGGCGCCGAAAGGTGTGGTACAGACTCATCGTAATATGGCACGCTTATTTGCCAGTGCTGCCGAGGACTTTTCATTTAGCAATCAGGACACCTGGTGTTTGTTCCACTCCTATGCATTTGACTTCAGTGTCTGGGAGATCTGGGGCGCGCTCATTCACGGTGGAAAATTGTTGATCCCAACCCATCATCAGACCCGTGATACGGCTGCGTTTGTTGAGTTATGTCAGCAGCACCAGCTCAGTGTATTAAATCAGACTCCGAGCGCCTTTGGGGTGTTTGCTGAGCATGTGGTTGCGCAGGATATCAGCCTACCGGCACTGCGCTATGTGGTGTTCGGGGGAGAAGCACTGCAAACACAGCATTTGCAAAGCTGGTGTCAGCACCCGGCAAATGCACAGGCCGAATTGATTAACATGTATGGGATCACCGAGACCACGGTGCATGTCACCTTTGCGCCTATTGCGCGCCAGGAGATTGACCAGATCCACATTGGCAGGCCGCTGGCGGATCAGGCTGTCTATATTCTAGATGCACAGCTGCAACCTGTGCCTGTGGGGGTCGTAGGTGAAATGTATGTCACGGGGGCCGGGCTTGCCGATGGTTATCTGGGCCGTGAGGCTTTGAGTGCCGAGCGCTTTATCGACAATCCTCATCGTGTCGGTACAGACTGCGAAAAACTGTATAAAACCGGAGACCTGGGTCGCCACCAGCGCGATGGGCGTATTCAGTTCATTGGTCGCATGGACGATCAGGTGCAGATCCGGGGTTTCAGGATTGAACTCGGTGAAGTCACGCATCAGTTAAGCAGTATCACCCATGTAGACAGTGCTGTGGTGATTGCCAGACAGAGCCAGGGGACTCAAGTGCTGCATGCTTATTTGAAGCTGGAACACAGTGTTGATGAGCAGCAGCATGCGCAGGAGGTTGAGCGTATCAAGCGAGAGGCTGCAGCTTTTTTACCCGCTTATATGGTGCCTGAACAAATGACGCTGATGCAGGACTGGCCACTGACGGTGAATGGCAAAATCGACAAAAAGGCACTGCCACAACCCGGCGAAGGGGTGTCGGGCAGCAAGCAGGTTGCACCGTCCACGGAGACTGAGTGTCAGCTGCGGGATATCTGGGCTGAGCTACTGGATTATGATGGTACGCGGATCAGTGTTAATCAGTCTTTCTTTGAGCTGGGTGGACACTCACTGAGCTTAATGAAGCTGGTACAACGTCTGCATCAGGTCTTTAACGTCACTGTGTCGATTAAAGAAGCCATTGAGCATGCACAAATCGATCAACTGGCGCAGCTCCTGGATAAGAAAATACTGGACTTGCAGCTGAGTGAAATTAACGAAGCTGAGCTGGACGAAGTTGAGTTCTAAGCGGTTATTCCCGGTTGCCAATGGCACCGGGATACGTGTTCATGATTGACAGCTTTGATCTCATGCATGAGATCAAAGCTGCTTTATCGTGTTGCACGGATAAAATGTTGTACCACCCTGTTCGAGCAATGCAGTATGAAAGCGCTCAACCCCGCCTGGTTTACGGGTCTTTTCGCTGTCAAGAGAGGTGGCAGATCAGTGGCCTTGTCAAATCTTACAGGCAGTCATCACCCCCCCGGTTCTGTTATAAATAGTCGTATGTAGTGACCACAGAAGTAACATGAAGTCAGTCTCTGGCGCATGTCTCGACTAACAGGACTTGAATGAATGGTTGAAATCAACAAATTATTAGCTGAACTGGTTGCTCAGGGAGTAGCAGTTTACCTGGATAATGGCAAGCTCAAGGCCAAAGCCCAGAAAGGGGCCCTGACCGCAGAGCATAAAGCGCTCATTAGCGCGAACAAGCATGACATTATTGCAACGCTGTCCCAATCAGCCCCCATTGAGCAGGTTGAACGCATTCAGCCGGTGGCAGAGCAGGATAAACAACATAGTTTGTCGTTTGCTCAGCAGCGTCTGTGGTTTGTCAATCAACTACAAGGCGGTGGCAGTGAGTACAACATGCCGATGGCGTACTCGGTGTATCAGCCGTTTGATGTACCACGTGCCACACATGCGTTGCGTACCATTATCGCGCGTCATGAAATACTCAGAACGGGTTATGAAGCCAGTGATGAAGGACCGCGGCGCCTGGTACGTGAACAGGTTAGCAATGAGGTGCAGTTTACCGATCTGAGCGCGTTGGCGGAACCTGTGCAACGGGACGAGGTTAAGGCACTGGCGCTGGCCCATGCCGGGCGGGAGTTTGATCTGCAACACGATGCACTGCTGGATATTCACTATGTCAAATTAACCGATACGCCATGTGGTACTCAGCCCCATGGTATTTTGCTGTTTAACATGCACCATATTGCGTCCGATGCCTGGTCGATGGACATACTTAAAAATGAATTTATGACGCTGTATAGCAGCGAACAGGGATTACCCCCTTTAACGGTGCAGTACAGTGATTTTGCTCACTGGCAGCAAAACTGGGCAAAGTCGCAGGACTATCAGGACCAGTTAGCCTACTGGCGTTCACATCTCACGGGTTTACCAGAATTACACAGCCTGACCCCAGATCATCCCAGGCCGGCGAAGAAAAAGTTCAGTGGCAAAAAATGCAATCAGACACTCAGTGCTGAACTGACGGAAAAACTAGTGACCATTGCCCGTCACTATCAGTTATCGCCGTTTATGTGTTTGCACAGTGCGCTGGTGTTGTTGCTCCATACTTTTACAGCCAGCCGGGATATTGTGGTGGGCACCACAGTTGCTAACCGGGCTCAGGCCGAAGTGGCCCAGCTGATAGGGTGTTTCCTAAATCGCCTGGTATTGCGGGTTGAGCTTAAAGCCCAGTCCCTGGACAGTTATCTGCAACATATCCGCCAGGTTCATTTATCGGCTCAGGCCAATCAGGACGTGCCTTTTGAGCACCTGGTTGAACAGCTCGATGTAACCCGCTCTAATAGCTATACGCCGCTATTTCAAATTCAGTTGACCTGCAATGACAGTGGTTTAGCTGACAGCCCGCAGTCGCAGGAAAGCACGCCGTTCAGACCGTATGTGCCCGAAGATATGACCATGACAATTCGCGGTGATATTGATATCCATGCAGAGCTTGGTCAGCAGGGGGCCGTGATTGGCTGGTCATATGATGATGCCTTGTACAGTGAGCAAAGCATCACGACCATGATGGCACATCTTGAAACCATTTTAGAAAACTATGCCCGTTGTCTGGACACAGAGCATGGATTTGACACTTCTATTGATGCTTTGACAGTGCTCAGCCATTCGCAGTTTAGTCAGTTACAAACCCAGTTGCCGGTCACGCACAGTGCTTATGACTCGCGTAGTTTGACAGAGCGCTTTGAGCAGCAGGCTGCGCTGACACCGGATGCGATTGCCGTACACAGTGACACCGAACAGCTTAGCTATGCGCAGCTTAATGCGCAGGCGGCTAAACTGGCTGACTGTTTGCAGGAGCAGGGCGTTGAGCCCGGCGACTTGGTGGGCGTGTGCATGCCACGCAGTGCCTGCCTGATGGTGAGCTTACTGGGCGTACTCAAAGCCGGGGCAGCTTATATTCCGTTTGAACCCAGCAACACCAAAGCCCGCAATCAGCAAATTATCGCTGATGCCGCTCTGGAGTGGGTGATTGTCAGTGACGCACTGGCCGCCCGTGTTCCGGATGCCGGGGTTGACCTGCTGTTACTGGAGCAGGATGTCACTGATACGAACTGGCTCAGTGGCTATGATGCCGAATTTTGCGCGCAAACGGTTGCCCATGACAGCCCCGCTTATGTGATTTACACCTCAGGCTCTACGGGTACTCCCAAAGGCGTGGAGATAAGCCACCGGGCCCTGATGGATTATTTGAACTTTGCTCTCAAAGGCTACTATGCCGACCACCTTAACGGTTCACTGCTGGTGACGTCACACGGCTTTGACATAGGCGTCCCGAGTTTGTACTTGCCGCTCTTAAGTGGTGGCAGTGTGCAACTGCTGGATAATCAGGAGCTGTTACCGGCCCTGAGTAAAGCCTTGAATAAACCGGATGAGCCACGACTGGTGCGGATGACGCCGCATCATGTGGAAGGGATACTGGCCTTGCAGGAGGCGCCGCTTGCAGGTGTGCAGCACGTGTTTGTGATTGGCGGTGAGCGCTTTGAGCGCGATGTGGCACTGGCCTTACAAACCCAGTTCCCGGACAGTCAGGTGTTTAACCATTATGGTCCGTCTGAGGCCACGGTGGGCTGTGTGATGTATGACATCAGTGCCAATCAGGCCGACTTACCGGCAGAGCTTCCTATTGGCCGGGCCATGGACAACACCTATGCCTATGTACTGGATGCGCAGCTTAATGCCCTGCCACAGGGCGCCCGGGGTGAGCTGTTTGTCGGTGGGCCGTGTCTGGCCACAGGTTATGTGAATAACCCGACGCTGAGCGCCGAGCGCTTTATTGAAAACCCGTTTTATGACCCCAGTGATGCGACCAGCCCGGCGCGTTTGTATCGCACCGGCGATCAGGTGCGTTATCAAAACAGTGGCGAGCTGATGTTTTTAGGGCGTATAGACGAGCAGGTTAAGATCCGGGGTTTCCGGGTGGAGCTGGGTGACATCAGCAGCCAGTTACAGCAAATCTCGGGCGTTGAATCCGCTGAGGTGTTGTGTAAGTCTCTGGCCACCGGCCCGGAGCTGGTCGCCTATATTAAGGCGCAAGACTCGGCGCAGCTGGGTGCTCTGTTGAGTGACTGTGAGCGTTTACTGGGGGAGCAGTTACCGGCCTATATGGTACCGGCCCACTTTGTCGGGCTGCAAAACTGGCCGCTGACAGCGAATGGTAAACTGGACAAAAAAGCACTGCCGGACCCGCAGGAAAAAGCCGCGGCCCAGCACGTTGCGCCACGCACAGCAACAGAGCAGCAGCTGGTTGAGCTGTGGTCTTCACTATTAAAGTTAACGCCGGACCAGATAAGTGTAGACAGCAGCTTCTTTAAGCTGGGTGGGCATTCTTTGTTGTCGGTGCGTTTAGTGGCGGCAATCAAACAGGCCTTCGGGGTCGAATTCAGTATCAGCGAGTTGTTTGAACATGCGAGCATCGCCAGCCAGGCACAACAGGTCGAGCATAAACAGGCACAGGGAGGCAACACCGCACAGCGCATAGAGGTGCAGGCCCGTCCACAAGATGGTCGCATGGCCGCATCCTTTGCGCAGCAACGACTGTGGTTCATCGACCGCTTACAGGGTGGCTCGGCGCAATACAACATGCCAGCTGCGTTTGAAGTGAGCGGTGAGCTGGACCTGAGTGCTGTTGAGGCAGCACTGAACACCATAGTTGCGCGTCACGAAGTACTGCGCAGTGTCTATCGAGACGGCGACTCGGGAACAGAGCAGGTGATCCAGACTGACGTACACTTCACACTGGATTATGAAGATCTCAGGCTGCTGAGCCCGGCAACCCAGCAACAGACAATTGCGTCACTGATCCCACGCTTACAATCACAGCCGTTTGACCTGAGCAAGGACCTGATGATCCGGGCTTCGTATATAGATACCGGCGCCGATTCCGAGCATGCGTCTGTGTTACTGTTTAATATCCATCATATCGCTTCTGACGGATGGTCGTTGCAGCTGCTGGTGAAGGAGTTTGTACAGCTGTATCGGGCATACACGCATAGTCAGGACAATCCGCTGACCCCGTTACCGATTCAGTACGCGGATTATGCTCACTGGCAACATAGCTACCTGAGCGGACCGGTTCTGGAGCGCCAGTTAACCTACTGGAGTGAGCAATTATCTGATCTGCCTCCGGTACACAGCCTGCCGCTGGACCACCCGCGTCCGCAGGTCAAGCAGCATGTCGGGGAGCTGGTACAGGGTAAACTGGATAGTGATGTCGCAGCTGGGCTGGCCGAGCTGGCTCAATCGCAGGGACTAACCTCCTTTATGCTATTGCACAGCGCGCTTTCATTATTGCTGAGCAGACACAGTAACAGCAAAGACGTTGTGATAGGCACACCGGTTGCGAATCGCACACAGACTGAACTTGAGTCCTTAATTGGCTTTTTTGTCAATACACTCGTGCTGAGAGTGAACACGGCTCAGCCCGACATAACGCGTTACTTAGAGCATGTTAAAGCGGTGCACCTTGGCGCACAGTCGCATCAGGACGTGCCATTTGAGCAGCTGGTTGAGCACTTAAATGTGCCCAGAAGTACAGCACATTCGCCACTATTTCAAATTATGCTCACCACGCAGACCGATTATGGCCTTGATGAGCAGGCCTCTGAGCAGGGAGAGCTGGACCTGAACGGGGCTGCACTGACCATGCGTGGCGCAGCACAGACGGTGGCCAAATTCGATATTGAAGTCAACATAAGTACGTCAGCGCAGGGGGTTGCGATTAACTGGGTGTACGACAAATCTTTGTTTACGCATGCGCACATCAGTACGCTCAATTGCCATCTGATGCAGATATTAACTCAGCTATCACAGCTGCAATCCACATCGGTGCCGTTAAGCAGCATCGCGTTGCTATCCGCACAGGAGCGAACGCATTTACTTGAGACACTCAATCCGGCACCGGTTGATTATGACACTACGCTGACGATGGCGCAGTGGATAGAGCGTCAGGTCGCTAAAACCCCGACGCAAACCGCGCTATGTTACGAAGGGCAGACACTGAGTTATCAGTCTCTCAATGATAAAGCGAACCAGTTGGCCAGGCACCTGCGTGCAGAGCATCAGGTTGCTCCAGGCACTCTGGTGGGCGTATGCATGACTCGTTCTCTGGAAATGGTGATTGGCATACTGGCCATACTGAAAGCCGGTGGTGCCTATGTGCCGCTTGATCCAACACTGCCAGAAACACGTCTGGACTATATGTTGGCACACGCAGGTATATCTACCATCTTGACGCAAAGTGACCATCAGTCTAAGTGTCAGGCGGAAAATACGCCTGCACTGATCCTGATGGATGGGTACGCGCAGGACGCGACACGTTTTGAAGATTATGCTACCCAGGATCTGAGTCCGCAGGAAACCGGGCTGAGTGCTCAGGATATGGCCTATATGATTTATACCTCTGGGTCGACAGGAAAACCCAAGGGGGTATTAGTCAGCCATCAGGCTTTGGTTAACCGGGTTGATTGGATGGATAAACAGTACGGTTGCGATCCTCACGATATTATTTTGCAAAAAACGCCGTTTGGCTTTGACGTCTCTGTCTGGGAGTTTATGTGGCCGTTATGTCGCGGTGCTCAGATGGTGCTAGCTCGACCTGAGGGGCATAAAGATCCCCAATACCTGTGTCAGTTAATTCGCCAAAGTGGTGTGACTAAGTTGCATTTTGTTCCTTCCATGCTGGGCATCATGCTGGATTATGGCGCGCTGGCACAGTGCACCAGTATTCGTCAGGTATTTTGTAGTGGGGAAGCGTTACAGGTTAAACAAGTGCAGGGCTTCAGAGCCAGTTTGCCTGATGCACAACTACACAATCTCTATGGGCCAACCGAAGCGGCAATTGATGTCAGTTATTGGGATTGCTCGCAGCCAATCAGCACCACAGTGCCCATAGGTAAACCTATTCAGAACATTCAGCTGTTGATCCTCGATGACGACTTGCAGCTGGTGCCCTTTGGCAGTGCCGGAGAGTTGTTTATCGGCGGAGATGGTCTGGCCTGGGGGTACCATAACCAGCCGGAGCTGACTGCTGAGCGGTTCATTAGCAATCCTTACCAGAGCGAAATGGGCGCACGGGCCAGTGCCCGACTGTACCGAACCGGAGACTTAGTGCGTTATCTGGATAACGGCGATATTGAATATCTCGGGCGCAGCGATGATCAGATAAAAATCAATGGACTGCGTATCGAGCTGGGAGAGATAGAAAGTGCGTTACTGGCACAACCTGAAGTGGATTCAGCCCTGGTTACCACCATTGAGCTGGACCAGGCAACCCCGACTCTGGTGGCCTATTTTAAAAGCACGCTAAGTGCCACTGAGCTGGATGAAGCACAGCTAGCAGAACAGTTACAGGAGCGGCTGAGCCAGAGTTTACCGGCCTATATGGTGCCAACTCTGTTGTGCCATGTTTCACCCTGGCCGGTGACCGCAAATGGCAAAGTCGACCGCCGCGCTCTGCCAACGCCAGCGCGTAAAGATGTGGCAGCACATGCGCCACAAACGGACATAGAAAAGCAGCTGGCGACCTTGTGGCAGCAGGTTCTGCAGTGTCCGAGCCAGACGATTTATAAAGAGAGTGACTTTTTTGCACTCGGAGGCAGCTCGCTGAAGTTGATCACGCTGGCGATGCTGATTGAAAAGTTTTTCGCTTGTGCAGTTTCACTGGAGCAGTTGTTTAAAACGACACAGCTGACAGCTCAGGCAGACTTGATTGCAGCGGGCGGCACCGAGCAGGCGACGCCACAGCTGAAACCATTAAACAGCAGCACCGATGCGGCATTCACTGTGTTGTGTTTGCCGGGCGCGGCCGACCTGGCGCGTAGCTTTACGCCGCTAGCTCAAGCCCTGGAGGGGGAAATGGCGGTCTATGGCTATGAACACTTGCCTGAACACGCTGCTGCTTCAAGCATTCAGGCCTATGCAAATGAATATTGCGCGCATATTCGAAGCCATTTTATGCAGCCACTTAAAGCGGGTCGCCTGGTGCTATTAGGCCACTCTATGGGCGGGCTATTAGCGGCCGAGATCAGCAAGCAACTGGCACCGAATCCACCTGCGCTGACCATATTGCTGGACAGCTATATAGCCTGTTCCCAAGTCAACGAAACCAACACGGAGCAGGCTTTACAGGCACTGATTAAACAGCTGGCGATCCCTGCTGGTTTTGCCGAGCAGTTTGAGCGCCTGATGTTACGTCACACCAGTCTGTCCAAAGGCTATCAGCTGACGAGCGAACTGGCACAGTGCTGCTTCCTGATTGGTGCGCGGGCAAACCCCAGCTGGACCGAAACCTATCAGATATTTTTGAGAGATAAATTACAGCTACCTCACAGCAGTGTGGCCGGCGATCACTATTCAATATTGTGGCAGGAAAATATCGAAGAACTGACTGCCCAGATAAAACAGCAGATTGATCAGCGTATTGGCAAACAACAGTTACAACAAGAGAGATTTGAAGATGACAGTGTTAGAGAAGTATAGCGTGGAGGATTTACAGTCAGTTAAGGGCATGCCTCTGCTACTGGAAGTCGCTTTAGAGGGACAAAGAGCCACTCATTGGGCTGCTGAGCATGCCGGGCAAATAGATGCCCTGCTCAATGCCAATGGCGCAGTAATGTTACGTGGCCTCAACATTATGAGCAGTAAACAGTTCGGTCAGGTGCTGAGCACGTTATTTGACGCAGAACTGTTGAATTACTCTTATCGCTCAACACCGCGCACTGAGCTGAAAGGCAATGTGTACACCGCGACGGAATATCACCCGGATGAAGTGATCCCGCAGCACAATGAGCACGCTTATTCGAACAAGTGGGCGATGCGACTGGGGCTATGTTGTTTGCTTCCTCCGCAGGCCGGAGGTGAAACCCCGATCGCTGACAGCCGGGAGGTATTTAAACGTATTCCGCAGGAGATCCGCGAGAAGTTTGCTGCAAAGAAAGTGAAGTATGTACGTAACTACGGTGATATTGATTTGCCCTGGAGCGAGGTATTTCAGACCACGGACAAGCGTGAAGTTGAACAGTATTGTTTCAATAATCAGCTCGATTTTGAGTGGATTGGCGAGCATCGTTTGCGTACCTCGCAGGTCAACCCTGCTATTGCCAGGCACCCTAAAACCGACGAACAGGTGTGGTTCAATCAAGCGCATTTATTTCATGTGTCCTCGCTGGGTGAGGAAACCTGTGCCCAGTTGCTCAGTGCCTGTGGGGAAGACGGTCTGCCGCGTAACGCATTCTATGGTGACGGCGAGCCGCTGGAACCTGAAGTGCTGGACATCATTCGTGCTGCTTATGATGACACAACGCTTTACACCCCTTGGCAAAAAGGCGATCTGATGCTGGTTGACAATATGCTGTTTACCCACGGCCGACGACCCTTTAGTGGCGACCGCAAGGTCCTGGTTGGCATGGCCAGAGAATATGGGTGGTAAGTGCTTACTACACGCTTTTGTTCATAAAAAGCAGACATTACCAAGATAACACATTAATTGAACAGCGGTTCCAGTCCGCAGTGGAGAACATAGATGGACATTACCATTGAAGAGCAAAAGAAGTTTAACTGGCGGTACGTCAAAATTGCGCTAGCCGCAGTGGTGATTATTTCCGGTGCCTGGTGGCTGAAGAGCTACTTTGGACAGGCAACTGCCCTGGTTGATAGCACAGATGTGCGTACTGCCAAAGTACAAAATGGGCAGTTTCAGGTCAGCGTGAGAGGGATGGGCGTATTGAAGCCCAAAGAAGTCATTTGGGTGGCGTCTGAAGTGGCCGGGCGAGTAGAAAAGGTCTTTGTTAAAGCGGGAGCGGTGGTTGAAAAAGGGCAACCCATCGTCAAACTCAATAACCCCAAACTGTCGTTGGTACTGGCCAATGCACAAGCCAAACTGGAAAAAACAATTGCTGAAAATACTGCGCAGTATGCTCAGTTTGAGTCTGACTTGCTGGATGCGGAAGCCGCGGTAAAGCGCGCAAAAATGACCCACCAGGGCAATGAGCTGGAACTTAACGCTCAGCGTAAACTCCGCGAGATGGGCAACAGCAGCGTGTCGCAAATTAAGTTTAAGCGCACAGAGTTTACTGTGCAAAGCAGCAAGCTGGACCATGAGTTACAAAAGCAACGACTGGAAAAACTGAAGCTTAATATTGAGGCACAAAAACTGGCTCATAAAGCACAGCAGCAGACCCTGCAACAGGAGCTGGACCGGGCACAAGAGCAACTCGACAACCTGTATGTCCGTGCGGCAATGGATGGTGTATTGCAAAGCATGGATCTGGAGTTAGGTCAGGATGTAGCAGAAGGTGGCAGTGTGGGCAAAATTGCCAATCCACGTAGCCTGATCGCAGAAATAGACGTACAGGAACTGCAAATTAAGGATGTGGCACCGGGTTTAGGGGTCACCATAGATACCCGTAAATCCCAGATCCAGGGCGTTGTGTCTCGGGTCAGTCCTCAGGTTGAAAAGGGCCTGGTTGCGGTAGAAGTGGATTTGATCGATGCACTGCCCAGTGAAGCCCGGCCGGAACTGTCAATTGAAGGGGTGATCAACATCACCGACAAGCCCAACACTTTGTTCGTTGCGAAACCTGCATTTGCTGAGGAGTACCAAAGTGCCAAGATTTTCAGAGTCGATAGCAAAGGCAATATTGCACAGGCCGTACAGGTCAGGTTTGGACAAAGTTCAGTGAACTTTATCGAGATTACAGAGGGGCTGAATAACGGCGATACCGTGATTATTTCCGCCACCGATAATTTTGCTAATAACGAAAAAATATTTTTACATAATTAGGACAGCACAATGAGCAATATATTAGAACTTAAGAATATCAGTAAGTATTTTCAGTTCGATGAGATGAAGACGATGGCCCTGTCAGACATCAGCTTTTCGGTGAAAGGAGGAGAGTACGTCTCTATTAATGGACCTTCGGGGTGCGGTAAGTCAACCCTGTTGTCCATTTTGGGCATGCTGGATACGCCTTCTGGTGGCCAGTACTTTCTGTCGGGCAATGATGTATCAAACCTGAGTCGGGATCAGCGCGCCACGGTGCGCTGTAACCACATTGGTTTTGTATTTCAGTCTTTCAACCTGATCAGTGATCTGACGATAGAAGAAAACGTTATTTTACCGCTGACTTACCAGGATAAATACAACGCCAAAGAGGCCAAAGAAAAAGCCTTGTCGGTGCTGGAGCAGGTTGACATGTTGCATCGGGTGAAACACTTTCCGTCGGCCTTGTCCGGCGGTCAGCAACAGCGTATTGCGATAGCCAGAGCACTGGTCAACGATCCCAAACTGATCCTGGCGGATGAACCAACCGGTAACCTGGATTCAAAAAATGCCGACATCGTATTGCAGCTGTTTGATGATCTGCACCAGCAAGGGCGCACCATTTGTATGGTGACGCACGACCCTCGTTCATCAGCCTGCGCCAGTCGCAGAATTGATATTTTTGATGGCAAGCTGGTCAGTGATAAACCGCTGCCTGAGCTGGCAAAAAGCGCCTGAGGTAACGAGTTATGGGTTTCTTAATTGATATTCGCTACGCTCTCAGGCTGTTAGCGAAAGCGCCGAAGTTCACCATGCTGGTGACTTTTATACTGACCGCAGGTTTGACGATCAGTTTGCTGACTTTCAACATGGTTTACACCATTTCATTTAAGCCGTTACAGGGTAAAGATGCCAGCAGCATTGTTACGCCGCACCTGACCGGCAGCACCCGGGTGCTGACGTTTGAAGATGTCACGCAACTGGGTCAGTCGCAATTCAGCGCCGTGTACGATGAATATACCTTGCACTATCGAGAAGAAGTGCGCATGGAGAACCAAGGGCAGGGCGTGAGCCTGCTGGGCGAGAAGGTGATGCCAAACTTTTTTTCCTTCACCCGTACCGAACCGCTGCTGGGCAGAGCCTTTAACAATAACGATGGTGCGGCAGGACAAGCACCGGTGGTTGCGCTGAGCTATCACGTGTGGCAAACCTTATTTGCAGGCCGCGAGTCTGTGCTGGGCGAGCATGTTCGACTTGGCGGCAAGAGCTACGAAGTGGTCGCGGTTATGCCTGAGGGTTACAAGTTCCCTGTGACTTCTGATCTGTGGTTGCCGCTGGATACCAAGCAATTCGCTCAGTTTGACTTCAAGGATAAACAGGTGAGTGTGCTGGGTCGATTGCATGCCAGCGTCTCTGAAGCGCAGGCTAACTCCGAGCTGGCTAGCGCACTGACCGCCGTGCGCGAAAGACGTTTATCACAAAGTGACAGAGTGCAGTTTATCGCACCGACTGTCACGCACATGAGTCTGCAACAGCAAAACATTGAAGGGATGGGGGCATTTATTTTTGTCGGACTGCAAAGTTTCGCGCTGGCGATTCTGTTCATGGCCTGTATCAACACAGGCAACCTGTTGTTTTCCCGTTCTATTGAACGTCAAAAAGAAACCGCTATCCGGGGTGCCCTGGGCGCTAAAACCAAGCGTCTGGTACGTCAGCTAGTGTGTGAAGGTGGACTGATCACTTTGCTGGGTGGGGCACTGGCCATTGTACTGACGGCTGTTCTATTGTCTGTGATTAATGGCACTCTGCAGGCGAGTCTGGGCAGTGGCATGCCGTTTTGGTGGAACTGGCACCTTGACTGGCAGACCTTAACAATGGCGGTATTATTTATTTTGTTTACCTTTTTCTTTGCCAGTGTTTTACCGGCAGTGAAAGCCGCTAAGATGGACATTAATACGGTATTGCGTGACGGCACCCGTGGGTCGCTGGGCAGAGGCGCAGGTCGTTTATCCCGGATCATTGTGACCATTCAGGTCGCGATTATTGCGGTCTTAATGTTGTCAGGCAGCCTGGGCAGTTCGGTTATCTTCAATATCACAGATATGGTGACGGCAGAAAAAACCGAGGGGCGTTATTCTGCTTATTTCAATCTGGTGGGGGCTGAGTTTGAAAGCCCGGAACAAAAGGTCAATTTTGTCGAAACCGCAGTACAGGACCTGTCGAAATTAAGCAGTGTCTCAGAGGCTGACATGATGCAAAACATGGGGCTGAAAAATGTCCGTATGGATGCTGAGTCACGTGTGCGTGTCGATGTAATGGGCACACTTGGGAAGCTGGCGTTTTTTGATCAGACCTTGGTTTCCGGACGCGGTATCGATGCCCGTGATAACAGTGAAAACCTGCGTGTGGTGCTCGTCAGTGAATCATTTGCCAAGCGCCACTTTAATGGCCAGTCGGCACTGGGCAAGCAACTTGATATTGAGTTGTCCGATAAATATGTCACCCATACTGTGGTGGGCATAGTCAGTGACCGCAGTGGCAACACTCAGGGCATGTATGCGCCTTTGGCTGAATACGATGAACTGTATGTGTCTTATCTGCAATCGCCTTACGAGTGGGTGCAGCTGATCTTTGAGCAGCAGGCCGACATGCAGTCTGCACAACAAGACTTTTACACCTGGCTTGGTCGCAGTGATTATCAGGCACACTTCTCGTTTATTGTTGACCTGGAGAAAAATGCTAACCTCTATGCAGATATGTTGGGGATTATGTCTAACGGGGTGATTTACTCCGGCGTGTTCTCTTTGTTCCTGGCATTGATGGGCGTGTATGGCGTGTCTGCGGCATCGGTGAGTATGCGCAGCCACGAGATAGGTATACGCCGTGCATTGGGTGCAAAAGACACAGCAATCACCATTTTATTCCTGAAACGTAATATGGGTCCCTTGCTGATTGGCCTGGGCGTCGGCCTGGTCGTATATGTACTGAGCTGTATGGTATTTGCGTCTATGATAGGCTCTAAGATTGGTCTTAGCACCTATATCGCAATAGCCCTGATCACCAGCACTTTGCTAACCAGCATGTTGTTGCTGTCGGGTTATGTGCCAACGCGCCGTGCCGTTCAAGACGAGCCGGTTGCAGCACTCAGAGCAGAGTAAGTAACCGGGCGGGCCAGGCAGAGGAATGAGGTGTCTGGCCCACCTGCATAATGTTTTTAACCAGCTAAACTGCCAGCAGTTTTTGCATTACCTTAGATTTTGGGGCACGAAAAATCGCTTCGCTTTGCCCGTATTCCACACTTTTCCCCCGGCTTAACACCAGCAATTTATCACTCATGTGACGCACTAGGCTGAGATGATGGGTGATCAGAATATAACTCAACCCGGAATCGCGTTGCAGTGCCAGGAGTAAGTTTACCGTCTGTGCCCGAACCGATGGATCGAGAGAAGACAGCGCTTCGTCCAGTACCACAACTTTGGGATCGAGGATCAGCGCACGTGCCAGCGCAACCCGTTGTAATTGACCACCACTGAACATATGGGGGTAGTAGTCATAATGTTCAGAGAGCAAGCCTACGCGAGATAAAGTCGCATTGATTTTCTTGTCGCGTTGACGCTGGGTAAGCTGCGTATTTAAGCGCAGACAATCATCCAGCATATCACCTATGGTCAGGCCCGGATTGAGCGAGCGAGTGGGGTCCTGAAAGATAAGCCGGATATGACGACAGTCATGGCTCTGGTGGCCATTGTCTTCAATCATTTCACCATTAAGCAGGATCTGTCCTGAATCAGCGTGTTCAGCCCCGGCCAGCACGCGGGCTAAGGTACTTTTCCCTGAGCCGGTTTCGCCAATCACCGCCAGCGTTTCGCCCGGTGCCACGGCAAAAGAAACATCCTTTAGTACTTTAACCCGCTTGCGTCGAAACAGGCCTGCCCGGGTGTTAAAGGTTTTATTCAGTGATTGTACCTTTAGCACGGGTTGCATTTTTTCTTCTCCTGAAGCAAGGGAAAGTGGCAGGCATATGCATGCCCGTGCGATTTCACCTGAGCCGGTGTAACCACACACTCACGCTGTGCCTGAGGGCACCTTGGACCCAGTCGGCAGCCAATTGGCAAGTGCTGTAAGGGAGGAATGGTGCCTTTGAGTGCAAAGAAAGACGCCTTGTGACCAATCCCATGCGCGTAATCTGGCAGGGATTTCACCAGCGCCTGTGTATAAGGGTGGTAGGGGTGACAAAATACTTTGGTTGTGGGTCCCGCTTCGACCATCTGGCCACAATAGAGTACATGCATGGCATGGGACCAGTCGGTAATTTCTTCCAGCTCATGGGTGATCATCAAGATTGACATGTTTTTAAGCTGGTTGAGACTTTTCAATAAGCGGAAAACCTGTGCCCGGGTGGTGGTTTCGAGTGCGGTGGTTGGCTCATCTGCAATCAGCAGTTTAGGACTTCTGGCAATGGCCATCGCTATCATTACCTTCTGGCAGACGCCTTCTGACAGCTCATGGGGATAGCTGCTCGACACCCGGCGGTGATCCCGGATCCCCACTTTGTGTAGCAGCGCCTTCACCTTTTCTTTGCGCTCACTACGGCGACTAAAAAACCCGCCTTTAAAACAATTATCTGGCAGCGATTCAGCAACCTGATCAAATATTTTGGCGGTAGGATCCAGGCTTCGACTCGGCTCCTGGTAGATCATCGCAATATCCCGGCTCACCAGTTTACGGCGCTTTTCCGGACTCAGACGCATCAGGTCCACACCCTGCCAGTGCATCCGGTCAGCGGTAACGCGCCAGCGGTGATTTAATACCCCGACAATGGCTTTGGCGATTAGGCTTTTACCAGACCCGGATTCACCAACCAGGGCGTGTACTTCACCTTCTTTGAGGCTTAAACTGACCCGATCAACAGCGCGGATCACACCGTTGTCTGTGGGTAATTCGATGGTGAGGTTTTTGATATCAAGTAATTGCATTAATCCGCCTTTCTCGCCTGCAAAGCGTCACGTAACCCATCACCGACAAGGTTAGTCGCAAGCACCGATAAAAACAACAGTGCTCCGGGTAAGCCGACAGTCCAGGGGGCAAGATAAATCAGTCCCAGGTTTTCTGCCAGCATGGCACCCCATTCAGTGGTGGGGGGCTGAGCCCCGAGTTTCAAGAAGCCCAGTGCCGCGATGTCCAGAATTGCGGTGGACAAGGCCAGCGTGAATATCACCACAATGTGCTCATATATGTTAGGCAGTACACCCCGTATGATCAGTTGCCAGCGACTGGCACCGTCCAGTCGGAATGCACTGATATAGTCTTTGTTCAGCTCTTCCACCACCAGGTTGCGGATTGAGTGAATATACTGCGGGAGCAGCGCGAAAATAATGGCCCACACGGTATTGAATAAGCCGGGGCCCAGTATAGCAATAATGATGATGGCCAGTAACAATGACGGGATCGCCAGGGTGATATCCAATAGGTGATTGAGCAAACTGGATTTAAAGCCCTGGCTGCATCCAGCCAGCGTGCCCAGTACCACGCCCATCAGGGTGGTTAATAATGCAGCGACAATCGACAAACCAAAGGTGTAGGTGGCTCCGCGCATCAGACGGGATAACACGTCACGACCTAAATCATCGGTGCCCAGAATGAAATTCACATTGCCCTCATCGTGCCAGGAAGGTGGCAGTAACAAGGCATCGGCATGTTGCTGGTCAATGCCATAGGGGGCCAGCAAGGGGGCCAGCAATGCGAGTAAGGTGAGCGCAATAAACAACCATAAACCGACCAGAGCCGGGTGATTGGCTTTGAATTTCCGCCACAGCCGCGATAACGGAGAGCGGTTTGACTCTTCTGTAAAGAGATTAAACTTTGCCATGGGCCTGGTTCCTGGCTAGCGGGTCAAGGAGTGTGTGGATCACATCAGCCAGCATGTTGGCGAAAATAACAAAAAAGGAGACCGCAAGTAGGCCGCCCTGAATGGCCGGATAATCACGCTGATAGATACTTTCGATCATCCAGCGGCCAATCCCCGGCCAGGAAAAGATCACTTCCGTGACCATCGCGAGCGTGATGAGCGTACTAAATTGCAGGCCTATCTGTTTAATCACCGGCAACAACGCATTGCGCAGTGCGTGATCGAGGATTAACTGGCGACGGTTGAGACCCTTAGCGCGTGCTGTTTTGATGTAGTTTTGTTCCAGCACAGTTAACATTGAATCGCGGGTAAAGCGCACCAACACTGTGGTGGGGTACATGGCCAGCACCACGGTGGGCAGCGTCAGATGGTGCAGTGCATCAGCAAAAGCCTGGCCGCCATATGGGAAGTCGTGCAGCCAGATATCCAGCAGGATAAAGTTGGTGACGGGTGGGATCTCATATAGCAGGCCAATGCGGCCAGACATGGGAAACCAGCCAAAGCTGAGGCAAAAAATCATGATCAATAACAGCGCCAGCCAGAATACCGGAATAGAAAAGCCCAATAAGGTTAGCGAGCTGATCACTTTGTCTGGCCACTTATTATGATAGGCACTGCAAATCACACCGGCTGGGATACCCAGGCACAGCGCCACTATGAGCGCATAAACACACAGCTCAATGGTCGCTGGAAACAGCTGTTTCACATGGCCGAATACGGCCTGACCGGAAGACAGTGACAGTCCCCAGTCGCCCTGAAATAGGCGTACCAGGAAGGCCTGATACTGGATCAGCAGGTTGTCATCGATATGGTACTTTTGTTCCAGAATTTGTGTCTGGCTGTAATTGGCGTTCAGTTCACCACTGAAGTTGGTAAGCAGATCCCGCGGAAATAAGTAATTCAGTGAAAAGGTAAATGCTGTGAGCGCAAACAACATAAATAACAGCAGGCTGAGGCGGCGAAACAGAAAGTCAGCAAACATAATTAGTTTTTCCTCGCGTTCGCCAAAGAGATCCCGCCAAAGGGACGCAACTCTATGCCCATGACGCTGGTATTACTGGCCTGAAAGCGCATGCCATGGGCGATTGGCACCACTGGTAGTTCAGTAATCAGCATTTGCTGGGCTTGCTGATAAAACTGTTTACGCTGTTGCAGATCTGTGGTGTCGAGTGCCTGAGTCAGTAATAAATCAAACTCAGGATTACACCAGTTGGCGGGGTTTTTACCGCTAAATGTGGCCGTGCAGCTTAATAAAGGGCTGAAAAAATTGTCCGGATCGGGTGTATCCGCAGCCCAGCCAAGCAGTACGCTGTCATGTTCATGTTTACCCACTCGCTCCAGGAAGGTATTCCATTCGTACTCAACTATGGTGGCCCGGATGCCAATTTCGCGTAGATCGCTTTGGATCAACTCGGCCATTTTACGGGCATTGGGATTATAAATACGGGATACTGGCATGGCCCATAGGTCCATTTCAAAGCCGTCAGGGAAACCGGCTTGTATCAAAAATTCCCGAGCGCGCTCGGGGTCATAGCTGGGCATAGCCTGAGTCTGAAACGCCCACGAAGAAGGCGGCAAAATTGAACGGGCCTGGATCCCGTTACCGTAAAACACCGCTTTCATGATTTTTTGAAAGTCGATACTGTGTGCCAGAGCTTTACGTACCAGGACATTATCAAACGGCGGTTTTTCAGTGTTAAACGCCCAGTAGCCGACATTTAAATTGACGGCCTTATCGACCCGAATATCGCTGCGTGCCGCCAGGGTTTCCAGCTGCGTGGCGCTCGGGTGAGCGGTTATGTCGCATTCTTTGGTCAGCATTTTGGCAATACGGCTGGTGTTATTGGTGGTGATGTCATAGACCAGCTGATCCATGGCCAGGTCGTGTTTCCAGTAACCCGGGTGCTTGTGATAACGGATCAGGTTATCACGCAGGAAGCCTTTGTATTTATACGGGCCTGTGCCTACTGGCAGCATATCGAAATCCTGTTTATTTTCCTGCTCTACCAGTTGCATGGCGTATTCCTGTGACAAGATCACAGCAAAGTCGGTGGCAATATTAGATAAAAAACTACTTTCACTGCTAAATAGCTCAAATCGCACCGTGTAATCGTCTACTTTAACTATCCGGCGGATCAACTGGTCCATGCCGACACTTTGAAAATACGGGTAATTGGCATCACCGACAAAGTGAAAAGGATTGTAGACGTCGAACAGGCGATTGAACGAAAACACCACATCATCCGCATTCATGGTACGTGTGGGCGTGAAGTAGTCTGTGCTGTGGAAAGTAACGTCTTGACGCAGTGTAAAGGTGATTTGTTTACCATCTTCACTGATCTCCCACGCCGTTGCCAGCTCCGGACGAAATTCAGCGGTGAGGGGATCTATACTGATCAAGGTGTTGTAGAGCTGGTTGGCTATGATATCTATGGTTGAGCCTGTGGTCGTCACCTGTGGGTTAAACGAGACCGGGTTGGCTTCGGCGCAATAGACGATACCCTGGATTTTACGCTGGGCTTGTGCGGTTCTGTCACCACAGCCACTTAGCAGGACGCTGAGCAAAGCGCCGATAGACAGCAGCCAGCGTAAGCCCGGATGCGCTGAGTGAGGCACCCGGGTTGATGTTTTATCAGTTGCTCTGTTAGCCACGGCTAAGCCTCTTGTTGCGAGTCCAGTAGGTTGTATTTTTTCAGGTAGCCTCGTAATTGGTGATAGGTTAGCCCGAGGTTCTGAGCGGTTTTTTTCTGGTTAAACTGGCTGTGCTCTAAAGCACTACGCAGCAGGTCGATTTCAAATTCATTAGACAGCGTTTTTAAATCGCAAGGAAAAGCGGCCGGTGCGGGTTTGGTTTGCGTTGCTTCAGGCACGACGACTGGGGCAACCGCTGCCGGAGCTGGTGTATCGGCGGCCTTTTTAATTCTCTGTGTGGGTCGATAAGGGCTGGCGAACGGGTCAAATACAATCTGGTGAACGGCCAGCTGTTCGCTGCCATGGCGATATAAACTTCGCTCTACCACATTCTTAAGTTCACGAATATTGCCCGGCCAGGGGTAATCGAGCAGTAATTCTGTGGCACTGCGGGTAAAGCCACTGAATAACGACCAGCCCAGATCACGGGCCATATTAATGGCGAAATGTTCGGCCAGCAGCAGGATGTCTTCTTTACGTTCGCGCAGCGGTGGTAAGGTGATGACGTCAAACGCTAGCCGATCCAGCAAATCGTGACGAAATTCACCATTATCGGCAAGGGTTGGCAGGTCTTCGTTGGTCGCGCAAACAAGGCGGGTGTCTACTTTGACCGTTTGTTTACCGCCCACGCGTTCGAACTCGCCATATTCAATCACCCGCAGCAGTTTTTCTTGCACCATGGCAGATGTATTAGCAAGTTCATCGAGGAATAGCGTACCGCTGTTGGCGCGCTCAAAGCGACCTTCGTGGCGTTTACTCGCCCCGGTAAATGCACCGCTTTCATGACCAAACAGCTCACTTTCCAGCAAGTTTTCATTCAGTGCGGCACAGTTGAGTTTGACATAGTTCTGGTCCCACCGCTCCGACAAGTAGTGCAAACGGGCTGCGATCAGCTCTTTACCGGTACCACGTTCTCCGATGATCAGCACTGGCTTTTCCAGAGGTGCCAGTTGCGACACCTGATCCAATACCGCTAGAAAGCTATCCGACTGGCCGAGTAAATTATCCTGTTGGCGAAACTGGCTCATATTGCCTAACTCTTAGTATTTTTGACTAACATCTAGTGTATTTTAAAAAACGATGAAGCGAAAGTATTTTTCTATAATTATAACTTGTTGATTTTAATAAAGTAATTTTATTGAAAATTTGGCAAGCTAATTGATACATCTAACCAGCAAACTAAATTACTAACCAAAGAGGTAATAGATTATGGGAATCTTTTCACGTTTTGCTGATATTGTTAATTCTAATATCAATGCGATTCTGGATAAAGCGGAAGATCCAGAAAAAATGGTCCGGTTGATCATTCAGGAAATGGAAGACACCTTGGTTGAAGTACGTTCGACGTCGGCAAAGACACTGGCAGAGAAAAAAGAGCTGGAACGTCGTGTTGAGCAGCTGCGTACGCAGGCTGATGACTGGCAGCAAAAGGCAGAATTGGCACTGACTAAAGACCGTGAGGATCTGGCACGTGCGGCGCTGTTAGAAAAGCAAAAAGCCACTGATGCAGCAGACAGTGTGACACAGGAGTTATCACACGTTGAGTCACACATTGAGAAGCTGCAACAGGAAGTAACGACCTTGCAGGAAAAGCTGGCGGATGCAAAAGCGCGTCAAAAAGCCATTGTCCTGCGTCAGCGCTCCGCCGAATCACGTTTGGATGTGAAAAAGGCGCTGGATAGCAGCAAAGTCGAGGATGCACTGAATCGTTTCGAACGTTACGAGAGCAAAATCGACGGACTGGAGTCTCAGGTCGAATCATACGATTTAGGCAAGAAATCGCTGGCTGATGAGATTGCCGATCTGCAAAAAAATGAAAAAGTAGACGATGAACTCGAGGCGCTGAAGAAAAAGTTAGCCGATAAGTGAATTTGATTGCACCTGCTGTTAAGGTAGGTGCAATAATGAAAAAAATAACGTGCCCAGGTTAGACAGGAGAGGAATATGTTTGATGCAGAGATTTTAGTCGCCCCGATCATCATTTTTATGATTGTTGTGGCGCCGCTATGGTTGATCCTGCACTATCGCAGCAAAAAGCAGGTGAGTCAGGGGCTGAGTGAGCATGAGCATCGCCAGCTGGTAGAGTTGGCACACAAAGCAGAAAAAATGGCGCAGCGCGTTGAAACGTTGGAGGCCCTGCTTGATCAAGAGTCACCAGAATGGAGACGCAAAGTATGAGTAAACGTAAACGAGAGTTATATCGCGACCCGAAAAGGGGCAAGTTAGCGGGCGTATGTGCCGGACTCAGTGATTACTTTGATATGGAACTTTGGCTGGTTCGGATCCTGTTTGTAACCGCTGTGTTGTTATCAGGTGGCCCACTGTTTATCGTAGTCTATATCGCTTGCTGGTTTATTCTGGACAAAAAAGCAGAAACACCACCGACGCCGGGCACAGACAGCAACTACTCGAGCAAAGATGAAGATCCTGTTTCGGTCAAGTTTAAAGTCTGGCAAAAAGGTGAGCCGCCGCGTCAGGCCCTGTTTGACCTGAAAGAACGTTTAACACGCCTGGATGGCCGTATCCAGCACATGGAAACATATGTCACCTCCAGTGAGTACACGGTAAAACGCGAGATCAACAAACTCTGATCAGAGTGTGAAGGGGTGCTGCCTGGCATTGGCAGCCCTGCCATCTTTGCCAAAAATAAGGAAAATGTGCCTTTATGAGTGTATCGGGCCTGACTGCCAGGGCGCTGCAAAAACTACAGCAAACCACCCATAAAACCCTCACCCGAAGCCTGGACAGACATGTCAAACTGGCTGTGACCGGATTCAGCGGTAGTGGAAAAACGGCCTTTATTACGGCTTTAGTGAAACAATTAACCACTCAGGCGACAGCACAGAACCTGCCTTTTTTTGAAGTTGTGCGAGAGCAGCGACTGGTTGCTTGCAAGCAGGTACCACAAAGTGCACTGGACATTCCCCGTTTTGAGTACCAACATGCGGTGCAGTATTTACTGGCAGATCCGCCCAGCTGGCCACCTTCCACACAGCGGATTAATACCCTGACGCTGGCGTTGAAGTTTCGCTCGGCGCAGGGGGTCAGACAGCACTTCAGTGAAACCCACACTGTTTACCTGGAGTTGATTGATTATCCGGGTGAATGGCTGATGGACTTGCCGATGTTGAATCAGGACTTTGCATCCTGGAGTGAGCAACAACTCAATCGCTTGAAAAAAACCGACTATGCGCAGGTCAGTGCGCCTTTTTTACAGCAATTGGAACAATTTGATTCATGTGCAGCGGTGAATGAAAGCGAACTCACAACGATAGCCGGTCTCTATGCGGATGTGCTACAGCAGCTCAAGGCACATACTCAACTGGCGCAGCTACAGCCCGGCCGCATGTTGATCCCTGGTGAGCTCGACGGCGCACCGATTTTGCAATTTTTCCCATTGCCAGCCCCACAAAATGCATCTGAGCAGAGCCAGTATCACCACCTTGAGCAGCGCTTTGAAGCCTATAAAAAGCAGGTTATCACCCCATTTTACCGAGAGCATTTTTGCCGCTTCGACCGCCAGCTGGTGCTGGTGGATTTGCTCAGTGCGCTTAACGATGGACATACCACATTAACTGAAACTCAGGCTGCATTAAGCGATACACTGGCGATGTTTCGTCATGGTAAAAGTGGTTTATTGGGGCGTTTGTTTCGTCCCAGCATAGACAAGGTGCTGTTTGCTGCTAATAAATGTGACAATGTTGCGCTGGCAGATCAGGATAAGCTGACCCGATTATTACACGCTTTACTGATCCCCAGCGAGAACGAACTGAAATTCTCAGGTGTCGATATTGATACCATGGCGATTTCTTCAGTGAAGAGCACCCAGCCAAAACAGCTCACTGAGCAGGGGAAACCCCTGTCTTGTATTTACGGTAAGCCGGTTGGTGAATCTAGCTATATTAGTTATTTACCGCCTATTCCACCTGAACATCTGCCAACTGAGCAGCAGTGGCCAAAACAGGGCTATGAGTTTTTGTCTTTTGAGCCTTACCCGGCTTATCAGGGGCAAATTGAACATATTCGTCTGGACCATGTATTACAGTTTTTATTGGGAGATAAACTTCTATGAGTGAGCCTGCCCAGTCACCCAGAGGACGGCGAGTTCGGGTTGAAGCAGCCCCACAGGCTGCCCAGCCAGCAATAGAACCCGACGATACGCAACAAGCCCGGCGAATAGACGAAAGTGCGGAGCACATCGAGGTCGGGACATCACACGTCCCGGAAGCGGCGCTGGATACTCAGTTGCAGTCGCTCGATGTGGAAGCCGTTACACAGCCGGTCAGCACCGGGCTGACCTGGCGCAAATTATTACTGCTGGGACTGGCTGTTCTCATTCCGGTAGAAATGGGCCTGACATTGATTGAGGCGTTCAGCCGTAGCTGGCTGCTGGCCGGGTTGTACGGGGTGGTCATTGTGAGTGCCCTGGCTGTACTGGGCAAGTTTTGCTGGTCGGAAGTACGCGCGCTTGGCAGGCTGAAAAAGTTGCAACAGCAACGCATCGGGGCACAAAGATTAATGAGCAGTAACCAAATAGGTGAAGCGCAGGCCTGGTTGAAGCCGTTGTTAAAGCAGCATGACCCACATCAGGTTAGCCAGTTTATGGCGACGGTCCAGCCTCATTTTACCGATCAGGAAGTACTGGCCTTATATGACGCGACTTTATTAAAAGACCTGGACGAGCAGGCCCGAACTTTGATAGCTCAGTTTGCCAGTACGTCCGCACTGATGGTGGCGATTAGTCCAATGGCCATTACCGATATGCTGGCCGTGTTATGGCGGGGTGTTACACTGATTGAGCGGCTCAGCCAGTTGTACGGCATTAAACTGGGGTATCGCAGTCGCATCGAACTTTACCGTTTGCTGCTCAAGCAGATCGTTTTTGTCGGTGCCAGTGAGTTGCTGAGCGATCTGGCAGCCACCAGCCTGGGCGCGGAGCTGTTGGGTAAATTGTCTGCGCGGTCAGCACAGGGACTCAGCGCTGGCGTGTTCACCGCCCGACTGGGTTATAAAGCCATGGATTTATGTCGGCCTATTCCTGCTAAGGCGCCGGCAGCTGGATACTTGTCACAAACGGCACGACAACTCGCAAGCCTGTTAATTCGTCAGTCCTCTGACAAGTCGGAGGAGACAAACAAAAAATAGTGTGTAAGTACATACTTTTTCTTCAGGGTTTAATATGAAAGGAAACCCTGGCTTCCCCTATTTTTCATGACAACTTATGTGTACACCCGAGTGAATTTAACAGGCTCGGGTTAGCCATCTGCGCGTCCGGCACGCTTGTACATTTTTGTGCCATGGAATATCTAATTAGTATTCATCCGAATAACAAAAATAGGCAAGCAATGAAGAAGTTACACGATCAGACCAATTGTATTCATGGTCCACACCACTTTGATGATCCACATGGTGCACTGACGGCGCCTTTGTATCAGAGTTCAACGTTCAAGTTTAAAGATGCGGCACAGGGGGCTGCGCGTTTTGCTGGTGAAGAGGTTGGTTATATCTATACCCGCCTTGGTAACCCTACCACCCGAGAGCTGGAAGAGAAGCTCGCACAGCTAGAAGAAATGGAAGATGCAGCGGCCACCGCAACTGGCATGGGCGCCGTATCCGCTTCCGTGTTGAGCTTTTTACAACAAGGCGATCACCTGATTGCATCCAAAGCCCTGTATGGATGTAGCTTTGCTTTATTTGCGCATATGTTGCCCAAATTCGGTATCGAGGTGACCTTTGTTGATATGACGGATCCGCAGGCATTGGCCGACGCGGTACAGCCAAACAGTAAGATGTTGTTTGCCGAAACGCCCATCAATCCAAATATGACGGTATTGGATTTGGCAATGTTGGGGCAGTTTGCTCAGCAGCATAAGCTGATCAGTGTGGTAGACAACACCTTTATGACGCCATTACTGCAAAAACCCAAGCACTTTGGCATCGACATTGTGATCCACAGTGCCACCAAGTATCTCAACGGACATGGCGACGTAGTAGCAGGCATTGTGTGTGGTAGTGCAGAGCATATCGAACTTATCAAACTGACCGTATTGAAAGACATCGGCGCGACCATCAGTCCACACGATGCCTGGCTCATCAATCGTGGCCTTAAAACCTTGCATGTGCGCGTTGCACGTCACTGCGAAAATGCACAGAAAGTGGCTGAGTTCCTTGATGGCCATCCGAAGGTGGACACCGTTTACTACCCGGGTTTGCCGTCTCATCCAGGTTATCGATTCCTTGGTGAGCAAATGAAAGGGGCAGGTGGTGTCATTGCATTTGAGATCAAAGGCGGAGTCAGTGAGGGTGAGAAGTTTATTAATGCCACTGAGCTTTGCACACTGGCCGTGAGTCTGGGCGATCCAGAAACGCTGATCCAGCACCCGGCATCGATGACGCACTCTCCCTACACACCAGAAGAGCGTCAGGCAGCTGGGATTTCAGATGGCCTGATCCGCATTTCTGTGGGACTGGAAGCGGTGGAAGATATCATCGATGACCTAGAAAATGCGTTTTTGTGTATATAATTATTTACGAGTATCACCTCTGCATGCCCTATAAAATATAGGGTGTATGTTTTTGTGTCTGTTTGTGTAATTTATAGTGTACAAAAATGACCTTTCTGGCCAGGCCGATTTCGGGCCTGGCTATTAAACTTTTCCTCACTTTTACATAGTATCCGGATAACACTTTGACGCGTTGTTTTTGTTCATACACGACGCATTACCAAGAAGGTTACTATGGCTAAATCGAGTAAATACACGTCTAAGCAGCCCAACGAGCAGGGCCTGATCGAATGGACAGAAGAAGAAAACCAGATCTGGTCTGAGCTGGTTGCCAGACAGCTTGAGTGCATTAAAGGCAAAGCGTGTGATGAGTATCTCGAAGGCCTGCAAAAAATCAATTTACCTCACGATCGTATTCCGCAGTTGCACGAATTGAATGAGGCACTGGAGCGTGAAACAGGCTGGCAGGTTGCGCCAGTCCCCGCGTTGATCGACTTTGATGAATTTTTCCGTCTTCTTGCCAATAAACAATTTCCGGTTGCAACTTTTATCCGTAGCCGCGAGGAGTTTGATTATTTGCAGGAACCGGATATTTTCCACGAAATCTTCGGCCACTGTGCCATGCTGACCAATCCAGCTTTTGCTGAGTTCACACATAAATACGGCCAGTTAGGTTACGCTGCCGAGAAAAAAGATCGTGTCTATCTGGCTCGTCTTTACTGGTTCACCGTTGAGTTCGGCCTGATGCAAACTGAAGATGGTCTGCGCATTTATGGCGGTGGGATTTTGTCGAGCCCGGGTGAGACTCAGTATGTTTACAGTGGTGAGCCAGAGATTAACCCGTTAGAAGTACTTGATGTACTGCGTACGCCTTATCGAATTGATATTATGCAGCCTTTGTACTACACCATTAACGCCATTGATGATTTGTTTGAGATCTCACAAATGGATATTATGGCGCTTGTACGCAAGGCCAAAGAGCTGGGCCTGTTTGAGCCTAAGTTCCCACCTAAAAACAAACTAGCAAGTTAAGGATTTATTGATGTCTGATTTAAGTGCACAAAAATGTGAAGCGTGTCGTGCGGATGCGCCTAAAGTGTCAGATGCCGAATTAGCTGAACTGATCAAGCTGATCCCGGATTGGGTGCCAGAAGTACGTGATGGCATTATGCAGCTTGAACGTGTTTATAAGTTCAAGAACTTCAAGCAAGCCATTGCATTCACTAACAAAGTGGGTGATATGGCAGAAGATGAAGGTCATCACCCTGGTCTGCTGACCGAGTGGGGCAAAGTGACAGTAACTTGGTGGAGCCACTCTATCAAAGGTCTGCACAAAAATGACTTCATCTGTGCGGCGAAAACCGATGAGATTTTTGCTGCCCTATAAGGTGTCAGGTAAAAAAGAAAAGGCGCGTCAGCGCCTTTTTTAATGCCTGTAAGGTTGTCGAAGCAAAGCGGACAACTTCTTTACATGTGCTAATGCGTGAGTGTCGGTCCCGATACTGTTTGTGAATCTCGCTCTAAATGTTCCAGTTCGTCAATCAGCTCCAACAATTCCGGTTCAATGTAATCAAAATCGCGTGATTGTTTTAATGCCGTTTCCAGCGTTTCGGCCAGGTTCTTGAGCGTGGGAACGCCGGTATAACAGCAGGCGCCATGAAACTTGTGGATCACGGTCAGCAAAGTCTGGGTGTCTTCCTGTTGTGCGGAGCCATTCAGCTGCTCTAAGGTTTCGGGGACACTCTGCAACAGCATATCCAGCATCTCCAACGCCAGTTCAGGTTTATTGCCCGCACGTTGCAACGCCAGCTCCCAGTCCAGCAAATGGCTTTCAAATGGGGCAATGCTGGCAACCTGAGGTTGTTGCGTTTTTTGTTTTTCCGGTGGCAGAGAAGGGCTGTGATCACAAATGATCTGACGTAACATATCTTCGTCTATGGGCTTTGTCATATAGCCGTTAAAGCCGTCTTTGATCAATTGCTCTTTCTCACCGGTCAACGCATGGGCCGTTACTGCAATGATCGGGGTATCGTCATTCAGTGATGATTCTTTGATTGTTCTGCATGCGGTGATGCCATCCATAATCGGCATCTGAATATCCATAAAGATCAGGTCATACTTTTGTGATTTACATAAGCTCACGGCCTGCGCGCCGTTGTGGGCGGTGTCTATGGTGTCTACTTGTTCTTCCAGCAAAGTATAAAGTAGTTTTAAATTGGCATCATTGTCATCGGCTATCATGACTTTGAGCGGTAAGTGCGCCAAGTCTGTATCGTCAATCGACACACTGGGGTGATCTAAGCGATAGGGTGCTGCGAGCATATCGCACAGTTTACGGTGATGCATGGGCTTGCTGATACAGGCGTCTGCACCACTACCAATTAACGATTCGCGCATGTTGTGAGAGATGGTATTCACCATCAGGTACAGGTAATCCGCCATCTCTCTGGCCTGGGTAATATAGGCTTTTACGGTTTGCATATCGTCTACCGCTGCCATATTGCCGATCAGGCAGATGTCATACCTAAACTCTTGCTCTAATGCGGCGAAGAAAGTGTCTTCATTTTTACAGCAAGAGACCTGCATTGCCCAGTCTTCTAACTGAGCCTGAACGGCATTACGGGTGTGCTCTTGCGGTTCAAAATACAACACGCGTTTATTCTCTAGCGGTTTAGTCGGCAGGTCGTCGTCGAACAAGCGGCTTGGCAGATTAAAAATAGCATTAAAGGTAAAGCAGGAGCCATTGCCCGGGGCAGAGTTCAGCGTGATGCGACCACTCATGGCTTCAACAATGTGTTTGGTGATGATTAAGCCAAGCCCCGTGCCGCCGAACTTACGGGTAATACTGGAGTCGGCTTGCGCAAACGGGGTAAAGAGCGTGTCCTGTTTTTCCTGAGCAATGCCCAGACCCGTATCACTGACAGAGATCAGGAGCGATGTCTGACTATCTCCTTTGAGGCGGTGGCTGATGTCGACTTTGACTGAGCCTTTTTCGGTAAATTTAACGGCATTGCTGATCAGGTTGATCAGCACTTGCTTAAAGCGAGTAGGGTCGCCGACCAGGTTGTCCGGTACCTGGCGATTAATGGCAATCGACAGTTCCAATTGCTTTTCGTAGGCACTGGGTGCGAGCAGCGTCATGACCTCATTGACTGCATCCCTGAGCTGGAATTGGATACTTTCCAGCTCCATCGCGCCGGCTTCGAGTTTAGAGAAATCCAGAATGTCACTGATGATGGTCAACAAGCTGTTGGCAGACAACTCTATGGTATCCAGATAGTCTTTTTGATGTTTGTTGAGCGGGGTTTTATACAGTTGGCGGGTAAAGCCGATAACGCCGTTAAGCGGGGTTCTTAATTCATGACTCATTTTGGCCAGGAAGTCTGATTTAACCCGATTGGCAACCTGTGCTTCTTTTTTAGCAATGTTCAGCTGAATGTTTTGAGTTTCATACTGCTCCAGGGTTTCCCGGTAATCGCAGGTCGCCTGATCTATGTGCTTTTGCATCTCATCGCGTTGGAGCACCATTTTTTCACTGATGGTGATCAGCCCTTCGCGGAGCAAGTCAAACTCGCCCTGCATCGGCTGCTCCACACCGATTTTGGTTTTGCCTTCAAGGAGCTTATCTGTGGCCAGGAGTAAATGGGACAGAGGCGTTGAAAACATCCGGCTCAGTCGGGTCGAGACAAAGGCACTGAGCAACAAGGCCACCATAATGATGGCGCCACTGAACAGCAAGGCCTGTTGCTGGCCAATGATGGCCTGATCTTTACTGAGCTCTATCATCAGCACGGCGGTGGTGCGGGTGTGGGCATTTTGCCAGTCGGAGGCAGGCTGTTGCTGTAGCTTCACCGGCGCAAAAATAATATACCTGTTGAGATACTGGACAATTTCGGTCGCATGTAACTCAGTCACATTGCCACGATAATGCAGTTGATTAAAATCATTGTGATAGTTACTGGTCAAAAGCAATTGATTGTCTTCATTGAACAGCGCGATGCTATTGACGAAGTTGCCATGCTGATTGTGCGTAGTGGTGATCACCCGATGCAGTCTGGCTTTATCTTTGTCGGCCAGCGGTTGCTCTACGGTCATTGCCAGGGTATTGGCCAGGCTGGTGCCCTGTTGCTTGAGGATTTGTTCAAGCTCAACGTAACGATTTATAGTAAAATAGCCGCCAAGTACCAGGCCGATTAACACCGTTGGGATCAGGGTCAACACTAATACGCTGTCGCGCAAACTCAATTTAGACATAAATTGGATGTAAAACAGTAAGTAGTCTGAGTCCTAGAGTATCGAGTTAACGGGTGTTTAGCAATCTTATAGGGGCGGCAATATGGCACAAATATTTCGTGCTGGAAAATCTTCTAAACAACGTAGTAAGCAAGTCGAGACAGTTGAGCTACAAATCGACTCGTTAGATCACCAGGGGCGAGGTGTATGCAGACACCAGGGTAAAGTTGGCTTTGTCGATGGCGCATTGAGCTCAGAGCGGGTTAAAGCGCGCATTCATACCCACAAAAGTCGTGTTTTCGAAGCGCGTACCGTCAAAGTCCTTGCGCCAAGTGAGCAGCGGGTTACGCCATTTTGTGAGTACTATCAACAATGTGGTGGCTGCTCGTTACAACACCTGGATGCCAGCGCGCAGCTGGTACACAAGCAGCAGGCAGTGAGTGCTTTGTTTGACAAATTTGCTGGTGCAACAGAATTGCCCTGGATGCCACCTTTGACAGGTCTGACGCGACATTATCGTCGTGCAGCGCGCATTGCCTGTATTTATGACAAACAAAGCGGTCTGGTTAAATTGGGCTTTCGGGCTGCAGGGTCAAAGAAGATCATCGAAATTGACCACTGTGTGGTGATGGTCGATGCCTTTGCAGGTGGCTTTGATGCGTTACGGCAGGTACTTAATAGTCATCCGGAGCTGCGCAGCGTCAGCCATATCCAGCTGTGTGCGGCCGACAATGGCGCATTCGTGCTGTTTCGTCATACTCGCGCAGTCAGTGATAAGGCGAAAGAGCATGTAGCTGAGTATCTGGCGGTGCATAACTGGCAGCTTATCTGGGATGATGGCAAGAGTGATCCGAGTTATGAAGTTCTGCCTGCTTATAAAAGTGCCGGCGTGACGTTTGAATTTAAACTCAATAACTTTATTCAGGTTAACCGGGACATTAACGAGTTGATGCTAAAACAGGCACTGGACTGGCTGGCTTTGAGCGGCCAGGAGCGTCTGTTGGATCTGTTTTGTGGAATCGGTAACTTCTCGTTACTGCTGGCAAAACAAGCAAACGAAGTGGTTGCCGTCGAAGGCGTTGCTGAGTCGGTTGCAATGGCACGACAAAATGCGCACACTAACCATATCGACACAGTCACTTTTCATCAGTTTGACCTGACTCAGCCACTGACAGAAGCAACTTGGTTTCATCAAGCGCTGGACGTGCTGGTGCTAGACCCCTCACGCACGGGGGCTTATGAAGTGTTACGCCAGTTGCCGTTGACGCAATTTAAACAGGTTTTGTATGTGTCCTGCGATCCGGTGACTATGGCCAGAGATGCAGCACTGCTGCTGGAAGCAGGCTTTGTGGTCGATAAAATAGGCTTAATGAATATGTTCCCACATACAGGACATATAGAAACCATGGCGTTGTTCCAAAGGAGGTAGTCATATGGTTGCGACTCGCCAGTCTCATCAATCCGGTTTGCCGGCTGATTTTCATGCCCGGCTTGCGTTACTGAATTTAGCGCAGGAAAAACGAGACCGCCTGGATCAGGTCTATGCCTTGTGTCCGCAGGATGATTCGACTATTACTCTGGCCAAAGCCATTGAAATGGTTGAGATTCTGGCAGAGCTGAATTTTGATTCAGAGTCGCTGGCCGGGGCATTTTTGACCCCCTATTTTCTGTCGGGGCAAGTTGAACTTGATGCCATTGAGCAGGCACAGGGTGAAAATGTCGCCTTGTTGCTTAAAGGCGTTGAACAAATGGCGTCGATCAGTACTTTGGCACACCAGGGGAAGGGCAGCCTGCAAATCGACAAAATTCGTCGCATGTTATTGGCCATGGTGGAAGATGTGCGTGCTGTGGTGATCAAACTGGCCGAGCAGATCTGCTACCTGCGCGCCGTAAAAAATGCTTCTGAAGAAGAACGTGTGGTGGCCGCAAAAGCCACGGCTAATATCTTTGCGCCGTTGGCAAACCGGTTGGGGATCGGGCAACTAAAATGGGAGCTCGAAGATCTCTCGTTTCGCTATTTGCATCCAACAACCTATAAAAACATTGCCAAGCAGCTGTCAGACAAACGTCTTGACCGCGAAGCCTACATGGCTAGCATGGTGGAGTTGGTTCAGAGTAAGCTCAAAGACGCTGGGATAGAGGCAGAAGTGTACGGCCGTCCTAAGCATATTTACAGCATCTACAAGAAAATGATGCAAAAGAATTATGAGTTTGATCAGCTGTTTGATATCCGTGCCATGCGAGTGGTGGTCAATGAAATTCAGGATTGCTATGGTGCGCTGGGGATAGTGCATACCAATTGGCGACATCTGCACAAAGAGTTTGATGACTATGTCGCCACTCCTAAACAGAATGGTTATCAGTCAATACACACGGTGGTTTTCGGCCCTGAGGGTAAAACCGTTGAGATCCAGATCCGTACCCAGGCCATGCATCAGGATGCAGAGCTGGGGGTTGCAGCGCACTGGATGTACAAAGAAGGTGCTTTGCCGGGTCGTGGCTCGGGGTACGAGCAAAAGATCAGCTGGCTGAGAAAACTGCTGCAATGGCAAGAAGAAGTGGTTGATGGCAGTGAACTGGCTGAGGAGTTAAAAAACCAGGTTGTGGAAGACAGAGTGTATGTCTTTACTCCCAAAGGCGATATTTTTGATCTGCCACTGGGTGCTACGCCACTGGATTTTGCTTACTATATTCATTCCAATGTCGGGCATCGCTGCATTGGGGCCAAGGTATTTGGTAAAATCGTGCCGTTTACCCATAAGTTATCGACAGGCGATCAGGTTGAGATACTGACCCAGAAAAACCCCTCACCAAGCCGGGATTGGCTCAGTCCGTCTCTGGGGTATGTGCACTCATCCAGAGCGCGCAGTAAGATACATCACTGGTTTAAGCAACAAGACAGAGACAAAAACCTCCAGGCTGGTAAAGAGATCCTGGATGGTCATCTGCAAAAGCTGGATTTGACTTATAAAGATCTGGATTCAGCCATTGAACGGTTTAATTTTAAAGAGCTCGACGATTTAATGGTGGCCATTGGCGCCGGTGATATTCGCATTAATCAATTCCTGAATTACGTGCAGGACAAACCCGAGCCGATGCCAAAGCTCAAAATGAGCGCGCCGAAGAAACACAAAGGCGATAGCAATGGCATTGTGGTGGAGGGCGTTGGTAACTTGATGAGCCATGTTGCCAAATGCTGTCAACCCGTGCCCGGTGATGAAATCGTGGGTTATATTACTCAGGGTCGGGGCATTGCGGTGCATCGCGCCGACTGTGACTCTTTTGCCCATATTTGTGAGCAGCATCCCGAGCGGGAAATTGCCGTTAGCTGGGCAGACGAAGTCCGTTCCAGTTATGCCGTCACCTTACATATTGAGGCCAATGATCGACATGGCCTGATCCGCGACATCAGCTCGGTACTGGCTAACGAAAAACTCAATGTGATGAATATGAACGTCAATACCCTGGATGACAAAGATGTTGCGATTTTCACGATGAAACTGGAAGTTGGCGATCTGGGAGCAATGAATCGCTTACTCACTAAGTTGATGCAAATTGAGGGCGTGTTTGAAGCTAGGAGACAACACTGAGTATGAGTGCCTCGTTACAGCAGTTACTGGATATTATGACGACCCTGCGCGACCCACAAAAGGGCTGCGCCTGGGACCAACAACAGACCTTCGAAAGCATAGTGCCACATACGCTGGAAGAGGCCTACGAAGTGGCTGATAGCATAGAAAAGCAAGACTTTTCCGGGCTTAAAGATGAGCTGGGTGATTTACTGTTTCAGGTGATATTTTATGCCCAGTTAGGCAAAGAAGCCGGCTTGTTTGAGTTTGAAGACATAGTGAAGGGACTGAACGAAAAGCTGATACGCCGTCACCCGCATGTTTTTGACACTCCGGATGCGTCATTGAGTGACGTCGAATTACAAGCGCAGTGGCAGGCTATTAAAGACACTGAACGTGGTGCTCAGTCTGCACGCTTTGGGGACGATGTGCCGCTGAACCTGCCCGCCTTGTCACGGGCGGCGAAAATTCAAAAGCGCGCGGCTTCTTTGGGGTTCGACTGGCCCACATATCAGGGGGCCCTGGATAAAGTGGCTGAAGAGGTCACTGAGGTGAATGAAGCACTGAGTCAGGACCCTCTTTCTGAACACAGTGCTGAGGAGCTGGGAGATTTGTTGTTTGCCACCGTGAATGTTGTGCGTCATGTAAAACGTGATCCGGAACAGCTACTGCGTCGCGCGAGTGACAAATTTATTGGTCGTTTTAGCACCATTGAAGGCATTCTGGCAGAACAGCAGATCGCCTTATCTGACGCCAGTTTGGCGCAAATGGATGATGCCTGGGAAGAGGTCAAGCGACGTCAGCGTTCAGGTGAGAATAATTAAAGGGGGTGATTTTTCGCTGGATTGCCCCTAGCGTTTTTGCTATACTATTGCCCCGTCTTGATTCTTATTTAAATTCCATTTTTCCTGATATTCTAGGGTTCGCATGAGTACAAAATTTATCTTCGTAACGGGCGGAGTTGTTTCCTCCTTGGGTAAAGGTATTGCTGCTGCTTCATTAGCTGCAATATTAGAAGCACGTGGTTTAAACGTCACTATCCTTAAGCTGGATCCTTATATCAATGTTGACCCTGGCACAATGAGCCCGATCCAACATGGTGAAGTCTTTGTGACAGAAGACGGCGCAGAAACTGACCTGGATTTAGGTCACTATGAGCGTTTCATTCGCACCAAAATGACCAGCCGCAACAACTTCACGCAAGGTCGTGTTTTTGAAGATGTACTGCGTCGCGAGCGTAAGGGCGAATACCTGGGCGCGACTATACAGGTGATCCCACACATCACCAACGACATCAAGCGTCGTGTACTTGAAGGGGCTGAAGGCCACGATATCGCCATTGTGGAAATTGGTGGTACTGTGGGTGACATCGAGTCACAACCTTTCCTTGAAGCGATCCGTCAGCTCGGTACTGAGCTGGGCCGCGAGCATGCTTTATTTATGCATCTGACCTTGGTGCCTTTCCTGGGCGCGGCAGGCGAGGTGAAAACCAAGCCAACTCAGCACTCTGTTAAAGAACTGCGCTCAATTGGTATTCAGCCGGATATCCTGGTTTGTCGTTCAAACTGCAAGCTACCAGCTAACGAGCGCGCTAAGATTGCACTGTTCACTAACGTAGAAGAAAAAGCCGTTATCTCTTTGCAGGACGTAGATAGCATCTACAAGATCCCTGCGCTGCTGAAATCTCAGGAATTGGATAACCTGGTATGTCGTCGTTTCTATCTGGATGTACCTGAAGCGGATCTGTCAGAGTGGGAACAAGTACTGTATCAGGAGTCTAACCCGACTGGTGAAGTCACCATTGGTATGGTTGGTAAATACATTGAACTGCCAGATGCCTACAAATCAGTCAATGAAGCGCTGAAACATGCGGGCCTGAAGAATCGAGTAACTGTTAATATCGAATATGTCGATTCGCAAGACATCGAGAGCAAAGGCACTGAACTACTCGAACATCTGGATGCGATTTTGGTACCCGGTGGTTTCGGTAACCGCGGTGTTGAAGGAAAGATACTGGCGGCCAAATACGCCCGTGAAAACAAAGTGCCTTACCTGGGCATTTGTTTGGGGATGCAGGTTGCACTGATTGAATACGCGCGTAATGTGGCGGGTCTGGAAGGTGCTAACTCGACTGAGTTCGATGCTAAATCACCTCATCCGGTAGTTGGCCTGATCACTGAATGGCTGGATGCCGATGGTAAGGTTGAAACCCGTACTGAAGAGTCGGATTTGGGCGGCACAATGCGCTTAGGCGCCCAGCTATGTCACCTGAAAGAAGGCTCAAAGGTTCGCGACGTCTATGGCAATGCGGAGATCACAGAGCGTCACCGCCATCGCTATGAAGTGAACAACCATTATGTTGAGCGCCTTGAGCAGGCTGGTCTGGCGTTCACAGGCCTTTCGGAAGACAAAAAACTGGTTGAGATCATCGAAAATAAAGATCACCCTTGGTTCATTGCCGCTCAGTTCCACCCTGAGTTTACTTCCACGCCACGCGACGGCCACCCGTTATTTGAGGGTTTCGTTGCAGCTGCGTTCAGCTACCAAAAAGCTGATTCTTAATAATAGAAAGCCGTGCCTTAGTGCACGGCTTTTTTAATTACCGAATGCGTTAAGTAAACCAGCGCATTGCTATATAACTGCCAGGCTTCGCTTTTCATGGGCCATCATTAGACACAGCGCGGTTATATAGCAATGCGAAAGCAGACACACAACACACTCACCACTTTGGGAAAAGAGGAATCAAGATGTCAAAAATCGTAAAAGTGATTGGCCGTGAAGTTATGGACTCACGTGGTAACCCTACCGTTGAAGCCGATGTTCATTTAGAGTCGGGCGCATGGGGCCGCGCATGTGCACCATCAGGTGCATCAACAGGAACTCGCGAAGCACTTGAATTACGTGACGGAGATAAAGCTCGTTACCTGGGTAAAGGTGTACTGACTGCGGTAAACTATGTGAACAATGAAATTGCAGCAGCCCTGAACGGACACAATGCCCTGGAACAACGTGCAATCGATCAGCTAATGCTGGACCTGGACGGCACTGAAAACAAAGAAAAGCTGGGTGCAAACGCGATTCTGGCAGTGTCTTTGGCAACCGCTAAGGCAGCAGCACAGGAAAAAGGTGTAGCACTGTACGAACACATTGCAGACATCAACGGTACTGCGGGTCAGTATTCTATGCCCGTACCTATGATGAACATTCTGAATGGCGGTGAGCACGCAGACAACAACGTTGATATTCAGGAGTTCATGGTTCAGCCGGTTGGCGCGAAAAGCTTCCGTGAAGCGCTGCGCATGGGTGCAGAAATCTTCCATAGCCTGAAGAAAGTACTTAAGTCACGTGGCCTGAATACTGCAGTAGGTGATGAAGGTGGTTTTGCACCTGATCTTAAATCAAATGAAGAAGCACTGGAAGTGATCGTTGAAGCGGTTGCCGCTGCCGGTTATGAAATGAACCAGGATGTGACGCTGGCGCTGGATTGTGCTGCATCTGAGTTCTACAGAGACGGCAAATATGACCTACAGGGCGAAGGCAAAGCATTCGACTCTGAAGGCTTTGCAGGCTTCCTGGCTGATCTCGCAGCACGTTACCCAATCGTTTCTATTGAAGACGGTCTGGACGAAAGTGACTGGGCTGGCTGGAAGATCCTGACAGATAAGATCGGTGATAAAGTTCAGCTGGTCGGTGACGACTTGTTCGTAACCAACACGAAGATCCTTAAGCGTGGTATCGATGAGCAGATCGGTAACTCTATCCTGATTAAGTTTAACCAAATTGGTTCACTGTCTGAAACACTGGATGCAATCAAGATGGCACAGGATGCAGGCTTCACTGCGGTTATCTCTCACCGTTCAGGCGAAACAGAAGACGCAACCATTGCTGATTTAGCAGTGGGTACCGCGGCAGGTCAAATCAAGACTGGTTCTCTGTGCCGCTCAGACCGTGTTGCTAAGTACAACCAGTTGCTACGTATTGAAGAAGCGCTGGGCGACAAGGCTATCTACAAAGGTCGTAGCGAGATCAAAGGTCAGTAATTTATATTCATTGACTGAAAAAGCCGCGCTTATTTAAGCGCGGCTTTTTTATTGGGACAATATAGAATGCATGCTGAATACCCATAATAAAATTAAAAATTATTTACCTTATCGGGGTAATCACCTAGAATACCTATTTTAGGTTCTGTCTGCTTGGTTTTAAAGTACCAATTGTCTACCCATAATAACCTCTTTTGAATTTCAAATAGGCAACGCTGAGCGGACGTTGAATGCTTTTTTATATGGAAAATGCTGGAATAATGATATGAAAAAAATGTTTGGGTTATTGTTCTTGGCTGTTTCTTTAAATGCCACAGCTGGTAAAGCAACTTGTCGCGCTAAAGTCACTGATGTGCAGTTAAACACAGCTAATCGTCTGATAGCTTCTTTTGTTGGTGTGAGTGATCAATATACAAAGCCTATGACTGTTAAGAATTCAGGACTTTGTACGCTCAATGGGAATGCAAGTGAGTATTGCCAGGCATTATACAGTGCTATGCTAGTTGCGCTGACTACCCAAAACGAAGTCACAATGTGGTTTAAAAATACAGATGTAGATCAAGAATGTCCAAGTGGCAACTATCAATCTCTGGATAAAAAAGGGCTATATAATTTTAGATTACAGCGCTAGTGCAAAGTATGAAGTGTAATATACGAGAGGGTTGCAATATTAGCTTTGCATTTGTGAAGGGCAGTCATGGCGGGATCGTTATCCCACAAACTGTCCAGCCAATATGGCCTGCGTAAACTGCATTTTTAGATAAAACCCGCGTGGCAGGGTTTTTATGAGTTTGCCCTGTGGGCCAATGGCGTCGGTCAGCGCTTTACTGTTGGCGGCTTTTGGCCTTATTTGCATCACTTCACCGAGTTTGCCACTGATCTCATCCACACGTCCCAGTGCAATCAATTCAATTTGTTCTTCCCAGTCTCGCTGGAGCTGATGCTCCTGAATCGCATTTGGTTGCCATAAAAAACCGGTCCCTATGGTGCGGTCAACCGGGGCAATGTCCCGCTCCGCTAAAATGGGCAGCCACAATACATGATTGAGCTTTTTCTTTACCGTACTGTCTTGCCAGCGTAGCCCCGTCAGATTGGTGAGGGGAACCACTGACACATAGGTGGTTTCGAGTGGTTTGCCGTGATAGCCAATGGGCAGGGTTTTTAGCTCGACACCGATAAATTCAAAGTCAGGCACAGGTTTAGAGCCTGCGCTGGCACCCAATACATATTCAATGAGCTGACCTGGCCAGCCCTTTTCCCGGGTCAGGTCTTGTGGGGTTTTGAAATGAAACTGCGCAGCCAGTTCTCCCAGGGTTTGCCCGGCGATGGCATCCACACGGGTCATGAGTTCTGCAATGGATTGGGGTGGGGTGGGCTTTTGCACAGTCTGGCTCGTTACTATCTGATTGACTGCGTATGGTAACAAAAATAAATAGAAAATGTGGATGAAAACAGCTTTGTGCGTTTTTTGAACGCCTTGTCTGTGGGTTACTCTTTAAGCTGTGACTTTCTTACTCTTTAGGCTTAATTTTATGATTTGTATGAACTTTTTAAATTTAACTCAACATCATTCAGAGTCAAAAATAGCCAGACATTGGATAAATACAAGTATATAAACATAATTATCCACAGATTCTGTGGAGAAAATGCAAATTTGACTAGGTTATTGTGGATTTGTTTGTAAAATCATCATGAATAGTTAAACTTATGCACAAGTTGTGGGTAAGTTGCGTAAAAGCAGGAATTAAATTTGCCCAGTGCTCTGAGTTGTGGAACAATCAAAATCATATCAAACAAATATACGAGGCACTTAAGGTGATTGATGCCGAAGGATTTCGTGCCAATGTAGGAATTGTTATTTGTAACAATCAGGGGCAGGTATTTTGGGCGCGACGCTATGGCCAGCATTCATGGCAGTTTCCGCAAGGGGGTGTGGATGAAGGTGAAACGCCCGAGCAGACCATGTACCGCGAACTGCATGAAGAGGTTGGGCTACGACCGGAAGATGTGGAAATCGTTGCCAGCTCAAAACATTGGTTACGTTATAAATTGCCAAAGCGACTGATCCGTAAAGACTCAAGTCCAGTGTGTATTGGCCAGAAGCAAAAATGGTTTCTGCTGAAACTCAAGTGCAAAGATGAAGATGTAGACTTAATGCGCACACATCACCCCGAATTTGATGATTGGCGTTGGGTCAGTTACTGGTATCCCGTGCGCCAGGTTGTGTCGTTTAAACGCGATGTATACCGCAGGGTGATGAAAGAGTTTGCCCCCTTTGCGATGCCTTTTAATCGTAAAGAACATGCACATAAAGACCACCACTGGAGACGCCGTTAGATAGCACAGCGTATCGTCACCAGTGTTGGCTATGCTTAACAGAAAGAGTAAATGAGCAGTACAGAGCGATTTCTACCAATTTAGGAGTCAGGCGTGTTAGCAACATTACGAACCATCGCGGAGGTAGTCTCACAGCAGGATAACCTCGAAATGGCCTTATCTCGCTTTGTGATGATGGTTAAGGAGGCAATGCAAACTGAGTGTTGTTCCGTTTACTTTGCCGATTATAGCCAGGACAACTTTGTATTGATGGCCAGTGACGGCCTCAATCCGGACGCCGTTGGCCAGTTTCGGGTCGGCTTCACAGAGGGTCTGGTTGGGTTGGTTGCCCAGCGTGAAGAGCCCATCAATATCGCGCATGCCCAGAGTCACCCTAGATTCAAATTACACGACGAGGTGCACGAAGAGGGCTACAATGCCTTTTTGTCAGTGCCTGTCGTACATCAACGAAAAGTGCTGGGCGTGATTGTGGTGCAGCAACGAGAAGAGCGCGTCTTCAGCCATGATGAGGAGTCCTTCTTAATTACGCTGTCTGCTCAGCTGGCCTCACAACTTGCACAGGTAGAACTGCAATCTGTCCTGAAGCAGGATGCCTCTAGTCATAAAACATCAGTGCTCAAGGGGGTGGCAAGCGCGCCAGGTATTGCCCTTGGTGAAGCATTTGTGGTCATTCCAAAGCTCGACTTTGCCAGTATTGAATCTCAGCAGTGTGAACATATGCATCAGCAGCGGCAGCTATTCCAACAGGCGGTTGCCGCGACCCGACAAGAATTTCATGTGCTGAAAAACACCCTCAGTGATTCGTTACCGAAAGAAGCACTGGCTGTATTTGAAGTGTATCAGCAGCTGCTGGATGCGCGCAGCCTGGGTCAGCGCGTTGAACAGCAGCTGGAGCAAGGGTGGAATGCCAAATCTGCGTTAAAGCATGTGATTATCGAACTGGTGGCGCAGTTTGAAGCTATGTCCGATCCTTATATACGTGAGCGGGCGGTTGATGTTCGAGATCTGGGACTCAGAGTTTTGCATCATCTGGTCAGCACTGAGAGCATGGTTAAGAGTCATCCGGATAACACCATTTTAATTGCCAATGAACTGACACCGGCGATGCTGGCCGAGGTTCCTAAAAACAAGCTTAAAGGGGTCATCAGTGTACATGGCTCGGCAAATTCGCATGCCTCTATTTTGACCCGGGCAATGGGGATCCCCGCTATCTGGGGGATTGAAGACATTCCTTTGTTGCAGTTCGATGGCAAAGATATGATCCTCGATGCTTACGCCGGGCGTGTCTATATTTCGCCATCCGACGTGTTGCGCAATGAATACTCAGCACTGAAGCTTAAAGAGGGTCAGCTACATGACAAATTTGAAGCTGAGCACCATTTATCTTCTGTCACCCTGGACGGTGAGCGGATCAGCCTGTTGCTCAACGCAGGCCTGGACTTATCTACCGAGCACCTCAGTGCCAAATATTGTGATGGTGTAGGATTATATCGTACCGAAGCCTGGTTTATGCAGCGTGGACAGTTTCCTTCTCAGGCTGAGCAGGAGAGCTGGTATCGCGATGTGCTGGCACGTTATCATCCTGAACCTGTCATTATGCGTACGCTCGACATTGGCGGTGACAAGGTACTGGACTACTTTAACATCAGTGAGGATAACCCCTTTCTTGGCTGGCGCGGGATCCGGGTTACGCTGGATCACCCTGAGCTGTTCTTAGATCAACTTAAGGCCATGCTTAAAGCCAATGCAGGTCTGGGCAATTTACGTATTATGCTGCCTATGGTCAGTCATACCGAGGAAGTGGATGAAGCTTTGGGGTTACTGGAGCAAGCCTACTTTGAACTACAGGAAGAGTGGGCCGACCAATTTTATACCATAGATAAACCCGATATTGGCGTGATGCTTGAAGTACCATCGAGTATCTTTTTATTACCTGAATGGGCTGAAAAAGTCGATTTTTGCTCAGTTGGCAGTAATGATTTAACGCAATATCTGCTGGCGGTAGACAGGGCCAATGCACAGGTTGCAGAGCTGTTTGAGCCGTATCATCCCAGTGTGTTGCGGGTATTGAAAAAAATTGCCGATGATTGCCAGCAGCTGGAGCTGCCCTTCAGTTTATGTGGTGAACTGGGTGGTGAACCTGAAGGCGCCATTTTACTTGTGGCGATGGGATTTCGTCGCCTCAGTATGAATATTTCGTCTTTGAACAAAATAAAATGGACACTGCGTCGGCTTGCCGTCAAAGATATGGAGGCCTTACTTACTCAGTGCCTCACAGCATCCAGTGCCAAACAGGTTCACCGGCTATTGCGTGAATTTTTGATAGCGCATGGACTAAGCGAGTTACTTTATACCAAAAGTGATACAGCCTGAACCACGACTGGAGGCGTCTGTTCAGATACGTTACTATAACGCGCCCATAATAATAAGAGTGTCTTTATGACAATCAGTGTGTTACTCATTTTGAGCTGCGCCTTGCTTGGCTGTGTGGTTGGTTTTCTCGCAGGACTACTTGGCATTGGCGGCGGCTTGATCATTGTTCCGGTACTGTCGGCAATTTTATTGTATTTCGAGGTGCTGGCTGATGAACATGTGATTATTGTGGCCATTGCCACGTCTTTGGCGTCGATATTATTTACGTCAACCTCCTCTGCGCTGGCGCATCACCGAAATCGTAACGTGCCCTGGGAGATTGCGCCCTGGGTGATGACGGGCGTGGCTCTGGGGGCTTTAGTCAGCGGCTTTATGGTTTCCCTGAGCCCGGTGCACTGGGTAAAGTGGACGTTTGTCATTTCTGTGTTGCTTATTGCCATTAAAATGGTCTTCAGTTCTCAATCGTCGGCCCCCGACAAGCCACGCGATTTGCCGTCAGGCCCGGTTTTAACCGCCATCACCACCCTGATGGGCGCTCTGTCTGCGATGATAGGCATTGGTGGAGGTGTACTGATCGTACCGCTGCTGAGCTATTTTTCAGTTGATATGCGCAAAGCGATAGGCTGCGCGGCGGTCAGTGGAATTGTGATTGCCTTGTTTGGCTCCGTTGGCTACATAGTGTCGGGTGGACAGGCATTGAAATTAGCAGACGGTTTTGCCGGTTTTGTGTATTTACCGGCATTATTTGGTATTGTGCTGACATCCTGGTTTGTCGCGCCAATGGGCGCCAAAGCAACGCACTATCTGCCGGTGCCAGTGATTAAGAAAGTGTTCGCGTTACTGCTCGTGGTGATTGCGGGAAAAATGTTATTTTATTGAGGGAAAGCGATGGCTTTGCAGTTTCCAGAAATCGATCCAATTATATTTTCGATTGGACCCCTAAGTGTGCGCTGGTATGGCGTGATGTATTTAATCGGTTTTGCGTTTGCCATGTGGTGGGCGAATAAAGAAGCCGATAAGCCCAATTCGGGGTGGACCAAAGATGAAGTCAGTGACCTGCTGTTTTATGGCATGTTGGGGGTCATCCTGGGCGGACGAATAGGCTACGTCTTGTTTTATCAGTTCAACCTCTTCCTTGAAAATCCGATGTATCTGCTGCGCATTGATCAGGGCGGCATGTCCTTCCACGGTGGTGCATTGGGCGTGATAGCGGGTATCTTTATTTTTGCCTGGCGATTCAATAAATCTCCGCTGGCGGTTGGCGACTTTGTGGTTCCCATGGTACCGGTAGGCCTGCTGGCAGGACGTATTGGTAACTTTATCAATGGTGAGCTTTGGGGCCGTGCTACAGATGTTCCGTGGGCCGTCGTTTTCCCAACGGGAGGCTCGATTGCGCGTCATCCATCACAGCTTTACGAGGCGTTTCTGGAAGGACTGGTATTGTTCATCATGCTGATCTGGTACAGAAAGCAGCCACGTCCGGCTGGCAGCGTGGCAGGTTTGTTCCTGCTTGGATATGGTACTTTCCGTTTCATCGTTGAGTATTTCCGTGAACCGGATGCCCATATCGGTTTGTATGCCGGTATGATTTCTCAGGGACAGATCTTGTCTTTACCTATGGTGATCGGTGGCCTGGGCCTGATGCTCTGGAGCCACAAGCGCATCGCAACTGCCCGCGCATAAATGTCAGTGGGCCCCAGATCTCAGGGGCCCACATTGCCTGCCAATAAATCCCGTCGTGAATTAGTTACCCCAGCGTGCGAACGTAGTATACTTTCGTGCCAGATAAGCCCTGAGTCGGGTTATTAGTGAGATAATTTGAGGAGTAAAGCATGAAAGTGTATTTGGAGTTGTTGCGAGATGTATTAGAAAACGGCACCCAGAAAGGGGACCGCACTGGTACTGGTACGCGCTCCGTATTTGGTCGTCAAATTCGTCACAACCTCCAGGATGGTTTTCCGTTGCTGACCACCAAAAAGCTGCACTTCAAGAGCATTGCCAATGAGCTGATCTGGTTTCTTAGAGGCGATACCAATAAAACCTGGTTAAATGAAAACGGGGTGAAAATCTGGGATGAGTGGGCACTGGAAAACGGCGACCTTGGCCCAATTTATGGCAAGCAGTGGACGGCGTGGCCGACCAAAGACGGCGGAGAAGTTAATCAAATAGACTATGTGGTTGATACGCTCAAAAATAATCCGAACAGTCGTCGCATCTTATTCCATGGCTGGAATGTTGAGTATCTGCCCGATGAGTCGATGAGTCCGCAAGAAAATGTTCAGGCCGGTCGTATGGCTTTACCGCCTTGCCACCTGCTTTATCAGTTCTACGTGGCAGATGGTAAATTATCCGGGCAGCTGTATATTCGTAGCTCAGATATTTTTCTGGGGCTGCCGTATAACATCGCCAGTTTGTCTTTGTTGGTGCATATGCTGGCGCAACAATGCGACCTTGAACCAGGAGAAGTGATTGTGAGCTTTGGTGATTTGCATGCCTACTCAAATCATATGGCGCAGATTGAGCAGCAGTTACAGCGCGAACCGAAAGGCCTGCCGACACTCAATATCCTGCGTAAGCCAGAGTCTATTTATGATTACCGTTTCGAAGATTTTGCAATAGAGGGGTATGATGCCGACCCTAACATTAAAGCACCTGTTGCGATTTAGGGTGCAAAAGGCGTAATATGTAGTTGGCGGCCAGTGAAGGCCGCTTGTTATAAAAGGAGCACGACAACGATGTTGAACCATTCCAGCATGTGCCATCAACGCACCAAAACACCTGCGATAACGCATGCGATATTACTTGCAGGCACTGTGCTCTTATCTGCTTGCAGCTCGAATCCATCACCAGATGAAGAGGCCGAGGCGCTTGCCCGGGCTGAATTAATCAAAACCTACAATCAGCACAAAGCCAATATTGAACGAGTCGCTAAGATGGAGCAGGACCTGTCTCAGCTGCTGACTTTGTTATCTGATTCCAGTGGGGTTGAGCCAATTGAAGAAAAGCTGATGCAGCCAGAAAAACCCGTTACTACCCACCGGGCGGAGCCGACTGCTGTCACTAACACCTTTGCTACACCGGGACAAAATCAGTTTGTGGTGCAATTTGGTCGTCACCTGTTAGATACGCGTGCAGAGGCACAGAATCAACGGATTAAAGCATCTCTGTCACTAATACAAAGTTATTATCCTGAGATGTTTAATGCCGTTTCAATTTATTCACAATCACCCTCACAAAATGGCTCTCAGTTCTTCATTACGCAGGCTTCCGGGTTTGGTTCTGAGCAAGAAAGGCGTTTATTTTGCCGCTTAATTAAGGCCAGTGGTCAACCATGCAAATTGGTTAACTAGCTAAAAATATTGAAATTAAATTAAAGTTTTAGTATTCAGGTACGATATATTAGATGTCTGTGTAGTGTTTTTATTCAAGTTTGAGCACCTTTCTACCCAAGGGCACTCTAACAATGATTAAAAATAACTATAAAGTTGTGGTTTTACGTGTGCATTGGTGATGCGATGCACATGGAATTTGTTGGCCGACTACGGATACGGCTATTTAATAAAAAGGATAAACTGATGGAAAAGTTAATGAAAAAGTACTCTCTACTCTCAATCCTGGCTGTAATGCCGGCACTGACTACTGCACAGCCTGCAGAGTTTAAAGCGTCAGTAACAGTAAAAAATGTCTTCACTTTTGAAAATACTGAGCCGCTGAGCTTTGGTACAATTCGAGCCAGTGGTGACACGGGTGGTGTAGAAACGGCCACCCTGGTTATTTCTGCTAACCCAAATACGGCACCGCGAGCCGCTTCTACGGATGTGGCTAAAGCCGAAATTGCTATCCTTGAGCCAGGCTCTCCTGCCAAGTTTACTGTTGATGGCGTCGCACCTTATGCATCACTGACCATTACTGACCCGACAGAAACGGATGTGCTACCACAAAGCCTGCCACCTGGCACACCGGGTTTTAAGCTGAGCGCTTTTACTTATTATGTGACCTCAGGCACCACCCCTGCTGCTGCAACAACAACGGTTCAGGCTGATGCTGATGGTAAAATTGCCTTTAATGTGGGCGCGACACTCACCACTGAGAGCGCAGATAAGGGTAATTACCTTGATGGCGAATATGAAGGCACTTTTAACGTAGAGCTAAGCTACTAGTGTGCAGAGGCGGGCAAGGTGCCCGCTGGTCTCCCATGAAGGCGCTGTTTGTGTTTTTGGGCTTGTTCTGTAGCTGGTGCAGTCAGGCCAATATTATACATAATGCGGATCTGAGTTTCGGCACTATTATTGTGGCGGACCCCAGTGTTGCAAGCAGTGTTGTTGTGTCACCTGGAGGTGGCACCAGCTCATCGGGTAGCATTCATGTGATCAAAAAAGGGCACCCGGCTGAACTCCTGCTGGAATCGTTTCCTGCGGGTGTTTATCTGAATATATCGACTGATTTGCTCAATGACCAATTGGCGCATAGTAACCTAATCACTGCGGGAAAGCTGAGTGTGACTAAGCTACATCATCCTGCCAGGGTATTCACCGACCGGGATGGCCGCGCCCGTCTGCTAATTGGCGGAACGTTACAAAGCCAGGCTTCAGCAGCGCTCTATGTAGATGGTCAATATGCAACGACAGTCAGTATCGAAGTAAGCTATTAACTTAGCTATTAGCCGGTAAACACCGGGACTCGCCTTCATGAGCAGTAAAATAGGCAAAATTCAATGAAGTATATTACCCACATCGTATTGTTCGCCCTGCTGTTTTGTACAACACACGTGTACGCGAACTTATTGATTTCCCCGACTCGGGTTGTCTTTGATGAGCGACAACGCAGTGCCAAGGTGTTTCTGATTAACAGCAGTCAGGAATATAAAACCTATCGTCTGAGCTTTAAAGAAAAGCTGGCATTGCCACAAGGTGGCTACACAGATGTGTCTGAGCAGGAAAACCCTATGCGTTTGAGTGGCTTACTCAGAATGACACCAAAACAAGTTCGTCTAGCGCCTGGTGAACGTCAGGTCGTTAAGCTGGCTTTGCGCCGTCAAAGAAACATGGCAGCGGGAGAGTACCGCTCGCACCTGTTCTTTCAGGCATTACCTGAGAAAAAAAATCAGGATCAGGAAGGGGTGGGGATCAGGCTCAATATGATCATGAGCTACAGCATCCCGCTGATCTACCGTCAGTCTGCATCCTCACCTCAGGTGTCCATTGATGAAGCCTCTCTGAGCCGTGGCAAGACGGGGAAATTGGAAACGGTTAACCTGACTTTGTCGCGCAAAGGGGATGCCAGTCCTTTTGGCGGTGTGCGCGTTTTCTGGCGAGCCCAAAACAGAGCGAACTGGGAGGAGGCAGCACTGGTTAACAGCTTCAGCATTTATCCGGAGCTCAGTCAGGCACAATTGCAGCTGAAACTGCTGACACCAGAGATGTTCCAGGGAGTACGTTCCGGGCAGCTAAAAGTGGTTTATACAGGCAGTGGTGAATATAAAGGACAGTCATTTGCCGAGCGTATTTTCTCCATTGCTGTGCCCTGAATACAGGCTCGTTAATGGTTAGAGTCGCATTATGTGTGGTGCTCGCTTTGATATGTGTATTTACTATGCCAGCACATGGGACCCCACAACAGGATTTCTCTGAGGTCCTCGGTACGCTGCAACGCATACAGGCAAAGCTGTCTCAGTCACAAGCCAGTCTGACAGTGAATAATCAGCCTGAGCAGGCGGGGATCCCAGAAGGTGAAGACCTGTTCTTATCTGTTTATGCTGACGGGGTGTACCTGGGTGAGGTGTTTGCGGTTAAAAGTAAGCGCGATGCGCAAGTCGAACTGCGCAGTTTGTTTGCCGTGCTGGACTTTGCCATTAACGATGACGATAAGCCTGATTATTTTACCGGCTGGTATCTTAGTCCTGAGCGCACTTTTTTACTTGATAGTAAGCAAAAACGAGCGCAGGTTAATGAGCAGGAATATCGGCTCTCGGAGCAGGATATCTCCCACACGCAGGGTGAAGTCTTCATCGAGTCTGCGCTGATTGCAGACTGGTTTGGGTTGGATCTCCAGTTTAACTATACCGATCAAAGATTGCAGGTACAGTCCCCTCTGCCGCTGCCTGCATTGGAACGTCAGGCACGTGCCAATCGCCAGATTGCTCAGCATAGCGCCAGCTCAGCGTCGAAACTCGCCTGGAAGCCTAACCCTTATCAAATGTTATCTTCTCCCTTAATGGATATGCAGTTCGGTTATCGTCGTGACAATGATGAAGATGCTTTTTACTATTCGGCGCTGGGCGCACATGATCTTGCATTCTGGAATGTAGAGTACTTTGTTGCGGGCACAGAAGGTGATGCGCTGGATCAGGGTCGCTTTAAAGCGAAAAGGGAGGATGCCCAGGGGCGGCTATTGGGCCAGATGCAGGCAACACAGTTAGAGGTTGGTGATATTCAGGCAACTCATATTGGTGACGGACAGTCCACCGGACAAGGTGTGGGGATGCGGGTGTCTGATAAGCCGCTGCACGCTGAAATACAGGAGCAGAGTGTTCAGATCACAGGCTCGGTGCAGGCAGGCTGGGACGTCGAACTGTATCACAATGGCTTGCTGGTTGCGCAGCAGCTCCAGGTCCAAACGGGCCGTTATGATTTTGACCGTATCCCATTGTATTTTGGTAGTAATCAGTTTGAGCTGGTTAAGTATGGGCCACAAGGGCAAGTTGAGCGTGAGCAGCGCAGCTATTTTGTTGAGGGGACCGGGCTGAAAACTGGTCAGGGTTATTTCGATGTGTCGGTTACCGACAGTGGTAGCTCAATCTTAAGTAATGATCTTGCCCCAACAACGCAGTCAGGCTGGCATGTTCATGGTCGTTATGACCTGGGATTGTCTGACACTATGTCAGTCTATGGGGGGATCGCTCAGGCGCTGTCGAATGAAGCGCTTATTGAACGCACCGTTACGACCGGTGGTACGTTAAGTTTGTGGAACAAAATGCTCCTTAATCTAGATTTATCCCACGATAGCGAGTCGCAGCATCGGGCCAGAGTCAGTGCCAGAACTGAATGGGCAGGGCAGGCCATCACTGCAGGCTGGCAGACACAGCGTCGATTGCTCAACACCTCACACGTGAACGATGATTATCGTGATACCCGGGGGTTGTATATGCGTATGTCAGGCATGTTTGATGTTCTGAATAAGCAGTTATCATATCAAAACCAGGTGCAATGGAATCGCACTGACGAGGATACAGAATATACTTTGCTGACCAATCGATTAAGTCTCTCTGTAGGTCGTGTGAATATCAGCAATCAGGTGCAGTGGCAATCTAACAATGCTGCTGGCGACCACTCAACGTCGGGTCAGGTGAGATTTCAGACTCGTTTGGGGCGTATATTTGGTCGTTTGATTTTTGATTATGAATTGCACCCTCACAGTGAATTAATTGCCTATGAAACGCGTTTTTATCGCAGTCTAAATGAGCAATTTAACGTTGAGTTAAGTTTCAGAGAGACGCTTGAAACTGACTATCAAAAAGGTGAACTGGGCTTGAACTGGTTGGGCGACAAAATTCGCTTGAACAGTCAGCTCAGTTACGACAGTTACGATGAATGGGAAGTGGGGATAAACGGGCAGTTTAGCTTTGGCTATCACCCTCAAAGCGAACAGCTGCTGTTTAGTCAGCGACGATTAGCCAGTAATGGCGCGGTACTGGTCAAGGTCTATCTGGATCATAATGCCAATGGTCTGTTTGATGAGTCAGATGAAGTGGTACCCGAAGTCAGAGTGCGGGCATTGCAAAATTATATGCAAGGCACCACCGATGAGCAGGGGCTGGTGTTACTCAGTGGTATGCCGGTGAATCAAAAAACCGATATGGTGATTGATACTGACAGTCTTGAGATGCCTTTTGTCATCCCTGCGATTGAAGGGATGGCGATAACACCACGGCGAGGTTTCGTTGAATATTTGGAGCTGCCTTTGGTCAATACCAGTGAAATAGAAGGGGTCGTTTACCAACAAACCGAGACAGAAAACGCCCCCATGCCCTACGCCGATGTAACTTTGCTGGATGAACAAGGAGTACAGGTTGCACGCACCCAGGCTGCATATGACGGATATTATGTATTCACAGACATTAAGCCTGGTCGCTATCGGGCACAGGTTGCCAATGCCGCGAGGCGCGGACTGACACACAGTGAGCAAGTGGAAGTGGCGTTATCGCAGCAAGGAGATGTGCTGGTGGAAGTTGACTTGCAGCTGGCACCCCAGTCAACTCAGGATATTACGGTGCTCTCTGTCGGGCGCTTTACCTCGCTGTCGGTATTAAAAACCTACGCTATGCTGCTGCGTCAGCGACATCGTCAATTGATCACTGATCCCCCGTTTTATCTCTTTGACGACAAGGCACAGACTTACACGCTGGGTATTGCATTCACGCAAAATGATGCAGATACAACGCAACTGCAACAACGTTGTAATGCATTGCAAACAGCGGGCGTGCCGTGTCAACTTGAACACACAGAATTAAAACATTAAAGGGAACGAGTTATGAAGTTATTACCTTACCTGGTATGGCCTTTGCTGGGCTTGATCAGTGGGTGTGCCAGTAATAGTCAGGATGACCAGCGACTGGTCGAATTAGAGCAGCAACTCACGCAGTTGAATGCAGAAGTACAACAGATGAAGCACAGTATTGAGCAGTGGCAGCAGGTGGCGCCACAGGTTAATGAGTTGCTGACCATTGAACAGGACCTTGACCTGTTAAGCACACAGTTGCAGCTGGCACTGACACCAGGTCAGCCACAGTCTGAGGTGATGGTCGCTCAAGTGGACAAGCCGCCGGGCATTGTCGAGCAGCACCTGACTGTGCCGACGCCACTTGTAGAAGCACCCGAAGTTACCGCGCCCGATCAGGTACCTGTAAAGGAATCTTCCACTGAACAGCGGTTAGTCGTGGCAGAAAAAAAGGCTGAGTTTGCAGTACAACTGGCTTCTACCAGAAAACAAAGTCAGTTAAAAACCGTTCACCAGCGTCTGCTAAAAGACTATCCACCGTTGCGGCAGCATCCGGTTAATGTTGAGCAAGTGGAGGTCCGTGGGCAGCGGTATTTCCGGCTGAAACTTGGTGCGTTTGAAAATAAGGCGCAAGGACAGGCGCTGTGTGCTGAACTCCGACCATTTCACCCACAGTGTTTGTTAAGTCACTACACAGACAACCCGATCACGTTATAGCATGTCCGTAAACCGCATTATGGATCGCTTCTTGCATTTGTCTCGTCAAATAGAAAGAGGTGATCATTATGCAACTTCCTGCCGTGATAGTCGCACTGGCCCTGTCGGTGCTGCTCAGTGGCTGCGCTGGAATAATGAAAGCGCAGGAACAAGACAAGGTGGAGCAAGTGCCCCCCTTGCCGACATTACACCAGTATATGGGGCAACTTGCTGCCGCTTTGGGGGAACACAGTCGCCCGCTTAAGCCTGGCGCAACGGTCGCGGTGACGAGTTTTTATCTTGCTGACCAGCTGGGTAATGCGCTCGCGAGCAACCAGGGGAGTGGCCTGAGCACTCAGGTTCAGGAAAGTCTGATCAGCTATGTAACGCAAATGGGGCTGGAAGTGGTAGAGTTTCGGTTACAACGCACTTTAACTTTGTCGGACAGTGCCGATAACTTATTAAGCCGTGATATAGCGTTATTGCGAGAACGTCATAAATTTGACCTCGCGCTAACGGGCACCATCAGTGAAAGCCATGACCATTACACGATCAATGCGCGATTGATCACTATGCTTGATAGCCGCACTGCATCCGCTGCGACCATCTCTGTGCCCAAAGCGGTATTGTGGGGGGATGAAAAAGCCCAAATGCGAGACGGCAAGTTACATCGCGGCCAGTATTAGTGGAGACAAAGATGAAAAAATCTGTGATAGCGCTTGTGTTACCTACCCTTACCTTGTTTGGGTGTGCACAGCTGGGCATGACCAAACACCAGGAAACCACAATGGCACCTGGCAAGTTTAGTGCTGCGGAGCAGTTTCAGGCGCACCCCAGAGGGGTGCAGCAAATGACAGTATCACAACGTATGGCGGCCAAAAACGTGACGCACTACGTACAAAAGCTGATGCAAGACATGATCAGTAATGTGAAATACATTAATGACCAAACACCTGTTGCGGTATCGAGCTTTGTCTTTTTAGATGAAGACTTTAATCATGCGACTTTGCTGGGTAATCAGATTGCTGAAAGTTTCATACACGAGCTGCATAATTTTGGTGTGCCGGTCATTGACTTTAAAACAACGGATTTTATGCGAGTCACCAAACATGGTGATTTCATTTTCAGCCGTGATTTTTTAGAGCTGTCTGATGAGCTGCCGTTTAAATACGTGCTGGCAGGCACGCTGTCGCATCACCAGGGCGGGATCTTAGTCAACGCCCGGATAGTGGGCATGCAAAGCAAAATGGTGGTTGGTACAGCACAAGGGTTTTTGCCTCAGTCAGTGGTGAATGCGCTGAGAGACGGTGCGATCCACGACGGGATCCGGTTACAAAGAGCGGGTGAGTGATCATGAAAACACGCATTCTGAGTGGCTTAACGCTGTCGGTCGTGATGTTGAGTGGCTGTCAGATGATGGGCAAGCAACCTGCCTCGTCAACAGTAACGACCACTGCCATGACACCTAAAGTGGCAAAATTTCGTGAAATAGAAGTGCTTTACGAGGCGTTGGAAGAACAGGCGCCTGAAGCTGAGCATCCGGTTGATCCGGGGTTTGTGAGTGAGCGGCATCGTAAACAGGTCGCCAACTATGCATCTCAGATAGCGCTGGAGTTATCCGACTCTTTGCTGGGCGTACACCCACATTCGGTGGCGGTGACGAGCTTTGTAAGCTTTGATGATACGCTGCGAAGCAGCAACCAGTTGGGTAATCAGCTGTCAGAAAACCTGATCCATGCTTTTCAGAAGCTCGGCTATGCGGCACTGGATTTTAAGTCGCAGCAACAGATCCAGGTCACGCGCAGCGGTGATTTCGTTTTTTCACGGGATAACAGAGCTTTACCGGGTAAACCAGACCCCAGTCATGTGCTCTCTGGCACGATGATCTATCGTGATCGGGGTGTTGAGGTCAATGCGCGTTTGCTGGACTTTGAAAGCCGTCTCGTGGTTGCCAGTTGCATGGTGACTATTCCTTACTTTGTGCTGGATTCAGGCGCAACCGCGGCCAGATAATCTCAACCCGGCAGGGCGTGTACCGCGTCACTGCCAGCCTCACTACTCATAAAAGCGTATTTAATTTTTATTAAGAATCAATCGGTTGACCAATAAGCTGAAAAGGCTTACTATTTTGACACCGCGCTGTGGCCTCTTAGTTAAATGGATATAACAGTCCCCTCCTAAGGGATAGTTGCAGGTTCGATTCCTGCAGGGGCCGCCACGTTATAGTTGACGAAACTATACGTCTGTTTACAGCGCAAAATCTTCCTGTTTTTGTACCATGACTTCCACCAAATCATTGATCTGAATATTATTCAGCGGGCGTTTTGAGATATTTTCGGCGATCGCATTTTGTGCATTCACTTGAGTGACACGCACCTGATTGAGTGTTTTGATACTCTGTGCAAAAAACTGGTTGGTCGCGCTTTGCATATCCCGGCGATGAGAAATCGTCAGCAACTGGCCTATCTCAATACCATGGTTGCTGCCCAGATTGATGACCAGCTTGCCCTGCTCACGATGTAAAATTTTGCCTCTGCTGGGCAGACAGGACAGGGCTGAGTCCAGATCCTGGGCCACGCTGTTAAAAACGCTCTGGATCTGTTTAGCATAATTGGTACGCCAGAAGGTGTCGCTATAGACGTCAACAATCTTGGTCTTTTCGTAAGGCCAGACGCCACTGACGGCATAGTGTTTTTGCCACACTTTATCCCGGGTAAGGGCATCGAATGCGACAAAATCGATTTTAAAGCTGCGCACGTATTCCTCATCCTGCCAGAATGCGTAATCGTCATTCATTTGTTCCCCGGCAGCGACGTCTGTGATCTGGCTCATCAGCACATATTGACTATTGCTTAGCGTGGTCAAAGAGTCGATCAGTTGTTCATCATATTCAAAGCGTTGAGTGAAAAAGGGGCGGGCGTTGATCGCATGATCCAGATAAGGAATGGGTTTCACGGTCAGTTTGCGTTGTGCCAGGGTATGATAAAGTCGTTCGCTGGTGGCCTTGGCAATGTCAAAAATTTGACCCAGGCGTGCCTGATGAGGCTGAATGAGCTGGCTTTGCGTGATCGTCACTTGTTTCGCAACGGCGGCTTGTGTGCACTGTTCCAGCTTGGGGAAGATATCCAGGTGCAAAGTCACACTGACGATACCATCTTGTTTTTGTTCGGATACCAGATTGATTTGCTGGATCTCGCCATGACTTTTAATCTTGATCTGATCTTGTGTTAACACCCCGTCAGCCAGTGTCTGGACACTGGATACGGTTGCTCCGGAGAAGATCAGTGCTTGCGTAATGGCATCCTGTACGGCTTCTTGTCGTGCTTCGGCCATGTCTTCGGTGTGGGCATTGGCATAGCCTGTGACTTCAAACCACTCTGCACTGGCCCCAAAACTGGCGGTGGCCAGTAACACACTCATAATACGCGACAATTTCATGACTTATTACCGAACTGATTGCAAATCTCTGTTCTAACTCAGCAAGTCCCGTGCCAATGGTGTTGGCAAGGTTTGTGCATACAGATTGCTTACTTGATGATATGGCCAATGGGCCACACAGAGGAGTTACCCCTATGAATCAGTTTAGAGCGCTTTGGCATCAACGGGTAGTCAGCCTGGTCAAGTCCTGTGCTGTTGCAACGGTACTGGGGCTGGCAGGATGTAGCTCTATCATAGATAAACATGTGGAATACAGTTATGTGAAGCCCGACTCTTACCCGGTCCTCAAAGCAGTCGGCTATGCCCCTTTAAGTTCACAGCCAGGCAGCAGTGAGAGCGAAAAAATGCTGATGGCCATTAAGGTATCAAAACTGGAAGCTTACCGTGAGTTGGCCGAGCAGGTGTATGGTCACAGATTAAGTGCCAGTACGACGGTACAGGGGGCTGTGGCGCAAAATGATGGATTACGCAGCCAGGTGCAGGGTCTTATTCGTGGCGCTAAGGTTATGAAGAGCTATGCGGTTGGGGATATTTACACCACTGAGCTGGAGCTGGATATGAAGCGTGTTTACGATTTGTATATTGGTGAGGTTAAGCCACGCAAGGTGGAACGGGTAACGTATTACTGAGCGCAGCTTAGTCAATAAAACCGGCAAATTATGTCCTTTGCTTTCAGTGTGCCTTCAATTTATACTGTTTAAATATACACACTGCCTCAGCGCGGCTGAGGTGAATGGTCAGGTCAATAGGAGGTTTGTCGGTGCTGGATCCGAGAAATGAAGCTCAAAAAGTGCTTAGTCGTTTATGGTGTGACAGCCAGTTTCCGGTTGATCCTGTTACTATCTGTAAGTCACTTGGGCTGGAAGTTGTTGAGATGGCGCTGCCGGATAAAGTGTCCGGGGCGTTGATCAAAGAAGCCGGCGTCGATCCTGTTATTGTGCTGCATCAGGACGATCATTTAAATCGTAAGCGGTTTAGCTGTGCCCATGAGCTGGGTCATTATATTTCTCGCATCGAGTCTGACAACACAGATAAAGAATACGAATATATCGACCTCAGAGGTCCGAGCGCGTCAACCGGCGAAGACGAGGAAGAAGTGTTTGCCAACCAGTTTGCTGCAAACTTGCTGATGCCCAATGAAGAAGTGAAACGGTTGCACCGTAAGAAAGTTGCTCATTTTGAGATGGCCATTCATTTTGGTGTGTCCGTTGAAGCACTCAAATATAAGCTCAATGCGCTGGAGCTGTTGTAATGGCACAAAGCAGGGAAGCGCAAAAGGCAGAGCAGTCATCGTTTGCTGCGCAAATTAAGCATAACTTCAAAGAAAACAAGTTCACCAATGTGGACCCCATGCAAGTTCAGAAGGTCAAAGATGCAGAGTCAGATCGAGGCCTGAAGCAGAAATATGCCTGGTGGTTTATCGGGATTTTGGTTGTTCAGTTATTCATTATGAATTTAGTGTTGGTGCTGGTTGGTATGGATAAATTGCACTTTGAGGAGTGGACGCTTAACTTATATATGGCAGGGACTCTGGCCGAAGTGTTTGGCGTGATCCTAGTGATTACAAAAAACTTGTTTCCCACAAAGGCTTAGCCCGACCAAACTGATCAGGCTTTGAGGTTTTTAACCAACTCACCCATGTTAGACACCACACTGCCATCCTGACCATAGGTCATTGAAGTTGGCGCACCAATCAAAATGTCTTTAAGTTCACGCACTGTAAGTTGTGCCTGATGCGCCGCCTGTGCGTTTACGTCATTTTGTTTCTTACAGTGATACAATAACGCTTTAACCTGGTCGGTTAAGGGGACAATTTCGTCATGGCTGAACGTGCTTTGCGGGTATTTGGAGAGGTCTTTGTCCAATTTTTGAAGCTGATTTAAGGTCGTGAGCTTAGTGCGCGCGATTTCCTTGAGGTTGTCTCCGTTGCGAGAAGCGAGCGCCTCTAATTCATCATCCAGAAGCTGGGTCAGAGCTTCCAGAAGATTGATTTGCGCTGTTAGCTGATGGGCACACAGTACCGTTTGGTCGTCCACTTATATTCTATCCAAATAAATCGAACTCAAAGGCGGCAATATTTTTAGCCAGTTTTTCGCCATCAACCTGATATTTGCCTTCGGCAATGGCTTTTTTCAGCTCATCGACTTTTTTGCTGTCGAAAGAAGGTGCTTGCTGCGCTTTTTCTTGCAGCCCCTTGAGTTGTTGTGCTTGTGGCGTCAGACTCACTGAGTCGGCAGCCGCTTTTACCTGTGCTTGCGGTTTAGCTGCGGTATTACTTGCTTCATTTCTTTGTAATTCAGCACGTTGTTGCTTTGCATTTGTTGCAACATTGTTCGGCTGATTTTGACCGTTAATGTTGTTTACCATGATGATGACCCGTTTGTTAAATTGCTTCAGCCTTTATATCGGCAAGCTATACGCATACTTTAGCAAAAAAATCAGATTTTGACTGCTACTGAATCAACATCTTTCACCCTTGCAAGCACCGTTTTTCCTGATCTTGCATTTTTGACCCGGATTTGTTCTCCTAAGTTCCCATCCTGCAAGGCAATACCAGTGGTTTTAATCATCAGTGTGCCATCACTGGCCAGGATTGTCACGTTATCTCCTTTGCAAATCATGCAAATCTGAAACATGCTGATCGGCTTGCCCTGCTGGATACGGCGTTTGGTTTTACTGCCAACAAGCAAGGTCATATCGTCAATGTTGGCAGCACGGACAAAGTGCTTGGGTCGCATCTCGATTGTTACATCCTCTGCAGTTAACAGCACTCCTTTGTCTAACATTCGGGTACTTACAATAACGGGTAATAGTGTTTCGATTTTTACATGAACAAACTGAACCCAGGACTCAAGGTCGTCACAGCGCACCATGACCGTGACCTGACGGTTAAATGGCGGACTGGATTTGCTGCTAATTTGCAATGGGCGCAGGCACTGGCGCTCAGGAATGCGTGTATCCAGTGGCAGTGCCGACACCTGTTGTTGCTCTTCTGCCTGGGTTGGCGTTGGGAGCTGCTCCGAGATAAATTCTATTGCTAATTTCTCAATGCCTTTTGACTCATAGGTTTGACCATAAGCAAATGACGTGGCTAAAAAATATGCCACTATGGGAAAGAAATAAGCGGATAATGTAATTTTTAACAAACTCATGATGTTTCGACTATGCTTATGGGGTGAAACAAGGTATAAAGATTTTGCGTGATTTGCCTCACCGCTTCAAGGGCGACTTTGAATGGTAGAGTACAAGCAAACATTGTTCCGATAAGCAGTTTTATAGCAGGAGAATGACATGGCAGGTATTTTGGACTCAGTAAACCAACGAACGCAGTTGGTGGGTCAAAACCGACTTGAACTTTTACTATTTCGCCTCAGAGGGCGTCAACGCTTTGGGATCAATGTATTCAAAGTAAGAGAAGTATTACAGTGCCCACCCCTGACGGCAATGCCCAAGTCCAATGCTTTCATTCGAGGCGTTGCACACATTAGGGGACAAACTATTTCCGTGATAGACATGTCGTTGGCTGTCGGCGGACCACCTATTGAGAATATCAAAGACTGCTTCATTATTATCGCTGAATACAACCGTTCGGTGCAGGGCTTTTTGGTCGGTGCAGTTGAACGAATAGTGAACATGAACTGGGAAAAAATAATGCCACCCCCTTCCGGCGCGGGTCGTTATTCCTATCTGACAGCGGTGACTGAAATCGAAAATGAACTGGTAGAGATCCTGGATGTAGAAAAGATCCTCAACGAGATCTGCCCGATCAATACTGAGGTCAGTCAGGAAATTGTCGCTGATGGGGAGATGCAACGTGACCTTGGTGAGCGTATCGTCTTTATTGCCGATGATTCTGCGGTAGCACGTAATCAGGTTAAACGTGCATTAGAGCCTTTGGGCGTTCAGACTGAGCTGGCCAAAAATGGTAAAGAAGCCCTGATCCGGTTAAAAGAGATTGCGGAGATGGACTGTCAGAATGACGTCACTGAGCGTGTAGGCTTACTGATCTCAGACGTTGAGATGCCTGAAATGGATGGATACACCCTCACCGCCGAGATAAAAGCGGATCCTAAGCTGGCGCCTTTGCATGTTATTTTACATACTTCATTGAGTGGCGTATTTAACCACGCAATGATCGAAAAGGTCGGTGCTGACGACTTTATTGCTAAATTTAACCCGCATGAATTGGCAACAGCCGTGAAGAAATGGGTTCATTGCGATTAATTAGTGGCGGTAATACTTTGGAAAATAAACACTTAGAACAAAGCGAGTATGATCAGTTTCGCACTTTTTTAGAACAACAGTGTGGGATTGTACTGGGCGACAATAAACTGTATTTAGTGAAAAGCAGACTGGCGCCTCTGATGTCTCGTTTTAGCGTTGACTCTCTGTCAGCTTTGGTGAGTAAAACGCTTAGTCCCCACGAGCGGCAATTGCGTGCCGCCGTTGTGGATGCGATGACCACCAACGAAACCCTGTGGTTTCGCGATCAATATCCTTTTGAACTGCTCAAGACTAAAATATTTCCTGAGTTTAAGGACCTGCGTCGTCCTGTTAAAATTTGGTCTGCTGCGAGTTCTTCCGGACAAGAGCCTTATTCAATAGCCATGTCTGCCAATGAATATCAGACCACTAATCCCGGTGCGCTCAAAATGGGTGTGCAGATTGTCGGTACTGATATCTCAAATACCATGCTGGATATGTGTAAGAATGCAGAATATGACGCGCTGGCACTGGCACGTGGCCTGTCACCGGAACGCAAGAAAAAGTTTTTTGCAGACAGTGGCAATGGTATGGCCAAAGTCAATGAGCCTATTCGCCGTATGGTTAATTTCAGGCATTTAAATTTGCTTGATTCCTATGCCTTACTGGGTAAGTTTGACGTGATTTTTTGTCGTAACGTACTCATCTACTTTTCGCCAGATGTAAAGGCGAAGATCATCAGCCAGTTTGCTCAGGCACTTAACCCAAATGGGTATTTGTTCCTGGGAGCCTCTGAATCTATGGCCGGTCTTAACAACGACTTTGATATGCTGCGTTGCAATCCCGGTATTATTTATCAGAAAAAATCGTAATATTTTCGACAGGTCGCGCAGAGCGGCCTGCTTATTTCTGTAACCTCAACCAAACCTCTCCAAACGATCTTACTACAGCCTATAAACTGCGATAGTGAATATCACCGACATGCTCGCCCGCTGTCTTGCTGAAAATAAAGCAGATATACTAGAGTACATGATGTATTGCCTCTGTGATCCCTGAACTATGGCGAAGCCAAACAAAAAAGGCCCTACCAGAACGGTCGATATTTTCTGTGCCAAATGTAAAGCACCGCTGTATAAATACCGCAAAGGTGGAAAAGGCGCACTGGTTAAGTGCTTTAAAGAGCGAATTGTAACGGATCACACCGAGCAAGGCGGCCTGTGCCCGGGCTGCGGCACCGAGTTTGCCCGGGACACGCTGGTCCGTGGCACCCCTGCATTTAAAATGATTGGTGGCAAAGTCTTTTTTAAATAATCACAGGTCGTGGCACTTGCATGTTTTGATATCTATGGGTAACTAAGCAGCCAGCCATTGTTGGTGCCATTTTTTTGGAGTTTTCATAAAAAGGCCGATGTAGCCGAAACCAATCGCACCACTTCCAGAGTGAGAATGCCTGCCTGGCCTGCTCAAAAGAGGGGAAGCAACTCGCTGTGACCACAGATAACACCTGTATGCCATGCCCAGACTTTCCCTGAGATCAGAACAAGCGGTAATAAAACGTAGTTTGTTTTCATTGATGTGATTGTATTTCCATGATCACAAACTCGGCCTTCTACTGTGCAGATGACCAGACATATTCAGTGTCTGGTTTTGATGGGTAGCTCAGCGATGTTACCCAGCTCTCTGTTTATTTTAACTGCGGTTACATGCTCAGCACGCCAGTTTCACTTTATTAGACGTATTAGTTGTATTTAATTTGTACAAAAGGTGGTTTTATTTACCAAAAGGTATATGTTTTTTCCTTTTGGTTTGTTTTGTTTATTATTTGTGATTTTTTGTTCCTGTTTCGTGTGTATAATTAACATAATTACCTTTTATGGAATTTGCACAAAGATGATAAGAGTGGTTTTGTTTCTATGGATGTCCTGCCCTTTATGGGCTATCGCGGCTAACAGTTTGCAAAGTGGGTGTAGTGATGTGTTTTCAGTGCAAAGCTTGGAGGCAGTATCACCAGGGTGCGATACGTCACGTCCTGCAACACCGCAATGGGCCTTACATGCCTATATCAGTGGTCAGACTCAGCTGAAGTGGCAGCCGGTTAGCGGCGCTACCTTTTATAGGGTAAACGCAGGGGTATCATACGTTAACTCTTCAGCAGCGAACATGACTCTGCCTGGCCATGTTAGCCAGGTTAAAGTAATGGCATGTAGACGCAGCAATTTTGGCGATACTTGTTCTTTCCCAATAACAGCCAAATTTATTGACGATTTGGCTAAGCCCGAATTTGATTTCCCCAGTGCTGAGCATTACACATTTATGCCAGATGATACGCCAGTACTACAGTGGCAAGTACGTGGCGCTTACCAGGTCATTTTGCAACATGGTAGTCAAGTTATAGCCGGGTCCTTACCCAGTATTGGAGAGAAAGTACTTTCTGCTGACACAGGTCTGCCCTACACCCTCATCGCCAAAGGGCTCTCTGGCGACACTGCCAAAACAGTTTGGCTGAAGAGTAAAGTACTGCTCACCAGCAATGAGCCAGCGTCCTCCCGTAAGATAGATTTAACGGCGCTGGGCATTAACATTGTGACCAGAACTTTATTGCCCATTGGCAATGAGCAGGTGGTATTTGTCGATGAATCAAACATGCTTCATAAAATTAAAGTGCAAAATGGCGACCCTCGATTGATACAGTCTGAACCTTTGTTAGGTAAGACTGTAAACCGGCCATTATTATTCAGGAACAAGATATATTTTGGCTCAAGCAACATTGATGGCACGGGGGCAGCGTGCGTACTTAATGTCTCAGAGCCAGGCTCGATGATATGTCACCCTACACAATTTGCAATCATTGCAAGCCCTGTTGCTATCAGTAGCTATCGCCTTGGTGATGACGATACGTATGGGGCATCTCAGGATCGAACTTTGGGCGTCGAGAGCAGCATCGTATATGTGGATTTTAAAGGGAACACCATTGAGTATAGCGAAGGGCTTACCCGTGTGCGTCAACGAGGCCGGCTTCCTGGGGTGTTACTTAATCAGCCAATTATTTCAACACCGGCTGTTAACTATCGTGACAGGTCTTTGTTTTTCCAGCATTTATCTTTGGCAACACCAAGCGATAATTATCTGATCTCCAAAGTTTCTTTTGCAAGTGCTGCGCAAGGAAATGACACTTTTTCTCAACCGCAATACCTATTACAGGGTGACAAAGAGGTTTATACAGAACAGCCAAGCAGAGAGTTAGAGGAACGTATCCTTGCTCAGGATAATACTGTTCATTCAGTACCGGAAGCAAATATTACACTGGAATGGACTATTGAACAGGGAGTGGGTGATGCACAGTTTAACTAGGGTATACATGTATTTTATATCATGTGTTTTGCTGCTGTTGTGGTTGACGCCGGCTTTTGCCAATGTGGCCACTCCATCATTTACAAACAACCCGGGCAAGTTTTATCTCTTCTTAGCTGAGAAGAAACAGCTCTGTACACAAGGTGGTTTAACAGTGCAAAAGGGTTATGCAACACCTATGGTGCTGTCATTTATTGATCCTGAAGACAGGCAAACGGTTGGCGCCAATTATTTTGAGCTATCGATGAGAAAACCTAGCGGCAGTTCGGTTACTGTGCTTCCCGAGGGCAGTGGCATGCATTTTGATTATGACTTCTCCGAGCAGGAGGCGGGGTCGTATCGTCTAATGGCCAGATATCGATACAATGTTAGCGATGAGCTGGCGCTAGAGGTTCCAGATCCTTGGTTTTATTGTGGTTATCTTATTGATATTGTTAAAAAAACAGTGCCTGCAGTCAGTGTTTCAGTACTCCGGCAGGATGACTATGACAGCACTGTTGATTTGGAGTATTCGGTAAAGGATGAGGGAAGTGACGTTAAATCACTGACAGTTTGTGAATTCGAGTCGCCCAGAGTGTGTGACCATTTAAAGACTGAGACTGATCCAGAAATGAATAAGGTTTATAAGTTGGGGGCGCAGTCTGTTTCAGTGAGTAATAGTAAACGGTTCAGGATCAGCGCCGTTGATAGCTTCGGCAATGTCGATAGCGAAATAGTAGAAGTCGCGGCCACGGTAGAGCGTGACCAGAACTCTGAGGTATTCGTCAACCTGTATCACCCTGACGGCACTGAACTGAATTACACCGCTTTCCACAAAGACAGCACAACGGTTAATGCGAAAGTGACAATAACGGATCCGGATTCACAAAGTTACAATTGGCCGAAGGCGGCTGAATTGATTACTGGCGGTACCAGCAAGACTTTAGGGGCTGGAAAAATCAAAGTCGGTAGTAGCCTTAAACAGTACGATTGCAATTTTCCATCATCCTCTGTTACTTGTGTTTCCACGGGTCTGAAAATACAGGAGAGTAAAACGCTAAAGGCAGAAGCCGGGGGAGGGACTGCCAGCCGTACAATAAAGATTGCTAAACGCCCTGTTATCTCTGGTTTGCGATTAGATAAAGTGTATGCTTTTCAGGGAGAGCAAGTACAGGTTGACTTTCGACTGGCTGATCGGGTTTTGGATATCAGTGATCTTAAGATATGTGTTGTAACCCGAAGTTCACAAACATTAGAGCATTGCCCACAATCAGACCTGACCTTGTTACCGTCATGTGATAAAAATATCGTCCAGGGCGGTGAAGTGATGACCTGTCGTGCAACCTTTGAGGCGCCAGCCAGCAATCCTGCCGGGTATCAGGTTTATGTGTCTGTTTCCGATAGTGATATTACTGATTGGTACGCAACGAGTAAGTTGGATTTCATCGTCGTGCCCTTTGCGGGCATCATGATTAAAACACTGTCAAATAGCATCGAACACCCATTTGCACGCAACTCTACTCAGACCATAAAGGTAGGTGTTGGCCGGCTGAGCGCAAGTTCTGCAAGATTACAAAAAATTGCGCTGCTGTTTAATGATACTGAGGTGGCCACAAAACAACTGAATTGTGAGAGTATCCTGCCACAAGCGAGCGATCGGCAGCAGATGACAGAATTTTCTGTCGACTGGCCAATCGATAGTGCTCTTCCGGAGAAAATTGACCTAAAAGCAAAGGCCTGGGACTGTGCGCCAGAGCCAAATACAGTAACAACGGCAACGTCAAAGCCATTCTATATTGCACCAGTTGTACTGGAAGTGCCTCAGGTTGACAGTGTCAGCTCTGATGGAAGATACGTGAAAGTGAAGCTTAAACGTATTGAGCACGCTGCGTCTTATGAAGTTCTACAGAACGGTAATAACAAAAAGGCTACAATCAGTGCTTCAGCACTTAACCTGGAGGCCAGGTTTGAACCCGGTGCGGGCTACGCATTTACTTACTGTGCAAAGGCGTTTGGTACGGGCAGTGTTGAACCTGTGATTGGTACTGGGGAACATTGCAAGAGCCTCCTTCATAATTATCCTGCGCCGACATTTAAGGCCATTTCAACAAATCAGTTTAATGCATATACATTGTCGTGGTCAGACCGTAAAGGAAATGAGATCTTCCATCTACTACGGAGGAAAAAAGGCGAGTCGCTATGGGGCGAGTGGCAAGAGATCGTATCGCAATCAGCAGTCAGCTTTGCTGTTAACGACTTAGAGCAAGGTGTCTATGAATACAAAGTACGTGCGTGTTTTTCTGTCACCGGAGCACAAGAGAGCCTTTGCGCAGAATCCAATTCAAAAGAGATCCGCCATATGCAAGCGGCTCCCAGCTCTGCGCGCGTTGGTTTTAACTGTACTAGCTGTCCTATAACAATCAATGGTTTGTACTTTAGTAAACAAGCAAAGGTTGAGCTTAAGCCTAATAAGAATGGTGGCGTTTGGCGCTCATTGAATCAGCCAATCATTGCATGTAAAGAAACAAGTTGTGAGATTAAGGCATCGATCTCAGGTGAACTGCTGCAAAGTTATTACAACGGTAATGAAGGACTTCTGGTTCGGATTAGCAATTTTCCTCCCAATTCTTCACAAAACACGCTCACCATTTCAGTTAATGATGGCGATTTACCTATACCAGCTGTACCCAATGTTACTGTAGAAGACATAGGTGACGGGCAACTACAACTAACAGTGGTACCCGGTACTGACGATGTTGATGTGGTTTCTTACAATATTTTTGAAAACGGGGCCGACCAGGCACTCGTGAGTATTAGCCATAATGCAGACTCTTTGACCACTAATATTTCTAAAACACATGATCATCATGGACATGACTATAGCTACTGCGCTCAGGCTGTGAACAAGTTCGGTAAGGTAAGTTCTATTGGTGATAAGGAACAGTGCTCCGGCGTAACGCTTCACTATCCTGACCCGGCACCTGGTGTCGTGTTGTTTGAAGACATGAATCGCATTCAACTTAAATCTTATAAACTTAAGTTGAAAGTGCCTTCGGATGGCCTAAAAAATAAAAAGTACCAGGTTCAGTATTTTGACAGAAGAGCATTTCGTGCCGAATGGCAAGATTTAACGCCTTTAACAGACTCCACTCAGTTTGAAATATCAGCGCCGCGCTTAGGGGTAATGGATTATCGAGCGCGTACATGTAATAGACATAATATATGTACAGATGGTGCAAATATCACCATTGAGCACCCTAAAGTGATTATTAGCAGTGTTGAAATCAATGGTTCTTGTGGAAGTAGTTGTGTGCGTATTCGGGGTCTGAATTTTTCCAACCCTTCTACCGTATCAATGCAGCACAATGTTACCGCTGTGCCATTTGAGCATGGTGAAGACAAGGGTATTCACACGGTTAGGTACATCAGTGATCGCGAACTTCATGTCGATGTGGGTGACGAAGTAATTAAAGCTTATACCAATGGTGGTATTGTTGTTTCGGTTGCCAACGGTATCAAAATCGGCGCTTCACGACCTTATCTTGCTGACAACACACATCAGGATGACAACGATCATAAGTTTACTAGTCCAGTCTATAGTGCATCAGGTGTGCTCTATGCTGCCTATGACAATAAACTGTGTGCACATGACCAATACGGGTTTGCTGAGTGGTGTAGAAGCGCAGGTGCAAAGATCAGTGCAAAAGCGGTTTTATCTTATGACAGTGCGGACCGGGATGTGATTATGGTGGGGGCACATGATAACTTCGTGTATGCCTGGAATCACCAGGGTGAACAAATATGGAAAACTGAAACGCGCGCGCCGATTTCGGCTGAAGGGCTTGTTGTAGGGCGTCCGTTTAATACTGCTGACCTGTTTGTTGGCGCTTTAGACGGTGCGTTATATTCAATGACTGCTGAAACCGGGCAAGTTAATTACCTTTATAAGCTTGGTACCGGTATAGAAGATAAGCCCTTTTTGGTTGGTAATAGTGAAATCTGGGTTAAAACCAAAGACGGTAACATTACCATTATTGATCGTAATGAAGCAGGGCCAGGCGCTCTCAAATGGTCAGACTTACAAAGTTCACCGCTTTTAAATGCCTTTAACTTGGTGCAGGCAGCTGGCTGGGCACCGTCAAGCAGACAGCCACATTTACATACGCTGCTTAGATTGGGGTATGTGATTCTGGGGCGCGATCTGAGTCGCGAAGAATTATCTTTTCTTGCCTACGCATTGACGAACAATGTGACCTTAATAGAAATTGCCAATGCGATGCTCGACACCGTTGAGGGGCTTTCCCGGCTCCCGGAAGCTAGCTCTACTGATACGTTTTATCGTTCTGTAAGTGAGTTTTTGTATCAGGAAAATCAAGATGCTCTTGCGGGCAAATCACGTCAAAAATGGTTGAGTGAGTTAAACACACACTTAACCCGGGGTGAGTTTATTGTCTATGTTGTGAGTGAACTGAACGCAGCAGCTCGCTTTCATCAGGTAACCAGCAGTACTCTTTATTATTACTATGGGTTTTGCCACTTACACAATCGTTGTGAAGAGCCTGTTGACAGTGATGGTGATGGGATCAGCGATCAGGCAGAGCGTATTTTAAAGAGTAGTCCGATAGATCCTCGTGATGGACTGCTTGAGGCCCCCGCATTGTCTGGCAGAGCCATAGGCGGCGATATCGTTTTTAGCATGTCTTACGGGCGCGACATTACAGTGTTTGAGTTGTCGGATTTTGCCAGCAACACTGGACCCATCATCATTAACGCAACGGGCAAAACGGCCGAGCATAGCCTGGTCCGGCGAAATGGAAGTCATACTTTTAATGTACGTGCGTGCTTGGATATTGAGCTGAGTGCTGGACAAGTTGAACGTGCCTGCTCTGCGCCATCAGCAGATGAAACGGTCGTTGTCAATGATAGCCTCCTGGAAGTGCCAGTAAATCCAATCGCTGCGAGTGTAACCAGGGCTGGTTATTCGATACCTACAACAGAACAGTCACAAGCGCACGAAAGTTATGCTGTGACGCCGGGCAGCTTTAGGGTGAATGAACAGGGGGCGTCCACGTATTCGGTGCCCATTAGTCTGCCAGAAGGGGTTGCGGGTGTTACACCTGAGGTCGCACTGAACTATAACAGTCAGCTGCCAGAAACCATGGTTGCAACAGGCTGGTCGTTGTCTGCGGGGTCTGAAATCAGTCGTTGTCGACAGACACAGGCACAGGATGGCCAGTTTAAAGCAATTAACCCCTTCGATCAGGGCAGTGATCGTTATTGTCTGGATGGTCTGCGCCTGATTATGACCTCGGGCGAAACGTCGGACCAATATGATGGTGTTGTCGGCTCAACTTATCGAACTGAGATTGATAGCCAGCTTAGAGTAACCATAGAGGAAGGTGTTGAACCCTATACTAAACAGTTTGTTGTACAGGGGAAAGATGGCAGTAAACGGGTTTATGGTGGTACTAAAAATAGTCAGGCTGGGGGCAAGGTGACGCCGTCCCGCTGGTTACTGCGTAAAAGCATGGACAGTGTCGCTGCCAACCGCACTTTAGATGGTTCGAACGTAGTGCACTACGAATATATGCACAATACTCAAGAGTCAGATATACCCGGTCAGCTGGAGGTGGTGCTGAGCAAAATTAGCTACAGTAACAACGAAGTGCGCTTTAGTTATCAGGCCGGTCCGGCCCGGCGAAATAGCTACAGCATCGAGGCTGTCTCAGTTGCGAGTGTGGAGCGGGCACAGCTAACGGCAATTGATGTGTATAACCACAACAAATCACAACTCAGGCACTACGATCTGGACTTCTCTCAGGCGCAAAACGGCACACGTCAGTTAATGTCAGTCAGAGAGTGTACGGATGATTCTGCACAAACGTGTAAGCGTCCTGTGACCTTTACTTACAACGACAGCCCGGGAGCTCAACGGTTTGTAAGCTACACCGAAGTTGCTTCGGGCGGTCGCATTGTAGCGACAACTCTGATGGATTTAGACGGTAATGGCTTGCCGTCTACGGTTGTGCTTAAACGCTATCACAATTCAAATGGCAGCCATGCACTTTGCGTGATTGATTACAGCACAGGAGAGCTATGTCAGGACATAGCAACCGATAATTCATCTGACCATGTGCAAATTCAGCCCTTTGATCCGGATGGAGATGGCACCCAGTCATTATTGATCAACACCCGCGCGCATGACTCTGCGCAGGGGTCTGCTATTTGGCGTGTGTTTGACTACGATAGCTTAAATAGCCAGTGGAGCTACCGCACCATTAACGGAATGAATGGCGCTCGTAAAGTCAGGGCTGCGGACATCAATGGCGACGGGTTTGATGATTTCATTTATCTGAGCCGTTACGGCAGTACCGGTGGTGGTGGCGGTGGTGGCATACAGCCTAATACTGCTGAACCCAGCGCTATGTCGACGGCACCGCTGCAGCTGTGGGTACGATATAATAACAGTGCTAGTCTGTTAATGGCACAATCGCGTGAAGTTGATGTGGCAATGGGTTTTCAGTATCCCCAGCAATTGGATGCCAACACCCCCTGGTATCTGGCAGATGTGAATTTTGATGGTCTGGCTGATATTGTCACTTCAGCCTGCCCCACCAGCGGCTGTGAGCAACAGGGTAAGTGGGACACCATTTACGTGTTATACAATGAAATAGACGCTTCAACGGGTGAGCAGAGTTTCACTGTGGGTGGTTCGCAACGTGTGACACACAGCGCATTACAGCTCATTGATATTAATCAGGATGGTTTGTCTGATTTTCTTTATAAAAACGAAGACAACAAGTGGACGGTTGCCGTCGTAAGGCCTTCTTTATTCAGTGGACTACGCTTTGATGGACAACCTCAGGTTTTGCCAAAACCACAACATGGTTCTATCTCAGGTGATAGCTTTCATGTGTCTCCCATTATAGGTGATGTCGATCAAAATGGCATATCAGAACTCTATGTCGTGGGGACCGAAATGGACAGGTATCAGAAGTATGCTTTGTATCGCTATGAGTGGCAGCCTGAAAGCCAAACACTGACGCATAGTAATAGCTCAACAGACATCTTCTCGCTGGATTTTGTGCCCCGATTTCAGGCTTACGGATACTTCAGTGATTATGATCTGGATGGTGCGGCAGATCTGATCCTCGCTGAACCGGGCCAGATACGGGCTTTTCACCAAACTACCCGTTCGGCTTTCCCCGGTTTATTGAGTACTGTTACGCAAGGGTTTGGCACGAAAACCAAGGTCCAGTATGGGCGGATGACAGATCCAAGCCTGTACATTAAAGGGGAACCAGAAAGGACCCGCGCGCTAGAGCAACAAAGCGGCCAGCGGATCATTGACCTGATTGGCCCGTCTGTGTTGGTTGAGCGGGTGGAAACCGAGGCAGAAGATACCCGCAGTAATGTGAGTGATCACACAATTACTGTGCGTTACAAGTACGCTGGCGCACGCATGCAGTTCGGTGGTCGGGGTATGCTTGGTTTTGAGTCTTTGACTACCAGCACCTATAAAGGGGGGCATACGTTTAAGACGACGACTGAGTACCAACAGGCGTTTCCGTACATTGGCATGCCAGAACGTACAACCAAAACAATGCACAGTAGTAGTGGTAGCTACTTACTTAGCAAAGCCATGAATCAGTACGCGAAAATATCCACGCCAGCTGCTAACGGTTTGAGGTATTACGCAGTATACAATGGCACTGCACGAGAGTGCAGTGCCCGGGTTGATGCACAATACAATGGGGATATTAGTTATGGTGTGGCGGGCTATACCTGTAGTGAAACAGACATGGAGCAGGATAAGTACGGTAATGTGCTTAAATCGACTACCTCAACCTACAACAGTACGGATGCAGAAGCGTTTGTTAGCAGCGGCCCTGCAAGTAAGTCGGTTCAGAGTAAGCACATAGTCAATCAATATTATACTGGTCTGGCGCTTCAGTTAGGTCGCTTAAAGAGCGCAGAAGTGACCACCAGGCGCAATGAAAGCGAAGAGGGAAAAATTGTTCGCAATAGCGCATTTACCTATTACACCTCTGGTGAACACATAGGCTTGCTGAAAGAAGAGGTTGTGGCATCTGAAGGCGGATGTGACGCATACCTCAAAACCACCTACAGCTACAACAGTTGGGGCAGTATTACAGGAAAATCGACTGGTGGGAAAAAGTGCTCAAATGCGGACGATGAGCCTCAAACGCGTACAACGAAAACGAAATATACCATTGATGGGCGATATGTTACGAGTACGCAAAACAGTCTGTTCACTGTGCAGACGGTACTGAGTCGCAATAAATTTGGCCAGGTTACGCGCAGTCAGAACACCGATGGCGTGATCACCACCTCTTACTACGACGCGTATGGTCAACAGGTTGGCCAGCATCAGGGAAGTGGATCGCAACAGAGCACGCTGATGCAACACTGTCCGTCGGATGCGCCTTTGCAGTGTTTTGTAATGCAGGAAAAACGAGTGAACGCAGAGCTGTTATCCAGAACCTATCTGGATAAGTATGGCCGGACATTGGCCAGTGAGCGCCTCTCACCTGCCGGGATATGGCTGCGTGCAACCTCAGAGTATGACAAGTTCGGCCGAGTGGTAGAAGTAAAACCAGCGGGTCTGGAAGCACAGCTGAGCACTTATGATGCCTTTGACCGTATCGTGTACAGTCAGGATACCCAGAGCAATTTGAACACTTTCGTCAGCTTTGATGGTCTGACCACGACCACTTTGGTGAATGGAGATATTGCTGGTGGCAATCAGAGTAAAACTGTGACGCGTAATGCGCTCGCAGAAGTGGTGTCGGTAACGGATAACAACGGCCAGACACTGACCTATACGCACAATGCAACTGGTCAGCTACTCAACGTGCGCTCTTCGGCAGACGGTGGCAGTGAATTGATCATTAATACCTACGATCCAGTCACGGGCCGTAAAACGAAAACAGAGGATAAAGACCGGGGAACCTGGTCCTATACTTACACCCCATTTGGTGAACTGCAAACTCAGACCGATGCCAATGGCGTTGTATCGACCTTTAGTTACGACGAACTCGGCCGCAAAGTCGGGTTGTCGACGAGCAAGGGGGAGACTGCCAGCTGGCACTATGATGATCAGAAACCACACCGCCTTGACCGTGAGGTAAGCGGCAACTGGTCCCGTCACTATGTTTACGACGCATTGGGTCGGGGGGTTGCCTCAGTCACAGACCTTACTGGCGCCAGTCAATGTGCCAACAAGGTAACTTATTCTTCATCGACCAGTGATATCAGATTCACAGACAACAGTCTGGCCAATCCGGTTGAATCCGGTTGTGTGATGCAGTTGACCCAGTTCGACCAGTACGGCAGGGTGTGGCAACAGTTTGATGATTACCGCCGCAGTAACTCGGGCCAGTGGGTTGAAGCTCGCGGCCAGCGTCTGGTCTATATGGCGGGACAGGTGACCGAGAAGTACGAAGCCCGGGAGGGCCAGAATGGCAAGCGCTATTATGCACTGGGCCAGCAGGACAGTGCTGGACGTACGACCAGCTATTTCAAGGGTCACTTCAGCATGCAGCTGGGTTACGCACAAAATGGCAGCCTGAAAACACTGGGCACGGATGGTGTTCACGGCCATATTCAGCAGCATACCTACACCTTTGATGGCATGGGCAATCTGACCAGCAGACAGCTAACAGGAGAGAATGAAGCCACAAAGTTTGCTTATGATAAGTTGAACCGGGTTACCTCGGTGAATGGCTCCTTACACTATCAATATGATGACAACGGCAATCTCACTCATAAAGATGGCTGGACGCAAGTCTATGGTCAGGATGGAGATCCTTTGCATGCACTCAGTGAGCGCAGTAAAGGCACTCAGACGGAAACCTTTAGCTACGATGCTAATGGCAACGAGACCAGTGCCACTATTTACCTGCATAGTGTAGGCACCACGCGTGATATCACCTATAGCGGGCGCAATAAAGCCACCCGTATTAAGGTGGGTAATGCCACCACAGACTTTGCGTATGATGCAAACAACCTGAGGTTTAAGCGCACCGAAGGCAGTAAAACCATCTTTTATGTTGGCAATCTGGAGTTGGTAAAAGATACCAGCCAACCCGAAGCTGAAAAATATCTTATCCGTCGCAGTATTAATGGGGATGCCATTCAGACTTACTATCCGGGAGGTAAGGCATCATTGCAGTGGTTGTTTACCGACCATCAGGGATCTGTGGTGGCAATCGTAAACGGAGACGGTAAATTCCTGAAAAGGTACCGTTATGATGTTTTTGGCAAGCAGTCGGAGATAGTCAGAGAGCCAGATAATGTAACGGATAAACTTTATTGGGCAGAAGAAACAGGTTTGTTGCTTCATGAGGTGCCGGCCAATATGCGAAGCTACACCGGCCACGAACCGGTAACCTTTGGGGGGGACAACCGCATCATTCATATGAATGGTCGGATCTACGATGCAGATACGGGTAGGTTTATGCAGGCAGATCCGGTTGTTCAGGCACCGAGTAACATCCAGAGTTACAACGCATACAGCTATGTACTGAACAACCCGCTTAGCCGGATAGATCCGAGTGGTTATGTTTCTTGGAATCCGTTTAAAAAGGTTCAGAGGAATTTGATCCGAGGTGCTGCGAAAGTGTTTGGGGCTGAAGCTGTCAATATTGTGGGTAGTATTGCTGCGTCTTTCTGTGCACCTTCCTGTTCAGCTTACTGGAGTTATGAATTCACCCGGGCGATGGGGGGATCTTCTTCTCAGGCGTTTAGAGCGGGGATGATTGCGGCTGCTACTTCTCAGGCATTCAAGGCAATAGGTAACCACTTCAACAATTTGGGTAACTACAATGCTTTCCATGTAAATAGCAATCTATTGACGAAGTTTGGTGGCAACCTATTGACCTCAGGCCAAATCGCTGCACAAATTACAGCGCATGCTGTTGTTGGGGGGGTATCTTCCGTTTTGAGTGGCGGCAAGTTTGGTCATGGATTTGTGAGTGCAGGTGTGACTAAGGGAGCCGGTGGCGCGTTCCTACCAGGCGGCGCTGGCCTAAGTGCTACCCAGATAGCAAAAGGTACAGTAGTCTCGTCGATTATTGGTGGTACAGTTTCGGCAATTACTGGAGGTAAATTTGCCAATGGTGCTCGCACTGGGGCCATGCAATATTTGTTGAATCAGGTTAGGGAAAGCTGGAAGCAACGCTTTAATGGACTAAGCCCTGAAAGCAAAAAGTCTGAAATTGTTGAGCTTACAAGAAAACTGGCTGGGACAGCTTCCAATAACGTTGATATGTCTGGAGCGGTTTCCACTGAATTACCTACGTGGCTGCATAAAATGGTGCGAGGGTATAAAATTCACAGAGAGTTCTCAAACTTAATTGACTCAACGGGTATCGATGATTATAGAGGAGAAGGACCAAGTTATTTACTTGGTTTTGAAACCCCGTGGGGAACTTTGAACTCTAGTCGACCGGATGCAACTTGGGGGCCAGAAGCGGAGCCACATTTAGCATTTGAGCTAAAAACGGGTTTACCAAGGCCTTGTTGATCAAATCCAGATAACTTAGGTAACACCGAGATTTCAACTGCTTCCCTGATATTCAGGCATACCTAGCCTAGTCATTCTATTGAGTACTTTCACTTTGATCATCGCTTCAGTGTGTTGCTGATTGAATCCACGACTGACCAGCTTGTCACCCATTAGCTGTTTGTATCGGTACATTGCCGTTTCCGCCAGTGAACGTTGATGGTAGTTCACACATTTTTTCCACTCACTGCTGCCTATATGCTTTGTTAAAATGACCGCGCTGTTGCGAGCATGTCCATCCTCCCACAACTGTGCGTTACTCCTTGGTGGGATCACTGCTTCGGCCTTTTTAGCTGCTACTTCGGCATAACAGCCTCTGGTATCATAGGCACCATCTGCTTTAACTGAGCTGATCTTCCTGCGCAATGGTCTGAGTAGGTCACCCAAAACTTCTGAATCAGCTACAGACACTGTGGACAACTCAGCGCCTACGATTTGGTGCGTATCTGGATCAACTGCCAGGTGTAGCTTTCGCCATGTTCGGCGCTTGTTTGCACCATGTTTTCTTGCATGCCACTCACCATTTCCGTACACCTTCAAACCAGTGCTATCAACCACAATATCAATGCCTCCGGATGCACTGGAGTGTGGCCTATAGCGAACTGCCAGCTCTGCACTACGCTTGCACAAACAACTATAAGTTGGCGTATCCAAATCAAGCTTCATCATTGATATTAGTGACGAAACAAAACCCTGTGCAGCTCGAAGAGACAAGCGAAATACAGCCCGCAAAGTCAGGCAGGTCTCAATTGCCAGTTCAGAGAAATGATTAGCCCGGCCTTTACCGCCGTGATGTTGCGTGTTGTTCCACTGTTCAATCGCGTCCTCGGAAAACCAAAGTTGGATGTTACCTCTGGCGATAAGGGCTTTGTTGTATTCGCGCCAGTTGGTGATACGCTTTTCTTTCAAAGTTCAGCCTCTGTGTTTGCTTTCGAGATCTGATCACATAAGGCTAAATTAGTTCAATGATTTAGGAAACAACGCCGTTTACCAATACTCTACCCATATCAAAAGCTACAATATCAGAGAAACTTGCCCAGCTCCACTGAGTTGGTGTTGATTATGCCTGCGACAGGTGATTAGGAATGAAAAAGAAAATTATTACACAATTGACGAAGAACACAGATATATTTTCGGCAAGTTTTAAGAAAGATAAAACTTGGATGTTAGTATTCGACCCATCAACTAAGAATGTAAGAAGTGGGGTTGGATTTAGTGAGTACTCGTCAGGTACAAAGTTTTTTTATTGGGTTTTTCCTGATGTTTGCTTTCCGTTTATTTTCCCTTACTCTCTACTGGGGGATGTAGATGTTTCAGACACAGATAGGGCTCACTTTTTGGGTAAAGGATCTAGTCCGTCAGAGAGCGAATTGATTGACTTCATTTTGGATAAGTGCAAGCTGGTTAGGGAAAGCTTAGCTTTGGATTACACAAGTTTGGTCGAGTTTCTATCTGCCAACTATGATAGATTATCCAGTTTCGAAAAAGCTGATTATATTCTCCTTAGGTTTTATATTGAAAGGGATTTCATGTTAGTAAATGAAGCTGAAAAATTAGTTCCAAAGCTTAATCCACACAACCCTAAAACAATTAAATTTAGAGATTTTATTCAGCTGCTAAAGTCTCAGGAAGAATCCAAGATTATTAATGAAATAGAGTTGTTTAAGATGGAGAATGAAAAAGTTTGGCAAGCTCATTTTTTCGAAAACTAATAGTTGTTGCTAGCGAAGTGTTAAACACTAGGCCCTAATGTATTAAGCTACTAGGGGTTCTCTGTTTCATCCAAAGAAAATATAAAAGACACCCAATCTAAAGCCCCAGACATCCGCCGGGGCTTTTCTGTTTCTGGTCGTATGTCACCGATTTTTTGGTCACATCGGTTTGACCAGTGTGGTCGTATCCATCGACCTCGTGGTCCGCAGGGAGTGTGATATACACATGTATATATTGGTTTAAGCGACCAGGTTAGCCGGGTTTGCGTAACCAAGTGGGCGGTGGTCTTCGACCACTTCGGTCAAGTGTGAGGACCATCTTATAGTTCACTCGTGTTATGCAAAACCTGGGAGGGAGCGGCATCTGGCAATGCTTGGGGCGGAGTGTGTTCAGTTGCTCACAAAGCCACCACAGCCCTTTACCGTCATTGGTTACAGTGTATCTTTCATCTGTCGCAATATTTCTAACTTCTGCATTGATTTGATTTCTGTCTGATTCAAAAAATAGCTCGGCAAACTTAAAATAACTCTGGTCTTTTCTGAGCATAAAGGCAGAATCAAATATTGATTCTGTGACACTTAGCTTTCCTAAAAGGTTTTCAAAATGATACCCTTTAAAGTAGTGTGCTGTATCTTGTTCAAATAATTGAGCCAGGTCTTTATTGTTTTTTATAGCATCCAAAAGCGCATCTCTGTGTTTAAAAAAAAGGTTACATGGACACGCACCCTAAAGTGGCGTGCGTAAGATACGCAAAAATTTATGGATGGGAGTCTCCTAAAAACTCTCCTAAAAACTCTCCTGAAAACTCGTGAATATAAAAGATTAGTTGTGAGCGATACCACTGTCTTTCAGCCATGCCTTCACTTTCGGGCTATGGTAATTTTGCTTAAACTTAGTTAACCAACCTTCTTGTAACAGAGTTACGGTAATGGACTTAAGTTCTCTAGCCCGAGAAGCCAGTGGACTCTTTTTTGAGATCTGCAACCAAGGGGTGCGCTCCGAGACCACAAAAGGTTTACCCAGTTGATCGACAATTCCGAGTTTATCAGCAGCATACAAGATTGGACTCAACGGCCCGATAACCGCATCAACTCTGCCCTTACTCAGCAATGCTACTGCCTGTGCAATATCCAAAGTGAAATACTTTTCAATCCTGGGGTCCTGATCAATGGCATTACTAAAATTAGCCCCGCGTAAGTAGGCAACTTTCTTGTTCACAAGATCGTTAGGGTGAGTAATGCTCAACCCGGCATCGCCAATCACAACATTGGTCAAGCTGGGCAGAGGCTGAATAAAATAAACGTCATCAGCCAAATGCTGGTACCGGTACATAATTGTGATGTCAGCCTTGCCGCTCCTTAAGTCTTTAGAAATCCTGGCGTAAGGCGCTACCTCCTGAATGTAGGGTACATGCAGCTGCTGCAAAATAAGATCTAAGAAATCATAATAAACGCCTTTGTATTCAAGACTTTCGTCAGCTTGGGACTCAGCAATCCCATATGGAGCAACAGCGATTGCACGCGCCTTCAGCTGTGTTTCTTGTGCATATGACTGTGGTGACAAAAGCGCCCCTAAGCAGATAAATATTACACTTGAATAGATAACTGAACTCAACGTTATTTCACTCCATTTGAGATATAAAAATAATTAAATTAGTTAGTTAGTTAGTATACCTACCACATGAATACAGCTGATTAAATTATATTCAGAGCCCGCGTTTTTCACAAATCAAAATATAAATTTACTCAGCCTGTTTATCGCAACAGAGAAGAGTAACTTCCCTATTTACCTTTAGTGACGACCGTGTTGTGTTTCAAGGGCACCCCCGAAACTGGTGTGCGGAATGTACTCCCTCTACCTTAAGGTGATACTCACTAGGTTGAGGGTGAGAAATTATGCCAATGGCAAAGAAGAGACAGGTCAGCTTATCAGGCACTAAGTACTACCACTGCATACCCCAGTGTGTTCAGGGGCATTTTGGTGCGCTCAAGAGCGCGTCACAGGCAGGTCTTATGAGCATCGTTGACGGAATTGCTTAGATCTTTACTGCCTCGTATAAAAATACAGGCTGGTATACAGGTGCTTTAGTCTATTAAGATAGCAGACAACAAGAATGTATTGATGCTGTAAAACAATGGAACAGTCAGATTATAAAGAGCGCTTGCCACCCGGCTGGTTATCTCCTTTTGTTGAGCCTTTTTGGGTCCGGCGGGTATCTGGCTCGGTCTCATTCTTTCCACAAGGCGTGTTTGAATTATTGTTTCATAGTAAGCCATTGACCTACTCATCCGCTTTTCATGAGCCAAAAACCGTCCGCGCAGGGGTCAGTCTTGTAGGGCAACAGCTATCAGCTTATGAGATTTCGAGCTTGCAGCCACAGTGGGTGTTAGGCGTGAGACTCAAACCTTTTGCTTACTTTCAGCCACAGCAGTTAGCGGCCTCAGAGGTTAAAAATACCATTGAAAGTATGCAATATGTGTTTGTCGAAAGTCGGGAGCTAGAATCATTACTTTTGAGCTTAAATGCCTGGCCAGAGCAGTTGCAGGAAGGGCAGTTTGAGAGTGCCTTGACCAAGTTAATGCCCTGGCTCAAAAGGCTGTTCTATAACCATGATTTTGTTTTTCCTGAGTTGTTAAGGGCGAAAACAAATACCATTCTTGATGCGCGTGGCAATATACAAGTTGCAGATATTTGCCAACAGTTTGAGATCAGCAAAGTCACTTTACGCAATCACTTTGTGTCAAAAATTGGTGTGTCACCTAAAGAGTTATGTAAAGTGTGGCGGATGAATAGCTTTTTACTCAATGCATCGCACAGTCATGGTGATCTCACAAGTTCAGCGCTGATATCCGGGTATTTTGATCAGGCTCATTTAAATAGAGAGTTTAAGGCGGTAATTGGCCAGACTCCGAAAGCTTATTTAACGGCCCAAAGCCGCTACGACAAACACCAGTCATCTCAGGTGGTTTACAGTCGCTTTATTGGCCACTATGACCCTTTTTAAGGCCTTTACTTTTTTACAATTCTTTTTCGTCAATAAAGTTAAAAATAGGGAAAACAAACAGTACAGTGAGTTTAACCTATGAGTCCAAAACACCTATCAACAGCCGCGCTCGCATTATTATTGGGGTTGGTCGTTGCACCATCACAGGCAAATGCGATAACACAAAACGAAAAACAAGCCGCGATAGAAAAAATCACACAGTTGATGACCGAGCATTATGTTTTTCCAGAGGTCGCAACACAAACCAATGATAAGCTATACAAGGCATTTCAGTCGGGTCACTTCGCGTCAGCACAAGACCATAAATCATTCTCCAAAGCCCTGACCGAGTGGTTGAGAACAACAGCAAAAGACCGTCACTTAAGGGTGCGAGCTAACCCTGTGGGTGAAGAGGTGAGCGGAATTGAGTCTTCGATACGAGACAACTTACTCAAGCCGGCACGACACAAGTTTTTAAATTACGGCGTCCTCTCCGCGAGTGTATTAGAGAACAATATTGGCTATATAGATTTACGTTCTTTTTATCGACTGGCCGACAGTAAACCTTATATTGATGCGGCAATGAAGCTGATGGCAAAAACCGACGCTGTGATCATTGATTTACGAAAAAATGGCGGGGGATCACCGCGAACTGTCCAATACTTATGCAGCTACTTTTTTGATGAAAAGCTGCTGCTGAACAGCCTGTATTTTCGAGAGGGCGACGAGACAACTGATTTCTATGTGCTGGATGAAGTTGATGGTAAGAAAATGCCTGATGTTCCTTTGTATGTGTTGACCAGTAGCAAGACCTACTCTGGCGCAGAAGAATTTAGTTATAACATGCTGACCAGAAAGCGGGCGACGCTCGTAGGTGAAACAACAGGCGGAGCCGCCAACCCAGGGGGGATGTTCACAATAAATGATGAGCTGCGTATGTTCATTGCCACAGGCACAGCCATCAACCCGATCACTCAAACAAATTGGGAAACCGTAGGCGTAAAACCTGATGTGGCTGTTGGTGCTGATGAAGCTCTGGATAAAGCGGTTGAAATGGCAAATAAGGTAGTTGAGGCCAACTGGTTAACTGAAAAGTCCAGAAGAGAAGTTGAGACGGATAGGTTGTTTGCTTTACTGCAAAAAGTAAGGCAGAGCGATAAATCTCCGTCAGACGCCAGGTCTGCTTATGCCGCTAAGGTCTCAAAACTGGTGAAGCAATTACCTGAACCAGATCGGGTCATTGCCGAAATGGCGTACGAATATTGGGATAAAGAGCCTAAGTACGCTGTGTTTCTATTTGATATAGCGGTGCAACTGAACAATCAAAATATGTACTTTTTCGCCTATTGGGCCAGAGCGCTCGCCAAGCTTAACAATATGCATCAGGCAAAAAGTGTTATTGAGCAAGGATTAAAGCTGGCGACTGATAAGGAAGACAAAGACATGCTACAAGACACATTAGCTGAGCTTGAGCAACCCGTTGTCGGGCTTTAGTTGTCACCCTCTTTAGCAGGTAACTTGGTCATTAGCAAAATTATAGCGCGGCTATTGTCGCGCTGATTGCTAGTTCAAACAAGCAGGGTCCAGCCAGCGTGTAATTTCAGGGGCGTATTTGGTTTGCCATAATTGGGCTGCTTGCACTTCTGTATGTCCCTCTACAATGGACATGGCCGACGCGTCAGCAATCATGTTTTGTGAAAAGTTGACTTTCTTTAGCAGGTTATAAATACAAGGATAAGTCTGCTCCAGGCCTGGCCAGCCTGCTTTTCTCAACCAGCCTTGTTGCGGATTACCGCAGTCATTGACCAGATTACGGTTGATACCCCAGCTGGCTTCGGTCTCACAGGCTTTTTCATATGCAGGAAACTCAACAAACTGTCCGGGTCGGTAAAAGTCCGTCCAGTTTGGAGTCCAGTTTATGAGTACAATTGGCTGGTTGCGATCACTGGCTTGCTCCAGTTTCTGCCAAAGTTCTGCTTCATTACTGAGGCGTTCTATCGTAAAGTTCAGTCCTAATGCGCGTATTAAATCTGCGTCCTGATAATCCCAGTCAATTGTATAGAAGGTGCCTTTCGCCTCTCCTGGTCTGGCTGAAAACAAGGGGGCACATGTATTGAGCGCTTTCCAGTGGGGAAGTCCGGGGCAAAGCGCCGCGACATATTCAGGGTACCACCATTCCTCCCGGGCCATCGCGTCATGCATGCCTAAATCGACAATATGTTGGTTATCCAGCATTCTGTAAAATGACCCTGCCGTGGATTGCTGCCAGACCTCAATCTGAAAGTGGATTAGCCCTTTTTGCATTGCTCCCCATTGATCTCGCGCAGGCATATCGCGGTAGCTGACGGCAAAGCCATAGCGTTTGATTATGTCACCGACGGCATGTGACAGTACGCGTTGACTTGCCCAGTTGTTCAGCGGAATAACAATCTCGGATGATTTGTTCATTGCCAATGCGGGGCCCGGTAGTAAACAAATGATGAAACCAAGTACCCAATGGATAAATGCCCTAATTAGACCAACCTGTGCTGGCTGCTCTGCGGGTTTTTCAGTGCGCATTATTGATAAACAACTTTTCTAACATTAAATAAGTATAGAAGTGATTAGTTTAATGACCAAAGTAATGTCCCCTCCGGGGCAAAATGGAGTGCCTGCTCACGTTTGGGTTCCGGGGGGATTTATCACTCGCATTGTACTTAGTAGCGACTCATGACATGAGTGTCATTATTTGTATCTCCCTAAAGCGCGCAATATTCTAGGGGGGACTGGGACTTGCGGACACCCACATAAATCAGCAATCCGCATCTGGTAAAGGCACCTAACGAACTACCGCAATTAACAACCTAAAAACCAAGGTAAGTACCAGAAGTAGGATACTGATCAGGCTAAGGTTGACCAGCCACTTCAGCGGGTAATAGAGCCTGGGGTTGGTTTTTTTTAGCCTTTTTGCCCGGTTTAACGTGGGCATGAGGCGAGCAAATAGTCGGTTAAATGGCCCGGACTGATCGCCCGGTAAATTTGGCACGAGTAACAAGCGTACAAACTTTTTATAGAGCCAGTTAACCGGGCGGCCCAGTATATTCACCGGCCGGTCGATATCGCACATCAGTATCAGGCGGTATTGTCTGGTGTCGTTTTTCACGTAGTGCAGGTAAGTTTCATCAAACATAAATGCGTGACCATTGCGCCAGAACGCCCTTTTTCCGTCGACAGAAATAAAACAATCGGGATCGTTCGGCGTGTCCAGCCCCAGGTGATAGCGTAAAGAGCAGGCAACCGGATCCAGGTGACGGGTCAGCTGGGCATTCGGGGGCAACAGGGTAAACATGGCACCGTTCACACTGGGGATCGACTTTAAGAGTGCAACGGTATTGGGGCACAACGCTTTAGCGGAGTGGAGTGTTTCGCCGTACCAGGTGCAGTAGAACTTACTCCAGCCATATTTGTAAAATGTACGAAAACCGACATCATAATAGCTGGCGTTCTCCTGCGCAGTCGTCTGAATAAACTGGCCGCTGGCCATTAACTGTGACGCCTCGGCGGCAATGACTTGCCAGTTATCCTGTAGCAGCTTCAGCTCCGGGTAATCATCCACACTGGTAAAGGGGGCACGCGCACGTCGGCGAGATGTCATATAGAGAAAAACATTTAACGGCGCAAAAATAGGCCAGCCTTTACGCAGATATTCATGCACAGTTGCAAATCGCGCACAGCCCCGGAAACGGTAGACGTAAATCATGGCACAGACACTCAGGAACAGCAGAAATAAAATAGGCATCATAGGTTTTAGCCTGATCAATTAAAGGAAGTCTCAGCGTACCCATTTAATTGTCGACGAAGTGTCAATGCCTGGTTCGACATTTCATTGACATTCTCTGTGTCACCGTGGCCAGTAACTGTATTAGAGGGATGACTGACCAATGAAACACCACGCTATTTTAATATTATCTGCTTTGTATACTTTACCTGTATTGGCAAACTCAGAACCCGAAGTGATGTCTATGCCACTCGACATCGCCGGACCTGTCGCTGTATTTGAGCCGCCAGCGGGCTGGCGATATGCCCTTGGACTTGGCATTGAATCTGAACCTGAATATCACGGCTCGGGCGAGACAGCGACAGAGGCCGACCCCTATATTGAAGTTGCATATCGCGCCGAACGTTGGGAGTTTCAATCCAACCTGATGAGCAACGCGGTGTTCTATCAAATTAAGCCAGGTCTAACATTGCGTGGTTGGCTCAACATTGAAGAGGGGCGAGAGCAAAACGAAGCCAGCGACAAGAGTTTAGATGGACTCGGAGATATTGATGAAATGATGGAGTGGGGCCTGGGTGTTGCATGGCAAATTCATGGGCCACTGACCCTGGGCGTGTTTGCGCAAACTTATACAGGGGGAGACCCCAAAAAGGGCAGTGTGGGGTTTGTGACAATCCACTACCGAATTGTGAATGAGTCTGATTTAAAGCTCGAGCTGGGCGCTGATATCAGTTTTGCAAACAGTGACCACATGCAAACTGAGTTTGGTATCACGGCTGTGCAGGCCAGGGAGAGTGTTTATTCTTCTTATCAGCTCGGTGGAGGAGTAAAGTCTTATGGGATAAGTACAAATGGGGTATACGCGTTTAATAAAAGCTGGTTATTATCGTTTGCAGTGGATTATGAGGTATATGCCTCAAAAGTGGCAGACAGTCCATTAGTGAAAGCGGGCAGTGACAGTGAAGTTGAGGCCAGCCTTGGCCTGATCTATCGCTTTTAATTGAGAACAGAGGTGTAATGCGGTGTTGCGAATATTAATAGCAGAAGATCATCTGGATATTGCAGAGAATATCGGAGATTATTTAACAGCCAAAGGCCATCAGGTGGACTTTGCCTATGATGGGACAATGGCTGTGAGTTTGGCTCAGACGCAAACGTTTGACGCGATTGTGATGGACATTATGATGCCTAAACTGGACGGGTTAAAAGCCACGGCTCAGATACGCCAGGGGCAGCAGGCACAGGTGCCTATTTTAATGCTGACAGCAAAAGATCGACTGGATGATAAGCTGAGCGGGTTTGATTGCGGGGCGGATGATTATATTCTTAAGCCCTTCGCCATTGCTGAGTTGTATGCCAGGCTGCTTGCCCATACCCGTAAGGCACAAAATGGCTACCATTCAGTGGTGGCCGTTAACGGCCTGGAGTTAGATCAGCAGAACAAAACGGCACGTTTCAATGGCCTGCCACTGAAGTTAAACCCAACCACCTTTAAGATTCTGACTTTATTATGTAAAAACCATCCAAACCTGGTGGATAAAGCAGAGCTGGAGTTTCAACTATGGGGCGATCTGCTGCCAGAGAACGATGTGCTGAGAAGTCATATTTATAATCTGAGAAAGTCGTTAGCAGGTTGTGCGGACCACTTTAAGATCCAGTCAAAACATGGTCAGGGGTATCAGCTTGTTTTTATCTGATTGTCAGTCAAAGCTGGCGCGCTTTGCCCGTACCCTAAGCCTGAGTCAGCGTGTAAAAGCGACGTTTATCGCCAGCTTTAGTGTATTTTGCTTGCTGAGCTTATTGGTGATATTTGCCGCAACCAAAGGCACGGAAGACTATATTTTTGAAAAGCAGCTGAGCCGGGTTGTGACTCAGTTTAGTCAAAACTATGCACAGAGACATACGTTTTTATTTCCTGAAGGGATAGTGGCCTATGCCCGGTTTGCGGATGTTCCACCATTGCTGGCAGAGTATATAGGCAGCACCACTCCTGGGGTGTTTGAGCTGGCGCACCCCGGCGAGCAAGACTTTCATTATGCGGTTGCCCGAATGCCGGACAACACCTTGTATTACTTCATTTATGATGTCAATGAGGTGGAAATATCCGAAAACCTCGAGCGGATGATGATGCAGATTATCTTTTCCAGCTTTACGTTGTTTATCTTGCTGTTTTTTGTGATTTTTCATCTTGTGTTGAAGCGCTCGCTTGCGCCGATGTTTACGTTGATAGAGCAGGTTAAAAAAAGTGACGGGTCGTCGGATGCACGATTTATCAATGAATACAAATATGAAGATGATGAAATTGGTCTGTTGAATAAAACACTGGCTGATTATGCGCAACGTATTGAAGCGTTTGTTCAGCGGGAGCGCGAGTTTACCAGTTTTGCCAGTCATGAATTACGCACCCCAGTGACGGTGATCAAAGGCGCCAATGAGCTGCTAAAACTGTACAGTGAAAGGGAACCTGCGCTGGCAAAACCTCTGGCGCGGCTGGAGCGTGCAGTTAATAGTATGGAAGACATGATCACCGTACTGCTTGAATTGGCAAGAGAAGATAAAACGGGGCAAGCGGCGCAGGCTAAGTTGGCTACAGTAGTTGAAGAAGTCTTATTAGCGTTTCAGTGCCAGGCGGATAAAAATGGCAAAACGTTGTTTCTGATCGCATCGTCGCCAAATAGCCAGAGCATTACACGCGTGAATGGACTGATTGTGATTGGCAATCTGGTCAGGAATGCCATTCAGCACTCAACAGAGGCGGACATAGAGCTGTGTGTAACAGACAGCACTTTTAGCGTGAGTAATACATTACAACCCGAACAATCGGCACATGTCAGCGAGTTTTTCTCTGGCACAGAGCAAGGGTATGGGCTTGGGAAAATCATTGTTGAACGGGTTTGTCGCCAACAAAATTGGCAATACACGCAACGCATAGAGGGGAGTCAGATCTGTGTCACAATCGACTTTTCCGGGTAAACCTAAGGTGAAACAGGGTATAAGCCTGTGCCTGTTTATTTGTCCCATTTCTCCATGATTTTAATAAAAAGGTAAAGGACTACAAACACAAACAGCGCAATTTCCAATGCCAGTATGCCCGTGTTGCCACCTGAGATTGCGCGAAGAAAGTCGCCACACTCGCCCCTACACTGGCCGGTTCGCCAGGCCCTGGCGTTGCCCGAATTTAGCAAAAGTATGAAGAAGAATAGATATTTCATTGAATTAACGCCTGTAAAGACAATCAGTCCCTTATTATGTCAGGTCATCTGGGGCTGACCACACCTGCTATGAACCTGCTAACACTTATCATTGCATCAACCTGTCTGCCAAAAACTTAATATGTTGAACCTGGACGCCGTCCTCTTCAGTGTGTACCAGAATAACCCTGGCATGCGCAGGACCCGTACTGAACTGTAATGAGAGCAGATAAACCGCGGTCGTTGTCGTGTTGCCCGTAAAAGACGTTCTGGCACTCATGTTTTCAAGCTGTATCGCGTCAATATGCTCAAGTTTACCCAGAGCCGAGACTTTCTCTATGTACATTTGCCATTGTTCCGGGGTTGCGGATGATACGGCTTGTTCAATCATAAGGCCCTGAATAAAATCAAGATCCCAGTTCGTGACGCGTGGCATTTGTTGTTCTAAAAAGGGAATAAAGGTCTCTTCCGGATCTGCTTTGTTTAAACCTGTAATAACGGCAATCCCGATAAAGAAGACAAAAATGCTAGTAATCCCAATACCCAAAATCTTTAGTACTTTCATGTGGTGACTGCCTGTAAACCAAAACAAGTGATTGCAAAGTCAGGGAAAATTGCAGGTCCTGCTTACGCAATTTATATTAAGCTCCCAGTTTATCACCAGGTACAGCTTGAGTGTACTGTAAAAATATAAGCTATGTGCCAGGTAACGATGAACGCTGCACGGGTTTCGGAGCCAGTGAGTTTGTGGTTAAGGTGGTCAGGGGAAGCTGAGCGATAGTCGTATCTACTCCAAATGCAATACAGCACCAGGTTTACTGAGTGTTGTGCCGGATTATGTGGACAAGTTGGTTTATTACTGGCATTTTTCTCGCTGAATAATATTCATCACGAGCGTAACATTTTTCATTTTTGCGCGACCTGTATTGTTATACCCCTTCAGTTTCCCTCAAGTGGATATACACAAATTTAAAAAATTTTACATTAAATATCAATCTTTATGTCATTTTTAACAGTCTGCTGGATGAAATATTATAACGGTTTTTTCGAATGTATGTTGCACCTGGACCGTTCCAGTTGCTACCTTTGTTAACAGTTTTACAACACAGTACTGACATGTTTATCGCAGTAAGTGACCTTGTTGTTTTGGTACAAGTAGTTAAACCACTTGTTTGTCCGGTGTCTATGGGCGGTTGTTTAAGTGCATTGTCAGTTAGAAAAAGAGTAACAATACAACAAGGAGAAGACATGAGTATCACGCGTTTTAAACTATCAACCCTATCCACCCTAATGCTTACTGCAATGAGCTTGCCTGCGTTAGCACAAGAGCCTGTTTTTCAGGGGCATACAGAAGAAGCAAAACTACAAAGCAAGTCTAAAAAGAGCGCCAGCAATCGCTACATAGTACGCTTTAAAGAGACATTGTCTGGCGGCAAAAACAGTTTCAATAATTATATTGCACTCAACTATCTGTTTACTGCGGGCGCAGAGCCACTGTTTGCACTCAATGGTCAGCAAGCGATGGTGGCAGAGCTGGATGAGTACAGTCTGGAGACACTGCGGGGCTTTTCGTCCGTTGACTCAATCGAAATAGACCCTAAGCGTTATGTATTACCTTTAGCCAAGTCCGCGAATCAAATCGTACCGTTTGCACAGAGCACACCGTATGGGATCACTATGGTGCAGGGTCACCTATTGCCTCAGTCCAATACTTCTGCAAGAAAAGTCTGCGTCATTGATACAGGCTACAATCTTGGCCACCCTGATTTACCTTATGGTAACGTTAGCGGGGTTGCAAACAACAGTGCGGTGGGTCGTTGGAATAATGACGGCAACGGCCATGGTACACACGTTGCGGGCACCATCGCGGCAGAGGATAACAGTCAGGGCGTGGTAGGTGTGTATCCCGGTGTGGATCTGCACATTGTCAAAATTTTCGATGACAACGGACAGTGGACTTATGCCTCGAACCTAGTGAATGCAATCCAGCAGTGTAAGGATGGTGGTGCACAGGTTGTGAATATGAGCCTGGGTGGTGGTAATTACTCCAACAGTGAAAATACTGCGATGCAGAATTTTGTTGATGGGGGCATGATACTAGTCGCTGCTGCTGGTAACGATGGTAACAGCTCTAAATCTTACCCGGCTTCTTACAACTCGGTTATTTCTGTGGCATCTGTCACGTCGAGTGAAAGTCGTTCGTCGTTTTCTCAGTACAATGATCAGGTTGAGCTTGCGGGTCCCGGTTCCAGTGTAAACTCTACTTACCCGACGAATACTTATCGGAGTTTGAGTGGTACATCCATGGCCTCACCTCATGTAGCTGGTGTAGCGGCGTTGGTATGGAGCCACAACGGTCAGTGTAATAACCAGCAGATCCGGGCTGCCCTGAACGCAACTGCCAAAGACAAGGGCGCTGCGGGTCGTGATAATTATTATGGCCATGGTATCGTCCAGGCCAAAGCTGCATCAGATTATATTGCAGCCAATGGTTGTCAGGGAGGCGGCGATCCGGGGGGGGTAACACCAGTGGATGGTTCATTACCAAATCTACAGGGCAACCAGAATGGCTGGACGCACTACACCTGGGAAATTCCGCAAGGCGTTAAAGAGATGGCTCTGACTATCACCGGTGGTACCGGAGACGCCGATCTGTATGTAAGATACAATGCTCAACCCGATGCAAATAATTACACCTGTCGTCCCTGGAAGAATGGCAATGAAGAACAGTGTTTATTTACTAACCCAAGCTCGGGTGTATGGCACATCAGCCTCTATGGCTACAGTAGCTACAGCGGTGTGACGTTGAATTATTCTTATAAATAATCGGCTATTAGGCCTAGTTTACCTATAAAAATCCAAGGCGCTCATTGAGCGCCTTTTTACAAGCTCAGATTATCGAATCTAAAGGAATCCCGGCAAGTTGACGTTGCCTATGTTAGTGCCACTATAAAGAGGCAAGTTTGATGATTCAGGGTTTTATTCTTCATGTATTTTTTATCACGTGCAAAATGGCTGTTCTACTGCAATCGCATTAGAGGGAGTATGTCTACAGTGCGTGGCTGGTGGCAAATGTAACACCTAAATGTGTACCACTAACGTGCTCACATAGTGAAGTGGGTGTGGAATAAAAAGAAGGACTGATTAGAGGTCGTGTCTTTAATTAGTCTTGAACAATCATCATCCTTATTTTGGCTATAATAACCCTTTTAGGTACAATCGACATTCAGGGCAATAATCAGTACTTTTATAGTGATTGAAGTGTGATTTATATCAAGTGATTGGCTGGTTCATTAAAAAAAGTATCGCGATGAGCAGACAGTTACCGTGAAAGCGTTCAAAATTCTGTGTTAGCAGGAAGTGATAGGTCACCTGGGGTGTTGACGTTGTCCAGGATAACCGTGTGTAGGGTGAGATAACTCAGGTAAAATCCAGGCAGAGTCTCTTTTTCGCGACTGCTGGCAAAAAATTTGGTTTGTTTTCTTGACCTTAACTTAAGTTGAGGTTCTAGCCTTAAGTTAATCTCAAAGAAAAGGAAAATGATCATGATGATTCAAGATTATATTAAATCGCTTCAGTTGACTCAGCAGCATGCCTGTTTGGCACAGCTCAAGGAAATCCAGGAAAAACATCTTGAAATGTATAGCTTTTCAAGCATCAGTGCACTGGGCGCAGAGATAATATCGCTTCAGGAGGAAGCCTTGCTGGATCGTCTGGTACTCCGGAAAAAGGGAGGCTACTGCTTTGAGCAGAATAAACTGGCTTACCTGGCACTGGAGCATTTGGGCTATGAGGTTCAGCCATTGCTGGCCAAGGTACTGTTAAATGGCAAGGAAGACAATGCCAGAACGCACCGGGTTACTTTGGTGAAAATCGGGGATGAAAGTTACTTATTTGATGTGGGTTTTGGCTCAAAATCACCAAAAGAGCCATTGTGTATTTCTCAGTCCGGCACCATCGAGGTCGGAAACTATCATTACAAAATAACCCGCACAGGGTCAGATGTGCGTATTGAGCTGTTACAGCCTGAGCAGATCAGCCTTTATAGTGTGTCGTTGGTTCCCGTAACGGAGAAAGACTTTGATGTGGTGCATTTTTACAGCCACCAGCATCCTGAGTCTAATTTTGTGAATAATCTTGTACTTTCACGGGTGACGGGCGGACAACGCTTTACCTTACGCAACTTGCTTTACAGGGAGCTGCACGAAGTAAGTCAATTCAGTACCGTCATCGAAGTCACGTCAGCACAGCAGTTGTTGTCTCTGATGCGGCAAAAGTTTTTGCTGAATGTTTGCACTTCTGAAGCTGAACGTCTATTTGCTCGCGCACAGAAAAGCATGAGAATGCAAAGCGCATAACTTATTGAATGGCCATCGCAGCGTATAGGGTTTAACTACGCCGCTGTGATGGCAGACTTTTTTGAGAGATTGGGCACGGGTAATGCGTCTACCAAGCCATTACCACAGCCAAAAAAAGAGGTAACGTTTAACGTTACCTCTTTTTTATTTGTTTCCGGATAGCGCCATCATGCGCAACCCGATTAGTGATGTAAATTGACAAGCAGTTTCTTTAACAGGTTTGCCAGCTGCTGTTTTTCGTCCTCTTCAAGTGGTGATAGCAAGTAATGCCCTTTGGCAACGTGCTCTGTGACCACTTCATTGATCAGCTCCAGCCCTTGTTCTGTCAAACTGACCATGACTCCACGGCGATCATTAGGATCCGGGTTACGTTTAACTAAATCCTTTGCTTCAAGCTTATCAATGCGGTTGGTCATGGAACCAGAGGTCAGCATTAATGTCTGTAATAACTGGTTAGGCGTTAGTGTGTAAGGTTCGCCTGAGCGACGCAATGTTGCCAGTACATCGAACTCACCCCCATTTAGGCCAAACCGGCTGAATACACCATGCAGCTCTTTGCTGAATATAGCATCCGTTCTGACCAGGCGGCCCATTATGGCCATAGGTGAGGGATCGATATCGGGCCTTTCTTTCTCCCATTGAGCAATTACGGTGTCTACTAAATCATGTTTCTGCATAAAAACTACTTCTCTGTTTTCTTTGATGCGTTAAAGATACTTCAAAACAAACTTTGTGGCAAGAGTTATCACATCAAATATCTTCACAAAAAGTATGTTGACATTAAGATATATTTATTTATCTTAGTATGGAACTTGTTGCATAGGATTTAGCTACTAGGCTTTAAAGCTAAAGTTGGGAAGTGGCATCAAGTGGATTTGTGAAGACTTAGAAACTTAGATGAACGAAATTTAATTAAGGGATTTAAAAATGAACTTACTAAACTCACCGAACACGCATCAGTCAGCCTGTGGTGTTGCGCTTGCTGAAGCTGAAATAAAAGCAATAAATCTAATTGAATTAATGCGTCATCAGGTTGCAACACAACCTGAAGCGACCGCCGTTGTTGGTCATCATGAGAGCATGACTTTTGCGCAGCTGGATCTGCGAGCACAGCAGATTGCTGCGACATTACAGCAACTTAATGCTAAACCAGACGACTATATAGGCCTATTTGTTGAGCCTTCTGACGACTTGGTAGTCGGCGTGTGGGGCAGCTTATATGCCGGGTGTGGTTATTTACCTCTGTCACCTGAATACCCTGATAAGCGGGTATTACACATGATCACTGACTCAAAAACTCAGTTGATATTGACACAATCACACCTGAAAGAAAAAATCATCTCGCTTGTTGGGCCTTCTGTTACGGTCATTTGCCTGGAAGAGCTGAGTAATGAACAGACATACTGTGCAGAGGTTGCCCCTGAAAATCTGGCTTACATGATTTATACCTCGGGCAGCACCGGAACTCCGAAAGGCGTCATGATTGAGCACGGAAATATCGTTAATCAGATGCGTTGGCTACGTCAGCAGTTTGGATTTGATAACAGCACACGCATTATTCAGAAAACGCCATTTAGCTTCGATGCGGCACAATGGGAAATCCTGGCGTGTGCTATGGGTGCCTGTGTCGTGGCGAGTGAGCCAGGCATGTATCGTGACCCGATGGCATTGATTGACGCCATGATTGAAAACGAAGTCACTGTTTTGCAGTGTGTGCCCACCTTGTTGCAGGCTCTGCTGGACACCCCAGGGATCCAGCTTTGTAGCTCACTACAGCACGTCTTTAGTGGTGGTGAAACCCTGACAAAACAACTGGCAGCGCAGTTTTTTGAAGAGCTTCCGGGCCTTAAGTTAACCAACCTGTATGGCCCCACTGAGTGCACCATCAACTCATCCAGTTATACGGTGACTCAAAGTACACTGGAGCAGGACTTTGAGGCCATTTCAATTGGTCAGGCCGTTGCAAATACGCACTATTATGTGCTGGATGATGAACTACAACCGGTTGCAGCCGGCGAATCCGGTGAGTTGTACATCAGTGGTGCGCAGATCGCTCGTGGTTACTTTGACAGAGCTGATATCACCAAAGAGCGTTTTATCTCTAACCCGCACTCTGATGAGCCGCAGCACAGCGTGCTTTATCGAAGTGGGGATGTTGTTAAGCTCGATGATCAGGGTAATGCACACTTCCTGGGTCGCGTTGACAATCAGGTCAAACTGCGTGGTTATCGGGTTGAGCTGGATGAGATCCGTCTGGCGATAGAAAAGCACGACTGGGTTAAAAACGCTGCTATGGTAATTAAAAATGATGAGCGAACCGGATTTCAGAACCTGATTGCCTGTATTGAGCTGAACAAACGTGAAGCCGCAGTGATGGATCAGGGCAATCACGGTGAGCACCATCAGTCGAAGAAAAACAAACTTCAGGTAAAAGCGCAGCTCTCTAATGCGGGTTTCCGCTCAGAGGCGGTACTCAAAGATGAGCCATCTTTTGAATTACCAAATAAACAACCAACACAAGGTCAGTCAGAAACGGTGTTTGCACGTAAAACCTATCGTTTCTTCGAAGGGGGAGAGCTGACGCAGCAGGACATCGTTGATTTACTCGCAGCACCAGAGCGTGCAGGTAAGAGTGTCGATGTGGCCCAGTTAAGCTATGGGCAGTTTGGCCAGATCATGCGCTACTTTGGTCAATTCAAAAGTGAAGAGCGTTTGTTACCTAAATATGGTTATGCGTCACCAGGCGCGCTATACGCAACTCAGTTATTTGTTGAAATACATCAGCTTTTTGATCTGGATGCCGGTATTTACTACTACCAGCCAGAGCAACACACACTGCATTTAGTACGCCCGGTTGCCGAGCACAGTGAAGCCCAGCTGAAAGTTCACTTCTTGGGTAAACAACAGGCAATCGAGCCGGTGTACAAAAACAACATTCTGGAAGTGTTGGAAATGGAAACTGGACACATGCTGGGGCTGTTTGATCAGGTATTGCCTTTATTTGGGCTGGCTGTTGGCAAAGGGGAATTCACTGAGTCACTGCAAGAATACCTCGCGGTTGAGCACGATGATCAATACCTGGGCAGTTATGAGATTACCCCGGCGGCGCAAGGCGTGCCATTGCAAGAAGTCGAGTCAATCGTGCAGATCCAGGGTGTTGAGGGTCTGGAGAATGGCCAGTATTCGCTGCAAGGCGGTGAATTTGTGCCCCTGTCTGAAAAACTCATAGAGAAGAAAAGCGTCATCGCGATTAATCAGCAGGTCTATGAGCGTTCCAGCTTTGGTGTATCTATGCTCAGCCACACGACTGAAGCATGGCGACACTATGTCGACCTTGGCCGACGCTTGCAACAATTGCAAATGAACAAACTGAACATTGGTTTGATGTCATCCGGTTACAGCTCGAAAAGTGGGAATAACCTGCCATCAGCGGATCGCTTCGGCATTATCCTGGCTGAGCAAGGCAAAGAGATGAAGCCATTCTACTTCTGTATCGGCGGTAAGGTGTCTGACGAACAAATGCGCAGCGAAGGGATGAAAGAAGATGCCATTCACATGCGTGGTCCGGTAGAAATCTTAAAAGATGACCTGCAAAGTCGCTTACCGACTTACATGGTACCGAATCAAATCGTGGCGTTCGATGCATTCCCGCAAACTGCCAACGGCAAAGTGGATTATATCGCCTTACGTGACAACGAGAAGCTGTCGCAACTGGGTAATGACGTGCCTTATATTGAGCCACGTAACCCACTTGAAGAGCACATTGCAGAAATCTGGAAGCAAACACTGAAGTGGGATAAAGCGTCAGTTAAAGACAACTTCTTCGAAAGCGGCGGTAACTCACTGACAGCGGTGACCTTACTTAACCGAATAAATAAGGAGCTCAGTCTTAACCTGCCTATGCAGACGTTGTTCCAGGCCCCCAGTATTGAGGATTTGGCTCAGCATATTCAGGAAAGTGATCATGACACAGACAATCGACTGATTTCATTAAATAATTCATCAAAAGACAGCAAAGTATTCTGCTGGCCGGGTTTGGGGGGCTATCCGATGAGCCTGAAGCCTCTGGCTGAGAAAGTGGCTGATCAGGCTGAATTCATTGGTGTTCAGGCACATGGTATCAATGAGCAGGAAGTACCGTACCAGACTATCAGTGAGATGGCGCGTGCAGACATTAAATTGCTAAAAGAAGCACAACCTGAAGGTCCTTACACATTATGGGGATATTCATTTGGTGCCAGAGTGGCGTTTGAAGTAGCACACCAGCTTGAGCAGGCAGGGGATGAAGTGAAGGATCTTTACCTGATTGCACCTGGATCGCCGGAGCTGCCGCAGTTTGCCAGCCGGGCACGCGTACCGTGTTTCAGTTCAGGGGCATTTGTCACCATCTTGTACTCGGTGTTCTTCCAGAAGATCAGTGGTCCGGTGCTTGAAAAGTGCCTGGAAGTCGTGACCGACAAAGCCAGCTTTATCGACTTTGTGTGCACCAACCACAGAGCACTCAATCAGGACATGGTGAAACGCATTGTTGATATCGTGGTGCAAACCTACGAATTCAAATACACCTTTAATGAATTGCTGGAGCGTAATGTGAAGGCACCTAAGGTGATATTCAAAGCGCAAGGAGATGATTATTCATTCCTGGAGAACATACCGGGATATGCAGAAGACGAAACTCGCACAATCCACCTGGAGGCAGACCACTATGCCTTGCTTAAGCACCCAGGTGTTGAAGAATTGTTTGACTGTATTGTTGATTACCAGAGCGAAGCAGAAGCCTTTAATCGCTTGCTGACCGCCTAACGCATTTAAGGAGAAAAACCATGCCACATGTAGATATTCATTATTTTGCGTGCCCGGTTTCTGACATAGCGAAAGAAGCCATTGCACAAACCATTACGGCAATTTTGAGCAAAGAGCTCAATTGCGGTGAAGAAGTGATTTCAGTTGCCTTATGCCCTCAAGTACCTGAGGACTGGCAGCAAAACGTATATCAGCCGTTAATTACGGCGCAAAAAGATAAACTGATTAAATTTCCGAATTACTAAATTTACGAATTATGACAAGGACAAAATTATGAACAACTTATCAATCCCATTAGTTATTAAACCCGAAGTTCAAGCGGCCCTGAGACAAGGCAAACCTGTTGTCGCACTGGAGTCTAATGTTATTACACATGGACTGGATTATCCGGATAACCGCCTGACTGCATTAAAAGTTGAAGCCGCGGTGCGCGAATCAGGTGCTGTGCCTGCCACCATTGGTATTGCAGACGGTAAATTCCTGATAGGCATGAACGAGGAAGAAATTGAGCTGTTCGCAACAACGGCTAATATTCCTAAAGTAAGTACTCGTGATTTACCTGTGGTACTGGCCAAGAAACAGCTGGGTGCAACCACCGTGGCTTCATCGTTAATCGCGGCAGAGATTGCGGGCATTGACTTCTTCTCTTCGGCAGGGATTGGCGGGGTACACCGTGGTGCACAGGAAACCATGGATATTTCTTCGGATTTAATCCAGTTCACTCAATCGCGTGTTGCAGTGGTGTGTGCCGGTGCCAAGAATATCCTAGATTTGGGCCTGACGCTGGAGTTCCTGGAAACCCATAACGTCCCTGTGATCTCTTATCAGTTTGATGATTTTCCTGCTTTTTACTGTCGTTCAAGTGGCTTTAAAGCACCACAACGTATCGATGATGCTGATTTGCTGGCCGAAATTATTGAAACGCAATGGCGCTTAGATGAAGGACGCAGCGTGGTGATCACAACGCCTACCCGTGAGGAAGATGCGATTGACAGTGAAGAAGTCAATGAAGCGATTAATGATGCTGTTCGTGCCGCTGAGGCCGAAGGTGTGAGCGGTAATGCGGTCACTAAATACATCATGAAAGCCATTGATAAAGTCACTAATGGCCGTTCAGCACAAGCCAATTCCGCGGTTTTGATTAACACGGCACGTGTGGCTGGCTATCTGGCTGTAGCACATGCAAATCAAAAGCAGCGCGAGCACGATAGCGCAGCATAAGGAAATACGCACAAAAGACATTGACAAATTTTTTTGGTCATATATCTTTATATAAAGATTCTTTGCTTAGTGTATCTTTTTGCAAAGTTTGATTCAGGAGCAGCCTTCGGGCTGTTCCCCAAGGTAAAGGAAAAGGAGAAAGTCATGAATATTAAACCCTGGATTTCAACAGCAAGTGTTGTTGCCACTTTGGTAGTAGGCAGTATTGCCCTTAAAGGGCGCATGATCGAAGCACGTAATACCGAGTTTTCAGAGCAATCCGCGACGGTAGAAGCGATGCGTGTAGAGACAGTACCGTATCAGTCATACATAGATATCAGTGGCGTGATTAAAGCACCACAAACCATCAATCTGGTGAATGAGGTATCGGGTAAAATCACTCAGTTGCACTTTAAGTCGGGCGATTTAGTCAAAGCAGGTGAACCCCTGTTAGAGATTGATCATGCAGAGGAGCTGGCACAACTGGCCGCGGCCAGGGCGCGCGTCACGCAGCAGGAAAGCACGCTGGTCCGTTATCGTAACCTGCACGAGCGCAAAAAGTTCAGCGACCAGCAACTGGAAGAAGCCATTACGCAGCTGGCTGAGTTCCGCGCACAGGTCGACTTACTTACAGCGCGTATTGATAAGAAAGTCATCAAGGCACCGTTTACCGCATATGTCGGAATACACGACCTGCAAGTCGGCCAATATTTGGCACCTAACACTGTACTGACCAACATGGTTGGATTGCAGGAGCACATGTGGGTGGATTTCTCGGTACCACAAACGTATCAGGCACTGGCAATCAATACCCCGATTCGCGTTTCTCTGGTTGGTGACAGCGCTACGCCTCAACTGGCTTACGTTGAATCGGTAGAGCCAGGTATGACAGCAGCGTCCAGACAACTTAAATACCGTGCGCGCATCGAGCGTACTGAGCAGCTGAACACGAACCAGCTGGTTAAGATCAGCTTGCCGATAGGCACGAATCAGGAAGTCATTGCTGTTCCTTATCTGGCCATCGTTAAGGACCAACTGGGCGATTATGTTTATCTGTTGGAGAAAGACGAGCAGGGCACACTCAGAGCAACGCGTCAGCAGGTCGAGCTGGGTGAGCGCCTGGGCGACATGGTCATGATCACGGCTGGCCTTGAAGAAGACCGCCTGATCGCCAGCTCGGGTGCATTCAAACTACGCAGCGGTCTGAAAACGTTTGTCTCAGAGCCTCAGCAATCAGAGCAGGCAGTGGCGATGGAAGACACCCAGAAAGAAGGAGTTTCGCTATGAAAAATAAAGCCCACTTTATGGATAGATTTGTAACTATGCCGGTGCTGGCCGTGGTGTTATCTGCCATGATTTGCATCGGTGGGCTATGGTCTGTGTTGAAGATCACCGTCCTGCAATTTCCTAAAATTGAAAGCTCGTCCCTGCTGGTCTCGACCACTTATATTGGCGCATCGGCAGATACAGTAAAAGGGTTTGTGACCGAACCCATAGAGCGTGTAACAGCCACGGTCCCAGGCATTGACTATGTGGAATCGACCACGACGGCTGGGGTCAGCACAGTAACTGCGTATCTGAATCTGAATGAAGACAGCTCTAAGGCGCTGGCGGAGCTGACTGCTCGGCTGGGTCAGGTCAGCTATATGTTGCCGTCAGAATCCGAAGATCCGGTGGTGACTGTACAACGCGCTGACAGACCGCATGCCTTGTTCTATCTGAATATTGAAAATGAAGGCGTGTCGCTTATTCAGCTAACGGATTACTTATCACGTCAGGTTACACCAGTGCTTAATGGCATTGAGGGTGTACAACGTGTCGCGATAGAAGGTAGCCGTACCCCGGCGCTGCGAGTTGACCTGGACTCAGCGAAACTGGATGCATTTGGCCTGAGCGCTGACGAAGTGTACAGCGCACTGGCTGCAAACAACACGATTGCTACCCTGGGCTTTACCGAAACCAGTAAGCAACGCATTGACCTGGTTGCCAACACCCAGCTGAAAGATTTAAATGAATTCAAGCGCATGGTTATCAGACAGTCTAACAACGAAACCATTTATCTGCGTGATGTCGCCACTGTCAGACTGGGCTCTGAGCAGCCCACCATCAGTGCACGTTTAAGCCAGCAAGATACCGTGTATATCTCGGTCTGGCCACTGCCAGGTGCGAACGAAATTGCCATTGGTGACGCCTTATATGCGATGACCGATGAAATCAACGAAACACTGCCTGACGGCATCCGCATTAACTATGCCTACGACGGCACCTTATATATGCGTGACGCACTGAACGAAATCTTTAAGACGCTGGTTGAAACGGTTGTGTTGGTGGGGGCTGTGGTCTTGTTCATGATGGGCTCATTCAGAAGTGCCGCAGTACCGCTGGTGACCATTCCTATTTCAATTCTGGGCGCAGTTGCAGCCATGTATGTGGTTGGTTTCTCAATGAACCTGCTGACGGTACTGGCCATCGTGCTCTCAGTCGGCTTGGTGGTGGATGATGCCATCGTCGTAGTCGAAAACGTTTCGCGTTACATTCGTGAAGGTAAGCCTAAGTTGCAGGCTGCACTGGAAAGTTCCAGACAACTGTTTGTGCCCATTGTTTCGATGACGCTGACACTGGCGATGGTATATCTGCCAATCGGCTTCCTTTCAGGGCTGACCGGGATCTTATTTAAAGAATTTGCTTTTACTCTGGCCATTGCCGTAGTCATTTCCGGATTTGTTGCTGTGACCTTGTCGCCTATCATGAGTGCTTATGTAACGCCTCCGGGTGGCAAAGAAACTAAGCTGACACGCAAAGTAAACGGTGGGTTCGACTGGTTACGTAAAAAGTATAAAACCGTACTGAGTGCTTCATTGAACTGGCGTAATCAAATTCTGCTGGGCGCCATGGTATTAAGCCTGATGGTCGTGCCGTTTTTCACCGGCTCGAAAAAAGAGTTGGCCCCGGTTGAAGATCAAAGCCAGATTTATGTCCTGGTACAGTCTCCGCCTGAGTCATCACTGACTTACAACGAAGACAATATGCATGGTGTGGTTGATACTTTACTGGAAATGCCGGGCACAACGCAGATGTGGCAAAACATCTTCACTAACAGTGCATTTGGTGGGGTAGAGTTTATCAGTGCATCGGAGCGTGACTTCACAACGATGTCACTCATCCCTCAGGTATATGGTCGTCTGGCACAATTACCGGGTATTAATCCGCTGCCAATTTTGCCATCCCCTTTACCGACTGCGGGTCAGTTTGATGTGGAAATGGTGGTTAAATCGTCAGCCAGTTATGAAGAAATGAAACAGTATGCCGATCAGCTGATAGGCAGAGCGTTTGGCAGTGGTCACTTCCTGTATGCAGACACAGACCTGAAAATTGACTTGCCACAAATTGAAGTAACCCTGAAGCGTGAACAAATTGCAGATTTGGGTATGGACCTGGCCCATGTTAGTCGTCAGCTGGGTATCCTGCTTTCGAACAACTATGTGAACCGCTTTGACGCCAGAGGTAAGGCTTACCAGGTCATCCCTGTGGTAGACAGCCAGATTAAAACAGATCCGTCGAAATTGCTGAGCCTGCAAATTAAGGCACACAACGGCACTATGGTTCCTTTATCTGCTATAGCAGAAATCAACTGGACCACGGTACCGCGTCAGCTGAGCAGCTTTGGTCAACAAAATGCGTTTCGTATCTTCGGTGGTGTGCTGCCAAGCTCAACCAAAGAAGCGGCACTAACAGCGCTGGAAGAAGCGGCTAAAGAAGTACTGCCTCCTTCTTACATGATTGACTATGCAGGTGAATCAAGACAGATCAGACAGCAAGGCAACAGCCTGTTGGGTGTCATGGCGGTGTCTTTAGTAATTGTTTATCTGCTACTGAGCATTCAGTTCAACAGCTTCAGAGATCCGCTGGTGGTCCTGCTGGGCAGCGTACCGCTGGCAATGATGGGCGCACTGGCACTGTCTTACTTTGAGCTAACAACGATGAATATTTACTCTCAGATTGGTTTAATTACTTTGATAGGCTTGATTGCGAAAAACGGTATCTTGATTGTGGAATTCGCGAATCATTTACAAGAGGAAGGGCGCAGTAAACTGGATGCTGTGGTTGAATCAGCAGCAACCCGGTTACGTCCTATCCTGATGACTACTGCAGCAACGGTGTTGGGTCACTTCCCATTGATGCTGGTAACCGGAGCAGGTGCTGAGGCACGTAACAGCATAGGTATTATTCTGGTTGCAGGCATGATGGTAGGCACTTTATTTACCTTGTTTGTATTACCTGCCTTCTACGTAAAACTTGCGACGCGTCGCAAGGCACGTAAGGCCAAAGCTAGGGCAACTGCGAAAGCAACACCCGCACTTGCCATGAGCTAATCAGTACACCCAGTAACATGCCGCAGAATTCGGGCTTCTAAGGCCCTAAGTCGCAGCAAAGCGCCAGCATCGCCTGGCGCTTTTTTGCGTAAGGAGTAACGCAAAATCTTGTTCGGGGTGTCATCAGATCACTTTGACTTGGTGAAGTTTGGTTCTGTATAAACACAAACCAGGGGGGATAGATATTGGCAGACAAGTTTTGGAATGGGTGTCTGCTTTTGCTTTTGTGCTATTTGCTATTTTTTCTAAAAATTAAATGGCTTGCAGAGGACGACAGTGTCAAATAGGATGCCCCGGTCTGAGGAATCCCCAGATAATTATATTTCAAATCAATGTGATGGACACGCACGGCATTGTTTGATCTAATTTATTTCGCCAAAAACTAACCAGATAACAACACCATGCGTGATATCACCATCCTACACGATATGCTCCGAAAAAACTGCCCCCAAATTCATGCTCGGCGCCTTGATTCATTAATGCTGGCAACTGAGACTTTGCTCGATAGCAATCAACTCTCACTTACCGAGCTTGGCCGGAATATGAAGGGCCCTGTCGCTGCTAAGCACAATATCAAGCGCATGGACCGGCTGCTTGGCAACACAGCCATGCATAACGACCGACTTGCTATTTACCGCTTCCATGCGCGCCTGATATGTGGCGCTAATCCCATGCCTATTTTGCTGGTCGACTGGGCAGATGTGCGTGAGCAACTGCGGCTGATGACGTTACGTGCTTCCGTCAGCATTCAGGGACGCTCAATGATAGTGTATGAACGTACCTTCACGTTTGCTCAATACAACTCACCTAAGTCCCATCAGCTGTTCCTTGACGAACTTGCCAGCATCCTGCCTGATAAATGTATTCCACTCATCGTGACCGATGCTGGCTATCGAAATACCTGGTTTAGACAGGTCGATAAAAAAGGTTGGTTCTGGCTCGGACGGGTGCGTGGCAAAGTCACTTATCAGCATCAAAACAGTGAAGATTGGCATGTAAATCAGGCTCTTTATCCATCAGCTACTCCCCGTGGTCGTTATATTGGAGAAGTAAAGCTTGGCCGAAAAAGCCCAATTAGCTGCCATCTTCATTTATATAAAGCCAAACAAAAAGGCCGTACTGACAGGCGCTCATCAAAAGCAGGCAGGCATCATACCGCCCAAAAAAGTTATCGAACTGGCAGTAAGGAGCCTTGGCTATTAGCCACTAACCTGCCCGCAGAATTGTTCAAACCCAAACGTGTCGTCTCACTTTACGCCAAACGTATGCAAATCGAAGAAAGCTTTCGAGACCTGAAAAGCCCCCAATACGGGATGGGTCTGCGGCATAGTAAAAGTCGATGCCCCAACCGGCTCGATATATTGTTATTACTCTCTTTGCTGGCGACCATTATTCTCTGGTGGATAGGCCTGTATGCCCAACACTCAAATTGGCAACGAAAGTTCCAGGCAAATACCATCAGAGATCGTGCTGTGCTGTCGACTGTCAGGCTCGGCAAAGAGGTTAGGCGACGAAGCGATTATGTTATGACGGGGAAGCAGCTGCGCTGGGCTATACGTGAATACGTGCGCTTGATACATCTGCTCGGGAGGCCTCAATTATGAGGGGATCCCCCAGTGCCCCGGTATATTGAATAAAATTGGACGCCGAAAAAGAGGCTCCTTCCCACACTCAAATAAATTTAATTGGCAATTATTTAGGAAATGAGACACTTGCTAGAATCATTATCAACATCTGAGTTAACAGGGATCGCAGCTTTGGCTGTAGCCTGTGGCGCTCTAATTATTGCATACCGTCAATATTCGATTTCAAAGACTCAGGCACGGGACATTCACGCGAAGAATCAGTATATGGGTTACTTGAAACTAGCATTTGAACATCCGAAATATGCATTGGCAAGTTATCCAGAAAACTCACCTCGTTACTTCGAATTTTATCGTAATCGAGATGAGTACACTCGATACGAATTTTATGTGTCGAACCTTATATTTGCAGTGGAACAAATTTTGGAGTTGGCAGACTGGAATCAATCTTGGGAAGACACGGTTGTAGATCAGCTAAAATATCATGCAATTTACTTAGATTCTTGTGACTTTCCAGAGGAACACACGGATAAGCGCCTTCTAAGAATGCGAGAAAAAGCTATTGAGCTATATCTCGGGGATGGGGGGAAACTTGATAGAGATTGGGAAAATTAAAGCTAACAAACGCTTAAGCCACAAAGGACGCAAAGCCGATTTGCGTCCTTTTGTCGTTATTTAGCTTGCTCAGCAGCGCCGGTTGAGCGAGGCGTAATAGGGTTGGTATAAAAGATATCTTGAGGTTTATTAGCCTGAACAACGGCACAAATGACGACTGCTCTTGACTTCACTAACACCAGTCCACTATGAATACCCCAGCGCCAGTACTGCGCAGCACCCAGGTTGCGTCTGGCGATTGTGCAAAGACAAACGTCCCTGATGGGCCTCAATGATCTGCTGGCAAAGTACCAGACCAATACCTGAGCCTTGTTGCTTGGTGCTGTAAAAGGGCACGAATAAGTTGTCGGTGTTTTTTATGCCAGTGCCATTGTCGCAAATGGTAATGCGCACTTGCTGATTGATAAGCTGCCAGTCAATCTCTATCTGGCAGTTGACATTGGCTTGCTCTGCGGCATCGCAGGCATTCTTAAACAGGTTGATAAACAGCTGCTCAAATTGTACCGGGTCGACGCAGAGCGACAGGTCATGTGCATTGAGCAGATTGAATTCACACTGTGGAAAGAGCTTCTGGCAATTAGCGATAAGCGCGTGTAGTGAGCAGGTTTTGCGCTCTGGCTCTGGCAGTCGGGCCAGTTGATTATAGCTTTCGATGAACTTACTGAGCTCGCTGGCGCGATGCTGAATAAAGTTTAAGTTCTCGGTGAGTGGTGCCTGAATGGCCGGCTCACAGCGTTTGTTGACAATTTTTACTAAGGTTTGCGAAATAGAGGTGATCGGAGAGAGTGAGTTGTTTATCTCATGGCTCATTACTCTGATCAGCCTTTGCCAGGCGTGGCGCTCTTCGCTACGCAATAAAGAGTGCACATCGGTAATAAACAGCAGTTTATAAGCTTTGCCTTCACTTAGGTATTTTTCTGCATGCACATTGTAGCGCTTGGTTTGCAGTGCCACGGGCAGCTCAATTACCTGGCTATGCCCGGACGCCAGTTGGCTGACTGCGGCCAGTGCCTTAGGGAGGGCCTGTTTTGTATGAGTGTCATCCAGTGCGAACAGAGCTTGTGCAGCAGGGTTAGACAGCGCAATGGTCTGCTGGTCGTCAATGGCTAAAATCGCCACATCGATATGCTCAAGTACGGTTTGCACCAGCTGTTGAGATTCCGCTGATTGCCAGCGCTGTGTACTTAAACGTTCGGCAAGCCGATTGATGGCATTAAACAGAGGCGTTAGTTCATTTTCATGGGCGCCTGTGTGTGCTCTGAGTGTGTAGTCACCTTGCGCGAGGGCCTCTACCAAATTGGTTTGGGTGCGCAGCTGGTACACCACTTTTTGTTTGATATACAAGGTACTCCAGGTCAGCACTATCACGCCCAGCAATGCGCACAGCGCCACCAGCCACACCGATATGTCGGTGAGCAACATAGTGATAATGAGTAAAAAGAGCAAAGGTACCGCACTGGCAAGATACAAATAGCAGAGCTGAGATTCGTATGACGCTGACTTAGGCATAAGTGTTATTTACCTGTTTTATTTAAACGCCGGTAAAAGGTACTGCGGCTCAGCCCTAAGGAGTGCGCAGCGGCAACGGCATCCCCCTGAAAGTGCGACATACGGCGTTCCAGGGCTTTTTGCTCTAGCTCTGCAAGGGTCATTAGTGGTTCCTGCTCTGTGCCCTCAGTGAATACGGCGCTCTGGCGTGGCTGCTGCGAAGGTAAATTGAGGTGCGTCACATCAATTTGCTCAGTGGGCGCCAGAATGTGTGCTCGCTCCATCAGGTGAGCCAGCTCTCTGACATTGCCGGGCCAGTGGTATGCTTGCAGGGCACTTTGTGCTTGCGGCGTTAAAACACGCCCCTGTGCCGCGTACTTATCAATTGAGCGTCTCAAAAAGTGCTGCGCCAGCGGCAGGATATCGGCCTGACGTTCTCGCAAAGGTGGAATATGTACCTGCACGGTATTAATGCGATATAGCAGATCTTTTCGAAAACTACCTTCGTGCACGGCGTCGTCCAGGTTGGCATTGGTGGCGGTAATTAAACGAATATTGACTGACTGTGTTTTACTGGCACCGACTTTTTCAAATTGCCTTTCTTCGAGTACGCGCAGAAGCTTGGCTTGCTGAGAGTAGGGGGTATTGGCAATTTCATCTAAAAACAGCGAACCCTCATCGGCCAGCTCAAAGCGGCCAATGCGGTGCGACTTGGCATCGGTAAAAGCGCCTTTTATATGGCCAAACATCTCGCTTTCGAATAAGTTTTCGCTGACTGCGCCCATATTTACACTGATCAGCTGCTCGTCTTTTCGGGGCGATAAATCATGTAAATACCGCGCAAACAGGCTTTTTCCTGTGCCATTTTCTCCCGTCAGCAGCACACTGACATCGCTTTTGGCCACCTGAGACAAAGTCGACAGAACCTGTTTGATGGGCTCGGAATGGGCAATCAGGCCTGATAAAACACCCAGCTCATTTTGTAGCAGCTGATTGTGAACGGCTAATTTTTGGGTGCGTTTATGGGCTTTTGCAAGCTGTAGCTGGGTGCGAATGATCGTCAGTAACCGCTCGTTTTCCCATGGCTTTTGAACAAAGTCATTGGCACCCAGTTGCATCGCTTTAACTGCAATCTCAATACTCCCCCAACCGGTAATGGCAATGATTGGCAAATGTTCATCGTCCGCTCTAATTTGCTCTATCAATGCCAGCCCTTCCTGGGCGGAGGTGGTATCCTGAGTAAAGTTTAAATCCGAGATCAGTAAGCTAACGGTATGCCGCTTGAGTAGTTGTGTTGCCTGATCTGGCGAACTGGCTTGTAAACTGGCGTAGCCTTCTTCCAGCAACAGCAGGCTCAATGCATGCCTGATACCTTCATCGTCATCAAGAATTAAAATTGGGTCGTTCATAAATGTGTGTTATCAACCGCTTAAGTGAACTCAGTGTACAACAAAAGCGCAGCGAATATGTAAAAAGCTGCGCTTAGTTGCGGGTGTATTAGTGGTTATGGAGCGTGTTCGCTGGTTCATTGCTGAGTGCACGTTGCGTTGGCAGATAGGTTGCCAGCAATACCACCAGGCTAAGTACGCCAGTGAGTACGACCGCGGTTACTGCAACATCGAAGAACTCAACGCCAATGGGCACCGACATGGCGTATCCCAGCGCTAAGCCGATTGCCAGTCCGGGCACGGCACCGAGCAGCAACTGCATGGTACCTGAGAGTAAAAACTCAACGGTGATGCGATTTTCGCTGGCGCCGAGTGCGCGTTTTACTCCTATCTCCTGAGTGCGCTGCGAAATGGTGTTGGCCATTACCCCGTAAATGCCGCTGGCAGCCAGTAACAGCGAAGCTAAACCAAACAGCATAAATACGCCCCCTACAAACCTGAGTGGTGCAACACGTTGCGTGAGGCGAGCATCCAAAGTGGCGATATTGAACACCGGCAGCTGCGGGTCAATCCGGTTAATCACTCGGGTTAGTGCGGCTTTAGCACTTTGTGTGTCGCTTTGCAGTTGCACACTGATGAAAACAGAGGCGCGCGGCGATTGCGCAAAAGGCAGATAGACAGACGGAGTCCGCATTGCTTTATCTCTGTTAGGCATGGTTTGTACGACATGTTTAACAACACCAACAATCGTAAACCAAGGCCCTTTGCTGCCATCTTCATTAATAAACTGCACGCGTTGCCCAACCGGTTGCTCCGAATTCATGTACTGCTGTACAAAACTGTCTGTGACAATCACAGTGCGTTTATCTTCGGCGTTGTCTGAGTTGCTAAAAAGGCGGCCATCCAGTAATTTTGCCTCTACGTGCTGCAATGCGCCTGGAACTACAGCTATCTGGTTGGCTCTTGGGTAGCTGGATAAACCTTGCTGACCATATTCCTGACCGGCTACGGCAACAGCGGGGCGTTTGTCCCCAAAACCCGGTAACGCTGATGTAAGCATGTTGTTGCTAAACCCACTTTGGGCGTCTAACTGCGCTTTAAGCGTTTGTACAAACTGACGTCTTTGCTCATCCGTCTGATATTGCTCAGCTGGCAGGGTAATTTGCCCGACCAGTTTATCCTGGGTATTAACACCGTAATCTGCATAAGTAGCCTTATAGCTTGCTGAGATCATCACAGCAGCAACAATCAAAATGGTGATCGATAAAAATACCTCGCCGATCACCAGGGCTTTATTGAGTTTACCTGCACCTTTGCCCAGCGCGCCGCGTGTTCCATCGCGCAGTACGGCATTAAAGTCGCCGTTAATATTGCGCCATGCGGGCAGAAAGCCGGTGACAAAAATGGTACCCACCAGGAAACCAAAAAAGACTTTCAGGGTGTATGCGTCTATGCCAAAGTTCCACCAAAACGGCGGTCTGTCGGTAAAGAACTGATTGGTGACAGTTTGCGTTATTTCTAATCCCCAGCCAACGAGCAATAGCCCAATTAAACCACCCAAACCGCAGATCAGCAGACTTTCCCATAACAGCTGACTCAGTAACCGTCCAGTTGGTGCGCCCAGAGCAACGCGAATAGCCGTTTCCTGAGAGCGCTCAACGGCGCGTGACAACAACAAGTTACCCACATTGACGGACGCCAGCACTAAGATAAGGATCGCCGCAGTATGCATAACATAAACAACCGACATACCGCCATCAGCGGTTGACTGGTGCATGGTGAGAGCATACGCGCTCAGACCTGAATTGGTTTTTGGGTAACGTTGCTCCAGGCGCTGCATGATCAGCGTAAGTTCCTGATCGAGCTGGTCAATCGTGACACCTGGTTTTCTCAGCGCTAACCCTGTTACCTGCGCGTTTTGCTCCCGCGAGACTTGCTGTGGATTATCGCGCAGAGGCCGCCAAATCTGAGCTCTGCGTGGGTAGTAATAGCCTTCTGGCATCACGCCAATGATACGGTAGGGCTGGCCGTTAATATCGACGCTGCGTGACAGGATCTCCTGATCAGCACCAAAATGGTTTTGCCAGATATCGTAACCCAGTACCACCACATTCTGCGCGCCTATCTTGTCTTCTTCGGCTGTAAATGTTCTGCCTAATAACGGGGCGGTACGGGTGAGTTCAAACAAATTGGCACGGGCATCTGCGCTTTGGTATCTGCGTGCACCGTCACGCCCGGCTATATTGACAACGTCGTTGCGGTAGGCGCTAAACTCACTGGCCCCGGACAACTGCGCTTCGACCTCGGCAAAATCATGAATATTAAAACCACCAAAATTACGCAGGCCATTGGTTGAGGTGGTGATCTCAATTAAGTGCTCACCGTCTTCAAAGGGTAAAGGCTTAAATAGCATCGAATTCATAAATGAAAACAGGTAAACACTTAAGCCAAGACCTGTCGCCATGACAAACACGGTGAGTGCGCTAAAGCTGGGCTTTTTGGCCAGCAGGCGCAGGGCATATTTGATATCGCTGCGAATACTCATCATCTTCCCCCTTAACTGTGCACCACGTCTGCAAGCTCAGGCTGTGCAGCTTGGGTCTTGTGATCGGCAATGATCCGGCCATCAAGCACTTCAATTTTGCGTTGTGCCCGTTCGGCAGAGCGCGGATCATGCGTTACCATACAAATGGTGGCCCCTTCCTGATGAAGGGTATCAAGCAGCGCCAGTACATCGTGGGCATTTTTAGAGTCCAGGTTGCCGGTAGGTTCATCCGCCAGAATTAAACTGGGCGATCCTGCGATGGCGCGGGCGATGGCAACACGTTGCTGCTGACCACCTGATAACTGCGACGGGTAATGATTAGTACGGTGGCTCATATTGACCTTGGCTAACGCGTCAGCCGCCATTTGCTTAACCTGCGTCTTACTCAAATCTTTACGGTAGGTCAGCGGGAGCTCGACGTTTTCCATCACATCTAAATCACTGATCAAATTAAAAGATTGAAAGATAAATCCAATTTGATTGTTGCGTATCCGGGCGCGCTCTGTTTTGCTGATATTCCCCACTTCATGTCCTGCAAGCTGGTAACTCCCTGAGGTTGGCGTATCCAACAGACCTAACAGGGATAACAGGGTCGACTTGCCAGAACCGGATGGCCCTGAAATGGCAATATATTCTTGCTGGTGCACTTGCAGTGATACATCGTTCAGTGCATGGGTTTCCAGGTCGTCAGAGAAAAAGACTTTACTGAGATTTTTTAATGCTAATACAGGCTGAGTCATGGCGGTTTCCTAGTTGATTCTGAATTGGTTATAACTTTCGAAGCGGCTTGGATCAGATGTGACTATCTGATCACCCTCTTCAAGTCCTTGAATAATTTGTACATAATTGACAGAGCCCAGCCCGAGTTGCACGGCTGTACGCGTGGCCATTAAACCATCTGCGCTGAGTTTGTAAATACTGGATTGGGTCTGACTTTGGGTAAATAAGGGCCGTGATACATACAGCGTGTTATCAAGCTCTGCGATGGTGATTTCACCATCGACGCTAAGCGCAGGCCGCGCATCGCTCGGTAGTGGCTCGCTAAAGGCAACATCGACCTGTACACTGCCTTGCACAACTTCAGGGTCGATACGCGTGATCTGGCCCAAGACCTGATTATTTTGGGTATCAATGGTGACCTTCTGGCCCACCTTAATTTGCTGAATTTGTAGCTCAGGGACTTGCAGCTCAGCGATGAGCGCCCCCTGGTCAGCCAGTTTGGCAATGTTGCTGCCCATGCTGACATGCTGACCAACTTCAACGGGTAGCGCTAAAATAATGCTATCAATGGAGGCGCGGACACTCAGTTCATCCACTTGCGTTTGAATGCGTGACACCCGGTTTTTGAGCTGGTTGAGTCTGGCAAAGCGAGCATGTTGCTGCGCTTTTAAGCTTTTAGCCGATTCAGCCATTTGTTCTTTTCTGGATGCCAGAGTCTGACGCGCCTGTTCAAGGGCAATTTTGGCGCGCTGAAAGTCCAGTTTTGAGACCGCGCCGGTTTCAATTAACTCAAGGTGCGCCTGGTATTCGTGTTCAGCACCATCAACTGCCATCCGGGCATTGAGCATATCGGCGCGTTGTTGTGCAATCGCGGCTTGCTCAGCCAAATCACTGGCCTGGTGCTCGGCTTCCAGCGCAGAGAACTCCCACTTGGCCTCAGCCAACTGTTGTTCTAAACGCGGATTCGTTAAGCGCACAATCTCGTCGCCCTGGCGTACCTCTTGTCCTGGCTTGTACAGCAGCGCCTCTACTTTGGCATCGCCACTGGCCGACAGCCATTGCACATTTTCAGGAATCAGCACGCCATTACCACGCACGGTGACAGTGAAACTGCCTCTTTTAACCTGATTAATGATTAAAGAGTTGGCTTTGAGCGTAAGTTCCGCACGAGAGTACTGCCACACTTGGTAGGTACCAAAAGCCACCGCCACTAGCGCGATAAGTGCTATGACTAAGGTCCGCGGAGATCTTGTCTTTTTTGTCGTTACTGCAATGTCCATTTTCACTCCTGGTCGAATAAGAACAATTTGAGAGTAACAGAGCAGGCATTGTGCCAATTTTTAAGGGATTGATTTTAAATGGATTTATGTTTTTTTGAATTTCTCAGTCCCATATTTGGGATTTAATTTGAGACTAGGCTCAAAGATGAGACTGGCGGTGTGGCTAGTCATACTAAGGTGGTTAATTAACTTGGGGGGCGGTTTGGTGTTTAGGTCGTTGAAGCATTTTTTGAAGGTATGTGTCTTTGCAAATTTCGGTGCACTTCAATCTAGAACATAGGGATGCGCCGTTAATTTTGAGCTCAAGCATAATGGACTTGAGTTGAGCCATTACTGCTGACGGCGGGCAAGAGGTAGGTTAGCTTGTCGGATATTTTTAGGTGGATGTCCTCGCTATCCTCTCAATGGCTCTGGGCTGCGTGTCGGAACACGGCGCTTTCCTTTTCGCCTCAAGTTGAGCTTTAGCATATTGTAAACTCGTTCAACACGCTTCTTGTTCCATGTTTTGCCCTGATGCCTGAGCCGTTTAAATAGCTTGGGCAAACCCCAGCGAGGGTGGCGCTCTACAAGCAACAGCAGCGCATCGATTACCTCATCATCTGGTGGCCGCTTGTGGGTGTAGTAATAGACACTTCGATTTAGTCCTGCAACCTCACAAGCAAGTGCCACACTTACCCCAAACTGCTCAAGGAAATGCTCAACCCACGCTCTACGCCTGCTTGTGCTCACAGCTTTTTTGCAACAATTTCCTCAAGCATCGTGTGTTTCAGACTCAGTGTTGCAAACATATCCTTGAGCTTGCGATTCTCTTCTTCAAGTTCTTTCAGTCGCTTTACATCCGACGCTTCCATGCCGCCATATTTGGAGCGCCATTTATAAAATGTGCTCTGTCCTATTCCATGTTTTCGGCAAAGATCTGGAACCGATACACCCGATTCAGCTTCTTTGATCATGGCAACAATTTGTGACTCGGTGAACTTGCTTTTTCTCATCGTAAAACTTCCTTCTTTTGTTAATGGAAATTCTACTCAAGAACTGTTGCAGTTTATGGGGGAGTTACAAGCTTATCGGATATTTTAAGATGGATGTCCTTGGAACACTGGCATCCTTGGAACACTGGCACACTCAGTACATTCACTTAGTGCATGTTCTCACAAAATCCTCCCCGCAAAAACCTCATGATGGATGTTTCATCGATATTTCCAGTAAGGCTCGTTTTCTATAGTGAGCAGTAGGCTTGAAGACGAGTGCTCCTAGTGGTATTTTGTCGCTCCCATTTTGGGTAAGTACCCTTAGTGGGCGGTGCTAAGGCTTAGAAACAGAGCCAAACCAGCATTCCTACTAATTCATCGTTATATACCGAACATTAAGCAGAGGAGTATTTATGAAAAAATTAATCATCGGGTGTTTTCTTTTCTTATTTTGTAGCGTATCCAATGCGCAGGTTTATCAATCTGGGCCAATTAAAGTTCAGAGTTTGCGGGTAACTAACAACGTCACTTATGTTCGCTTTTCTCCGGCGTTAAATGCATGTGAGGGTGGTTATCATTATCGTATGCATGCCAAAGTCAATAATGATAATACAGCGTTAATTTCATCTTTGCTTACAGCATATACAGCTCAAAAAACACTTGGTTATGTTTTTGTAAGTGGTGAGGGTAAGGCGTGTTCACCAAGTCATATCTTAACTCTTGACATGATAGAATTTAGTCAACAGTAATGTGATATCATATGTCAATAGTTGATGGCGTTAATAGCACACAAGGATTGGGTTTTGGATATTATAGAAAAACATTGGATAAAGATACCAGCGATTTTATATGTTGTTGGATTCATTGTTCATAATTCATATTTATCAAGCTTTGGAAGTTATGAATTTCAGTTAGTTCAAGCTAAATACATACTCTCTGGATTTGGAGCAGTAGTTTTTTCCGTTATCTGTATTGTATACACTGGAATTAAGGTTAACTTATCCAATGTAAGTAAAAGCCTCACCATTGATAAGGTTTTACCCTGGTCTCTGAGAGTTATTTCTCTCCCTTATGTTATTTACGCAATCTTGTATGGAAAAGAGCTGTTTGAGATTGGTCGAGATGCAAAGGACTCACTTATTCTAATCGGGGTTCTAGCATCTCTAATAGCTCATGCTGTCGTCGCTTGTACGATATTAGATATTGCTTTAATGCCAGGCGACAATGAAAGCCGTCTTAAAAAGACACTTTCTTTTCTCTCAAGAGCGTTATCAATACCCATGCTTATCGTTACGCTAGTGATTGCTTGGAATATTCCTGAGTTTTCGGGGGTCTTGAAAGCAACCACATACTTCTTTTTTGGCTATGTGGCGATTGCCATGAGTCAGAATGATAAGGGGTTGGGAATTGAATTACGCTGTACTGATCCTGACATAAAAGAAAGATATGATAAATTATATCAAGCGGCATTCAGTATAGTTGGCGTGTTCTTTGTTTTATGGACAATTGCAAGCTATTACACTAAGTATATTTACCCTAAAATCCCCGTTGCTTTAGGGGGCGCAAAGCTTGAATTTGTATCTATCAAAACCAAAGAAAAAGTGTACGATTCCTACTTAATACAAGAAACTAAAGATTGGGTAATGTACATAGATAAGTCAAGCGGCCAAGTCGAAAAAATCAAAACAAGCCTTATAGAAAAAATTGTTTTTAAAGATGAAATGCCAAACCAGCCATTGAAGCAAAAGGAATGACAGTTGGCCTTTGTTTATATTGGCTAACTAGTGTGTGCTTTTTATCGTGTTAAAAGCACAACCTAAAGGTGCTGTGAAAAGCTGACAAGCCCGTCATGTGCAGAACCAAATTACCTGGCTTGATTCGCTACTTTACACATTTAATTCAAGCATTTTGCTCCACGTATATGGGCGTTACACACAGAAGGAACCGCCACAATGAATCACGTCATGTTTGATATTGATGGCACGCTTATCGAATCCTATGATTTTGATTCTGAGTGTTTTGCTGAAGCCGTCGAGGCAGTGACAGGATATGAGATTGATACAAACTGGTCTCGCTACACACACGTAACGGACACAGGGATCCTCAATCAGTTTTTTCAAGAAAAGAACATTGAAAATACTCAAAGTGCGCATGAGCACATTAAGCGTGTTTTCTTATCGAAAATACAAACCCGAATTGCAAAAACACCAGTTAGTGAAATAGCGGGGGCTGCTGCATTTATTGCCCGTTTAAAGGAGTTGGCCAATGTTTCAATTTCGCTTGCAACGGGTGGATGGTACGAAAGCGCTCTCTTAAAGTTGGCGTCTGCTGGCATGGATATTTCAGGCATTCCCATTGCTTCTGCAAATGATCATTATTCAAGAATCGAGATAATGAAAATTGCTGAAAAAAGAGCCGTTAAAGAGGCGCGTTTATCATTTACCTATTTCGGTGATGGAATCTGGGATTTGAACGCGTGTAAAGTACTTGGTGTTAACTTTGTTTTAGTCGGTGATAGAATCAAGCATAGTCAGTCGATTATGAATTTTGAAAAACAAGACGAAGTATTGGCCTATATTGGCTTGTAATTAAGGCCCTGAAGGTCAAAAATACAACTTAATTCTTAGTTTTTTCAAACTTTGCTACTTCAGATAAGTACTTCGCAGAGGTTTCGTATTATAAAGTGACAAAGCAAAAAAGGGTGATAAATCACCCTTGCGGTCAGTAAAGGAGAGTCAGACCATAAAATAGACTCAGGCGGTCAATTCTGCCTCCTCAAGTGTCGGGTAGTCGGTATAGCCTTCGGCTCCGCCACCATAAAACTTACTGTCATCTACTTCGTTATATTCAGCACCCACTTTGGCTCTTTCTACCAGGTCCGGGTTAGCCACAAACAGGGCACCAATGCCTACGCCATCACACAGATCTTGTTCCAGTACCTGGGTGGCAATGGCAGGCGTTGCCGGGCCGTCATCCCATGACTGATGTGGGTTAAGGATCAAGGGACCTTGCCACAATGCACGGATCTTTTGACTGGTCTCACGACACGCCGCTTCCATGATATGCAGGTATGCCAGATTCGTCGGTAATGCTTCAATTAGTGCCTGATACAAAGGCAGGGTATCGGTTTCATTAATGTCATTGAACTGGTTATGTGGTGAGATACGAAGGCCCACTTTATCCGCGCCGATGGCATTGGCAACGGCGGCAATCACTTCAAGGGTAAAACGGATGCGATTCTCAATGCTGCCGCCGTATTCATCGTCACGCAGATTGGTGTTGTTGGCTAAAAACTGATGCGGTAAAAAGCCATTGCCTGCGTGGATCTCAACGCCGTCAAATCCGCCGAGTATGGCGTACTTAGCAGCCTGTGCATAGTCAGCAATAGTCGCCTGGATCTCTTCATAGCTCAGCGCTCTTGGTGGTGCAAAATCTTGCATGCCATCTGGCGTAAATGTCTGGCCATTTGCCGTGACCACGGAGGGCGCAACAGACTGGTGTGCACTGGGATACAGGCTGGGGTGGCCAATGCGACCGCAGTGCATAAACTGGGCAACGATTTTACCTCCTTTTTCGTGCACAGCGTCGGTGACTTGTAACCAGCTTTGTGCCTGTTCATTGGTGTGCAGACCCGGTGAATTCATGTAGCCCTGACCGACCTGGTTGGGTTGTATCCCTTCAGTGACAATGAGTCCAGCGGTTGCCCGCTGGCTGTAGTAGGTTGCCATCAAAGGGGTTGCCAGGCCATTCTCTGTGGCACGGTTACGGCTCATCGGTGCCATAACGAAACGGTTGTTTGCTTTGATGCTGCCGTATTGAGTTGCGTCAAATAAAGTGTTCATTGCAATATCCTTAATTATTTAAAAGTCTTTGTTACGCCTTAGAAAGCGACTTATCCGTTGATGGACTCGCAAGTGTTCGGTTAAACAGCTGTTGCTGCGACACGGCTATCGCCACTACGATGACACCGGCCCCCAGTATCTGACTGAATGTCAGCACTTCGCCGAGTATGAAGTAACCCAGTAATGTTGCTGATAATGGGCTGGCGAATGAGATGAAAGACACAGTGACCACAGGTAACTTTTCAATCGCCTTGAACCACAGTACATAAGCAACCAATGCGCCGATCAGGCTCAGATAGGTGTAGCCGATAACATTATTAACCGTTAACTCGGTCGGGAAGCCTTCCTGAACTAGCCCTATTGGTAGCAAAAACAGGCCGCCGACAACCAGTTGCCAGCCGGTGAATGTGTATAAAGAGACACCTTCGGGTTTACCCCATCTTTTGGTCAGTACAATGCCTGTTGCCATGGACATGGCCCCTGCAAGTCCCGCTAATACGCCAGCGGTTGGCAATTCCATATTGGGCTCAAGTACCAGTAAAGACACACCCAGTGCGCCTATCAGGCAGGCGACGAATTGACGCGCTTTTAATTTGTTCTTTAGCAGCAGTGCGCCAAGCAACATTACAATGATTGGCTGGCATGACATGACTAACGCTGCGACACCACCTGGGAGTAAGTAAGCGGCGACAAATAAGCAGTAAAAGAAGCCGCCAATGTTGAGCAAACCGAGAATGATGGAGCGCATCCACCACACACCTTGTGGTAGCTTACGGCCCAGTAACACCAGCAGGATGCCTGCTGGTAGCGCCCGTAAAACGGATGCAATCAGTGGCTTGTCTGCTGGTAAAAGCTCAGTGGTAACAATGTAGGTGCTACCCCAGATGGTGGGTGCGATCATCGCAACCACCATCCAAAAAATTAGCTGTTTGTTGCTCATACAGCCCCCAGGTCTGTAGTGCCAAAGTAGCGGTCGCCGAAGTCTCCGATACCGGGGATCATGAAGGCGTGTTCGTTCAGTCGTTGCTCGATAGACGAAGTCACTATGGTGACGTCCGGGAATTGAGCAGTGACTTTTTGCAATCCTTCTGGTGAGCACAGTAGGTTTACGAAGGTGATGTTTTCTGGTTTAACACCGGCCTTGGTCATCACGTCCAGGGCACAAATGGCCGAGCCACCCGTTGCCAGCATAGGTTCGAAAAGAAGCACATGGAACTTTTCAACGTTGTCCGGCAGTTTGGAATAATAGAGTTTTGGTAATTTGGTTGTTGGGTCACGTTGGATGAGAATTTTCCCAATTGGAATATTGAGATCCAAGCGACGTAATTCGTTTTCCATACTTTCGCCTGCACGTACCACAGATACACCGCACAGAGGCTTCGCAAATTGTTTGCCCTCATAAGTTTCGCCAACCGGCGTAGTGACATTCAGTCCTTCAAAGTTCAGTCTTTCCAGGCTTTTTTCCAATAGCAGACGAATGATCTGATCAGCGTAAAAGGTAAACTGACGTTTGTTGGCTGTTTTATCGCGCACCTTAGTATGCAAATAGTGCAGTCGATCCGTTTGCTCCAGTTCAATAACATTCGCAGTGTTATAGTCGGGTCTGGATAGTGACTTTAGGTTAGTTGCAAGCATGGTATCTCTCCTTAGTGATGAGAGTCAGGTGCGCTTGTGGGGCACCTGACTCAGGTATGATGATTAAGCATTGATTTCTGCGAAGGCTTTTTGTGCTTCACTGATAAACTTCTGGACTTTAGCGCGGTCTTTACGACCGTTTGCGCCTTCCAGGCCTGTGTGTGCGTCAATGGCAGCTGGTTTAACTTTGCGGATTGCGTCTGCCACGTTGTCTGGGTTCAGGCCACCAGCCATCATCAGAGGTTTAGGCGAACGACGAACCAGCTCAGCACTTACGTCCCAGTTATGCGTCAGGCCCGTAGCACCTTTAGCACCAGTTTTAGGGTCAAAGGTATCTGTGATGAACATGTCTACGTATTCGGCCACTTCATCAACCAGCGTCAGTAGCTCATCAGCATTATCTTCCTTAACAACCAGGCTCTTCAGGATGTAAAGGTCAGGGCGAAGTGCGCGTAGTTTTTTCATTTCAGCAACGCTGATGTCGCCATGTAGCTGTACGGCTTTTACACCCAGCTCTGAACAGAAACCGCTTACTTCGTCTGCGTCTATCATGTAGCTGATTAGAACGCCTGCCTGAGGCTCGCTGAGATCTTTGATGATGCTGATTGCGTCACCTTCAGTGATGTCGTCTTTACCAGAAGGCAGACGTAGTGGGAAACCCAACCATTCAATACCTTCTGCCAGACACAGTTCTGCTTCTTCACGGTCAATGATGCCAGCTACTTGGATGATGTTAGTGATGTTATTCATGGTATATCTCCTAATTGTTTAAAGTTAAGTTTGCTTAAAGAATCTTGAGTTAAAGATATAGGTTATTTCTGATACCGTCAAGTATCTTTGCATAAAGATATTTGTTTTTTTCTCGTTTTTTTGCGTAAAAATCACTTTTTCAATTAAATTCAAATGTTTATGTTGCTGTTTTTTTTTTAGTTTGATGAGACACCTCATTGTAAGTGCTGGTTCAAGCCCACCAGGGCAAAGAAAAAGCCTGTTTTTTGGGGAGCGTATGTAGTCGGGGAGAGGGATTTCAGGATTGTAATCACGCTAGTGTGGCACTTTTGAGAAGTCTTTAATGTGTAGCAACCTGAGCTAAGGGCTTTGGGCGGAGAATGTGATTTTCAATTCAGTTGTTGGCATGACTGGTAGTTGAGAACGATGATGCTTGTAAAGCGACTACGGTGACAAAGCCCGTTTTAGGCATTGTTTGCTCGATAACGAAGGAACTTTGTGAGTAAAAACACACAAAGCAGGGTACTGTTGAGCAACAACGCAGTCGTAAGACTGGCAAAATAACGGTTGCAAGTATCGATGCATAAAGCACCGGGAGAAAAAGTAATGCCGAGTAGGCTCAACCCTATTGCAGCGCCCAAGAGCACTTTAGGTGATAACCAGGTTGAAGCTCTGAATAGGTATATTAGTAGGGCTATCAGAACAAAAGGGGTGATAGCCCAAATTATGTTAGTCACGAGTGCCATAATTAAAGCTCAGGTATGTATCCGCCATACATCTGTTCACGTTAAAGTCATTTTTCCTCAGACAATCTCGCGCCTTCAGGGAGCTTTGATTGCGTCGTTTTTAGGCCAAACAGGTAACGCGTGAGGTTAAAAGGCCTGATGAAAAAACAACAAATGGCACCGCAAATGATGAGCGACGAAAACAACAGGCTCAATGATTTGACGGCAATACCCGCGTCCCACTGCACAATGTAAAATGCGAACGCCACAATTACGGTTTGATGCACAATATAAAAGGGGTAAATCAACTCATTGGTCAGGCGTAGCCAGTTGGGCGTTTTTTTGCACCAAGCACTGGCATAACCGATGAGGGTTAATAAGCCTGACCAGGAAACGAGTGCACTGATCAGCCACCAGAGTTGCCAGCGCATTTCTACCGACGCATATTCGCTAATGTCAGGTCTGTAGTACCAGGCATAGAATGTGACCGAGCTAAAGAGCAACCACTTAAAATTAGTGGCGCGGTTATGTTCCAGAGCGAACCAAATTTTAGGGCTTTTTATAAAGCACATACCAGCTAGAAAAAATAGCAAGAAGAACAGTGAGACTGACAGGTTGAATAAGCTTGGGTCTTGTGAAAGCATAACGGTTTTAAGGCACAGCCGCACCCCAATGACACCTAATCCCAGCAAGAACAGGCCATGTTTATGTTCCGCGATGCGTTCCAGTGCGCTGAGTAGCGCGCGGCCAGATGATGCTCCGAGCGCCAAATTAACCGGCACAGCCAGCAGCATAAAGATAAACAGAAACTCGATAAACCACAGGTGGTTGGCATTAAAAGCAAACATTAGGCTACGATATGCGTCTGCTAAATTGTGATATTCAGTGATGTTTTCGAAGTAAGCCTGGGGTGGTACGACAACCATCATTGCGAAGATCAGCGGGATAAGTAAGCGATGCAGTTTGGTGGTCAGGAAGGCGCCTGTTGATACTTTATTAAGCAGCAATACCGAACCTGCCCCCGCGATGAAGAATAAGGTGTGCAGTCTGACTTGCTCAAAATACACCATGATATCATCGAGAACCTTACTTGATTCATGGTTCATAACGTGCCAGCCATCTCCGTTAAATGGCATAAACACATGATGCAAAAAAACCGCAAAAATTAATAAGACTCTCAGCCAGTCTAATTCTGAGTAACGAGATTTGTCCATGTTGATTAATCCTTTATGACGTGAATTTCCCAGCTATCGACTGCCCATTTTAGTACTTATTATCATGCTCTGAAGCTGCGTTGGGCTGGTGCAGGGTTTAGCATATTATGAATACCTAAAAGGCTCAATGCAGTAAGTGTGTCTTGGCGGGCTTTGCTCGCGGGTAGTGAGGGTGAAGTCATGTAGCTCTAATAACTTGGTGCTTTATCGTGTGGCGTTGTTTCGTATCTATAGTGAAATGCAACCGTGCTAGTTTGATGCCGTTAGTTTTAGCGCTGGCCATTTGTTTAGCCATTGTTTTGAATGTACGCGTCTGTCAAAAATTGCCCTCGACCTTTTTGGGTTGTGGGTAATAAAGAGGCTGAACAGAGAGTCAAATCCAAAAGCTGAGATACATTCGTATGTGCTCGGTGCGACCTGTCTGACTGCCACAGCTGTTTCTTTTTCTGGCCAGTGATGCATCGCATCCAGGGTGCTGTGATAAGCGGGATCCCCATTATACTCATGCATTTTCGCCTGATTACGTACCTGCCAGTTAAGCCAGGGCATGCACTTGGTGAGTTGTGCTTCGTACTTTTGATAAGCATAGGGATCAGACTCAACAGGGTCGAAGTATATTACGTCTACATCATGTAATGGTGTGGAATGCTTGAATTCGTGCAGTGCGTCCCAGACTAAGTTACGAACAAAGCCGGCTGCGATATAGCATTGCGGTAAATCTAACTGCGCCACCAAATTGAGCGCTTCGACTCTGAGTTTATCTTGTTGAATAAGCGAGGTGATCTTAATCTCTGGTGTCTCATATAAGCGTTGGTTGCAGCAGTCCATTGGCTCTCCATTTGTTCTATAAAAATATAAATTACATGCACATAGCTCAGTGGAGTCAGGCATCTGTCTTATGGGTTCAGACAGTCTAGCTGGTTGGTTTGAGTGATGTATACCTTTAAGCGAAAAGACGCGGTGAAGCGTGAGGTGCTATCAGCCTTAAGATCCAAAGTGCTGTGCCTCTCGTATTATAGAGTGAACTAATATCAAACTGTGAGGTAGATATGAAACAGTTCGCACTCAAAATATATGACGCCTACACCTATATCTTTGACTCCACCAGAAACCCGCTTCGGCATATTCCGGACCCTGTGAGCCGCTTTCACATTATGACTGTTTTAGCCTGTATGTGGAGCTTCACCTTTGCAACCTACATCGGCAGTATGATTGTCTTTGGCATCAGCCTGGCTGCCCACATTATTCTGTTTTTGATGTTCTTTTTTACTATCTCTGTGTTCTATGATGCAGAGAAGAATAAATCCTCCTGGCTGCTAAAATTACGCCGGGACAAACTGAAACAAAGTTAAAGCACGCGGCTGGCAGGTAACGCGCGCCGGAACGCCCGGACAATTTTGTGCAATTGTGTGCCGTCCCTTGTGATGTGCGGCACGCTTCTTTGTAGATAACTTTTTCAGGCAGCTTAGTAGCGCGGCGACAACACTAAAGTCACACAAAAGCGCCTGGCGTCATGGTTAATGTTAAGTTGCCATTGCAGCTCGTCGCACAGTTTGCGTGCTAAATCCAGACCCAGCCCATAGCCCGATCCATTGTTGAGTTCCTCCTCCTGATCCGGGCCTTGCCCGGTTTTAGTGTGCTCATCGTTATGTTCACGATTTTCAATCTCTATAATATGCTGTGTTTGTGTGATTGAAATCGTGCCATGATGAGTGTGATGTAAGGCATTTCTGAGCAGATTACCAATGACGATGGTTGCGCCGGATTGTGACAATTCACACTGGTAGTCATCACTGTGTATAGCCACATCAATGTGTTTTCTCTGCTTAAGGTAAGCCAGATCTTCCAGTTGAGCGTCTATCAGGTCAGCCAGCCTGATTGCTTTTAAATCTCTCAGAGGTTGTCCTTTTCGACTTAGCCACAGCAGAGTCTCTGTGAGTGCCACCATCGCCTGGCTGGCGTGATCGATGCGCATCAGTGCTTTTTTATTTTTGTCATCAGGCGTGTCGCCAAGGCGATGCAACAGCTCCACGCTGCTGCGGATCACTGCAATGGGGGTACGCAGCTCGTGGCTGGCATAGCTGACAAACTCCTGCTCCCGATCAAGACTGTGCTTGACCTGTTGCAGGCTTTGCTGGATCAGTTCGGCCAGCGTGGTCAGCTCATGGTAGCGAAATACCGGAGGGGGGTCGCCGAGCGTATGATGATCCAACCCGGCAGCCCAGTCATGTAGCTTTGCCACAGGTCGGGTGACGGTACGCATTAATATCACCAGCACGGCGGCAAACAACGCGAGGGTGCCCAGCGCAAATAGCACCCCTAATATTTCCGGTCCCTGAAACCAGGTTTTAGGTGGCATTTTGGGCGCGGTAAAATGGTGAGCAACAAAGCCAGACTGACCATCCGGCTTTTCGAAATACAGTACAAAGCGGGCTTCACTGGGGCGGGAGAGCATATTATCCCGGGTTACCTGTTTATATAACGCATTCGTTTCAAGTTCCTGACGCGAAAAGGTGGCACGAATGGTCTGGGGTAAATCTTGCCAATGTCTGGCCACCACAAAGTTGTGTGCCCATACTGGTTGACCGGGTTGCGGGTGGTGCGCCTGGGCGACATTCAGCATAGTGCCTTTCATCATGTCATCGAGTCCGGTAAAAAAGCTGTTGGTCCACAGTATGGACAACAAACTGATCACCAAGGTGGCTAGTACCAGCAGGGCAGCAACAATATAGCGGCGCAGGCTCATATGTATGGGGGCCATTAAACGCGTTCCTTATGGCAATGGAGTTTAAACCCTTGTCTCGGGATGGCATTGAGGGTGAGCATCGGGTCGCACACTGAGAGCGCTTTACGCAGGTGATGAATATGTACCTTAAGTGCATTACTGTCGGGTTGTTCATCACCCCAAACGGCCTGTAATAGCACCTGTCTCGTCACCATGTTTGGATAAGCACGCAGCAGGGTTTCGAGGATGATCATGCCTGTCGGGCTGAGTTTGAGCGGGGCGCCCTGGTAAGTGGCTTCCCGGTTATCCAGGTCCAGGTGTAATTCAGCCAGTTCCAGTCGTTTAACTTCACCACTTTTACGTTTGGCTAAGGTTCTGACTCGCACCACCAGCTCGGCCATGGCAAAGGGTTTGACCAGGTAGTCATCACAGCCGGTGGCAAAACCTGCCAGTTTGTCTTCGAGCTGATCCCGCGCTGTAAGCATAATCACCGAGGTATCATTGCCCTCGTCGCGCAGTGTCTGACAGATCTGTAAGCCATCCATGCGCGGCAGGTTCAAATCCAGAATGATCACCTGATACGGATTGTCGCGGATCAGATTGAGCGCGGCAATGCCGTTGGCTGCGTGGTCGCAGATAATGTTTTCCAGCTCAAAGTAATCAATGATGTTCCCGGCCAGCGCCAGGTCATCCTCAACTAAAATGACGTTGATCATGAGGTACATACTCCGTACGAGTGGGGCGGAACCGGCTCAGCTGGGCTGAGATATCGTCGCTGATCAGCAGCAATACCGGGATTAAAAACAACGTAATGGCCGTGGCAAACAAAATTCCGTAACCGAGGGAGGCCGCTGCGGGTATCAAAAATTGCGCCTGCTGAGAGGTTTCACCCAAAATCGGGTATAGCCCGGCAAAGGTGGTCAGTGACGTCAGCAAGATTGCACGCAGACGGCCGGTGCAGGCTTCAAGTAACGCATTGTGCATGGTTTTCCCCTCACGGCGATGGCGATTAAACTGGCTGACTAGCAGAAGGCTGTCGTTGATCACCACGCCGCTGAGCGCCAGTATGCCATTTAAGGATAGAATACTGAGCGTTAAACCTAAGCCCCAGTGACCTAAAATCGCGCCTACAAAGCCAAACGGAATAACCGACATGATGATCAGTGGCTGCCAATATGATTTCAGTGGGATAGCCAGCAGTGCATAGATAGCCAGTAGCGCCAACAAATAGGCGGAGCTCATCGAGTCGGTGGCTTCTTTTTGGTGCTCGGCTTCCCCGGCAAAATGTAGGTTCAGATCCGGGTACTGAGCACGCAATCCAGGTACCACGTTGTGTTTGAGCCTGGCCACCAGCTCGGTGGGCGTCAGCAGGGCTTTATTCACCGCAGCGGAGACCGTTACTGCTCTGACGCCGTTGATCCGGGTAATGGACTGTACTTCGCTGGTATAGGTAACGTTTGCGACGTTGCCAAGCGGCACGGTCCGTCCGTCCGGGGCACGCACTCTGGCTGCAAGCACATCAGCCTGCTCGCTGCGCTCAGCCAGTGGATAACGCACTCGCACTTTCACTTCGTCTTTGTCCCGCATATAACGTTGTACGACCTCACCACCAAAAGCTTGTAGTAGCTGGCGTGCCAGCAATTGAGTGGTAAACCCGCGCATTTCGCCTTCTTCGGTGACTTCAAAGTGCATAGTGGCTTCGCCGGGTGCCAGAGAGCTGTCGATGCTGTGTACGCCATTTATCTCACGCAATGCCTGTTGCAGGTTTGCTTCGGCACCCTCTAACGTGTCGTTGCTGCTACTTTTTAACTCCACCTTAAAATTGGAAACGCGCGCCAGTTGTGCCTGAATATGCAAGGTTTTGCTGGCTTCCGGGGTGCCCGCCAGAGTCCTCCAGCGTTTCGCCAGTTCGCTCAGGGTATAGGGCTGGGTGCCAGCCAGCTCCACATTGAGTGTGCCGCTTTGATCGCCAGTTGCGCTGACCGACACGCTGGTGATGTGGCTGAGGTTTTGCTCATCCAGCAATTGCTGCTCGGCCTGATATAGCTGTGCCTCAAGCTGATCCAGATTGCGGGCGGTCTGGCCAAAGCTGGCGTCGTTGTAAAGAGTCATGGTGGCAGTGATGGTATCGGCGGGCAGTTCGGGGAAAAAGCCGACCCTGACAACTCCCTGAGTGATCAGACTGGCAGTCAGAAAAAACAGCGCAAGAAACCCCATCAGTACGGCGTAACGAAAGTGCATAATGCGTTCCAAAGAAGGCCGATAAAAGCGTTGATTAAAGCCAGTAAGCAGCGCATCTGCGCTTTGCTGCACACTATGCCAGAGTACGGTGAGGCGGTTTGGTCGATGTATTTGCTGGGTGTTAATGTGGGCCAGGTGTGCCGGTAAGATCAATTTAGACTCTACTACCGACAGCAACAGGCATAAGGTAACCACAGTACCAAACTGAGCATACAGCACACCTAGCCCGCCGGAGATATTGGCCAGCGCGGCAAAGGCTGCCACGGTGGTTAATACGCCAAACAAGGTGGGGACGGCGACCAGCTGCGTGCCTTTGATGGTGTTGCTGAGCGTGTCGCCAAAGCGTTGTCGGGTTGAATAAATGCTTTCACCCACTACCACGGCATCATCCACGACGATACCCAGCGCCATAATAAAGCCAAAGGTAGTCATTTCATTGAGTGTCATGCCGGTGTAGGGTTCGGTCATAAAATAGAGGCTGCCGAAGAACACAAAGGGCAGGCCCGCGGCGACCCAGAAGGCGACTTTCAGATTTAGAAACAGTGCCAATACCATAAACACCAAGGCAATGCCGCTCAGCGCGTTCAGGCTCAGCAGACTCAGGCGCTCCGTGATCAGTGTCGAATTGTCATACCAGGTGATCAGTGAGGCCCCTTCGGGTAATTTGCTTTGCCATCTGGCTACGACGGCTTTGGCTTGCGCCACACTATTGCTCATGTCGCCGTATTCGTCCATAACGATAGTGATGCCGTAAGTGGGATGGCCATTAAACCGAGCCAGGTGAAAACTGTCGTCTGCAAAAGTATCTTGCAGTGTGGCCACATCGCTGAGTCGAATGCTTTTGCCTGTTTGTGAGGTTGCCACGACAATCGACGCAAAGTCGGCGGCATAAAGCGCCTGCTCGGCGGCTTTCAGGCGCAGCACTTTATCGGGGTTACGCAGGCTGGTGGTCAGTGCCGTGCCGGAATATTGATTGATGGCTTCGGCGACCTCGCTGAAACTAAGCTGATAGGCTTGCAGGCGGGCTTCGTCTATTTCAATGGCCACCAATGGGTCGCGGTGATCCGGCTGACTGAGTGTCGCGATATTAGGCTGAGCCAGTAAGTCATCCGCAAGCTGGCTCCCAAGGGTTTGTAGTGTCTGAGCAGACAGGGCGCCAAATAATTGCACCCGGATCACCTCTTGCTCCCGCTGTGCGGTGGTGATCACGGGCTGCTCAGCATCCTGCGGCAGATTGTAGATGGCATCCACCTGGTTTTTTACCTCTCTTTGCAAGGTATCCAGATCGTGTTGCGCGGTCTTTTCTACCAGTACCTGCACGCTGCTGGCACTGGCCGTGGTGGTGATGCGTTTTATCCCTTTCACAGACTCCAGCGCATTTTCAATTGCAACGGCAATGCCTTGCTCGGCCTGGGCGGCACTGCCACTGGGGTAAGCGACACTGATCTGTATGGTATCCGGCTCCTGTTGTGGGAAGCCCTCCTTGCGCAAACTACCGGCACTGCTCAGTCCGAGTAAGATCACCGCTAGCATGAGCAGGTTGGCTGCCACCGGGTTTTTAGCAAACCAGGCTATCAGGGAAAAACGCTCAGTCATGGCTGTGCTCCTGTTGAATAGGGGTAACTTGCATGCCATCGAGATAGGCACTTAAAGGACGTACGACGATATTGGCCTGGTGTAAGTCTGTGGGGGCATTAATATACAGGTCACCGTGCTGGCGAAACTGGATCTGCGGGGTAAAGTGCGCCAAGCGGTTTTCTTTGTCGACATACCAGATGAGGTTTTGTTGTGACAGGGCTGAGGCGGGAACACGCCACAAGTCATCTTGCTTAATCCCCTGTATCTGAGCCTGCACTTAACTGCCAAAGTACAGTGGCTGGGTTTGATCCAGTGGCTTATCGACGGTGACTATTGCCAGACGCTGGCGCGATTGCGGATCAATATACTGGCTCAGGCGTGATACCCGCCCATGCCATTGAGTTTGCCCACCGACATGGGTTGTATCACTGAGTGCGACATGCCAGCCACCTTCTGGCATCGACTCTGCGGGCAAATGCTGCCATTGCTCGGTACTGAGTTCAATCGTGATTTCGGCCTGTGCGGTACTGTAAAGTGTGGCAATGGCGCTACCCGGTTGCACATAACTGCCAGGCTGAACTGAACGCTTTACTATGGTGGCATCAAAGGGCAGGGTGAACTGACTGGCTGCCAGGTTATATCGTGCGCTATTCAACTGTGCTTCGGCCAGGCTCAGCTGAGCGGCGACAACTTGTTGCTGTGGCGCACGTAGCGGCTGCAATACATTGTGGCTGTCAGTGCTGGCCAGTTGTCGCCACTGCATCTTATTTGGGTCGCTCTGGAGCTTTTCTGCTTCCGCATCGAGCGTAGCCTGTGCCAGTGAGACTTCGGCGTTCGCCAGCGTTTGCTGAAGCTGTGTGTCATCCAGCCGTGCCAGTACGGTGCCCGCCGACAGCCGTTCTCCCTGTTTAAAGTCTGGGTGGAGCTGGGTCACCCGGCCGCCAATTTCGCTAGTGAGCGTCAGTGTATGCGAGGCGCTTACGGTACCGTGACCAGTAATGATGTGGGTGTAGCTGGCCGTTTTTACGGGCGTGATTGTGACCTGAGGTGGTGTAACAAGTGCGCTTGTACCCTGAGAGGGCTCTGTGGCCGGCGAGACTTTCGTGTCGGCGCCCCCCAGAGAAGGGATCGCAAAGACAATGCCAGCACACAGGCCACAAAAGGCCAGCTGTGTGATGAGTAAACGATTATTGAGTAACGTCATGGTGAACTCTCTGAATGATATACCCGTTGATGTTCTGTGCGGGCGAAACGTATTCGCCAGTGTAGTGAGTGAATGGTTAAAGGCGGGTTAAGTACACCGGGTGATGTGGGTAATGACCGGGCTTCACAAAAAAGCCGCAGCTAGGACTGCGGCTTGGGAGGCGATATCACAGCGAATACCAGCTCGCTTATGTGAGCCGATTGGTATTGGATATCAGTTGGGCAAAGTTGCGTTGTCTGCCCGGTTTGGCTTGCGGCTTCTTTTTTCGCGCGACGTGCCATCAGCCTCGATGACATCGACCTGAATGCTGACGCCCTCATTCTGGCCATCCCCTGAGACCAGAAAGTAGTACCAGCCAGGCACTGGGCTATCTATTCTGAGAAATTCGCTGTTGTCTGCGCGACGTGAGGCAAAGGTATACATGTCCCGGCCGGGCCAGAATGTACCAGCAAACAGATCACTGTTACCGTCACCGTGTCGGGTGCGGATTTCGAGTGTACTGCCCGGGTCCGTCACTTTAATAAAAAAGTAACTGTCACCGGGGGCGGCGCACTGGGCTTTGCCTGATAAGAGTTCAGTATAACCACTTGGCAAGCCCTCAATACAGGCATTGACGATGTCCCGTGGCAGCTCACCGGGTTCTCGTAAGGCACTGTCGACGCCTGCTGCAACAGACAGCTCCTGGTAGCCATTTGGGTCTAACACTGAGACGAAATGACGACCCCGGTTCACCGTGACTTTGAGTACCTGCTCAGTGCCGGTGCCGCGGGACGTAGCTTGTGCATTTTGCGGATCTGCCCATTGGTAGGCATTATAAAACAAGCGCGGTTGCCCTGTGCCACTGCGGCTGCTGAAATACAAAGTGGTATTGTCTTGTGCCACATCGACATAAAAGTAATGGGCTTTCCCTGAGATACATTCTCCCTGGTCCAGCATTAAGCGGCTGCCTGTGACCGCAGTATCACCCTGAGCGCAATCCGCGGGTAAGTACAATGGCACGCCCTGATAATTTTTGGCGTACAGTTGCAAGCCGTCGGGGTCACCTTCATGAGGTTGTGGCAACCAGGCGGCAAGGCAATCTGCCTGTTTAACACAGGGGTCGGTCAGTGCTTTCATAAAGTTGACTAAATCGGCTTTTTCCTGGGTACTGAGTTCTAATTTACGCAGTACCGGTGCACCATCGGTGATTTCATCATCGATGATTTTAGCGGCGGCATCGGTATGCTGACGGGTATCAGGGAATAAGTCGACACAGTTTTTGATGTCTTTAAACTGAGGTTGTTTGCACCAGCCCTGGTTGTCTATGTAGTCTTCTAATATGGCATGGTAGTCATCGTAATGCTCAATCACTTCTTCCAGCGTATCGTAATTGCCTGCATGACCGTAAGGGCCGGTGACTTCGACGTTCAGCAAAGTGGTGGAGCGAAAGCTATAGATGTCAGCCAGGTTCTGATTGCGCAGGGTTCGGCCACGATCATTGCTTTCATCACCGGCTTCACCAATGCCGGGACCTATTTGTGGGAAGGCCAGCCTGTGATAATTAGTGCCTTTGGTCTGGCTAAAGCTGTCGGTGTTGTGGCAGCCAATGCACTGGGTTGGCAAAAAATCGGGTTCACTACCGCCATCAGACGGGGGCGGCGGCATGTAAAGATATAAAAAGGCACCGCGTTTTTGTGACGTTGTCAGTGCGGTTTTATCTCCCTGCACGTATCTGTTCCAGGGATTATCCGTCATATTCATTGATTGCTGGTAGGCTGCCAGCGCACGGGTGATATTATCAAAAGTGACAATCTCTTCAGCGCTTTTATCACCATATACCGCTGCGAAATAATCCCGCCACTGATTGCGAAATAACTCGCCCTGGGCATTGCCATAGTTGCCTATTCGCGCAGCCAGATGGGCTCTGACGGCATCATTAGGCGCGCCTTTCATAAACTCAAAGCCTTGCATTTCTGAGGGGGTGACCACCGGAAAGCGTGCTTGCGCTGCTAACAGCGAGTCGCCCGCATTTGGATCGGCTTCACCATAAGGGACATCCGGTGTACTGATCCCCTGCTCAGGGTTTAGCCAGTCCAGAAACTCCACCCGGGCATCACGAAACAGGCTGCGTTTATGCACCCAGGCATTGAAGATACTGGGGGAGTTGCGTGGCACGTAGAATTGTCCTGTGGTGGTTTTACGGCCCGGCCCGAGTACATCCGGATCTTGTGCCAGGGTACCGACGGGCAGGGAGAGGCCATCGCCGCCACCCAGGTAGGGGTGATGGCAGCTGGCGCAAGCCACTTGCTTGTCACCACTCAGTGCCTTGGTGAAAAACAGCAGTTTGCCCAGTTTAACCTCAGGGTCATCGACACCGGGTAAGTCAAATCCGCTAGCCGGCTTGCCAGTCAGGCCATGCTGAATAATTAACTCTGTGAGTGCCTGGTCTAAATTATCGGGTATGGGCAGTGCGCAAGTGCTAAACGCACTGCCCATCAGCAGTGCAAATGCACTCGTTTTAACCTTTATCATGTTGATCTTCCTTTCGCTACAGTTGCTTTTGGGGGCGGACGAAGCCGATTCAAAGGTCAAATTAACGTGTATAGGGTTAAGTAAAGGTTAAAGTGGAAATGGGAGTAAAAATTCCCAAATTAGTAATAATGCGTATGAAAAAATGGTCTGATCAAAACATGAGCTATTTTAATAAATGTTTTTTAACGAAAGATTATTTATTAATCTCCAGTTGATTTAAATAAATATTTCTTTAATTTAGGCTTTTTAGGGATATTAAAACCTGATATTGTTACCGCGATTTTTGTAACTAACCAAAGGAAATTAAGATGTTACTTAAACTAAGCAAAAAGACCGTTAAGAACCTTAACACCTCATCTGCTAAACTCAATCCACAGCAAACCCCACAGGTTGCAGGTGGTACTAACCTGGACACGCTGATGTGTCTGAAAACCATGCAGTGCCCACAAACCTGGCAGTGCGCTTAATCGCTAATTTATGATCGACTCGGGGTGACCTGGGCGGTTATATCTTTAGTTTCTTGCTAGACAATGTTGTTGATCGTAGGCCAGTTTACTGGCCTGCTTTGTGTCTGAACGCAGCGTAGCAATTCCTTTTATTGCGAAGAGATCCATCTTCATTCCATCTTTAAGAGCACAATTGGTAACATCAGCTTAAGGCGTGACCCGGGTTATACCTTCCATATAAAGGCAAGTATCTGTTTATGTATCAACGTGCCGCTCAGCTGGCCAACGCGCATAACCTGTAATTCTGGTAATGACCCGAGCTATCTTCAGATTACCATTGCTGTTACAGCTGTACAGAAGTGTCATTAATGGGTAGGAGCCTACGCATTATCTTGAGCTTTCTATATTTATGTGTGTCCATTTACTCGTTAATTTCAGATATACCATATTATGAGTAAACTTCTGTACATTAGTTGATCAGTGGAACCTTAATATGGAAGAAGTGACCCTGCAGACGTTTGTTATTTGGTAAGCTGGCTCAGGGGCAGGCACTGAAGGAGTTGCTTATTAATGTAGTGGGCTTGAAGCAGGAGGTTTACGCAAACTTAGTAAGCATCTCTCGCAAAACACTCTTAGATATAGAAAATGACCGAGGGAATTATAAAACGGAAGTGTTAAACAAAGCTTTTAAGCCATTTGGTTTGAAGATTGGGCTGGTTCCTACATCCCCAACCATGCTAATGGGCCTGTTAGCGGACAATACGCATTCTGAAGAGTGAACCCGCAAGGGCCGAGCTCTGCCTTTGCTGACATGCGAGGTATTTGGTTCTTAGTAGTCCGAATGTATCGTGTTTGCACTGCAATTGTGTGAGCCATTTGTTTGTCTAAAGTTGCTGTGCACATTTAGGTAGGTGTTCGTACATCGCTGTGATCTGAGGGGAAAGTGCACCTATGGATATATTCATAAGTGCACTCAAAAAATTGAACTTAGCCTGTAGTTCAAGATCGTCTGACCTATCACTTAGGTGGTAAATCAGGGCTTTCAGCGCCGTAAATCCTTGGTGGTAAGTCTGGGCTGCCAGCGCCACCACCCGAGCGCCTTTTGGGCAAGTCTGGGCTACCAGCACCCAACAATTGCGGTGGTAAGTCGCGACTTATGATTGTGCCCCCAATGCCTGCGGAGATAATGCTCAGCAGGCCGCTTGGAATGGTACGTGTGTTCATTTGATCATTCCTTTTTAATCAACTTGATTGGCTGATTACATCTATGGATATATTCATAAATGTGCTTGTGTGCAGCTTATCCATTGTAATTTTCTCAGTCTTTAGTGACTGCTTTACGAGGTGGCAGGCTAGGGCTGTTAGCAGGGCCACCAGCTCCACCTTTAATGGCTTTTGTTAAGTGATGTGGAACCTCACAATTGCTCACTATCTCATCTTTTTTTGTTTTATTCGGATCAATTAGCCGAGGTGGCAGGCCAGGACTGCCTGCAGGGCCACCAATACAACCCATTACTCTTATTAAAAGGTGTTTTGGAATGATTTTACTTTTCATAACTTAAATTCCTTTCTCTTATCGGGGTTTTGGCTGCATAAGTCAGCAGCGCTAGAGACATCAAAATGTGCAGTGCGGTACTCACAAAATCCCTTACATATAGCTTGATGTAGGCATTGTTAATAATGAACTCTGAGTAAAGCAGTACTTCAATGTAGGTAATGCTATTTATGATTATTGAAATGGTCAGCAAAAAGAAGAACGCCCCTTCTTGCAGAGAGAAATAATGGTTCTCAGAAACTCGATAAAAATACTCGAACCCTGATTTTTGATATAACCAATCTGCAAGTGGTTTACGATAAATAATCGTCAGTAAAAAAGCTAGGTTCATAGCCACACACCAAATATAAAAATGGGTATGCCAGGTTAATACTATTGGGGCCATTAACTCATCGAGCAGCTCCACAGAGGCAAAGGTAATCAAGAACCATCTGGCACACTCGTATCGCCAGGTTTTAATCAGTGCAAACAGCATAATTGGCAGCTGCATGTATGTAACAAAGGTATAAATATCCATGGTTAATCCTGCTTTTTAATACTGTCCTTTTGTTCTTCTTGTGATGATGTGCTATCCCTTTCGGGCAGAAAGCCAAGATAGGCAGCAAAGATATCTTTACCGCATATCAGCATAATTTCAAACATTTGTACATGGGTTAAATCGGTGCGGCCGGATTCCCAGTTGCTGATGGTGCTCTGATCGACCCCCAGCTTTTTTGCCAGCCCCTGCTGAGACAGATCCATCTCAAGGCGCACTCTGCGCAGAGACACCCTGACCTGGTCTCTGAACTTATTAACCTTGTCTTTCCTTAGGTTTGAGTTGTTCTTCATTATTGTGACCGCGCCTCCCTGACAGGCATGCAAATCGGAATCGAAAGTAACAGACGGATAGATTCGGGGAATGTAACAGTCGGTTAATTTTGTGTCAATTGTATCTTTTTGGTTAACGGGATGGAGGGGGAAGGAAGAACAGGGCACGGTCGTGCCCTGCGAGAAGCATAGATTAGTGCGCTACTACAATCAGGCGAATGGCGTCCAGTTTGACCTGAGCTTTGCTGATGTGCTCGCTAAGTGCACTGCGTTGTTTATCGAATACCTGAATTTCTTCGTCGCGGATATTCGGGTTAACCGCTTTCAGTGCCTGCAAGCGGGCCTGCTCGTCACTCAGGCGGGTTTCCATCTGTGCTTGTGCAGCCTGTTGCAGGTCAGCCATCTGTGCTTTGGCCTGCTCTTCGGCTTTGCTGATCAGCGGGTGAATACCCGATTGCAGTGCATTGGCCAGTTTACTGGCGGTCTGACGACCAACGGCAGAGAGCTGGTTGTTAAAGGCATCAAATGCCACGTTTTGTGCCAGATCGTTACCGCTTTTATCCATTAGCACCCGGATCGGTGTGGGTGGCATGAAACGGCCAATTTGCAGTGATTTCGGCGCCGACGTTTCGGCCACAAAGATCAGCTCAACAAAGAAAGTACCTACCGGCAGTTTGTTGTTCTTCAGCAGGGCAACTGAGGCACAACCAAAGTCGTCGTCACAGATCATGTCCATCACGCCTTCCACCATAGGGTGATCCCAGCTGATAAACTGAGCATCTTCCTGTGAAAGTGAAGTAGCACGGTCAAACGTTACTGTGATGCCGTCGTCTTTCAGGCTTGGGAAAGACGGGTTGAGCATGTGCTCGGTTGGCTTCAGGATAATGGTGTTTTCACCTTTGTCTTCCTGGTTTACTCCAAAGATGTCGAACACATTGATCATGTAAGTGGGTAAGACAACGTCGTCGTCCAGCGCCTCAATTTCTTCAACAATGCCATCGGCTTTGCCCATACCGCTTGAATGCAGTTCCAGCAGACGGTCGCGACCTTGCTCCATTTTGGCGCGTAGCACAGTGTTCTGTTTGGCAACCTGCTCAAGTAACGGGTCTAGTTCTTCTTCGTCACAGTTGTGTGCGGCAACCAGTTCGAGTAAATCTTCAGAGAATTCTTTGTAAAGCAACTGGCCAGTGGTGCTGGTGGTTTCGAACGCATCCAGTGCTTCGTCATACCAGCGTAGCAGTACTTCCTGGGCAGTATTAGCAAAGTAAGGCACATGAATATTCACATCCTGCTGCTGACCAATACGATCCAGACGACCAATACGTTGTTCCAGCAGATCCGGGTTCAGCGGCAAATCGAACAGTACCAGGTGGTGGGCAAACTGGAAGTTACGCCCTTCTGAGCCAATTTCTGAACACAGCAGTACCTGGGCAGAATCATATTCATCGGCAAAGTACGCCGCAGCGCGGTCACGCTCTAAGATAGACATCCCTTCATGGAATACGGCTGACTTAATGCCTTCGCGTTCACGCAGGGTTTGCTCCAGGCTGATGGCGGTTTGTGCTTCAGCACAGATCAGTAGCACCTTTTGCTGTTTAAGCTCCTTGAGCTTATCGATCAGCCAGGCAACACGCGGGTCGAACTGGGTCCAGCTGGCGCTTTCGCCTTCAAACTCCTGGAAGATTTTTTCCGGGAACAGAGCTCGCAGAGCACTTTTATCTGCACTTTGAATACCGCCCAGGTTACCCATGACAGAAATAGCGGTTTTGTACTGCTTTGGCATCTCAACAGGACAGGCATGCAATATACGGCTAGGGTAGCCGTCAATACCACTGCGGCTGTTGCGGAATAAAATACGGCCTGTGCCATGGCGGTCAAGCAGGTTGTTTAGCAGCGTTTGTTTGGCCGACTCCTCTCCCTGTTCAACCTGGCTAAGCAGATCGGTGATGTCGGTTTCTTTTAACAGCTCGGTCAGGGTTGCTTTGGCTTTGTCGTCCAGCGCGGCGTCTTGTAGCAGTTTATTGGCGGCATCGGCGACTTCTTTATAATGGCTTTCTTCTTCCACAAAAGCGTCGTAATCGTAAAATCTATCAGGGTCAAGCAATTGCAGACGAGCAAAGTGGCTGCGATGGCCAAGTTGATCTGGTGTGGCGGTCAGCAGGATCAAACCAGCAATGTCCTGGCTTAGCTCAGCAATGCGTTGGTACTCGGTGCTTGGTTTGTCTTTTTCTATCGTCAGGTGGTGCGCTTCATCAACAACCAACAGATCCCAGTCTGCTAACGTTGCCTGCTCAAACCAGCGGCGTTTCTTGGTGATAAATTCCAGGCTCACCAACACCAATTGCTCGGTTTCAAATACGTTTGGTGAATCCGCAAAGGCTTCGTCACAGCGGTCTTCATCAAAAATAGAGAAGTGCAAGTTGAAGCGGCGCAGCATTTCAACCAGCCACTGATGTTGCAGGCTTTCAGGCACGACGATCAGTACACGGCTGGCACGGCCCATCAGAATTTGCTGATGTAGGATCATGCCGGCTTCAATGGTTTTACCTAAACCAACTTCGTCCGACAGTAAAACTCTGGGCGCGAAACGTTTGCCTACTTCATCGGCTATATAAAGCTGGTGAGGGATCAGGCTGGCACGCTGACCAATGAGGCCTTTTAAATGAGACTGCTGGCGATTGAACTGATGTTGCCAGGTTTGATAGCGCAGCGTGTAACGGTCAAATCGATCAACCTGACCTGCAAATAAGCGGTCCTGAGGCTTATTAAACTTAATGAAGTGATCCAAAAAGGTTTCTTTTAATGTGACTGGTTCTTCGTTATCGATACGTTCGCCGTGGTAACACAGCAAGTCGCCTTGTTCTTCAACTTTTTCAACACGCATTTCCCATTCGTCAACACAGCGGATCACATCGCCGGGATTAAAAATCACGCGGGTAACCGGGGCTTCCTGTACAGAATACACGCGGTTTTCACCACTGGCAGGAAACAATATGGTCACCTGGCGACCTTCCAATGCCACTATGGTGCCCAATCCTAAATCTGACTCAGTATCACTGATCCAGCGCTGACCTAAGGAAAAATTCATGCTTGTCTCGTCTCGCGGAAAAAAGGCGGCCATGGTACCGAGAAGCACCGCCTTGTTCAAGGTTGTGAGACAACGATAAACGTACATAAACTGTGATTTTTTTCACATTATGCTATTGACCTGAGCGAACACAGGAGCCTGGGCTACTTGTTGTCCTGTTTGGCGTTATTTCTGGCCACAGTGTTTACGTCCTCACGACGAAAAATAAGCATAGCTTACGTGGTGAAAATTGACGGATTTATGGTGCGTTGTCATCGCTGGTGGTTCATGCCGCTGTCATAAAAACGACTTTTGTGACAAATAGACTAAACTTAGGGTAAGAGCATTGGCTTGCTTGGCGACCAAGTCTTTGTTCAGTAGTAGTTTTCACTAAATAGGAACGCACTATGGGAAATGATGACCTCGACCGTAAAATGTATGTGTTAGATACCAACGTACTTCTTCACGAACCCCTCGCTTTCTTTTCATTTCAGGAACACGACGTAGTAATCCCCATGACAGTTCTGGAAGAGCTGGACCACATAAAAGACAGAAAACGCGACGTCAGCAGCGATGCCAGGGTGGCCATTCGCAGCCTTGATGACGTGTTGCGTAACGCCTCGCCAGAGCAAATGCTGGAGGGGGTTTCCTTGCCCAAAGTGCAGCGCGATACGCATAAACCCGCGAGCAGCGGTAAGCTCATCGTGATTAACGATCACTTGTATCCGGACAGCATCTCTGGTTTACCGGGTAACGAAAATGACCACCGAATTATTAACTGCGCCATTCAATTACAGAAACAATACTCAGATAAAAAAGTGGTGCTAGTCACCAAAGACATTAATATGCGCCTTAAGGCCAAAGGGGCCGGACTCAAATTTGTAGAGGATTACCGCACTGACCAGCTCATTGATGACATTAACCTGCTGACCTCGGGGTATAATAAGTTTACCGGGGACTTCTGGGCCAATGTGGGTGAGTGCCAGACAGAGCAGCAGGGCCGTTACACCTTGCATCAGGTGCCCGCGAAACTAATGCCGGAAGTCTTTGTCAATGAATACCTGATAGATGATGGGGAGCACTTTGCTGCCCGGGTGGTGGGCTATGATACAGAGCACGTAACACTAAAAGACATTAGCGTTGAGCGCCTGATGCATCAACAGGCCTGGGGCGTAGCGCCTAAAAATGTCTATCAGGGTATGGCGCTGGATGCGTTGCTGGATCCAAATATCGAGTTGGTGATCCTGACAGGCCCGGCTGGTTGCGGTAAAACCTTACTGGCGCTGGCCAGTGCGCTGGAAATGATCATAGAGAAAGGTGTATACGATAAGGTGATTGTAACTCGTAACACCCCGGAAATTGCAGAAAGCATTGGCTTTTTACCGGGCACGGAAGAAGAAAAAATGGCCCCTTGGCTGGCGGCAATCACGGATACGCTGGAGGTATTACACAAACACGACGAGAGCCCCATTTCGAGCCGTAACTATATTATGGAAAAGGCCAACATCCAGTTTAAGTCGGTCAACTTTATGCGTGGACGCAGTATCCAAAATGCGGTGGTGATTTTGGACGAGAGCCAGAACCTCACAGCCTCTCAGTTAAAAACCATTATCACGCGCTGTGGTGAGGGCACTAAACTTATTTGTACCGGTAACCTGGCGCAGATAGACAGTAATTATCTGACCCCTGTGACTTCAGGGCTGACTTATATTGTTGAGCGCTTCAAAGATTTTGAAGGCTCTGCCACCATTAATCTTAATGGCGTGGTGAGAAGTCGCCTCGCGTCATTTGCCGAGCAAAACTTGTAACACCAGGCGGATCCTTGCGGTCCGCTTATTTCTTATCCTGGCTTTCTAACTCACTTGAAAGATTGGCATGTGCTCGTTACTCTTGCTAAAACAAGGAACTAACGTCGAGCCATTGCGTGCCGGAATTTCTCCCTCTTAAGAACTATCGTAAGGCGATCAGTATTGCCTTGCTGGTGCCCATGTTGCTGGCTGTGGTGCTGTGCTTTCATCTGTATCAGATTAAGCTAGAGCGCCAGTATCAAGTGTATCAGGCCCAATTTTTCGTGCTTGCCGGACAAGTTGAGCAAGAAACACTGGCTGCGCAAACGGTTATCACCAGTGTTCGCAATAGTCTGGCCGAACCTATCCGCTATCAGCTCGATGCACTGTGGCAGCAGAATATTCGTCAGCAGGCAGGTTATTTTTATCGTCAGTTACCAGATAATGGGGGAGAGGTTGTGGGGCTGGGTCGTTTTGTGCCAACGCCACAGCTGATAGCTCAATGGCAGCAGATTATGGCTTTGGGCCCCAGTTTCAATACCGCGCTTGCCCTAATTGATGAGCTCGAAGCGGTGGTATTTATTCAGGAAAACGGCTTTGCCTTTGTCAAACGGCGTGATACCAGCCAGAGCAACCTGTTAACGGCCATTGTTGAATCACGCTTCACACCACAATTCAGTCAGGGGATCACGGCCACCAGCATGCCTACCCGGGTATTTGGTAAGTACTACTTTGCACTGGGGCAGCGTTTGACCAGTGGCTCACAATCACAGATCCTGCTGATTTATGATGTTGAAAAACTTGCCAGCCGACTGCAGCAAATGACCTTTGGTGGAGGAACACTAGCACTGAAAGGCACGCAGCCGGGTGTCATATTGGCTTCCAGCAAAGGCTATCAGGATCTGGACGACAGCCTGGTGCGCAATGCTAAGCTGCCCTGGGAGGGTGGCGTTCGCTTTAACTATCGTCCGACCGGACAGCCTTTTACCTTACGGTTTGTTCAGGATGAAGCCCGTTTTTCTGCACCGGCGCGATATGAGGTGATACTGGAACTGGGGTTTTTGATCATATTTATTGTCTTTACCTTTGTCGCTTACGTTTGGCTTAACGCGCAAGTATTTATCCGACCCCTCAAGCATTTTGTCAGATATCTGACTTATCAGGAGCACACCCCGGAAGCGACGATGAATTATGCTGTTCCGAGAGACTGGCAACCATGGTTCAGAGAAATAAAACAGGTTGTGACACAGAAGCGGCATGCATTACAACAGTTGCAGGAAAGTAATATCAAACTGGATGAGCAAGTACAGCGACAGAAGAAAGCCCTGTCGCGTAGTTTAGAGGCCAAGGAACGCCAGGCGGCATTACTTAAAACGGTCCTGAACTCGGTGCCTGATTTGGTTTACTACAAAAATATAGATGGTTCATTTATTGGCTGCAATGAGGCGTTTGAGCGATTTATGGGAGTCGCTCAGGCCGGCCTGGTTGCGCGTGAACACCTGGAAGTGACAGAGCGTCACCAGGCTTTACTGGATCTTGAGCAAACCATGAATGTTCAGGGACAAAGCCTTACCGATACCCTGATGCTGGAGGGAAGTAGTTATCTGATTACCGTTTCGCCTTTGTACAACGATCTGCGTAAACGTATCGGGACTTTGGGGGTAGCACGGGATATCAGTGAGCAGCAACAGGCTTTGACAGCGTTACGGGCGTCCGAGCAGAACTTTAAAGCTGCCATCGAGTATGCGCCCAATGGAGTGATTTTACTGTCTATTGACCGACTCGTGCTGGAACTTAACCGGACGGCACGTAAGTTATTTGTGCGCGTTGATGTTGGCAGTAGTTTGTACAGCGTGTTTGAAGACGCTGATGTTGAGGCGTTGAATGATGTGCTGGATCATTGCTTACAGGAACGACAGGGGGCCAGTGAACTGAGTCTGGCTCAGCAAGACCCCAAACGCTGGCTACACCTGAGTGTCTCTCTGGTCTGGGACAAACAAAAGAACCCCAAGTACTTTGTTATCCATGTACAAAATGTGACTGCACTGGTGCGTGCCCGGTTGGATGCAGAGCGTGCTAATCATGCCAAAAGCCGCTTTATTGCTAATATCAGCCATGAGATCCGCACGCCTATTAATGCCATTTTGGGGATGGTGAGTATTCTCAAGCCTGAGCTGAATAGCCAGAAAGAACAACAAAAGCTTGAGCAAATCGAAAGCGCCGCGCAGCAGTTGCTGACCATGCTGAATGACATTCTTAATTTTGCCCGGCTGGAAAGCGGGCAGGGTAAACCCAACAACCAGCCATTTTGTCTGGTTGATCTGATCTCCAGCCTGAGTGGCCTGATCGCACCACTGAGCAGTGCCAGGCAACTTGAGTTCGAGATAGAGGTAGACCCTTTTATCTGGCCGAGGTTGATTGGTGATGAAGCACGTATCAAGCTGGTATTAATGAACCTGCTGGGCAACGCGGTCAAGTTCACAGAGTATGGCAAGGTAGGCCTGAGCCTGTCTTTGCAACCAGGCGTACAGGCACCTGAGCAGACTATCCAGTTTTGTGTCTGGGATACTGGCCCAGGGATCAGTGAACAGGATCAGGCACGTTTATTCGATGCGTTTACTCAGGGAAATGAAAGCAGCTCTCGCCCTCATGAAGGCATTGGGCTTGGTCTGGCTATTGTGAAACAGGTGATCCAGTTACTGGGCGGCGAAGTGTCGTTAACGAGTAAGCCCGACGTCGGCAGTCGATTTGAGTTTACCCTGCGATTAGAGCGTGCGGCGTTATCTGATGAGCAAAGCCGCAAATCGCTATTTTTGATTTTGGATGGACAGGCCCCTTTGCCTTATCTGGCCCACCAGGGGGTTCACCAGGGCAGCCTGGCTGATTTGAGTGCGCTCAGTCAGTCGAGCCCGGTTCATTACCTGGCGTCTAATGACCCTGCCCACGTCCGTGCACTGAGTCAGTCGGAGCCTGGGTTGAACGCAAAGTGGTTGGTGCCTGACACAGGAGCATTTTCACAGTTGTTGCCCGCTGACTCTGAGGCGATCAGACTAGCTCAGCCGGTGTTCTACCAGAGCCTGAGTACCTGCACATTGGAAGTACCAAAAGCCGCGTCACCGAATACCTGCATCTTATCGCCTTTGTTGTGTATTGTGGTGGATGACAATCCAGTTAATTTGGATATCAGCAGGACGGTATTGGAACAACGCGGTGCCACTGTGGTCGCACTGAGTAGTGCTGAAAATATCGTTGCGATTTGTCAGAAGCTGCGCCCGGATGTGGTGTTGATGGATTTGTACATGCCTAACATTGATGGCTATGAAGCCAGCCGACAATTGCGCAGTCAGTTTGATCAACAAAGTTTGCCTATTGTTGCCTTAACCGCCAATGCCCATGAGCAGGAAAAGCAGCAGGCTATGGCAACTGGATTAAATGGCTTTTTAGTTAAGCCTGTGGCCCCGGTCGATCTGTGTGCGGCGCTTCAGGACTACGTGCCAGATAACGATACGGTATTTGATTATCCGTTTGCTTTGTCACAAATGATGGGCAATGAAGCGCTGGTACGTACCATGCTGGAAAAGTTTGCTAAGCTTGGTGAGGAATACATCGCATCTTTACACAAAGCGCTGAGCGCAGCTGAGCTATTTAGTCTGGCTCACACCATCAAAGGGTCAGCAGCAGGGTTAGGATTACACCGATTAGCGGCTCAGGCGCGCATATGTGAAGCCGCTGCGAAGCAAGCAAATGAAGATGCACCTGATCAATTACCATGTGATCAAACGCAGTTGCTGGCAGCAGCAGAACAAACTTTGTGTTTTATTTCGTTTTGGCTAAAAGGATAAGAAAATGCACAAATCGGCCCATATTCTGGTTCTAGATCCGGATCCACTCAACCGGGTGGTGCTACAAAATACCCTCGAAGAAACCTACCTGGTGACACTGAGTTCGTCACCTGAGCAGGCGCAGGAAGAGCTGAACAGCACTTGCGTGGACCTGATCATTATGGACAATCAGCAGCTCGGTGATAGGGCAGAGGTGTTTTTGCAAACGTTAAAGGCGAACCCCGAAACAGCGCAATTGCCTGTGATAGTGATCTCCGCAAGCGCCAGTTTTTTGGATGAAGCACAAAGCCTGCAACAGGGCGCGGTCGACTATATTACCAAGCCGTTTAACCCCAATATTGTTAAAGCGAGGATAAAAATTCATCTGGCCATTAAGCAGCGTAATGATCAGCTTAGTGAGCAGGCCCTAGTTGATGGCATGACATCATTACCAAACAGGCGGGCACTGGATAAAACTTTGGCAATGTTCTGGCGGCAATGTGCTTCGGGGGTTCGGCCGCTGGCAGTGTTTGTATTGGGTGTTGATCATTTTGAGCGTTACAACAAGTTATTCGGTCATGCCCGAGGCGATGAATGCCTATATAAAATTGCCCAGGTAGTGGCGGGTATCATCAATAATATGGATGGATTTACGGCTCGCTATGATGGCGGACGTTTTGTGGCGTTGCTGCAAGATATCAGTGAAGTTGAAGCTCAGGAAGTGGCCGAGGCCATTCATATGGCGGTTGCAGCCTTAGCGATTCGGCACCCTGAATCGCCGACTTGTGCCCATGTAACAGTGAGTGCGGGCATTTGTTATACCAAAGCTGATTTTGCCCGAGCACACCGGGATCCGCTGGACTTGGCTGCCACGGCCCTGAATGATGCACGCGAACGGCAACAAAAAGCGGTGTTGAGTGTGGTGTAAAGGTTCAGTGCTAAGTTGCACTGAACCGTGTCAGTAGCGCTGATTACAGTAGTTGCGCCAGGGCCGTATCGCCAAATCCAACCAGCTTGCTGTCTTTAAACAGTAATGGAGTGCATTCATCTTTTGTGACAACGCCATCTGAATGTTTACTGTTGGTTGCGAAATACAGTACCTGATAGACAGTGTCTCCCTTAGACAGCATATCTGTGAAGTCCGGTGTACCAAGCTTGTTCAGTACACTTTGATATTCAGTGCCCATTTTAAGTTGGCTGATTTTCTCGCGATTCTGTTTTTGCTCTTTTTTCCAGCCATAGTGGCTGCCGTTAATTTCACCATCCGTGACCGCGACCACACAGCCTGTCAGTACAGTTGAACTTAATAGCGCAGTTGCAAGTAGTAGTTTTTTCATCTTTTATATCCCAGGCTTAGCCGTCTTTGCTTTCTTTGAAGTGTATTCTGCAAAGAGTTTGCCAGTTTTTAAATCATTAAAAATCAAAGGACTATGGTGTTTGGTGAAATCACTGATTTTCTACAATGCTAAGTTTTGAATAAATTCGCTAATAGTTAGTCAAAATAACAAGTTGAGATATCACGTTAGGCGCCATTTCTATTCGATGCCGGATATAGCTCAGTGACCAGTTGCAGGACAGGTACTCATGCCTTGTATGAGAATAGTGCCCGGCTCGAAAGCCGGGATCACGTTACTGAATGGGGGCGTCAAGCGGTCAATGGTGTTCAGACAGCCTTTTGTTGAGTGTAAACACCCGTGGTACAACTTCACTTCGTGTCATTCCGCACAGCTGGAGGCAGCCAATTCACAAAGCATGTTATTGAGCACCAGGAACGACGCGCTTACACTAGGCGATTACGCTCACTTCCTTGTAAAAAGCTGGTGATATTCTCGGCAATACCGTCAATCAGACGGGTGATAGATTCCTGGCTGGCCCAGGCGTTGTGTGGCGTCAGTAACAAGTTGTCGCCCTTGTATTGCACCAGCGGGTTTGTCCCTGTCGCTGGCTCAACACTCAGTACATCAACGCCTGCACCGCCAAGCTGTCTCTGAGCTAATGCATCTGCCAATGCCTGTTCATTAACAATACCGCCTCGCGCGGTATTCAATAAAATGGCGTGAGTCGGGAGCAAGGCTAGTGTACTGGCGTCAAATAGATCTCGGGTGGTGTCTGTTAAAGGGCAATGGACCGAGACAATATCCGCGTCTCGCAGTGCTTCTTTAAAGGCAACGCGTGACTCACGTATCACCTCTTGCCCCGGGCGCTCTGCGATAATAACCTCGGCACCAAAGGCGGCGGCAACCTTTGCAACAGCCTGACCAAGATTACCATATCCGACTATCACAAAGCGTTTGCCTGACAAATCGTGTATAGGGTAGTCCAGACGACAAAATATGTTGCTCTGTTGCCAGGCTTCATTCGCACAGTCTTGTGTATAGCGGTGAATATTGCTCATTAAGTTGCCGAGCAGCGTAAAGGTGTGAAGGACCACGGAGGGGGTGGAATAACCCGCGACATTGGTCACGGCGATATTGTGGCTGCGCGCGGCTTCCAGGTCGATGTTATTGGTGCCGGTTGCGGCCACACAGATCAATTTGAGACCAGACAGCTTACTCAGCGTGTCGGCATTGAGCACGACCTTGTTCGTCACAACCACATCTGCACCGTGAAGGCGCGATAGCAGCTGGTCGGGTGAGGTGGTTTGATACTCGGTAACGGCACCATGCTTGCGCAGAGGGTCGAGGCTGACACCCGCCAATGTGGCGGCATCTAAAACAACAATATTCATGTGGGCAAATCTTCCTTACTAACAGATGGCGGGAGTGTATCATTTTTATGGTTAGTTTATCTTTGCACTTGACCTTGAACTCAACTCCAAGGTTTATACTCTAAGTAGATTCATAAAGGACGGCAAAACTGACGATGTATAAGATTGGCCACATTGCAAAACAATTGAATGTGTCTACCGACACACTGCGTTATTATGAACGCCAGGGTTTGTTGCAAGCGCGAGCACGCAGCTCGGCGGGTTATCGGTTGTATGATGACAGCGCGCTTGAACAGATGCGCTTTATATTAAGAGCCAAAACCGTGGGTTTCAGTCTCAAAGATATTCAGGAGTTGCTGGCCATTAAAATTGATAAACACAATCATAGCTGTGAAGAGGTTAAGTCACTTACAGTGCAAAAACTGGCACAAACCCGGCAAAGGATTGAAGAGCTGCTGAAGTTTGAGCGCTCTTTGAGTGTGCTGGCCGAGCGGTGTTGTGGTGGTGAAGAAAGCGCTGATGATTGTTCTATTTTGACTGCGTTGGAGGATATAGATGGCTCTGCTTAGTAATTTTTGGCAACTCTTTTTGGTTTCAGCACCCTGGCTGATGTTGGGCCTGTTACTTGCTGGGTTGCTTAATGTATTTATTCCCAAAGACTTTTTACAAAAACACCTAGGCAAAGAAGGGCTCTGGACCACCATAAAAGCCGCTTTGATTGGGGCACCCATGCCGCTGTGTTCTTGCGGTGTTATTCCCGCTGCGATTGGGCTTAGGCGTGCAGGCGGGTCAAAGAGTGCCACCACGGCCTTTTTAGTGTCGACACCCGAAACCGGGGTGGATTCTATCTCAGTGTCCTATGCATTACTTGGCCCATTTATGGCTGTGATACGGCCCATTGCAGCCGTCGCCAGTGCCATTACGGCTGGTGTACTGGTTGGTAAAGACGCGGGTAAAACACCGCAAAACACGGCAAGTGACCCACAAGGGGGCTGTTGTGGCAGCTCGGTAAAAAAGGTCCAGCCTGAAAAAAGCAGTTGCTGTGCCAGCGAGCACACACCGGCTGCAACGCAGTCTGCAAGTTGTTGCGCTAGCCAAACAAAGACAGAACCAGAAAAAGGCTGTTGCGACAGTAAACCTTCACACAAAACGGCTGAACCAGCAGCTTCCTGCTGTGCGTCAGCTGAGTCTAAGCCAGGGCTGTGGCAAAAATTGGCTTCTGCTGTGCAATTTAGTTGTAACAAATTACTTGCAGATACTATGCAATGGCTACTGATTGGTCTATTCTTTGCGGCTTTAGTGCAAACCTATGTTCCCGAAGCCTTTTTGGCTCAGTGGGGCAATGGGATCCTGGCCATGATAGTGGTTATTCTGGTCAGTATTCCGATGTACATTTGTGCCACAGCATCTACGCCGATTGCTGCCGGGTTGCTACTGGCGGGTGTATCTCCGGGTGCGGTGCTGGTATTTATGCTGGCCGGGCCGGCCACCAATGTTGCCACCATAGGGGTGGTCGCTAAAGAGCTGGGGCGTCGTGCCGTATTTGCTTATCTGGGGGCCGTCATTGGGGTCGCGATTGTATTCGGATTCTTAACTGACTGGCTGGTTGCCCAGTTTGGCTTTACCGTTGCACCTATGATGGGACATGACCATGAAGTTTTACCTGATTGGCTGACGTTAGCCAGTGGTGTGGTATTGGCTTTGTTAATGGTCAGGTTGATGTTGATGGGGATTAAGCAACGCTTTGCGCCAACACAGGTTTCGGCATAGCAAGCTTGCACTTGAGTCAGGCTATGCATCGTGTGGGTGCTTCTGGTCAGACTTGATATTCTTAGCTTCCGATCCGGGCACACGATAGAATAAGACGTTTTGATGACAACCACCAATAATAAAAGAGTAGTTTAGTGGATAAATACGCAGATATCAGACCTTACAATGACGATGAAGTCCCCGCAGCTTTGCAGCGCTTGCTGGACGATGATCAGTTTATTGATGTGATTGCGGAGCATAACTTGCCCAATTGGCTGGCAGGTTGGGCGCTGATATCCCGGCCACTGGTACGCAGCCGGCTGAAGAAAAAGTGGCAGTCTGTCAACAATGTCGAGGCCGTTCAGGATGAGGTAGCCGGGTACCTGGCGATGCTGATTGAGCGCACCACCAGCAAAGTGACCTATTCAGGGCTAGAGCAGCTTGATGGTCAGGGGGCTTATCTGTTCATCTCTAATCACAGAGACATTGTCCTGGATCCGGCACTGGTTAACTGGGGCTTGCATCAGCAAAAAATGAAAACGATGCGTATCGCCATAGGCGATAACCTACTCCAGGTCCCTTACATCACTGAGTTAATGCGCTTAAACAAGAGCTTTATCGTTAAGCGCTCTGCCAAAGCCCCAAAAGAAATGCTGCGCGCGTTGTCTCAGCTATCGGCTTATATTTATGACTCACTGAGTGAGGGCAATTCAATCTGGATTGCACAAAAAGAAGGTCGCGCCAAAGATGGGGTCGACTTTACCGATCCGGCGTTGCTGAAGATGTTACAGCTACAAGGGCGTAAGCTAAAACTGCCGTTTGCGGATTATGTGCGTCAGCTCAAGATTGTACCAGTATCGATTTCTTATCAGTATGAACCGTGTGCGGTTTCAAAAGCGCGTGAGCTTTATCATAAACAGCAGTTCGGGGAATATGTGAAAGCGGAAGGTGAAGACATCAACAGCATCATTGAAGGGTTTAGCAGTGACAAAGGCCATGTGCATGTGGCATTTGGCACGCCCATAGATGATGAGTTTGAAACGCCGGAGCAGCTGGCTGAAATCATCGATCAGCAGATTGTCAGCAATTACTATCTGCATTCCAGTAACTATCTGGCTGCGGGTGATGAAAGCCAAAGTAGTGAGCAGGACAAAAACCGTTTTATGGATGCGCTGGAGCAGGTACCGGAAGAGTTACGCCAACTGGTGTTATCTATTTACGCGCAGCCTGCCAAACGCAAATTGTCACAGTAACACGACGATTTAACGATTCAGTTAAAAGCGCCTCTTGGGGCGTTTTTTTGTGTCTATCAAAAAGCACTTACCAAAATTAATACCAATTTGCTTAATTAAGTGATCTATTTTGAGGCGAGAAAATAGGGTCGATAACAAGGCAAAAATTTTGCTATTTAGTTGTTCTAAATGAGAAATTTTTAACGCTGTTAGCGTCCTATTTGCTCCTTCAAACAGACCAAGTATTAAGTGAAATTGGTATAATACTTCAGCTGATTATGGAAACCAGGTCGTCATCATACTGGGTGGTTAGTACTGCGTAAGCGAGAGAAGAATTATTCGGCGTTTTTGTGTCTGATTAGACGATAAAGATGGGAAAGGTGTCCCCGGCAACGCGGATGCAGATGTCAGTCCTTGAACCCTAAGGTTCAAGGCGGAAAGCAACAGCCTACCGTAGGCTTCTCGGTACCTGCCGAGCTTGCGCAATAGTAAGCAAACTGCGTTCCTAAGAAAAAGTTATCGGCTCAGGGACATCATCCACTGTCCTACGTGCTAGGGAACGATTTCAGTATATAAGACCCAGCCGCATCTAGAAACCTTTATCCGTAAATATCTGCAAAAAGTCGTTCGACTGGCTGTGATTTATGCACTTTTTGTTTGCCATCTGAGCAGGGCAAAAAAGTGCGCAGATTATTTGTACACAAACAGACAAGTCGTTGCTGTTGCTATACTTCGGGTGGTAGCATTAACTAAGCAGACGAAAGCAAACGAGAACAATATCCATGAGTGAATTTAGAGATTATCAGCAAGCGCAGCTACTGCTGGAACAACACGATATCTACATTGCCCCGGCTGAAGTGCACGGAACCATCAGCGGATTACTTGCATGTGGTCTGAATATCGAAGAGCAGGAATACCTTGGGCTGCTGAGCGATGTCTTTAACGATGGTCAGAAGTTTGCCGCGCCATTGAAAGAACTTTTTGCCGAGCTGTATAAGCTGGTGGTTGCGCATTTTAATGATCCTGAGCACCACTTTGAGCTGTATTTACCACTGGAAGAAAGCTTGAGCGATCAGGCCAATGCACTCGTGGCCTGGGTGTCCGGGTTCTTGCTCGGCTTTGGCCTTAAGCAAAAAGACTACGGTAAGTTTTCGGCTGACGTAAAGGAAGTGATTGGTGATTTTAGCGAGATCACTAAATTAGATACTCATTTCGATGAAAGTGAAGAAGACAAACAAGCGCTGCATGAAGTGATTGAATACATTCGTGTATCGGCACTGCTGTGTTTTGCTGAGCTTGGAAAAGACGCCGCTTCATCGACCTCTAAAACAGTGCATTAATTATGATGATAGCCAACCTGGAATTTGTAACGCGCCGCACTCAGTTGCTGGCGCAGATGGATAACAACGCCGTGGCGGTGATCCCCGCCGCCGTTGAGCTGACCCGCAGCCGCGATACTGAATATCCGTTTCGTCAGGACAGCGACTTTTTCTACCTGACCGGGTTTAAAGAACCAGACGCGGTCCTGGTACTAAGCAAAGACAAAGACGGCACAACACAACAGACCCTGTTTTGCCGTAACAAAGACAAGCTGGCGGAGATTTGGCATGGTCGCCGTATGGGCCACGAAAAAGCCAAAACAGCGCTTGAGCTGGACCAGACTTTTCCATTGAGCGAGCTGGACGATGAACTGCTGAGGTTGGTTAATGGTCGTAAGGCACTTTACTACGGTCAGGGCACATACACAGCGTTTGACGATAAGATCTGGACGCTGCTTGGCACATTGCGCAGTGCACCAAAAAAAGGCTATCGGGCACCTGAAATCATCAAAGATGTGCGCCCATTGCTGCATGAAATGCGACTGTTTAAGTCAGACGCTGAAATTGCCGTGATGCGCAAAGCGGGTGAGATCAGTGCACAAGCACACAAGCGTGCTATGCAATTTGCCAAACCCGGTGCCACCGAATTCCAGCTGGAAGCTGAAATCCACCATCATTATGCCATGAATGGGGCACGGCATCCGGCCTATGGCACCATTGTGGGCTCGGGTAATAATGCCAATATTTTGCACTATACCGACAACTGCGATGAATTAACCGACGGAGATTTGATCCTGATCGACTCCGGATGTGAGCTTGAAGGATATGCTGCTGACATTACCCGTACTTTCCCGGTGAATGGCTGCTTTAGTGCACCACAAAAAGCGGTATACGAATTAGTACTGGCCTCACAACAGGCCGCGTTTGAGCAGGTTAAACCGGGTGGCACTTTGGTAAAAGCCAATGAAGCGGCGATGCGAGTGATGACTCAAGGGCTGATAGAATTAGGCATTCTGGCCGGTGAAGTAGACGAGTTACTTGAAAAGCAGGCTTGTAAGGCATTCTACATGCATGGTCTTGGCCACTGGCTGGGACTGGACGTGCACGATGTTGGTGAATACAAACTGGATGAAGCCGACCGACCATTTGAACCAGGCATGGTGCTGACCATAGAACCGGGCCTGTACTTTGACGAAGATGCCGAAGTGCCGGAGCAGTTCAAAGGGATTGGGGTGCGAATTGAAGATGATTTGCTGGTCACCCCGGATGGTTTTGAAAATCTCACCGCAGCGGTGCCTAAAACCATAGCTGAGATAGAAGCTTTAATGCGTTCAGGCGAATAACGATAAGCAGGAGCAAGACTTGCAACACTTTGATGTGTTAATCGTGGGGGGCGGCATGGCAGGTGCCACGGCCGCCGTCACGATAAAAAAACAGCAACCCGATAGCCGGATAGCGGTTATTGAAGCCTTTGAACCTAAAACTGCACATCACCCCAGCTTTGACGACCGCAGCCTGGCATTGGCCGAGCAATCGGTGTCGTATTTGCGTGCTTTAGGCTTGTTTGATCCAAACTGGGATTTTGCTGAGCCTATCACTCAGGTACATGTGTCAGATCGGGGTCATTTTGGCAAAGCCACAATTACCCATGATGAGTTTGCCGTTGATGCGTTGGGCTATGTGGTCGAGGTCAACCCTTATGGCGCTTATCTGCATCAACAGCTCAGCAAGCTGGATATTGCACTGTATTGTCCTGCTAAGATAGCCAAACTGACGCAGCAACAGGCGCAGGTTGAGGTGTTGTTAGACAGTGGCGAAAGCTTGTCGGGTAAGTTACTGGTCGTGGCCGATGGTGCGCAATCGCCGACGCGCAGCAAACTGAATATTGGCTTTGACAGTGTCGCATACACACAAGGTGCCCTGATTGCTAACGTGCAGATCAGCGATAAGCATCAGGGTCAGGCGTTTGAGCGTTTCACAGAGCATGGCCCGATGGCACTGTTGCCCATGAGCAACAATCGTTACTCTCTGGTGTGGTGTATGCCCGAGCAGGCACTGGCGTCTTTACGCGAGTGTGAAGAATCTGAGTTTCTGTCTCGTTTGCAAGCGGCGTTTGGCTATCGTGCCGGGATGTTTGAACGGGTTGGCAGACGAACCAGTTATCCACTGGTACTGGGGCGGGTAGAGCAGCTGGTGCATCATCGCTGCGTACTAATTGGGAACGCCGCACATGCCATTCACCCGATTGCCGGACAAGGCTTTAATCTGGGGCTGCGTGACATTCAGGCGCTGGCTGAGCAACTGCAACAGACTGAGCGACAGGAGTGGGGCAGTCATGGCTTTACGCAAGGCTATAAAATCGCGCGCGAGTCAGATATTCAACGTGTTATGACGCTGACCGATGCACTGGTCAGGCTGTTCTCTAATGATTCTCGGATGTTGGCATTGGGACGCAGTTGCGGCCTGTTGTCGATGAGCCTGTTCTCACAACTGAAAGCGCCACTGGCGCGACAACTCATGGGACGAACCCTGTAAGGAATTATCATGCAACAAGTACAAGTGTGCATAGTCGGTGGTGGGTGTGTTGGTCTGGCGCTGGCGCTGGGCCTGGCAAAGCACAATGTCTCGGTGATGGTGCTGGATGCCGGTCCAGAGCCGCAGCCACTCAATGAGTCTTATGCCGTGCGGGTCAGTGCCATCAGTTTAGCCAGTCAGAGCTTGTTTGAATCGTTGGGTGTGTGGGACGCCATTAAAGCGCAGCGTGCTACGGCTTATCGTAAAATGTCGGTGTGTGATGCCGACAGCTTTGGCCGCATTCAGTTTAATGCACAGCAGCTGGCTTTACCGGAACTGGGTCATATCATTGAGAATGATGCGATTCGCTATGCTTTATATCAGGCTTTGCAGCAGCATAGTCAGGCAAGTCTGATGTTTGGCAGCCGTTACCAGTCTATCCACCAGACCGACAGCGACGTGCTGATCACGCTGGAGCAGGGGATGCCGGTAATGGCCAAATTGCTGGTTGCAGCAGATGGCGCAAACTCAGGTGTACGTAGTCAGTTTAAGTTGCCGATCAGCTTTTGGGATTACGACCATCATGCCATTGTCGCGACCATCAAAACCGAGCAGCCTCACGATGCCACAGCGCGGCAAGTGTTCCTGCCGGACGGTCCGCTGGCACTGTTGCCTTTATCTGATCCGCATACCCAGTCAATCGTCTGGTCAACTGCACCTGACCATGCCCGTGAGTTAATGGCGATGGACGAGCTGAGCTTTAATAAAGCATTGAGTGCTGCCAGCGACTTGCAGTGTGGTTTGTGTATGGTGCAGGGCGAACGTGCAGTATTTCCGTTAACGATGCGCTACGCACAACAGTGGTTGACAGGCAAAGTGGTGTTAATGGGCGATGCGGCACATACCATCCACCCGCTTGCCGGATTGGGGATGAATCTGGGCCTTAAAGATGCCGCACATCTGATCAAAGCACTCAGCGAAGACAGTGAGGAGTTTGCCTCTCACCGTACACTGCGTGAGTATGAGCGTAGCCGAAAACTTGATGCACAAAAGCACATCGCGATGATGCAGGGGTTGAAGGAGCTGTTCAGCGGCAGTCACCCACTGAAAAAGTTAGTCCGTGGTGTGGGCCTGAATGTGGTAGATAACCTCGGCCCCATTAAAGACTTATTTGTACAACAGGCCATTGGCGAATAGCAGGTGCCTAAGGGCTACTTTGTGTAAAACAGTGGCCCTTTCAAATCGGCAGATTCATTACCCGATTATCAAGCTTAACACGCGTTACCTCGTGTTCATTCTCAGTTATCCAGACCCACCTTCAGTCATCCCGCACTTGATGCGGAAACTACCAACAGGCGACTGGGGCTAGCATTAAGCACAACTCATCAGACCCAACACCCGTCATCCCGCACTTGATGCGGAAACTACCAGCAGGCGGCTGGGGCTAGCATTAAGCACAACTCATCAGACCCAACACCCGTCATTCCGCACTTGATGTGGGAACCACAGACAGGCAACTCGCAGGCACCATAACCCGCCAGTCTCTGAACTGAGCATCCGTCATTTTTTACAGTGATATGCACTAAGAAGCATGTAAGCAAGTGAAATTTCTTTTTGGTGAGGGTTAGTTAATAATATCAACAAGTTAATCCGGTACCTATCTTGATGTCTATAGCAATACGTCAGAATAGCCAGTATCGCAGTAAACAGTATCGCCGAATTAAGTAGTGCAGGAGCAGATATGTCAGAGACAAAAACCAAAGCACAAGAAAGCCAGCAAAAGTTGGTAACTGGTCTGGTTAGAGCCGCAGTGGGCACCTATACCGGGGTGCGTTCAAAGAACACCATGCTCCCCATATTGGATGGCAAGAAAGAGTACCTTAGAGTCTTGCCTAAAAATCGCCTGAGATATGGCTTTGGTATGGGGGGAGCCGTGTTATTTAGCTTTTTGTTTTCGAGCATTTTTGACAACGAAGTAACGAATAGCGAAAAGCTGAGTGAGGCACTGAATAAGCTGGATGACCTCCACTTTACCATGCTCAAAAATCAGCAAAAACTGGTGCAGTTAATTGCTAACTATCATACCTATCAGGAAATTCTGAGGTTCAATGACCTGATGCGGGGGATCCACAGTATTGGCAGAGATCTGCTCAAGTTTAATAATTTGGAAGAAAAAAGCCAGACAGCCTATCAGGATCTATTAAACAAAATAGAAATCGCAAGAAATCTGGGGGTGGTCTCTAATTTACTTTACCCACTCGTTGAGCAAAAAAATTATACCAAAGATCTCATGCATGAAGTCATTGAGCCCCTGATTGAGTGTCATGGCACCATTACCAGGCATGAAGAGTTTGCAATGAATCTGTTTTTCCTGCAGTTCTTTACCAATCTCGGCGCTTTTATCAGAATCGGCCGGGTACTGTATGAAAACATGCAGAGTGTGATCCACTCAGACATGAAGTGTCGTGAGCGGAACCTGCTAATAATACAGTATCTTGACGACACACTGGACTACATGGGCAGCACAAACACCACATACGACCTGATTTATCGCGATTCACTGAAGCTACCATCAGTGGTTTATGATGAATTGCGTTACGCAGACAAAGGCATACAGGCTCTGAGTGAAAAGACCAGCTTGCGGATCCAGCAAGTCTGTGAAGCGAATATTAAGCAAAATATCCAGGATTACGTTGCGACCCAAATTAATTTTGGCAAGATGAAATTGAACGGGAAGCATCTCTATGAGTTTCAGGCACAGCTTGAGAAAAACTATCCGTCTTACGCTTTCTTTTCTGTGATCACGCCATCAACTAAAGGCACACGGAGCTTTGATATCGGGAGTGATAAATTTGACAGTATTTTGTTTTTCAAGAAAAAGCTATCCGGCGACGAGCGCAATATCCAGGTCTTTTTTATTCACAGGCGTCATCTGAACAGCGCCACACAGGAATTCGTTAAACAGAGGCTGGAATGCAAGGAGCCAGAAAAGTATAAGCATGTTGTACCCAAAGATAAGTATACGCGTAAGGGAGATAAAAAGCTTGATGCAGCGGTAAAAAAGAGCCGAAATTACAGCGAAGCGTTGTCCTTATACTGGCACTACAACACCTCTAATCTGATGCTGAAGACCTATGATCCCAAAACATGCTCCAGTGTAGTGACTTGCGCTCGAGGTGAAGGGCAGCCAGGAGCTATTTGGGGTAAGAGCATTTACTTTTATATGGGTGACGATTTTATGTTTGAGCCTATCTCTACGGCAGAGACAGGTATGTATGGTAACCAAGGTCTGGCATTGCACTTCTTCCCGAAATATAAATAAGTGACTGCCAGGGGAGAGGACCCTTCAGTCAGCTTCGAGTAGTTCCCGGCTCTCTGTCCGGGATACCGAGTTGCATTAATACAAAGCCAGATCTGCTTAAAGCCACACAATGGGGTTGTTAAACGCCACCCCTGCATTCACTGCCGATCACCTCGCACCACTTTCTGTCATCCCGCACTTGATGCGGGAACTACGAACAGGCAGCGCCTCGATACACTATAAGCAGGTCTCAAATGTCGTGCTTACCCCAAGCGCAGTGCAATAAACTCGGCTAGCTTATTCACCGCGTGGGCGGACTCCTGGGTGTTTTTAATCAGGCTGATACCAATCTGACCCAGCTCGGGCAAAAAGGGCGTTTGCGCCTGGTAACTGAGCGCAGCCGGCACGGTGCTTTTGGCCAGCACGGTGATGCCCAGGCCTTCTTTGAGGGCTGCCGTCAGGCCGGTTAAATCCGCATTACTATATACAATGCGGTATTGCAGCCCGGCCTGTTGTAATGCCTCGATGGCGCGGCGACGATAAATACAGCCTTCTGGTGCTGTCACCAAAGTAACAATGTGTTGTTGCGCTAAAGACAGGTCGCCCACCCACACCAGCTGGTCCTGCATAAACACTGGATAGTTAGATGAAGCAAGGTCCTCGTTCAGCGCCAGGACTAAATCGAATTGATCCTGTCGTGATACAGAGAGTAAGTGCTTACTTAGTCTGGATTTTACTTCCAGCGCTACATCTGGGTATAAAGACACGAAATCACCGATAATGGCAGGCAGTATACGCGCGGCAAATTCACTGGGGATCCCCAGACGCACCCGGCCGGTGACGCTCTCTGAGGTAAATTGCTGAATGATCCCATCGTTGAATTGCAGCATTTGCTTGGCCTGAGGCAGCAGTAGTTCGCCGTACTGATTGAGTACCTGTCGTTGGCCCTGTTTTTTAAATAGTTTACAGCCCAGTTGTTCTTCAAGACGTTTGATCTGCAAACTTACAGCGGGCTGAGAGAGGCCCAGCAGCTCACCTGCTTTGGCAAAACCGCCTACTTCAACCACGGTCACCAAGGTGCGCAGGCCATCAATCGATAAGTTTTTCATATTAATAAAATCAATTTATAAAACCCAAATACATTAATATTATTTATCAAACGATAAATAAATACAATTTGTTGTTGCGCAGGCGGATCCCTATACTTTTCTCCATCTTAATTTCATCAGGATAGTCGCATGATGAGCACGCCAATCATCTTCGCTAAACACCGTCAGGGCACGGTGGCGGCGGAAAATCGTCTTTTCTCGCCACAGGATCTGGTTGTACTGGATTTCAGCGGATTTGAAACCACGCCTTTTCTGAATCAGGAACTGGGGCTGAACCTCAATAAACTGATGGCGCCCGGGCTGGGCTTACAAGGTCTGTTGGTTGGCGGTCATTCTTTTGCTGTGTATTACTTCAGCGAAACAGCCTACCGTTTTGTGCTGAGTGAAAGCGCCGCTCAGGCCCTTTCTGCGCTGGTAAGCAAACATGACAGTGACTACGATATTGAACTGGTACGTCGCAGCGACCTGGCGATTGCTCAACTGAGCGGTCAGGCAGCGCTTGAGACGGTGCTGAACAGTTTTTCTCTGACGCCGGGTTTGCAAATTTCAGATGAACTGGCCTGCTATGGTAAACAAAGTGGCGATGTGTTTGTGACCACTTTAGTACAGCAGGGTCAGCAGCACTATCAACTGATTGCAAATCAGGAATCTTTGAGCCTGTGGCAGGCTCGACTGGCTGAGCAGGGTTTTGCTCATTCAGACGAACACGCCCCAAATTAACCCCAATCGCCAGTGTTGCGCTGGTGAACACAATCCGGACGTTGCCGGATGTGTGATGACAATAAGTGAAGAAAGAGTATGACTTCTAAAACAGTACTGCATGCCAAGCACCTAGAAGCTGGCGCGAAAATGGTCGATTTCCACGGCTGGGAAATGCCAATCAACTATGGCTCGCAAATCGAAGAGCACAATGCTGTGCGTGAAGACGCAGGCATGTTTGACGTATCTCACATGACTATCGTTGATGTAAAAGGTGCAGATGCACAGGCGTTCCTGCGTAAGCTGGTTGCTAACGATGTGGCAAAACTCAAAGTAGCGGGTAAAGCACTTTACACTGGCATGCTGAATGAGCAGGGCGGCGTGATCGATGACCTGATCATCTACTTCTTCACTGAAACTGAATACCGCCTGGTTGTAAACTCTGCAACACGCGAAAAAGACTTAGCGCACATGAACGGTGTTGCAGCTGACTTTGACGTTGCGATCACTGAGCGTCCAGAGTACGCGATGATTGCGGTACAGGGTCCAAATGCCAAAGCAAAAACAGCGACCATTTTGAGCGATGCGCAAAATGCAGCAGTAGAAGGCATGAAGCCTTTCTTTGGCGTGCAAGCCGAAGAGCTGTTCATTGCCACCACAGGCTACACAGGTGAAGACGGCTACGAAATCGTTGTACACAACGATGATGCAGCGCAACTGTGGCAAAAATTATTAGACGCGGGCGTCCGTCCGGCTGGCCTAGGTGCACGTGATACGCTACGTTTAGAAGCAGGCATGAACCTTTACGGCTCAGATATGGATGAAAGCGTTTCTCCACTGGCTGCTAACATGGCGTGGACCATTGCCTGGGAGCCGGCAGAGCGTGACTTTATCGGTCGTAAGGTGATCGAGCAGCAACGTGCAGACAAGAGCACAGATAAGCTGGTTGGCCTGGTACTTGAGAGCAAAGGCGTTCTGCGCGGCGGCTCTAAAGTTATCGTAGAAGGTGGCGAAGGTGTTATCACTTCTGGTACATTCTCGCCGACGTTAGGCTTTAGCGTAGCTTTGGCCCGTGTACCTCGCTCTACGGGTGACACAGCTCAGGTTGAAATGCGCAAAAAGCTGGTAGACGTTAAAGTGGTTAAACCTTGCTTTGTACGCAATGGTAAGTCGGTTCTGTAACGAACAGAGCATTAAAGAATAACGGGCGATGGCCCACATAAATCGACCAAAGGAACAAAAAAATGAGCAACATTCCTAGCGAGTTAAAGTACGCAACGTCACACGAGTGGGTTCGCGCTGAAGGCGACGGCACTTACACAGTAGGTATCACTGAGCATGCACAGGAACTTTTGGGTGACATGGTATTCGTAGACCTGCCTGACGTAGGTGACGAAGTTGATGCTGGTGAAGACTGCGCGGTTGCTGAGTCTGTTAAAGCTGCATCTGACATCTACGCGCCAATCGGCGGTGAGATTGTTGCTGTTAACGAAGAGCTGGAAGACGCTCCTGAATCAGTAAACAACGACCCATACGGTGACGGCTGGTTGTTCCGTGTTAAAGCGTCTGACGAAAGCGAGCTTGAAAACCTGCTTGACGCAGAAGGCTACGAAGCCAACATCGACGAAGACTAATTCGTTGTAGATACTATAAAAGCCCCCTGTGTGGGGCTTTTATAGTTGCGCCACGCACTTTTGGTGTGGCAACACCGTTAAACTCTGTGACTGTTACCAAGGTATTTTCGTCGTTCCGGGAGGCTAAGCCAATCTCCGGCCGGTCGAACAACAGTGACACCCCCATTTTTACTTGGATCATAGGAATCTGGACACATGTCAAACGCCAAATCTCTTGAACAACTAGAGCAAAAGCAAGACTTTATTCGTCGCCACATTGGCCCGAGCCCGGCTCAGGTGAGTGACATGCTTGCTGCGCTTGGAGTATCGAGTGTTGAAGAGCTGATCGGTCAGACAGTACCTAGCTCAATTTTGTTAGAGCAAGGCCTGCAAATTGGTGAAAGCCGTACCGAAGTAGAAACGCTGAGCTACCTGAAATCAGTAGCAAGCAAAAACAAGGTCTTCAAATCTTACATCGGTCAGGGTTACCACCCGACACACGTGCCAAACGTTATCTTGCGTAACGTACTGGAAAACCCAGGTTGGTATACTGCGTATACGCCGTATCAGCCAGAGATTGCACAAGGCCGTCTTGAGTCTTTGCTTAACTTCCAGACTATGACCATGGACATCACCGGCCTTGACCTGGCCAGTGCGTCATTGCTTGACGAATCAACCGCAGCAGCCGAAGCTATGGCGCTGGCTAAGCGTGTTTCTAAAGCGAAAAAAGCGAACCTGTTCTTTATTGCAGAAGACGTACACACACAAACTATCGACGTAGTCACAACCCGTGCCGAGCAGTTTGGTTTTGAAGTGATCGTTGGTCCTGCAAGCGATGCGGCAAACCACGAGATCTTCGGTGCCCTGTTCCAGTATCCAACTACGTCAGGTGAAGTGGTTGACATCACGGACATCATCGCACAAGTACAAAGCAAAAAAGCGATTGCCTGTGTGGCCGCTGACATCATGAGCTTAATGCTGCTGAAAGCACCAGGTAAACTGGGTGCAGACGTGGTACTGGGTTCTGCACAGCGTTTTGGTGTACCTATGGGTTACGGTGGTCCACACGCTGCGTTCTTCGCAACACGTGATGCATACAAGCGTTCACTGCCAGGGCGTATCATTGGTGTATCAAAAGACCGTTTAGGTAACGATGCACTGCGTATGGCAATGCAAACACGCGAGCAGCACATCCGCCGCGAAAAAGCCAACTCAAACATTTGTACAGCGCAGGTACTGCTGGCCAACATGGCTGCATTCTATGCGGTGTACCACGGTCCACAGGGCCTGAAAACCATTGCCGAGCGCATTAACCGTTTCGCCAGCATTCTGGCAACTGGCCTGAAAGCCAAAGGCGTAGCACTGAAGCACGACACCTGGTTTGACACCATCACAGTGGTTGCTAACGACGCAGACAAAGACGCAGTAGTCACGCGCGCCGTTGCAAACGAAGTGAACTTTGCCATCAACCACGCTGGCGAGTACTCAATTGCACTGAACGAAACCACCACCCGCGGTGACATAGCTGAACTGTTCGACATCATCCTGGGCGAAGGCCATGGCTTAGATGTGGCAGCACTGGATAGCGAAGTTGCTGCAAATGGCATCACGGGTATTCCGGCGAGCCTGGTACGTGATGACGAAGTACTGACACACGATAACTTCAACAGCTACCACAGCGAAACTGAGATGCTGCGTTACATCAAGCGTCTTGAGAACAAAGATTTGGCACTGAACCACTCTATGATCTCTCTGGGTTCTTGTACCATGAAGCTGAACGCGACCGCTGAGATGATCCCGGTCACCTGGCCTGAGTTCGCTGAACTGCACCCATTCTGCCCGCTAGAGCAGGCACAGGGTTATCAGGTTATGATGACTGAGCTGCACGACTGGCTGGTTAACATCACAGGCTACGACGCAGTGTCACTGCAACCTAACTCAGGTGCTCAGGGTGAATACGCGGGTCTTATCGCGATTCGTAAATACCACGAGTCACGCGGCGAAGGTCACCGTAACGTGTGTCTGATCCCAAGCTCTGCGCACGGTACTAACCCGGCGTCGGCGCAAATGGCCAGCATGAAAGTGGTTGTGGTTGGCTGTGACAGCGACGGTAACATTGATCTGGATGACTTGCGTGCGAAAGCCCAAGACGTATCAGAGAACCTGTCTTGTATCATGGTTACTTACCCGTCTACCCACGGTGTATACGAAGAAGCCATTCGCGAAGTATGTGAGATCGTTCACCAGCACGGTGGCCAGGTTTATATGGACGGCGCGAACATGAACGCACAGGTTGGCGTAACCAGCCCGGGCTCAATCGGCTCTGACGTATCGCACCTGAACCTACACAAAACATTCTGTATCCCGCACGGTGGTGGTGGTCCGGGTGTTGGTCCTATCGGTGTTAAATCACACCTGGCACCATTCATGCCTAACCACAGCGTGATTAAAGTAGCGGGCACCAACGAAGGTAACGGCGCAGTATCTGCGGCACCTTACGGCTCAGCAGCCATCCTGCCAATCTCATGGGCGTATATTGCCATGATGGGCAGCGAAGGCCTGAAGCAGGCCACTGAAATGGCCATCGTGAACGCCAACTACCTGACAGAGAAGCTAAGCAAGCACTATCCGGTACTTTACCGTGGCCGCAACGACCGCGTTGCCCACGAGTGTATTATCGACCTGCGCCCGCTTAAAGAAAGCTCAGGCATCACAGAAATGGACGTAGCTAAGCGTCTGATGGACTACGGTTTCCACGCACCGACTATGTCATTCCCGGTTGCTGGTACCTTAATGATCGAGCCAACAGAATCTGAGTCTAAGGTAGAAATCGACCGCTTCATCGAAGCCATGATCTCTATCCGCGCTGAAATCGCCAAAGTAGAAAACGGCGAATGGTCTGTAGAAAACAACCCACTGGTGTTCGCACCACACACTCAGGCAGATGTACTGGGTAATGAGTGGGATCGCGCCTACGACCGCTTCTACGCTGCCTTCCCGGTTGCAAGCGTTGCAAAAGACAAGTTCTGGCCAACAGTAACCCGTATCGATGACGTATACGGCGACCGTAACCTGATCTGTTCTTGCCCGGCTGTCGAGACTTATGCTGAGTAACATTGGTTTGTAAGCCTTGTCATTGCAGGGCTGGCAAATGATGAAAACCGCTCGTTTTAGGACGAGCGGTTTTTTTGTGTCTGTTATCAGGCAATAAGTTAAAGAGCAGGCAGAACTTCGTGTTGTGGCATATCCAATACCCTTGTGGCGGTAAATATAATATTGTTGTGATTTAATAAACAAACAAATCTGCACTTTGAGCAGGGTAATGGGAGAACACTTACATCCATGCACCGTGTATGCAGCAAGTCTTTTGCTTGAGCTTGTCTAATCTTTTCAATCAGTTAGTTTGCTCTTCAAGCATTGTAGCTGAACCATTCTTGACCTCTTTACATTATACGGTTGCAATGTAACTTTGCATTGTTAGTATGTTGGTTATTAATAAATTCATGAATGTGAGGTTTGTTGAAATAAAGGCTTTTATTATTAGTTAGTTAGATTTATTTGCTTGACGGGTTACGCTTGCTGATAGGTTACTTCAGTGATAATCTTTTGGTTAACATTTGTTAATTTAGCTGTGTGTCGGTCAACATTTGAAAGGATAGCTATGAAAGTCAGAATACGGCGAGCGGGCCTCTTTGCTGCCTTGTTAAAAGAAGCTGCGAAGTCGATTAAATCAATGCGGATAGATGCTGGACTGAGTCAAAGCGCATTAGGGAAAAAATTAATGCCACCAGTTGACCAAGCCACGATCTCCAATTGGGAAACCGGCAAAACACATATTCCTTTTTTAGCATTTATGTATATTTGCTTTGTCTGTGGCGTTTGCCCTGAGCAAAAAACGAAGGAAATTCTGGACTCCCAATCGGCTGAGGATAACACCAACAAGAAGGATGCATCTGATGTTTAGTTATGAAAACTTCAAGTTATTTTATGATCTCATTGAAAACATGCTATTGCCGTTATTTTTGATTGCACTGTGTATCGGATGGAAGAATATTAATGTTCGTTACCTGATGATTGTGCTTGTTGTGTTGGAAGTGCTCGACAATATGACATACGAAATTGCACTTGGATGGGGAAATCCCTATTACATTTGGTCAATGTTTATGTGTGTTTTGTTTATCATTCCTGTTCTTGGCAGACGCTTGTTGGCCGAAAGATTACAGAGTCGTTCAGCCTTCTTTAGGCAAGTCAATAAGCACTATTATGTGAGCAAGCAGGAAGGTGCATTTCTGTTCGTTCATTTTATATCTTTACTCATCAACTTGGTTACGTATATTGAAGTTACACTGTATACGCACTATGTAATTGATAGCTATCCTATAAGAAACAACTTATATAGCCCGGTGCAATCTTTCGTGCATATTGCTGAGGGTATATTAGTTCTGACAATCGCAAATCGATTTAGAAAGGAAAGATATGAAACAACTGACGGAGCAGCAGCAAAGAGCTGTTAGTGGACATGGTGGTGGCACAGGTTCTCCTATTCCTGATCGCCGCACTTATCAGAAACCGTTAAAGCCTGAGGAAAACGGTGGTTAAGTATTAACGATCGGCTATGTGCTAGAGTGCCGGTCAAGATCATTGGCTGGTACTCATATTTCACTTCAAAGGGAGTTGGCGATTTTTAGCCTTAGGTTTTTTCTGATGGGTCGCAGATTGAAAAAGCGAATATATGTAGCAATCTATTTTAATCACGCTTTAATAGTGCGTTTGGCCTCATGTTGTAGGTCGGGTTAATCCCCGACTTAGATTTTTGAAAACCGTCTTGAGAGATTAAGGCGGTTTTTTATTGTCTGTTATTTGATTCGCTGTGGGAGGTGAGAAATTGGACTTACCACTCCTTGGCCTCCTTGCTGGATAATATGCGTGTAAATCTGAGTTGTCCGGACGTCACTATGGCCAAGTTGAGTTTGTATTGTTCTTATATCAGCGCCATTTTGCAGCAGATGTGTCGCAAAAGAGTGACGTAATGTATGCGGTGTGACCTGCTTAGTGATCCCAGCTAAATACGCTGCTTTTTTTACTGCTCTTTGAACCTGTTTCTCATCAATGTGGTGCCGTCTGAGTTGTTTTGTTTCTGGGTCAACACTTAGCTTGTGAGAAGGAAATATATACTGCCACATCAACTGCTTCTCGTGACCATTGTATTTGTGTCTTAGTCTGTGGGGTAACCATACGCCACAGTACTGAGGATTTTTTAGGTCAAGTTGCAGATAATTTTCTACTTGGAGGATTTGGCTTCTTAGTAGGGGAATTAACTCTTTAGCCAGTGTTACAACTCTGTTTTTACCGCCTTTACCGTCCCATATTCGAAGACAGAGATAATCAAAATCGATATCTTTAACCCGAAGCCTCATTGCCTCCATCAACCTTAGGCCACTGCCATAAAGTAAGGCGCAAGACAGGTAATGGCGAGTGCTACACATTGTGAGTAATGAACTAACCTCTTCTTTTGTCAATACAACAGGTAACTTACGAGGGCGTTGGCTTTTGGTAAAGTTTAGTCTTAAGGGGTTTTGAGAGACACCCACCGAATTTGTTCCATTTGTGTAGGGGCAGGTTCAACCTGGAAGTGCACCAACTCTTTCATTATAGACACCAACTCTTTCATTATAGACACCCACCGAATTTGTTCCATTTGTGTAGGAGGGTCCACTTGGAAGAATTTTGGGAGACATATATGGACGCTCCAGCTATGTCAAGCCGAGTAGGCCTGCGGGGTAGCGAGTTTTCGTTATCCCGTTCGTTAAGTTAGAAGTTGCATGGACATCCACCCTAAACTGGCGTGCGGAATGCACGCCGTCTACCTTTAAGTAATACTCAATGGATTGAGGATAATGGAATATGCCAACAGCAAGGAAGAGACAGGTCAGCCTGTCAGACACTAAATACTACCACTGCATATCCCGGTGTGTTCGCCGGGCATTTCTGTGCGGCCAAGACCGCGTCACGGGCAAGTCTTATGAACATCGGCGAGACTGGGTTGAGGAAAAATTACTGACCCTTGCGAAGGTGTTTTGCATTGATGTGTGTGGCTATGCGGTTATGAGCAATCATACGCATATTGTGTTGTATGTGGATGATAAGAAAGCACAAAGGTTATCAGATAAAGCAATCGTTCTTCGCTGGCATAAACTGTTTAAAGGCAACTGGTTGACGCACAAGTTCATTAGTGGTGATGAGCTGAGCGTATCCGAATACAGCATGCTGGCAGGTGATATTGCTAAATTCAGGCTCCGGCTTGCGAGCATCAGCTGGTTTATGCGGGTGCTCAATGAAGATATTGCCCGCCGGGCAAACAAAGAAGATGGTTGCACAGGCCGGTTTTGGGAAGGGCGATTCAAGTCACAGGCTTTGTTGGATGAAGCGGCACTGGCAGCGTGTCTGGCGTATGTTGACCTGAACCCGGTCAGAGCCAACATGGCAGAGACACCGGAAACGTCAGACTACACCAGCATTAAAAAGCGTATTGAGCATGCACAGCAAGGTAAACAACCCAAAAGCTTACTGCGTTTTTCAGGCAATCCAAGAAAGCATATGCCTAAAGGGCTTCCGTTTGAACTGACATATTATATTCAACTGGTTGAGTTAACAGGCCGATGCATGCGTGCAGACAAGCGGGGTTATATCAGTGATAGTCAGCCACTGCTGACACGATTGCAAATAGAGCCAGAAAACTGGCTTAAACTGACTATGCAGTTTACGAAGGTCTTTCATGGTGCAGTGGGGCGAAAGCACGCGATGACTGATTACTGTGAACATCTTCATAAAAAGCGACGAGCTAACTTGACTCTGTGCAGACGGTTACTGGGTTAACACCTTTTCTTTAGTACTATTTCAATTTATCCAAGTTCAGGCTTGGGTATGTTCTCGTATTGTCCGAATCTGATTCTTTAGCAGCATTTCATACTTAAACTTGCAAGTTTCACTATGAGTATTGGGGCGACATCCACCCTAAACTGGCGTATGTAAGGTACGCCGTCTACCTTTAGGTAATGCTCAATGGATTGAGGATAATGGAATATGCCAACAGCAAGGAAGAGACAGGTCAGCCTGTCAGACACTAAATACTACCACTGCATATCCCGGTGTGTTCGCCGGGCATTTCTGTGCGGCCAAGACCGCGTAACGGGCAAGTCTTATGAACATCGGCGAGACTGGGTTGAGGAGAAATTGCTAACCCTAGCTAAGGTGTTTTGCATTGATGTGTGTGGCTACGCAGTTATGAGCAATCATACGCATATTGTGTTGTATGTGGATGATAAAAAAGCACAAAGGCTATCAGATAAAGCGATTGTTCTTCGCTGGCATAAGCTGTTTAAAGGCAACTGGCTGACGCACAAATTCATCAATGGTGATGAGCTGAGCGAGTCAGAGCGCAATATGCTTGATGGAGACATCAGTGAATTCAGAATACGCCTTGCGAGCATCAGTTGGTTCATGCGGGTTTTGAATGAAGATATTGCCCGCAAGGCCAATAAGGAAGATGCTTGTACGGGCCGGTTTTGGGAGGGGCGATTTAAGTCACAAGCCTTGCTGGATGAAGCAGCACTGGCAGCGTGCCTGGCTTATGTAGACCTGAACCCAATCAGAGCCAAAATGGCAGAGACACCGGAAATGTCAGACTATACCAGCATTAAAAAGCGTATTGAGCATGCACGGCAAGGAAAGCAACCCAAAAGCTTACTGCGCTTTGCGGGTAGTCCAAGAAAGCACATACCCAAAGGACTGCCGTTTGAGCTGAGCTATTACATACAGCTAGTTGAATTAACAGGTCGATGTATGCGTGCAGACAAGCGGGGTTATATCAGTGATAGCCAGCCACTGCTGACACGATTGCAAATAGAGCCAGACAACTGGCTCAAGCTCACTACGCAATTTACGAAGGTCTTTCATGGTGCAGTGGGGCGAAAGCAAGCGATGACGGATTACTGTGAGCACCTTAACAAAAGGCGACGAGCCAACTTGATTCAGTGCGAGCGGTTACTGGGTTAACACTTTTTCTTCAATGTCATTTCAATTTACCCAAATTCAGGCTTGGGTGCGAACTCGTGTTGCCTGAACCAAACTACAGTGCAGCGAGGGTCACTTGGAGGATTCCCTACACGTCCGGTAGGCACTCTATTTTGATGGCACTTTTGCCATGCCAGTATGTGACACTTAGCTAAGCGTCAAATTTACAAACCCACATAATTGCTTGATAATAAAAACTAAGTATGTCACGTTGCATTGTTAGCTGGGATGACTAATCAGCCTTAGAATAGACACTTTTGCTGTAGGTTGCATTACATTAAATGAACCCAGGTGGACAGGATATTACAGGTAAATAGAACATAATGAACATTGAATCCTTATCTAGATTAATCGAAGCTGCAGACGTGTCTGTATTTCGCTCCATCGCAACAATAATAATGCCCCTATTTAAGTTACCCAATGCCGATTACTGTGATGGCCCCTACGATGGTGGGCATGACTTTAAAATTGTAAATATGCCAAACGGAACTGAAGTTGGCATACAGATTTCGGTTGAGAAAAAATGGGAGCCGAAGCTGCGCAGTGATGCAAAAAAACTTAAGCATACCTCTGACGTTGATATTATGTACTTTTTTTCGTCTCGTCGGATCCCGGAAGGGTCATACAAAGAGGTGGAGGAGGATATCTTCACTGAACACGCTGTAACGGTCAGAAAATACGATTGTCAGGCAATTGCCAGTAGGCTAGTCAAGCATGATAAAGTATCGGAAGTGCTTGTTTTGTTTGGTATCAAGATTACAAAACCTGAACAGAAGTACCTGACACCAAAAAATGAAGCCGTATCTTCGTTGCTGTTGTTTGATCAAAAAACGAAGGATCTTCGTCAACGTTTCTTCCAATCCATTATTATGTCGACATTATCGCGCAAACCAAATGGATGTTCACGGGAACAGTTGATTGAAAGCGTGACTGAAAGCTTTAACCTGGAAGAAACGCAACAAATTCAGTTAAACGCAAACATTGACCGCTTACTTCAAAACTCGGAAATTGAGAGCCATCAAAAGGTGCTCATACTATCGAAAAGTGAGCAGGATAGATTTGCGGGATTGCAAAAGACCACTGAGCTTGAACTGGAGATGTTAAAGAGTGATTTTAAAGATAAGCTCTCAAACTTGAAAGTAACGTTAGATGCTAAAACTCAGGCATTATTGCTCGATAACTTCATTGAGCTGACTATCTACTTATCCGGGCAGAGCTATAATATTTATGATGCAGTGATAGAGGCAGACTCGTCTTACAAGTCCATCCGAGATATTATTTCGTCAAAATTCGGCCAACAAAACACTCATGAGATATTTAAAGAGCTGTCAAGCTTCTTTGCCGGAACAGACTTTGCTAAACACATCGCTTGCGCCAAACTTTACGATGCATTTTTGAATACAAACTCATCACACCTTATCAATGCATTAGGAGGAGTTGAAGCGCTTAATGTTTACATTGATGCTTCAGTATTTATTCCAATTATTTGTGGGCTACTGTTTGATAATGTTGGAGATCGTAATTCGTTATCTGGCGCTTCGTTACATAAGTTAATTACTAAGCATGAATTCAATGCCATTATTCCCCATGATTATATGGAAGAAGTAGCCAGTCACCTGATTGAAGCATGCAGAGATTATAAGCATATCGTTGAAAAGGGTATCGAATTGTCTCATTCAGGTAATGCTTTCATTAGTCATTATTCCAGGTATAGACGAAGCAGACCAGACATCACCTTTAGTGAGTATGTGAAACTATTTGGTGTTCGTCTGAACACGATTAGCTCCGATATGTCTGATTCTGCTTTTTATTTAATTAGGGACCGGGCCGTTCGGGAGCTGGAAAAGCTCGCATCAAAGTATTCTTTTAAAACAGAAAGATTCAAAGTTGAGTACCTTGAAAGTAAAATTGATGAGCTTAAACTTTTTGTCGAAGAGCAGGGCATCTCTCGGCCAGATGTACTTATCCGTCATGATGCCAAAGTCATTGAGTACCTAGCGGGTGGATACATTGAGTCAGGTATAGTTAAACTCTTATGCACGTGGGATAAAGTACATTCTTTGAAAAACCCGGAAGGTGCTGATGGTTACTATGTTATGCACCCCGTGGCAGTCATAGACTACCTGTCACTGGCGAAAGGAAATGGTGATGTTTCGGTTTCTCATCTACTCGACTTTGCCGCGATGCAAGAAGAGGCAGATTTAAAGCTGAGTTCACAGATATGGGATGTTATTGCAAAAGTTGATAATGATAATCTGGCAGACGCCGAACTGTTTGGCCAGGCCCGTGAATTCCAGGAGGCTTATATGAATAAACATGCCAATGATGAAAGTGTGGCCAATGAGCAGGTGGAAAAAGAGTGGATGGCTTGGAAGAAATAGTTTTGCTGTATATTGTATAGAGATGCAAAGTTAAATGTAGAGGTATCTAGTCTAGCAAGTGCAAATACACTCAGCCAAGTTTACCTATATTTTGAGGGGAATGTTGCTCTGATATAAATCCGGACGATTTGATTCTTCAAAGCTTCGCGTTTGAGGTAAAAATGAAATCAGTGCTCTTTGTAATTATTACGTTACTCGCTCCATCCATAGCTTACGCACAAGACTATTTCGGGGAGTGGATCGTAGGGACGATAGTTCACTCACACATTAGTAATTTATCATTAGATGAAGCCAAGACGTTTTTGGGTCAGGCTCTGTTGTATAATAAGTCAGAAGTGTCATTTGGCAGCGTAACCTGTAAAAACGTTATCTTCAATGAAGCGTTATTCAACGAACGTGAACTCTATAATTATCACAAGGCGTTTTTCTCAGATTTAGATATCAAAAACGGCTCAACAGTGTTGAATGTCGAGATCACTTGCAACGATACCACATGGTCCAGGTTTGGCGCTTTTGTAATCCATACTGATTCAAAAACCTTTGTCTCATATTCGGGCCACATCTATGCTCTGCAAAGAAAAAGTGCTAATTGGTAAGGCAGCCAAAGAAAGCAGGAAAACTCTGCTTAGTTTTTTACAAGTGTGGTATACAAAGTTTAGCAATGGTGATGAGGTACGCTCTTAAACCCCCCTTGTTTTTTAGGTGCTTTATTTATGAAAAAATTGTTTTTATATTTAACTCTGCTCTCAGTAATTTTCATATTATTATTGAAATCAATGTATTATTGGCCAGAAAGCAAGATTAAGCATTCTGCTTTTGTTTTTACTTATTCTGATCAATTTATTGAAGCTATGCGGGCCACAGAGGACGCAGGGTATGTCTCTATCCAGTGGCATGAAAAATCCCCACAGGGTGATGAAAGCTCAGTGGCTTGGGAAGCTGGAGAACCCAAATATAAAAAAGTGATTAAGCCAGACTTAAGCAAAATTATTGGGCCATATAGAGAAACCGGTTTACAATCACTTTGGCTTCAACACTATCAGGGGACCTGGTTAATTAGGAAAGCGTTTTCATACAAAGATGAAAACGGAACAGGTGAAGGCATTTATGCTTTTGGCACAGTAAACCCCAAAGATGTGTGCTTGCCAAACACCCAATGTGTGGACCACCTTTTTGGACAGTGGCATGTGATAAAGAATTAGCAAATTACATTCACCCAATCAAACACACCTTGTTTCAACATCAATTCAACAGACAAACTCTGGCCGGGCCTAGTTTTGATTATACTCGGATGGCACATTTAGCCTGATAGCAAAGCAGCGCGTATTCTGGGCGACACCCATCCTAAACTGGCGCACGGAACCTGCTGTCCAGCATTCAATACATAAAAGACATCGCATTCGTGGAAGTAAATTCGAACTGTTTCGCATTGGCAGTTCAGATGTACAGCCTGCCAAGACAAAGCTATTTTTGACAGGGAAATAAAGAGTTTGAAAATTGTTCTATCCTTAGTAACTGAAGATCAGTGTGGGGTAGTCTATGAAAAGCTCCTTAAAGGTGAAGCTGTTAGGTCCAATGTCCGCAATGTTAGCCATGTTTGCTATTGTTGTACTTGCAATGTTATTTACTTTGCATACGCTTGAATCTCAATTTGTTGAACTTAAAGACAAAAATATACATGCGGCCAATCAAGGGCGGTTGGCGTTGTCGCTGTTTAAAACTCAGGTTCAGGAGTGGAAAAATGTGCTGATACGTTCTAAATCAGTCGCAGAGCGAAATAAATATTGGCAGCGTTTTTTAAACTCAGAAAATGAAGTAAAAGGTGTGCTCGAAAGCATTGCACAATCGGAACGGCATTCGACAGCGCTTAAAACACTTATCGCCAAGATACGAAAAGACTATGGTGATGCCTCACAAAAATACAAAGCAGGCTATGATATTTTTCTGTCTTCCGGTTTAAACATAGAAACGGCTGATCAACACGTTAAAGGTATAGACAGAGCCCTAAGTGAATCACTGCAGGATCTTGTTCAAAAGATAGATGAAGGCGTGGATGCAGACTTTGCAAATTTACAGACGTTTTCATCTCGCACTAGCTATACAGTAAGTTTGATCAGTATGTTGACTGCGGTTGTTGGGGTTGCTTTTGTTTTATTATACATTCAAAAAGTAATTGTCAGGCCAATTGGCGATCTCAACGAAGTATTAAAAGCGATTGCGGAAGGGGATTACACAAAAAATATTTCGCACAATTCAAATGATGAGATAGGGGAGCTGGTCAAGAGTGCGCGATACATGCAGGAAAAGCTATCTGACAGTGTCGGGCTAATTAATTTAGTTAACCACGAAGTGAGTACCGCATTTGCTCAATTATCGGAAATCTCCGATGAAATTGGTAACAGCTCAGTTTCGCAAAGCAAAATCGTCGATAGCTTAAATCAAGCCACGGCACGTTTATCTACTATCGCCGAACAAAATAAAATGGACTCACAGCAAGCGTTCGATTCGTTTAAATCAACCAGCGAAGCGACAGCGCAATGCGCAGCTTCTCTGGACTTAGCAGACAGAGGGATGGGTGAGCTGGTTGGCGAGATGCAAGCAATTGCAGGTAATATTGAGCAGCTAGAAAGCCGCTCTTCTGAAATTGTTAATGTGTTACAAGTCATTCAAAATATAGCAGAGCAGACCAACTTACTGGCACTGAATGCGGCAATAGAAGCTGCCAGGGCAGGTGAGCAAGGAAGAGGGTTCGCGGTGGTAGCCGACGAGGTCAGGAGCCTTGCTACACGCACTCAAAATTCAACACTCGAAATAAAAGACATTATCGACGGCACTTTGCAAAGCTCTCAACGGGCAGTGAGCGCGATACAATCCGGTCTATCCAAAACAACGCAAACGGCTCAATCGGTGGCACAAGTGAGCAGTGTACTAAGCCAAACCTCAACGTCATTTGATAGTCTGATCACGGTGACTCACTCAGTGGATGACAATGCGGTGCAACAGCAAGATATTTCGCAAAGTATTGTTGAGGACGTCGCGCAAATGCTAGTGATTTCTGAAACGCTGGAAAAAATGGCACAAAGCGATGAGGTCTCTGTTGCAGTGAATAAAGCATCGGTTGATTTGCAATCTTTGGTTGAGCGACTGTCAACCAACAAAAGCGAGGTGAGTTTGTTTTAATAACTGGTGAATTCAGCGTCAAGCTGAAGAGGTCGTTTGCGTGCCTGAATTGGTGCGAAGGCATCCGTGCCTTGTTTACGTTCTGACTTCCTGGAACTTAGTGAGAATTGCAATCAGAGTAGAAAAGGGAGATCAAAACTCTTTGAACCAGGATAAAGTGTAGTAGCGTCCTCTCGGGTTTGGCCCGCGGTCATAGCCTCGTGCGACATCCAAAAATGGTGGCTCTTCACCAAATGGGTTTTGTACAGTGAGATTAAATCGTCCATATTGCTGTGCGTCATAGCCAACCGTTAGCGTTTTCAAGTCGTAAGACGGCGACCAGTCCAGAGCAAAGTCTCTGGCTGTTCTGTATTGGTCTTTTTCTGGCACGTTTGTTAAATCAAGCACATCGTCTTCATCCGAATTAAATGCTTTACTACCGTACGCCATTGTGAAAGAAGAATTCCAGTTTCCTTTATTCCAAAATATGCCAAATGATTGCTTTGTCTCTAAATTATTATATCGACCAATATAGGGAGTCCATTTGTCATCACCTAAGTACTGGTTATCACCTTGAGTGATTTCTGCTAATGAGTAGGTTATTTGAAAGCGGCCTATTTGTGTGTCTGGAAAAGTGTAGTTTAAATCTAGATCATGGCCTTGGGATCTCGTTTTACCGATGTTAATGACGATACTTTTATAATGTTCAAGTACATGAGTTGTTGGGTTTCGTTGAATTAGATCGGCAAATAACTCTCCATTGGTGCGCGCATTTTCACGCAGCATTACCCTGGTTAAACGCTCTGGCGCATTTTCAATGTCTACTTCCCAGAAATCTAATGTGGCAGTAAAGCCTTTAAGGTATTCAGGGGTCCATACAAAGCCTAAGTTAGTGGATGTAGACGTTTCCGGGCTAAGGTTCTCATTGCCGCCCATTTCAAATGACCACTGGTAGGGCTCTGCTTCAGCCACTTTTGCACCAAAGCTTTTACACAATGCCAGTTGCTCCCAGCCTGTATTACTACATGGATCGGAAGAGTTGGAGTACCAACGATCTGTGAATACTTCTTTGCCACGATATAAATCAAATAAAGTTGGTGCTCGAAAACCTTCAGAGTAATTAGCTCGAACCATGAGTTGTTCTATTGGTTTCCAGTAGATATTAACAGAGGGCGTACTTGATGACCCCGAATCACTATAATTAGAGTAGCGAACCGCTAGCTCAACACTTAAATGCTTCGCCAAATAAGCGTCTTCAGCGATTGGAATGCTGGTTTCTATATATGCTTCCTTGATTTTACGTTTTGGCGGAACATTGCTGTCTTCCTGACTAAGATTACCGACTAATTTATATTTTCCTCTCACATCATCGAATTGATTGCTGGCTTCTTCTGTGCGGTACTCGACCCCGACTGCCATTTGAATAGTACCTGCAGGTAAGCTGAAAACGTCTCCTACCGCACTTAGATTAAAAGTGTTAGTCGTGGCCTTGTGCTTACTCCAAATACCTTCAACCATAATTGCATCTAGCAAATCGCTATTAAGTTGCTCAAGGTCGACAAAAGGGTTGAGTGGTGAGCAATTATTTTCAGCAAGGCAAACCTCGGGACCGCTTAGACTATCTTGTAACAAAGTCCTATTCAGTGCTTCAGGATAAGTTGTTTTCGCTTCATAGCGGCTATGTACAAGATCTGTTGACCAGGTCCAATTTTCAGATAGTTCGCCATTGAGCCCAAGGCGTACATGAAACGGCGTTGTATCCGTTGTTGTGTTCCGTTTATTGAGGTTAGTCAACCGACGGTTCAAACGTACATCGCGGCCGAATGGATTGTATTCATTATCTTTACTTACAAACAGGCCAGACACTACCGCTGCAGCCTCTTGCGCGTAGTTTTCTTTGTCGGCGTAAAGTAATTGAGCGGTACCTTCAAGTGTATCTGTAAAATTGTAATAGGTGTTTAGCAGTATGCTGTATTCGGTTCTTTCGGATGCGTCTAGCGTTTCACTTTGAAAGTTATAGCCATGTGCTTCTTTATATTTTTTCTCGGCTTCTTCTTGCGCTATTTCTTCTAATTCCCAGCAGGCTTGCCCGACTTGTCCACGATAAGTTGCAGAGAACGGAGAAAAGTCATCTACGCTACTGCCATTTGTGCCATTATTTCTGTGCATCATGTGGTAGGTTGCTGTGGCGGTGTCTGCATCGCAATCTGCATAAGTCGCATTGCCATCAGGCCCATAAATACTTAGCCAGTTGGTACCTTCAAAAATGCCATTAACTTTGTGTGAACTTCTATCGGGGTAGTAGAAACTTCGCGAGCCTCTGTTGTATGTTCCTATTTTCTTAGCTTCCACTCCTAATGTAACTCCACCTTTGTTAAAGCTGGTGCCGCCGACAAAGCTAAAAGTGTGAGTTGGGGCATCATTGTATTCGCTGATCCCGGTCGAGACATTCAGCTTGATACCCTCAAAGTCTTTTAGTAACTGGTAGTTAACTACCCCCGCAATGGCATCCGAGCCATAAATTGCAGATGCTGACCCTTTTTTAATATCAACCCGTTTTAGCATAGTCGTGGGGATGATTGAAATGTCCACTGAACCATCAGTATCAGCCGCCATTCTGACGCCATCAAGCAAGTTTAAGGTTCGAGCATACCCTAAACCGCGTAATTGAATTTTTTGTCGACCATCATTATTTCTTGCATCGGCTCCAAAGTTTTCATCAATAGAAACCTGGTGGCCATTCATTGCTGGTAAACGTGTGAAAATATCGGTAATGGAAGTTAACCCGCTTAGCGCAATGTCTTCACTCGTCACGGTAGTAATTGGTAAAGAAGAAGTTAGTTCGGGACGGATCAATCGAGAACCTGTTACCGCAACAATCTCAATCTCATTGTCTTCATTTTTGTTATCTGATTCATTTATCTTTTCGGCAGAGAAACCAGAGTTTGGCATCAAAACTAGGGCTGTCGTGATGGCAATATGCACAGGCGATAAAGTGTAAGTCATAAGAGTACCTTGATGGTTTATTGTTATTATTAACAGGGCAAGTGAATAACCGAAATACATCAATAAGTTATATAAGCCACTCTACGGAGCAGTGTAGCGAGAGCAACAAACTGGGCAATTGAAAAAAAGTCAACTTGTCAAAGATTGTTTTGGAATATAGTATTCTAGTTCGTGTTTCGATGGTTCTATTGATCTATAAACAGAAATTTTTAGCTACTTTTTATTAACTATTTCATTGCATTGGTTGTGGTCTAATTTATTTCAGTAGTTTGTGCGGAAATGTTTTAAAGTTGCATTAATTGCATTGGAAATTTGTTTGAAGTAAATATACCGGTTAATTTTGTGTTTCTGGCGTTTGTTTTTTGTGTTAAGGGTGTACTCGGCTTTGATGTGGTAGTTCGACTCCATGTAGGTCAAAAAGCTTAAATTCAGGAAGTAGTGTATGGTCATATTCAACAAGCAAAATTATTTGAATGATGCCATATTGAACCTAATAGTGTAGATGCCCACCCGTAGCTTACATGTTTTGATGAAGGGTGAGTTTAGCGCCAGCTGACGGATCACGTCTTTATGCGTATCGCAGAGTGCTTGTTGCTGGTACGATGAGTTGTTACCCTCAAGGGCAATAATCATAACGACAGGCAACATCATGCAGGAATTTTTCGAGAAGTTTGAAATTAAGACCAAAATTAACGTGGTATGGGGTGAAATGGATGCGCTGGGGCATGTGAACAATGTGTCTTACTTTCGTTACTTCGAAACCGCAAGAATCGACTTTTTACAACAAACAGGGCTGCTTTCGGTCTTATCAGAGCCCACCCATAGCCCTGTATTGCGCGATACGTATGCGCAATACAAACGACCGGTTACTTTTCCGGATACCCTCTATATTGGCTCGTATATTACCGACATCAAAGAAGATCGTTTCACCATGCGTTATGAAGCGTTTAGTGAGTCACAGCAGGCCATATGTACAACAGGATATGCGAATGTGGTGATGTTTAATATGAAAACAGGGCAAAAGTCACCAATACCAGAGAATATGTTGTCGATACTTAAGCAATACGAGATGGATTGTGACCAATAGGGGCAAGTAACTTTTTCTGTAAATGCACAAACACGCTGCGCCAGTTGTCTCAGACATGAGTGAAAGTGAGTCAAACTTTGGGCATAGGCGTGCCCAAAGTCTGCCATTTACGGTATGATTTTGGTATCAATAAGTTAGCAACGCTATCAATGCCAAAATTGACCGCGAAACAAAACATAACAGCGATAGTGACGGCGATTAAAGCAGAAGAGAAATCGCTCAGAGCGCGTTATCCTATACTTGAAAAGCAAAATGGCATAGCGCTGGTTATTCTGTTGTTGTCATTATGTGCCTTCACCGGGGTTGCTGCGCTTTATTATTTTGCTGCTATTCCCGCGTGGTTGTGCATTCTCTTGGTAGCCTTTATTACTTCCATTACACATGAACTTGAGCATGACCTGATCCACAAGCTGTACTTTAGTAAACGTCCGCTTATACATAACTTCATGATGTTAGTCGTGTGGCTGATGCGACCAAACACTGTGAACCCCTGGTATCGCAAAAAAATTCATTTACACCATCACAAAGTGTCTGGCACCTCACAAGACCTAGAAGAGCGCTTAGTGGGTAATGGCATTAAATCTCCTTTTTTAAGAGCGGTCATAATCATAGACGGTCTGCTAGGCTTATTGATTAGTTCAAAGCGCTTTAGTAGGGAAATTCGCGATTTCAGGTTTTTTCAGGTCTTCAATGCCGGTTTTCCCATTGCGACGGCATACTTTGCGATTTTATACGGTGTAATCGCTTTTCATGTGCTGCAATTTTTTCATCCATTTGAACTATCTAAGTGGGGAGTTGAGCTACTGGCGGTTGCAGAGTTCCTGATGGTGGTTTTGATTGTGCCAAATATTATCCGCTCGACGTCTCTCAACTTGATCACATCTTCAATGCATTATTATGGTGGCGTCAGCAATGTACTCGAGCAAACACATGTGATCACCAGTCGCTGGTTTTTACCGTTTCAGCTCTTTTGTTTTGATTTTGGCCGTACACACACCATTCATCACTTTGTGCCGAATCAGCCCTTTTATATTCGCCAGCTGATTAGTAAAAAAATACGCCCTGTTATGGCTCAGCATGGCGTCCGTTTTGACGACTTACACAGCCTGAAGCATGCGAATCATTACCCGCCAGAAGAGAAAATATAAAACACAAGGGCCAGGCCTTGTTTTTGAAGCTGGCCTCTGCGCTGTCGCCAGTATCAAACTGAAAGGCTTACAAACATGGTGATTAGATGTCCGGCTAAAATGTTGGGGAAACAAGGAAACTTCAATGCAAAAAATTAAAGTTATGGTATTAGTAATTATTACTCTCATCTCAGGTCTTGCTAAAAGCTCAAGTAGAGAGCTATCACCGGAAGAAAAAGCTTATCTAGATATTAAACAGTTGGCTGAAGCCGTTGAGTTTTACCATCGTGAATTCGGTAGTTATCCAACTAATGAACAAGGTTTAGGTGTGTTGGCTCAGGAAGTGTTTATTAGTAAAAGCTGCCCTTGTAAAAAAGGAAAACTTATCAATGACCTACCTGAAGACCCTTGGGGCAGGGACTATTTATACCTATCACCCGGTAAAAATAACCCGGAAGGATTTGATATATGGGCATATGGTAAAGATGGACTGCCTGGCGGTACTGGTACTAACAGGGGGTGCGGAAACTGGGGGGAATTTGAATGTGGGCTAAAAGAACAACATGGTTTCCAGGAGTTTTTTCTTTTGTTGTTATTAACAGGCTTCGGAGTAGGTCTTCCACCTTATATTGCCGGTGTATTTCTGGCTTACAGAAAAGGAAATTCAATCGAAAAATCAATGTTCGGCTTCCACTTGGGAGTGCTTTGTTATTTTGTTTTAGTGGTATTTTTGCTTGCTGCTGCTTCTGTTATCCTTTAAATACAGTGGTGTAAGTGGAATAAAGACACCCAATTGAACCGTGTTTTTCGAAGGGCGCTAGTTTCAAGTTGAAAGACCTTCAAGTTTGGAGATTGGATATCCGAGCAAAGTTGCACCCAGCGTAATCAGTTCTTTTCCCATTTAGATTACAGCCAACCTTAAGTGACTGATATTGGAAGACCAAGCTTTGAAGTGGATGTCCAAACAAAGCTTTGTACCTGATTGCATGTCATAACAGGTGTAGTTAGAGTAGTTCTAACAGGTGGTTATCATCCCTTTTAGGGGTCGGGGTTGTCGTGGCGATTAATGCTCCTTTGAGCACTGTCAAAAATAGAAAAATGAAAACGGTTTTTGAACATACACAAATAAGCGTGTTGGTGATCCCACAAATTTTGTATGCCATGAAAGATGCGGAAGTGCTTGGTCATTACCGAAATTCAGCCATTGTTTACAAGAACCTGGCGCAGGATTTGGTAGATATTGAGTTTTATACCAACACCCAGGAGGCACCCAGGAGGGACACCCAGTGTTATTTGTCCTGTTTTGTTTGTGGTTTACAAGCTTTGGCGTGGGTGTCTCAAATGTACATCAAATGTACACTAATTCGTAACCTTAATGCACTGTAATCGGGAGATCATTCACCACTAACGATTGACCGTTTTTCTGCGCACGGTGAAAACTGGATATCAAAACGTCGTTCGATAAGCTTTTAATGTCTTCAACTTCTTCCACCATACAAAACATAATGGATTCCCACCCTAGGTCCTTAATAAAGGTCTTAAGCTGATGCATATTGTCCTGATAGTTTTCATCGGTTGTTAAGAGGCCAATGGAGTGTTTATTGCCGAGTTTGTACTTCCCTGTATTAGAGGTTGAACATTTCGCATATCCGCTTAACACATAAACTGTATTGGTACTTTTATTCATGTTGGTGACATTCTCTGGTTTGACTTTGATCCATTTATGCATTTTTCGAACCAGGCTTTGCAGTATGCTGATGTCGCTTTTCTATGCCTTGAAAGTAGAGGGTAAAAAATCACTGCCTGATGACATCTGTGGTTGATGACACGATAGGTGTCAATTTTCTGTTAGTATTGCTGGGAACAAATATTAGACACTTGGCGTTACTAGCACCTGTTTTAGCAGCGGTGAAATGGAGCCTGAAAATACATGCTTCAAATAATGGCTTAAAGTTGCAGCGAGCGGCTCCCGCCAACGCGTGAGCGTTGACTAACCGGAACTGCCAACGCAAAGGGGCATAAACGTGCAGGGGTTACTTAATCAGGTTTTTAGCTTGCGTGATACTCATACCAAATGTAGAGCGAAAAGTGCGACTAAGATGCGCGCTGTCAGAAAACCCTGCCATGTAGGCTGCGTCTGTTGCGGACTTACCTGTTACGAGTGCTTGTAGCGCACAAATCAATCTTCGCCACAACAGAAAAGGGCGCCACGCAATACCAACCTGATCTTTGAAGATGTGCAGAAATCGACTTTCAGACAGATTAAGGGTTTGTGCGACGTCGGCTGCACGCCAGTGCTCTGGCTTTATACAGTCTTCCACAAAACAGGCATCCAGGTTTTTAAGTAACCTCTGAATACGTTCATCAGTGACTGAGCTGTGATTACAGTTCAGTAAAGTCTGCTTAATTGACATTACTCGGAAGATTGGCGCAACAAGCTGAAAAGCGCTTTCTTTGTCAAAAGGGGGATGCGCCTTTTCGTCAGCGTTAAGTTCAAAGGAAACCATAGGCTGACCTTGTAATTTTGCTTCTAACTGCTCTCCTAACAGGCTGTGTGGTTCCACTAATAAGATCCATCCTTTAGACATCTTAAGGCAATGACTCTGTTTAGACGCGATAACGACCAAGCCCTGGAGCGCCTCTCCATTTAATTCAGACGATGAGTCACAACATGGCCATACTAGCTGTATAGCAACATGCTGGTGATAGTTGGCATCTAACTGTGAGCCGTAAATGAGCACAAGGCCTGTGTCTATCCATACATTGGAGGTTATCACACCAATCGTCTCCGGGTTTGTTTTTGCATTTCTTGGGCGCTGGAGGGGCTGGTAATGCCCCAGCAATACACATTAATTGTATCGTAATTTTTAGGTAAATGGCTGTCTACATGCCTGACACAGCATCATATTCGCTTGGCTGGCCCTGCGCCTTCCCAAGCTGAATCGTATGGTGTTTTTACTGACGCAGCATTGTGTACTAAGCGCGTTAGATGCCAGGTGGAGCTATTTCAAGTATTCTGCCAGATCGGCTGGAATTGGCATTGGCTTAATAGGGCTCACATTGGTGCCACCCGTATTGCCTTTTGGCACCCAAATTTTGGAGAAGATAACAGAAGCAATGATCCGGGCTGTTTGCCCCAGCACCTCCTTCACGCTACCGGTTTTGTATCCTAGTTTGAGCATCCACCAGTGCGACTGGGTGTGAGGAATAATAAAGGATTGCCCCAGAATGTGTGCTCTTTCTAAGTGATAGAAGCTCTTACTGTATTGAGCTTTTTCATACTGCGCTTTAGCGGCGGTCATTTCCTTTTGAAATGCCAGTGTTAGTTTCTGATTCATAGTACTGTACCTCATCGTTTGGGTTGAGTATCGACCTTTTACATGGCCATTCTAATCGCTGAGGAGCTGGATGAATTGAATAAACTGGCTACTGTTGTGCTTATGTTAGTTGACAAAAGTGCCTGGCTTGAACGCATGCCGTTTATGGAGAGCTGGCACAGACGGGCAAGCGTAGCGTGTCTGACGATGGCAACTGGCTGCTACTAGCTCGCTTTTTAATCTATAGTTAGGAATAGGAAAGCTATTGCCGTTTATTATTGCAGCTAAATGCTGACTAATCTTTGATATATCAAATGAATAAAATGACTGCGTTGAGATTCAGAAGTGTACGTCTAAGTATCAGTTTCCTGTGTGTGGCCTGTTGTATTCTACCGGCCACCGGTTACACATCTGAAAACAACAATCAGCATTCAATTGAGCAGAGCATCGATGACGTTGCACGCACATACCATGCGTCTCTGTTGTACATTTTTAGCCAACAAAAATTGATTAATTCAACACAAGGAAATAAATCTAGACTATTTGGCTCTGCACTTACAGACAATGTAAAAGAGACCTACAGAGCCCTGTTTGCACAGGATTTTCCCAGCCGCGAGGATAAGTACATCAACTTATTGCTAAAGCACATGGTATTAGTTATGGAAGATAACCGCACACTTCTCTTAGATGAGCATATAAGCTACAAAGGGTTTATTCCCGCTATTTTTGCTTTTCAGCTATCCACTAAATTTCGCGAACGGGGCTATGGTATTAATATAAAGTTTACCAATGTGCGGAGTCGGATCAGAAACACCCTGAGCGCTCCTGATCAGTGGGAACAGCAAGCCCTGAACACACTAGTGAAAGACCAAAACAGCATAATCCTGGACAGTAAAGCCAGCTACCAGGGGCAGCCGGCGGTTCGCTATATGCGGCCAGTGAGGATGACGCCCTTATGCCTTAATTGCCATGGTCGACCAAAAGATAACCCTGTCAACAACGGGTTAGAAGAAAGCCAATGGCAGACAAAAGACAGAACGGGTTTTTATATGGAAGGATGGAAACTGGGCGAGTTAGGCGGAGGGATCAGTGTTGTGATCTACGGCGAAAATGTGGCCGGATATGACGAAAGTAACTAGTTTAGTTATCGTGCTGGGACTATTACTTGCTAGTCAAAGTACCGTTGCGGATAAGCTAAGGATAGGCTTGCTTGAATACCCGCCTCATGTTTCTTTTTTGCAAAAACAAGCCACTGGTTCAATGCCGCGTTACTTAAAGAGCATGTATCGAGATGACTTTAGTAAAGTAGAATTTATATTGTTACCAAATAAAAGAGGGCTGAGAGAGCTATCTCGCGGTCATATAGACATATTGTTTCCATATCTTGAGCAGGGAGATCAACTCCCCGTTGCCGGGAAAGCAATTTTTAATGTTGTACCGGGCCTGTGTTTTAAAAAAGATAAATACATTCCATTTTTAAGTGCCCCCGGAGTTTTAGATGGATTAGTTATTGGCGTGCCGACCAATTTACCACTTGTTCCCACATTTGATCGTTCCTCTGTTACTTTAGAAGTGATCCAAGGCAATGATGCGTTAAACAGGGGAATACAATTACTGTTAAAAGGCCGGTTAGACGGTTTCTATCACCCCAGCCCCGTCAATGTCTATCATCATAGTAACCCACTGTCCAAGTCCATTGCTTGCTCACTATTTTACGGTTTTTCTAGCCCTGTCTCTTTGGGGATGAGCCCATTGCTCTCAAGCGAAGTAAAACAAAAAATTACGGAGGCTTATACAAAACAGTTGAACAAGCAGCTCTATGAATTTTTCATGCTGGATGAAGTAACCAAAGCGAACTAAATCAGATGTGTAAGTTTGTCACCCTTGCATAAGTTCGATGTGAGCGCTTACTTTTGTTGGTGGTTCATACTGCACTCTGGCATCACCTTAAAACGTCTCGTTGCTCATATCTCACATCGGAAAAGCGTTGGCGAACTTAAGCCAGTTGTCTGTAATCATCATGTAATAGCCCCTCCATCCGGGCACGAATAAGCTAAAGAAGGTGGTGTGAAGGTAGTCAAAGGCTGAGTGACGAGCATGCACAGGGAACCTTGCAATGCAGGTCCGCAGCTAGGGTTTTAAATACGGCATAACTCTTTGACTCGAATCGTCACAAGGGTTCTATAAAAGCGGGTCTATGTTGAATGACATATTTGCAATTTTAAGTCACTGAATGAGCTTTGTTAGTAGTTGAGAGGTTGGCAAATTATCTAAACATTTTTAAGGAATTAAAATGAATCAGCGTTACCAACTGCGATTAAGAGTCTTACTGTTGTGTGGTTTATGTGTGTTTTTGAGTGCATATTTTAAAGAAAGTGTAGCTCTTGATTACACAATTGGTCCGGCAAAAATAAAGTCGTTTAATAAAATACTGGCAGACTACTGTGATACGTCGTTTTTTGGCACTGTATATGTCACCTCAGATAAGGATGTTGTATTTGAGGCGAATTGTGGGCCAAGAAATATCTCTAGCTACACGGAATTTCAAAAAGTTGCGAAGGATCAAAATATTGATGCAAAGTATCAGTTTGGTTTAAATACATCAGACTCCAAATACCGGATTGGCTCAAATACCAAAGAGTTTACGGCGGCTTTATTGCAAAAAACGCTTTCTCAGGAAAAGCTTGAAACAACGAGCATTGGTGATTATTTATCTTGGTTCCCTAACAATGCATGTAAGGATGTGACGCTTCACAACTTGTTGACCATGTCGTCAGGCATAGACAACTATAGCGATAACCCAGAAGTATTTTTGAACTGGGGACTTCGGCCTTACCCGGGAGAACCTGGTTTAAATTTGAATGGGCCTGAGGCGTTCAGTTATCGTTTTTGCACCTGCCAAAAACAAGGGGGCATCCCCAGGTTTACACCCGGTACGGAGTTTGAGTATAGCAACTGCAATTATTATCTTATTGGTAATATTGTTGAGCAGCTCGAAGCTAAAAAGCAAGGTTACATTCATTCCGAGTATTACTTTGGCAATATCTTGAAGCAGAAGATACTAGACAAACTGTACGTGGATGACAAATGGAACATGGAAGATAGCGGAACATTTAATGCAGTTGGTGTCTATGAAAACATGACGACTGGCTATGTTTATAAAGGCAATCAATTCTTGCCTATCGCTGCAGGCCGTTTACCTGTCACTGACGGGCCCGAGCCTTATGAAAATATCTTAGAAAGCCCTTATAGCAACCCAATGGTGCTCTATTCTGCGGGCAACATGTATTCCACTGTTAAGGATATGCATCGCTGGGATCAGAGTTTGTATGGTGATTTGATTCTAAATTTTCAGCAAAAAAAAATTGCGTTCACACCTTACCAAAAAGCTGAGAGTGAAGCTCGGGATGGCAACAAGCTTCGGGGCAAAAAAAATGATCGTACATTTCAGTGCGAGTACTTTGGCTATGGCTGGTTCGTTAATTACGTCCCTAAACATCACAGAAAGAAAATTCATTGCCCAGAGACGCCAATTTCACCTGATGAGATGGAAAAACTGGCAGGATATGAGAAGTTTGTAAGTTATTCAGGCAATTATCCCTATTCCTGGGTGACGAGTTTTTCAAGATTGCTGGAGCGCAAACAAGCCGTAATGGTATTTAGTAATTATAATAAAACAGGCTATGAGACGGATTGTGTAGCCCAGGAGATCCGTAATGTTATTTTTTATAATAAGGGGTATCGCTCTGAGCACTGTAAAGACGTTTTGAATAATCAAGAGCAAAAACAACTCTTTGAGTGGTACTAAGCCAGGAAATTCAGTGACGAAAAATTTAGAAAACATTACCAAGGAATACAGATAAGAAGCGGAATACCTTTCATCGGGTGAGGTGCACAAAGCAATGTGCGTGTTTTTGAGTACTCTGTGGCCGAGTCCGCTTCTTTTTTGTGACGGCCTGTTTCTTTTGATTCATTTGTTTTTGTGCTGGTTTCATTGAAAAGCACCTATTTTGTTAATGTCTATTAGCTGCTCTGAGCATTAGATAGGAACTCTGTGGCTGTAATCCTAGTGTAATGGTTCATTTCTTTGACTTTGAATAGGCTAGGGAAGTGAGACAAATATACCAAGCCTGGATCAAACCCTGATTTTCTTTTGCTCAATGGAGACTCTACTATGAGCCATTGCTGCTTCAAGGGTTTACAGGCGACGAACAAGTTAAATAATAATTAAAGGGTAACCTTATGAATAAAAATGAATTGTACAAGCACATTTTAGAGTCGGTATTAACAGCTGTAAGTGATGAAGCCCCGCAATTGTTAGAACCATTGAAAACAGCTTTGGACGCTCAAAAGGCGTCATTTCAGCAGATCCAACAAGCCTATTTGAATGGCGAGATAGACGCAATTCAAATGCAAGAAGAACTTGAAAGAGAAAGTGCAGTCCTCGAGGCTGAGCTTGTTCCATTAGAAATCTGCGCCGAGGCGACGATTCAAAAAGTGATTCAAAAAGTCATTGACGCAGCAACGTCGAGCTTAACATCAGCTGCGGGGAACTAGTTTAGGTAACTCAGGTGATGAAAAGTGAAGCAGGGAGCGTACTGCATAAAGTTAACACTGATTGCCGATAAAGAAACACTATCCGATGCGAATACCCACTTTGAAACTGTCACAGCTGAATGAATACCTGAACCGCCATGCCGAACCAAGTTCGGTATGGCAGATAGTTAACCCGCTTAAGCGAGGAAAAAACGTTACTTAATAATCTTCTGACTCGTCATCAGACGAATCATGTGCTCTTCTGACGGCTGGTTTTGCCAGAATTTCAACATAGAAAGAGGTGAGGTTTTCTTCCTGTGTCTTGTCAATCAGCTTATTTAATTGTGATACGTGTACAGGTTCTGCTTCTGCTTCTGTGTTACCAAATTTACAGTCAAAGTCCCAATAATCTGCACCTATTGGTAACGTCTTGTTGCGCTCGCGCTTAAGGTACTTTTTAAGCTCATGTTTTACGGCGTCAACGCGTCTTGCTAGTTTGATTTTAGGGTGAGTTAGTTCAAATGTTTTTTTCATAATTGCCTTCAAGCAAGAGAAACTCAATTGGCAAACAAGCTTGCCTGAGCAGGTAATGTGTATTTATTAAGCGTAAAGCTTATATGTGGATAAATACAGAAATGGAATACACCATTTTACGTTATATTCAGCGAGCTGGCGAGAGAGAATAGAGGCCAGCTCATCTGTTTCACATTGCTTTTAAAGCCGGTGCCTTTAGTTGATTAAGTGCTTTGGCCTTTCATCACGAGTGTAGGCTTCATGAAGTGTTGCGGCATGACTATACCATACATTGGTGAGGCGCTTACCTTGGATAAAAAGGTAAGCGCCTCACTCGTTGCGGCTCATGTGTGAAAGCTGCTACCATTCGCGAAGCAGAATAATCAGCTCCTGCCAAATGCTCCGTCCCTCAATTGCATCTTGTTTTAGTTGTGCCAAATCACCCGCAGAATAGACTCCTCCCTGCTTTAACACAAATAACGGATTATCGTAGGCTACAACGGACTCTATCGGGTTTTGTACTGTCACAACCAGATCGGCAGCAAAGCCGGTTTTGACTTGGCCGTAATGTTCGCTTATGCCCAGAGCTTTTGCTGAATTCATTGTGGCAGCCCGGACGACGTCGACAGGTTTGATACCCGACTCCTGCATTAGCCTCATTTCGGTTAAGGTGGCAAGCCCATGGGGCGACATCAACACACCCGCATCGGACCCCACCAGCAATTCAATACCTGCCGCGTCTAAGCGGGCCGTGATATGTTGCAGGAAGGCCAGCGTCTTTCGGTTGTGTGCTGCCATCTTATCACTGCTGTTCAGCCATCTGTTAACCTGATCATGCTTAGCCAGCATGGTTACCACGGGTGAGATATACCCCGAAGGCTGGCTGTCTAAAAAGTCCTGTTTATGTGTACTGAGTTCAGTCAATTGCCAGTAAATATTCAGCGTCGGGGTGACTGGAACATTGAGCTGCTTTAGTGATTGAACTGCTTGCGATAGCTTTGCCTCGTCCTGGGTGTGAGACAGCAGCCCCTGGTATATATCTTCAACATGCTCCATAGACTGCAACCCCGCCAACTTGTTCCAAGTCATGCCTTTTGAGGGATGAGGGCCATGTTTTGCAACGGCGATTGACTGATTGCCTGCCTCATCTATCAGAGCCTCCAGTACCGGGGCGGATAAATTGCCATAGGCTTTAATTAAGTCGTAGCCTGCCTGCTTTGCGGCTTTAACTTCACGCCTTGCTTCTTCCGGTGTATGTACCAGGTGGTGAAATGCGCCATGCTCAAACCCGGAGATAATAGGACTGCTCACTGTTATGGTGCTGCCAACGCGTTGCCCTGCCGCGATTTCATCGCGCCAGTTAATATGCTCTTTTATTCCATGCATAACGCGCACGTGGGTGACGCCATGGGCAAGTGATAACGCAAAAGCTGCGGGGTCATAGGCATGTACATGCATATCAATCAGCCCGGGTGAAACATACCCGCCTTTAGCATCAATGATATGCGCATAGTGCGTAGTATGTGGTTTGTCTGCCGGGTAAATGGCTGTGATTTTGCCACCCTGAACCTCCAGCTGGCTTAATTCAGAGAGTGTGCGGTTTGCCACATCAATAATATAGACGTTTTTAATCAGGGTGTGTTGTTGGGTATATTTATCGGGTTGAATGACTGTTTCACAACCGAATAATGCAATACTAAGTAGTAGTATCAAAAGGTTACTATGAACTTTTAATAGCTGGCTTATCGGCTTTTTCGACATGAAAGGCTCCTGAAATCTCCGGGTGTTGCGATTACCCAGATACTAAAGGAGCTCATGCTCAAAAACGCCTGATATCCTGATTTCAGGAGTCTGGGATCAGGATACTGTACTTATGACGAGCGTGTTTTTCGATACTGGCTTGGTGTTTGCCCTTCTAGTTTTTTAAAGGCCTGGTTAAAGGTGGCTTTGGAGCTAAACCCGGCTGCAAGTGCAATGTCTAGCAAAGTGTCGTTTGAGCCATCCTTAAGCTTTTGTTTTATATGCTTAACTCTTAGTTCATTGATGTAATCGTTATACGATTTACCGGCAACCAGATTAATGGCACGGGAAATGTCACGGCTTTGCAAGCCCGAAAGTGCGCTTAACTGTTGTAAGGTCAGACGGGTCTGACAAAACCACTGATTTGATTGAATTTGTTCATCCAGGTGAGAAAAAATAGCCTGGTATTCCGAGCATTGTTCTTTCGGCTGTGTGGCAGGGTTATTGTCTTCCACAACGCAGAGGGTATGTTTTAAGGTCGAGAGCTTTGCTAATTTGTCCCGGTGGTAATTAAAGCCCCAAATTAACCCCATAATAATCAACAGGGATGAGAGGGTCGTAAAGGCAAAGCCAAGCATATTTAAGTGTGCGCCCAGCGCAACCTGAAAGTTCAGGCGAACGAGATCAAGGGCGTTTAATACCGAAGAAACACCAATCAGCCACACAAGCCATTGGAGCGAAAATTCATCTGAATCTGACCGAACTTGAGCCAAATGGCGGCTGAATCTCCACAGTAAATGAATCGTTAGCAGTGCATAGGCCAGTCGCCATATTGTTCCCAGTGCGATCACTTCCTGCCAGTAGGCAGTGAAAGGCAGTGCAGCCAGCATCGGCAAAAAATGCGCCACGTCCACAAAGGTAAGTTTTCCGCCAATGACCTGTTTGGCAGCCAGGTATATGGCCGGCCCGAATCCGATCACAAATATCGGTGTGACTAAATAACCAGAATGTTGCGACAAAGACTCAAGTAAATTGAAGCCGCTGGCAACGGCGACTAAGGTCAAAAAGACGCAAACGCCTCGAAAAGCAGGGTATATCATCAATATCAGGATGCCCATAAGCGCAACTGTCAGGGTGCCCGCATGTGCCAGATTCGTCAGTGTTACAATATCCATATATGCCTTAAAGCAGCGCTTTCTCCAGCATGTTTAGCTAAACACTAAGCGGTTATTGGTATCCCGGCTCGTCAGTATCTGGCCTGCATCAAACCCGTTTGAGCGTTTCGCCATACGGTCATACAGTAAAACATTCACCGTGGCCGCCAGGTTCATGCAGCCGGTCGTAGGCACATATACAACGGCGTCGGCGGCATCCACAATCTCTTGTGGCAGGCTGCCATCCTCAGGGCCAAATACGTATAACGCGTTGTCGGGGTGTACAAATTGCGGCAGCGGTGTTGCGCCTTCCACCAGCTCTACACACACCAGTGCACGGCCGGGTACTTTTAAACTGATGAGGTCATCAACCTGCTGGATGGGGATATTGTCGGCGATGTTTTTGGTGTCGGTATGATATTTAGCGGCTTTTGCGTAGCGGTTACCATTAAAATAAACCGCCTGGGCATCATAGCAACCCGCAGCTCTTAATACGCCACCCACATTGGTTGGTGATTTAGGGTTGACCAATCCAATCGCGGCAAACGACTCATTCATACTTTTTTACTCTCACATACCGGCAGCAAGGCTACCCAAAACGCTTAACACAGGCAGCGATGCTGCCAAAATATCTTATTAGCGATTGTATCATGCGGGTAATTTTGTGCCAGCCAGACAAGAGCGCGAGTGTCATGCCTGGCTGGTCATTATGCTGCGCAAGCATCACCTTCAGCGGACAGCATGGCTGCAGCCTGCTAACAGAGCTTAGGTTATTAATTAAATGGGGATGCAGAGTACTAGCCCAGTTCAGTGACTTAAATCGTCCAGATTAAGCCCATACTTAGTGGATAATTTATCAAGCAGGCCACTGTCTCTGGCTTTGACGAGTGAATCCTGCATGTTTTTAAAAAACACAGTAGGGTCGGTGAGGGTCTTAGAGCGTTTCGATCCCGTAATGTAGTAGGCTTTTTCTTTCACAATCCACTTACCAATGGTGAGTGTGTTCGGGTACCCCAGTGCTTTTAGCTCAGAAAGTAAGGTATGCGTTGATGCCATGGTAATGTCACTTCGGTTTGCGATGATTTTTTTCAGAGCGTGTTCCAGTGTGACAGAGGTATACACGTCTTTTTCGAGCGTATTGGCTCTTTCCCGGATCTCTTTGGTGTAAGACACACCCCGGACAAATTCAAACCGCAGAGGCACAATGTCGTTTACATGGCGGATGTTGGCGTGCACTGGTCTTGAAACAAATCTCAGTGAAATGGTGAATAAATAGAGGAAAGTCGGCATAGCTGACAAACTGGGCTCTCTCTGGTCTGTATGAAAATATTCAGCATCAGTGTGAAGAAAAGTAATACCTGAGAGAAAGGGAGCACGGGCAGACTCTGTACCTTGCTCCTGTCATGTCTATACGTCTTTTTATACCTTCTGCATTAATCTTCTGGTCCGTTCAGCGTAAAGGTCAAGTGCTTACGCATATCTTTAAGGATCACCCCTTTTTTCAGCATTGCGGCGCTCAGGCGTTTTTGCCATTTGAGTAAGTCAGGCTTGGCCGCATCCAAAGTGGCTTGATCTTCAAATTGAAAACACAGAAGCAGGGAACCAGGAAAGAGGTGGTATTCCACATCAAACCAGCATTGCACCATGCCTGGGATTTCTGCGCGCGCTTGTTCTTCGATTGCATCGGCCACCGTGAGCACCAGTGCCTGTTGTTTTTGCTGAACTTTAGAGAGCTTTTTCATCGAGCTTCCAGGTTAAGGTAAATATGGTAATTAGGGTGGATTATACCCAAGCGTTAGAAAGGAAGGAAAGTAGCTGGCCGGTTTTATCCGGCCTTAGTAAATGAAAAAGCCGGAGTGTACTCCGGCTTTATATCAGTGTTTACTTCTTCAGAAACTTTAACAAGTCCTGGTTCAGCCTGTCTTTATGGGTATCGGCCAGGCCATGTGGCGCATCTTTGTAGATGATAAACTCAGCCCCTTTTATCAACGTTGCAGAGACTGCGCCTGATACCTCAATTGGTACAACCTGGTCATCGTCACCGTGTATCACCAGTGTCGGGATATCAAACTTGGCCAAATCCGGGCGAAAGTCGGTAGCAGAAAACGCAGCGATAGAGTCATAGGTATTCTTCGCACCGCCCATCATGCCTTGTCTCCAGAAAGACTGAATTAAACCTTGTGAGACCTTAGCGCCCGGACGGTTAAAGCTAAAGAAAGGGCCCGATGCGATATCAAGATACAGTTGTGAGCGATTGTCATGGGATGCTTTACGAATGTTGTCAAATACTTCTTTAGCTATTCCATTGGGATTAGTGTCGGTTTTGACCATCAGTGGGGTCACCGCACTCACCAGAACCGCTTTGTTGACGTGTTTTGTGCCATGGCGACCAATGTAGCGTGCTACTTCGCCGCCGCCCGTAGAAAACCCAACCAGGGTCACCTTGTTTAACTTTAGCGCATCGATCACCGCGGCCAAGTCGTCTGCATAGTGATTCATATCATTGCCTTCCCAGGGTTGGCTGGAGCGCCCGTGGCCGCGTCGGTCATGGGCGATGACGCGGTAGCCTTGTTCTGCCAGAAACTGCATTTGCGACTCCCAGCTGTCAGAACTCAGTGGCCAGCCGTGGCTAAACGTAACGACTTCGCCGTCTTTTGGCCCCCAGTCTTTATAATAAATTTGCACGTTATCTTCTGTGGTAATGGTGCTTGCTGTACGCTGATAGTCAGTGTTGGCATATGTAGTGACAGATGAGAATGCCAGTACGCTGGTTAGTAATGTGGTTTTTAATAAACGAGTTAAGCTTTTCATTATAATCTCCAATAAATTAGTTTGGCCTTACGAGGCGTTCTGGTTTTGTCTGAAAGTGTGTGTTGTTGACGAGTGTTATTGTGTGTCACTTTGAGATATGATTTATCTCAATTTATCCTTAATATATTGCAGATCGTATTTTTATGGTTGATCGCCTCGCTTCTTTGTTTGAGCACTTTTCGCTGAGTGCGCATACGTTTCAGGCTGGTGCTTTATGCGGCAGCAACCCTGTGGCCCACAGCGGCTCAGTCGGGCAATTACACCTGATCCGTGAAGGAAAGGTAGAAGTCTGGCATGGTCGTAAACTGGTGTATGCGATTACGCAGCCCAGTTTACTCTTTTACCCGCGCCCGGTGAGCAGGCGCTTTGTGGTTGCTGAGAATACGCAGGCACAATTTGTCTGTGCTCAGGTCTCGTTTGAAGGTGAAGAAGCCAACCCCATTGCCAGTGCGCTTCCGGATAGCTTATGCCTGACACTGGATTCACTGCCCCATTGCGAAAAAATACTGTCACTATTATTTGCAGAGGCGCAGGCTTGCTACTGTGGCCGTCAGGTTATGCTGAATAAGCTGTTTGAAGTATTTTTAGTGCAGCTACTTAGGGAGCTAATGGAAAAAGAGGTGATCAAAATAGGCCTGCTGGCAGGGCTGGCACATCAGAGCTTGCGCCGGGCCATTGTTGCCATTCATGACAACCCGGAAATTGACTGGACGGTGGAGCGACTGGCCCGACAGGCACATATGTCAAGGAGTGTTTTTTCAAACTTGTTTCGCGAAACGATAGGTGAAACGCCAGCACGGTATGTTCAGCGCTGGCGCATTGGTTTGGTACAAAAATGGCTAAAAGCGGGCATGTCACTCAGGCTGGTCGCTGAAGAAGCCGGTTATCAGAGTGAGTCTGCTTTATCACGGGCGTTTAAATCGCAGTGTGGTCAGTCACCCAGACAATGGCTTATAGCGTCCGGGCAGCAAGACAAAGCGTAATGGTCGTTGTAGGTACTAGTGAAAGGGCGGATTTTGACCCTGATGGCCTACGACTGCACCATTTTTAGTAGGGAGTACACAAAATGTCCGATACTTGCGTATTTATTGACCCCAGGGTGGTGCTTAACCTGATTCAGCCCTGCTTCGCACCTCAGCTCTGGTTGGGGCCTCTGCCTTACTGTAGCTGGTCAGCTCAACGTCACCCCCAAACACGCCATGTAACAGGGCTTTATAGTCTTCAGGCGAGCGCTCGGGCGCATATCTGAATAGTTCTTTCAGCGTTTCTCTTGCTATGCCCCGTTCATCAGCGACGATTAGTAAGGGCAGGCCAACGTCGACAAAGCCTTTGTCATCTCTGCTTGCCACAACCTGGCCATCAACGCTGAACACACTGGTTTGCGGCGTTTGTTCAAACATCAGTTTTCTGCGGTAGTTTTCTTCGGCTGCAATCTGGTTGGTCAGGTATTGATCGCTGTAATTTTGCACCTGCTCGTTGACATAGTTTTCATATGCGCTGCCATAACGCAGTTCAAATACGTCTGCATTGGTCGGTCCTTCGCCTTCGGCGTAAAATTCAACGTGGGCATCGGGGAAGTGCTGTGCAACGAGTTGTTTTATTTTTTCCGGATCATTGCCTGCCTGATTAAGTATATCTGCAGCCTGGCCTTGACCATAAATTGCACCGTCATATCCCTGAGATGCAATGGCTTTGCCATCGACAAAAATCATAGTGCCGATTTCCCGCTGCAGTCCTTTTTGGACGTATTGCTGCTCCAGGTCGGTCTGATCTTTGAAAGTGGTATGCAAGTCGGCCAGAAAGGATTTGTCACCGGAAAATTCTGTGATGTCTTCTGGTCCGAGCAAGTAGATTAGATTAACTTTACCCCTCACGTCAAAGCCACCAGCAGGTACATTGACTTTATCGATGTGTTGTCCGAATTGCTGAGCACTGGGCGTGTTTTCAGCGCTTTTGGGTAATGTGCGATAGGTATCACTTGCTTGATAAGGGGTTGATGTAATTTGCATGTTCAGCTCCTTTGGTTATGAATGAATGGCTACAAATGTTCCGGCAGTTGCAGTATTTGTAAAGGCTACGCAAGTTACATACCACAAAGTGAATCGCTCCAATTGACCAGATATGCTGCGATATGACGGAGTGTGTTATTCAGAGGGGGGGGAGGGACAGAGGCAATGGCTTGCCGTTACGGCAAGCCATAATGATAGTTAGTCTTTTTATTGCTTTAACAGCGCATCTAACTTGGCTTCTACACGCGCAATGTCTTCTCTTGTTGCAAGAACCTGCTCCTGATGACCTTCTTCTTCGTGCATTGTCTGCATGGCATCTACAATGATACCAATAAACAAGTTCAGTACCGCGAAGCTGGTAATAATGATAAACGGCACAAAGAACAGCCAGGATTGCGGGAAGAGCTCCATAGTTGGGCGAACGATGCCCATCGACCAGCTCTCCAGTGTCATGACCTGGAAAAGGGTATAAGCGGATGCACTGATAGTGCCAAACCACTCCTGCATATTTGGATCCGGGTGCTGACCAAACAGCTTAGTGGTGAGTACAGCTGAGACGTAAAACACAATACCCAGCACACCAATAACAGACGCCATACCGGGGAGCGAGTGACCCAATGCCCCAATCACCCGACGCATTTGTGGCACTACGGAGAATAGTCGCAAGACCCGCAGAATACGGAAAGCACGCAGCACCGAAAGCGGACCGCTGGACGGTACCCACGACACGGCAACGATGATTAAATCAAACCAGTTCCAGCCCGACTTAAAGAATTTCAGGCGGTAGACCACCAGCTTAAGCACAAGCTCAATGGTAAAAATCATCAGAATCACAAAATCAATTTTATGCAGGATGGCCGCATTGTCTTTACCAAACTGGGTGGTTTCCAGACCTAACGTCATGGCGTTAAACAAGATGACCGCTATCAGGAAGTTTTGAAACCACTGGGCTTCAACGAGCGCCGTCAGTTTAGTCATAAAGGGGGTAGAGGGTGTCATGGATCTTTTTTAGGTAATTGTTGGATAAGCTATGATGTCGGGAAAATGCATTTTTTTCAAGAGCTAATAGAATGCGCTTTGTGCGGTGCGTATAGTGGAGCGCGGTTAGAACAGGCTGTTCATGAACCCCTGAAAACAACCAAGAGGTTATTATCGGGTACTATTTAACACTTTTTCTGTCATATGCTTAGCTATTAACTGCTGATAAAGCCCGCTTTCTTTAATGGCAGCGAGGCCGAGGTTGAATTGAGTAATAATTTGCTTGGCATATGGGTGTGTTTTACTCACGCCAATGAAAAGCGGCCATTCAACGAGAGCAGGGAAATACGCTTCCAGAGCGGCCAGCCCTTTAGTTGTCGCACGCTCATATTCGAACGCTTGAAGGTCAGCGACAGCAAGGTCTACTCTGTCTTTGGCCAGCATTTCCAGGCAGGCTCTGAGGGTAAGTACATCGGTTATTGCCAAACCTTTGATGTTTTTAAACAGTATGTGATAGCTGTAGCTCCGCACAGTCGCAATATGCCTGAATTGCAGGCTTTCGGGCCCTGTGTACTGAATAGGGTGTGACTGTTTCCCTATGACCACCAATTTATTGTAAAAGTATGGTTCACTGAATAACATCTTGGCGCGCCTTTGCTTTGTAGACCAAAGTGCTGCGATAAGGTCAATCTGATGGTTTTCTGCAAGTACAAGGATGCGGCCAAACGGGGCTGTTTTAAATTCAAATTTAATCCCCTGAGCTTCAAATGCGGCAGTTACTATGTCGTTTATCAGGCCATGGCCTGTATTGTTCACATAGGGCAGCCAGGTATTGTGACCGCCGCTCAGATGATGCAGCTCAGTGCTCGCACAGGTTGTGCTGATTAAGAGCGTGAGTGAAAAAAGAAATAGCCGCATTACCAAATTCCGACAGCACTTCGCTATTAGCAAGTATAGCTCAGGGGCACCCTGTGGGTATCATTAGATGATGGATCATGCAGATTTTACTATGTATCTTAATCCGCTCCTCAGATACACTGTTGTGTTAACAAAACAGCGACAGATAATAACTGTCATATATAACTACTTTAAGCAGAGTACTTTGTTCGATGTATACACAAGTTAAGCTCATTTTCCGTATTTTTTTCTGCTCGCTGACAATGAGCCTGAGTGCTTGTGGGGGCAGTGGTAGCTCGGACACGAGTACTACCTCGTCTAATCAGACTGTTCAGCCTTTTGTACCTGGTGAACGCATGCAGCTGGATGCGATCTCTTCTGCCTATACCGGTGTATCTTATCCGCTGAAGATCTATTTGCCTCACAATCTCACTGCCAATAAAAGCTATCCGGTGATCTATGCGCTGGACGCTGAATGGCGTTTTGACACCATTGCAGATAGTCTGGATGATAACAAGATGGAAGTGATTTTAGTCGGAGTGGAAAATTACGCCGATGATAATTACAAACATCGGGAAGATTACTCACAGTGGCCTCTGGCCAAAGATTACTTTGACTTTATCACCAAAGAGCTGGCCCCAGACATTGAAGCTCGCTACCCGGTTAATCAAACGGACAGAACCATCATAGGTCATTCTTATACCGGGTTATTTGTTGGCCTTGTGTTATTAATGGATGATCCTCAACAGCCTTTTTTCCACCGTCATGTTTCGTTTGACGGCAGCTTTTGGGCGCATCCGGAAACCACCTCGCAGCTCATTGATGATCGCAGGGCACAAAGGCAGGACTTAAACAGCCGAACTATTCTGGTCGGTGCCAATGGCAGTATCGGCAATGTGCTTTATGTGCGGGAGTTTGATGCGTTACTTGAACGTGCTAACTTTGCACAGCTGGACCTGACTTATCTTGAATATAAACAAGACCATATTCCTGTGGTTGCGCACTCGGTTGATGAGGTACTGAGGGTGTTGTACAGGGATTAGCATACGTACTCAAGGATATGGTTCGAGTGCGCCTATATGACACTAGAGCAGGTCAGTTCATTATGGGACCTAGGATAAACAAAAAAGCGGAATTGCTGCGCTTGTCCTTAAGCCACAGCGTTCCGCTTGCTCTCGCTCTACTGCAATGAACGGTTACTGGGAAAATGATGGGAAAACACGGTCAATCTGTCTTGAACTTACTCTTTTTCAATGTTGAATTGTGTAATGGGTGGCACAGGCTGATCATTTTCATGGTCGCCTGTGATGTAGAACTGACCGTTGCGGACAACGATATCACTGGGCTCAAATACGTCTTCGCTGTCGAGCTCAATGACTTCGACAATTTCACCAGTTAGGTTGAGTTTTAGTACTTTGGTGAATTTTTCTGACACAACATAAACAAATCCATCGCTGTAGCTCACCCCTTGTGCATCAAATTCGTTGATGCTGCCGTCGACCTCACCCGTATAGCGAATAGGGTGCTTTTCTTTTAGGGTAAAGTCGGAATTGAGTATGAATAGTACATCCTGTTCATCCTCTCCAAGTTGATCGGGTACGGTAAAGAAATCACCAGTTGTGCTATCGTGTCCCAATCCGGAGTATTCATAGGGCTGGTTATTTTCATCGGTGAAATCCAACCGGAACTCTTTACTGAGTGCATAGCCATCGTCCGTTTTGTTAAAGTGTCCAACCAGACCGGTATCCGCCAGTATGTAAAACCCATCTGCCCCGCCAACAACGGCTTCAGTACAACCCTGACTACAGTTAAGGCTGTCGTACTCAATTTTGTGATGCTCTGCCAGCTTGAAGTCGACATCCAGAAAGAAGACTTCCGCCTGATCGGTAAGTAGCAGCCATGAACCATCTTGCTGTGACCATAAGCCAGAGGGTTGTGCAATGGTGTCATCCAGGTCAAATTGTTTTACCGGCTCCAGCTCGGTATCGTCTTCGAGTGGCCCATCTCCGAGCATCGCGTTTTTATCGGCAACCAGGGTGATGTTGTTTTCGGGGTCGGGGGTACTCAACAGAACCCGCCCTTCTTCAGGTTCAAGCTCAATATCGTTGAACTGTTTGCCTTCAAAGCCAGACAAGTACCAGGACTGGGCGTGTTCAACCTCAGTGCCTTGCGCGTTGTAAAGCATCACCATGTATTCTTCTTTGCTGTTTGCAAGAATAAGTAGCTGTTCTTCTGCAAGGGCCACTCCTGTAATGGCATGATCTCCGACCAATTTGAATTCGGTACTTGTTTCATCAGTGGCATTGAAATAAACCAGTTCATGATTGGCCTGATCATATAACCAGACACGATTTGGGTTTTCTTCGTCCAGCGCGAGTTCGGTCAAGGTTTTGTCGTTTGCCAGGGTCCAACTCTGAGCGCTGTTGTCGTCAAGGTTTAACTGATGCAGGGTGTTGTCTGCGCTGACAAACCAGATCAGATTATCCTGGCGTTCCAGATCAGTTGCCGTGTTGGCATCGTTGTAGTCGAGTGGACTGGAGTGATAGCTCTGGCCTTCAGGTTCGATTTTGATATACCCGTATTCTTTGCCAGCCTGAAGAACGTTCAATTGAGATCCGTTCAGGTCAATGCTGGTCACGCCATCAATTTTCTGTTCACCTTCTGGGTAGTCAACATACAAAGAGATTGGGAGATCTTCCACCAGGGTTGCGTCATTTTCGGGTGTCACCAGGGTGAGCATTTTTTTCCGGGCACTGTCGGAATATCTATGTTGGGAATGGTTTTGTTGTTGCTGCTCCCACACGCAGCAAGTACTAAAGACATCGACAAAGCAATCAGTGTTTTTGAACATTTCATTGTTATTAACTCCTTATTGAAATTGCCCCCAGTTTAGGGAAACGAATGTCAACAGAATGTCGAGAAGTGCAAAATCAATTTTCCTAAAGCACCATTGTGTTGGTGTTATGGGAGAAGTGTATTCCGCAACGCAAATGAAAAGGCCGTGGCTCGGAGAAACCGTGTGTTTGGGTGGTGCATTACTTTTATTTTTAAAGACTAATAGCGAGCACAAAGTGGAGCTGTAGTACAGACCGCCAAAATGTATCATCGATTATCTGGATTTGAATTGCAGGTAAGAGGTGGTCGTGTGATTATCGGTGATATAGAGTGCGTTAAAATATGCATTTAGAGCTTAGGGGCCAGCTGTGAACAATGAAGTTACAGCAGGCCCATGTCCCAGGGTTGTGTTTCCTGTTGGCATTGGCCCTTTTTGTACGGCGTTGCCACAAGGTTCTGTACCACCGCCTTACTTACGCAGACGCCGGTATTCGTCAGGTTGTAGTTATTAACCACATACAGTTCATAAAGCTGAACCAGTGTCTTGCCCGGATATCCGCCTTAACGACGGCTGACAATTTCGCTTACAAAGTCTTCTGCCAATTGACTTGTGAGTGGGGAAGTGCAGTGATAAGTTTCAGCCGTTAATAGTTTTCTAGGTTCTAAATGAAGGAGCGTAATTAAGATGGCCCGGGCGATATTACTGAGTTTATTGCTGACGTCACTGTCTGGCTTTGCCAGTGAAACAGAAATTGCACAAGCAAAGGAAGCGGCGCCTGTACATATTACGCAAAACGCCAGCTATATGGTGTGGGAGGAGGACCGTTTTGTAACGAAAATAGCAGGCAGCAATGAGTTTGTGTGTCTGGTCCTGACCGACGGACAGGGACGTTTCGAACCCTCTTGCTTAAATAAGCAAGCTATGCGTTCGGTGTTCCCGGTTTATGAATACCAGACGAGGATGCTGTTGCAAAATATGCCCATCCAGGAGATCTATAAAAACATCGAAGCCATGGCTAAGGCCAAAACGTTACCTGAGCCTGGCCCTGGCGCACTGGTTTATATGATGTCGCACAGAAATAAGTTTTACGATCATTTCAGCAAAAAGTTACTGGATGTCGGGCCGCACGTGATGCTCTATCTACCCCGTATAGAAAAGGACAGCCTGGGTTTTAATAATAAGGATGGGCTCCCTATGTTTTACAATGAATATCCGCATTTAAGTGTGATCCACCTGCACACTCAGCACAGATAAGTGTGAGCAGTGTACTTAACCCTAGATGCCGTCAAGAATAAAATGGGGAGCTTGTAACTGTATCGGGTCCTGTGCAGGCTTGCACCAGCGATGGCAGCAGGCCATTTTGCCAGGCTATCTGTTATCATCCACCACTTGATATGTGATGACTACAACTTAGGTTTTGCTTTAGTTCAATACGCATCGGGCACCATATATATTGACAAGATTGCGGCGCAATCACTCAGTGCCACGCACCTGAAACACAAACTCACTGCCTTCACCCAGTTGGCTGTTGACCTTAATCTCCGATTTCAAAAGCCGTAACAACCTAGCCGTGATAGCCAGTCCCAGACCTGCATGGGTCTTTTTACAGCCTTTACTGTTGCTGGCCTGGTAGCGTGCCTCAAAGATATAGGGCAGCTCTTTGGGGCTGATCCCCTCGCCGGTATCCTGAATAGCGATGTCATAGCCACCCTCTTTGGTGGTCACTACGATGGAGATGGCGCCGCCAGCCGGTGTATGGCGCAGCGCATTTTCAATCAGGTTACTCATTATCCTTTCCAGTTTAGCGATGTCTGAGTAGACCACAAAGTCACATTCAGTGGGGGTGACGTGCAGTGTGATGTCGGCTTGTTGTGCCTTGAGGGCAAATTTGGCCAGCACATCGTATATCAGTTCACCCATATTGAAGACCTCAAAGTGTACCTGGGTGTGGCCGGATTCCAGGTGCGCCAGTTCAAAGATTTGATCAATCAGATTTTTAAGTTGCGTACAGTTCTTCAATGCAATACTCATATAGCGTTGCATTTCACCTGATGTGGCGGCACCTCGCTCAACCAGTTCCAGGTACCCCTGTAAAGAGGCCAGCGGTGTGCGCAAGTCGTGTGACAAGTGGGCAAGTAACTGGCGGCGTTGTTCATCTACCGCCGTGAGTTGTGACATCTGCTGATTGATGGTTTGCAGCATAGTGTTAATGCCATTGCCGAGTTGGTGGATCTCGTTATCTTGTTGCTCCCAGCTGAGCAGGGGGGCTTGTTTGATATCAAATTTATGGTGTTCAACGGTATGAATATAGTGATTAAGCCGTTTTAGCGGTTTGGTCATAAAACGGAACAACAGCAGCAGAGTGAGAAATAATAGTAGCAGAAAGACCCCTAACCACACGGTCTGTTTCACCAGTTGATCTGAACTATTGAGTTGCGCCACAATCGAGTCATAAATTGACGAGCCGATAATGACATACAGATACCCCTGCAATTTTTGCTCGTTATACACAGGTGCCACGGAGAAGATCTTGTTGCCATCAAGGGAGCGGGGGTCATCCCCATAAATCGGGAGCTTAGCAGGTGATTTAATCAGCTGCACCAGCGGGCTCAGGTTAATTGACTCACGTTTTACTTCGCCGGGTTTTGCCGAGTAGGTCAGTAACTTTCCGCTGGGGTCGACAAAATAAAATTCAAACGCCGGACCCAGTACCATTAAGGTATGAAACAGGTTTTCTAGTGCTTTATAGTCGTATACACCCTGTTGTAACAAGGGGTTATCCTGCGCCAGATGCTCTGCCAGTCCAATGTGCAGCTGTTGCTCTGCCTGAGCACGAGAAACGGATGACAGGTTTTGTGTCCACCATACAAAGACAGACACGATCAGCATGAAGACGGCTGAAATTGTCAACGCCAGACGATGATAAAGTGAAAGGGTCATTGCATTTCCTGCTGTAGCGGTTTGGCATTGAGTTTATAGCCTACACCCCACACTGTTTCTATGATGGCGTGTTCAGTTATTTGCTCAAATTTATTGCGAATACGATTGATATGAGAATTAACGGTGTGCTCATATCCAAGATGATCATAGCCCCAGACTGATTCCAGTAACTGGGCCCGGGAAAATACCTGATTGGGGTGCCGGGCAAAAAACAGCACTAAATCAAATTCAGTCGCGGTGAGGTCGACGGGGGTTTGTTTAAGTGTTAGCTCGTGATAATGGGGATCAATATGCAGCTGGCCAATGACCACCGGGTTGGTTGTGCTTGAGGTAGGTTGTTGCTGTGGCTCTTGCAACAGTTTGATGTGTCTGAGCTGGGCCTTGACTCGGGCCTGAAACTCCCGGTAGCTAAATGGCTTGCAAATGTAGTCATCTGCGCCCATTTCAAGACCAATGATCCGATCCATTTCACTGCTTTTGGAGGTCATCATGATCACGCTAATTTTAGGGTAGCGAGTTTTGATTTCCCGGCACAGCGTCAGACCGTCTACTTCAGGCAGCATGATATCGAGTATCACGATGGCATAATGTTGATTGGTCAGTTGTGGCATAACCAGATCTCCACTGGCAAGGTGATCAACGCCGAGATCCAACTCGTTCAGATGAACGCGTAACAGGTCGGCAATATCAGCATCGTCTTCAACGATAAGCACGTTTTGCTGCATAGCAAGTCTCCACACCGGTATTTGCGACCGGCTGTCAGTGCTCCGTGACCGCAACGGTCACGGAGCGGCTGGGAGACTACTTGGTTCTGGTAATGGTAACCGTCATTAGCGGGTTGTCGAATTTATGGCTGCTTGTTAATACCGACGTTGTCAGCCCGTCATCCACACCAACCACGCCAGGGTGCATGGCCACCTTGTTTAACGCTTCTCTCTCAGCACTAAATCCTGTGCCACCATCGGCCGGACCTGGTATAGTGCCCTGGGCTTCCGTATTGGCTTCTGTGCCCGCGTCATAGGCATGTGTCGTGTAAGTCATCACTTGACCGACTGTCATTGCAGACACATCCAAAGCATTAAGACCGGTAAAGCCATCATTTGTATTCACCATCATGGAAATCAAAGACAACTTTTGTCCATCCAGGGAGTCATGGGTCAGAGTCAGCTCGGTTTTTTGTCCCGGTGGTAGAGGCGCTGTTGCAGAAGCCTGGCTTTGCACTACATCGAGTGCAAGCAGGCCGCTGCTATCTCCGCCCTCTGCTAGCACTTCCAGTGCATCGATTGCCGGCTCGCCCAGTTGCCAGAATTGTCCTTCCTGATGCAGCGCGACAGCAATGGGAGACAGCGGCTGAGCGTAAGTCAGGTTAGTGGCTGTGATCATTAACTCCACTGTGGTTGGCGTGGGGTCTGTTGGATCTGTTGGGTCAGTCGGATCAGTTGGATCCGGGTCTGCAGGATCTGGATCAGCAGGGGCCGGGTCATCGACCATGTTCATATCATCATCGGGCATAGTGACGGGCATGTTATCGTCGTTATCGCTGCCACAGGCGGCCAGTACTAAGCAGGCCGCAGGCAGGGTGAGTCTGAATAATTTCATGGCAGGCCCCTTACTTAACGGTTACGGTTACTTTGGCAACGGGGTTCAACCAGCGGTGGACCGTATTGTGCAGGTCGCTTTTTCCACCAACTTGTTCATCATCGCCCAGATTACCGCGGTGAATATGTATAAGTTTATTCTCTTCAACTTCCGTTACGCCTTCACCCATGGTGCCGGGTGCAACACCTGGAGAAGCGGGTATACCCGGCGTACCCGGTGCCCCAGAGTCTGCGACAACGAGTTCATTATTCGCTTCAGTACCTGCATCATAGGCATTCAGATAGATATGATAAGTGCCTGGTGTAGTGGGAATAGGCCAGCTGTTTAGGCCAACAAATCCATCATTGGTGGGCAGCATCATTGCCACAATTGACAAGCGGTCATTGCCTTCATCGGTTTCCAGGCTGGTCATAGTTGACGTCACCGGTGCAAGTAGTCCTTCGGCTGGGTTTTCCATCGTATTAGCATTGATACCCGTCAATATCTCGCTTAAACCGGCCAGTGACCCACCTTCTGCCATAGCTGTGAGTGCCTCAGAGGCGGCTTCGCCAGTGTTGAATAACATGGCATCGCTGGTGTGTGCGCTCACTAATAGCGGGGTAAAATAGATCCCCTGTGTCAGATTGGTGATCTTCACGTCGAGTGATGTAGCGCTGGCTGTACCGGATGCTAATAAAATACCTGTGATGAGGGGGATGAAGCGTGTTTTCATAATTTACTCTTGTTGTTTGGATTTGACCCTACCAAGCATGTAGGTAAATTATTGAGATTCGCTCCCGCAATTATCACAAAACCATCACAATACGGTGACGTTTTTGTCTGAAAGCATGAACTTCCTTGCCAAAGCGCAACACGCATGAATCCGCTATTTGTAGTTTACTTTCTACTTGTTATTAATAATCATGAAGTTAAGTGTAGTTGGAGCAGAATGAAGTCAATGGGGTAACGCTGCTATATAAGTGTCAGCTAATATGGGTATGAATGTATAAAGCGGTTCTGTTCTGATAAGCCCGCCTAAAGTGTTCAATTTAGCGGGCTTGTTACATCACTGGGTGATTAGCACAGCCAGGAAGTTTGCGTGCCCGGACAACGATGATCTGACCAGCAGTAGTAGGTTTTTTCCACACCGCCCGCAACCTGCGGCGTCATGTTTGCAGGTACGCCAGCTTTGTCATTTGATAGAGCTTTCATTGGTTTCTTTCTTAGTTTTAGTAACATAGTTATCTCCTTTGGTTTGTTACAAAAATAAAACTAACGTAGTTTCGGGATGAAATAAAAGTAAAATATTTTCGCAGTGAACTTGTGTTAGTCTGAAGTGCTATTACTTAAACTAACTACAAGGAAACGGTTATGAAACTTAACCTCAACAAAAAAAAGTTGAAGCGCTTAACTATTGAACAAAAAACGCTTGAAGGTCAGACGCCTCAGGTTGCTGGTGGCGCTGGGTCTTACTATGCCTGCTGGTCAGATCAACCATACTACTGTATGACCTGGGATGCAGACTGTATTACAGAGCGCCGTTGTAACACCTGGCCAAATTAAGACGGGCAGATGTTCAAACAAAACATCACAGAAAAGGGCTGTTAGTCACCCTTTTCTGTCATCAGCTTGGTAAGGGGCTGTGGAAATAGCAGATGATTGGCACACTTTAATGCGTGTCTGAATGGTAAAGTGTAATCACGTAGGGATCGCATTACTTGTGGATGCGACACGCGATACAGATAAAAAATCAGCGGGTCCAGTGCTCAGTCGTGCAACAGCAGTTGCTCAAGATCACGGTGAAGTACGTCATCATCCCCCAGATTAAGTTCAATCAGGCGCTTGAGATGCGTTACACTATCTAGATCGATCTGATTACAGTGTACACCGAGGTGACAGTCTTCAATATGACGGATCTGTACTTCCATTGCTATCTGTATGTCACTTTGCGGCAGGGCAAAGCGCAGGCTGGCCGGCTCATCTCTGAGGGGTACATACCCCACAGGTAAAGTTACTAAAGCGCCATTGAGTGACAGGTCGATGACTTCGCACTTGTAATCGCCGCTGGCCGTCATCAATACTGCCGGGTTAGAAAACAGTACGCGTGAAAATCGTCTACGTTCTTTCATCAGTATTCTCTGAGCTTGTTTACCTATAGCTTAGCTAGTTTTTGCCTCAGTCTCCACTAATACCAATGTCACTGAGTACTTGTTCAATTTGCAAAAGCAAACCTGGCACTAATGGCGATAAAAATTTCTTATCTAGGTACCTAAACCGCAACACTTCTGTCAGGTTAACGACACTATTTTCTCGCCTTAAAATTGCACACTTAGTTGAGCAGATTGGTATCCATTCCAGTTCTGACTAGGCATAAAAAAGCCCTGAAAATCAGGGCTCATATCTGGCATGATTGGCGATTAACCAATTTTCTTATATTTGATGCGCTTGGGTTCTGCGGCCTCAGCACCATAGGTCTTTTTCAGCCATTCTTCATATTCTGTGTAGTTGCCATCGAAGAAGTTCACCTGACCTTCGTCGCGGTAATCCAGAATATGAGTTGCGATACGGTCAAGGAACCAACGGTCGTGCGAGATACACATAACGCAGCCCGGGAATTCCAGAATCGCGTTTTCCAGTGCACGCAGAGTTTCCACGTCCAGGTCGTTGGTTGGTTCGTCCAGCAGGATCACGTTACCACCGGCCTTAAGCAGCTTGGCCAGGTGTAAACGGTTGCGCTCACCACCAGAGAGTTCCTTTACAAATTTCTGCTGATCGTTGCCTTTGAAGTTAAAGCGGCCAACATAAGCACGGCTGGGCACTTCAAAGTTGCCAATTTTCAGGATGTCCTGGCCATCAGAAACTTCCTGGAATACGGTGTTGTTACCGTCCATGTCGTCGCGGAACTGCTCAACGGTTGCCAGCTCTACGGTTTCACCCAGTACAATGTCGCCGCTGTCCGGTTGATGTTGACCACTGAGCATTCTGAACAGAGTTGATTTACCCGCGCCGTTGGCGCCGATAATACCGACGATAGCACCTTTAGGTACTGAGAAGCTTAAGTTGTCGATCAGGACGCGATCACCAAAGCTCTTGGTCAGGTTATTGACTTCAATTACCTGGTCGCCCAGGCGAGGCCCTGGTGGGATGAACAGTTCATTGGTCTCGTTACGTTTTTGGTAATCAGACTGCTGAAGTTCGCTGAACTGTGCCATACGTGCTTTTGATTTTGCCTGACGACCTTTCGGGTTTGAACGTACCCACTCAAGCTCTTTCTCGATAGACTTCTGGCGTGCTTTTTCTGATTTCTCTTCCTGTTTCAGACGGGCATCTTTTTGCTCCAGCCATGAAGAGTAGTTACCTTCCCACGGAATACCGTGGCCACGGTCTAGTTCCAGGATCCAGCCCGCCACATTATCAAGGAAGTAACGGTCGTGGGTAATGGCAACGACAGTGCCTTCGTAGTCATGTAAGAAACGTTCTAACCAGGCCACTGATTCGGCATCCAGGTGGTTGGTTGGCTCGTCCAGTAACAGCATGTCTGGTTTTTCAAGTAACAGGCGACAGATTGCAACCCGGCGACGTTCACCCCCCGACAGGTGCTCAATTTTGGCATCCCACTCAGGTAAGCGCAGCGCATCAGCAGCACGCTCCAGCGCGTTATCCAGGTTATGACCATCGTGTGCTTGAATGATGGCTTCGAGTTCGCCTTGCTCTTTAGCAAGGGCGTCGAAGTCGGCGTCTTCCATTGCATACTCAGCGTATACTTCATCCAGACGGCTCAGTGCACGTTTTACGTCGCCCACGGCTTCTTCAATGGTTTCGCGCACTGTTTTGCTTTCATCCAGCACTGGCTCCTGAGGCAGGTAACCAATTTTTGTGCCTGGCTGCGGACGTGCTTCCCCTTCAAACTCGGTATCTACCCCGGCCATGATACGTAGCAGGGTTGATTTACCTGCACCATTTAGACCAAGCACACCAATTTTGGCACCTGGAAAAAAGCACAGAGAAATATCTTTTAAGATTGTGCGTTTGGGTGGAACGACTTTGCTCACCCGCGACATTGTATAGATATATTGAGCCATGAATTTTGCTTCTCTTTAATTAGATGTGGTTATTTTAGTGAATGCCGTGCACGGGGGCAATGTTTGTCTGACACACGGACAATTTTGTGTAGGAGAACCTTTCATAATTTACAATTGTTAATCGGATTTACTTTTGTCATGAATCGCAAGTTAGCTTCTGTAAGACTCAGATAAGAATTTTAACTTTATAATTGTTAGGGCATTTTTGACCTGTTTCAGGCCAATGAAAAAGGTATTATAGCCCTAAGCTTGATAAAGCTACGACATGGAGTTGTAAACATGTGATGCAGTTTTAGCATCAGCGCACTTTTCCTTCATTCCCTGCGCCAGCACATTCAGAACAGCGGATGTTACATGGGGCCAGTGGCCAGTAAACCTGGGCCACATACGCACCAGTTTAATTCAATGACCAGAGAAATAAACAGTGACCACCGTTGTCTGTAACCGCTTACCATGGCGGCCCGGCACATCCGAGTGCTGCATAGTGTTAGCCATTTAAGGGACGCTGTTTTGTTTGATGAATGACTTCACAGTATAAGGAAAACGATGAAGCAATATATGTACGCAAAGCCGCGGTTAATGCAGCAAAAACGAATCCCTATGGGGGCTGATATCCTGAGGTTTGCCCGTCTCTTAAGAGGTTATACGCAGGCTGAGTCAGCAGCACATTATGGCGTTGAAGAGCGCACGCTGAGACGCTGGGAAAATAAAGAATACAGCCCTAGGTGGAACGACGTTGTCGGTCTGGTCGAGGATGTTTATTCACTCGATATTTTAGAAGTAATAGGAAAGATCAATGATGATGACACAACCAACCATTAAGCAGCTACGCACCGCTTTAAAACGATGGGGTCGCTTTTGGCGTGCAAAAGAATTGGGCAAAGGGTTCAGCCGCCAGGCGGTGACCGAACGAATAGGTGACTCCAGTGCCCGCTATGTGAGCAGTGATATGATGAGCGTGCCTGAAGAAATAGAGGCACTGACACAACAGATTGCACAGTTAAGGCCTGAATGTATCCGTGCACTGCGCGGCAAATATCTGGTTGAGGGAGACATAGCACAGGTTGCAAAAACACTGGGCTTCGACTCAAAACGCTCGTTAGAGTTTTGGCTGGTTAAAGCTGAGCGCAGTCTGCTTCAGAGCTTGTGTCAGCAATAAGGAGAAGCACAATGACAATTATGAATACGGTTGAGCAGATAAAAAAACATGAGGGATTCCGGCGTTTTCCTTATTACTGCACGGCTGGCAAACTCACCATAGGATATGGCAGAAATTTGGAACAAAATGGCATAGCTGAAGAAGAAGCTGAGCAGTTGTTGGCACAAGATGTAGCCAATGCTCAGGCTGGTGTACGGCGTCGTGTTGATATCTCTCACTGCAATGAAGCCCGTCAGGCGGTGCTGACAAATATGGCCTTCAACCTTGGTGTGCGAGGGTTGCTGGGTTTCAGTAACATGCTTGATGCAGTGCAGCATGGCGATTTTGAGCGAGCAGCATTGGAAATGCTAGATAGCCGCTGGGCCAAACAAGTTCCTGAGCGCGCAGAGGAGCTGGCGCAACAAATGCTCAGTGGACAGTGGCAATCTTAAATTGGGGGGAAACTATGAATGAGGAGGTGGCCAAACCATGCAAGCCGACCAATGGCAAATGAAAAAGGAGCTGAATCTGGCTCATATCCTGACCACCATTGCACTGTTGGTGTCAGGCATTTTATATCTCAATGATCTGGACAAGCGGATCACCACGAATTCGCAGGAGCTGGCACATCTTAAGCAGATCCGCAAAGAGGACCAGAAGCGCATTGAAAAGCGCCTTGACTCAATAGATAAAAAACTCGACGCATTGTTGAGTGCTAAGCGCAACAACGGTTAGCCAACAGGACGGTCGATACAAACACGCGTATCGTGAAGTACCGTCACCGCATTTCTAAACACTTACTGATACTGAATCTTCCTGAACTGCGCTGTTCGGGCCGGACAGTTTTTGCCTGAGGAATTGACCTATGAATACCGCGATAGATCTGTCACGTCTTGCACCACCTGCGGTGATAGAAACACTGAACTACGGAGAGATCCGCGCTGAGCTAGTCGAGGCGATATCGGAACGTTTGCCTGGACATAGCTTTTTGGCGTCTGATCCTGCCATCAAAGTGCTAGAGGTTGCTGCCTATCGGGAACTGCTCCTGAGACAAAGGGTGAATGACGCTGCACAAGCGGTGATGCTGGCCTTCGCCTCAGGCAGTGATCTTGATCATCTCGGTGGGTTGTTTGGTGTTGCACGGGCTGACGCAGAAGAGGATGAGCGTTATCGGGCGCGTATTCCGCTTTCTTTAGAAAGCCACAGTATGGCAGGTACCACAGGCGCTTATCAGTTTCAGTCTCTGCTTGCTGACGCTCGGGTACGAGATGTTCATGTTGCATCAAGCACACCCGGCGTGGTTGAAGTAACAGTGCTTACCGACTTAGGTGCTGATCTGGCAGAGGTACAAAGTGCAGTGGCAGACCATCTGAATCATGAGGATATTCGGCCATTGACGGATCAGGTTCAGGTATCGGCCACACGGCCAACCAGTGTGCCCGTTGAAGCGCACGTTTATCTTAACCCGGGTGTGAATGAGTCGCAGGTCAGACTGGTAATAGATACTGCGCTGGATGCTTTTAACCGGGCGCATACTCGGTTGGGTAAAGAGATCCCGCACTCTGCAATTATCGATCTGTTACATCAGGGCGGGGTGCGCAAAATCAAATTATTGTCACCTTCGGATGACATTACGCCCGAAGATACGCAGGCCATGAGTTTGTCGCTGCAACTGAGTTTTTTCTAGGAGGTCTTCGTGACAGCCAGTACTGATTTACTGCCGCTAGGTGCCTCGGAGTTAGAACGCAGCCTGAGTGCGGCAACACACCATGCTGAGCGGGGCGTCGCGCCTGAGCTCGTGGCCAAACTCTGGGATCCGCAAACGTGTCCGGAGTCTCTGCTGCCCTGGCTGGCCTGGGCCCTGTCGGTGGACGAATGGGATGAAAACTGGCCGAGCGAGGCCAAACGGGCGTTGATCGCTCGCTCAGTTCCGATCCACAAACACAAGGGAACCGTCGGCTCAGTGAAACGCGCATTGTCTGCATTGGGTCTGGAGCTGGAGTTTTTTGAGTGGTTTGAAGATACCGATGATGTTTATCTGGCCCCTTATTTAAGCAAGGAGCCGCATACCTTCGTTTTTATCGCCTGGGCTAATGCGCTGCCTTACACCAGTCGGGCCGTCAAGCTGGATCAAAACCTTTACGATGCTATCCATCGGGTGACAAACCAGACTAAGCCACAAAAGGCGCACTTTGATTTCCTGGTGGGGATGAAAATGGCGAGCGCTGCGGCGGTGGGGGCGATCGTTCATCCGATCACACATAAGCGCTTATATGGTGCGGTTGAGCCCTGTATTGGCGACAAAGCCAAACAGCGTGACAGCCAGGTGAGTCTGTCTGTGGCTGCCTCTCTATCTGATAAGCGTTATCAGGTACTCAGACACCGTGCTGGAGTAGATAAACTGCGTCACCGGATCTCGCAGTGCAGTTTACGTCAGGCGTTTTGCATGACACGTCGACCTGTGCAGGTTGTTCGTTTCAGAGGTCTGTCGGATCAGCGTATTCCCGATGAATTTATTAACAGTGTCAGTTGCGCCGCGGCGGTGATGCATATCAGTCGCCGTCGGGTGAGTGCCGTGCGTTGCTACGGCACACTTGGCGCACCTGCATAAAGGAGTTTCTAACTATGAGTATTTTACTACAGCCCGTGATCACTTCTGCGGGCTTGTCGGCGCTGTTCAGAGCGCAACAGGGCGGCTTCAAAGCCAAAATCAGTAAAGTGGGCCTGGGCAGCGGCAGTTATCAGCCCCATGAGGGGATCACTCGTCTGCAGGATGAGAAGTACAAACTGGAACTGGCCAGTGCCAAAACACTCGCCGATGGCAAACAGCTACACCTGACGGTGCGTGATGCTGAGCCGATAGCGGGAGAAGGCTTTTTCGTCAATGAAATTGGTTTTTACACCGAAGAAGAAGTCGATGGACAAATACAGCACGTGTTGTTCGCTGTGTATTCTTCCCCAACCGAGTCAATTGCTTATAAGTCTAATGACGTTGAGTTGTTACTGGCGTTTGACCTGACCCTGACAGGCGTGCCATCAGACTCAATCACCGTGATCGATCAGGGGGTTGAGCTCAATATTTTGGTGGCCCCTGAGCTGGCCAAAATGGGCTCAGCACAAATCGGTAATATGCATCGACATTTGAAACTCAAGTTTGCACTGATGGACAACGGGGTGCTTTAGGCACCAGGACAGAATAAACAAGGAGGCACTACGATGACGCAATACAGCACGGCTCCTGAGCGGGCACAACAACTGGCCGAAGAGGCCATAAAATTACTCAAACAAGCCAAAGCACTACAACATCAGGCGCACGTTGATGCCGCCCGTGTGCAGGCTTATCAACAGCACAGTGACGGCCTGGCTTTTCAGTTTCTGGCGGCGTGCGCCGAGTATGGTGAACACAGCCCGCAGGCTGGCAAGGCCCGTGAGCACTGGCTGGGCGCACGTAACGCGATCAAAGCGCAGTTCCCAAGAACTTCAATTTAGATACTTTTTAACTCAAATTTAAACGGAGAAAACTATGGCATTAGAACACGATATTGCCAGCCTGGTTGAAGCCTCAGAAGCCCTGACCAGCACGGTAGACAACAAAATTCAGAGTATTGATAGCGCGCTCAGTGCGGCTATTAGTGCTTCACAGAGCAAGACAGATCAGCACCTTGCAAAAGTGGATGCAAAGCTGAGTTCGTATACGGAATCTCAGTCGCATTTTCGAGTGACGAAGAACCAGGCCCTTGTTCCGAATACAGATGGCTCATTTCCAAAGGACTGGGGGGCAGGGATTTTGAAACAAGCCCGGTTGGTTGAGACCGTTGAAACCGGGGTTGAAGTAAACGCCAGAAGCGAGCTTGCGCGTGAGTTTTTACGCGCAATTGGCTCAGATACGAAGTATTTTGCCAAGAACTTTAATATTTGGGAGCTTGAATTTCTCCCTTACCGTAACATCACCAATGCGCAGGGCAATACCGAGAAAGCGCAATCATACATGATGTATCAGTACGTGCGTCGCCCTACCTTCATGACGTGTGCAGCGGTTGTAAAACACATTCGTGGTGTCGTGCCAACCGGGTTTTGGTGTAGCGGTTTAGAAGCAAATGCGCCTGCTAAGGTGTGCGGCGGTGGGATAGGCCATAGTAATCGTAACCTGTACACACATTGCTACCCTTACATCAATGGTACGCACCTTGATTTGTCTGAAACAACGGTGATCCAGGTGGCATTACCTGCGGTAGTCACTGGCAATGTTCCAATTGCTAGCGCCTGGGGCCAGTTCCCATACTTGGGTGACAGTGCAGTGTCGGCTTATGAACATCAACCAACCCCAACTTTACCTTAGGAGTACAACATGGCAAAACTTATCGTCAATAATCAAATAGCAGAACAATTCTTTGACCCATTTACCCCACCTGCCGTAGTTGCGCAGTTTGTGGAGGAAAACTTCGGACAACATAGTGAGTATTCCATTGAGCTGAGTGATACAGAGCAACAGATGATAAACCGTATTCAGGTTCGCAGTGACGTAGAACAGCAAGTGGCAGACAGCCAGTCCTTGCTTGGTACAACGTCGGACACGACACACTTATTACTCAATGAACTCAGTGGCTTTGTCAACAAACTGTCAGAAGCAGACAACCTGGAAGACGTGAAAGCGTCAGTGACTTCACTGAAAGCCACCATTGGTGATATTGAAGGCCAGGTGGCAACGGGTGAGCTGACTTTCCCATATCAGAGCAAAGGGCTGGATACTGTAAAACAGGAGATCATTGAACGCGCCAATGGCGTTAACAATCTGCTGTAATTCTCGCCCGCCCGCCGCATTCTTGCGCTGCCCTCTACTTTAACTTCAAAACTTGTAATATCAGGAGCTGCTATGTCTCTGACCAATTTTAGTGCCATAGATATGGCACGCTTACCTACGCCGAAGCTGATTGAGCCGCTGAGCTTTGATGAGATAAAAACCGCGATTGTGGCGGAGTTTTCACAGCGCTATGACGGGGAAGGGCTGGATTATGCCAGTGATCCCGCCATTAAGCTCATAGAGGCCTTTGCCTATCGGGAAATGCTGTTGCGGCAACGCATTAATGAGGCGGCCGAAGCTGTTTTACTGGCCAAAGCCAGCAGCAGTGAGCTGGATTATCTGGGGGCGCGCTTTGGTGTTGAACGTGCCGAGCTCGCACCGGGTAGTGACACCGTGATCCCTCCTGTGCCAGCGCAGTATGAAAGTGATGAGCGCTATCGTGAACGCATTCGCCTGGCACTGGAAGGATTCAGTACCGCGGGACCCGCGGGCGCCTATGTGTTTCATGCTATGAAAGCCTCACCGAAGGTGCGGGATGTGTATGTATCCGCACCTGAATTCGAGCGCGCAACTGTGGTTGATGGCACTGCGACAAGCGCGTTTGTACTTAACTGTACATCAAATGCAGGATTGAGCGAGCCGATGCCGGGTGATGTGGCAGTGACCATCCTCAGTGAAGAGGGCTCGGGCCTGGCATCAGACACTTTACTGAATACAGTCCAGACGTATCTTAGCCAGGATGAGATCCGTCCGCTGACGGACAGAGTCAGGGTGAAACCTGCTTTGATACGCCGTTTCAGCATCAACGCGCGCTTGTATGTGTATCCAGGGATGGACAGCAATGCAATAAAACAGCTGGCGATTGACACCACCTCAGACTGGCTCAGTGAACACCGTAAGCTCGGCCATGATATTTCCCTGTCAGCCCTGTATGCGGTATTGCATCGTGAGGGGGTGCAGCGGGTTGAGTTACTCGAACCACAGTGGGATATCACGGTGGGGCAGGATGAAGCAGCATACTGTACTTCGATAGCAGTCGACATTGGAGGCGAGCATGTCTGAGTCACTGTTACCCTGTCAGGCGAGTCAGTTTGAACGTGCGCTGGATAACGCAGGCAGTCGCATTGCACAGCTGCCCGTGTCACTCTCGCAACTGTGGGATCCGTGGCGCTGTCCGGCACATTTTCTGCCCTGGTTGGCTGATGGATTAAGCGTGGACAGCTGGGACAGTCTCTGGCCCGAGCAGGTTCAGCGCCAGGTGATTGCTGCCAGTGTACCGAATCACAGAATTAAAGGTACCGTCGGGGCAATCAAGCAGTCTCTGCACAGCCTGAACGCCAGTGTGGAACTGACTGAGTGGTGGCAAACCGGTGGTGTACCTCATAGCGCTGAGTTACTGGCACTGGCCCATGAAAACCTGGATCCACAAGGCAGCACATTACTGACCCCAAAACTTCAGGCACAGCTGTGGCAAAGCGTGGCAGCGACTAAGCCATGCCGCAGCCAGATCCAATTTAGTGTTGGGGTGATGCTACAGAACAATCTGGCTATGGCCGCGGGCTCGGATGCTGTCAGTGCTCAGACTGGTCGATGGCACCAACACTACGATTTTACTTTTTCAACTTCATCAACATACCTGTCAGGGGCTGCACAGTCTTTGTCGGTGTCTACACCCTGTTTACGTCAGTCCGCACACATGCAACTGAATAGTGGGGTGTGGGCGGCTGGCGGCATGGTAATTACGCAGCTGCAACAGGTCGCGATGACAACCGTTTAGGCAAGCTATGAGTATCTATACACCAATTATTACCCAGGCGGGGATCAACGCCGCCGTGAATGCACAGACCCATGGCATTCAATTAGAGATCGGGCGCATTGGCGTCGGTGACACAGGCTATGTGCCTAATCGCACCCAGACGCGGCTGCAAAATGAACGAAACAATGTCCAGGTCAGTGACGGCCGGGTGGTGGGTGATGGCCAGTTTCATTTGTCCGGTATATTTACCGACGACACACAATATGCCGTCCGCGAAGTGGGCTTTTATCTGAATGATCATTCCGATGATGCACAGAAAACCTTGTTTGCCATCTGGTCGCATCCGGAGCATGTATTGTTTTATCAAACCCCGGTTGCCCGCGTGGTACAGGGCTTTGACCTGACATTAACGGCGGTGCCGTATGAGCATCTGACTGTGAATACCAGCGGGGATCTGAAGCTGTTTCACACCCCCGAATTTGTGGCCATGACAGAGGCGCAAACCAGTATGGTCATTGCCCAGTTGCAGTCAAACCACAGACAAATTCAATTTAACGAACGTTTACTCGAACTAGGAGTGTAACTATGAGTAATTCACAAACTATGTCGCTGGATCAGCGTATCGCAGCGTTGCAGCAAACCAATGGAGAGCTGGTGGCATCAAACAATACGCTGACTCAAACCGTCACCGGAAAAATGTCTGCGATAAACGCCACAGTCGCCAGCGCAGAGGCACGTATGGATCAGGCCATCGCAAACCTGGCAGCAAGTCATTCAGATACACGTATCAATTATTATGATCGGCTTGTTCACTCAAAGAGCTCGCTGGAAATACAAGCTGAGGAAGGTCAGGAGTATATCTCCAAATGGAAGAAAGTGCCTGTTACCACTGGTTGTTACCAATACCCCAGTGTCGGCTCTCTGACAAGAGTACACTTTACCAATTCCTACATGAAAGAACCGGGCTATTATGAAAAACCCGTTCAATATGATCAGGACTGGAGCGTTACGCAGATGCAGTTTGTGCTAGCGAATGAAAAAGCAACCAGTGAGCAAATAAATCAAATGCTTGACGAACAAGGAAGTGTTTTACTTAAAACTGGCTATTGGGATGCTACGCCGAGAATGCTTACTATTCCTTGTATCTCTATTTCAGGTTTGCACCCTTACTCAGTGTTGTTTGTAAGATTTATAAACAGCAATAGTACGCAAATATCTGATCCCCGGCCTTTGCAAAACATAACTCAATTTGGTTATGCCACGTTTGCTGTAGACCGCGTTGTTAACTATCCGCATATCAAAGTATAGGAGTATTGAAATGGAACAATTTCCAACCCCAGAAGCAGAGTTGGTAATGCAGGCAAGCCTGGATAAGCAGGTCAAGCGAGGTCAAATCACCCTGCAAGTAGGTGACAATGAGTCACTGTTAGGCACTACCTCAGATACGGCGCACCTGTTACTGGTGGAGTTTTCCAAGCTAGTATCTTCGATTGCCAGTGCAACCTCTCTGGATGATATTAAAGCCTCGGCGCAAGACTGCACTGACCTTATTGGTACAATCAGTGAACAGGTTGATTCTGGTGCCCTGTATTTCCCCTATCAACAAAAAGGGACTGAGGTGGTTTTATCTGACATTCAAAGCCGTGCTAAAGGTGTGTCTGAGATTTTGGCACCCTAATCATTGCCGCTTTGAACTACTTCAAAGGCAGCCTCTGGCGCTGCCAGTACACTCTCCTTGAGGCCTTCCATGACCGACCTTTTCGATTTTACGGCGCTCCCTGCGCCCGATATTTTAGAATCTATTGAATTTGAAGACATTTATCAGGCGCGTGTGGCGCGGTTTAAAGCCCTTGCGCCGCAGTATACTGACGCACTGGCCCTGCAAAGCGATCCGTTATCGGTATGCTTGCAGGTCGAAAGTTACCGCGAGCTGTTACTACGGCAGCGTATTAATGAAGCCGTACAGTCTAACTTACTGGCAACAGCGCAGGATGCTGATCTGGACCAACTTGGGCTGTTTTACGGTGTCCTGCGGGCAGCCAGTGAAGCAGACAGCGGGTTCCGTCAACGGATCCGGCAAAAGACCCTGGCATCCAGTACGGCGGGCAGTAAAGATCATTATCGCAATGCGGCACTGACTGCCGCGCCCAGTGCGATCCGTGATGTGGAAGTAGACAGTCCCGAGTCCGGTAAGGTACGCGTGGCGGTGTTATTTCATGCGGACCAGGAGCCGACAGCGGCATTACAGCAAGTACGCAGCTATGTACTCAGTGATGAAGTCAAAGTACTGACTGATACAGTGGACGTAGAGCTGGCAGAGGCCATTGAGGTGGATGTCCACGCTGATATTTACCTCAATTCAAATACACCTTTACGGGTGTTTGAACAGCTGGAAGCCAAGCTGCGTGCTGCATGGCAGACAGAGCTGTCGCTGGGCACGGTGATGACACCCAGTTGGCTCAGTGCTCAGTTACATGTTGCAGGCGTCAAGCATGTTGAAATCCATACCCCTGCTTCTTTGGTCGAAGTGGCGGCAAATCAATATGTTCAGCTGAAGCAGGTAAGTTTATGTCTGAAAACTTAACCCCGAATACACCTTTAGTACCACCCAATCACACTCCACTACAACGGGCGTTAGATCAGCACGGGCAGCTCACTCAAACACTGGAAGCAAGTATTTCGTTGCTGAGGGGCTTTAAGTCTCACCCCAACCCTAACTTGTTGCCCTGGCTGGTTTGGGAATATGGTTTGGATCCATTGGAGCCGTATCTGGACAACCTGGATCAGGTGTTGTTGCAGGGGCTGAGCTGGCAGCGGATCCGAGGTACGCGGGCGAGTCTGGCGATGGCTGTCGGCTGGCTCGGGGAACCCTTATTGCACATTGAGGAGTCTGGATCACCTCGGCACTTTTATCGTTATCAGTTGCATCTTGATAGTGTACCAGGTGAGTGGCAACTCAATCGGCTGGCACAGCTGAGTGAGCTAAGTGCACCGGCCCGCAGCGAGCTGGTCCGGATCACTTATCAGCTTGATATTCGCGAACTAGCGCTTTCGTCGGGACAGTTCGGCGACTTGCTCAGTGATCAGTCTGGTTTTCGTTATACCTTGCAAGATGGCAAGCAAGTGAGGCTGTCTCGCCAGCGTACGCACCGCGGACGAACGGAACTGTCTGCGCAGAGCGGGAGCAAGGTGTTGCGCAAGCGAGGCCAACTGTGGGGTCAGGTCCACAATCACCAGCTGGGTACGCTGGTGCTCAGTGAACCGTCTGCAAGCCACCTTCAGTCTGGTATTTCGCATCAACGTGCCATTGTTAGTCATATCCAAACCCAACCCGGACTCTGGCAAGCAAGCTGGTCAATAGTGAGTTGGTCTGACAGTCAGACACCTCAGCTTGTGCAGTGCCATTACTCACTTACTTAACCACTAAACAAGGAGTTACATTGTCTATTTTCACCTTTAACGGGCGGACCCTGCTTGCGCGCAGTGTGGCCCAAACCTCCCTTTATCTGGCCTGGGGCCGCGGTGATGGCAACTGGCAAACGCCCCCATCTGAACCCATTAGTGCCACGCAACTGGCCGATCCCTTAGGGTATCGCAAAGTGAAATTCCAGGGCTTTTGTGAGCCGGATGAGCAAGGCGATATCGATGTGCAGGGGGCGCGTTATCGCTACAGCGCTGAGCCTACGCGTCATGTTTATTGTCAGTTTGTTTTTGATTTTGAAGATGCGCAGGGCGAAACCATTCGTGAACTGGGGATTTTTTCAGGCACAACCTTCACAGCCGATGTGGCAGCGGGACAGGTCTATGTACCGCCAGAGCAAGTCGCATCAACGGGGACTTTGTTGCTGTTGGATCACCGGGCGCCTTTGGTTAGAGAACCAGGCGTTCGGGAAAGTTTTGAATTTGTGATGAGTTTTTAGGAGAGCCCATGCTACAGGATTATTATCACAATTATGATAAAGCCAATGGCTATGAGCGGCTGCTGTTTCGTTCCGGGCGTGGTTTGCAAAGCCGGGAACTAAACGATTTACAATCGCAGGTTCGCCACCAGGTTAAAGGGATTGCCGACGTCTTGCTCAAAGATGGTGATTTGGTGTCCGGCGATGATGTCGTGATAGACGCTGTGTCGGGAGAGGTTCAGCTGAGCACAGCCCAGGTATATCTGGACGGTCATATCAGGGACATAGCCGCAGCCAAATTTACTATTGCGCTGCAAGGTGGTGTGGACATTGGAGTCTGGCTCACCCACAGCGTTGTAACGGAAACTGAAGATCCTTCGCTTAGAGATCCGGCCGTCAATGCCCTCAATTATGATGAGCCCGGCGCTGCCAGATTGCAGCAGCATTGTCAGTGGGGACTGCGAGAGGACGCGCTGGCCGAGGACGATGCGTTTTATCCTGTACACCGTATTGAAGATGGTGTGCTGATCATCAAGCAAGCACCACCTCAGCTGGATGCGGTGACTCAGGCACTGGCCCGTTATGACCGTGAAGCCAACGGCGGCAGCTATGTCGTTGAAGGGATGGCGCTGAGTTATCGTGACCGCGAAGCCGATCAGCAGGTCTTTAGCCTGCAAGAGGGGAAGGCGCATATTCAGGGATATGAAGTGGCCTTTGATACTGCGCGCAGCACTGCCTTTGACTGGGACCCGGATATTGGCACGGTCAGAGAAGAGCCCAAGGCGTTTATCAGTGTTCCGGCATCAGACGATGGCGCACGCAGTATGCGGGTTGACCTGGACTTCTTTCCGGTTAAAGCCGTAGAAGAAGTGAATGTCAGCATAGAAAAAAGCGCGATATTGACGCGGGCTCAACTGGCAGGTGGAGAGGATCTGCTTCCGGATGAGTCAGTACTGGAGATCCTGAGTGTCACGCAGGGAGAGACGACCTTTGTTGCCGGCGTTGATTTCCTCTTCTTACGGAATCACATCAGCTGGCAGCTCAGTGGTGCAGAACCAGCCCCTGGCAGCCAGTTTGAGGTGCGATACCGCTTTCGTACTCAGGTGGCAATTGAACATGATGAGTTCGGTTTTACCCTGCAAAAGCAGCAGCCACAGGGAGAGCTGGTTGAGAATGCTCTGATCACTGTGGACTATCAGTGGTATCGGCCACGCATTGATCTTGTGGTGCTGGACCGCTTTGGTCAGCTTAAGCGCATTAAAGGACAACCGGCACATCAGCTGCCCGTTGCGCCAAAAGTGCCGGCCAATCATCTGCCACTGGCGCAGGTGAGTCAGAGCTGGTTTACCGATCAGGCACCGGAGATTGAAAACCTTGCGGTCAGGGCGGTGTCTATGTCTGAGCTGGAACAAATGCAGTCTCAGATCAGTGACTTATATCAGTTGCTGGCGATTGAGCGGTTGCGTAATGACGCCAACAGTGAGGAATCTGCCAGCAAGTTCGGCGTATTTGTCGACCCTTTCATTGATGATGATATGCGTGATGCCGGCATTGAACAAACGGCAGCGATTGTCGATGGTGAGCTTATTTTACCCCTGAGCGCGGATATCATTGAACTGCCTTTGCCAAGCGGTAATGTGCTGACTTTGCCTTATGAACTTGAAGACGTGCTGGCGCAAACGAAACAAACTGGCAGCATGAAGGTCAACCCCTATCAGGCAGTTGAACCTATTCCTGCCACGGTGCGTTTGACACCCAGTGTCGACCACTGGACCCAGACAAGCCGCAGCTGGACCAGCCCCATCACCCGACGTTTTGATATCGGCCGGGGGTTGCGCAGGTTAACGCGCACACGCACCAGCACTCAGGTGCTGAGCCGCACCACGCGTCAGGCTCAATTCATGCGTTCACGTTGGGTGAACTTTACTATATCCGGATTTGGTCCGCAGGAAACCCTGGAGCGGGTGACCTTTGATGGGATCAGTGTCCAGGCTCAGGAGGTTTAATGATCAAGGCAGACAGCAACGGCCAGATACGTGGCCGTTTTTTGATCCCAGACAATGTGCCGGTGGGCAGTAAAGATGTGCGTTTCATCGGTGCGAAAGACTCGATGGGGCAGGCGCGTTATACCGGCAATGCCACTATTCGTAGCGAAACGGTACGCCGTATCAATTCAATTGTGACGGTGCGTTATGACCCATTAGCACAAACCTTTACCTTGCCAGAGCGCCGCTTTATAGCCGCCGTTGAGTTATGGTTTAAAAAGACAGGAAAGGAAGTGGTTCGCGTGCAGATCCGCGAAACCGAACTGGGGATCCCCAACCAGACGGTGTTGGCTGAGGCCACATTAGAGCAAGGCGATATTAAACTTGGGGGTGAACCAACCTTGTTTGAATTTACCCCGGTGTCGCTTAATGCCGGTGAAGAATACGCGATAGTAGTGCTCACGGATGGTGACGAGCATGAAGTGGCGATTGCTGAACTGGGCAAGTTTGACAGCGACAGTGGATGGGTAACTAGCCAGCCTTATCAGGTCGGTGTGTTGCTGTCTTCAAGTAATGCGTCAACCTGGACACCGCACCAGAACCGCGATCTGGCGTTTCGTCTTAAAGCCGCCCGCTTTACGCAAACAGAAAGTCAGGTGGCTTTGGGCGAGGTGGCGCTGGATGGCCACACAGACTTGCTTGCGCTGGCTGTTGCAGAGCGCCCGGGAAGTGACACTCAGCTACAATTTGAGTTTTCAGGCGAAAGCACAGGCACGTTCAGCTTACAGGAATTACAGTCCGTCCGGCTAGCTAACAAAGCCACAGAAACAATCAATGTCAGTGCCAGGCTGACCGGTACCGCGACCCAGTCTCCGGTATTGTTTGAAAGCGTTCAGGCTGCACTGGGCACAGTGGCGGAGCAGGCCGACTACGTGACTCGGGCGATCCCCTGTGAGGTGGATGGCAGTCTTAAAGTGAGCTTTGAAGCCCAGCTGCCGGGCGTTGCGAAAGTCACGGTACTGATTGAGCAGGGGGATAGCTGGCTTGAAGTGCCGCTGAAATCGACACAGGCCGCGGATGAAGGCTGGCAGTTGTGTCATTACCAGCTGGATAGCCTGACCGAGCGCAGTGCAAGGGTAAAATTACTGCTTTCTGGCAGCCATACGGAGCGCCCCCGAGTGCGCGCTTTACGGGCATTTTCTATCTAAGGAGGTGGTATGCACAATCCACAAACCCCGCATTTTTCACTGCCTCTGCCGCATCCGGACAATTTGCTGCAACAAGATGTATTGCGGCTGGCTAATGCCCTGACGGCAGTAGACACGCAGTTATTTCAGCAACAACACGTTCAACAGCAACAGTATCTTGCGGTGCAGGAGAAGCTGCGTCGCAGCCGCCTGAACCAGCTATTAGGCGAACCCCTGCTTGCGCTTTAGTGCAGGCCCCTTCATTTACTTTCTAAATCATTCAACGAGGAATTTATGGCAAGTATACAAACTGCCGTGCAGGTCATGGTCGACAAACTGGTCGCCGACATGCAAGGTGAGCAACCGCTTAGTGCCGAAGAGCAGGCGCTGGTCAGTAATGCAATCACCAAACTGGCCGACAACGAAAAACTGGAACAGGCTGTTGTGGCCGTGGCTGAATCACATATAGAGAATGCTACCACGGCGCTGCAACAGGCAGCTCAGGTGGGCCAAACCAGCCTGCAACAGGCAGCACAGACACTCAATGACAATGGCACCGCGCTTGAAGGCAAAGCGGCAAAACTGGATCAGCTGGATGCAATGGCTCCGAGTCTGGCGCGGGTTGAGGCATTGCAGGGCCGAACGTTTACTAACCAAGTTAGACCTTTGTTTGGCATGAAGTATCTAGATGTTCCTGCAGCTTCTTCCAATAACGCCAGGTCATCGGCAGTATTTGCAATTTACGACCATACAGGACAAACCTATTTGGTCAGACCAAGTACGACGCACAACAATACTATCGAAAGTTGCCGGCTGGAATATTTGTCACTTAACGCAGATGGCTCAGGAAAGACAACCAAGCACACCAGTTTTACCTACACAAGCGCATTTGCACAAAACCCTGCCAGCCAGATTTACGTGTATGGTGCCAGTGCGTATTTGCCATTGGGTAGCAAAGATAACCCGGCAGATATTGAATATGACATTGTGTATAGCACGCAGGACTCACAAACCAGCGGTGTTGCGAATTATGGCGGGGTTTATGTTCGCACTCAGGGCTTTACGTCGATGACTAAGCCGAAGCAGAATCTGAATGCGACAGATCAGTACGGCGTAATGACGAACACCAGTCATAGCTATTCTGATGTTGCTGTGTTGTATGACAATCAAAAGCATTGTCTGGTCATGGTAGATGAAAGCACATCGCTGCTCATTGAAAAGTATCACGATGGTAATGTCATCACCAACACCGCTATCGCAAATCAGGCTGAGTTGCAGGCGTATGTGGATGCGGGTGACTTTACAACGGTGTGTTTCATCTATCACAGCGTTGCCCAGCCTATGGGACGCAGGCGCTATGGAGGAGGTGAGCAAAGGCTAAGCAATAATGCAGCAAGTTTTTATGGCTATTTTGGTGTGTTTAATAACACAGTACAGATGGGAGGAACAAAATACAGTGCTCACTATCGATTTACGTCTGAGCGGCGATTAGAACCGATTAATTTCTTCTTTATGAGTAACTCTGAACCTTCCAGAGCACCTAGCTCCACTGGTATGACGAACGCAGAGGGGGAAGTCACCGTTGCATTAGAAAGTATGAGTGGGGAGTTGTTGGGCATGTATTCTTACCGCTCCAGAGCGGAAACCCAGGGCTATGATGCGGGCTATGTCGCTGGTGCGATTAACTGTATCAATCCTTACAGTCATAGCGGATTGCTTAATGAATATTATATGCACAATTATCACGGCCTTGGCCGTACCTGTCGCGCATTTTAAGGAGAGATCATGAGTTGCGAATATTTTGCCGATAAAGGCATGAAAATTGAAGGAAATTACTGGCTGGTGCATCCGCAGACGGGCGAAGCCTGGAATGATGAGTCTGCGGCCAACTTTATTGCAGGTTACCAGCCGCCGCACCTTAGTGGAGATGCCATTGCTTCACGCAAGATAGAGTTGATCGGCGAGATTAAACGTGCTGTGTATGATTGTCTGGAAGCGCAGCTGTGGCGTGTCACTAAAGCGAATGAGCGAGTGCAGCTCGCGCACCTGGGTGGCTCAGAGGTAGAAATAACAGAGGTAAACGCTGCTTATAAGGCAGAGTTGGAAAAGCGTGAAGCGCTGCGTCAGAGAAGTGATGAGGCGGAGTTACAGGTGGCGGATCTGGCATCCATCGACGCGCTGGACGCATTTTCTTTCAAAGCTGAGCTGTAATACCAATCCGCATTAATACATAACCAATGTGAGAGATTAAATCTGCCGATAACAGTGTTAAAAATTTCTCATTTAGAATAACTAAATAGCAAAATTTTTGCCTCGTTATCGCCGAGATTTACTCGTCTCAAGATTGGCTACTTAATTATGCGGATTGGTATAAACCTTTTTTATTTGCATAAAAAGGTGGGAAAAGTCCAATCCGGTCAGAATTGACCGGTTTTCTTCCCTTTAAATCAGTAAGATACACCTAAGCTTGAGAAAGCTAAATCAAGAGATACAGCAAGCTGTCAGAGAACAGCAAGATTCCGCAAGTTAAAAACCACCGGCTCAGAATGATGAGCGGTGGTTTTTTTATGTCTGAACCTGGCGGGTTTACTGTGTCGAGTTTAAACCGGTCAAAGTTGACCGTTTTTAATTGCTAAAAATCAGTAAGATACACCTAAGCTTGAGAAAGTTAAGTCAAGAGATACAGTAAGCTGTTTGAGAACAGCAAGATCCCGCAGGTTAAAAACCACCGGCTCAGAATGATGAGCGGTGGTTTTTTTATGTCTGAACCTGGTGGGTTTACTGTGTCGAGTTTAAACCGGTCAAAGTTGACCGTTTTTAATCACTAAAAATCAGTAAGGTACACCTAAGCTTGAGAAAGTTGAGTCAAGAGATAAAGACAGCTGTTACGAAGCAGTAAGATTCCGCAAGTTAAAAACCACCGGCTCAGAATAATGAGCGGTGGTTTTTTTATGCCTGAACCGGAGAGGGCTTACTGTGTCGATTTTAAACCGGTCAAAGTTGACCGTTTTTAATCACTAAAAATCAGTAAGATACACCTAAGCTTGAGAAAGCTAACAAAAGATTAAAACGTACTTCCCGTGATAAACCCGATGCGATTCTGCCTGATGCAGTATCAGTCGGGTTTTTTTATAACTTAATTTTGTATGACAGAGGATGAGATGAGCCAATTTGCGACACCAGACCTGTCCCGGGTGCCTTTACCTGAGCTGTTACAGGATGTGGATTTCGAGCAACAGTTTAAGGAGATCAAACAGCGTTTTTTAACCGCTCATCCTCAATACAATGATGCTTTGGCACTTGAAAGTGACCCGTTGACCGCCTTGTTGCAAACACTGGCCTATCAGCAGGTCCTGTATACGCAACAAACAAACGATGCGGTTCGGGGTGTGATGCTGGCAACGGCCAGTGGTGCAGACCTGGATGCCATCGCTTCGCGATATAACCTTTTGCGTGGCGACGCTGAGAGTGATAGCCGGTTTCGCCAGCGTATTCAGCTGGCTTTTGATGGTTTGAATACCGCAGGCAGTGCCTCGGCTTATACCTTTCATACTCTATCGCTCGATACGAGCATTCGTGATGTCACTATATCCAGCCCGACCCCCTGTGACGTTGCCTTGACCATTCTCAGCACTGAAGGAGATGGCACGCCGTCTCAGGCATTGCTTGATAAAGTGGGTAAACATTTTGCTGCCCAGGGATGGGAGCACCTGGGGGTGTCACAAGTGCGACCCCTGGGCGATCGGGTCACCGTTCATGCCGCTGAAATCGTGCCGTTTACCGTTAAGGCGGAGCTGGTGGTATTACCTGGGCCGTCTGCTAACGCAATTCTACAGGCTGCCGAGATCGCATTACAAGATTATCTGGTGAGCCGTCAGGCGCTTGGGAAAAAAGTGACCCGGGCCGGATTGTTTGCTGCGCTGCATCGCGAAGGGGTAGAGGAGGTGAATTTGCTGTCTCCTGCAAGCAATGTATCCGTCACGGATGTGCAGTCAGCCCGGTGCGAATACGCACAGGTGATTGTGGTGGTGAAAGATGAATGATTTATTACCAGGTAGCGCATCAGCGCTGAGCCGTGCCCTTGCCCAACAAATGACAAAACCAGGCAAAGTAAGAGCATTACTGCTTGATACTCTGGATATCAGTAACAGAACCCAGGCTGAACGACAGCGCCTTGCAACTCAGTGGCAGCTGGATGCGATGACCGACAGTGCTTTTTTTGGTGCGGATATCAATCAGCTGCTCACTGTGGTTTGGGATAGCACCCTTTGCCCGGTGACAAAACTCACTGCTCTTGCCCGGGCATTAAACATATCCAATCTGGGTGATGCCCCGGATGAGCAGGCGCTGCGCCGGAGTGTGCAGGATGCTTGTATTTTGCAGGATATCCGGCTGTTGTTACGCGCACTGTGGGATCCTATGCTCTGCCCCACGCCGTTATTGCCCTGGTTGGCATGGTCTATGTCTGTGGATGAGTGGGACGAAGCCTGGTCAGAAACACTCAAGCGCCAGGTGATCCGCGATGCGTTTACAGTCCACCAATATAAAGGTACGCCCTACGCGCTGCAAAAAGCACTCGACAGTTTAAACATTGCTACTGAGATCAGGGAATGGTGGCAGTCCGAAGGAGCGGACACCTCTTTGCAAGCGGCAATGCAGCCCGGCACAGTGCAAGTATGGGCGCTGGTGAATCAGAATTTGGATGGCCAACAGCAAGGACTGCTGACACCCCAGATGTTGAAAAAAATTCGCCGGGTGATCAATGCGGTTAAGCGCGGTGCCATACACGTTGATTTACAGCTGGGCATTGCACTGAGCGAGTCTGTGGCACCTTTTGGTGCTGTGCAATCGCCGCTTAATCTGATTGGTCATGAAGTAACAGGTTTGGGTATTACACCGGATCCGACACTGGGCTTAGTGGCAACCACAGCGGCAGGACATTTACTCAATTGTCAGCGCTGGCGTGTACAAGGTGAAGGCCTTACGCCAGATAAAACTGAAGGTGGGATCACATCCTGTGCACTGCTTCACTCATTGAACAGCACTGATATTACGGCTGAAAGTTCGGGTATAACACCTGACCCGACGGCCTGCGAGTTGGCGCTGTTTACAGGGTTTCAAGCTCTGAATATTCAATCTTTTCATTTACAAGGAGTGACTTAATGTCAGCATTAACCTTGCAATTTACTCAGGTGGGGCTAGACGCGCTGTTGTCCGCACGGTCCAGAGGTTTTAGAGGCCAGATCAGCCACATGGCCTTTGGGGATGCAAGCTACACCCCGTCAAAAAATCAAACCACATTGCGCGCTCAAAAAGAGCTGGTGGAAATTGCCGACTCGGACTACACCGATGGTGAAAGTAGCAGCCTGAAAGTGGCGGCCAAATTCGAGGCGCCCCTTGAATACGCAATTGGTGAAATTGGCGTATTTCTGGATTCCGGCGAAAAACTGGCAAACGGTCAGCCCAAACTGATTTTACTGGGGGTGTATTCTAAACCCAACACCACGCTGGGGTACCGAACGCCAGACGTTAAGGTATTGCAGTGGCTTACCCTGAGCCTGACCCAGCTGCCCTCAGACAGTGTTGAGGTCAAACTCGGTGTCGATAATCTTAACCTGATCCTCGATAACGAACTGGCCGAGCTGACCCTGGTGCAGCTAGATACCATGCATCGTCAGATCAATCAGGAATGGCGCTTAGTGGCGTTGGAACAGGCGTAACATAGGACTTTATAGGATTTATTATGTCGACAGACAATATCACTGAATTACTCACTCAGGTGGCTGTGCGCGCCAATGCCTTGTGTCAGAGTGTGCAAGATCATGCCGGTAATATTAACGCCACGGTGAATGCCAAAAAGGCCGAGCTGAATGTAGCAAAACAGCAGGCGCAGCAGGATATACAAAATTACATTGCCGGTGCACGCGGCGAGCAGTCTCATATTTTACTGAGCCGAAACCAGCAAATGGAGCCGCTGGGTAGTGGTGCAATAAAAGGGTTTAATACCATAGGCTTAACCTCTTTTGAAGTGACCAAAGAGGCAACTATCTATGCAAATCCTGGCACCAATGATACTGAGCACACAGATGCGGGTGTTGCACAAAACTTCCGTAGTAATGTTTACGATGGCTATGTAAACGGCCCATTTCACATTTTAAGGATCAAGTGGACCCGAGACCCTGAAAAGACAGCGCGGCTCGATGATAACTTTTCTAATGGATATCATCAGGGGGCATTGACCACAGGGTGTTACCTGAAGGTTATATCTGGCAGTGTGGGTGGCGCAATGTGGCCTGTCACTCAATTTGGAGATGGCTGGCAGTTGTTAGGAACGCGTCAGAAAGTCAATAATCAAGGAGGTGCTTTTGTCGCGCCTCATGCGAAATTGTTGCTGAGTTCACTCACGGGGGAAGCACTGATCTGCTTATTTGGTACTGTATCTGGTTACGCAAACCTGGAAGCCAACGCCTGGGGTCGATTTGCCGAGTTCGCAAGACCCAGCGATATTGATGGTTTAAATACGCGGCTTAGTAACCTCGAAGCTCCTCCAGCCTGATACGCAAACAAGGATCAACATATGCAATTAATCTACAACGATACCGTACTGGCGACTTTGGGTGAACTGATGAGCGAGGCCCAGATCCGCCAATTTCTGATAATGAATGAGATAGATGTGCCGTTTGAAGCACTGACTTTTCGTTTTGAGCACGAAGAAGCGCTGGAATATCGCCGACTTTCTTACCCGCGTGAGTCAGACCCACTCTACATGGAATGGCAATTCGACCAGACAGAAGCGGCTAAACAAGTTTGGCTTGATAAAGTGGCCGAGATTAAAGCGCGCTTTCCTTTACCTCAGACACCGGTCTCTGAGGAGTAAGCCTGAGTGCAGGCACACGAATACGTGCCTTGTTCTTTTTTCTCTGACCCGGTCAGAATTGACCGGTTTTACCTCAAAGAAATCAGTAAGATATACCTAAGCTTGAGAAAGTTAACTCAAGACTTCGGACTCTTTCCTAGGGCGTCATGCACGCCTTTTTATTACCTGAATTAAACAGCGGCACAGGGCTGCCGATTCTAAGCCTGCCACACCCAGGCAAGGCTCACAGGAGACACTATGTCAACGGACAATAAAACCACGACTGAGCGACTCAGTGATGTGGCCGTACGGGCCAATGCACTGTGCCAGACGGTGGCCGAACAGGCCAATGCGATGCAAAATCAAGTGAATAATGCCATTACGTCTACTCAATCGCAGATAGATACCTTTACGTCTGGCACGTTTCGCAACGAAATTCCTTTTCTGCGCCTGACCAAAAACCAGCAGTTAAAAATTAATGGCAAGCTGGAAATTGGCGCAAAGGGGATACCCGATGGATTTACTCTAAATGGTGAAGTACATGGCAAATATTTCGAAACAGAAATAGTAGATGTCAGCAGAACTGACAAGGAGCCAGGACAGCGCTCGTCAGAACAACTGGCTTTCTGGAAAAATGTGCAAGGCACAGCACCAAAATACCACAAACCAGAATTTGCGATTGTCAGGATCACCGCATTGGATGTCAACAATTATCCAACCGATAGCAATCGCCAATACTCTTTATATCAGGGAGGAACGCCTTACAACACGGCAATTACATTTGGTGCGTTTGTTAAAGTGGAGCAGGGTAAAGTCGGGTTTGGCTCAGGGCGGTTTAGCAAACTTGTGCCAGCAGACGGAGAGTGGCACACCATGGTTGAACAAATAAGTGCACCACCCAAAGGAGGCGCGAACTATATCCATGGCCCTCATATTCACCTCGAAAAAGGCAGCAGTTGTTTAGTTGCTTTACCTGCGACAGTGCTTGGCTGGGTGCCTCAAGAACGCTGGGGTTATTTCGAAAAGCCAGTTCTGGAGAGTGAGCTATGAGTATTGAACAAATTACCCAGGCAACGGATGAGCTAGGTGGTGGCCGAGCACGTTTCGATATTGATGCTGATTTACGTGTTTATCTGGCCAAGACCGACTGGTATGTGATCCGTGAACTGGAAACCGGAACTCCCGTGCCCGAGGAAATTAAAGACAACCGGGCCCGGGTTAGAGCCATGATAGAAACACCTTTGCCTCTTCCTTTTTAGGAAAAACCTTCGGGCACGTCGCCCGCCCTGATTCACTGATTGTCTTCGAGTCTTTTTAATCTAAGAGCAAGTCTATGCAACGAACTACCTTAATCACCCAGGTGCTTGAGCGTCTGACGACGTCCCTGGCGGCTGTGGCTCAGGTGAATTATTTAATCCCGAGCCAGGTTGCCCCGGACCTGACCCAGCAAGCCCAACTGACATTAACGCCTAAGTTGGAACGACAGGCCAGCGAGCTGCAAAGTAAAGGCACCGAGACCGGTGTCAGCTATGGACCAGCATACAACAAAAACCTCAGCCCAAATCCGCTGGACAGGCGGGTGTTGAGTGTGCAGCTTGATATTGCGTTGATGGATGGCGATAAAGCCAGGCTGCTGGAGCGGCTGGATGAGGTACTCAGCATAGGCGAAGCCGCGATGAAAGCGGACGACGTGCCCACCCAGTGGCAATATTTTATTACCGAGCAAACGACCTTTGCCTTTAGTCAGCAAAGTGAGGGCGTGAAAGCTCAGTTACAGTTGAGCTGGTCATTTTATTACCAGGTTGAGCAGAGCGAGTCGCCAGGCGTGCCAATCACCGACGTGTATTTGGGGCAACATGGCCATGAACATAAGTTGATCTACAGCACCCAAACGCCCTCAGGGGAGATATTATGATTCCGGACCCCGCTCAATCAGAATTAGCCTTATCTGACTTACAGCATCGTTTAAGCAAGCTGATCACGCTTGGTACTGTGCATGAAGTGGACTATGAAACGGCTCGTGTGAAAGTCAAAATCGGTGACTGGATCACGGCTAAGCTGCCCTGGCTGACCGATATGGCGGCACACAACATGACCTGGCGTGCCCCCGAGGTCGGCGAGCAGGTTATCGTCCTTGCGCCTTGTGGTGACACAGCTCAGGGCGTGATTTTGGGCAGTGTTTATAGTGCGGCCGCAGATCATCATAAGCCAGACCATGTATTAAGTGCGGGTGAAGGGGAAAGCTATGCAGCGGCAAGCAGTCGTGAACATGTGCACCGCACCCGCTATCAGGATGGCGCGCTGGTTGAATATGACACTCAAAATCACACTTATCATCTTTATGTACCGGATACTGACGGTGAAGAAACCGCAAAAATTACGGTACACAGTGAAAGAGATCTTCGTATCGAGTGTGGTTTCAATGCCACGGTAGAAGTGGGCAACAACGCCTCAATCAATGTCGTTAATGATGCCAACCTCACAGTGGGCAATGACGCTTCTGTCAGTGCAGTAAAAAACATTCATGTAACGGCAGAAGAAACACTGAATTTAGCGGGCAAGCAGGTCAATATCAGCTCATCGGAGCAGGATATTGCCATCGCGGCGACGGGCAATCTGTTGCTCAATGGTGCAATGATCAAAGCGCAGGAGTAACCATGCCAGCCATTTCATTAAATAAAGCCCAAACCAATTTGCACGATGATTACAACCCGGCCACGGTGGCAGCAGCACAAAACACCTTTAAGGTCGGTGGAGAAGCTGTGTTGTGTGTTGGTGACGTATTGTCCGTGCACTTACACAGCAAAGACAGCAAGCTACCGCCCCATGCAGGGCAGACGGTAACAAAAGGGGCGCCGGGCTTTACCATTGGGCGCAAAGCAGTTGCCCGAGAGGGTGATGTCAGCAGTTGTAACGCAAAGATTGAAGATGGGTATGCGCAATTCATTGTGGGCAACAAAGGAGGTGCCGCATGATAGGGATGAATGCCCAGACGGGTAAGCCACTCGGTGGCGTGGAACATTTGAAGCAAAGTATTCAGGATATAGTAACGACCCCCAGGGGAAGCAGGGTGATGCGTCGTGATTATGGCTGCGGTTTATTTGATTTGGTCGACCGGCCATTTTCGCACTCTCTGGTGGGCGACATTACGATTGCTATTTCTGATGCACTTGAGCAATGGGAGCCCAGGTTCGCGCTTGAAGGGGTGGCGGTGCACCCGGTCGGAGACGGCAAATTATCAATCGCCATTGAAGGTTTATACCTTATCAATGGTGAACCGGTAACCATCGAAGGGATCCAAATCTAACTTCTGTTTTTAAATCTATTTCAACTTAAGCCACAGCACGGTGCGGCCAATTTATCGCCACACGTCTGTGGCTTTTTTATTAGCTAATTGACATACCTTTAAAGGAGATATCTATGTCTGAATTTCTACACGGTGTAGAAGTCATCGAGGCGCAATCTGGTACGCGTCCTATTAAAACTGTAAAAAGCTCAGTAATTGGTGTTATTGGTACTGCACCTGATGCTGATACAGACGCATTTCCTGCCAACACACCGGTATTAATTGCGGGTAAGCGCAGTGAGGCTGAAAAGCTTGGAACCCAGGGTACACTGCCTGACGCACTGAACGGGATTTTTGACCAGGCGGGTGCCGCAGTGGTTGTGATTCGTGTTGAAGGTGCAGATGAAGCTGCTGTGATGGCAGCGATGACAGACAGCTCAACGGATGATGGCAAATACAAAGGGGTGTTTGCATTCCTGGGTGCTGAGTCTGTACTGGGTGTTGCACCACGTATTCTGGTTGCGCCGGGTTATACGCATCAGCGCGATGGTGGTGCGAACCCTGTTGTCAGCAAATTGGTGGGTGTGGCAGAGCGACTGCGTGCAGTGATCATCGCAGATGGTCCGAATACCACAGATGCCAAAGCCATTGAGTATCGAGGTGATCAGAGCTCACGTCGTGTCTTCCTAGTTGACCCGCATGTTCGCGTATTCAAAGATGGTGTTGAAAAAGTTGAGCCAGCCAGTGCCCGTGTTGCGGGTATGATTGCCAAGTCGGATAACGACCGTGGTTTCTGGTGGAGCCCGAGCAACACGGCAATGAATGGCATTGTAGGCACAGCTCGTCCAGTGGACTTCCAGCTGGGTGACCGACAAGCTCGTGCAAATCATCTGAATACCAATGATGTAGCGACGATTATTCGTCAGAATGGTTTCAAGCTGTGGGGTAACCGCACTTGTTCTGGTGACCCGAAATGGGCCTTCCTGTCAGTCGTGCGTACTGCGGATATGATCAACGATTCACTGTTGCGCGCACACATGTGGGCGGTTGACCGTAACATCACCAAAACTTACATCGAAGACGTTAAACAAAGTGTGCAGTCTTATCTGGACAGTCTGAAGGCGCAAGGTGCGATTTTGGGCGGTGAGATTTGGGCAGACGAAGAGCTGAATTCGCCGGAAAACCTCCAGGCTGGCAAGGTTTACTTCAGCTTTGACTTTACGCCGCCTACACCGGCTGAGCACATCACCTTCAAGAGCATTCTGACAAACAACTACCTAGAGGAAATCGTATAATGGCAATGTCTCCTAAAATCCTTAAAAAATTCAAACTGTTCGTAGACGGCAAAGGCTACCTGGGCATTGCGGACGAAATTCAGCTGCCAAAAGTCACAGTCAAAACCCGTGAAGTCACGTCGGGCTTTCAGGCACCGATTGAGCTGGACGTAGGTCAGCTTGAGAAACTGGAAGGTAACATCACGTTACTTGAATACAACGCTGACATGATGAAGCTGCTGGGTGACTGGAGTGGCGCAACCACGCCTTTGACTGCACGTGGTGCAATTCAGGCGCAAGGTCAGCCACCACAGCCTGTGGTTGTGACGCTGGAAGGCTTCTTTAAAGAAGTGGACATGGGCAACTGGAAAGACGGCGAAGAAGCCAAGTTAACGCTGCAATACACAGTGCAGAAGTACAAGCTGGAGATCAACAACGAAGTGATCTACGAAATTGATTTGTACAACGATGTACGCAAAATCAATGGCACAGATCAGATGGCGTTGTTACGTGCAGCGATTGGCGCTTAATTCGCGTTCTTGCCTTGAAGTTAGCGGTTGCCCCTCGCCAGTTTAGCGACTGGAAGGGGTACCCGCCTATCCGCTGAGTAAATAATAATAGGAGCAAAAGCATGAAAGAAATCATTACCCTGGCATTTCCAATAACGGTTGATGGGCATGAGTATGCCGAACTGACAATGAGACGACCAAAAGTACGTGACCGGTTAATGGTGGATAAGGCAGATATCAGCGAATCGGAAAGTGAAATTCGTTACTTCTCCAATTTGTGCGAAGTCTCGCCGGATATCATCGAAGAGCTTGACTGGAGCGACTTTGTGAAGCTCAGAGAGACCTTACAGGCTTTTCTCGTATCCCGCCCAGGCGCTTAAGAGCCATGGTTATTGCCTTAGCCAAATACACTGGCTGGGGCCTGACCGAGCTCAATGCATTGACCGAAGATGAATTAATCGACTGGTTTAATGCTGCGGTTGACTATAAAGAGGCAACCTCCGTGTCCTGATCCGTAGCGGGTCAATATCATCAGGCATGCGCCTTTGCGCATGTTTGTGACTGAATATTCGGGCATTGCTCAGTGGCTTGTTTCAGGCTGCTGAGCAATGCCACACAACATCTCCCTTCACTCTCTGGTATCACCTCTTAACGCTTTCAGGTAAATCTATGAAACAAGGAACTGTCGAACATCTTCGTGCTCCTGGCGGAGCCAAAAATAAAGTTAAACATCGCCTGGCGCAGAGCAATGGCGTGGACCAGCGACTGGCGAAACTGGGTCGGACGCTGCACGCTTTGCAAGTACAAAGTGATGCCAGTGCAGCTTCCGTGGGACAATTGCTGGCACAGCTTCAGGCGCTGGCATTATTAGCCCCTCAAAACAGCGATTTGCAAAAACGCCTGCAATCTGTGCTGACACAACAGGGGCCATCGGGTCAGCCTGCGCCAGCCGAAGGGGCGGTTAACCTGAGTGTTGACAACCCGGCTTCTTCTGAGGTGTCAGACGCTTTGCTGGCGTCTATTGACAACCTTGGCGCTGTGATTGTTCGCCTCGCAACTCAGAATGAACATGTAGCTCAGCCTGGTGCAGTAAGCCAGATTTCGACAGCAACGGCATCAGGCTTTGTTGCGGCGAGTGGGTCTGAACAACGTCAGAGCTCAGTTGAATTGAGTGCGACACACAACGCGGGTAGTGAGGCAGCTGCCCCTGAGCAGGCATTGGATGCGTCCAGTGTAACTGCGCTGTCTCAGTCAGTGGATGCTGATTTGAGTAGTCTGACCAATTTGATGCCCCAGGTAAGCCGCTCTTTAGACCTGAGTCAGGCAGTCGCTGCGTTTCAATCCGTATTGCCTGCACTTCAAAGCCAGGACCTCAAGGCGCTGTTTGAAGGCGATCTGGATGGTTTGAAGACGGCATTACCAGCACTGATTGATGCAGTAGATTTGCCTCAGCTGCAGCAGGCTTTGGCAGCAGAATTGCCAGCATTGGCACAGTTGGACTTGTCAGGTGTGCTGCGCGGTGACGTGCAAGCGTTAGCATCGCAGGTCCCTCACGTGCTCAGTGCATTGGAACTGGACGGCTTATCGGCCGGAGTCGCACAAGCGTTACCGGCACTTCAGCAATTGGATATGCCGGCGCTGGCTTCAGGAGAGCTGGACTCATTAATCCAGGCTGCTCCGCAGCTATTTCAGGCACTGAACATGCCCGGTGCTTCTCTGGCGATGGAAAAAGCCCTGCCCGTGCTCAGCAAACTCAATGCGCCTGCGATTATCGAAGGTGATCTCAGTAGTTTACTGGATGCCGCGCCAGAGGTACTGCGCGCATTTGAACTGGAAGGAGCTGCAGACAAATTGCAGGCAGCCATCCCAGGCCTGACACAACTTGACCTTAAAGGCATTGCTCAGGGCGATGTTTCGAGTCTGATGAAGGTTGCCCCCCAGTTATTAAGTGCGCTGGAGCTGGGTGACGCTGGCACAGCTATGGCCGCGGCGCTGCCAGCATTACAAAAGTTTGATGTTGATGGGTTGCTTAGTGGTGATCTCACTTCACTGGCTGAAGCCGGACCTGAGCTGCTGAATGCTCTGGGCATGGAAGATGCTGCGGCTGTGTTGCAACAACATGCAGGCATTGTGCAAAAGCTGGATATTCAGGGAGTCATGCGTGGCGACCTGGCTTCACTGGGTGAGGTTGCTCCGGCTGTGTTTGAAGCGCTGGACATGCCAGGGGTGTCGGCTGCGATGCAAAAGGCCATGCCGGTGCTCAACAAACTCAATGCGTCGGCGATTATGGAAGGTGACCTGAGCAGTTTGCTGGACGCAGCGCCTGAGGTATTACGCGCCTTTGAGTTGGGTGATGCCGCAGATAAGCTGCAAACTGCAATTCCAGGTTTGGCTCAGCTGGATTTAAAAAGCATTGTTCAGGGCGATGTCTCCAGCTTGATGAGTGCCGCACCGGATCTACTTAAAGCGCTGGATCTGGGAGATGCAGGCGCTTTACTCGAGTCGGCTTTACCAGCACTACAGAAATTCGATGTGGACGGGCTTTTGAGTGGCGATTTGTCGTCTCTGACTGAAGCCGGCCCTCAGCTGCTGAGTGCTTTTGGTATGGATGATGCGGCTTCATTGCTGCAACAACATGCCGGGGTGTTCCAGAAGCTGGATGTGAAAGGCGTGCTGGGTGGCGATTTGTCTTCGCTGGTCTCCGCTGCACCGGATCTGCTGAATGCGTTCGGTATGGACGGTGCGGCATCTTTGTTGGCACAACATCAAGGAGCGCTCAGCAAATTGGACTTTAAAGGGCTGATGAGCGGTGATTTATCCTCTTTGGGTGATGCCGCGTCTGAGTTCTTAAGTGGCTCGGGTTTGTTTGGCGACACTGGTGGCGACGCAGAAGGGGCCAATGTATTTGATGAACTCGACGGACATTTAGAGGATGAACCTGAAGAAGAGAAAAAGCAGCCACGTAAGCGCAAAAACAAAGGCAAGTCGCAGGGCAAGCCTGGTGGTAAGCGAGGGCGTAACAAAGGGCAACGCAACAACCAGGCTGACTCTGCACCGGAGAAAAATACAGCCAGTCAGCATAAACGCAAACCCGTAGCAAAAGGCAACGCTATTCGCTCGCTCGATGCTGGCAGGCAGCTCCCTAGCGCGACATCTAAATCGATACCTGTTCAGGCTGCGGCAAATGACGCAAAGGCCGGTAAACTTGGGCAGTTCGCAGGGAAAAAAGGCGGCTTATTCAGTCGTCTGCCCGGAGCCAAAATGCTCGGTAAACTGGCTGCTCCTTTAAGTGCAGTGATGGGCGCCGTGGATGTTGCGACTACCCTGTCGGATGACAGCCTGAGCGCAGAGCAAAAAACGCAACAGGTTGGCAGCGCTGTGGGTGGTGCAGGTGGTGCCTGGGCTGGGGCAGCCGCTGGGGCCGCAATTGGCTCTGTGATCCCGGGTATTGGCACTGCTATAGGCGGCCTGGTCGGCGGCGCATTGGGTGCGATGGGTGGTGAGTCTGTTGGTGGCTGGCTGGGCGAAAAGCTGGGAGGCTGGTTTGTTGATGATGAACCTGCCAAACCCCAGTCAACACCAGATGTAAAAAGCACTGTCGGGACAACCCATTTGACCGCGGAGGGGAATGGTACGCCGAGCGCCACGTCATCAGGTAGCGATGGCAATGGCCTGCTTAATGTTGCCGAAGGTTTCATCAAAAACCAGTTTATCAATCCGTTTAATTTGGCCGCGGGCACTGTGTCTGCGTTTGCTGAACTCAGCGGGAATAACAAAAGTCGTGCGCATACAGTGGCCAGAGTTGGCAACTTTGTCGGTGATGCGCTGAATTATCACACCGTCTGGCAGGCTGCCAATGATGATACTTTGAGTGGCTCGCAAAAAGCGCAAGTGATTGGCGGTACGCTTGGAGGCATGTTCTCTGCGAAAGCGGTGAGTGGTTTGATGGAGAAAAGCCGTAATCCCTGGTTGAAGATGGCTGCGCCATTGGCTGGGTTTATCACCAATGCAGCAGTTGGCTCGCAAATTGGCAGCTGGTTTAGCGAAGAAAAAGCGGCTGAGTCCGGTGAAGACGCAGCCGGTAAGGCTAATCTTGCAACCACGCCAGAGATGCTGTCTGGCTCGCAAGGTACAGCAATACCGCAGACAACGCCTGGGTCTGAAAATGGTACCACATCCCATCAGGCCGCGCAGGTAACAGTCAACGCCAATATTACAGTCAACGCACGCAGTGGTGAGCAGGCTCAGGACATTGCTATTCAGGTTAAGCAGATCCTTGAACAGCAACAACAACAGGCCATTCGGGACTTGAATGCGCGTTATTTTAATCAGGTGGCTTGAGCCCACAATTTATAATTCAGGTGAACAATGAGCAATACCAATCATGCCAGACACATGATGCAGCTGGGCGACTACAAGTTTTCAGTCAGTACTGCGGCATTCAATAAATTGAAATACGACACACAATATCGCTGGAAGTCTCTTGATGCTCCAACCAATAAAAACAGCCCTTTGATGCAGTTTATCGGGGTTGGTGAGCAAACCCTGGATCTGGAAGGCACCATCTTTCCGCAAATTGTCGAAAATGGACTCAAACAGCTCGACTATATGCGCGAGGAAGCGGCCAAAGGGCAGCCTCTGACTCTGGGCTATGTGGAGGAAAGTGGCAAGACCAACCCCAGTGTTGGCCGGGTGCTGGGCAAATGGGTGATCAGCAGTATTAGTGAGACTCGAACCTTGTTTTTTAATGATGGTATTCCAAGAGAGATACAGTTTTCAATGCGATTGAGCCGTTATCAGGCGGCATTGAAGGAACCCGAATAAGGAGACGTTATGAAAGGGGTTAATTATGTAACACGCGATGGCGATTGCTTGGACTTGATCTGTTACCGGCATTACGGGCAGAGCTCAGGGACCGTGGAAAAGGTGCTCGGTGCAAACACTGGGCTAGCCGGGCTAGGTGCTATCTACCCGGCTGGCATCGAAATCTTCCTGCCGGAGTTGCCCAAGCCTAAGACCAAGCACGTGATCAATATCTGGGATTAACCATGAAGCAACAACCCTATTTTTCCATCAAAGCAAACGGTAATGAAGTCACACAAAGCCTCAAAGATCGGATTGTTGAAGTCAGTGTGACGCAGCGAACCGGGTTGCTCAGTGACGTATGTGTTGTGCGCTTCGACAACCTGGAAGAGTTGCCAATTCAACTGCCCGAGCCCGGTAACATACTTGAAATCGCATTGGGCTACAAAGATGGTACGCCTGACAACCACGCAGCATTAACACCAGTAGGCAAGTTTGATGTGGGGGCATACGAGCTCAGCGGTCCTGCCCGGGCACTCACTTTATATGGTAACAGCATCATGTGGGATGCCGACTTTAAGTCGCCAAGGTATCGCTCCTGGCCTGAGCAGGGTAATGAAACACCAGTCACACTGGGCGAGCTGGTGGAGCAAATAGCGTCTGAGTATGGCTTGCAAAGTGGTGTGAGTGACACATTGCAGAATATTAGCCTGCCTCATTTGGAGCAAAGTGAGAGTGATATGCAGTTGCTTACTCGCCTTGCCCAGCGTTATGACGCAGTAATGAAAGTGGCAGCAGATAAGCTGCTTTTTGTGACCAAAGGGACCGGACGGTCTTTGTCCGGACAAACCGTGACTTCAGCGACTTTGGGGAAAAACCACATCATACACTGGTCCCGGGTCAGCAATCATTGTCACTTAGTGGGAGCTGTTCAGAGCTATTACCATGATACAGAGCAGGCATCGCGGATCGCCGTCCAGGCAGGGGGTGGGGCACCGATGATCACTTTACCTTATCTGTATCCGGATGAAGCCAGTGCCCAGGCGGCTGCAAACAGTCAGCTAACACGCCTGCAGCGTGCTCATGGCGCTGTACAACTTACGGTACCAGGTAACCCAGACATAGTTGCCGGGGCATTAATTAAGGTTGATAAAACGGTCGATCATCTTGAAGGTGATTGGTTTATCAAAGAAGTCACGCATCAGCTGACGTCACAGGGCTTTATGACCCAAGTTACCGCTGAGCAACCAAGCTAACCCCTCCGTCACATCACTTGATGTGATTATGTCCTTTCTTATTGCCTTTCAACTCAGCACCATGTGCAGTCTTTCATGCCGTACATGGTGCCACGTCAAAACAGACCAAATTCACAATTCAGATCTGCCAGAACAAATTGAACGCATTAATACATGCGTACGATACGGCTGTATACAGCACTATTTGCATCCCATGATTCACAACTCGTCGTTTCATAAGTCAGGCTGACATTTTTCCCCGCTGTCTGACGAGCCAATAGCATTGAGTACATGCGGTTACGTCTTTCGGTTGGTAAGCTGTGGCTCACGGCCAGTGTTCTTTTATTCGAGCAGGTGGTATTAATGTCACTGGTAACAGACTCGAGCGTCACCAAAATAGTATCTCTGCTGGAATATACAACCACATCTTTCAACTTACCACTGACAGTGATCCAGGCTGCCTGAGCCTGACTTGCCATTAAAAGTGCGCAACCTAATATGAGCTTTTTCACTTTGTTTCCTTATGTATATTATTGATATCTTCAACAGTGTACATATAAAAGGTAAGTGTAACCATGTTTTTGTTTTTGAAAGTTATGTTAACGCGTTCTAGGTGTTGAGGTGGGCGCCAGGTGAGTTAAAATAACTCAATGTCGTTGTTGCTTGCACTGGCAGGGTGTTCATTTAGGGTCTCTATGAGACTTACGAGCTGTTGCTCAATCTCTTTGCCTGACTCAAGTTTAGTGTCGGCAGAGGCTCTTGCTGCCTGGATCAGGGTGATAAGTTGTTGCTCGGCTTCTTCTGATAGCTCATTGTCGATACTCATGCTGGAAAATAAGCTATCGAGCTGCACTTCAAGGTCGTCAATCAGCGTGACTATGCCAGCTTTAATGTCTGTATTTCGTGCTTTAAATTGCACAATGGTCTGGCGCAATTGCTGTTCCAATAACACCTTGTTGACGCATTGCTCCACACCATCCATTACGTAAGCGAGATAATCCCGAATAATGCCCACTTTGTTGTCATGAACTGGCATGTTTTTAACCAGTAAAGACGCATGACGCCAGTTAAATGCCGCCCTGTGCTTACCAAAGGCCATGATCCTGCCAGCACCTTGCAATGATTCCAACAACGCGGCATCGATATTTTTGGTTATCCCGTCGTCAAAAAAGCAGGGGTTGGTTTTTTGATCGCGAATAATCAACGAGCACTTCAGGCCAAATCCTTGGGTGAGTTTGAAGACAGCCTGTGCGAGATGAGATAAATCACCACATTGAAAACTATCCCGATAAAACCCCATCACATAACCGAGCGACGACAAGTCCGACAGTGCATTGACTGCGACTTCCTCCGCATCGCCAGGGCAGGCGTTGTGTGCTTTTAGCAGCACAGAGACTTTCTTGAGTAGCTCTTGTTCATCGACCGGTTTGGCAATAAAGTCGTTGCCACCCGCATCATAGGCCTTCAAGCGCTCCTCTAATGAGCTCAGATTTGAAAAAAACAAAATGGGCATGGTGTGACCAGCAAGCCTGATTTTATAGGCTGCCTCATAGCCGTTCATACAGGGCATCTGAATGTCCATTAAAATCAGGTCAGGCGAACATGAATCGACCCGTTTGAGCGCTGTTTCGCCGTCCTCTGCAACCTCTGTATGATAGTGTGATGACAGCATATGTGTATGGTATTCCACAACAAACTCGTCATCATCAACGATCAGTATGGTCTCCATTCAGTTCACCTGTTTAGTAAATATTGTCGTGATTGGAGGTCCAACAATACGGCTATTTTCACCTTTAGCCCCCAACTTCTCAAATCAAGACTAGAATACAAAAAGAAAATTTACCAATGACCTAATGGACGGGGCACGAAGTGAAACTTTTGTTGTTAGTACTCGCATTTGCACTGATTGTCGGGTGTTCTGATGCACCGCGTACCCAGCTTAGGGTGGGACTCAATTTGTGGCCGGGCTATGAGACCCTCTATCTGGCGAAGCAAAAGGGTCTGCTGGCAGATAACATTGAGTTGGTAGAGTTATTGTCTGCCACTGACACCATGGATGCATTTCGGCATGAGCGTATTGAAGTGGCTGCACTGACGCTGGATGAAGCACTGCTCCTGGTGTCTGAAGGTATTGCGCTCAAAATTGTATTGATTATGGATGTCTCAAATGGGGCTGATGCGGTCGTTGCCAGAGCACCGATTGTTGAATTGGCACAACTCAAAGGAAAGCGGATTGCCTATGAGCAAACGGCTGTTGGCGCACTGATGTTGCACAAAACGCTGGATGCCGCGCAATTGAGCATGGCCGACGTTGATGCTGTCCATATGCCAGTGAATCAGCATTTTCGCGCTTTTCAGTCACGTGAGATTGATGCGGTTGTGACGTTTGAACCGGTGACCACCCAGCTTGTTAAGCAGGACCACAAGGTTATCTTTGATAGCGCCCAAATACCGGGCAAAATTGTTGATGTGCTGGTGGTTCGGACGGCACAGCTCTCTCATCATTTTGATGCCCTGCAAACACTTATTTCCGCTCAGTTTGCTGCCCTCGCTTTTATAAAAAGCAATCCTGAAACAGCTGCGCAATTGATGTCTCCCAGACTTGGATTAAAGCCCAATGAACTTTTGGCAGCACTTGATGGGATAGCATTGGCCGATATGCCCACCAATCGTGACTTGCTGGTGGGGACAGGCACTCCACCTCCTTTGCAAGTCACTGCTGACCAGCTGTTAGCTGTTTTGCTTGAGCATAATATGATTGCAGAAATTAACGATGTCGATGATTTAGTTGACGCGAGGTTTGTGACGCAATGAGACGCCCAGGTGTGCCAACGTCCCTGGCATTTTGGGTGCCTGTGGGGATATTAGTACTTTGCTTCGCAGTACTGAGCCTGAGCACTATGGTCATTTATACGGGGAGTCGGGATGCCGCTCAATCAAGCCACAAATCACATGCTAATTATCTGCTACTGACATTGAAACGTCATGTCGAAGTGAACCTGAGTTCGAATAAATCCGAGGAAATTCGGCATGATTTATCTATTATCGGCACGGTTCCGGAAGTTGCAAACATTGCGGTGACCGATGAAACGGGGCAAATACTATTCAGTAATCACTTTGCTGATATCGGTAAATCATTACAGGACGTTGCCAGTCATCATACCAAACAGGCGCTTAAAACCGCGATGAGCAGTCACATGCCATCCATGGTGCTCTCGACGGATCATAACACACTTGAAGCGCTGCAAAGCTTTGCTTTGCCGTCTGGCACTGAGTTGCGCTCTAGCCGGCTGGGGCTGATTTATTTAAATTATGATCTGGCATTGAGCGAGAAAATGTTGTGGCGCAAAATTCGCTTCAACCTGGCGTTGATGTGGGTCGGCTGTGGGGGGTTGATCCTGGTGGTGATAGTATTGTTAAGAAAAGGGGTTATTGCGCCATTGGGGGAGCTGGCAAGACAGGCAACTTTACTCGCTGATGGCACTTACACACGTCAGAGCGTCCGTTATGGGTTTAAAGAAATTGCAACGCTGACAGAGACATTTAACTGGGCTTCCAATGCCATTAGTGAGCACATTGCGCAATTGGATAAAAATAAGTGCGAGCTTGAATCCAGGGTGAAGCTACGTACTGCTGAGCTGCAAAGCGCCAACCTGAATTATGAGCAGGCACAAAAAATGGCCCGCCTGGGTCGCTGGGAGCTCGAATTGGAAAGCGGTTTAGTACATTTATCCCAGGAGGCCTACGACATCATTGGTGCATCTCCTGCGCAGCCTGTGACGTTAAGCACTTTGTTTGGCCACACTGATGTTGTATCCGAGCCAGCATTGCTGGCTATTTTTGATAAGCAGCAACAGCATCATGACTTTAATTATGAGTTGCAAAGTGGCGATACATGCCGTTTTATTCGACTCGTCGCTGAGCGGTGTGAAGACAGTAACACCGGGCACTATAAAATGGTCGGTATTGTTCAGGACATATCTGAGCAGATGCACAAAGAACTGTCATTGATAGAAAATCAAGCGATGACTCGCGCCATCATAGACACGGCTGCGGATGCCATTATAGTGATTAACACGCAGGGAGAAGTTCAGGAGTTTAGCCCGGCGGCGGTGGAGATGTTTGGTTATGCGCCTGATGAAGTGCAGGGTAAAAATCTGCGCATGTTGATGCCTGAGCCCTATCGCAGTAGTCATGATCAGTATATGCAGAATTACTTTGATACCGGCGTAAAAAAAGTCATCGATAATAAACGTGAAGTGACAGCGCGCAATAAAAGTGGTCGATGCTTTCCCATCGATCTGGCTGTTGCCGAAACTAAGGTGGGCGAGGCCAATTATTTTACTGCTATTATTCGTGATATTACGGAGCGCAAAGAAGCTGAAAAAAAGCTTCTGGAAGCAATGCAGGCCGCCCAAAGTGCGACCCGTGCTAAGTCAGAGTTTCTCGCCAATATGTCTCATGAAATTCGCACACCTATGCATGCAATTACCGGGTTAACACATCTGGCACTCAAAATGGATGCGCCACCAAAAATGCATAACTATCTGAAAAAAATACGTTATGCAGCAGATAATCTGCTGGTACTTCTGAATGACATTCTGGACATTTCTAAGATAGAGGCTGGAAAACTCAGTGTGGAGTCTGTGCCGTTTCGTTTGCAGACCCTCATAGAGCATGTCTGTGGTCTGATTGCGGCCCGGACTGACGAGAAACAACTGAGCTTTGCGGTAAGGCAAGACCCTAAGTTACCTGAAGTCCTGATAGGGGATACGCTCAGGCTCAGCCAGGTATTGCTGAATTTGCTCAGTAATGCGATTAAGTTTACCCCCCATTCTGGCAGTATCACTCTGGAACTAACTGCAAAAGCGTCTACAGAATCTAACGTACAGATACTGTTCACTGTATCTGATACCGGAATCGGTATTTCATCGAGTCAGTTGCAAACTTTGTTTGCCCCTTTTACTCAGGCTGACGCTTCGACTACCCGACAATATGGGGGAACCGGTCTGGGTCTGGCAATCAGTAAAAACCTGGTGAAACTCATGGGAGGCCGGGTTTGGTGTGAAAGTAGCGAAGGAAGAGGTGCACATTTTTTTGTCGAGATTACATTTCCACTTGGTGAGATTGCTGCCGAGCCCGGCGTACAGATTGGTGCGAAAATCGAGCAAGGGGCAGTCTCGGCGGTGCTTGAAGGGGCAACCGTGTTATTGGTGGAAGACAATGATATTAATCGGGAAATCGCACAGGAAATACTGACTGACGCGGGTATGCGGGTATGTACAGCGGAACACGGAGAGGAAGCGCTGGAGCAAATACGAGAATCGGCTGTTGATTTGATCCTAATGGATTGCCAGATGCCCGTGATGGATGGATACACCGCGACCCGGGAGATCAGAAAAATATCGGCTTATCGCCAGGTGCCAATTATTGCCCTGACGGCGAATGTGATGCACCATGACCTGCAAGAGATAAAAGCGTGTGGTATGGACGATCACATCGCCAAGCCAATTAATGTTGAGCTGGCTTATCAAAAGATTTACCAATGGCTTTGTCGTCAATCTCAGCCGAGCATGCCCGAGGTGTCAGTTGTTATGGAGCCTGTGCAGCCTTATTCGGCAATACCTGAGCCAGTTCCTTCGCATGATAGCGCAGACAGTGATTTGCTAGATATGGCGCAGGGCCTTAAGCATGTGAATGGCAACACAGATTTTTATCGAAAAATGTCCGATAAGTTTATAGTGGCACAAAGCTCGTTTTGTGAGCGCCTTGAGCAGAGTTTGCAGGATAAGGATTTTGAAGCGGCTGCCAGAATGGCGCATACATTAAAGGGACAAGCTGGGTACCTTGGGTTGTTGCGCTGTGCTGAACTGGCGGCACAGCTGGAGCAGGCGATTACGCAACAAACTCCACAGCAGGCGAGTTTGCTTCAGGCGCTGGAGGCGACTTTGGCGCGCTCCTGTCAGGCGCTAAAAGCTGCATTGGCAGAGTCTGGAGTGTAAATTTTAATTTAGACGGCTAAACATCTAGAAGTTGAAATTTATTCCCATTGCTTCATAATGTCGCTGGAAAGTGGATCGCGTTACAGAGATCCAGTCACTGAGGGGAATACCATGCCAATCACAGTCACCGACGATTTACCTGCCATCAGCCATTTACGCCACGAGAATGTCTTTGTGATGCCGCAAAGCCGTGCCAGTACGCAGGAGATCCGGCCAATGCGGTTGGCCATACTCAACCTGATGCCGAATAAAGTAGAAACTGAAGTACAGTTTATTCGTCTGTTGGCTAATTCACCGCTTCAGGTAAATGTTGATCTGTTGCGTCTGGATACCCACCGTAGTTCTGAAAACTCAGAGCAACACCTTAATATGTTTTATCGCTATTTTTCTGATGTAAGAACAGAAAACTATGATGCGCTGATTGTCACAGGTGCGCCACTTGCGCACCTTGAATATGAAGACGTGACCTACTGGGAAGAGTTACAGGCGTTTTTCGACTGGGCCGAGCATCATGTCACATCGACCCTGTTTTCTTGCTGGGCAGCGCATGCAGGTTTATTCCATCATCACGGCCTGAAGCGTGAGTTGAAAAAAGACAAACTATGTGGCGTGTTTCGTCATCAGTGTTACTTTGAACATGGCGCTTTGACGCGCGGGTTTGACGATGAATTCTTGGTACCCCACTCACGCTATGGTCATATCGAAGCCAGTAAAATTGATGCCTGTGAGGATCTGGTGACGCTTGCCGGGTCCGAACGAGTCGGGGCCTATTTAATTAAAAATGTATCGGGTAGCCAGGTGTATATTACCGGACACCCGGAATATGATGCAGATACCCTTAGCAAAGAGTATTTTCGCGATTGCGAAAAAGGTCCGGATGCCCCTAAGCCGGAGAATTACTTTCCAAAAGACGATGCGTCTGCAAAGCCATCCAAGACATGGCAAAGCCATGCTTTTTTGTTATTCTCCAACTGGTTAAACTACTATGTTTACCAGACCACTCCGTACGATATTAATCTGGTTAGCCAGGATGTTAGGACTAACAATTATGCCGAATAAACATATCACCACTGCGGCCGACGGCGCAGCCATTGCTGAGGCGCTCAAAACGGCCATGCAACAGCGTATTTTGATCCTCGATGGGGCCATGGGCACCATGATCCAAAAACATAAGTTTGAGGAGGAGGACTATCGCGGCGAACGCTTTAAAGACTGGCATGTATTGATCAAAGGCAATAATGACCTGCTCAGCCTGACTCAACCTGAAGTGATCCGTCAGATCCACCGCGAATACCTCGAAGCGGGTGCGGACATTATTGAAACGAATACTTTCAATGCCACCACCATTTCCATGGAAGACTATGACATGGCCAGCCTGAGCCGGGAGATCAACGTCGAATCAGCCCGGCTTGCGCGCTCGGTATGTGATGAGTTCACAGCCAAAGACCCTGGTAAACCGCGTTATGTCGCAGGTGTTCTGGGGCCGACCTCAAAAACCTGTTCTATTTCACCAGATGTGAATGATCCGGGCTATCGGAATGTATCGTTTGATCAGCTGGTGGAAGCGTATATTGAGTCTACCGAAGCCCTGATTGAGGGCGGCGCGGATCTGATCCTGATTGAAACCATCTTCGATACGCTTAATGCCAAAGCAGCAGCGTACGGGGTGGAAGAAGCATTTGAACGAACCGGTATCACTTTGCCGGTTATGATCTCCGGGACTATCACGGATGCGTCAGGGCGCACTTTGTCGGGCCAGACAACCGAAGCGTTTTACAACTCTATTCGTCATATCAAACCAATCTCTATTGGTTTGAACTGTGCGTTGGGCCCCGACCTGTTACGTGCTTATGTCGAAGAATTGTCGCGGGTATGCGAAACCTATACGTCCGTGCACCCTAATGCGGGCTTGCCGAATGAATTTGGTGAGTATGATCTCGAAGCTGATGACATGGCAAAGGAAATCATCGACTGGGGTAAAGAAGGCTTTATCAATATCGTCGGTGGCTGCTGTGGTACCACGCCTGAACATATTAGCGCCTTTGTAAATGGACTCAAGCAGGTCGCGCCGCGTACCTTACCTGAGCTTGAAGTCAGAATGCGCTTGGCGGGCCTTGAAGCCTGTAATCTTAATTAGGAAGTACTGATATGACGCAATCTACAGCCATTTTTACCAACGTCGGTGAAAGAACCAATGTTACCGGCTCGGCGCGTTTTAAGCGTTTGATCCTGGAAGAAGATTACGAAACAGCACTGGATGTGGCGCGCAGCCAGGTCGAGAACGGCGCCCAGGTGATCGACATCAATATGGATGAAGCGATGCTGGACTCTAAGGCCGCCATGGTTAAGTTTCTTAACTTGATTGCCTCAGAGCCGGATATTTCCCGTGTGCCAATCATGGTTGACTCATCCAAATGGGAAGTCATTGAAGCGGGCCTGAAGTGTATTCAGGGTAAGGCCATTGTTAACTCCATCTCGCTAAAAGAAGGCCGAGAGCCGTTTGAGCGCCAGGCGAAAATCATTAAGCGTTTTGGCGCGGCCGTGGTAGTCATGGCGTTCGACGAAACGGGCCAGGCCGAAACAGCCGACCGCAAGTTTGAGATCTGTGAGCGCTCTTATCGCATTTTGGTGGATGAGCTGGGTTTCCCGCCTGAAGACATTATTTTTGACCCCAATATTTTTGCCGTGGCGACCGGTATTGAAGAACACGACAACTATGCCGTCGAGTTTATTGAAGGTACGCGACGCATTAAGCAGAACCTGCCGCACTGTAAAGTGTCGGGCGGGGTGTCGAACGTGTCTTTCTCATTTCGGGGTAATAACCCGGTGCGTGAGGCTATTCACTCGGTATTTTTGTACCACGCCATTCAGGCTGGTATGGATATGGGGATAGTGAACGCAGGTCAGCTAACGGTGTATGATGACATTCCGGATGAGTTACGCAAAGCCGTCGAAGACGTGGTTCTTAATACTGACCCCGGAGCGGGTGAGCGTTTGGTAGAGATTGCGCCTAACTACTCGGGAATGGCACAGGCTGAGAAAGCCGAAGACCTGGAGTGGCGCAGCTGGCCAGTGGCCAAGCGTCTAGAACACGCACTGGTAAAAGGTATCACTGAATATATCGAAGAGGACACCGAGGCGTGCCGCCAGACGTTCGACAAACCGATTGAAGTGATTGAAGGTCCTTTGATGGACGGGATGAATGTGGTCGGTGATTTATTTGGTGCCGGTAAAATGTTCCTGCCTCAGGTGGTGAAGTCCGCACGTGTTATGAAGCGAGCGGTGGCCTATCTGGACCCTTATATTGAAGCCGAGAAGCAGGCCGGGGAGAGCAACGGTAAGATCATCATGGCCACGGTAAAGGGCGATGTTCATGATATCGGTAAAAACATTGTCGGTGTGGTGCTGCAGTGTAATAACTACGAAGTTATAGATTTAGGCGTGATGGTGCCCGCAGAGAAAATCTTGCAAACGGCCATTGATGAAAATGCCGATGCCATTGGTTTGTCGGGCTTGATCACGCCTTCGCTGGACGAAATGGTGCACGTAGCGAAAGAGATGACGCGTCGTGGTTTTGAGATCCCACTGCTGATTGGTGGTGCTACTACGTCGAAGGCCCATACCGCAGTGAAAATTGAGCCGCAGTATGATAAGGGCGTCGTTTATGTCAACAACGCCAGCCGTGCGGTGGGTGTGGTTTCCAGCCTGCTCAGTGCCACACAAAAGCCGGTATTTTTGGAAAAAACTGCCAGTGAGTACGTCAAGGTACGTGAACAACAGGCGCGTAAAAAGCCTCGTTCTAAGCCGGTGACGCTGGCGCGTGCACGGGACAACGCCGTTAAGCTGGACTGGGACAATTACACCCCGCCTGTGCCTAAAAAGCTCGGTATTACTGAGTTTAAAGATGTCAGTATTGCCACTCTACGTGAATACATAGACTGGACGCCGTTTTTCATGACCTGGACACTGGCGGGTAAATATCCGCGTATTCTGGAAGATGAAGTCGTGGGCGAAGAAGCGAAAAAGCTTTTTGCTGATGCGAACGCTATGCTGGATGAGTTAACAGCCAAAGGTAGCTTGCAACCGCTTGGTGTGATAGGTCTGTTTCCGGCCAACCGGGTAGGGGATGACATAGAAATCTATCGTAATGAAAGTCGTGAGGAAGTACTGCTGCGTTCATGTCAGCTGCGCCAGCAGACCGAGAAAACCGATTTTCCTAACTACTGTCTGGCAGATTATATTGCGCCAAAAGGCACGCCGGACTATTTTGGGGCGTTTGCCGTTACGGGTGGCCTGGAAGAGGATGATTTGGCCGATGTATTCGAGCAACAGCAGGATGATTACAATAAGATCATGGTAAAAGCGGTTGCAGATCGCCTGGCTGAGGCCTTTGCGGAATACCTGCATGAACAGGTTCGTAAACAGCATTGGGGTTTTGCCAGTGATGAAAATCTCAGTAATGAGCAGCTGATCCGCGAGAATTATCAGGGGATCCGACCTGCACCTGGCTATCCTGCTTGCCCTGAGCACACCGAGAAAGACAAGATCTGGCAACTACTGGATGTGGAAAACCGCATTGGTATGAAACTGACCAGCTCATATGCCATGTGGCCTGGTGCTGCGGTATCTGGCTGGTATTTCTCTCACCCAGATTCTAAGTATTTTGCGGTGGCGGCTATCCAGCAAGATCAGGTTGAAGACTATGCCAAACGCAGCAATATGACGCTGGCTGAAGCCGAACGCTGGCTGTCGCCTAACCTTGGCTATGAACCGCAATAATACCAATCTGTATCATAGCCGTACTTACCTTGATTAGGCGCGTATTTCGCGCCTTTTCTTTTACTTTCAAAATATTATGTTAATTTTCTGCGCGTACACTGCATATCTAACTCATTTTCCTGTTACATTTAGTTGCATTTTAGCTTGACTGGTTGCGCTTACCGCAATAAATTGTGCCGTTTTTAATCATGGGGAAAAATCAGGGTATGAATGTGAATAGGGCAAGTAAAGTCGCGTTAGTCCTAATGGGTTTACTCGCGTTGTCGGGGTGTGAAGGCACTGGTGAAGAAGAAGTCAGTGGTGATATCTCATCGGGTTCAGGCCTGAGTAGCAGCGGTAACAGCTGTAATTTACAGGAACTTATTACGGATGCCGACAGAGAAGCGGCCAATGCGTGTGGTATACAGGCGTCATCTCAGATAGCAAATGCAGATGTCTATTACACCGCTGCTGTTAAAGCGTGTCGTAGCGGAGAGACTAGCACAGATCCTAAAACTGGTCGTACAACCACATATAAAGATACGTATGATGTTTATAAACAAGCATCTGAATATGCACTTACGGTAGTTGATCAGATGAACTGTGGGGCGAATTCCAGTGGACAAAATAACGGTGGCATCATAGTTCCGGATAAAAAGGTAACGCTCTATAACCTGTGTGTTGGTTATATCAATAATGGTACAGAAGCGCTGGCTAATTGCCGTGGACCCGTTGAGCAATCTGACCACTCTTGTGGAGATAATCGTCTGAACTATATTAAAAGCTACGAAACCTCAGCAGCCTGCATTACCGAACGTGATAACTGGCTGAAAAACGCTTTCAGTAATTAAGAGGGAGTACCTGTGATCCGTTACATGTTGCTGACCTTTTTAGTCGGTATGATCTCAGGCTGGTTTCTGCGTGGTACTGTTGTGGTACCACCTGTTGCAGAGGAAAGGGGCTTAGCAGCTGCTCTGGTTCAGAGCCCGAGAAGCGAACCGGACAGAGCACTGAGCCAGCCTAAAACAGAGGTTCATCGTCATACAGCGTTTGCAGGTACTCAGCCCATCAACAACTCCATGGTCGAAACGGCGATCCGTTTTGCAGATGAAGACACGCTAGCTCAGTTTGCAGCATCTCATGGTATTCTGGATGACGACAGTTTGCTGCAGATCACGGACGTTCGGTCTGCAGCTCAGAGACTTGCAGACATTGCGCTCAGAAGTGATTTACAAGAGCAAACGGAGCAGCTGAATCATGGTAGTTCTGTGATACTTTTCTCGTCTCAAACAGAGTTTGAGGGCGGGTACGCTGTACAAAATATTTTCCCTGTTAACACAGGCAACATAACCGCCATTTTCGAAACCGATGCTGATTATGGTCATAAGGTGCTGGTGAAATGGGTAAGAGAAGACGACAATCAAATCATCGTATTTCGTAATGCAGCGATTAAATCTGCAGATAGTCAGCATTTTGTGCGTTACCATAAGCCTCTTTGGCCTGCTGGCCGCTATCGGGTAGAGATATACGCAATTTCTGATCAGTTCCCTTTGTTATCGAGAGGGCATTATCAGGTCATGGACCCTTAACTTTTCCTTGTGTTTGGATAATTATTTAGCTATTATTGCTCCCTTGCTTTAAATAACGTCTTATTTAAAGCGTCATAGAAGTAATGCCCTCTTGCCTTGATCCAGTAAGCCCGCATTAAAAAATTAAGAAGTAGAGCTTATTATAGTCAGGCGATATACCACTGCAGTTGCCCCACCGGGGTCGTTGTGAATGCAGATATTAAGATCGCCAGTACCATTTCCTTTGAAACGTACTTCGGTTTGTTGACTCAAAAGTGTCGAAAAATCGAACGTAAATTTTTTCAGGTATGGTATCAAACTGTCATAAAGCTCGTTTATTGTTTAAAGCGATAGCCGACAGGCTGCGCATTATAAAAGTGAGTTTTATTATGTCTTATACATACAACGGAACAGAGATCCGTGTTGAGCAACCAATTCGCTCAATTTCGGTCAACAAATCAAAAGTCGTTTTTGCTGATGGCTCCGGCCGCAAACAAACGCAATTTTCAAGTGGCAGCGAAGCGCGTCACTTTATCAATTGGTTGACCCGTGTCTGCTAAGTAGTTCAGCAGCATCAATCAATACTGAACGCCGAGGTGACTGAGAAGTTACGTCGGCGTTTTGCTTTTTATACATTGCACTGACACGTGCTGTGGTGTATTTTCTCGTAGTTTCCATGGGGACACCCCCCGTGAATACATCAATCGTGTGAAAACGTATAATAACGAAAAAAGGAAGCCAACAATGGACTCGACTTCTACTCCTTCTGCTGCTGAACCAGGCAGTCAAATTACGCCATCTCAATTGCAATTCACTGGCAATGCCAAAGAGTATTTTGGGATCTGGATTGTCAATATCTTACTGACGTTGCTGACCTTGGGTATTTACTCGGCCTGGGCAACGGTGCGTACCAAGCAATATTTTTACGGCCATACTGTACTGGACGGACATCGCTTTGATTATCTGGCCACGCCGATTCAGATCCTAAAAGGCCGTTTGCTCGCCGTCGGCCTGTTTGTTATCTACAGTGTGGTATCTGGCTATTTGCCACTTGTAGGCGCGCTGTTAGCGCTGGCTTTGGCACTGTTGGTACCCTGGATGATCAATCAGGGTTTGAAGTTTAGCATGCGTATGACCCGTTATCGCAATATTCGCTTTGCGTTCAAAGGCAACTATGGCGAAGCAATGGTGAATTTTGTGGTACTGCCATTTTTCAGTATTTTCACGCTATATTTGTTGCTGCCCTGGGTTCTAAAGCGCATAGACGCGTATATCCACAGTAACATTCGCTATGGTGACAAGCCAGTCCGTGTGCAATTAGAGGGCAAAGCATACTATAAAGCTGCATTATTGGTGGTACTGCTGGGCATACTTGTGATGATGATTCTGGGTGTTGTATTGAGCTTGGTAGCAGGTGTTAGCATGAATCCAGGCGACATTGGATCGAGTCAGGTTGTCCTGGTGTTGATTGTTCCTGCGTATTTGTTTGTGATTTCCGCATTACAAGGTATTTATCAGGCGCAGATCCGTAACCATATTCTGAACAACGCACAGATTGAGGATGTAGCTGAATTTAAATCGAATTTGGTGCCGCAGCGCTATGCACTTATTCTGGCAACCAACGCTGCTGCGATTGTACTGACCGCCGGTCTGGCCTTCCCTTGGGCTAAAGTGCGTAAAGTTAAGGCACTGGCCGCGGCCACTCAGGTTGTGTTACTACCTGGTGCTGATCTGGTGTTGGATGATGCGCAGCAGGCTGATTCTTCTTTTGCTGAGGAAGCTGCGAATGTATTTGACGTTGATATTTCGCTGACCTGATGGTTAAAGGATATTTTTATCTGCCTAACAGCAGCCGGGTTCAGGAAGCCTATGCCCGCCTCGGTGATGAGCACATTGCTGTTTATGCGGAGGATGAGTGCGTGTTTGAAAGCACACTAACAGCGGTTAATGTAGCCGCTCATCTGCCAGGGCAGGCCAGTGAGCTGACTTTTGCTGATGGCGCACGCTTTGTACCCCATGATGTTGCCTACCGCTGGCCATTTCAGCAACGCAAAAGTGCGTTGCTGGCGCGCCTGGAAAGTAACCTGGCGCTGATCTTATGTGCGCTTGTTGCTACGCCTATACTACTTTATGCCTTGTTATTTAAACTGGTCCCAGGCATTGCTGTGACAGCCGTACAGACCATGCCTGATGCGGTTGTAGAGCAAATGGGCCAGCAATCTATGGTGCTTATTGAGCGCACTGTACTGTCGCCCAGTGAACTGTCAGCGCAAGAGCAGCACGCTGTTTTTACTTTGTGGCACGACACCGTTGCTCAGCTTGGCCTGCCTGCAGAGAGATACCGTATTGATGTGTATCGTTCAGATCATTTTGGCGCTAATGCTTTTGCTTTGCCCCATGGTCAGGTCGTGGTAACCGATGAACTGGCGCGACGCCTGGCCGACCACCCTGACGCGCTCAGAGCGATTTTATTGCACGAAATCGGTCATGTAGAGCGTATGCACAGTGTGCGCCTGGCATCCCAGGCTGCCGTTGCCAGTATTGCGATTGCGATGCTGGTGGGGGATATGGACATAGTTGCTGAGGTGGTGCTTGGGTCAGGCAGTGCTTTGCTGGATCTGCAGTTCTCACAAAATATGGAATGGGAAGCTGACAACTATGCCTTGATGCAACTTGAGCGCCTGGGCTGCAGCGGGGAAGACTTTGCACAGGCACTGGAGTCATTAGTGCCGCTTGACGAAGAGCAATCGCAAAGCTGGTTAAAATACCTATCTACCCACCCCAGTTTGCAAGAGCGTATTGAACATGCCAGAAACCACACTACACCCTGATAGTCTGGTTAGATATAGGTCCCTGGCGAAGAGGGGGTAATATTTACTTTGGCAGCATGTGTGCTTGTTGCTGTGTTCTCAAAGGCCTCAATGAGGCCTTTTCTTTTTCTGGCCCTGAATTGATTTGAGTTTCTTATCGCACCAAAACCCCAGACTTTTAAAGGATGTTTTTTGATCTCCTGTAACTCGTTATTATTGTTTTGATAATTGCGGTTTTTGCGTGGTTATTACTTCATTATACTGGCTTTTTGTTATTTCTAGGTTAACATTTATTCATGCCTTCCTGTATACTAAAGTACACTGTGCGTAATTTGTGTGCTGGGGAGGCAAATGAAGTTTTTGGTGTTGTTATTGCTTGTTGTGGCGCAATGTGCAAAAGCCTACAATCCTTTGGTTGTTGATATCATCAGCAGTGAAAATTTTTCTCAGCGTTATCAAGCATTTCTACAAGGGCGCTCGGTGCATGATGTCACTGACTTTCGCCCAACCACACAGGGCTCTCATATCGAGATTATCGAAATGGTGTTATTGCAACAAGCGCTGTTTCTTGGCGGAGAAACCCGTGAGGTGGTTTTTAATCCCAAGCCTTCAGTCAATATTCTTGAATTCACAGACATGGTTGCGGGGGAAAGTCTTATGTTGGCACGTACCGTTTGGCATGAAGATGTCATTAATTACCGTGGCTCTGTATATGTCAGTGATCCAGTAGTGAAATTTGGAGAGTACGAAGCCGGTATATATGTGGCAAAGCGCAATCAAGCGCTGCATCAGACCACACAAGATGGACTGGAACAGCTAACACTGGTGGCCAATCCTCGCTGGCGGGTAGACTGGCGCGCCCTGACAAATAGCAACATGAATCTGGTGAGCTTCATTGGTCCCTGGGAAAGTATGCTGAACATGGTGGAAACTGATATCGTCGATGGCATGCTGGTCAATTTCAGTGTCAGTGATTCTTTGCAATTGGTGTTTGAAGGTCGAGATTACGTGCCCATAAAAGGGGTAAAAATGGTGCTGCCTGATTCACGTCACTTTATTGTCAGTAAACGTCACCCCGAAGGGGCACAGATTTTTGCGGCGCTGAACCGGGGCCTGAAAGAGCTCAGGCGTCGGGGGACGATCCGTAAAGCGTTGACAGAATCTGGGTTTATTAATCGTAAGGTACAAGACTGGGCCGTTATTAATCGTGCGATGCTGCCCCAGGAGTCTAGGCCATGATCCGGCTCGGCGCGACTTTACATTGGTTGCTATCTTTGTTGTTCAGCGTGTCTGTTACCGCCACTGAGCTTGCTTCGCCCGAGCAGCTGGAAAAATCACTGGCCGAGTTGAATGAAACACTCAAAAGTGATTTCGACTTGTCGATGCTACCTGAACTCAGAGCGTTGCGGCGTGATGCACAGGCGATTGATGCGTTGGAAATTGTCGCACACACTTTATTACTGGAGGGACAGCTCCGTCAGCAACACGGAGACTATCAGCAAAGCTTGGTTTTACATAATGATGCATTACAGCTGGCTGTAGAGCGTCAGGATCTGGCGCTGATGGCACAAAGCCGATTAGCCATTGCTAGGTTAGAAATGGACCTTGAGCGCTATGACTACGCACAACGTTCACTGGATGATGTGCATCAGTTGATTGATCAGCTGTATAACAAAGCTCAAACAACGCCTTATGTGGCTCTACAATTACTTTTGGCACACAGGTTATGGCAAGGCTACCTGTATGTCTTGCTGGGTAGTTATCATCAGGCCGTTGCGGCCCTGCATACTGAAAAGCTGGTGGTAACCGACACGCCGGAACTCCTTGATAAACTGCTATTGGTCAGGGCTTGGGCATTGCTAAAACTGGGTCATTATCAGCAGGCACAACCTATCCTTAATCAGGTTGCTCAAAGTAACATTCTCATTCGCAATCAGCGCATGCGGATCCGGTTTAACTTGCTGCAATCCATGGCCTGGTTGCAGGCCGGAGCGTTTCAAAAAACACTTGATACGGCGATGCCTGCATTAATGGAAACTTTTACAACCCGATTTTTAGAAGAGCAGGCTGATTTGCAGTTTGTGTTGTCCAATGCTTACGTCCAGCTGGGCGACTACCAGCAGGCGCATTTATATCTGAAGCGTTATGCTTTGAGCAAAGATGCACTTAACTTTCAAAAGCGCAACAATAAGTTGTTGCAATTGGAGTCGCAGTACGCGCTGGCTACACAAAAACAGCAGCTGAGTTTGCTGGAAAAAGACAATGCGATACAGGCACAGGAGATTTTCCGTCACCAACAAATTTTGGAAAATACGCGCCTGGCGCAGCAGCGTGGCGCATTGTTGCTCATCCTGGCGTTGGCATTGCTGGGGTTCTTATATTGGCGTTGGCAGAACAAGCGATATTTATCTTTACTGGAAGAGCAAGTGAAGCAAAGAACGGCTGAGCTTGATGAGCGAAATCGTCGGCTACAGGCGCTCAGTTATTCAGACAGCCTGACAGGTTTGCACAACCGACATTACTTTTTTAGCGCGGCAGACAAATTACTCGTGCAATCCCAGGATGTGTCGCAGAGCACGATTTTTTTCCTGATCGACATCGACCATTTTAAACAGGTCAATGATAGCTATGGTCATGCAGCTGGCGATGCGGTGTTACAGCAATTTGCTGAGGTGGTCAGGAGTCAGCTTAGGGCACAGGATGAGTTGGTACGTTGGGGGGGCGAAGAGTTTTTGCTGGTGATGCCTCAGACTGATATGACAACAGCACAGCAGGTTGTTGAAAGGCTCCACAATGCTGTGGCGCAGTATGTGTTTAGTCACGATGAACAACTGTTGAGCTGTACTTGCTCCATTGGATTTGCAGCGTACCCTTTACGTCTGGCTGATGCACAGCTTGCGAGCTGGGAGCAGGTGCTGGAACTGGCTGATAATTGTCTGTATCGTGCAAAGAATGGCGGGCGCAATGCCTGGGTAGGGCTGAAATTACCCGCTCAGCCACTGGCTATGACCTTTGAGCAACTGCAGCAAAATATGGAAACGTTTACCGTCACCAGTACTCAGCTTGCGGGTTAGTGGTGGTATTTTTTATATTTTCCTAATGATAAAGTATTTAAATAATTAAACGGTTCAGTTTAAAACGCTCCGGCTTGGTCTATGCTGATTAGATTAAGGAAATGTGGAAGGTTTGCACGTGAGACTGAACTTGCCCGACAATGCGAGAATACTGATCGTCGATGATGATCCCAGTAGCATACTGATCATCAAGAAAGCCGTGAGTGACTTAGGTGAGGTGTTCTCCACCTCTGAAGCCAGCTATGCTTTGATGCTGATCAAAGAGATTCAACCCCATGTGATTTTGCTTGATATCGACATGGGTGAGTACAATGGCGTGGATATTTGCCGCACACTGAAGAGTGACCCTCAAACAGCCCACTACACAATTGTTTTTATTACTGCAAGTCGTGACCCCGATACAGAATTCAAATCTCTGACTGAAGGCGGTGCTGACTATATTTCGAAACCGATAGATCTGAAAACCTGTCGTATGCGGGTTTACAATCCGCTGGCGATCGTGGCTTATCAGGATGCACTGGAAAGTACCACAGAGTTATTACTGCGAGAGAAAGAGCTCTTTCAGGTGGCGCTCAACTCGATAGGTGATGCCGTTATCGCCACAGATAAAGCAGGCTGCGTAAGTTATATGAACCCGGTAGCGGAACGCTTGACTGGTATAGCGGCAAGTTATGCCCTGGGCTCACCAATAGAAGCAGTGATGGACTTACGTGACGCCACCACGCAGAGCGAATCAATCAACCCTGCCAGAAGAGCACTCACCGAAAAGCGCAACGTGGCAATGGCCTTGAACTGTCAATTACACAGCAAAGATGGCCAGATTTATCGTGTCGAAGATACTGCTTCACCTATTCGTGGTGAAGACGGGACGGTATTGGGGGCGGTGATGGTGTTTCATGATGTGAGCGAGTCGGTTGCGATGGCAGTGCAAATGAACTTTTTGACCAACAATGACCAGTTGACTGGCCTGCCAAATCGGGTACTCCTTCACGACAGGCTTCAACATGCAATAGCCAGTGCTCGGATATCGAATATGCACATAGCTGTCTTATTGATAGATATAGACCACTTTAAGTATATCAATGATGCACTGGGCCATCATCTGGGCGATGAACTGATTAAGAAGGTAGCGAAACGACTGGAGTCGGTGATTGATCCCAATGCGTCGCTGGCGCGGGTGGGGGAGATGAGTTCGTTTTACTTTTGGAAGAGGTTCGCTCTGCGAGTTATGTTTCGGTTGTTGCAAACAACCTGATCGCCAGTTTTAAAGAACCATTTCTGCTTGAACAAAAAGAGTATCAGGTTTCAGTCAGTATAGGCGTGAGTATGTCATTGATGGATGCCCACGAAGAAGCTGTGCTGATGCGCCATGCTGATGTCGCTATGTATCGGGCCAAAAACCAGGGTCGAAATACGGTGTGTTTTTTTTCTCAGGAGCTTGAAGCCGAGTTAATGAAACGCCATGAACTGGAGTTGTTGTTACGTGAAACGCTGGATGCAGACGCGTTAACGGTGTTTTTTCAGCCTCAGATTGCCATTGACTCCGGTCGCGTGTGTGGTTTTGAAGCCCTTGTGCGGCTCAAAGAAAAGTCAGGCGCACTGGTTGCGCCCCAGGAGTTTATTTCGCTGGCAGAAGAGCTGGGTCTAATCGACGAATTGGGTGAGCAGGTTTTGCAAAAAAGTTGTGCATTCGGACGTCGTTTGCTGGACCAGGGAGTGACGCTTAAAGTCAGTGTTAATGTGTCATCTCAACAACTGAAGCATGCTCTGTTTGTCGATCAGGTTGCAAGGTGCCTGGAGAAGCACAAGTTACCGAGTCGGCAGTTAGAGCTGGAAGTGACAGAAAGTGCGCTGGTTGAGAGTTTTGAACAAGTGCAATGCAAACTCGCGGAGCTGGCTGACATGGGGGTTACTATTGCCATTGATGATTTTGGAACGGGTTATTCCAGTTTATCCTATTTAAAAGTCTTCCCCCTGGATGTACTTAAAATCGACAAGTCATTTATACAAGATATGGGAACAGGCGAGCACCACCTTGGTATTGTACAGACAATAGTATTATTAGCGCGCTCCCTTGGCCTTAAGCTGGTGGCCGAGGGCGTAGAGACAGACTCTCAGGTGAGTGAACTCAAATCGCTGAAATGTGACGTGGCACAGGGCTATTTTTATGCCAGACCTATGGATAGCCAGAGCGCATTTAGTTATGCATTGTTGCATTCCCTCGGTAAAGACCAAGTTTAGGGAGGAGGGGGTATGTGGACGGTCTATCTGTGAGTGGAACTATCGCCAAGTGTCAGGGCTTTTCAGCTTTTCTTGAAAAAAAATGACTGTGGCCCTGTAATGCCAGTTGCATAGGCTATAGTTTGCATATGCATACCATTGTGCTGGGGTGGTTGCGGTCTTGCACTTGAGAGCCGCCAAAAACTCGTTTGATGGGTTAAAAGGTCATATATGATAGGGATTCTGTCTGTTAAAAAATAAGCAAACGGGCTGGTTTGCGGGCGCATTCAGCGTATGCTTGTTGTTGATGATAGTGTTGGCTTTGATTTTCTTCGAGCGCAAGCTGCAAAGTGAAGTGCAATTTGAAGTAGAAAACCAACTCAGGCAGAGTGCAGCACATATCGCTGAGCAATTCGAGCGCCGTTACCGGGCAGATTTAAGCTATTTGCACTTTCTAAAAGATACACCACCTTTTCCGGGTATTGCCCGTGCACTGAAAAATAATGGCGTTGATCCACAGGGTAATCAGCCCATTGAGCTGTGGAAGTCTCGCATTGCTACTATTTCTAGGTCTTTGATTTATAACAATGCTGAGCTATTGCAGTTACGTATTATCATGCCGGACGGTCGGGAGTTTGTCCGGGTTGATCGTCGCCGGGGCAAAGTAGAACAGATCCCCGAAGCGAAATTGCAGGACAAATAGCATAAAGATTATGTTCAGGAAACCCTGGACTTGTCTGAAGAAATGCACTTTGCATCGCGTATTTCCCTGAATTTCGAAAATAACAAAGTGCAACGACCATTTATCCCAGTTCTGCGTATTGCGATGCCTCTGTTTGATGCCGACAACGATCTGTTTGGCTTGTTGGTGCTCAATTCCAGTGCGAAGCAGTTAATCGAATTACTGGACAGTGACACAGGTGAGTATTACCTGACTGACCACCAGGGGCATTATATCTACGGCCCTGATACGGTGTTTCATTATACCCGGGATCTAGCCAGGCCACGTATGTTTGACGATGACTTCAAACTACTCAGTACTGCCAAGGGTCGTGTTGATGGGGTATATAAGCACGGCACAGATACCCTTCAGGTTGCCATACAGCAAGAGCTCAATAGTGGTTACCAGGGTCCCGGTCATGAAATGTTTATCACGGCAATTGCGCTTCCTCAACAGGCCTCAGCATTGCTAAATGAACGCCGTTTGTCGAGTTATATGCTGTTAGCCGTGGTGACTTTAGTGCTGCTGTTATTTATGGGTGGCATAGTTGTTTTCTATCGTAATCGTGAGCGCTATCAGGAAGATAAAGCCGTCTATGAATCGATTATTGACGGTGCTGACGAGCCGATTATTAGCTTTGACACACAGCTTAACGTACAGACGTATAACAGTGCGTCTTTATTGATATTTCCCAGCCTCGCGGCCAGTGAGCGACAGCACAATATTACCGATCTAATTGAACTGCCCATGGACCGTTTGCAGGGCGCTGTGTGTTATTTTAAGAGTGAGAGCGCCCCCAAGGATACTGACTGGTACGAGCGTTACGCCTTACAGGATGAAGTTCGGCATGTGAATTTTAAAGTTTCGCCGGTGCGAGGTCCCGATAACCAGCTGGTTGGGGTAACCTTGTTTGGCCGTGATACAACAAAAGAGAAACTCAGTGAACAGCAGGTAAAAAGTGCGAATGAAAGTTTGGAGCGGCAGGTTAAGGAACGCACCGGGGAGCTGGAGGCTGAAAAGGCCAAAGCGGTCAAAGCGTCTGCGGTTAAAAGCGCTTTTATCTCTACCATCAGCCATGAAATGCGCACCCCGCTCAATGGTATTCTGGGTACACTCAATTTGATCCGTCGTGAGCCGCTCACCAAAAATCAATTATCGTATCTGGAAATGACAGAAACCAGTTCTTCCACGCTGGCTTCTCTAATCAACGACATTCTTGACTTGTCTAAAATTGAAGCCGGTAAACTGGAGCTTGAACAAGAGCCGCTTAACCCTATTTCGGTGGTGGAGCATGTTGTGACATCCATTTCTTTGAAAGCGTACGAAAAGCAGCTCACTTTGGTGGTCGATGTTGCAGATATTGATTTTATTGAACTGGTAGGAGATGCAGGCCGGATCAAACAGGTTATCTTTAACCTGGTGAGCAATGCCATAAAATTCACCAGTAAGGGGTGTGTTTGTGTGCGGGCAGAGACGACAGAAGATGCAGGTAAAGTATATTTGACGGTGGCCGTAGAAGATACCGGGGTGGGGATTGATAAAAATAACCACCATAAGATTTTCTCTGCCTTTACCCAGGAAGACAGCGGTATCAGTGCAGAGTTTGGTGGCACGGGACTTGGCTTGTCAATTTGTAAAAACCTCTGTGAATTGATGGGGGGGCAAATTGGCTTTGAGTCGCATAAGAACATTGGCAGCAAGTTTTCATTTGCCTTACCATTTGCTTTGGATACGGCAAAGGCTAAACCTCATAGTAATCTGTTGGACGGATATCGGTTTGAGCTGCATGTGGATGACGGGCGGGAGCGTAATTTCCTTTCACATGTCATTACCAAGCACGGTGGCACTTTGGTGGAACGCAACGGTGAGTATCTGGTTGTGGATCATAATCATCCGCATATTGAAAACCTGATTGATACCGCGGCATATGCTCGCACTATCGTGTTGTACAGTGAGTTTTCCCAACAAAATATCGCTAGCGGATGTTTAGCGAAACTGGTTAAACCTATTCGCTTGGGTCATTTTCTGTCTGTATTTGATCAGAATGCGATTGAAAAAATGCTTAAAAACCAGCACCAGGTGCGTGTCCCCAACATACAGCATCATGCGCACAATGACCTCAGCGGTGCGACAGTGATGATTGTTGATGATAACCAAATTAACCGAGAAGTTGCCCGGGGGATCCTGCATGGTATCGATGCGGATGTGGTGACATATCAATCTGGTCATAAAGCCTTAAGTGCCTTACTTAACTTTGAAAAAAAACACCAGTCGGTATTTGCCGTTTTGATGGATTGTAATATGCCAACAATGGATGGGTATCAGGCAACGCGCTTAATCAGAGAAGGAAAAGGAGGTGAATCGTTTCGCCATATTCCGGTGATTGCAATGACGGCTAATGCGATGTCGGGGGAACGCGAACGTTGTCTGGCGGCAGGCATGGATGATTACGTGACCAAGCCCATACAGCCCAAACTGTTATTTGATGTATTGTCTAAGTTTATGTCATATCAAAAACTGGATGAACGTCAAACTCACAGTTTGTCTGACAATCACTCTTCGGAAGTGACAAAGGGCCTAGGTGCATCAAATCAAACAGAGTTGGTGTCGGATTTATCTGGCAAAGTACTTGATGTCAGCGGCACCATCGAACGATTGCAGGGTGACATTGAGTTATATCAGCAAATTTGCAGGTTATTTTATGACGCTGCGCCGGAGAAGTTATTGGCACTGAAAGAACACTGCGATGGGCTGGCCCATGCTCAGGTCAAACAGATCAGCCATGCATTGCGCGGGCAAAGTGGTGATATAGGTGCTCAAAGGCTAACCCAGTTACTGGCTAAGCTGGAAGAGAAGGCGGATCAGCAAGACGGCACGGATTATACTGTGTTGGTGGAGCGTATATCTGAAGAGTTTCAGGTGCTTGAACAGGCGCTCCAGAATGAGGTGTTTGAAACGTCGTCCGAGTCGAAGAGAAGCAACGAGAGTTAATGCGCAATGACACGATAGCAGGGAGTTGTCTGCATATGCAAATTACCAGACGGCAGGCCAGACTAAGGTGAGTGCTGTGATAAAACCCCCAGATGAATCACATAGAGGAAATAGACCTCTCTGGCAGCTTATTTGGCCTTTATTGCTTGTCGTAGGGTTGGGCGCCCTGGGTGGTTGGTACAGTCACCAATCTCATATGCAACGTATTGATGCTCGTATAAAAGGTGCCATGGCAGATGATCTGACCCGTCTTACTCAGGCTATGGAAGAGCGAATGGCACTGTATCGCTATGGATTGGCTGGGTTGCGCAGCGCCATTCAGACTGTGGGGGCGCAGCATTTTACTTACGATCACATGCAGCGCTATAAAAGTAGTCGTTATCACGAACGAGAGTTCCCGGGGGCACGGGGGTTTGGGTTTATTCGCTTTGTTCCGAATGAAAGCATAGCCGAGTTTGTTCAGAGCACACGGCAGCAGAGGTCTGATAAGCAATTTAGCATTAAACAAATAACGCCTCATGAACAAAGCCTGTATGTGATCCAGTTTATCGAGCCAGAATCGCGTAACAAAGAGGCAGTAGGCCTGGACATTGGCTCAGAAGTTATGCGTCGGATTGCGGCAACTGAAGCCGCCAAGCGCGCTGCGGTTACTTTAACTGCGCCAATCACCTTAGTACAGGCAAATCAAAAAGCGCAGCATGGCTTTTTGATTCTTATGCCAGTGTATACGCAAGATAGTATCCCTGAGAACTCCACGGAGCGTATGGCTCAACTGGTAGGCTGGAGTTACAGCCCGATCCTCATTGATGAAGTGCTGGGCTCACTGAAAGGGATTAATCGCAACCTGGTTCTCAACGTCATAGATATCGACCGTCAGAATAGCACTTTGTTCTTTAGCCACGGAGAGATGCAAGCAGAACTGAATCAATATCGAGTCCACAGTATCAGTCAGCTGTATGGCAGGACTTGGCGGCTCGAGCTCAGCCCCACCACGAATTACATTGAGGCACAGAGGTTGCCGAGTTCATACCGAGCGGTGCGAGAAGCCGTGATGATCACACTGGCATTAATGCTGGTGGTGTTTTGCGTGCAGCTGCTATTATTACGTGTTCACCAATCTAAAGCACATCAGCTGGATTTATCTGAAACACGGGAAAAAGCCCTGTCAGAGGCCAATGCGGTGCTGGAACAAAAGGTACTTGCCCGAACAGCTGAAATAGAACAAGTGGGGGTATTACAGCGCAGTATTTTAGCCAGTGCGACCTACGCAGTGATTGCAACCGATGTTCAAGGGATGATCACGGTTTTTAACCCCGCAGCGGAGAAGCTGTTGGGTTACAAAGCACAAGAGATGATAGGTAAGTGCACACCTGCTGTGTTTCATCTGGAACTGGAAGTGGCCCAGCGCGCTGAACAGTTAACGGCGGAACTGGGTTACCCGGTAGAGCCTGGTTTTGAAGCCTTTGTGGCGAAGGCGCGTCATGGCAAAAACGATGTGAACAACTGGACTTATGTCAAAAAGAGTATGCAATTAACGCCGGTACGCCTGAGTGTGTCGCGCCTTCAGGACAACCATGGTCAGTTGGTTGGCTTTTTGGGGGTTGCTTACGACCTGACTGAGCAGTTGGAGCATGAACAGGCGCTGGCGGAAGCAAAGCAAGTGGCCGAGCATGCAACGCGTGCCAAATCAGAATTTTTGGCTAATATGAGCCATGAGATACGCACCCCTATGAATGGCCTATATGGCACTTTACAGCTGTTGACTGAAGAAACAATGTCTGGCAGAGCCAGGGAGTATCTGGATAAAGCCACTTATTCGGCCAAGGCACTAATCACCATCATCAATGACATTCTGGACTTTTCTAAGATTGAGGCAGGAAAACTCTCCTTGGAAGTTCGGCCATTCAATTTGACGGAGTTAATTAACCATATTCAGGCAGACTTGCAGGCTGTGGCCGCTCAGAAAGGGATTTATTTAAGTACTGTTGAGCATTTTGATCATGCCTGTTGGGAGGAGGATGCCGTCAGGGTTCGACAAATACTCCTCAACTTAATTTCTAATGCAATTAAATTTACCCAAAAAGGGGGAGTGGACCTTGAGATTGAGGAGGTGCAGGGCGAGCCTGGTGTGGTGTTTAGTGTGCGCGATACAGGCGTGGGTATCGGTAAAGAAGCGTTAGGCCGATTGTTTCAGCGTTTTGAGCAGGCAGACAAGTCCACGACCCGTAAGTTCGGGGGAAGCGGCTTGGGACTATCCATCACGCATTCTCTGGTTGAACTGATGGAGGGGACCATTGAGGTGCAAAGTATGGAAAATGTGGGTAGTGTTTTTACGGTGTACCTGCCACTTGAGAAAAGTGCACAGGCCGAGCTGTCTGAGAGTGGGATCGCACTCCCTGATCTAACCGGCGTGCAGGTGTTAGTTGCAGAAGACAATGAAATTAACCAATTGGTGGTTCGTGCGTTGCTCAATAAATGTAATGCAGACATTACTATGGTATGGAACGGTCAAGAGGCTGTCGAGCAGGTAGCGCAGCAGTGCCCGGAGTTTGTATTGATGGATATTCAGATGCCTGTGATGGATGGCGTCGAGGCATGTAAACTCATAAAACAGCAGCACCCGGCATTGCCAGTGATAGCCTTGACTGCTAATGTGTTAACCGAAGACAGGCAAAAGTATCAGCATGCAGGTTTTGATGGCTATATCGCAAAACCAATAGAACAAAAAGCGCTTTGGCAGGTGATTTCAGCACATGCACCGCAACCCAATAGAATGTCGGGTCGGCTGAAATCTCTATAATGAGCTATGATAGTATTACCCTCGTTAATTAACTCAGGCTGTCAGACCTGTCTTAGTGTGGGTGTAGAGTGGCATAACCCTGGGTAAACGGGATGGAATTCGATGTTTGAAATTGTGCACAGTATCGAGAGTTGTACGGTATTGGTGGTGGATGATGCGAAAGCGATCCGCAAGTTGGTAAGTGCGATATTAAAGCCTGTTTGTCGCACGGTGAGCTTTGAAAGTGCAGAAATTGCCTTAAAAGTGTGCCACAAAATTAAACCTGACCTGATCATTATGGACATTAACCTGGAAGGCATGTCCGGCCTACAGGCTTGCAAAATGCTTAAATCACAACCTGACTTGGCTGATATCCCCTTGATTTTTATTACCTCAAGTCAGGAGCCCCAAGTGCAGGAAAAGTGCTGGGATGCAGGTGCCGTCGATTTCATAGAGAAGCCGTTAGTTGCCAGTACGCTGGTTAAACGGATCTCCACTCATCTGAAATACAAAGTACAGGCGGACATTCTTACTAACCAATCCTTCGTCGATGGCCTGACAGAGCTATATAACCGCCGTTTTTTCGATATTGAAATTGATCGCCTGTTGAAGGATAGCCTGCGCCGGCGAGTACCACTGGCATTACTGCTTATTGATATCGACTTCTTTAAAAAATTCAATGACAGTCAGGGGCACCTTGAAGGAGATAAAGCGTTGAAAGACGTGACCCGACAAGTGTCGTTGTGCACTCAGCGTCCGGTCGATGTGGTGTGTCGTTATGGCGGTGAAGAAATCGCCGTGTTACTGCCCGATACATCAGTACATAGCGCGCAGGAATTTGCCTCTAAGGTTGTGCAAAGTGTGGCAAAGCTCGCCATTGCTCATCCAACATCGCCCTATAACTTTGTCACTGTGAGTGTGGGTTTATCCTGCACGGGCAGTGCAAAAGCCACTACGCCGGCCAAGCTCATTGAGCAAGCTGATGCTGCTTTGTACAATGCCAAAGAATCTGGACGCAATCAGTATCAGGCCAGTATGGCTGTTCCCTCTTAATAATGCCCAGCGGGTTAGTGCTTCACTGTCTGGTGTATCTTGACAATAATCTGGTGCACAGTGCACGCGCTGCACTATCCAGTTTATCGCCAAAGAGCTCGAAGAAAGAGATGTTTTTACGTTTTATATAGCCAATGCACACCAGTAAGAGCAGCAACCATATTAGCTGGTTTTGCCAGGCATTCAGTGCCCACTGGCCTTGCCAGGTAAATCCGGTGTCGTTGAATGGGTAAAAGTACTGGATGGGCCATTGATAGCCATCTGGCCCTTTGGAACCAATTAAGTCGGTGAATAAATGCAAATGGATGGCGATAAACGACATCAGCCAAACGCACCCTCGCCGGGTACGTGCCAGCAATCCGGCACAGGTTGCAATACCTATCGCAAACAACAGGTTGTGGCCATAGATATGATGCCATTGTTGATAGTATCGGGTTGTCCCCGAGAGCCAGTCAATGAGCAGTCCTGCACCGTCCAGATCCGGGGTTAAGCCAGCGACAGTAATGAATATACGTTCACGTTTTGTAGTCAGTGTGCTGGCACCGCATAGCCAGCTCATCATAAGGTGTGCACTGGGTGTCATGAGGTCCTTTGAGCAATATGTTTGTCTGATTTTGATTTTGCGACCGTTCAAGCTGAGTGAAGCGGTGCGCTTCCTTTGTGGATGATCCCACCATACACCGTTAGATGTCTACTTATATGGGGTAAACCCGCCCATTTACTGTGAAAACGCAACTAAAACAATGTGGAGTAAGGGGGCCAGGTAAGATGCGGGGCAGTTAGAGAATGAGAGACGAGCTAGTCAGAATGAGTCACTTAATTTGTGGGATTAGTATAAACTAGCCATATATTGGACTTAATACAGCAGTAAAAATGAGCTCAGCGCTACCCATTCAGGCCGTCTACAATGAACTTGTCTCGCAATTAACTACGCAGCCCCGCGTTTTGTTACAGGCCCCTCCTGGTGCTGGTAAGTCCACCTGGCTGCCGCTACAGCTCATGTTGGATGGGCACTTTAAGCGTATCATTATGCTAGAACCCAGGCGTCTGGCAGCCCGTAATATTGCGGGCTTTCTTGCCGCACAACTGGGCGAGTCTGTAGGTGAGCGTGTGGGATTGCGGATCCGTCAGGAAGTCAAAGTCTCTGATCGCACTCAACTTGAAATTGTCACCGAAGGCACATTAACGCGTTTGCTTCAGGCTGACCCTGAACTGGATGGCGTTGACTTACTGATTTTTGATGAATTTCATGAGCGCTCTTTGGCGGCAGATACCGCGTTGGCGTTTGCGCTGGAGTCGCAAATGGCGTTGCGCGATGACCTGCATGTACTGGTGATGTCAGCGACGCTGGACAGTGAACGGTATCAACAATTTCTAACATGTCCTCTGGTGCGTTCTGATGGACGTAGCTTTCCTATTGATAAAATTTATGTGCCGTTAAAAGATGAAAGCCGTTGGCTTGAACATATCCCGGCGATGGTACGCAAGGCCCTGAATGAGCAGACTGGCAGCATTTTAGTGTTCTTACCTGGAAAGAAAGAAATTCGCTATGTCTCAGATGCGTTGCGGGATACCTTTAGTGCTCAACCGGAGCTGATGTTAGCCACATTGTCAGGTGATCAGGACAAACAAGCTCAGCAGGCTGCCATTGAGCCTGCACCAACGGGCATGCGCAAAGTGGTGCTGACGACGAATGTTGCCGAAACTTCCCTGACCATAGAAGGGATCCGCATCGTTGTGGACAGCGGCAAGCGCCGGGCAGCTCACTATAATTTGCGCACGGGTGTCAGTGAGCTGGTTACGCAGTCCATTTCACGCAGTTCGGCGGTGCAACGTGCCGGGCGTGCAGGTCGTATTGAGGCAGGAGTGGTATACCGTTTGGGTAGTAAGGCTTTGTTTGAGCGTCGTGATGCCCATGATCGGGCGGACATTCTGTGCAGTGATCTGAGTGGTCTGATGTTGGAGGCTAAGGTGTGGGGTAGTGAGGTATCTGAACTGGCTTTGCTGGATAAGCCGACAGAGGCTCAGCTGTCTAAAGCGCAAGCCTTGTTACGTAGCCTGGAGTTAATTGATGACCGTGACCGCGTTACGGTGCTGGGAAAACAGGTTCAGTCATTGGGAGCAGACCCCAGATACGGCCATATGTTATTAAAGTCAAAAGAGCTTGAAGCCGATTACCCGGGGATAACTCGCCTGGGCTGTTATTTTATCGCACTGCTGGAAAGCCGAGTGTCAATATCTGCTGAGTTGAGTATCGCATTACAACAACAAGCGCAAAACCCACATGGTGCTTTTCGTCATCAGCTGTCGTATTGGTTGCGTCGGGCACAACTGCACCAAGCACAAGGGGAGCTCGCGATTGAACATCTGCCTGTCGTGATTGCGCTGGCATTTCCCGACCGTCTTGCGAAACGTCGCGGGCAGGGCTGGGTGTTAGCTAATGGTGCCGGGGTGAATGCGCACAAAGAATATTGGCTGGATGCTAATTATCTGGCAATTGCAGATCTCGGCGGTCACAAAGGGCAGCAAATCTTCAGTGCAACGGCATTCGATCCTAAACAATTATACGCTGCGTTGCCCTATTTGTTTGCTGAGCAGGATGTGTGTGAGTTCGAGCATAAGTCAGGGCAGTTCATCCACGAGCACCGCATTTGTCTCGGTCATTGGGTGTATATTGCTAAACCCGCAACGGGGCCGGTCGACACGGCACTGCGTACTCAAGCCTGGTTAACCCTGGTACGTCAGCAAGGCTTGCTGATTTTTAATGGCTATGCAGATTGCGAAGATTTACTAACCCGAATGACGCTGGCTCAGCGGCTCTACCCGGAGGAGTTTCGGGCTCTGGATGAACAGAGTTTGCTGGTGCGTCTTGAGTCGTGGCTTGGTCCTTATTTGGATAATATTAAGCAGTTACCTCAGCTGAAAAAGCTCGATCTTCATGCTGCTTTGTTGAGTACTTTGGAGTGGACACAACAGCAGCGCCTTAACGCGTTACTGCCTCAGCGTATTACGGTTCCCAGTGGATCAAATATACGTATTCAGTATCAGCTTGATGGACCTGCTCGTCTGGCGGTAAAAATGCAGGAAGTGTATGGCATGAGTCACAGTCCAATATTGTGTGAAGGGCGTTTACCTGTGCTGATGGAGTTACTTTCTCCCGCTCAGCGGCCACTGCAATTGACTCAGGACTTAGCCCATTTCTGGCAATCCAGTTATCGTGAAGTACAAAAAGAAATGAAAGGGCGCTATCCAAAACATTTCTGGCCAGATGATCCGGCAACCGCTCAGGCTACTAATCGGGTGAAGAGTCGAATGTAGTGCTAAGGTAATTATCTTGCCAATGTCGTATGTGAGCTAACTCTATAAGAAAGCGCAGCCAGCCGTTTTGTCCTAATGGAGCAGGTTCGCTGAGAGCGCTATGTACGGACTACATATGTACTCCTGACTTCAGCTCTAAATTGCACTTTGTCGCATAATTTTTAAAAGTAGCATCTTTAATATTAATATTTTCATGGTAATTTGGTTTTTTGATATATTTGTCAATAGGGTCTGGCTAAAGTGTATTTCTGTTTCATTTATGTTAATTTTCATTTGCAAGTTTGGTTTTGCTTGTTTAACATGAATACGGCACAAGGCTAAGACTGTTCTATCTTAAAAAGAAACGTAAGGAAAAGCCCATGAAAGCTTCTATCAATCGAAATAGTCATCGCTTAGGTGTGAAATCTAAAAAACTTAAGCAGTTAACCGATATCAGTTTGTCACAGGAACAGCTGGCTGAAGTCTTTGGCGGTGGGGGTGGAGCCGATGGTGCCCAACCTACACGTCCCTTCCACTCTGCGCCTTATTGTTGTCAGTAGAGTTTATATAAAGGATTGAGCATGAATGAATTTTACATCGTGGCGGGATGGGGAATACGTTTTCTTGAACTTATCGTTGTGCTTTTTGTAATTTTTTCTTTCAGAAAACATAGCTTTAGTTTATTTTTTGGTGGTAAGTCGAGTTTAAAAACACCTGCCGACCATAAAATGCATTCATGTTTTTTAACCGCGCTGGCTGTACTGGTTTTTCATGCCATCAGTGGTAGTTTAGCAACATACATGTTGGACATAGAGGCGGATAATCAGTTAGTGATTAAGCTGTATTACTTTGTGATCGTATGCACAACTGCTGCTTATGCTTCTACTTTGTATTTACTTCATGTTATCAGAGGGTGCCAGTTCACCAGAGTGGCTCGGTATAGTCTGTATATTACCTTATTCCTGATGTTATTAAATGCAGCCCAGCTGGTCTTGAGGGGGTATCTGGGGAATGAGCTTCTGTACTCTATATATGGCCCTGCAACTGTGATTGCTAATCTGTGTGAGTGGCTGATTGTTGCCAAGTATCCATTTTATAAATTTATGGAAACCCGGATCCGGCAGGAGGCTTAAACATGTTGCTACTCGTTCTTACCTCTTTGGCTATTTTTTTGATGCTCGGTATCATTATAGGCGCCTGTATTCAGGGAGCCCAATTGCATGGGCCAGAGCAAAAAGTGCAGGATTTTTTTTCGCGGTTTCGTGCTGAAGAAGACACCCGGCAAGAATTATATGAATCCGCATACAGGATAGTAATGGATTTGGGTGAGGCGCTGGATGAGGAAGATATTATCGCGCAATGTGATGCAGTGCGTAGTGCTCACGATAGAGCGCGCGCTTTCAAGGCTCAGGCGAAGGACCAACCAATACCCGACTCTCCCAGAGCAGCTAGACAGGGTCTGAAGGTGGTCAAATAAGTACGTTAAGAAGCTGACCCACAGCGGCAGATCAGCGTATTTTTTCGTATGACCTAAAATGTAATGATAGTCGACACTGCTTCTTCCTCAGCTGTTTCTATCGACATCTTAATGGTCCGTTTTTGCCAGTCTATATCCAGCATGCCATAGTTACTGCCAGACTTATTGATTAAGTGACGGTTACTGGTAGTGAGATCTGCGATGTCTGCACTGACAACGCCAACCTGACCTGTAGGTATGGTTGCGCCACTGCCAGCACAATTACCCCATTCACCTTTAACGCCATTGCCGCTTTCATCTACTTCGGTGTAACACCAGGATTTGTCATGATCTCGGGTAATGCACCCCTGATAGGTTACCGCAGCATATTTAGCAGGAAATTTGCACTGTTTGTTGTAGTTACCATCTCCTTTGGTATCGGCATAGACAGGCAAACGCAACGGGTTTTCGATGTGATATGGCCAGTTTTGTCCAAACCCGGAAGCCGTCACCTCATAAACTCTGGCCACGCTGCCATGTTCATTGCTGGCAGGAATATCTTTTTGTAGTAGCTCTCCCCAGTGTTGGTCGCCAGATAAGAAGATCACTGCTTTTGCATTACCTGCATTGATCGACTTTTGTACCAACCTCAGCAGGCGTTCGCGTTCCAGAGGGACTTCAGCCCAGGATTCGTAACTAGTACCCGACATGTCGGATTCTTGCAGGTTACTTATTGCCTGCTCGAACTTTTTACCATCTCCAAAGGCACAATAGTTATTCCGATTGCGACCCTGATATAAAGGAGGCAAAACCTGTATTCCACTGGCAATTAACTTGATTTCAGATGGCTTGCTGAGCTCTTTTTCCAGCCATTGCCACTGTTGTTCACCCAGAATCGTAGTCGCATCGCCTTCACAGGCACCATAGCTGGCAAAGGTAGGCGAACGAAAATAACGCGCATCTAGCGTGATCACATGGGTTTGTTCGCCTTTTTGTCCCAGAATTTTCGCTTCATAGATCCCTGCCTGACCGTTTAGTCTGGGGTCGTCCGCTTTGGCATCAAAATGGCGTAAATACTCCTGCTGGCTTTCGGCACGTTTAGGATAGTGTTTACCGTCATTATTACGGCCAAAGTCATGGTCATCCCAGGTGGCCATAACCGGAATTTCAGCAGCCAGAAACTTTTGGTAGTCTGCATTGCGCTTCTTATCATCATATTTTTGGCGCATAGTGCTCATGTCTTCGGTGTCAGCGTAAATATTGTCACCTAGCCAGAAAAATAGATCGGGCTTATGTCCTATTAGGCGTGCCAGAGCAGCAGGCATGTCTCCTTTTGTTTTAAAGCAGGAACCCAGCGCGACACGATCCAGGCGCTTCTCTGGTTTCGGGTGCGTGTGGCTCATCAGGGGAGCCGGTGCTTGTGTTGCACACTCTTCCCAGCTTCCCTGTTCGTCAACATAACACCAGGGGGCACTGTGATTGCGTGTAGAGCAGCCGTAAAACTGTTCACCCTGATAGCTGGAGGGTATTTTACAGCTTTTTCCGGAGACTGTGGTAAATGCGGGGATGGTTTCAACCCGGACATTGCCCCAGCTGGAGCCATCAGTGGTTTGTTTGAGATAGCACCACTGGCTACCAGAGTTATTTTTATCAGTTGTGCCCTGATAATTGGCACCCAAATAGTTAAATGTGTTCTGACACTGGTCGTAATGCACTTCTGGGGCACTCAGGACATGGAAGCTGCTAAATACAGTGCTGATGCTGAGTAGTAAGCGTATTGTCTTCATTATTTTACCTGGTATTAACGCAATCGGCGCAAACAAGTTGTGCTTGCAAGTTCTGTGTGTATTTCCTTTGTTAATTCAACCCAGATGTTATTTGCAAATAGCATAGTTTGGTGCACGGGAAGCCTCATCCTGTTGAGGAAGGCGCAATTTTAGAGACAGGATGTGAAATAATGTTTTCAACTTTATGTCAAAAAAAAGTTGGTTGACACCTTTGGTTTTATTGTTGCGAATTTTCGCTTCAGAGGTGCGTTAAATGAATTGGTGTGTAATGTGAAAGAGTTGAGGTGCGTGGTAAATCCTGTTTTTTGTATCTAAAAGGTGTACTTTGTATTCAGGGTGTTTTTCTTTGTTTTATTTTTGTTTCTATGAATCTGTTCATTGCTATCTTTGATTTGTTTTAGGCTGCTTATGGCGATTTTAAATGAATGGAAATAAAGTCTGGTAGGCTGCGAATTTATTATAATATCTAAATTTAATGATGAGTGAGTGGTCGCTTTCCTAATAGGTTAATGATGCGTTTTTGTGGATTTTTGATATTGTTTATAAAAAACAAATGTTTCATTGTTTTGTTTTTTGATTTTTTGTTTTTTCTTTTTTTATTGCATTTTTATTTGACAGGTTTTCATCTTTTGTGTTTTATTGAAGTCGGTTTTACTGAATAATTAAAAGGAAATTTAAAATGAAATTGTCACTAAAAAAACAAAACCTAAAAAACCTGAACAAACAAGAGCAACTGTTGCTTAAAGAGACACGCCAAATCGTAGGTGGTGGCTGGAATACTCAGACTGGATGTTACGAGCAAGGCTGCCAGTATCGCTAAGATTGTCGTTAACTCATTTGTTGACACACTGATTCATAAAGAATAAGGCCACAAAGTGGCCTTATTCTGATTAAAGTGGGATACTCTCAAGTTCACAGTAAAATACTGACCATTAATATAAGTATCAATGCTGAATAAACCACTCGTGCTACTTTGCACCAAATCGCTTGTTATTTTTCGGAAGAGCTTATTTCACTTGCGTTCTTTCGCGTTGACTCTCTGAAAGAATAGAACCCTAAACTACACTGCTCAATTGGTCATATCTGATTGACATCAAAAACTAATTATTTATTACTAGTATCAAAGTATCAAAGTATCAAAGTATCAAAGTATCAAAGTATCAAAGTATCAAAGTATCAAAGTATCAAAGGGTGTAAGTATCAAAGGGTGTAAGTGTTAAAGGGTGTAAGTTGATCTTGTATCTAATTAATTTTAATAACTAAATTCATGTCTAAGGTACTTTGGTAGTGGAAGTCACATCTCCATAGTGTCGCACTACTGTACTTTGATATGGTGTATTAGCTGTTGTTGACGTACCTAATCTCTGGTTATTAACGGGTTTCAGTCTCAGTGGCTGTGGTTTACATTGACCTATTCTCCCTACCCGGAATAGGTTTGTTTTGTACTGTAGGAGTTCACGTGCAATAAAAAAACCGTCTGAGCATCGTTGCCGTTATCCCTTTACTTATTACCTGCTTTGTTATCGGTGTTTTGGCCTGCCAGGAAGGAAAGGCCGCCGTGACGAAGGAAATTGAAAATAGCCTGGTTTCACGTCGTAACGCGATGCAAGCTCAGGTTGAGCATTATTTTAAAACTATCTCGGATCAGGTGGTAACACTGGCGAGATCCACGATGGTGGTTGACGCCATTCGGGTTTTTTTAGGTGCGTTTGCGAGTTTTCCGTACGCCTGGAGGCTGAATTATCTCTGAGCCGTTTTTATGAAACTCAGTTTCTTGACTAATACAGACAAAAAACCGGGTGGCAGTCTCAGCGCGAGCAGCCTGTTTGCGCGACTTAAAATGATTGGTAATGAGGGTTTAAAGGCCATGGTTTTATGATATTTAATAGCTTTTTAAGTATGTGAGTGGTTACATATAAAATGGCTCTGTGATGTGCTTTTATGGATTGCTTTTACTATTAATAAAAGCAGGAAATTCATTTTTTGACTGTGGGTGTTTTTAAAGTTGTTTTTTGTTTTGATTTTTTATTTGACAGGCTTTTATCTTTTGTGTTTTATTTAGGTTGGTTTTATTAAACAATTAAAAGGAAAATTAAAATGAAGTTATCACTAAAAAACAGAACCTAAAAAACCTGAACAAACAAGAGCAATTGCAGCTTAAAGAGACACGCCGTATCGCAGGTGGTGCTTGGTATACGCAGACCGGCTGCTATGAGGACGGTTGTCAGCTTAGATAGGGTTATGTATGTCGAATGGCTGTCTTAAATAATTGGACCACCTCTTTGGTCCTCGTAGGCCATTTTATTATCTAAAACCCTATATTAGTAAGGGAATGAAATTTAAAAAACAAGTTAACATTCACTTACGATTTGGGGGTCATGTTATTTAAATAAAAGGAAATTGATTATGAAACTAAAAGTGAAAAAGCAAAAATTAAAAAATCTCGATGACACAATGAATATCAATGCGAAAGAAACCATGAAGATCGCCGGTGGCGGTACAGGCACTTCAGCTTTAAGTAGTTGCAGAGAAGTACCTTGCCAGACATTGTAATAAGCAGGTGGATCTTTTTACTCTATACGCTTTTTATGTAGAGTAAATTATACACAGCTTACCACGCTTTTTAAATCGAGCCTGTGATATGGCTCGATTTGTTCTCCCAGCCAGTTAAAAATATTCAGGCTCACAGTCTACTTTTACTGGTCATACCTGATTGACATCAAAACCCAATCATTAATTACTAGTATCAAAGTATTAAACGGTGTAGGTTGAACTTACATCTAATTAATTTTAATAACTAAATTCATGTCCAGGGTGCCGTGGTTTTGGAAGTCACACCTCCATAGTGTCTCGCTATTGTACTTTGACATGGTGTATTAGCTGCTGCTGACGTACCAAACTTATGATTATCATAGGGTTTAGTCACAGTGGCTGTGGTTTGTATTGACCTATTCTCCCTGCCCGGAATAGGTTTGCTTTGTACTGTAGGAGTTCACGTGCAATTAAAAAACCGTCTGAGTATCGTTGCTGTTCTGCTTGCTGTTATCCCTTTACTTATTACTTGTTTTGTTATCGGTGTTTTGGCCTATCAGGAAGGAAAGGCCGCCGTGTCGAAGGAAATTGAGAATAACCTGGTTTCACGTCGTAACGCGATGCAAGCTCAGGTTGAACGTTATTTTAAAACTATCTCGGATCAGGTGGTAACACTGGCGGGATCCACGATGGTGGTTGACGCCAGTCGGGCTTTTTCAGCTGCGTTTGCGAGTTATCCGCACGCCCGGGGGGCTGAATTATCTCTGAGCCGTTTTTATGAAATTCAGTTTCTTGACCAATACAGACAAAAGAACCCGGGTGACAGTCTCAGTGCGAGTAGCCTGTTTACGCGACTGAGCCCGACAGCGCGTGGGCTTCAAAGTCACTATATTGCAGCCAACCCCAACCCGCTTGGGAGCAAAGATCAACTGCTGGATGCGGGGGATAACAGTACCTATAGCGCCGTGCACCGCCGTTATCACAAAGCACTGCGCGAGTTTCAGGCACGTTTTGGCTTCTACGATATATTTATTACCAACCCTCAGGGAGATGTGGTGTATTCCGTATTTAAGGAGTTGGACTTTGCAACGTCACTGACCAATGGTCCATTTCGGGAGTCTGGTTTGGCACGTGCCTATGAGGCTGCTCGTATCCAGCATGTGCGCGAAGGACACTTTGTCGACTTTAGTCCCTATATGCCGTCTTATAATGCTGCGGCAGGGTTTATCAGTTCTGCGATTTTGGCTGATGACGGCACTTTGCTCGGTACTTTAATATTCCAACTGCCTGTGGATGAAATTAACCGTATGTTGACACTGAATGAGCAATGGCATGAGCAAGGGCTGGGCGAAAGTGGCGAGCTTTATCTGGTCAACCAAAACAAGATGTTGCTAAATAACAGTCGGTTTTTTGTGGAAGATCCGGGTGGTTTTATTGCGCAGCTTAGGTCATTTGATGTTGACAAAGACATGGTTGATAACATTGAACAGCAACATACCACGATAGGCACATTGCGAATTGACTCCCCAGGCACCCGGGCTGCGCTGTCAGGTCAAAGTGGCTTTGCTATTTTCTCTGACTACCGGGCTGTCTCTGTGGCATCGGCCTACGCACCGCTGGAAATCGACGGGCTACACTGGGCGATCGTGAGCGAAATTGATGAAAGCGAAGCGTTCGCCATGATTTCCGAGTTGAAATACTCTGTGCTTCGCTCCTCGGTGTTATTTGTGTCTGTGGCGGCAATTATAGCCAGTGTGGTGGGCTTTTTTGTTGCTAACCGGGTTACGCGGCCTGTTGTTGCCGCCAGTAAAGCGATCCGTGGCATCGCAGATAATAACGATTTCAGGTTACGTGCACCCGATGAAGGAGATGATGAAATCCGCGACTTAAGCCGTTCGGTAAATAGCTTGGTTGAGCGGCTACAACATAACTTTGCTGACTTATTGCACAGTGCTCATACGCTCAAAGAAATGTCCACAGCGTTGTCAGAGCGGGTTGCGGGGCTGATTGATGGGGTGAATAAACAATCTCAGGATTGCGAGCAATCGGCGACTGCCGGACAGCAAATGCAGCACACGGTTCAGGAGGTGGCAAGCAGTGCACTGAATACTTCGGAGCAGACTCAGCAGGTGAGTACTCTGACTTCTCAGACCAATCAGCTGGTGGAGCACTGTGCTGATGTCTCGGAACAGCTGGCCGAGGAGATGGATAAAGTCGGGGAAGTTATGAATGGGTTGTCGTCTCAGAGTGAGCAGATAGGCAGTGTACTGGACGTGATCCAGGCCATTGCAGAACAAACCAACTTATTGGCATTGAATGCGGCTATTGAGGCGGCGCGAGCCGGTGAGTCAGGCCGTGGGTTTGCGGTGGTCGCAGATGAAGTACGGGGTTTGGCTCAGCGTACTCAGCAGGCGACAGAAGAAATTGAACAGATGATCAAGGCGCTGCAAAGTGGGGTTGGTGAAGCACGGCAGTCAGTGCAACAAAGTCGTGAGCGTTCTGTCGATAATGCCCAAACATCTGAGCGGGCAAAGGGATCCCTGAGCGATGTGTCTGATGCGATTGAACAGATTGTGGCTATGAATACACAGGTGGCGACTGCGGCAGAGGAGCAGTCGGCGGTGGTTGCGCAGATCAGCCAGGCCATCAGTGCCATCAGCGAAGAAGCCAATGGTAATTTAGAACGTAGCCAGGATATTGACGACCGATCACAACATCTGGCGAAGTTGGCCGTACAATTAGACGACATTCTGGCGCGTTATCAAGTGTGATTTTTTCACATCATCCAGAGCACAGTGAGCGGGTGCCAAATACTGTACCGGCTCACCTCTTATTACGGGGAGGATCTTTGGTGATATAGGAGGTTTCACCCATAGGTCGGTATTGACTGGGTTTATCTATCTGAATGGCAGCCAGACGTTGATATAAATGGGGGATCAGCAAGTGCGTAAAGCGACCACCATCATGCACTGTGCTGTCCAGCCAGACATTGAGCTCAGCAGGGTCGGGTGGCAGGATCAGAGGACTGGCTTTATCATGATAGCGGCGCAACTTAGGGTGCGCTGGCAAGGTGATGACTGAGCAGGAGTAGTGCTTTTGCCCGCTGTCCGGGTGGTACCATACCTTATATAACCCGCCTAAACATAACGCTCCGTCTGCGGCGATAAAATCGTAATAATGTTGTGGTTTACCTTGTGCAAACTGGGTTTCGCCAAAGCCTTTTACCACGATAATACAGCGGCTGTAGTGAAACGGCTGATAGGCAGCACTGCCTTTGACATGCAGTTTGTCATAGCGGCTATTGAATGAGGTATATTTGGATGGCTTAAAGCCTCGCCCGGGCTGTGGTTCCAGTAACAGCCACCAGGTTGCGTTGCTGAGCTGTCGCTGGCCATTCTCTTCATGAACAATACTGATGCTGTCAGTCGCTTTTTTAAAACGACCAAAGTGCATTGTCTCTTTAGGGTTTGCAATACCTAACCCTGCTAATACCTCGATCACAAAAGGATCATCGGTGATATTTAATCGTCCACACATACTATGCTCCTGTTGTCTTAATTACTTTAGCTGACTTTGATTGTAACTGCTTGATCTGAATTAAGTGTTTTATGCTTTTCGGATGCCTGAACACGCCTGCTTAGTACGCGTTACTTACTGCATGCTTGCACTTTGCTCAACAGTAATTATACTGTATAAATATACAGTTTGGGGTGTGCTATGAGTAATTTAATCGAACTATTAGAGCGTCAGGATCTGGTATGGCAGGGGGCAGGGCTTGTAAAGCGTCAACAGCAAAGTTGGGCTGTCACTGCGACGGGGTTTGCTGAATTAGACAAACATCTGCAGGGCGGATTTCCTAAAGTGGGTGTGGTTGATTTACATACAGAGCTGGGGATTGGTGAACTCAGGTTGTTATTACCCAGCCTGGTACAACAAGATGGCCTGACTGCGGTCATTGCGCCTCCAGCGCGACTGAATGCTGATGCATTACAACGTACCGGAATGGACACCAGTAAACTCCTGGAGATCACGCCTGGATCTCCACAGGAAGCATTGTGGGCCGCTGAACAATGCTTAAAAAGCGGTGCCTGTAACAGTGTGTTGCTATGGCATGGCGAATTACAGGTACATCAGGTAAAACGTTTACAACTGGCAGCTAACACGGGTGAAGCGTGCCTGTATTTGCTGCGTCATGAACACCATTGCCAGGGGACGTTGCCGGTGTCTTTAAGTCTGGGCCTTAGCCCACATGCAAGTGGCCTGAATATCACCATCAAAAAGCGTCGAGGTGGCTGGGCTCAGTCCCGGTTTGCATTGGATATGTCATCGCACTGGCCTGAATTGACTGAGCACTTCCATACTCAGCGCAAAGAAATACCAGATGCAGTGCAGCAGTATCGTACTGGCGGATAGTAACCATGACTTTGTGGTTGTATTTACATTTTCCTGCTATCCAGCTCGATAAGCTGAAAATCGCAGCGCAGGCGCAAAAACCGGATGCTCAACAGTCCGTTGAGGTATTCGCTGCATCATCCCGGCCTTGTATTGTTGTGGGAGGGCGAGATAACACAGTGATGCAGCTGGATCAGGCTGCTATGCAGCTGGGGGTTTCAGCCGGTATGGGGCTGGCTGGCGCGGCAGCACGCAGCCGCGATCTGCTTGTGCACCCCTATGATGAAGTGGATGAAAGCAGGACTATGCGTGAAATTGCCCAGTGGCTGTATCTGATCACTGCTGATATTGCCTTATTTGCACCTCAGGGGCTTTTGTTGAAAGTCAGTGGCATGCTGGCTATGTATCGCGATTTATCTCACTACCTGGCTACGCTGCGTGCACACCTGGATACTCAGTCATTCAGTTACCGGTATGCGTGCGGTTACTCCCCGGAAGCTGCCCGGCTGTTGGCACAGCATCATGGTGCATTAGTGAGTCAGGACTCTGCTGTGCTTGAAAGCGCTTTGCATGACCTGCCTTTGACGGCTTTATCACTGCCCTCAAAGCAGCTTGAACGGTTACGGCGGGTGGGATTTAAAACTGTGGCCGATTTATTTGCCTTACCTTTAGTCGAGCTGGGTAAACGCTTTGATTGCGAGTTGGTGCAGTATGTGTCCAGGTTACGGGGCAAAGTGCCTCATCCAGTGACTTTTTATCAGCCAGAGCCTGAATTTGAGCGTCATTTGTCTCTGTTATATGACATAGAAAACCTCGATTGGTTAAACAAACCGTTACTTAAGCTTTTGGTACAACAGGAGCAGTTCTTACGTTTGCGCAATCGTCATGCCAGACAATTAACACTGACCCTGTATCAACGTGATGCTGAACCGCAGGTACTGGAAATCGGTCGCGCAGAAGGCACAGATCGCGCTGATCTCTGGCTAACCTTATGTGATCTCAAGTTGAGTAATGTGACACTCCATGGTCCGGTACAGGCGATAGGGTTAAAAGTGACCGAGATGAGCCAGCCTGATGAACTGATGCCTGACTTATTTACCGAGCGGCGCGGCACCATGACACCTGCCGGGTTGGTTGCGTTATTACAAGCTAAATTAGGAGAGCAGGCAGTACAGGGGCTGACTGTGTGCGATGACCTGCGTCCTGAACTGGCAAGCGGATATTGTACCCCACTGAGTACGCCGGGCACGCCTTTGTTGGAGAAGTCTGGCAGGCTTCCTGCTACTGATTATCTTCGGCCCGCCTTTTTATTACCGATCACGCAGCCTTTGCAACATAAGGTGACTGTCCATCTCGGGCCTGAGCGGATCTGTACCGGCTGGTGGGATGCACATGGAGTCGAGCGTGATTATTTTGTTGCTCAGGATGAGCAGGGGCGTTGGTTGTGGGTATTCAGAGATCGCCAGCAACGGTGGTTTTGCCACGGAGTTTTCAGCTGATGGCCGCGCATAAACCTACCATGTTCACACTGCCTGCTGCGCGTTCAGAGAATGAACAGCAAGCTCTTCAGCGTGCAGGGGAGCCACCAGGAGGCACTAAGCAACCTGGCTACGCAGAGCTGTTTTGTCAAACTAACTTCTCTTTTTTACAAGGGGCATCCCGGCCGGAAGAGCTGGTGAGACAGGCCGATTTCCTTGCCTATACTGCGCTGGCTATCACTGACGAATGTTCGCTGGCTGGGGTGGTGAGAGCCTATACACTGATTAAAAACCAGCAATTGGATTTACAACTGATAGTAGGCAGTCTGATGCGTTTTGAAACGCTGGAGGTGGTGTTGTTATGCCCGGATAAAGCGGCATATAGTGAACTGTGCCGGGTGATCACCAATGCCCGGCGACGCGCTGAGAAAGGCCATTATCGGTTAGCGGAATGGGATTTATTGTCGTTACGTCATTGTTTGCTTATCTGGTTGCCAGCAGGCAATGAGCAGGATGAGCAGTGGGGTGCCTGGCTGGCACGTCATCATGAAGGCCGCAGCTGGTTAGGTATACAGCGACATTTAGTCAATCAGGAACAGCGTTTTATTCACCATTGTGAAACGCTGGCAGCACGGTATCAATTGCCTGTCACGGCGTGTGGCGGAGTAGTAATGCACCACAGTGAGCGGCTTAGGTTGCAGCATACGTTGACGGCGATTCGGCTGAATCAGCCGATTGAGCAAGTTAAAGGCGCATTGCTGGCGAATGCTGAGCGGGCACTGCGTAGCCGGGAAAAACTGAGTAAGTTGTTTAAGACCCCCTGGCTGGCTGAGTCGTTGCGTATTGCAAAGCGGTGTACCTTTGATTTGGGAGCGCTGCGTTATCAGTATCCAGCGGAGCTGGTTCCTGAAGGCAAAACGGCTATGCAGCATTTACGTGAGTTGGTAGAGGTCGGGCAGCAACGGCGCTTTGAGCAAGGCATCCCTGATGAAATTGCTCAGACCATAGACAAAGAGCTTGCACTGATTGAGGAGCTAGACTACCCCTATTTTTTCCTTACCATTCATGATCTGGTGTGCTTTGCGCGTAGCAAAGGGATTTTGTATCAGGGACGAGGCTCGGCGGCCAACTCTGTGGTGTGCTATTGTCTGGAGATCACTGCGGTTGACCCCCGTCAGGTGTCGGTGTTGTTCGAGCGCTTTATCAGTAAAGAGCGCAATGAGCCGCCAGACATAGACGTTGATTTTGAACATGAGCGCCGCGAAGAGGTGATCCAATACATTTATCACAAGTATGGCCGTAAACGTGCTGCACTGGCTGCAACGGTGATCAGTTATCGCTTTAAAAGTGCAGTCAGAGATGTAGGTAAAGCCCTGGGGATTGAAGCGGCTCAGCTTGATTACTTCATTCGCAATGTCAATCGCCGTGATCGGGGGCAAAACTGGCAGACCCAGTTAGCTGAGCTGGGCTTGCAGCCAGAGTCGCTCAAAGGGCAGCAATTTATTTCGCTGGTCGAAGAAATCATGGGTTTTCCCCGCCATCTTTCACAGCATGTGGGAGGCTTTGTGATCTCGGCTGGCCCTTTGCATGATCTGGTCCCCATAGAAAATGCAGCCATGGCGGAGCGCACGGTTATTCAGTGGGATAAAGACGATCTGGAAAGCCTCAAATTACTTAAAGTGGATGTGCTGGCGTTGGGTATGCTGAGTGCCATTCGTAAAACGTTTACGCTCATTGCACAGCATACATCAAGGCAGCTGGATCTGGCTGAATTAACCCGTATGGGTGACGATCCTCAGGTCTATAAAATGCTTCAGCGTGCAGATACCGTAGGCGTATTTCAGATAGAGTCCCGGGCGCAAATGAGCATGTTGCCCCGGTTGAAACCTAAGTGTTATTACGATTTGGTGATCCAGATAGCCATTGTCAGGCCAGGGCCCATCCAGGGCGACATGGTACACCCTTTTCTGAAGCGCCGTAATGGCGAAGAAGACATCACTTACCCTTCGGAGTCTGTGAAAGCCGTGCTGTCACGTACCATGGGGGTACCTATCTTTCAGGAGCAGGTGATTAAGCTGGCGATGGTCGCAGCCGGGTTTTCAGGTGGTGAGGCAGATCAGCTGCGCCGGGCCATGGCTTCATGGAAAAAAAGCGGCGAACTGATGCAGTTTAAAGAGAAGCTGATCAACGGGATGCAGCAGCGGGGTTATGAGGTCAGCTTTGCAGAACGTATTTTTGAGCAGATCTGCGGCTTTGGCGAGTATGGATTTCCGGAAAGTCATTCAGCCTCATTTGCTGTGCTGGCTTATGCATCAGCCTGGCTTAAGTACTATTATCCAGCCATGTTCTATACCGCTTTGCTGAACAGCCTGCCAATGGGATTTTACAGTGCTTCTCAGCTCATTCAGGATGCCAGACGCCATCAGGTTGAGGTGCTGCCTGTGTGCGTGAATGCATCCGAGTATGATCATCATATTTTCCAACAGCACGACAGGTTTGCGCTCCGGCTTGGCCTGCGCCTGGTTAAAGGGTTACAGCGTAACAGCGCAGAGCAACTTCTGGCTGGTCGTCCTGACAATGGCTTTGCTGATATGCAAGCATTACAGCGCCTTGGGTTGCCTGGTAATGCATTGGAGAGTCTGGCATCTGCCAATGCACTTAAAGTGTTACAGGGCGACCGTTATGCCGCGCGTTGGGCGTTGATGGATCAGGAGCAGACGCTTCCTTTGTTTGCCGAGTCCTCAGTGGCTGAGGTGTCATCGTGTGCTTTTCAGCCGGATGATATGGATGATCTGGTGGAAGACTATGCTGCATTGGGACTTACCCTGGGAGAACATCCGGTGACTCTGCTTGATAATGCCGGTAAACTGGGCCGCTTTACTCGCATGACAGAGCTCAGTGCCTGCCGTCATAAATCCCTGGTCACCGTAGTGGGGGTGGTCACTGGCAAACAGGCACCCGGCACAGCTGGTGGCGTGACCTTCTTTACGCTGGAAGATGATACAGGGAATATCAATGTGGTGGTCTGGGCTGGTACGGCACGCGCTCAAAAGCAGGCGTATCTAAGCGCTAAATTACTAGAGGTAAAAGGGATTGTCGAAAAAGAAGGAGAGGTTATTCATGTCATTGCTGGCAGATTGATTGACCGTAGCGAGATCTTGGGCACGTTACACAGTAAATCACGCGATTTTCACTGAGCGCATCATATGCAGCATAGAACTGGCGTTATAAATTAAAGGTAACCAACAGGTTACCTTTAATTATTTGTCATTATCTGCCAGCTAGCAGCGTATACTGCAATTAATGGATGCGCTCTAGCGTTACCTTACCGCCAGACAGCCCACCGCCGCCATTGTAATCCAGTTTAGCGTATATCTTTCCGCCATCGACCTTGAATTTGATGCGGCCAACGCCTGAGGAGTGATGTACTTTGGCGTATTGACTTGCGCCATTCCAGTTGTAAATGGCGTATTCTTCCAGTACAGGTTCATAGCCATCTCGAATACCTGAGATCATCACCTTGTAAGCGCTGTTACCTGCAATCGCCATATAAGCGGGTAATGCAACCCAGCTACTGTTTGCAGGTAAACTGATGTTGGCTGTCAGTTTACCCGGTAAATAGGCTGAACCTGAGTCTGCGCTAGTCGTTCCACCGATGGCCGGGACATGTCCTTTTACTTTGGTATTTTTCAGAATCACATTGTGTTGCCACCAGTCCTGACCGGTCATGCCATTGACCGTGATCACGCCGCCGTTATCGGCATCAATCACGGTGCGGTAACGACTATTACTGGCACCACCTTGCGTAAAGACACCGTTAATATCAAGCGTTCTGGAATTTTTAACCTTAAATACGGTTTTCACGCCTTCAGCATAAAAATTACTGATCTGGTTGTTCCAGGTTTTGTGATCCGCAGGGCCATAGATCTCGACACCGACCTGAGAGTTCTGAACGGTTGAGTTTGTTATATTGCTGCCCATAGCGGCAAGCTTGAGGCCTGTGTGTGAGCCTTCAACATAGATGTTGTCGAACACGTTGACATTATTAAACCAGCCGTTTGGCTCGATATTCCAGTACGCCGGATCACTCCCATTACCATGTAAATGAATGCCATAATTGACGTTGGCAATAAACAGATCCTCAAAGCGGCTCCAGATCACCCATTTACCGTAAATACCATTATCAAACCCGGAAATATCCAGTTTAGAGAAATTTGAACGATAAGAGGCAAATGGGATATCAATCGCAGTGCCTTGCTTAAAACTCGCCGTCTGTACCAGAGCCAGATCATGGACTTCTACATTATGCGCTACTTTTAGCAGGCTGATATTGGCATTGGTCGTCAGTCGCGACAGGTTACGCTTCTCACCATATAACTTAATTCTTGAGTTGTGTGAGCCCTTCACACGCGTTACATCCAGCGTGTTAGAAACATTAAAAGTACCTGCGGGGATGTAAACACTTTTATCATTCTGTACCGCGTAATCTATGGCAGCCTGAATTTGCGCTGAGTCATCACGGTTATCGTTGGCAATGGCACCAAAACGTGGGTCAGTGATTGAAATCGTGTCTGCGTCCAGTGCAGCCGCAGATGAAGAGATCAGCACAAGACCGATCAAAGAAACCTTGTAGTTCATAATTATCCTTATAATTATATGAAAATATCCAGAAAAGAGCAGGGTTATTACCCAATAAGGATACTAATGAAAAGAACAGGAAAGTGCACCATTTTATTTTAAAAACATGCATTTATTGAGCCTGGACTTGAGAAACCAGCAATTATAAAAAATGACAAGTGCACAACGTGTACACCTGTCATGTTGCATGAACAGTGCTAACTTCTCAACCTGAATTTACGTACCAACTGAGCCAGTTGCTCTGCTTGTTTATTGAGTTCTTGCGCAGACAGCGCAGCAACCTGGGTATCTTGCAAAGAACTCTGGCTGGATTGCTCGATATTTGTAATGTCCTGGGCCATTTCGCTGGCGACCACAGATTGCTCCTCAGTGGCTGTGGCAATAGCCTGGATCATAGCGGCAATTTCTGATGCGCTTTGCACAATATCATCCAGCTGGGTACCCGCGGCCTCAGCCATCGACACACTTTGATCAACCTGAGATACGCTGTTTTGCATTGAGCTGACCGCATGTTCGGTCTGAGACTGAATAGACTGTACGGTTGATACCACTTCTTCGGTTGCCTTGGAGGTCCGCTCTGCCAGCGTTCTTACTTCGTCGGCGACTACCGCAAAGCCGCGACCCTGCTCACCGGCCCGAGCTGCCTCAATGGCAGCATTTAATGCAAGCAGGTTAGTTTGCTCAGCAATGCTGCCAATGACACCAATCACATTACCAATCTGACTGCTCAGTTCACCCAGGTGAGTTACATTTTCAGCGGTTTTCTGTACGTTTTGCGAGGCGGTTTTTATCTTACTGACGGTTTGCCCAACGGTTTCTCCCCCACCAGATGCTAAAGTACGAGCCTGGTCGGCATGGCTGGCAGCAACCTGGCTTTGTGATGCAACTTCAGAGACGGTGGCGCTCATCTCTTCAATGGCGGTTGCAACCTGAGTTGACTGATCTGCCGAAGAGCGGCTGCGAGACGCGATTTGATCATTGGCCTCGGCAATATCCTGGCTGGAAGTACGAACATCGTCGACGACGTGTGCAATAGAATGGAGCAGTTCGTTCAAAGAGCGGGCCATTTTATTGGTGGCTTCAGCGAGCCCGTCAATTTCATCCTGACCTTTGTGGTCAATGTCTCTGTCTGAGATATCACCGGCACTGATCCGTTCTGACACTCCCAGCACCTGGTTCAGTCTGGAGACAATGGAATTGCTTATCAGATAGGCAATGACCATGCCTAAAACAGCGGCAATTAACGTGATCACTATGATGACAATCGACGTTGACGTGAGCCCTTCAACTAACAGTTCCAATGCACCAGTTGCATCGTCGATTTCCTCTCTTGCAGACACATCGAGGATTTTTGCGATATCCTGAATGTACTTTTTGTCCAGTTCGCTGAGTGTCGCGGAGGCCTGCTTAAATGCAGTGGGATCATAACTGTTAAACACCGCTGTTGCTTCATCCCGGATGGCTTTATATAAGCGCTTGATGGTCGCGATGTCCTGTAGTTCGTTAGGCTTTTGCTCCAGTGGGATCAGGAGATTTAAGTATTCTTCAAAGCTGGCTGCATCGTCGTTAAAGTCTGCCTCTGCATTTGTATTACCAGTCGTATGAGAATAGACCGCCGCTATCATACCTCCGGCTTCGTCAACCAACTCCAGATAGTACCGAACGCCAGGAAGGTCATCATTAAGCGACTCCTGCAAATCGGTTGATTGCATTGCGTCGCTAAACTCTTGTTCTTTTAGTTTATCTAGCAGCGCTTCTAACTGCTCTCCGGTTGAGGAATCCAGGCGATCAACACGCGCTTTAATACGTTGGTATGCATCAGGGTCATAACGGCCAAAAACATCTTGATTCACGCGTTGATGGTAAGTCGTAATGTTCTTGAGAATATGGGCCATTTTTTCTCTATCTGCTTGTTTAGCAGACTCGTAACGATACAGCTCTGTGTGCACTTCTTTATATTTTCGGAATACGTCATTAAAGGCGGATTTTTTACTCGTATCACCATTCATATATCCGAGTGCTGTACTTTTGAGCTGGTGCTCGGTATCCAGTAACCGACTATAGAGGATCATAGCTGGCAGGTCGTCGCCAATCACTTCCTGCGCACGGGCGGTTTCGGTCGCTACCTTAAACCACACGAGTGTACTGGACATCACCATTAGTACAATCAGAACACCAAAGGCTGAGTAGAGCTTATTACTGAGTTTCATAGGATCACCAAGTTTGAAAGAGGCGTCATCCGTGGCTTACTTTTCATTGTGTTATCGTTCATAATTAAAGTCGTTAATTGCAAAAAGTGGCAACTTTTATCTTTGATGTAGCATCAAATTTAGCACTGTCATGACGGCCACCCATAAATGAACAGTACATTCTTGAAACGTTCCAAAAGTGAGAAGAATTTTGTCGTTTTCGAATGCTACTTTTTGAGCGAGCTGTGTTGGACAGTAATTTGGTTTTATATTTACGCAACAATTAGAAAACCACTATAAAAATAGACTTAGCCTATTTCCATGTAGAGAACGTTTTTATTGCAGTTTTATTGACTTAAACCAATATGTTGTGAATATAAACGAGTGACTTATGAGATGTTTAATAAGCCCTATTAAAGATCTCATAATTGGTTCCAGGCTTTATCGTTAGACTAGGCTGTGCAAAAGCCGCGGCCTTTCCGAACTGGCGTTTTGGCAGGTCTGAAGTGGCATTTTTGATTATGGGCCCCTTTAACCTCTCAAGCCTTATTTACCGATGCTGCTATGTTTCATATGTTTAAATGCGATGCTTTTATGCAGGCGTTATTGTTCTGCTATTGGCCATATAAAACTATGCGAGGGTGTTCAAGTTCGGCTGTTATATCATATTTAAAGCAAAGTAACTGCCGTGATGGAGGCAGTTACTTATCAACATGATGTTAAGGCTTGATTTGGCAGGGCGCTGGGCCACATAGCGGGGTGGTTGCGGGTTGTATTTCATATTCATATGCATACTGAATATAGTTTCTGTCATAAATGTTTGTACACTGTCCTGTTTCAGCGGTTAGGTAGGATTCATTGGCCGTTCTCTGGCCCAACTGAACAGTAAAGAAGCGCCCGTCATTAATTTGCTCATTGAAATAAACTCTGTCCGGAACCGCGTTTATTCTTTTGGGTCCGGTGCAACCATGTATGCGATAATAGTAAGTAAAATCCTGTTTATAAAACGCTCTACGAGGGTATACGGTTTTTATATTCTGGCTAAATTCATCTGGCATGATCATGACAGCTAGGTCTTCCCATTGCTGACCTTCTTCTAACTTTAAGATACGGCCCAGTTTGGTAACGCCATCACCTTTATACAAATATAACACCGAATCATCACTGTATTTTTGTTGCACACGAAGTGAGTGGAGGCGTTCAATGCCGGGACTATCCTGGCAATCGCCAGCGCCCTGAATGGTTACCGGTTTTTGTTGCTCAAAGGCATTAACCAGCAAAGCATAGCTGGCTTTGCCACTGGCTGTATTCAACGATAAAGTCCAGTGTTGTTGGTATTCACTTGCAACACAGGCTGCGGGTGTTCTTGATTGAACCGGGCTGGCCAGCTCTATCAGTACGATATCATCCTGGACCGTCAGAGAGTCTATTTGGCTACTGGCATGACACATTGGACTGGCACACAGTATCGCAAAGGTAAATACACGTGCCTGAGGCGCAGAGTTAAACATGTGAGAAATTCCGTATCTGTTTTATTTTTGGGGATTTTACATTGCTTTTCAGAGACCGAAAAGCGAAAATAGGTACTAACTAAAATAAAAACACAAAGATTCATGCCCATTAAAATCTGCTTGTTTATGATAATTAGCCTGCTAGGGCTGGGGAAAGTGTTCGCAGAGCCAATAAAATCAACGCCTCGTGCATTTTTAGGCGAAGTAGAAATCGTAAATGATGTGGTGTATTTTCAGGCTCTTCTGCCTGATATCGCCTCAATCGGTTGTGCTAGCACGGATGCGCCATTTCATTGGGCGTTCTCTTTGAATTCTGCGGAAGGTCCTTCTTTGTATCGGGCTATATTAGCCGCTCAATCCGGCAATGTTCAGCTGGCTGTCACTCCCGCAGGGGACTGTGCAGTCGCATCTGGGGTCGCGCGTCCTGCAGCCATCACACTATTAAAACCCAAACAATAACCAGACGACTCAGCGGCAATGTTTGAGTCAGCACGAAGGAAATAGCCGCATTTGCGGCATATGAACTAATATCAGGGACATTATGAAACTCTCACCCGTTTTATTACTGATGGCAGTGCTTTGTCACATGCCGGTTTATGCATCATTACTTTCGCTATCGAGCTATGACTTGCTCGATAGCCGCCCTGAAGTGCCCGCACGAACACCAAATGCTCGTCAGGAGTGGGATGATTACCTGCTGACGCTTAAGCACTTAGAAAATGGTGAACGGGTGTTAACCTGGCATCCCCAGGCTGGTCAGACGATATATAAAGTGGCATACAAAACCTCTGGTGGGGCCTGGACAGAGAAACTAACCACAGATACTCAGTTCGCGATTGATGCCTCTTTGTCGGGTGCGGTGGAATTTAAAGTAACCGGGTGCGAAAGCGAATTGCTGTGCCGTGACTATGGCAATGAACTCAGCACGATATTAGATGAACACAATAATGGTTTCCTCTATCTGCCACAGTATGTACCGGGTAACACCGCTTTTCGTGTTTCTTATACTCAAGTTGCTGATGCCACGCGTTATACCTTGCAGCGCAGCAAAAGTGACAATGAATTTAAAGACATAGCAAACCGGGCACACCGAACGGGTTTTGCACAGGGACATTACGATGAAAGCGTGCTGGCTGCAGGGCGTTATTGCTATCGACTGGTGACTCACGACGCAACACAAGCTGCACGGGTTTCTGCGCCAGCATGTACCGAAGTCGACATGAGAACGATGCGAACGCCGGAACATTTTGTTGCGCAAGCCCAGGCGCAGGGCATCTATAAACTGAGCTGGCCTGACGTTGAGCGCGCCGACTACTATCGCCTTGAACGGGAGTCGTTAACTCTGGTTACATCAGAATCTGAGTCTGGGTCACAAGTGACTGAGCCTGCAATGATAACAGCGGACTCAGCGACACGCTTTGCACGCAGCGCGCGAATGGTCCAAGCAACACCGATGACTGAAAAACGCACCTACCTTAAATCCTGGCAACTAGTCGGAGATGATAAAAATACCGACAAAACTCAGGTTCATACCCTGGATACTTTCGAGCTTTCGGGTGCACAAAACTATCGTTTATCAGCGTGTGATAAGCAAGCCCAGTGTTCAGCGCCTAAGACATTGTCTTATACTGTACCGGTAGCACATATGGTAAAAGGGCTGCCCGAGTCAGCAACAGCTCAAGCGCTTAATCAGAACACAGTAAAACTGAACTGGGTAGACGTGCCTGGCGCCGACACCTACACGGTGACTATGTCGCGTAAAGGCGCTTACTGGCAGTCCCGTTATACCGGGATCACCGATACCAGCTTTACTCAGGAAATTTATTTGGCCGGAGACTACCGATTTGAAATTCAGGCATGTCTGGATTCCGGGTTTTGCGGTCAGACAAGTCAGGTCGGCACTGAGCTGCGTTTTTCATTGGGCTCAAACTCAAGTATGACACCCTCTGTGTTGGTTGTGCCTGAGCGGGTAAATCCAGGGGCCGCGTTTGAGATCAAATGGGCAGCGCCACGTAGTGGCGAAGTGGCCCAATACGAAGTACAGGGCGAATTACAAAGTACGCTGATCAAGGGGGCTTTCGAACAAGGTCCTGATGGTTACTACGCTTTTCGTCGCCCGGCGCTGCCTCATGGCAGAAAGTACTGTTACAAAGTGCGCGCCTGGTTCACCACCGGAGAAGCGGGGGCTTATACCCCGACCCAATGTGTTGCCGTTGGCGAGACGGTATTTGATGAAGTAGACAACTTTCAGATAAATCACGTTTCTCGCTATGACTTTAATGTCAGCTGGGAAGCAAAGCAGGGGGCCAGTGCCTATCTGCTTGAACTGCAAACGCGTACCGATGATGGCAAAATTCGCTGGCAGCCTGTCTATTATGGTGAGCAAACGCGAGTAATGCAGCAGCTTGGGCCATATCATTTGCATCACTATAACCGTCTCGGTCATTTGGCCATGCGTGTATCAGCGTGTAACAGTGAACGCGTGTGTGGTAACCATATGCGCGCTTACCTGCGTAATATTTCCACCGCTGCGTTTTTAAATCCGGTCTATTTACCACACAAAACGCCGGCTTGTATTTCAGTGCCCCAGCAGATTGAGTCTGGTGAGCCGCTCAGTGTGAATTGGTGTGAAACACAACACAGTGGTGTTGCAAAATATGAATTACTGGGGGAGCTACAGAATGTGATCCTGACCGTGACGGCGGATACCGCACGGCGTGATATGCATCAGTTAATGACCACGACCCGAAACAACTTAGAAGCTGGCAGGGAATATTGTTACAAAGTCCGAGCTGTCTATCAGGATGGCAGTGTCAGTGGCTTTACCGATAAGGTGTGCACCCAGATTGGGCCCTTGGAGTATCCAGCTCCGACGGACTTTTCAGTCAAAGCGCTCACTGAAAAAAATCACTTTGAGCTCAGCTGGAAAATAGTCTCTGGGGCTTCTTCCTATCTTATGGAGCAGCAAACTCGCCTGGGTGTCTGGCAAACAGTGCCTTGCCAGCTGAGGAAAGTCGCGTTTGGTTGGCTCGCTTGTACCGTGCAAGCGAGTGCAACTCAAAAAGTCCCTGAACTAGACAAAGTCGTTTACCGAATTGCTGCCTGTAGCCGCCATGGTAAGTGTGGCAACTTTACGCGATTATCCTTTAACCCAAATCCCGCGCCTGTTATGTACCGTGATTCACTGGGCAACTTATATCAGGCTGAACAAGCTGTGGGCGTAGGCGCTATCGCCTACTACAAGCGCGTTAAAGGCCCCCAAGGCTGGTACTGGCAACCACTGACGCTCAGCCAGTGGCAACAATTGGCGCTGCAACCTATCAAACTGAATGCTCCGAGTCTGAATGTGACGAGAAAATAACACATTGCCAACGGTGCATTGGCTCACACATACAGAGTCACCACGTCATCAAACCGCCTGCCTGTCTGTAGCTTAGGCTATGCGTGGCAGGCGAAAAATAATACACACTGGAAACATGCTACTGCGAAAAAGTACCAATAAGGAGGTCTTTTGAAAAGACGGTTAATCTCAGTCAGACGCAGTGCCATGCTGTTAGCCCTGATGGGCTTCAACAGTATGGCGTCGACTGATAAGCCTACCAGCTACACCCTCAAATGGAGTGAGGTTGAAGGCGCTTCACATTATTTATTAGAAGAAAAACAAAGTGATGGGAGCTGGAAGGGGGTTCATGAACAGCAAACTGCTGAGCAACAGGCGACAATCAGCAAAACCAGTCACGGTAAATACACCTATCGGGTTAGTGGTTGTATTACAGACAGCAGTCAGACAGTGCACTGTGGAGAAGAGATCGCGGAATATAGTGACCCTCTGACAATTGATACCGCGAATATCGTGCCTGGTGACGATATTTTTAACTTTTTTGCTGCCACCAATGACAGTAATTTGGTGGACTTGCCAGCACCTGGTACGGGCAATATCACCGCGGTTACGCCAGGTCAATTCAGAATTGATGAGTCGGGAAATGCCACGTATCACATACCGTTTGACTTGCCGATTGGGCCAGCTGGTGTAAAGCCCGAACTGGGGCTGAGTTACTCAAGCTCTAACACACATATAGGTACTGCCGGTATCGGCTGGTCGTTGAGTGGCCTTTCTGTCATCGCACGTTGTCCAAAGTCGCATTTTTACGACAAGCTCGGCAATACATTTGTTGAGGACGTGCAGCTGGATCAAAATGATGCATTTTGTGTTGACGGACAGCGTCTTATTGAGATTGAAAATGGGAAATTCCGTACCGAGCAGGATACGTTTACAGAATACCAAATCTCGTTATCCGGAAGTGAAGTTTTAGGCTTTACCGCGACCACCAAGTCAAATGACACTTACTATTACGGGGAGCCTGACACCTTAGCGAGTACAGTGACGTCTAACTCAGTCAAAACCATTCAATCTGAGCTGACGGGTAATTTAGCGATTGCCAACACCTGGGCACTAAGTGCTGTATCAGATCTCTATGGTAACCAGATTAACTATCAGTACATGACGTCCAATCAACAGGTAACATTACAAAAGATTACATATGGTCAGGTTGAAGTTATTCTGAATCATAGTACGTTGGGCTTAGGTGCAAAATATGGCTATCGCCTTGGGCAGCGTTATCAGCAGTCTCAATATTTAACGTCAGCTTCAATTCAGGTCAATAAAAAACACTACCGATATTACGACCTGAAATATAATACGGTAAATAATAATAAGTATCTCACTTCGGTTACTTTACAGCGTGATGCTAATCAGGGCAAAGCGAGAGCAGTGACTTTTACCTGGGATAACTCTGCACCTGAATTTAACAATGTTGCCGACTCAACATTGGACCTGAGCGACATAGATAATGCCTATGCCAAGGTTACCCGTATTCTTGATTTGAATGGGGATGGATATTCGGATCTGATTGCACCAACCAGTGATAAAAACTGGAAAGTAAAGTTTGGCAATGACGATGGCAGTGAGAGCATTTCAGTTGCTATTGCAAACGACCCATCATCTCACTATAGCTTCAAGAATGCGCAGGTTACCGACTTCAACGGGGACGGGCGACAAGATTTGATTATACCTGTTCACAGTGATCAACATATCGTTTGGCAGGTTATTTACTACGAGCCGAAAGAAACGTCAATAGAATCCTGCGAAGGGGGAGCGAACGCAACTTGGAACAGAGAGCGAGCACGTGAACTAGGGTTCTGTCGTACGGTTGTAATTAAGACAAACTTGAAGTCAAAAGAGCTGTTCAGAACGCCTAATAACCGCTCTGGCAATGCGGAATACCTAGCAGTTGATAATATACGCTTTGCTGATGTCAATGGTGATGGCCTGCTGGATTTGACCTACCTGGTTCATAATCGCAGGGCTAATCAATTTAGCTGGATTGAAAACAGTTCGGTAGTTGCCAGGCTTAATCTTGCCAATAGCGGCGGCACTGCGCATTTTGGCGATGAAATTGAGCTGTTAAATTCAGACGATTACAAACAGGACACAACAAAGGAAAGCCGCTTTGTAGCGCTGGAATGGGCAGAGCATAACGGTGATGGTCTGTCAGATGCGGTGGCTGTTATGGCTGAGTATATCTATGGCACTATCAATATGGGACACTATGGTTCAGGGATTATAGCGGGCAATATTCACCAAAGGCATGCTGTGTTTACAAACAAAGGGCTGAGTTTTGATTCGTACAGTACGTTCGCCAGTGAATCCCTGGAGGGGACTAAATACTCCTCGTCCCAATCGGATATTTTAGAACCTGAAATAAAGCTATCTGATCTCAATAGGGATGGTCTTACCGATGTGATCTATAAAGATAATGGACATTGGTACGGTGCGGTTTCAAACGGAGTTGGACATCTAAGTACCAAATTGATTTCGCCACTGAACGACAAAAAGAAAGAAGACTTTTTGTTTATGGATTTTGATTCTGACGGCGGTGTAGATTTGGTAGTTTATGATGAAAAAAGCAAATACTGGCAAGTCTATGAAACACGCTCGAATACCTCAGATTATGGGTTTTATGAAACGGAAAAGTACACAGGCAACCGCAGTGCAGGTGACCGTTATCGCGCTATTCTGACACTTCAAAAGTCGGATGAAGATGCTATTCAGTATGGAGACTTCGATGGTGATGGAGCAACCGACTGGGCATTGTATTCCAGTTCCGGAAAAGAGTGGCGCATGTACCATCAGAATTATCAAAAATTTGGTCAATTATACAAGCGCAATGCTATTCATTCTTTTACAGATGGGATGGGAAATACCACCAGCGTGGAGTATAAACCGTTAACGGATGCGAGCGTCTATGAAGGCGTTGTAGAGGCTCGTTTCCCTATCCTCTCAATCACTAACCCCATCTATGTTGTTAGCAAAGCAACCAGCCCCAGTGGTTCATCCTCAGGAGGCGTAGCTTCTATTGATTATGTATATGCCAATATGGCGTTTCATGGTCAGGGTCGTGGCTTTTTGGGTTTTGGCAGGTTGACGACAATAGATAGTCGCCACAGTGATTACTATATGGTTTCTTCAACGGAATATAGTCAGGGTTTTGATGAGACGCAAGAGAAGAAAACTTATCTGAAATCGCCCCAGCTGGTGGGGATGCCGTTGTCGACCAGACAAACCATGGTGTCAAAATCAGACAGTACCGAGATCCTGTTGTCTGAGTCGAGCAATCGCTATGAGACGATTACTACGGTGGCTGGCAGTGACCCCAATGTAGTGCGTGGCCCTTATTTTACTTTTGTAAAAACAAGCGTAGAGTCGAGCTATTTGCTTGATACACCCGAAGGGGGGCAAGTGTATACCAGTGGTGCACTCAAGTCGAAAACGACGACAACACAGAGTTTTGACCATCACGGCAACCTAACCAAGAGCGAAGTCAAGGTAACTGATAGCGTCAATAATACCTATACGACAACGACCGAAAATGACTACAGTAATGCTCCAGCAGACTGTCCCGATGCATCCGCGCTGAACAGCTTTGGTGGTGATTATGCACGTTTTGGTCGCCTTACGTGTACCAAAGTGACAAAAGAAGCTGTTGCAAGGACAACAGAAACTCGCTTCAGTGCGTTTGGTTATAACAGCAAAGGGGTTTTAGCCGCAGAAGTCGTCAATGCCAATGACGATAATCTAAAAGTAACGACAACTTATGGATTTGATTCATATGGCAACCGAACGTCAACTAAGGTTTCAGCGAAACAATTACAACACAACAATGCATTTGGTAACAAGCCGACATTTGGTGAAGCTTTTTCTCGTGAATCTCGCGTTAAGTACGACGAACAAGGCCGATTCATTGAGTATGAAGTCAACGCCGCAGGACATGCTATTTGTTATGAGCGGGATAGTACATCTGGGCTTGTAACGTCAAAAAGAACCCATTTAGTAGAGGGCTCAGATCCCGGCTCAGACCTTTGTGCGCAGAGCGGTGGAATGGAGACTACATATCACTACAACCTACTGGGGCAACTAGTTGGTGAAAAGTCACCATCTAATATCGTCACCGCTATTACCAGAGAGATAAACAGTGTCGGGCTAAAAGAAACGGTAAACCGCTCAGGCAAGCAGCCCAAAGTAACCCAGTACAATAAAATGGGTAACCCGATAAGTGAAATAACCTATGGCTTTGATGCCAATAAAACCAGTGTTGTATACATTAGTTATGACGACTTTGGACGGGTGTATCGCCAGTCGGTACCTATGCAGGGAAGTGCGCATGGCCTGTTGCTGAGCGGTCTCCCACAAAGCAAATTGATATTTACCGAATATGATGTGCTGGGCAGAGTGATAAAAACGACGTCTCCAAGCTTTAATGGAGAGTCAGTTACAGTTACGACTAAATACGATGGTTCTGTCGTCTTCGAGACCCATAGCAGTGGGGATAAAACGACAGTCAAGCGAAAAAGTTACAATGCACTGGGTGAACTAGTTTCGGTGACGGATAACAGTGGTCACCAAGATGCGAGTGGTATTGTGTATGGCTACGATGTGCATGGTCAGCTTAAAACAACTCGAGATGGCAAAAATAATCTGGTTGCAATGTCTTATGATGTCCTTGGCAATAAAACCAGTATGCAGGATCCGGATAAGGGCAACTGGCAATATGCCTATAACGGGTTTGGTGAGTTAAAGTGGCAAAAAGATGCCAAGGGCTCTGTCACCTGGTATAACTATGATGCGCTGGGCCGCACTACAGCTCGGATAGACAGTGCTCAATCTGACTTTTCTGCTCAATCCCGTTGCTTCAGTTATGACACATTGGGGGTTGGCACGCTGGAGTCAGAAAAAGTGGTGTCTGGCCGTAGCTGTGATGTGGATGCCAATAAAGAGTTTGAAAAAACGTATCAATACGATGCGTTGTACCGCCCAGAGGCAGTTGCCACGACAGTTTATAATAGCAGCAAAGATAACTATACCGTTAAGCAAAGCACGTCATACGATGCGCTGGGTCGTGTGTACCTCAAGAGGCTGAGTGAAACCTTTGCGGTGGGTTATAAATACAATGCACGAGGCTTCAAGTATCAGGAAGTCGGGCTGCGTTATAATCCACAGACTCACAAAGTGGATGAAACCACGTTGAAAACCATATCAACAGTGAACCACCGTAACCAGGTAACCTCCGAAACCTATGCAGGCCAAACGCTGAGTTATGGCTATGATGAGTATACTGGCCTTAATAATGGTCTGACAGCAAGCGGAATTCAGACTGGTCGGGATGGCGCACAAGGGTTCTCTGCTGCATACCAATATAATGGCTTTGGCCAGTTGAGCACTCGTACTTTTACTAATCTCTACAGCAAGGCCAGTGAAGAAACCTTTACCTATGACGGACTAAATCGATTGTCCACAGCGACAACTAGGTTTGGTACAGCCAGCCAGTCTTACCATTATTGCTATGATGTACTTGGCAACATGCTGAAAAAACGTTCCGACACAGCTTGTGGCACAGGTACAAATCGCTTTGAATATGGCAGTAGTACACGCACTAATGGCAACGCCGGGCCCCATGCTCTCAGGTTAGATAACAAAACCGGGAAAACCTATCACTACGATAATAACGGTAATATGACCTCGGATGGTGAGCGTACATTACGTTATTCAGGTTTTGATAAAGTGACGCAGATCCAGAAAAACAATGCGCTGCGCGTTGACTTTAGTTACGGTGCTGGTCTGAGTCGTTACTACCGTAAAGACACTTATCTGAGCGGTGCGGACGAAGCCAAAGGTAAGGTAAACAGAGAAACCTATTACCTGGGCGCATATCAACGTATTGAGACTGACTCAGGCGAGGTGACTAAGCAATATCACATCGGTAACATGCAGATCACCGAAAACATGATCACAGGCAAAGTGACGCATAAGCTGTTGGTGCGCGATCACCTGGGTTCGGTATTGGCGGTCAGCGAGATCAACGCCAATCACACAGCCGGGATACTCGTTCAGACTTTCCGTTACGATCCATTTGGTCAGCAATATGCGATGAGCGAGGGGTTAGGCAGTCTGTTCGAAGGGTATATGCGCCAGGGCTTTACCGGCCACGAAATGCTCAATGAGGTCAATATCATTCATATGAATGGTCGGATCTACGATCCAACGCTTGGCCGCTTTTTACAGGCTGACCCGTATATACAGGCGCCACAGAATAGCCAAAGCTATAATCGCTACAGCTATGTACTGAACAACCCGCTGAGCTATACCGACCCGAGTGGGTATTTCTTCAACCCGCTTAAAAAGCTGGGTCGGAACATAATACGTGCGGCAACCAAGATCTTTGGTAAAGAGGTGGTCAATATCGTTGGTACTATTGTAGCTACAGTCTATGGTGGGCCCGCTGGGGCAGCGATTTGGACATATGAGTACAACCGGGCTATGGGCGTGCCAAGTTCCGGAGCGCTGAAAGCCGCGGCAATTTCATATGTAACGGCGTCCGCATTCCAGCAGATAGGGAAACACTTTGATGCTCTAAGCGGAGCAACACCAGAATCAACGGTTAGCTTTGGTGGTAGCATGCTGACCGGCTCTCAGGTTGCACAACAGATTTTTGCACATGCAATGGTTGGCGGAATTTCATCGACTTTACAAGGTGGAAAGTTTGGCCATGGCTTTTTCAGCGCCGGTGTAACCAAAGGTGCTGGAGGCGCGTTTTTGCCAGGAAGCGCCGACATTGGTGGTGCACTCGATCTTGCTAAGAACACAGTGATTTCAGCCATGATAGGCGGGACCGCCTCTGTGATCTCTGGCGGTAAATTCTCTAATGGTGCGCGCACTGCTGCGATGCAGTATCTGTTAAATCAGGCTGGTAAGGTTGATTATGCGAAGATCAGAGAGGACATGTGGCGTACGCTAGGCGAGCACTGGGATTCCATATGGGAAGAACAAAAGATGGTAGCATCAAATCCAAACGCTGCTAAAGTTGTGGTGGGTGCAGTGGGTTTAGTTACTTGTCCGATAAATGGCTGCAGTGTAGCTGCATACGCCATTTCAGGTTTGACATTGTCTGATGGGTTAATAGAGGGCTCTACTGTTGAAACAGTGTTGAACCAGACTGAACTCGTAAGCCCACAAACCGCTTCGAAGGCAGGCTCTGCGGTCAGCATTGCCACGGGTGCTTATGGATTTTCTGGGGCTATTAAAGGTATTGGTACCAGAGCCATTACTGGGAATGGCTTATCAAATAAGGTTCAAGTCCCCCTTACTGTAGTAGATACCACTGTTTTTCAGTTGGAGCTACAGGGCAATATTGATAAAATTTCTAATTAATTGGGTGGAATTAATGTCTTCTTTTAAAAGGTTAAAGGATGTAGTTATTGTTATTTCTCTTATAGGAGGCTTCTTTATATGTCTAGCTCTCGTTTTTATAAATGATAATAAGGTGGCTATAGAATCGAAAGGTATTCTTGATGGCTACATGTGTGAGTATTTAGGTGGTAAAGGAAAGAATTACCACCATAAGTTTTCTTTACCGGAAAATGAATATACCTTCACGTCAAAGCAAGCATGCAGTAGCTTCAAAGAACCGGAGATTGGAAGAGAGTATAATTTTTCTTATCTTGAAGATACCAATAAAATCATCAAATTTGGAGATGTTATAACTGAACGAGAAGGAAACGCTGAACGAAAAAATGGTTCAATGGCACTGTATTTGATGTCGCTCATTTTTTTATTGCTAGCTGTAGTAAAAGTTAAGCGCGTATATTTCACAACTAAATAAGGCTAAGAGTTAGTAAAATGAGGAGCTTTCTAAACCTTTGGATTGTTCTTCACTAACAAGAAATGTACTAATCTTTTCACATGCACTAAATAAATAGAGTTTTTTTTAGTGCATGCTGTTTTAATGTTTACTTATCAACTGTTGTTTTTGCTGCTTGTCAATATGCGCAGGTAGAGAGGTAACTTCCACGACAATTACATTCACCATTTTAAATTGTGTTCTTTTTGGGTACTGCTTGTCTCAAATTTGGACAAGGCCGTTTATTTCTTACCCGACGGTTATTGTACGGTAGACAATTGATGCAAGGAAATGCAATAAAGTATCTAACTTTGCTGCGAAAAGCCGCGAATTCCTTATTTTCCTTTTTCGCTTTAGCTGTCTTTGCAATTGATACAAAATTGAATGATTTTGGGTGACTGGCCTTGTGTTACTGCGGGCGCCTTTGCTTAAAATCAAAACTGGCCTGTCTGAGCGGCCGTACAACTGCATCACCAACGTTATAATTAAATTAAAACGGAATTAAAATGAACTTGCCATCTGCTACTTTAGATTTAGCTGCTTCCACATTGGGTGAGTTTAGGGTGGACGAGTCAGATAAGTCGACTTACCTGGCACCGTTTGAATTTCCAAGCTGCTACAAAGGTAGTCATGTATTCCTGCACATTGTGAGCGCTCTTGTGACATACCTATATAGCTCGTATAGCTCGGTGCCCGTCGCTTACAATGTCTAGCCAATACGAATATTTAGCCTGTTCTTAGGGGGCCTTACCTCTATGTGTCTCACTTCAATTGCTTAAATCCCTAAATTAGGTAAAATCAACTAAAACAAAAGGTTCGGCATCACGAGCATAGCCAGTCGGCGCCTTCACTCGAAAATATATTAACAATGCACCTCAAATTATTTGCTGCCATGGTTGCAGTTTTCCCTTTGCTCGTTCAGGGGGTTGAATCTTCAATCAGGCTGGAATGGTGTGTATCGTTGTATTCCTGACGAATATTTTGAGGGAACTGATACGGTTTCTTTCTGGGTGACCGATGAACAGGGGATGCAGTCAAAGCACGGAGAAATCCGTTACCACGTAAAAAACGCCAGACAAAGAGGCAAGCTTAAGGCCCTCACTTTATCTCAGGCGAAATAAGCGACCTGGCGGTGGTGTTTTCGCACTGCGGTCAAAGGGGAGCAAGTGTATTGTTTTTATCGGTTGTTATTAACCCACTCACGGACAAGGTATGAATCATCGGATTATCTGTTTACTGATTTTATTGGTCTTGCTGGTAAGCACGGCCAGTCAAGCCAGCCCTTCAGCACCATTTATTGCGCTCCCAGCCTATGCCAAAGCGGGAAGCCCCTATCAACTGGTGATCCACCCAGTGCCACAAGCAACAGAATATCAGATCTATGAGGGTGAGCAGCTGGTAAAAACTCAAACGTCGGAATCTGCTTCTTTTACAGACTATGGTCAGGCTGTAAAGCGTTATCGGGTTAAAGCGTGCAATGCGGCAGGGTGCTCAGAGTTTAGCCATGAAGCGCTAATCTATGTACGTCTTGCGCAAAGTGCATCGCCGAATATTAAAGTGCCTGTCAGTGTTGCTGTAGGTGAGCAGTTTTGTATTGAGCTGACTGAAGCGACGGGGGCGAGTCGGTATGTTTATTATCGCAATGGTCATGTCAGGGTTGGACAATGCACCCAGCTGGACCAACCTGGCTGGGCAAGTTTTTGGGTTGTTCCTCAGGGGTCTGCATTGCAGAGTACCATTTTTGAGGTGTATGCCTATGAGCCTGGAGTCTTGCCAGAACGAGAGCAGGTGCCCATCGTTAGCGCTCCTGAGCATGTTTCGCAGCTGCGGACTCAGCCTCTGGCATATACACAGGTCCCCGGTGCAACTTATTATGAGATCTTTGAAAACAACCAGCTAAATGGCACGTCAGAACAGCTTAGCTATACGCCAAAATGGAGCGGTGAGCGTGTTCGTAAATTTAAAGTCCGGGCTTGTAATGGGCAAGGGTGCGGTGCGTTTGGCAATACGGCCGTGACTGTGGGCTATACGCTGGCGGTTAATCTGAGTGTACCTGAGATCGGTTACAGTAAACAAACCTTTTGTATCGCGCATGATAACTCACCCGGAGCTGACCGGTATTATCTAAAGTACGGGAATGCCTCGCAAAGTATCGCTGCGCAGGGATGTACGGCTTTTAATGAACCTGGGTTCTATGCACTTTCTTTAATGGCGTGTGCACCTTGCAGTCAGCGAAGTGGGGTCGATAACATTCTGATAATACCTGGTAAACCACAGGGGGTTCAAGGATTTAAAGCATCAAAAATACGGATTTTGCAAGGTGAGCAGGTTACATTTACATTCGATCCGCCAGCAACCACCAGTGGCCAGACCCGCTATGAATTATTTAGAGAAGGCAAGTTGACAGAGCGTACAGTGGCCAGCCCGTTCTCAATTAATGAGCCACAACCAGGGTTATATAATTATCAGGTGCGTGCTTGTAACGAGGCAGGATGTGGCGACTTATCGGAGAGCGTGCAGGTTAATGTCGGTTTGCCGCCGGTTGAAGTCACTCCTCTGGCGTCTGTTTACCTTGAAAATGAACAGCCGGTGACATTGCGCTGGGCATCTTTAGGGGCTGATGTGCAATACCAGGTTTATTACACATTTAATGGTACTGTTCAGCATTTCCCCGATTTTATCTCGGAGTCCTGGGTCGAAATTGGCCCACTGAGTGGTACTGGTACGCTGTGTATGTTTGTCAGTGCCAGAAAGCTGGTGAGTGACACTCAGGCAGTGGCCAGTCCCGGTGCCAGTCAGTCATGTACGACAATTCACAGGCGTACCCGGGTTGTCAGGCAAACGCAGCCGGAAATTGTGTTGGCTCAGGGACAGTCATACACCCTGTCGGTCACGGATTTTGAATTTGAGAGCCCGAATGGCCACAACGGTGTCATGCGTCCAGCGTTAATGTCACCAGGGGCAAACTATGTATTGAGTGAAGACACACTAACTTTGACTCCTGATCCTGGTTTTTTTGGTGAGCTGACTGTGCATGCGGTCTTTAAGGATAATAAAAACGTCGAGACCAACCCAATAGAGTTACGCATCAAAGTAATTGATGGGCGTCCCAGTGTCCCCGATGTGGCTCTTCCCATTAAGCATAAAACCCGGTGGGACTATATCAGTACTTATAACGCCAATTCCGATCCCAGAGGTCTGCCTATTGTGAAGGCCGAAATTACCCTGAATCCAGTGTTGGGTACTGCCCGGATACACTCGGACCTCAAGCACATAAGTTATACCCACTTAATTGGCGAGCTGTGTGCGTTCAATGACACCATTACAGATTTTTTTGAATATCAAATCACCAACAGTGCAGGCTTGGTGTCTGAACCAATCAGGGTCACGCTGACCATGGACTGTCCTTATGATCCCACTCCTATTGCACGAGGTGACGTGTACAACTATCACAAGAACAAGGCTATCACATTTGATCCGCTGGATAACCGCTGTAACGATGGATACGCACAGGACGATATACTCCCTGAGTTTTGCATTGGAGATGACTTTGACCCGTATGACTATCAAATCAAGCTAAACCGCATTACGCTGCAGCCCCATACCGGAACCTTAACCGTAGTAGGCAAAACGGTCATTTACAGCCCCAAGCCCGATACCTGTGTGACCGACTGGTTTATGTATACGATAGTGAATAGTAACGGGCTGGAATCAAAGCCTGCTCTGGTCCGTCTTGAATGTGGGTTCAGGCCGGCATTAACTCACTCTGATACTGCACACCTGTTTACGGGTCAATCCGTCAGGCTGAATGTACTGGCAAATGATGAAGATCTGAATGACCCCCCTTTACCACTGAGGTTGCATAGCATCACCACGCAGCCCGAAAAGGGCCTGGTTACTATTAACCACGACAACACGCTGACATATACCAACACAGAGACTTGCTATGGCGGGCATATGAGCTGGGACCGGTTCGCCTATCAGATCCGCAATGGTGCTGATAATGCAGCCATAGAGCCGGGTAAGGTCACGATAGAGATTATGTGTGGGGCGCTTGATATTAAACTGGCAGATCGGGTCATTGAAAACGGCAGCAGTACGCAGATAAGCTGGCGTTTACCAACAGGTTACCAGTGTCAGGAGCAACACCATGGCTGGTTGGCAACAGAGCAGGGCACTATACAGATCAATCAGCCTGCTAAGGGCACTTATGATTATCTGTGGCAGTGCAGTAACAAATATAATGCTGCCACAGAGCAAGTTGCGATACAGCTACAGGTTGTGGATGTGATCCCTCAACAGATGGAGATAAGTTGGTCAGACAAACAAGTGAGAGTTGGGCAGGCTGTGCAACTACGCTGGTCATTGTCACCTGGGGTGGAATGTTACGCGTCACCGTGGCGACTGACTAACACAGGGAGTAAGTCAGTGATGATATCCAGATCTGGCGTGCATGTTCAGTCGTGGATGTGCTCCTATTCAGGCTCCGATGTGCCTGTTGAACTCACCACGCAACTAAAAGTGACCAGATTAACTGCACCACTATTATCACAGTGATGTTTGTAAGCGCAACAGGGGCGAGTGCGCGCCCCTGCCTAGATGCTGTGTGAGCGCCTAGCCTCGGACAACCGATACGCCAAGCAGTTCAACAAACCCCGGCTTTGCCCTGCACGTATCACTTTGTTTTATTTTAATGGCCAGTTTGTGGCTGGCAGCCATTAACAGGTTCAGGTGCATGGCCTGGCCCTGTGGTGTTCCGGCAAAAAACACCCAAACATTTGCATTGTGATTTTGTTTGGTTCTGGCGCATACGGGCGTGACCAAGCTCGTTTCATAGGTGCGCAGGGTAACCCAACCATCTTCGACTATAATGTCCTGAATATGGTAATGCTGTTTCGCTGTGTTGGCGTATGTCAGCGCGGGTAACAAAGGCATTATAATGAGTGCCATGCAGCGCAACCAAGTACGTATTCGTATAACGTTCATTCGGTAATTACTCAACAGAGTCTTTCACACAGGCCAGATGTAACCTACTGGCACAATGGCTGATGCTGGCACTGTGCTTAGTGGTGGCGATGCCATAAGAACGGTAATATTCATCGGAGAGTACCCTGTTAAAGTTAAAACAATTAAAGTTGCGAGGTTGGTTCTTATAAACCAGCCCGGGGTTTGGGAACGTGTTAAACTCCATCCCATTTTTGAGTCGTAGATAGGTTTCTAAGCCGGTATGACTGCTATTTTTGGAATGCATGCCCAGGGCCACCTCTTCGATGGCATCTGGCGTCCATACCTGCTGCGTTAACTCATCTATGACGTCTTTACGGTCTTCCCAGCGCATACCGCGTGAGCCCGGATACTTGTTGTGACAGATATGGTCAATGGCATCAATAGGTGCGCGCCCCGGAGCATGTAGCTTGGCAAAATCTCCTTGATAAGGACCCGCAAAACCCGCCCAGGTAATAGTCTTGCCGGACTGGTTACTGCCAATAGACAACACGGAGACGCGCTTGGCTAACTCGTAACCAGAATCTTTCACACAGGTTCCGCTGGAAGTGACTTCGACACTGGCACCAATGGACATGGCCGTGACCAAAGAGGAGTAGGTTGCTCTACCTGAGTCTGTGCTTAAGTCGGTACTCCAGTATGATTTGTTCTCGCTGGCAACACAGCCAGGCGCAGTAGGCGACTTAACATCGGTGGTCTTAAAAACAGCCAGATTGCGTTCAACACTGAGTTCCACAATGGTGCCAGCTTGTAAAGAAAAAGTACTGCTGGTCAGTACCGCGGCGATGATAAAAGTTGGTTTTAAATTCATGGTATTTCTTCAAGTTAATTTATTACGCAGCTACACTTCCCCGGTACTGTGTTAGTGGAGAAGTGCAGCTGTGCTGATTAGTGATGGCTCAGTATCGGTGCGCTTAATTTGGCTGCAACGTCAACGCTTCTTTGGGTGCTGCAACCATCCTGATTACAGGCCTCAATCAAAAATGTGTGACGTCCTGGCTTGTTCATTCGTTGCTCAAGCGTCGTTAACTGACTGTTTTGTAAAAGGGGTATCAGTGCGGTATTGGACATTCCTGGTTCAATCACATACACATTGAACGTCACCGGCGAGGTATAATTACTGCTCATTTGCCAGCTCAGTCTGATGCTGTTGCCCACTCTGATGGTGCTCTGGTCACTGCTAAAAGACAGTGGCATGGGAGGGGGCCCGACGACCTCAACTGTGGTCGTAGCTTCTCCTGAACATTGCCCATAGGAGTCACAGGCTAAAATCCTGAAGCGTTGGGTGCCGAGCTTCTGGATCCCGGTATCACCACCTCGTCGAATACTTAATGCATTGATATTGCTCCACTTCAGGAATTCAGGGCTACTAGGTTTGGTGACATAAATTTTGTATGTCAAAAAGTCTTTAAACTCGCTGCCATCAAGCGCTTTAGGGCGCTCCCAGGACAGCACAATGTCTTCACTTGGGATGATGCGCGGTTTATCGGCTTTAAAGTTGATGACCTGGCCGGTGCGACCCATGCTGTGGCCATAAAACCTAACCGTATTGGAGTAGCCGTAGTTTTCCTGACAGCGGGTATAGCGACAGGCCTTGATACGGTATTGATAATCGTTGCCTGAGCTAAGCCCCCGCTCAATGGTCGCCACATTTTCGGTAAACATGGTGTTGCCGCGCCAGATCATTTTTGATTGTGAAGAGCTTGGAGTAACGACGCCCCAGCCACTGTTATTGGTTTTCTGCTCAATGACATATCCATAGGCACCGAGTGTTTTGGGCCAGCTCAGGTAGACTTTATAATCACGCTGACTGGCCTGGGCTCTGAGGCTTTCAACTTCTCTCAGCATGGCTGAATAGCCGCGCACGTAGCCATCGGCAGGACAGTTCGCATAGTTTTGCCCACGCCGGTTGCCTCGACATTTGAGTCTGAATTCATACTTACCTGAATGCAGGCGACTGGCACTGTTGAAGTAGCGTGTGCCGATACCGCAGTAGAAGGTGTTCCAGCTGCTTTCGCCATAGGGCGTATACTCTACATGATAGCGGAATACGCCATCGTTTCTTTGACATTGTCCACCTTCGAGGCCTTCGTTAGGGGCTTCTTTGTTGTTATGTCTGGCAAAGTCGGTCCACTCAGATTTCAATTCTCCGATGTAGTTTGATAAATACAGCGACAGCGTTGGATCATACTGACCTAGGCCACCATTTTCGTATAGTTGTGCATCATCAATATGAAAGCGCGCCTGACTGCCAACCAGTCTGACATAGTACTTAATGGTTTTGATCTGATGGCTTCTGCTCAACCAGATCTGCTGATCAATGTTTATGATGTCGTGGGCATCAACGGTGTGTTCGCCCCGGACAGTATTTACGACAAGTCGACGGTCGGTTTCACTGGATGAAGCACGTCGGATCACCAGTTGTTGTCCTTCAAGTCTGTGACCTTTGCCACCTTCCAGGTAATAGGCAACTGGATAGACACTGAGCCTTGCATCTGGGGCCAGGTAGTCAACTCTGAGCTTGCCTCGCGCAGTCAGACCATTGAGACCACTGCGTGGCGCATAGTTATTCCAGGTAACATACTTTTTCTCCCACTCAATATATCCCCAGTTTTCCAGAGATACACGGAGGCTTTTTTCGCCGTTTATGGGCCGAGCTGTGCTGATCTCCAGCTCCTTTGCGTTGTTTGGAAGAAACTGCGTCATGCCATGTTCAAATGAGGGGTCCTGCATCAGGGGACGCAGGTCTTGCTCAGTGTACTGGTTGGACTCTGTGTGATTACCACAACGAACACTATTACAATTTTTAATCCGATACCGGAAACTGCCAAGAGGCGCTGTCGGGCTGGTGGCCTGGGCGACGGCCTGGCGAGCAAAGCTCAATGTGCCTTGTCTTTGCAGTGCAGCTATCTGAGTTTGTTTTGGCACGGTGACATCATTGCTGGTACTGACAAAGCCTGTGTGGTTTTCGCCATGATACAATTTGCTGTTCTGACCTTCTGGAATGACTTCTTCCCAGTTACGGCCATAGTCCAGTGATTGCTCGATGACATAGCCTTCTGTGCTGGGCATTTGCTGCCAGTATACATTTACGTTTTGCTGGCGATTATGATAGGCGAGATTGACGTATTCTGGGTCATGCACTACATCGAGTGTGTGGAGTAGATAGCCAGAAGTCGGACACCCGCTATACCCGGCACATTTTACTCTGAATTCGTATACGCCTGAGTCAAGCTCATGCTCACTGGCGTAATACAAATGATTGCCGTTGTAAGCAATGTGCCAGTTATTATCCTGGCTGTTTCGGTACTCAAGAGTGTAGATTCCCTCTGGACCTTTAAAGTCTGGCCAGCGAATAAAAAAATGACCGTCGTTACTGGCCCCGCTGCTGTTAACGCTCAGTTCTGCGCCTGTAGACTTAGTATCTAACAGGTAATAGCTATTCGCTGGAGCAATGGCGGACGATGCAAAGGCATTCGACGCAACAAAGTGTAGCATTGCCAGTAGTAGCAAAAAGCGAAGATTCATAAAGTGACTGATCCCTATATTAGTGTTCCAGAGTCACTGCTTTGAGCGACTCTAATGCCGGATATTCGCGGCAGTTTTGTGTGGTTTCTGCGGTGACTGGCAATTTGTGTATCGCCGCGCTCAGCAAGGCCAGATACATCGATTGTCCCTGGGCCGTACTGGTATTGAGTACCCATTTATTTTTGTTCTGGGCACTGACACAGGCTGGTTTAGCGGCATGTGACGCATATGTTTCAATGATGCTGAACACCCCGTCTATATGTATCTTGCTGATATAGTGCGGCTTTGCCATCGCCCCCAAGGGTAACAGGCCCGCTATCAGCATTGTGGCAGCAAAGTATTTGCGCCGGTTAACTCGACTGAACATCGATAGCTCCTTGATGCAACTAGACTTAGAAACTCCATGAGATGAGCCGGGGACTGGCACTGCGCTGATGTGAGGGTCAAGTGCATCGCTCACCGGGTATTGGGCAAGCGCATCCATGGACTTCTATCGTTCTTACGCGTGAATTATGTGCTCACAAACGGTTATACCTGATATGAGTTAGTACACACAGGCTATGCTGGCCCGGTTACTACAGCTGTAACTTTGAAAATCACGGTTTTTGAGTACGGTTCCGAAGCCTCTGCTGGTGGTCTGGTACTGAGTGCAAGTTTGGATCATATCAATATTGTCGCTGCTCGATTCTATCTGGCCATTTTTATAGATGACTTGCTGCCGTAAATAAGTGCCTCTGTCATGTCTGCTTTCTGCCACGGAGACATGCTCGATGGCGTCAAACACCCAAACGTAATCCGTGTTTTCCGGATATTGATCACCTAAAGCACGAAAGTCGTCCCATAACATGGCGCGTGCTCCAGGGAAGCTTGCTCTACAGATCCTGTTCATCGCGCTCAGTGGTGACTGGTTTTGCGTTTGGCCATTTAGATATACTCGGGTAAAGTCTGCGGGAACGCTGGGTACGAAGCCCGCGAACCTCACTTTATTCGCCGACACTGTCAAGCCAGTTATGGTAATACTCTTTGCTTCCTCATAGGTGGTGCCACTCAGACACCCCTGCTTGGTGGCAACGTGCACAGAAGCTTTGGCTGAAATGGCGGTGATCAGGCTTGAGTAGGCTGCTTTTCCGGCGTCGCTGGTGAGGCTGATCGCCCAATAGGGTTTGTGGGAGGTGGCAACACAGTTGGGTAATGTGTGTGCTTTGGCGTCGCTGGTTTTAAATACGGCAATATCCCCCTCTACTTTTAGTTCAGTAATACCGGCTGCCAGGGTGGGCAATGCCAACATGGAAAGTAATATACCGCTCAGAGCAGTATATATATTATTGTGGTTCATAATATGTGTCTTAGTTGAGTTAAGTAATAACAGGCTGGCTGGTTGTTAACGGGTATTTATTTAATACACACATGCCAATGAAATAGTATAATTACAAGTCTGTTTACGTACTTTATGGTTGTACATTACGTATACAAAGTAGTGCTCAGAGGTTGTTGAAAAGTCGTTGCAAAAAGGCGCTTTAGAAAAGCCAGGGTTGCCCCATTCCTGTTCTGAAATGTACTGTCCATTTTTAAACGTAATCTCGCGCTTCATGACAGTATAGTTCGGCCTGTTTGGGTCACGCAGATAAGAAATATGTTCAACGGGGTCGAGAATAACGACTTCCCTTTTGGTCAGCTGTTCTGGATAGTTTCCTTTCATACTGCGATGGTCATCCCAGAGCATGACCCTGGAGCCCGCAAAGCTGGCATCACATTTTTTGTCCATTGCCATTAGCGCAGACAAATCGTCTCGATTGGAAAAGTCTGCGTTCATACTGTGCGTGATACCGGCAAATTTTAACCCTGGCGTTTGATTGGGTGTGTGAACCATGCTTACGCTTTGCACTTTCTCCAGCGATGAATCATTCAGGCAAGTCTGCGCACTGGTTATTGCAACCTGGGCTTTAGCTGACATGGCTGTAACCAAAGTAGAGTACTTGGCCTGTCCAGGTAGGGTGTTGAGGTCAATTGCCCAGTCTGCTTTATGGGCGGCCTGCACGCAGTCAGGCACTGCATGGCTTTTTACATCACTGGTCTTGAATATTACGGTGTTACCATCGACTTTTAACTCGGTAATGGTGCCAGCGAGGCCTGAACCACTGAACAAAGCGAGTAAGGAGCCAAAACCGATGACGTTTTTTTGAGCAAGTTGCATTTGAACGTGCTTACCTTAGGTTTGTTATTATAATGGGGGCAGAATGTTACCTTGATTTAGGTACAAAATACATCATTTTACGGAGCACTCCATTTTTGACCAAAAGCTTGTCGTGACAGTAACGTTTTGTAGCCTTTTGCACCTGAGTTCACCCGTTCCCGAAGAAACTAAACTGCGCAGGTGTCGGTGATGCTGATGTCTTATCCATCAAGATAAAAGTCATTCCTGACTTTGTTCAGTGGCTTTTCCTCCTGATTACCATCAAAATAATGCTTTATAAACGTCACTACATTGACGGTCAGGTTTGAAAAATTGAGCGGCGTGAAGTGAATCTGTGAGTTTAATATCTGGGTATGGAGACCCTAATTATTCGAAGGTGAAGATGAGGGTATTGAGATTGGAATGTGATTTTTTCTTCCTTAATAGCAATAAATGATGTTGCTTTTCATTATATGGCTGTTTTAGTGGTTTGTGCCAGGCATTCGAACTCAGAGGGTATGCATTTAAGGTAGCGCAAATAGCTCACATTGGTCATGTTATGAAAAAAGGTAAGTGAAAATCTGTTTTACACCTGTATGCTTTTTAGATACTATGAACCAGCTTCGATGAAATTATGTCCAGTGTGAATCAGAGCCTTATCTAGCACAATAATATGCAAGGATATGCAAAAGTGTGTCTGATTTTGTAGTAATAGTCTGCAAACTGCCTTTTGCCCCCCTTTATTAATTCGTTTTTATAAGTGACATAAAAGTTTAATAAATTACTTTTATGTTTTCGCTGGATTTTTGCAAATGTATTTAACTAAATCTGGTCTATCAAACTGGTCAAAAGCAACATCATCAACATAATAATGACAGAAAAACGGAATTAAAATGAATCTGCCAATCTGCCAATCTGCTACTTCACACATCGCTGCTTCCTGATGGAGGCGTCATGAGTTATCGAGTTAAACTTATCCGCACTGTGTTTAAATCCGGGATTATGCTGGCCTCATTGCTGAGCATGAATGCCATAGCATCCAGCGATCGTGCAGCTAGTTTTACCCTTAAGTGGAATGCAGTTGAAGGGGCATCTCATTACTTGCTCGAAGAAAAGCAAAGTGATGGCAGCTGGCAGGGGGTTCATGAACAGCAAACGAGCGAGCTGTCATCAACAATCAATAAATCCAGTCATGGTAAATATACCTACCGGGTCAGTGGCTGTATTGAGGATTCAGGCAAAACCGTTCACTGTGGTGAGGAAGTCGCAGAGTACAGTGCACCGCTAACGGTGGATACCAAATCTAATGATCCAGAACCACACACTTTCGAGTTCGGCACGACCAACGATGCCAATCAGGTTTCCTTCCCGTCCGATGGTTTGGGCAACATCACGGCCGTCACTCCAGGTGAATTCAGAGTCGATGAATCGGGAAGTGCTACCTACCAGGTGCCAATTGAGCTGCCTGAGGGTCCGGGAGGCGTAAAACCTACTTTGGGTTTAAGCTATTCAAGTTCTAATACACAAGCAGGTATTGCGGGTATTGGCTGGTCTTTATCTGGATTATCTTCGATAACGCGATGTGCCAAGTCTAAGTTTCATGACAACTTAAGCGGGGCTTATGTTAAAGATGTTCAGCTTGATGAAACGGATGCGTTTTGTGTCGATGGACAACGTCTTGTCGAAGTGGGTAATGGTGTCTATCGTACTCATCAGGATAGTTTTACGGAATACCAATTAGATGGCACAAAGGCCTCTGTTAATGGCTTCATTGCAACAACAAAATCCGGAGAAACCCATTATTATGGCAACGTCAATGGTGCTTATAACTCTGTTCAATATGTAAGTTCATCCCTTACAAATAATCAGGCAGTGGCAAACACCTGGTTACTTAGCAGCATTACAGATGTGTATGCTGAAGCCTCAGACCCGCGTCTGCATAGTAATAGAATTCGTTATTATTATGCATCCCCCAATGGGGGGAATAGCATTGATCAAGAGGTATTACTTAAGAAAATCCAGTATGGCAGTGCAGAAGTCACACTGTCTTATACAGAGTCACTGGTACCTCACTACGGTTACCGCTTTGGTGCACCTTACCAGAGAACTCAAACGCTAGATAATATTAACGTTACTAATGGTGGTGGCGCATATCGCTTCTATCACTTGGCGTATAAATATCAGACTCCTTATTTACTCTATGTGACCAAGTGTCGTGCGAGCGGCAGTGCCTGTGCCAAACCCGTTTCCTTTATATGGAATCAGGAAGCAGGAGAAATTGACGGGGTATCTGATGATCAATTTACGTTAGGCACACCAGACAAGGTGGGCACGCCAGTGGTGGGCGATTTAGATGGTGATGGTTATAGCGACTTTATTTATCACTCAGGGGGCGGTTCCTGGCATGTCAGATATGGTGGCAGAAATGTGACCGATCGTATTATCGTTGCTCAGCAAGACACGGACTATAAACCTCATGCAATGGTAGCCGACTTCAATGGAGATGGGCGTTCAGATGTATTGCTGTCGTCTAAAACTTCGGGAGGAGAGTATAACTGGTACGTTCTCAATCAGGAGGGAGATGTCAGTGAGTCCCGGGAATGTAAGACCTATTTTCCGCAGAACAATCAAGACGAAGCCCATAAAGTTGAAGATGACCCCATAGAAAGATGCTTTGACAGAATTAAAGTTGGAGAGTTAAAACTGACTGGTATCCCGACACTGACGGGTGAACAGGCTAAAATACTGCCTGCGGATGTCAACGGAGATGGGTTGATCGATCTGGCCTATAAATATGGGCATAGTGAAGTTAAATATCGGCTCAGTACTTTAGGTTCAGGCGGGACAATGGCATTTGGGAATACGCAAGTGGCACTCTCAGCAACTGAGGTCGATTCACCGCTGTATCTTGAAGAAGACCTGGCTCGCAATGAACCAGAACTTGAATTTGATAACATCGAATGGGGCGACATTAACGGAGATGGACTATCCGATATTGTTGCGACGATAGAGGTCATAGTAGAGTCTTGCCATGATGAGTATCGGAACGATAAAAAAGACAAAGTTTGTGGCGCCGGCGGTGTTGGGTTTGAAACACATTATGCCATCAATCAGGGTAATGGAAGCTTTGAACCTTTTTATGAGATGGCAATACCTGAAGACAATGAATCTTGGCATCGAAACGAGCAGCTAGCCGATGTTAATGGAGATGGGCTCGTCGACTTTCTGTATCGACTGGATAAACAATGGACTGTCAAGCTCAGTAATGGTTTTGGGTTTGAAGCGCCCATTGAGATCTTGCCAGGTCAGACAATCAGCAGAGATAACATGCTGGTGGTTGATGTCGATGCGGACTTTAAACAAGAGTTGATCATATCGCAGAAAAAAGGCTATCAGCCAGCTTTAGTACGTTATCAGTTCGATGCCAAAACAGAGACATTTGTAGAAGAGGGATATGCGAGCATCGAGCGTAAAACCTCAGACACAATGAAAGATTCATTGCTGTTTGGAGACAATAACGGAGATGGTCTGATGGACTTGTGGCGCTTGCGCTACAGTGCAGATCAGGTTTCAGTTGATGTGTTCACCCATCAAAACACCCATAAAAAGCACCGTACTATTACTCAGTTTATTGATGGTATGCGCAACAATACCACAGTGACCTATAAACCGCTGACAGATGAGTCGGTTTACACTGGGGGTGTTGAAGCAATGTTCCCGATTATTTCGGCTCGTGGCCCCAGTTATGTTGTGGCAAGTGCGTCCAGCCCGGATGGTGTGGGTGGCAGAGCAACGGTAGAGTATCAATATGCCAATATGGCATTTCATGGACAGGGTCGGGGCTACCTGGGATTTGGTAAGTTAACCACCATAGATAAGCGCCATAGCGATTATGACATAGTAACAGATACCTTTTATCACCAAGGGCTGAACAGTGCTGAAACCGTTAAAAAGACCCTGAGCTGGTATCAAGTCATTGGTATGCCAATCAAAACTGTGAGGACTATGCGCAGTAAAAATGGCAGCACACACATTGTACTTTCAGAAGCCAGAAACTCACTACAGAGCAGTACGTCAGGTGGTGTGTATCGAGCCTACATAAGTCTTAGCACAGAGAAAAGCTACTTCCTAAATGCAGATGAAGCCACAGGCAAGACAACTTACAGTCAGGGTCAGCTAAAGTCCACCACCACAACACGCCAGAGCTATGACAATGATGGCAATGTTCTCACTTCAAACGTTGAAGTTGAAAACGCTGAAGGAAGTAAGTTTGCCACCAGAACTGAAAATATCTACAGTCGGGCGCCTTCAGGCTGTGATATGACGGGCTTAACGCAGCTTTATAACGGTGGTTACCCCCGGTTTGGCCGGTTAACGTGTTCGATAGTGACTAAAACCAATGCCCAGGGTGAGGTGTCAAGCCGCCAGAGTGCCTTTGCTTATGATAGTAATGGTATTTTGTACCAGGAAAAGGTCAATGCACACTCTTCCTCGCAAGCGGTGATCACTGAATATGGGTTTGATGACTTTGGTAACAAAAAGTACCAGATAACACGTGGTAAGCAGGCTCAGATTAATGCCAGTTATGGTGCGACACCCGTTTACGTAGGTGATGTTCAGCGAGTGAGCTATATGCAGTATGACGCGACAGGGCGTTACTTAACATCTAAAAGTGTGCTCAATGGAATCCCCAGTAATTGGGATAGTGTCAATACAGATCTGATCCATAGCAGTGAGTGCTATACCGTCAATACAGTGACTGGCTTATTGTTGAGTAAGCGAGTCAACACTAAGTCGTGTAGTGATGCATCTAAGTACTCCAGTGCTCTGACAACAGAATATAGTTATAACGCTTTTGGTCAGCCAACTGGTGAGCGCTCACCAGGCAAGGTGGTCAAAGCGATTTATCGTACCTGGTTGGACGAAGACTATGCATTTAAAGTGATTTCAAGAATGTCTGGGGCACCTGCTGTCAGTGAGTTTTATGATAGCCAGGGCCGGGTTGCTGCGAAAGTCACCAAAAGGCAAAGCGGTGAGCAGTCAGTGATAAAGACTGACTATGACCGCTTTGGGCGTGCTTATCGCACTTCGATAGCGGTGTCCGGGGATGAGGACGCACGAGTGGACGCAAGCGAATGGCAAGTCACTGAATTTGATATCTTAGACCGAGTGGTAACAACCTCAGCACCGAGCTTTGATGGCCATACTCTCAGGGTTGATACACGCTACAACGGCTTTTCGATAAAAGAAACACACACCGGTAGCGGCAGCGCCATTACCAAAACCAAACTGTACAATGTGAACGGTGAGCTGGTTTCAACAACTGATAATAGCTCGGCTGTGCAAAACGCCACCGCCAGCCGGATAACCTACGACTATGATGCATATGGCAAGTTGCAAAGTACTCAGGATAGTGCAGGTAATAAAGTGTTTATACACTATGACACTTTGGGTAATAAGATCAAAACCATAGACCCTGATAAAGGCACGTGGGAGTACCGTTACAATGCACTGGGCGAACTGAAGTGGCAAAAAGATGCCAATGGCCAGGTAACCTGGATAAACTATGACAGCTATGGCCGTGTGCAACAGCGGATCACCAATGCACAGGACAGTGAGGCTCAGTCACGTTGTTTTGCATATGATGAAATGGGGCTAGGCACTAAATCCGCAGAATGGGTGATGGAAGGTCATAGTTGTTCTGGTTTGGCCACCTTACATCAAAAGAGTTACATGTATGACGCACTACTCAGGCCTGTGTCTGTGCTTACAGAGTCCTGGATAGATGGCAAACACGTAGCCCAATCCCAAAACACGTATTATGACAATCTGGGTCGGGTGTACTTAAGCCAGCTCAGTAACAACTATGCTGTTGGTTATCAATATGATTCGGACGGTTTTAAGGTTGCGGAATACGGTCTGCGTTACAACAGCCAAACAGAGCAGGTGGAGCAATCTGAGCTCTCCCGTGTTACCGGCAGAAACTTCAGGGGTCAGGCGACGGATATCAGCTATTTAGGCGGGCAAAGCCAAAGCTATTTCTATGATAAATACACTGGTATGGCATCTGGTATGAGTGCTCAGGGAATAAGTAATGCACTCAATGTGAGCGCGTCAATGCTTACTACCAGTTATACCTATAATGCATTTGGTCAGCTGAAACAACGCAAAATCAATGGCCTGTACCATCAAGCCAGCACCGAAAACTTCAACTATGACGGGCTCAACCGGTTAAAACATGCCACGCTTAATTATGCTGGTTTAACTAAAAATGCCTATTACTGTTACGATGCGCTAGGCAATATGACGACCAAAGGCAGCACATCTTCGTGTCATGCCAGCCAGGGGCACTTTACTTATGGTGATGCGGCGCGTTCTAAGGGCAATGCAGGGGTACATGCACTGTACAAGGACACGCGCAGCGGTAAAACGTTTAATTACGACAACAATGGTAATATGGTCAATGATGGGTCGCGTTACCTGACCTATTCAGGATTTGATAAAGTCACGCACATTCGCCAGTCGGGCAACATGGAAGTGGCCTTCCGCTATGGTGCCGGACAAAGCCGCTATTATCGTAAAGACACCTACCTTAATGTTCAGGATCAAACTGGTGGCAAAGAAAACAGTGAGACCCTCTACTATGGCGCGTTTGAGCGCATCAGCAAGGCATCGGGTACTATTTACCAGTACACCGTAGGTAACATGTTGATCAGTGAAAATCTGTCAACCGGTGAGCTGACCCACAAATTAATGGTGAAAGATCACCTGGGCTCGACACTGGCTATCAGTGAGGTAAATGAAGCGAAAACGAGTGCTAAAATTACTCAGGCCTTCCGCTACGATCCATTTGGTCAGCAGCATGTGCTCGAAGTCAGCCAGTTCAGTGTGTTTACCGGTTATATGCGACATGGCTTTACCGGCCATGAGATGCTCAATGGCTTAAACATCATTCATATGAATGGCCGAATTTACGATCCAACTCTGGGTCGATTCCTTCAGGCTGATCCGCATATTCAGGCGCCGGGCAATTCACAAAGCTATAACCGCTATAGTTATGTGTTGAATAATCCGTTGAGTTATACCGATCCGAGTGGGTATTTCTTCTCGGCTCTTAAAAAAGTAACTAAGTTCGTTAAAAAGCATTGGAGAACAATAGCAGCAATTGCAATTAGTGTTTACTTGCCAGGTGCAGGAGGGCTTCTGCAGGGCTGGGGGGTGACAAGCACCATTGCTCAAGGGGCTATAACGGGCTTTATTTCAGGAGGTGTAGCCACAGGTTCTTTGAGGGGGGCGTTAGTTGGAGCATTTTCAGGTGCTATGTTTGGACATCTCCATAGTATGGCACCAGGAGCAGGGAAAGTTATTGCTCATGGCATTACGGGTGGTGTAAGTAGTGTCCTAAACGGAGGAAAATTTGGACATGGCTTCCTATCTGCCGGCTTTACTCAGGCTATGGGGAATGTGAAAGGGCTATTTGTAAATGGTGCCTCAACTATTGCAGACCGATTTAGCAATGCTATCAAGGCAGCTATGATTGGCGGAACTGCATCTGCAATAAGTGGTGGTAAGTTTGCAAATGGTGCCGTGACAGGCGCATTCTCTAGGCTTTTAAACGACGACGCTTACGATAGCCGTATCAAAAAGCAAAACCGTTACGATCTAAAAGATGGATTCGAAGGATTCGTTGATGAATATGACTATAAAGGTGAAGCTAGACACGAAATCCACGTATATAAAAATGGAAAAGAGGTCGGAATATTCCAAGATGGAGATTGGATTAATAAGCATGGTCATTCGGGGGTTCCTGAAGGTTTCGGAAAAGAGAATGCGAGGCTTCTAAAAGGACTAGATGTACACATGATACGTAGGCAAGGAAGAATACCTAAGAATGCTAAATTAGGTAAAGGGATGCTAAGAGGCTATGGCAAATATTTACCTGTAGTTGGTGTTGCCGTAACAGGCGCTGAAATGTATAACTCATCCTCGCCTTGGCAAACCTTTTGGGAAGGAGTTGGTGTCAGTTCGGTCGGAGCTGGTTCAACATGGGAGCCTGAAGGTATTAATATTACATACCCTGAAAAGAATTAGGTCGTAAAATGAAAGAGTTACAGTTTTTTACTGAGAAAGTCTTAGGCAGCCCTGGTGAAGGGCTGTTTTCTGAAGCATTTAAAGAGTATCAGTCATATATTGATAGCAATAAATCCAAATTACCGGATACAGTTGTAAATATTGTTAAGTCAGATTGGTATTTCAATGCACGAGATCCAAGATGTCCTAAAGATGCTTGGCTAATTAATCAGAGAATTGAAAATGAGTTCAGCACCACTGAACGACAGAAAAAGCCAGCAGAGTATGAAATAACATTACTAGGAGCTTATCACGATTGTCACCTTCACTTTGTTTACAAATCAGTGGTTGAGATAGATGCGCCAGGTAATGCTGGCTCTTTATTGGAAAAGGACTATGACCCTTGGCGTATAGATGAGTTTTCAAGGAGTGATGATGGATATTTAGTCCATAAAATATATTTCTTGTCTGGAAAGGTTTGGACAATAAAATGTCAAAGTTTTGAATTTGGGGTTACTAATCTATAGAACGCTAGGAATATATACTTCATAACCAAAGATTAACCTTATGATACAGAGCTACTTCATAGTTGAAAAACATGAGCTAAATCAAACTGTATTATCAATAAGCACGCTATCAACGTGATAGAGTGGGCCGATAGGATAATAAAAGGATAAGGTTGCGAGCTATCTACGCTTGCGCAATACAGGGCCTTGTTGATCAAATCCTAACTTAGGTAACACCGAGATTTCAACTGCTTCCCTGATATTCAGGCATACCTAGCCCAGTCATTCTATTGAGTACTTTCACTTTGATCATCGCTTCAGTGTGTTGCTGATTGAATCCACGACTGACCAGCTTGTCACCCATTAGCTGTTTGTATCGGTACATTGCCGTTTCCGCCAGTGAACGTTGGTGGTAGTTCACACATTTTTTCCACTCATTGCTGCCTATATGCTTTGTTAAAATGACCGCGCTGTTGCGAGTATGTCCATCCTCCCACAACTGCGCGTTACTCCTTGGTGGGATCACTGCTTCGGCCTTTTTAGCTGCTACTTCGGCATAACAGCCTCTGGTATCATAAGCACCATCTGCTTTAACTGAGCTGATCTTCCTGCGCAATGGTCTGAGTAGGTCACCCAAAACTTCTGAATCAGCTACAGACACTGTGGACAACTCAGCGCCTACGATTTGGTGTGTATCTGAATCAACTGCCAGGTGTAGCTTTCGCCATGTTCGGCGCTTGTTTGCACCATGTTTTCTTGCATGCCACTCACCATTTCCGTACACCTTCAAACCAGTGCTATCAACCACAATATCAATGCCTCCGGATGCACTGGAGTGTGGCCTATAGCGAACTGCCAGCTCTGCACTACGCTTACACAAACAACTATAAGTTGGCGTATCCAAATCAAGCTTCATCATTGATATTAATGAGGAAACAAAACCCTGTGCAGCTCGAAGAGACAAGCGAAATACAGCCCGCAAAGTCAGGCAGGTCTCAATTGCCAGTTCAGAGAAATGATTAGCTCGACCTTTACCGCCATGATGTTGCGTGTTGTTCCACTGTTCAATCGCGCCCTCGGAAAACCAAAGTTGGATGTTACCTCTGGCGATAAGGGCTTTGTTGTATTCGCGCCAGTTGGTGATACGCTTTTCTTTCAAAGTTCAGCCTCTGTGTTTGCTTTCGAGATCTGATCACATAAGGCTAAATTAGTTCAATGATTTAGGAAACAACGCCACCCGCAACACCAATTGCCTTAAATCCCAATTAAGGTACAATTACCAACAAATAATAAGTTCGTTTAACGAACAAGCTCAATCTGCTCCTTCTCGGAAAAAGGATTTTATAATGAACCTCAAATTACTCGCTGTTTTGGCGGCGATAGCACCGGGGGCGGTTTGTGCTGCCTCTGCGGTTAAACAACTGGATGTCCTGGGTGATGCCGTCACCTTTACATTGGAGCAGCCGAAATCACACGCCATTCCTGCCTGTGTGAGCGCCGATAACCTACAAAAATGGGCGATAAACTTAAACTCCCTGCAAGGTCAGGCGATGTACAGCCTGCTGGTTACAGCGGTATCGAAAGAACATTTGGTGAATGTCATCCCGGCTAATCGTTGCGAAGTGATTGCTGATATCGAACAGGCGGGTTCATTATCACTAAAAACTAACCCTGCTCAGGGAGGCGTTGGGGTTTCTCTATACAAAGGGGATGGTGTGACTAAGTTGGGAACGGTTACCAATACGTCAAACGGCATACAATATGTGCCATCAGAAGGCACCACTTGGGTACAGCATTATGGGCCATCAACACTGAATCTTGTGTACTATGTTGATGAACAATGCAGTGGGCAGGGCTATATCTATCATACGCCCAGTTCGAGCCCTTATCTGCTCCTGCCTAAAAATCGGTTCTATACCAAATCAGACTCTAAATCCGAAAACCTATTGAGTAAAAATGGCAATGTCCCTGTCTATCAGTATGTTTCATATGCAGAGGAAGGCAAAAGGTGCCAGAAAACTCAAAATACGGCCAATCAGTATGACGCGCGTTATACCAAGCTTCTGGATGCTGAACATCCACTGTGTGGTATGCATGCCTGTGTCATTCGGTAGTGGCTGAGTAGCGCAACAATAACAACAACGAAACAACATTCTAATATTCGGAATAATAATGAAAAAATCGGCTATAACAGCCTCACTTTATCTGCTTAGCACTTCGGCTATGGCGGGCTCTGCGATTAAGCAACTCGATGTCTTGGGTGATGCCGTCACCTTTACACTGGAACAACCTAAATCACACGCCATTCCTGCCTGTGTGAGTGCCGATAACCAACAAAAATGGGCGATTAATTTAAATTCGCTGCAAGGTCAGGCGATGTATAGTTTGCTGGTTACAGCGGTATCGAAAGAGCACCTGGTGAATGTCACGTCGGCAAATCGCTGTGAGTCGATTGCGGATATTGAGCAGGCCGAGGCGATTTCGCTGACAACCAAAACGGTTAGTGCGCCAGACAGCGGTATTTTGCTTTATAAAGGCGATGGTAAGACTTTGTTAGGCAAAGTTCTTTCCGAGAGCTTTTATGGAAATCAATACTATAGGCAAGACTCATATCGGTTTGCACCTGTTGGTGGTGCGACACAATTGCAGAATTATTCAATTTATCGGAATGTTAGCATTTACTATGTTGATTCTCAGTGTGAGGGGGAAGCCTATTCAGACAAAACAATTTCACCTGAGCAATCTTATTACAGTAAAGCGCGGAACTTTTATTACCATACAGCGGTAAGTCCGACTGAGCAGGATTATCTTCACGTCCATGGAGATGCTCAGGTTTATAAGCTTCACGATGATACCGGGGAATGCACCGCCTATGGTGGCCAAGCAAAACAGTTTACCAGAATGACGCGACTTACTTATATTGAACACCCTCTTTGCGGTAGCAAAGGCTGCATTATTAAATAAGCATCTATAAAAACGATAAATGAATTAACCAGCACTCGGGATAATAATGAACAAACTACTCATAACAGCCTCGCTTTGCCTGTTAAGCAGCACAGTGATGGCGGCTTCTACAGTCTCTCAGCTCAATGTAACGGGTGATGTGGCCATATTCACACTGGATACACCAAAAGCACATACAGTACCCCGTTGCGTGACGGCAGAGAATAAAGATAAATGGGCGCTCAGCCTGAGCACGCTACAAGGACAGGCGCTTTACAGCTTATTAGTAACGGCAGTGTCGAAAGATAAGCTGGTTTCAGTGCAATCGGCGCAGCGATGTGAGTCGGTCGCCGATGTTGAGCAGGTCCAGGGCCTGACCTTGAGCTCGAATAAACTGAGCACGAGTTCAGCCAGCGACACCTGGTTATTCAAGGGAGATAAGGTCACTAAAGTTGGTAAAGTAGTGACTATTGAGGGCAACACGCATATCTATGTGCCAGTAGAGGGGACCAATACAGGCCACAGTTACTCTCCCTCAATAGCAGCTGATTTCTCCGGGTTCTACTACCTTGATGCTGAATGTAAAGGTGATACGTATCGCCTGCATTATGGGCACCCATTTTTGACCTTCATTGAAAGCGAAGGCGCTTATTTTACCTTTTCTGATTCCAGTATCCATGGGAATCGGATGGCAGATCACGGTCATGCTCCTGTTTATCGCGCTAGTGGTGGTCAGTGTTACCTGGAAGACAGGTATCTGGCTTATCAGGAAACTCGCGCTGTAAAACTCGAAAAAACAGAGCACCCTTTATGCGGTAAAACGCCTTGCTGGATTAAATAACGAGAATATAAGGCTTATTAGGGATGAACGTGATCAGAATAGCGCTCAGCTTACTCTTTATCGGTATGTGTATATTGGCAACGCCTGTGTTGTCCGCGGGACTGGAGTTTCCCACACATATGCAATTTATGCTCAAAAATCTGCGAGAAAACGCCCTGGCTAATACACTGCCGATGATCACCCAAGATCATATCACACTGGATGAAGACCAAGGTTCGGTGCTGGATTTACTCAGTAATGATCTTGACCCGGATCAGGATCCGCTCAGGATAGTGTCTGTTTCGGCAAAGTATGGACAGGTTACTCTGATGCCAGATGGCCAGATAAAATATGAGCCACCGGCGCACTTTTCCGGGCAGGACGAAATTACTTACCTGCTTTATGATGGTCGCGCGAACCCGGTCAGGGGGCTGGCAAAAATCACTGTGAACTCGGTGAATGATGCACCTGTGGCTAACGACGACGCAGTGACTCTGATTGCCAATACCCAGGTTGATATTAATGTGCTGGACAATGATAGCGACATTGATGGTGATTTCTTAACCATCACTCAGGTCACCGCACAGTATGGCACTGTGCGGGTCAAAAACGGAGCTATCGAATATCGGCCCTATGCGGAATATGACGGCAGCGACGTGATCAACTACACCATTCAGGATGCCGCCAATGCCTCAGCCAGCGCTAAAGTTCTGGTGACAGTGCTAAAAGAAAACAAAACGGCACCGGTGATCACCGGGCAAAAGTCGCTGGTCATGGACGAAGACACCAGCTTCGAGCTTGATATCAATCAGATTACTTATATCGATGTCGATTCTCTTGCAACTGATATGACTTTTGAAGTGGCAGATGGCCAGCACTATACGTTAGAGGGCTTGACACTCAAACCCGCACAACATTTTAACGGTGAGTTAAGTGTGCCCGTTACATTATTCGATGGTAAACATCGCTCGCAGGTGTACAACCTCAAACTCGTGGTGAATGAAATCAATGATTATCCTGAGGCCGGACAAATAATCTGGGAATCAGTTAAAGATGAAAAGTTTGCCTTGTACATGCGCGGTATGATGCATGACCCAGATTTTAACTACTGGCCGCTGGGCAGAAATGACCCAAGGCTTGAGCAATACAAGTTTATCTTCTCTAAAAATGCGCGCAGAGAAGACCATGGCGGCTGGACCAATGCCGGTGGTCGTTTTGTTCAGGTGCCCGGTGCACGTACTGACCTGTACGAATACACACCGCCTGCCAACTTTGTCGGTCGCGACTATGTGTTTTTCTTTGTTTATGATGAACAAGGTGCGCCATCGGGTCGTGGTGATATTGTGATTGATATTAAAAATGACAAAGGGGCACCTGTGATTATCCGTCACCTGGATATTGCGAAGGTGAGAGAAGACACGCCGTTTAGCCTGTCTGTACACGACTTATATATTCGCTACAAAGGGTCGCACAGCCGCAACAGCGAACTGACTCTGGAAGTAGAGAATATGCCGGGTTTCTATTCGGTTGACCGGGCAACGGGCCAGATCACCATAGATCCCCTGTATGAAGAACCGATACTGAATGTAATGGTGCAAGTGACCGACGGCGCGACTACATCTAACAAACACAGAGTGGCGGTGCCACTGCAAGCTGTCAACGAGGCCCCGCAGGTGTCTGATCTGGACATCAGCATTAACGGTTTACCAGACGGCGAGATTGATTTTAGAACCCAGCTTATGGTTGACCCTGAGGCAAATAAAGCTCCAGGTCTGTTAGACAGGTTTAGCTATCAGTTTGTAACCCCCACAGGCAGTGCGAACAATCAAACCAGTCATGGCCAGCTGGTCAGAGTGCCAGGTAAACCACATGGTGTGTTCCGATATGTTCCCGGGCCGACGTTTAGGGGCGACACCTTTGCGTTTTGGGTCACAGACGAGCAAGGCCTGCAATCAAACAAGGGCACGGTGATCATTCGTGCGTCTAAGCCAGCGGTGCCGAACACGCCGGTTGTGCAAAGTAATGGCAGTCAAGTTACGGTGAACTGGGCAAAGGTAGGCGGTGCGTCTTATTATATTGTCAGCAAAGCGCGCTACAGCACTGAGGTGTCGGAGACTGAACACCGGGCTGAGAGCAACAAGTTTGAGTCAGCAGATGACGAAAACACCTATTCTCAGTACCGGGTAAGGGCCTGTAGCGACGATGCCGGGTGTTCGGCCGACTCTGCCTGGTCTTTACCCTCCAGAACCCTGGTGACCACGCCGGTTGCCTTTGTACGTCGTAAGAACGAAATCGAAGTAAACTGGCACAGTGCACCGGCGGATCAATTTGATGTACAAATTAAATACAATGATAACCCATGGACTGTGCCGGGGCGTTTCGTCAGCGATAAGAGCAGCATATCCTGGCCTAACCTGGAGTCTGGCAAGCGGCGCTATCGGGTACGTGGCTGTGACGATAGCTTGGCCAACTGCACACAGTGGTCAGCCGAATCCAATACTGTCGACATTCCTGTCTGGATCCACAAAGTGAGCGTGGAAGGGAGCACCACGACGCTTGAATGGGGCCCTGTGCCGGGCACCAGTTATTACGATATTTCCATCAAGTACAACAGCAATGACTGGACCGTGCCTGGGCGCTTTACTGCACCGGGTGGCAATGAAACGGGCAACAATCAACTGACCTGGAACAATGTTGACGGGGGCATGCGAGCTTATAAAATTCGTTCCTGTGTTGGAGAAGTGGGTAATGCGGTCTGCTCTGACTGGTCATCACCGACAGGGGTTTACACAACACCTGAAATGCCTGCGGACACACCCGCGCTTAAGGTCTCGTCTGAGACACGTACATTCCTGGATAAGACAGAAAGCATCGACTGGCACTTTGCCAGTGAGCCCAGTCAGAATTTTACGACTACTTTGTTTGTTTTACCGCCCAATAAACTTGAGATGATAGCGTTGAGCAGTCGCGCCAATAATCAACCGGGTACGCACCGATATCGTTTCTCGCAGCCTGGTATCTACCGCTTTTTTGCGCAGGCATGTGGCCAGGTCACGGGAGTGAATGTATGCAGCGAACGCTGGGAGACCGAGCACAGGGTAGAGGTGATCAATCAGCGCTTTGTCGTTGAATATACTGGCACGCACCTGAGGTGGTCGCAGCTAACGGGCGTAAAACAGATTGTGATTGAAAGTGCGCTCTGTGGTCTCGGGTGCGATGTGTCATCAGCAACTTGGAAGCCAGTGGCAACACTGACCAATGGTGAACTGAGCCTGGCAGTGACAGAGCCGAAAGGGACCGCATACCGTGTTAAAGCGTGCTTCACTGATGGTTCCTGTACGTCCTGGACAATTGTCAGAGACAAAGCTGAGAAGCTCAAAGCACCGACATTATACCGAGCTAATTAAGTAAATCGGCTGTGGTGCTGAACCGTGGCCATTACTAACATAGCTTTGAAAAACGATGACGATAAAAAAGCTGACTTTTATACTGAGCGCAGCACTGTCGCTGACAAGTGCAGCTGCTTTGGCTCAGATCCCGGCAAAAGTAACGTCACTAAATGTACAGGATACCACAGCAACGTTTTCCCTGAATGCTGAGAAAACCCATACTGCCTGTATCAATGGCGATACACGTCAACTTTAGTCTCTGGATATTACTTTTATTCAGGAGCGTGCACTGTATAGCCTGTTGCTGACGGCGGTGTTTAAATCTCAGCTGGTTGTCGCATAGTCGGCCAACAACTGTGATGTTCTGGCGTGTCTTAGGAAAAGGATGCTAGTTACACTAAACTGTCAGAAACAACCCACCCGATGTGTGGAGATAAACAGTGCATTAAATAACGCGCGTTTAGTTAACTGACACAGTAGCCAGTTTCTCAATGCCACTTTCAGGTATACATTGCTCGGTACTGGTTAAATAAACCGGCGTTTGGCTGTCAAAAGCACCAAGCAGCAGGCTATATAAGTTATTACTGCCATGGTCATATAGTGAAATGGCCCAGCTATCTTTGTTATTTTCATTAACACAAGAAGGCGTGTTGGTTGCTTTTTGTGGCTGAGTTTTAAACGTGACCAAGTTATTACTCACCTGAAATTCAGTGATTAAATAAGCTTGGCTATTGGCTAAGCCAAATGTGCTGGCAAATGCCAGTGGTAATAAAAATAGATTTTTCATGAAGCACCTCAAACTGTTTTTCTGATCCTAACGGGTTTTAGGCATGGCCGTCTACGGTTTGAGGGACAAAAGTAGAATAATAGTCAATCGGCGGGTTATCGCTGGTATTTAAATATATGGGATTATTATAATGAAAAAAGGGTTGATGCGTTTTGGTTTGATGGCGTTACTCGGGGTTGCTTTCACGGGCCAGGCAAGTACCAAATAAGAGTGTCATGGCACCTATGTTGATACCATTGCTATTGAGGGCACTCGGATTGACCCGGATTAAGCAATACTGTGCTGATCAGCTTGAAAGATGCCAGTGGTAATTTGATGACTTGTGGTATGTGATCAGGGCGATATGTCTACCTCAAAGCCCTCGAAAATCCCGAGCAGTATTTCACTTTCCCGCCAAAAGTACGTGTCGGTAAGGTGGTTGATATTCTCTGGGATATCCCGCAGGGCACGACATGTGATAATGATGGGCTTGTCATTCGTCGGTAAAGGGACAGGTCCCTTTGTGCCTTACAAGACGCGCAATGGTGGAATTGAATTTAGCTGTAGTAGCCAAGGTAGCGCCTGGCCATATCTGGTGCCTATTAATGTACAGAAACTCGGGGCGCCTAAGTTTGCAAGCCCAATAAAGAGTTAACACGATCTGGCGTCAGTCATATTGACGCCGCAATTCACAAATAAGGAAATGTAATAATGAAATTAAAATCTTACGGGTTCCCCGCGCTTAGTGCATGTGCAATATTACTGGCGTCTACCGCCAATGCAGCGCCCCGACTTGATAAAGCCATTTTTGAATATAATGCGGGTTTGCGTATCCAGGAAGAGTTCAATCTGTTTGCAGATGGCAATATCTCTGACCCGGATTACCCAAATAGCGCGCTGAGAATTCAACTCAATACTGCAAAATCTTATGAACAGGTTGGTTTTTACGACAAGGTAAACTCCATATATGGTCAGGCTGTTGCCTACAACACCCTGGACAGGCGCTGGCTAAAATTGAAAGGTAAACTGTTGTACTTTTCAGGTGAGTCGGATGGTAGCCGCAAAGTTGATGTGATCCAATTTCGGGTGATCAACCCTGCTAACGAGGCCTCTCCCTGGGCAGAGGTAAGAGTGAGCCTGGATAATGCCTTCGACATCAATTACGACGTCTATCCAAGCGATGATAGCGCGCAAACACAGCGCGATCAGCCTGTCGAGATATTTGTAAAAGCCAACGATGCAGACGTGCCTTATTACTTTGGTGTTGAGATATTTAGTCGCCCGCAACATGGCTCAGTATCCGTTAACAACGACTATTCAGTTACTTACACCCCGGATGCGGGATATATAGGTCCGGATTCATTCCAGTACCGCATTAAGGGTAACAATCTATATGACATTACCAGCGCTGCTGCGACTGTGTCTGTGCAAGTCGCGCAGTAGGGTGCATCATCGGTAAGTTTCATAGCGCACAGGTTAGGAACAAAGCGCATGGGTATGCTCTTTCCTAAATGTGTTGTGGAGATCGCTTTGGCGGTCTCTATTTCTTATTCCAGAAACATAATTCTTACAACTCGCAGAGTAACTATGAAAAAAATGACTTCGGCCATGGTTCTCATTGGTCTGCTGTCAAACGGTAATAGGCTTGCAGCCGGTTGATATTAAAGTGGGAGAAGCTGCCGAGTTGATTTGGAACAAAACCTTAGCACAGCGTTGTGAAAGCCTGGAAGGGCTGGTGGTTTTAAGTGAAGGACCCGACGGACGTGTGCTGGTGCGCTTTTTCAGAGCAGGGGGTAAATTGCCTTACCACTGGCGCTGTTTTGATGCGCAAGGGCGTAATGTCGGTGAGTTTGCCACTGAGGTGAGCGTACGCAGGTTATCAGCGCCTCATGTATCGGTAGAAAGATAAGAATAAGAATGAAAAGGAGATAATTATGCCAAGTTTGGCTTATTTTACACGTACAGTGGCGGGTTTAAGCGCTTTAATGACTGCGACTTCGTTGTATGCGGCACCGGTATTAAACAAAAGTATTTTTGAATTTAACGCCGGTTTACACATACAGGAAGAGTTTAATATCTTCGCGGATAACACCGTTTTTGATCCCGATTATCCGGTGCATGAACTTCGGCTCGTGCTCAATGAAGGCAAAACCTATGAGCAGGTCAGTTTTTACGACAAAACTTATACACCTTACGGTCAGGCAGTTGCATACAATACGCTGGACAGGCGCTGGGTTAAGTTTAAAGGAAAACTGTTGTACTTCTCCGGCGAGTCGGATGGTACCAATAAGGTTGAGGTTATCCCATTTCGGGTAATTAACCCGGCGGGGGAGGTATCAGAGCCAGGAGAGATCCGGATCAGCCTGGATCACGCCTTTGATACGAATTACGATGTGTATCCCGCTGACGATACGGCGCAAACCGTCTCGGATCGGGCTGTTGCGATTAACGTCAAAGCCAATGACCCAAATGTGCCCTATTACTTTGGGGTAGAAATTTACAGTAACCCAAAGCATGGCCGCGTAAGTGTTAATCAGGACTATACGGTGACCTATACGCCCAGCGCTGGATATATTGGCCAGGATGCGTTTCGGTATCGCATTAAGGGCAATAATCTGTATGAGATCACCAGTGCAGTGGCCACGGTTTCTGTAGAGGTTAAAGAGCCTAATCAGCCCCCTGTTATATCAGGCGTGCCTGCCAAGACAGTCATTGTGAATGGCCATTATCAGTTTGTGCCGCAAGTGCTTGATCCTGAGAACGACCCGCTGAGCTTTTCGGTAAAAAATCTGCCAGGCTGGGCACGATTTAATACTCAGACGGGGGCACTCAGCGGGACGCCGGCGGGAGCAGATATAGGTGTGTATAGCAACATCGAAATATCAGTCAGCGACGGGCATAATGTGAGTGTGCTGGCGCCGTTTTCAATTCAGGTGAACCCGAATGTTGCGTTGTTAAACTGGTCTCCTCAAGAGGTTCAGGTAGGGGAGCAGGCGAAACTCATCTGGGATACGCAAGTCGTGTCCAGATGCGAACTGCACTTTGCAGCTGGTGCGCATATTGAAACAGATATGCAGGGTGCGATTACAGCAACCGCGGTACTTGCAGCCGATACACTGGATACGCGTTGGCATTGTTTTAACCACAGCGGGCGATTTTTGGGCGAGTTTAGTGCGCAACTTGCAGTGACAAGACTCCCCGCACCTGTATTGCGCTCCACACGCTGATCAGCTTATCAGAGACAGTGCTTATCCAGTTATCAGCACTGTCTCTGCGCTACCTATTTATCGATCTTAAGAGCCGGGGCTTTCAGTCGGGTCAGCTTCGGTGCTATGTACACCCAGTTACTGCATTGCCCACCAGTAAAACAGGCACGCCCCCGATAGGCTAGGTTGTTGCTATTGACCAGCGGGTATCTCACTGTGCCTGCATTTAACTCAGCCTCATTTTGCCACTGATAATTTCCTGAGTGCATACAGTCATGAATACACACAGTACGTTGCAACTGATAGCTTTGCACGTTTTGCAGTGCGTGCCAGGTTAAAGTATCGTCTGTTCGTGTGACTTCAAGCGTTGCCTCGACAACATTAACTGTAAGCTCGGTTAGTTGTTTATCATTGCAGATCTCCGGGTGCTTGTTGTCACAGATCTCAATATAGAAATAGTACTCACCGGTTTGTGTTAAAGGGGTACCCTCAACGTACTGGCTAAGTGTTGCACTGCCCGGTGAACGCACAAAAAAGGCCACAGAGACATCTTCAGAGAAGTTATCAGGCATGTGCCAGTTAAATTGTGGCGCAGAAAAGCGTGCTACTTCATCAGACAGGAGAGTAAAGTTCGGCGTTGGCAGTGTGTTGCCTTGCAACCGATAGTGTACTCTACTTGGAATTCCACATTCTCCGTTACTTAAGCAGGGAGAAACTTCAACGAAAGTTGTGCCTCTTCTGAATATCGGTCCACGGCGTATACTGGTTTCGGTCACACCATTTTGCCAGATAAAACGCTCTGTGGGTTCACCTGCTTTTGCACTGGGCTTTTCTATAGCAATGCGATAAAGCACGGGTTCATTAAATTGGGCTGGTTTTTGCCAACTGATCAAAACCTCATCACCATATCCTATATTCGTTTTGTTCACACTCAGCTGCCCAACCCGAACCGTGTTAATTGAATTGACCACTTCGATGTTAAACGTTTCGGTGAAGTAATCATTCACTTTAACTGTGATGTTATACGTGCCCGGATCGAGGATGCCAAAGTCATAATGATAATGTTGACTGCCTGGTACGGTGCGCCATTCTTCCTGATTCACTTTGACTTTCAGGGAGTCAATATATGGACTACTCAGTGTGCTGGCTTCCAGTGTCAATGGATGCTCTCTTGTGATCACGCCATTATTCACATGACTGAACTTTAGCTGGTAATCAGGCTTGGCTGGTACTGAGAGAATTCTCGCGACAGAGCTCTTGGGGCCGCAGCTGAGACTGCGGTCCATACCCGGCGCAACCCGGTTACACGCCCGCACAGTGGCATTGAGTAACCCAGTTTGGGTAATCTTCGCTCTGACGTGGAAGTTACCGTCATTATACTGGCGACGCAGAAAAGAGACGACACCGTAAATGGAGCCAAGCCATTGATCATTGAGCTCCAGCAAGTAGTAGCCATTTGGTGCGGCAACGACCTCGTCTGAAGGTTGCCAGTGAAAGATCACTTCCTCACCGGTCTGAACATTCAATATGTCGGTGGGGCGCGGGTGAAGCACACCTGCGGAGACATGGAAATCATCCACTACTTTAACAGGTCTGACATACGGGGAAGGCGGCACACCGACAAAGGCATACACAGCTTGGCTTAGAGGACCACAATATTCTGTACCAGCAAGCTTGTTACACCCTTGAATCGTTATCTGATGAGCGCCTGTGCCAAGGTGATGTAGTTCAGTATGAAAGGCACCTTCACCATATTTGCGGTTCAAATGGGTAAGAGAACGATATATGGTGCCATCGCGCTCACCATTGATAAACAACTTGTAATAGCCGACAAGTGGTGGTGCAACGTCATCGGAGGCTTGCCAGTGCAACACCAGTGTTTGTTGGGAGTCAACTTCAACTGCCTGTTGCTGGTGGTAGTCTATTGTCTCTGGCAATGCGATGGCAACGCCCTGAGGCGCCTGCTGCGGTTTGGCATAGATCCTAAAGTCCACAGGCTCGATACGCTCATCGTCTATCTGAAGGTATAGCTTATACGCACCGGTGGGCTTTGCCGGAATTGAGAAAATGTATTGTCCGTTAGCCAGCGTAAGCGGTTGCCAATTCTGACCATCGAGGCTGGCCAGCATAGTGTCCGTGGGCACATTGCTCAGGGGAGATATCAGGATTTGCCCTGCCTGATTGGCAATTAGAGCTTCATTGTTAGTACCAAACTCAAAGTCAAAGCGGCGCACTACATCAAGTGTGAGCGTCTCGGAGAACTGGCTACACTGCACACCGTTGCAGGCTCTGACTTTAAGCTGATGTTTGCCCGGCTCAGTAAAGTACAGGTCGAGGTTATTCTCACGGACTTGTCGAGCGGTGCCGTTATGCCATAGCTCATGGTAAGTGGCTTCTACAAATGGTTGCCATGAGAGGGTGAGCTGCCGATGTGTTGTAATTTGTGTTGGTGTAGATAGCCAGTTCATTGGACCAGCAAGTGTTTTTGAAGGGTGTTGCGAAATAAGTTCACTGGTTTGCAGTGGCAGCCAGCCTTCAGACTTCACCTGTGTGGGTAAAATCATAGCGCCGCCAAGTAGTATCAGCAAAGTAAGCAGTCTGTATACTGACATTTTAATTCCTTAGCATGACCTTGCTCAGCCGCCTCGCAGCCGGGTGGTTCAGGCAGGTTTTTGATCCATCTACTTCTACTTCTTTGTTGCTGGTGTAGGCAGAGAGGAGTAGGGTATAGAGTGCATGATCGCTCGCACTCGTCGGGTCAAGCCACCAAAGCTGAACATTGTCGGCTGGATTAACCTGACAATCCGATTGGCTTGATGTGGCACTCAGGGTTACCAGCACCCGAGTTGCCTGGACTTCGATGTTCAGAATGTTGGTCTTTGCCATCACTGAGTCACAAATCAACATCAGCAACGCTGAGCACAGTCGTAAGATTTTCATTGTGTTATCCTTACCTGAGTGATTAATCAGTCTTCTTTGACCAGACATAATCCTGCGCCGCAAATTGGGTGTTCAGTTTCAATGATCTCGTAACTGGTTTTATCCTGGCGATTGAAGCAGCTGTAGTTTTGAGCGCTTCTATCCGCTGAGCTGGTAAAAGGTGCGTTTTTATCACCCATAATGTACTTACCATGGTGATAAACAGGCACACCATGTGTAGACAACCCTTGTCTGCCTCGGCAACCGCTATATTCGAATTGGAGATCTGCGTTGTTGTAGCTGATAGTTAAGGTTTTATAGTCGACGCCACCTTCATTATCGATGTAAGTCCAACGATATTGACCGCTATCGTAGGCACTATTTTTATAGTGCGCGGTATCCACCAGTGTGCCAATGCGCGTAATGCCGTCACTCGCGTACAACCCAATCGAGCGGGCATTTGAGTTACCGGCGCTGGTATTGGGCGCCAGGCGAAGACTCTGCACCCGCTCTACTCCAGCCAGATCAGCACAATCCTGAGCCGACGTGACAGCCACCGCTTGTTGTTTTGCTACCGCAGTGATCAGCAAGGAATACATGGCACGGCCTGAGTGGCTGTCCAGACTAATTGAGCGCAGCTGGTTTTTGTCTTCTGCGACACACGCAACGGAGCTGGGCGCCATAGAGCTGGTCGAGAATAAAACGGTGTTGTTTTCAATCTCAATCTGAGTAATCGGTCCGGCGATGGCCAGGGGCGAGCACAATGCGGATAGTAAAGCGAGCTTGTTCATATATTTGTCCTTAGAGTTTATCGTTATGGAAGTTCACTGATCGGCAGGATTGTAACACATCTGGGAACGGGCCATATTAATCCCAGGGGTAGTGATTGCTTTATAAATTTTCTACCATTGGACTAACTGGTCAGATGTGTTAGGGTGGAGTGTGATTTACATGCAACAGGTTAAGCGTTATGGCAACACCTTTATTAAAAACCTACAAGAAGTTTAAATGGTTGCCCTTTGGCAACTGGCTATTCAGCAAGGCGGTCTGTAAACGAGCGCCTTATTTTGGCACCATCAAACCTAAGATCACTCACCTTAGTGAAGGGCGGATTACGGCGCAGATGCCCAACCGCAAGGCGGTCCATAATCACATTGGGACAGTGCATGCAATTGCACAGTGTAACCTTGCAGAGTTATGCGCTGGCGTGGTGACTGATGCCAGCATTCCTTACAAAACACATCGCTGGATCCCAAAAGGGATGACCGTACAGTATCTGAAAAAAGCGGAAACGGACTTAAGAGCTGAAGCGACGATTTCGCTGCCACGTCAATGGCAAGATAAAGAGGAGTTAGTCGTCCCGGTAGAGGTGTTTAACCGTGACGGAGTTAAGGTATTTCATGCCGATGTCACTATGTATATTTCGGCGAAAAAGTGAAAAAGCCCGCGCTAAGCGGGCCTTTTAAAATCAGAAAGTGTAGCGGTACTTCACTTCGGTTTGGGTGTAATCCACACCATTGGTGTATTCCAGGATAACACCTGAGTGATCAGTGAAGCTAAACTGGATACCAGCATTTAAATAGACACCGTCTTCGTTTCCAATCGGGCTTGGGAAGTCCAGCGTTTCGTATCCGAGCTGAGCAAATCCACTAACGCGTTTGCTGAATACATGCTCGTATTCACCGTAAATGCGGCGCGTATCAATGGTCGAGTTTATGCGTCGGGCTGATACTTCGAATTCACCAAGCTGAGCACCCACAGCCAGACGGCCATGACTGGTCTTGCGCAGAATGTAACCTAAATTGAATGTAGTTTCATCAACGTCGTAATCGTCGCCAAGTAAGTCGTCAAACACATCCAGGCTATCTGAGTGTTGATCGATTTTCAGGCCCATAAAAATGCCATTGGCAAACTCATAACTGCCAGCTACGATAAAGCCCTGCGGATCTGAGCCACTTGGTGCGCCATCCAGGCTAGACTCACCATAACCTACTTCAAGGTAGCTTTTGCTAAGCTCGGCTGCCTGAGTACCCAAAGATGCTGTTGCCAGTAATAGACCTAAAATATGCTTATTCACTTTATATCCTTTTAATTACTTCGAGGTGTTGTCATAAAGCGAGCGCGTGAGACTCGCTAGGTAATCTAATATGGTGAAAATGTATCATTTTCAGATACAGAAGTGAAAGGCTAAGTATATGTTTTATGTTATAAAATGTTACCGGTGGTTCATTTTTGACGAGTTATTCAGCCTTCGCTGGCTTTATCCAGAGGCGTGACGTTTGATTGCTCCGCACGATGGTTTAACTGACCTTGTATTTGGGCACCAGCCTGAATACACAAAGTATCATGTGCAATATCACCGGTGACCCTGGCACTGGGTTCAAGCGTAACGCTGTCAGCGCTGATCCCGCCTTGTACTTGTCCTCGGACCTGAACCTGGTTTGCAATGATATTCCCCTCGACGACACCCGTTTCACCAATGATTAGCTGGGTCACTCGTAGATCGCCAACCACTTTGCCATCGATTTGAATTTCACCATCACACTGGATGTTACCTGTGATTGTGGTGTCGGGAGAAATGAGCGAGAAAGGAAGTGAAGTTTTCTTTTTATTGAACACGTTTGAGCACTCTTGCCAGTTTTACAGGGTTTATATGCTTTTTATCCTGTAACACCTCATAATGCAAGTGTGTACTGGTACTACGACCTGTGCTACCCATCAGGGCGATTACCTCTGACTGTTTAACTGCCTGACCTTTTTTCACTTTGATGGTATGTAAATGGCCATAGCGAGTTACTATGCCATTGGCATGTTGAATCTCTATAAACTTGCCATAACCCCCATTTTTACCAGCTTTACTGACCACACCATCAGCCGGGGCAATGATCTGGGTTTTGTGCCAGCCTGCCATATCAACCCCTTTGTGATAGGCGCGGCGGCCTGTGATGGGGTCTTTACGAAAACCAAAGGCGCTGGAAATATAATACTTGTCGTGCGCGACGGGCATCATTTTTGGAGTGGAATGTAATAAATTCTCCAGCTGATTGAGCTGCACTGAGTCATCGATAAGCTGGGTATAGCTGTCATTTAGCAACGTTGCATCGACCTGATGATATGGACCACCCTGGGCGGAGTTGCTTTCGGTTGACAGTGTCAGACCTGCTTCATTAAACCCGGCCATCAACTGGTTGTGGCGCGCCGAAATAACGGCCTGTAAGGTTGTGAGCAATGCAGCCTGTGCATCATTCAAATCCGCGCTTTGGGTTTCAAATTCATGACTGTCACTGAGGTCACTGACCGCAGGTTGTGCATCCGTCTGCGGTGCATCGTCTGGTAAAGCAGCGGGAGCGTCTGATTGTTCGGTGATAGAAGTTGGCAGTGCACTGACAATTTCACTGAGCACTGTGTGTTGCTCGTTTAAAGTCGCGAGCTGAGTGTGCTGCTGTGCCAGTTTTGCAGTTAGCTGCTGTTTTTCCTGTTCCCAACTTTGCGCTTTGGTCCGAAGTTCAGACTGTAAGGCATTGACTGTGTCTTGTTGCTTAAAAAACGCTGATGTACTGATAACTAACCAGCTAAGAGCACAACAAACCAGCACTAGTGCGATAAATTGCAACCAGCCGGGCACAACCATCAGACTAACCTGGCCGTTCTGGCGCAGCATTAGTTGCTTAGGTTGAAATAGTGATGTGATCAGACGTTTGATATAGCGAAACATAACACGTAAAAATTAAAAATAACGACTCACTCTAACAATTTTTATGCAAAAAGCCAGTATTTACTTACAAAAAAAAGGTGTACTCAAGCACACCTTTGTTTTGTATAGGAATAGTTTTCGCTTGCGATTACTTCGCTGGCAGGATAGTGCCTTCGACTGAACCGAAACCGATACGTGCAAAGCCATTGGCTTCACACCAGCCGCGCATAATGACCTTGTCGCCATCTTCCAGGAACTTACGCTCTTCGCCATTGTCCAGGGTGATGGTCTCTTTGCCGCCACGCGATAGCTCTAACAGTGAGCCCGCTTCTTCGTGCTCCGGACCAGACTGTGTACCTGAGCCCAGCATGTCGCCTGGCAGGAAGTTACAGCCGTTTACGGTGTGGTGAGTGACCATTTGTGCCACTGTCCAGTAGCTGTGCTTAAAGCTTGATTCTGACAGCTTGCTAGGCGCAGCATTGGCTTCGCGCATTTTCGCTGTTTCAAGTAGTACGTCCATCTGGATATCAAACGCACCAGCTTCACGGTTGTGTGCAGACTCCAGATAGTCCAGAGGCTGAGGATCTTGCTCATCACGGTGCCAGTTGGTGCGATACGGCGCCAGGGCTTCTGTAGTAACAATCCAGGGTGACACAGTTGATGCAAAGTTTTTCGCCAGGAATGGACCTAATGGTTGATATTCCCAAGCCTGAAGATCACGGGCTGACCAGTCATTGAACAGGCAGAAACCAAATACATGGCTTTCAGCATCTTCAATCGAAATAGAGTCACCCAGTTCATTGCCTTTACCAAGATAGATACCCAGTTCCAGTTCGTAGTCCAGACGCTTACAAGGACCAAATGACGGTGTATCTGCATCAGGTGCTTTCGTCTGACCTTTAGGGCGAGGGAAGTTCTGACCAGACACGTCAATTGAAGAAGCACGGCCGTGGTAACCAATTGGTACCCACTTGTAGTTAGGCAGCAAAGGGTTGTCCGGGCGGAACAAGCTACCTACCGCAGTAGCGTGGTAGATTGAGGTATAGAAATCAGTGTAATCGCCAATGTGACAAGGCAGCGCATATTCAACGTCAGACTGTGCAACCAACGCCGCTTCTAGTGCGCCCTGGTGCTCTGAGCCTTCACGAAGAGCACGAGACAGTGCTAAGCGCAGTGCAGACCAGTAGTTCTGACCCATACCCATAAACTCATTCAGTTTAGGTGCATTGGCTGCTTCAGCGGCATCCTGTGCTTCGCCACTGAAAATTCCTGCACCAGCAACCACAGCCAGGTCCAGTACCTGATCACCAATGGCAACACCGCCACGGAACTCTTCCGCGCTGTCTTTGCGGCGGAATGAAGCAAATGGCAGGTTTTGAATTGGGAAGTCGGTACCGGCCTGGTTTGCGCTGGCAACCCAGCTTTTAAGATTAATGTCGTGCGTTTCGTTGATAAAAGACATGGTCTTTCCTTTTTGCAAGTTTGAGGCTGCTCTCAGATGTGGTGATAGCGTTCTGGTTTTTCAATGCAACATCTGAGTCTCAGACAAATTAAACGGCAAAAGCAGCCAGAAGGCATGGCCCCAAGCTGCTTTTAATTATCCACTCTCAAAGGAGAATTAGATCACGCCGCGGCGTTCCTGGTCACGCTCGATAGACTCGAACAGTGCCTGGAAGTTACCTTCACCGAAACCACCGTCGTCAACACGCTGGATCATTTCGATAAAGATAGGGCCGAACAGGTTCTTAGTGAAGATCTGTAGCAGGTAGCAATCTTCACTCTGGCTGTCTACCAGGATCTGGTGCTCTTTGATCTTGTCACGGTCTTCTTTAACCCAAGGTACACGGTCAAAGATAGTGTCGTAGTAGTGATCAACAATGTCTAATGTTGCAATGTTAGTCTGGTCAAGTTTGTCCAGTGACGCAACCAGGTCGTTGGTCAGGAATGCCAAGTGCTGTACGCCCGGGCCATTGTACTCGTCCAGGTACTCGTCGATCTGGTTGTTGTTGTCGTCTTTACCTTCGTTAATTGGAATAGAGAAGGTGCCACATGGAGACTTCAGTGCGTATGACAACAGAGCAGTCTTCTGACCTTTGATGTCGAAGTAACGAACTTCAGTAAAGCCGAATACGTCTTTGTAGAAGTTTGCCCATGTTTCCATGGTGCCTTTGTATACGTTGTTAGTCAGGTGGTCGATGCGCAGGAAGCCTTTGTCTTCAACGATAACTTGCTCTTCCAGCTCAACGAAGTCTTGCTCAAAGATAGAGCCTTTGTCACCGAATACATCGATGAAGTAGATCAGGCTGTCACCAATGCCGTAAATAGCAGGGTAAGGCAGATCTTTGTGTGTTGAGTCAGTCGCTGGTTTTGCACCACGCTCTACCGCGATTTCAAACGCTTTTTGCGCGTCTTCTACACGCCAGCCCATTGAACAGATTGCCGGGCCGTGGCTCTTAGCGAACTCAGCAGAGAAACCGCCGCGCTCTTTGTTCAGCAGGAAGTGAATGTCATGCTGGTTGTAGTATAGGATGTCTTTGTCTTTGAACTTTTTCAGTTTAGAAAAACCAAAGTCGGCAAAAATCTTTTCCATGTAGTCCGCATCTGGTGTTGCGTACTCGGTAAACTCAATGCCTACTAGGCCTAGAGGATTTGTTACTTCACTCATTGTCATACTCCCGCTTTAAAGCACTGGATCGCTATTTGTTTTGTGCTGTGGATGATTAATCAAAATGACCAAAAGGGGAAGCTATGGGGGGGAATTAGCAAGAGGGCGAAATGTAAATCTGGTTGGACAATTTAGGCAAAATGAACACTAAAGTGACACATATAATTTTTTATCCAAAAATTGTAGTTTAAAGCATCAAAATGCATAGTGGAGAGTGTGGTTTAGGGGCACTGGGAAAATTATTAAGTTGTTGAATTTTAAAGTCTTGCTCTGGTTTTTTGAATTTTTTAACTGAGAATGTAGACTTGTTCCTTTTGCACTACCAAACTTAGAAATTGAGAAGATATGTATCGAATAGTTTACAAATTGGCGGGTGAAATGAAAAAACCGCGCTTAGTCGCGCGGTTTTTAAACACTAAATATTTATCTAACAGGCTAGCGTACGCCGTGCATCAGGCGTGTAATCGCTGGTGCTGCCAGGAAGTAAATGACGGCACCACCAACACCTAACCAGACTAGCTGCATAAATACATCAGAATACTGTGCGATTGAGCCAACAGCATGACCGGACTCACCTCCACCACTGGTAGCGATAGATGCAATGACACCTGCTAGGTATTGTGCCATAGCGATAGACAAGAACCAGCCGCCCATTGCAAGGCCAACTTCTTTTGGTTTGGCTAATTTAGTTACCATAGATAGACCAATCGGAGATAGACACAGCTCACCTAAAGTATGGATCAGATAACACAATGCGAGCATGTAAGCTGGCACCTTACCACTGGCGTCTTGCATAAACTGAATCGCAAATACCAATACGTAGAAGCCCAGAGCCGCACCTAGCAGGCCGAAAGCAAACTTGCGAGGAATAGATGGATTTGCTTCTCGCTGATCCAGTTTAAGCCACAGTGCAGCTAAAACAGGCGCAAACAAAATAATGAATATAGAGTTAGCTGACTGAAACAGCGTGAAGTGAATTGTCGTAAAGCCAATATCCAGATTGACATGATCTTTGGCAAAGAAATTTAATGAAGAGCCAGCTTGCTCAAATAACGCCCAGAAAACGGTGTTGGCCAAAAAGAGCAGCAACATGGCAATGTATCTGTGTAGTTGTTTTTTATCGCCGGACTGGAAGCCACTATATAAGAAGTAAGCGATTAATCCTAACATTAAAAAGGCAAGCAGGTATCCAAGTAATGCACTGTTACTGAGTAGATAGAAAGCCGGTACAACCAGTAATACAGCACTTGCTGCAACAACCGCAAAGCGTGACCAACTGGCTTTTGCATTTTCAGCCTTGCCAACACCGCCTAACCAGGATTTTTGCAGCTGGAAAACCATTACACCGAAAATCATACCTATGCCAGCTGCGAGGAAGCCGTACTGATAGCCCCAGATGGCCCCGATGATGGTGGCACAGATAATAGGCGCGAGTGCACCACCTAAGTTGATGCCCATGTAGAAAATGGTAAAGCCTGAATCCCGGCGCGGGTCACCTGGTTCGTAAAGCTTGCCTACAATAGTGGAAATGTTCGGTTTAAACAGGCCATTACCCATTACGATAAATGCAAGGCCAAACAAGAAGGTCGTGAGATCCGGTGCCATCAGCATAAACATACCGACGGCCATCATAATACCACCGAGAATGATTGATCTTTGGTAGCCGATCAGTCGGTCAGCGACATATCCCCCCAAAATTGCGGTCATGTATACCATCGAAGTGTAACCACCATAGGTTAAGCTAGCTTGTTTAGCCGCTTCTTCAGCAGTGAGGTGGTCGAAAAAGGCGATAGCAACATAAGGGGCAAGAACGGCACGCATGCCATAATAACAAAATCGTTCCCAGAATTCTGCCGAGAACAGCATCCACAACCCTTTAGGATGCCCTAAAATGGTCGGAGCCTGTGTATTTGAACTCATAAGTTTTTATCCAGATTAAAATCACAATGTGTTGTTTTGGCCTTAATATTATCGATGCTGAAGGTACTGTTGATGACAGTATTGCTCAGCATACTTTGAACGGGTGGCCAGTCCCCAAAAGATTTACAAGTTAGTGTAATGCTGACTAACTATGCATTAAAAGCGCGTCAGTATACCTAGTGGGGTGGCGATGGGGAAGCCTTACCAGCTGGGTTAGACGCTTTTTGTATACAAAAAAACCAGCCTGTTTGGCTGGTTTTTGCGCATATTGAACGAATGTGCCGGTTATCGGCAGAAATTGTCGACAAACGTCAGGTCATTGATGTGCTCAGGACCTTCCATCACCAATGTCGCAACGGCAGTGTTTGGATTGAGCTGCCAGATCTGTGCGTTACTGCCATTTTCACGACCAGATACATACAGTTCGCCATTGTCTGTGATTGCCAGGCCAGAAGCCCAGTTCACGCCGTGCTCACCAATCTTAGTCAACTCCATGTTGCCTTCGTCTAGGGTATACAGCGCTTTGCCGGTTAAGACGTAAAGCACGTTCCCGTCTGCTGAGTAAGCAATGTCACCATGGCTGAAATCGTCACCTGAGTATGACAATTTACCCAACACGGTTTTTTCGCCGCTGCTCATGTCAAAGTCGTACATATACGTCTTACTGGTGCTACGTAATGAGATACCGTCTGGGGTGACTGCTGAGCGATACAAAGGCCATGATTTAGTCTCTGCTACGCTGTACTGCTGATTGCCGTCCAGGTCCAGTGCCCACAGAGTAGACGCTTTAGTACTGCTGTTGGTCTGCTCCATGAAGTACAGTACACCATCTTTACTGGCGATATTTGAGGCTGTGTGTGTGACACCCGATACTGTGCTGTACTGCCCTGCATCCAGATCAAAGTGGTAGACGAAGCCGTTTTGCACAGAGCCGTAGTTATTGATGCCAAACAGGCCAGTTACACAATCTGCGGTAACAGACACATTGTCCAGCAATGCGCCATAGGAATCTGAGTTACCTGCACCCACGAACTTCAGCGTACTTTCATCGCTGTCAGCTGTCACTGTGATGGTGTAATGTTGCCAGCCGCGTTGTGTACCGTTTAGCTCTGCGATTACCTGGTCATCCCAGTACACGGTTGCTTTGTTGGTATCTGCATTATTGGTAACACGTGGTGAGTAGTAGAAGCTCACGACATACTGCTTGCCCGCTTCAGTCGCAACATTTTGATATGCACTGTAGTTACGGGTGGAGTCCAGCTCCAGGTATTGTTCACCATCCTGAGCCTGAATAAGACCAAGGCGATTGGTCTGAATTTCAAATTTTGCAGAGCTGCGATTCCAGCCTGGTAGCGTTCTCAACAGGCTCCAGGAGCCTTTGATGGTACTTGATTGCTCAAAAGAACCGTTAGTGATTAGATTGTCACTGGCATTTGCAGCAAAGCTGCTGATTAGGGCGGCACTCAGGCCAAGTGCGATAACTGATAATTTCATAGATATACTCCAGGGCTTCACTCTATCTGTGTAAATAAAATGTTATCCCTAATCAATTTTAACTAATTCCATTTTCTTACTTTTACTCGGTCTGGTCAATTAAAAATCAAAAAATGACCGTTAGTTCCTATTTATGCCTCAATTTTAGAATATAAAAGTGATACCAAAGGGTTGGTTTTTACACGCTGTGTTCCTAATACTTTTACATGTCATCTGATCTACTGTCGTTTCGCATTTTGCACATTTTTGTGTTTTGCATGTCCATAAGGGTCACTGGGCTTAGCAAAATTGCAAAATGCGAAAACAAACCATCAAGAGAGACGCTCAATACCCAACATAGCAAGGAGTGTGCCCACATCATGCTGATGTGGGCCAGGGGAGAGGCATGTTAATCCTGGCCGCGGTTAAGCCAGCGATCGGTTAGCCAGCCAGGTTTTTGGCCTCGGTTCAATGCAGCCAAAACAGTAATGGCGCGTTCCGGGGTGATCCGCTGCGATGCAATGTCCTCATACACCTGCTGTGCGGTTTTCTTGCGCTTAACGGCGGCGCCAGCATCCAGAAAAGACTCCACCACTTGTAGTATAAAACGCGTAAAACCAGGTAAATTTTCAGGGCCCGCGGTTTGATCATTACTGGCACTTTGTTGAGTGAGGCGTTCAGCCAGATGACTGAGTTCGGCCTGGGCAAATTCGCTTTGCGCCTGTGGTAGCTTACTCAGGGTTTGCAGCATCTTGGAGAAATAGTCTCGCTCGATACGATTGACCTTATCAAGTTGCGTCAGCTTGTTCAGGTCGCGCCGAAACTGAGCATGGCTTATCTGAGGTTCGAGTAGTCGTTCACAGCTGGCATGCAGCGTATGCCAGTGTTGCCAGGCATAGACGTAATTGAGCCCGGGGCCTTTGATATTTTGCATGCCCACAATTAACTGATGTTGTCCGGCTAGCCCCAGGCGAGCGATACGGTTGGTCAGGTCGTCTGCAGTGATATGGGGGTTATCCAGCAGCAATAACTTGCTATTCAGGATGCTGCTCAGCACATGTTCCAGCTGTTTCTGGTGGCTAGTTAAATCCTCCAGGTTCAACAGTGATTGGGCCAGTTGCCAGTTTTGTATTCTGAGTTGAATAATGCGTTGCTGTACTTTAGCTTCAATATGCTCGGTCAGTGCAAGACCCAGCAAATCCTCATCGTACAGGTGTGCGGTTTCGAGCCAGGGAGTGTCTAACAGGGCGTTTAGCTGGTCAATATAATGCTCCGGGCTTGCATTATACTTCCACTGAGTCAGCAGGCGCATCAAATCTTGTTTGTCGTTATTGCCAATTAGTCGGCTTAAACGGGTATTCAGTGCCTGATCCAGATAGGCCTCAAAGCCATCGACATTACTACCAATCACCACTATATGATCAAAACTCAGATCTTCAATCAACAGTTGCGCAAAGACCTTAGAGCGTGCAACCCGGTCATTGCGGTTATTGAGCAGGGCGATGGTTTGTGTCTCGGGTTTGTCGTTGAGCTCAAATAGACCAAGGCGACGCCAGTTTTCCAGTGTGGCAAGGCGTTCATTGGCTGACATACTGTTGACAAACGACTGGGTCAGGTGATCCACCGGAGCTTTGGTAAAGTGTTGTAATACACCGACATCTGGCACAATACGCTCAGCGGTTTCTTTGTAGACATAGTCTTTGTCTATGCCAATGTACTGGGCCATTTTGCATACCAAAGCGATATTATCAGGGTGTTCTTCATAGGGATATAAAGCACGGACATCCGGGGTGATCTGAAACCCTTCTCCCCAGTGCAGCTGGATCAGGGTCGATTGCTTGTGCTCGGCCGCCCGGTTGAGGATGGGGGCCATGGTTTGCTCAGCGGTGAAAATCTGAGTGTGGCTGCCAATAAAAGCGGCCATTTCTTGCGCCACATCAACACCGCTCGGACCCAGGATATCCTCGTGATCCGGGTAGGTATTAGTAATGGTGGTGAAGTTATCCCGCATCCAGCGGCGTAGGATCCGGACATACCTGGGTGTCAGGCCCATGCACTCCCATAAAAAGACATCAGCGCGCACCGAGCGGGCAAAGGCAAGGACATCACTTTGTTCCCAGATACTGGCTTTGTCGAAAGGTCGGAACAAGGGGAGCTCATATTGCTCTCCGGAGCTGCGCGCGAAAATCATCATGGCTTCACAGCCTGTGGTTTTGGTGACTACGCGCAGCGCCAGGCTACTGAACAGTGCCGCTTTTATTCGTTCTGTGCCGGATTTTCCTCGTGTACCCCAGCCACCTATGGTGACTGGGATCTTAGCGCGATTAGTGCGAATTTTTCGATTCAGGCGAACGTGTCTCATCCAGAAATAGAGGATAAAGGTCGATACAAAAAACACCAGCTGACCGATGCTATTTTGATAAATGGAATACAGATATTCTTTAAAGCTGTAACCCAAATTAACTAACACACCCGGCACGCCGGCACGGGCGAACAAGTTGGCAATACCGGACTCAACCTCAAACGAACAATCCAGCTCACTGCCATAGGGTTTAAACTCCAGACCAAAGCCGAGTTTGCGAATTCGGGCCAGGTAGTTTTGCTGTTCAAGCATATTCCCTTTTCGTAAGCCATCTATGTCGGCGTACTGAACCGACAATTGCCAGTAAGCACGAACACGCTGCCACAGGTGCTTAGGTGGTGTCACGATTAAAATACCGTCGGGCGTGTAACTTTTTTTACTGGCTTTGATGTTATCCTGGCTCAGCACAGACAGCAGATAGTCGGGCAACGGCAAATGAGGGCGTGCACTGGCTTCCTTGAGATGATAAAGCGCTTCGCCGGGCACATTGGTTGCACTGATCTCTGCGGTGGTGCAACTGGGCACATGTAGTTGTGCCGACGGGATTTTGGCACTGGTATGGCTAAAGCTTTGACGTTTATCGGTGCTTGGCGTAAAAAACTCATGCCATACACGCCAAAAACGGCGACGACGTTTGTAGCCAATAACCACTCGCCAGCCTTGTTTGTCCTGATATGCGTTAAAGCTTTGCTCATGCTGCGCCAGCATACTGAGTGCGCGGCCTAGTGTGTCCTGGTCGATATCACCAGGCAAATAAACGGTTTCGTGCTCAGCCACGCGCTGGGCAAGTTGTACATGCAGGCTTTGCTGGGTGAAGCTGAATAATTGCTCGCGGGTTCGCGTAATGTAGCGCCGCACGGCCAGGTCGGGCTCATGCTCCAGTGCCTGATTCAATACACCTATATAGCGTTGCATCAACACCGCATCTTGATTGTTTGAGGTATCGTCCAGTGTCGCTTCAACGGCCTCATTGAGCATGAGCCTGGGACTTTGTTCTAACAGTATCCGCTTAACTTCCAGGCACTCCTCACCCAGGAGGTGGGTACACCATAACCCAAATGCATACCTGCTAGCAGAAAAACGGGCAGCGGTAAGCTGCTTAACCAGGGTGAAACGCACCGCATTGGCAGTTTCATCCTTAAAACGTTTTTCAAGTATCTCCCTGGCCAGCGCATCGGGCAGATTGCGCAGTTGCTCAATACACACTTGTCGTACCCGGGCAAATGGATGCTTCGCCAATTCCCGGAGCAATGGAATATCCCGTTCTTCCAGGGGATATTTATTGGCGAGGATACGAGGCATCGCAGCGACAATAAACAGCTGATCGCTGTGCTTCTGTGCTGGTGTAGTGCCACTGAGGCTTGCTTCCACATAGGCCCACATGTAACTGCGCACAAAGGTCGGACGCTGGTGGATCAGAATTTCCAGGATATCCACTACGGCCTGATAGGGCGTATTCTCTGCATCAAGCAACTCGATGAGCTCAGCAACCAGCTCGCCGTCCAGGTCCGGATCGGCTTTACATTCATTGATCACCGAAACCTGATTAACCAGCGCACGGATCATCCCATGGCGCACATGTGCATTGTTGCTGGTGGCCATCAGCCTCAGGAAGAAAGGTTGCAGGTCCAGTTTTTTCCGGGCCTCATCCAGGTTATCTTGCGACAACCTGAGGTAACGAATGGTGAGTGCCCCCAGTTTGGCGATAAGAAACCGCAGATCCTGCTCTAAATCAGCAACTAAGGTCTGATAGCGACCGATAACGGCACCTTCATCAAACCAGCGTGAGAATGCCTGTTTATCTTTTTGCAGTTGCGTGCCTGAGGCCCCCAGTGTTTCAGCATATTTGAGGATATGCAGTTGTTTTTCCGTGGCCAGCTCTGCCTTGCCTAGGCGTTCCACAAACGACTGATAGTCGGCGTCGTGACCCTGGAGCTGTTCATGCAGGCGCTCAATTTTGTGGCGTAAAAAAGCAATGGTCTGCAGCAGCTGCCAGTAGCTCAGTTGCTCGTCTTTTGGCTGGTTTTGTAACAGCTCCCAGCCAGTCAACTCCTCGAGCAACTGATGGTACTTATGGCGGTGCAGATTGAGCCAGAACTGTTCTGTATCGGCAAATAAGATAGCCTGAAGCTGAGTTTTTAATCGATTATTGGCCATACAGGTCCTGCTCTAAGAAATGCGTCAGTTGCAGCGATTCAAAAATGATTTCATCGTGTGCAAACGGGTCAAAGCCACTGCGTTGTAAATTACCCAAAGTTACTTCAAAACGAATGCTGTGGTTATTTCTAAACCAGTCTTGGGTCCAGCTCAGGCTGATCCAGCCCGCGGTGTGTTCGCTGAAGTCAAACAAGGTTTGCCAGCCCAATGTCGTCAGATACTGCCAGGTTGCATTTGGCCGGTGGTCATCGGCAAACACGTAGCTGCTGCTTAGCCCGGCAGAGAAAATATGGCCCTGATAATATTGCTGCCAGACCCCACTTAAAGAAGCGACGTCCAGTGATGTCCAGTCTGAATTAGAGGTGGTCGTCAGCTGGGCGCTGAGCTGGCTGTCTACTTTACTCTGGTGGCGGATGCGATAACCCCCACGCCAGCCATCGCTGTGATTGTAGCGATAAAAGTTGAACATGGCATTGCTAATGGTTTCGTCCGCCAGATATTCTTCTTTATCAATGCTGGTGTAGTAATAAAAAGGCTGCCACCACCACTGATGACGCCAGTGTTGATCCTCTCGCCAAATTTCCCCGATCGCAACAGCCCATTGACTGGTCAGGTGGGTTTCTCGACTCAGTGGTGACTCCTGCCAGCGATTATACCACTGTGCTTTGGCAAACCAGTCGTCTTCATCGTCAAGCCAGTCATACAAACCATTGATACTAAAAGACGGTTCGCTGGTGTTGTTCAGGCGAAAAAAGCTCTCCAGTCGATACCAGTGCTGTTTATAACGGTTACGCAGCCGAATACCCAGATCCAGCGTGTGCTCTGAGCCAAGCGGCTCACTGCTTTGATAGATACCATCACGGTTATACTGCATCACCCCTTCAACGTGTGTGAGGTTCCCATCGGCCTGCATAATGGCTTGATGATAGGTGTTCTCATTCCTGGTATATACGAGTTCTGGCTGGGCCACTCTGTAGGGCTGAACAGGAGGTGCCACGGCCAGCTTATGGCGATTGGGGTCCAGCTGCCAGCGATAGAATCTGGCCAGACTCGCGGTTTGTGATGCCAGGGTGAGTAAACCGGCGGGGTAAAATCCGGATTGTTCGCGGCGTGCTCCTTGTTCCACAAACTCCAGTTTGAGTACCGCATCTTTACTGAGTTTTGCCGTGATCGGATTGGCCTCGTCACCATAATAAAAGAGCTGCTCGGTAGCCAGCTCAATGGCCTGCCAGCGGCCCTGCTGATAGGCTTCGACCCCAACGCTGAGTAATTGTGCGGCAAAGGGGTTAAGCCAGCGCAATGTCAGGCCCGGAGCACTCAGATCTGCGCGGGTTAACCCAAGTTCACTGCGGTTGTCATCGAGTCGCCACAGCAGGTTGCCTCCAGCACGGTCAATACTGATCTGCGGGCGCTGATGTTGTTGTAGTAATTCGGCATTAGCAAAATGGAAGACTAATCTGACTTGCATTGATTGTAATTCGCTCAGGTTCAGCGCCAGGCTATGATTAGGGCGCAAGATCAGTCCAGGCAATGCATCGTCGCGGCTGGTATGGCGGCTAAATTGTTCAGCGGCGCTGCGCTTTAACAGTGCTGATAAGTCGATAAGCTGAGTGCCAGCATAATTTTGATAGTGATTAAATGCTTCCCAGTGGCCAAAGCTCTGAATACGGCCATACAGTGTAGCCAGTGACTCTGCTGGGGTTTGCTGCATTAATCGGGCTGATAAAGCCGTGAACTCATGCTCACTGAGTGACTGAGTTTCAAGTCGTAACAGCGCATTGAGCAGCAGATCGCGCTGTGCGACGACAGAGCTTGTGCTGCCCAGTGGTGTTTGATAGAGCAGGGACATAAAGTCTTCCTGCCACAGTGTCCCAGCCAGATCCAGAGCGTTGGTAATATTGTGTGAGGGAGGCAAAGCACTGAACTGAAGCAACAGCAGTTTTTCGCTGCTCAGGGTCAGTTGTTCGCCGGCACTCAGCGCAAAGTAACCGGTACTGGCAATAGACAGGCGAGGTTGATCGTCCTCATCAATGCGCAACACGGTTGTCGCAGGCACGTCATCAAATATCGGCATGATTTTACGCAGCTCAGCCTGATGGGCATGTAACCAGGATAACTGGCTTTGCTCTGTTTCAATGGTTTTAGATCGAGCGCTGACTCTGATCACCATGGGCTGGTGGGCTGTGATTGTAAGAGGTTCATCCGCCAGTGGGTAGGCGGTGGTGTTACTGGTTTCGCTGAGCACAGTGCTGACGCCATGATGGCGCAGAGAATAATCAAGCACGGGCGGGTTGCTGGCAGGGTGTGTATAACCGAGTTGCGCACTAAGCGGTTGCAGTGTGTCATTGTCGTTGCGTATGTCATGGCCCAGCCACAGTGCATACAGGTCTTGCTTGAGCTCAGCAAAACTGCTGATCAGTGCAGCCCGACACTCAGGTAAGGCGTTGCGCCACAGGCTGCATAACCCAATAACACTTTGAATTTCTTTTTCTTTTTGATAATTCACCAACAGTTGCTGGGCTGCATAACGTTGCAGCTCTGGGTATGGATGACTGAGCAGGGCACCCAGATAGCGCAGAGCGGTATTATGTTCACCCAGTGTCCAAAATGCGCTCAGACGTAACTGCCAGGCTCGGATCGCAACCTCTTCATGAGGGCTGGTGATCAGTGTTTTCAGCAAAGGCAACGCCTGTTGAGGGTCCTGATTGACCAGCATTTCGGCCTCACCCAGGCGAAAGTGCCAGTGGCTGGCGCTGAGGCTGGTTGTGGTGTCTGCCTGCTGTGGGCGAGCGAGCACAAACCGGGATTGGGCTTGCTGATAGCTGTGACCCAGGCGTTGTAGCTGTTGTTCCAGACGATAAGCAATAGCGGGGCTTTTGTCTTCAAGCAAGCCTGGGCGCTGATATAAAACGGCGTTGTTCGGCAAAGCTTGCAGCTCTCTGACTCGTATTGCCAGGTCTACCTGGGCATCGTCACTAATCGTTACACTGACCTGACTGGCATCCAAAGGCAGAGGTAATGAAATCAAAGTAAAGCGCTTAGACGGCAGCAGGTTTATTGTGTGCCGATAACTGTCAATGACCAGTGTCAGCTCTGCGGCATTGGTGCTGCGGGTATACAGTCTGAGCGTATCAGACAAGCGTGGTTGTTCAGGTAATTCAAACTGCACGGCGCCTGACACCGCATGATAGTGCAACGTTTGACGCTGCTCGGTGGCAAACAAGCGATCTATAGCCGGGCGATAAGCATGCACAACGCTTTGCTCACTGAAATGGCTGGTGAACGCATTGTCTGATTTCTTGGGTAATAAAAAGCGCACAGTGCCCAGCGTATCCTGAAGCTCGGACAGGCGTTGTCGTTCAAGCGTACTGGCCAGTGCGATATCGGCCGAGTGCAGCGATGAAATGTCATGGTGCTGGTAAACCTGTTCGAGGTGCCACTGTAAATTATCCGTCCAGTAGGGGTTAAACAAAGGTTCCGGCCAGGTTTGTGCCGCGTCGGTATCGTACAGCCCTCGTTCCATGCGGACCAAATTCAGTAAAGTGTCACCCTGAGCTTCAATACGCAGGTAGTTTCCTGCCTCAACGGCTATGAAATCACTGCTACTCAGGCCAATGATCTGATCGTTGCGTAATTTCACATCGTGAGTCAGACGGTATTTGCGCAGCTGAGGCGTAAACTCATCGGCAGGGGCGTCACTCAGCGATAGCTGACTGATGAGATCTCCATCCAGCCTGGCCGTGACCACACCGGGCTGAGCCGGATCGGGCAGGATGCGCCGTGCGTTGAGTCTGAGTTTGGTGGCCTCAGTAAAAAATATCTGGATACTCTGCCCATCGTTTAAGCGATAGTGTGTGGTATGTGTTTGCGCTTCATACAGCTGCATTGCCGGGAGTGCTAGTTTAACGGGGATGCGAAACGGATCACGGTGTCTGTGAAACAGACCCTGCCAGGCAGAAACGCTTTGTATTTCGTCAGTTGGATTATAAAAGCGCAGCAGGCGGGTCGTTGCAGCGGCAGGCAACTGACACTGATGCTGTTCGCAGCGCAGTTCGGATTGGGTAACGCGTTGCATGGCAAAGGGGGATTGCCCCTGCCACACTTGGATAGAATGTGGCTGGTTTTCCAGGCTTAGCCAGTGTCCGGCTGGCAGTAAAATCAAGCGTGATTGTCTGGCATCCAGGTTGACAGTTGCTGCGCTGCGATGCAATTGCAGTGTGTCCGGCTGGTACCAGCTGGGTGCACTTTGCAGTGCTGCAGGCTTGGCTTGCGCGGGCAGCAGACAACTTATCAGAAGCAACACAATCAAATAAGGCATAGGGTAAACTGTTCCATAATGTCGGGCTGTGCGACCAGTCGCTCGCGCATTGGGCGGCTGATCTCAATATGAATAAAGTAGCCTGCCGGTAACCCCAGGCGGTGCATAACATTGCGTGTACCGCCTAATTCAGACACTTGCTGCGGGTACTGGTAGGTATGCTCGCTCAGTTTTGACAAACACATCTGCAATTGTGACAAAGCGTCGGTACTTTGTCTGCCCTGGCTGATAATGAATTCCGCCTGGCGTGCCTGAGGCGTGCGACGTTTGCTTTGGTTGAAACCATGTAGCTGGTAGAGGTGACTGGTTGGGTAACGTCGTGCGAATGCTTGTGCTGCTGCAGCGTGCAAGCCACTCGGCCGATGCGAATAGTCCATGCTATATAAGTCCGGGCTGGGCGCTTTGCGGTGCTCGGTGTTGATCACCAGCACCTGACACCGTGTGGCTAACACGGCTTTGCCTATTTTATCTGTCAGTTGGTCATGAAATTGATGTGGCACAGACAACATGCAGGCAGAGCCTTTGGGTCGGTAATATAAATTGCCGCCGCCAAATTGTGCAGAGCTGGCTTGCAGCATAACCAGGCCCGGCTGGCTGCGCAATTGCCAGGGAGGCAGCGCAGTGGGTTTTGCAAACCAGTTGTATACTTGTTGCCAGCTGGGGCTATGCAGCTCAGCGGTGTCACTGGCAAAACCTTTGCCAGTGAGGAGCATCAATAATAAAAGCAGATACGGTTTAAAATTCATGTTGCCACCATTGCGGTTGAGGAGGTGGAGTTGCATATTCTTCCAGTAAGGCAAACCACAGGGGTTGCTCCGCTGACACGGTTAGCTGGTTGAGCCGTTGTATATCCGTGCCGATTGTAAGTGTGACTGAGGGATAGGCGGTCAGAGCCGGATCTTTTGGGTGTAATAAGAATGCTGATTGCGCAAGATCAGGCGCCAGAGCATAGCGCTTGCGAGCAATGCTGTACTCGTCAGTTACAACTCGGCTGAATTGTCCATCCAGCTGGGTATTAAGAATGAGTGGTTCGGCAGGGTGCTGGCCTCTGACAAATGGCTTGATCACAATCGCCATTGGCTTGTCACGGCCACGATAATTTTGGCTTAAAGTCTGCCCTGGCTGTAGCTGAAACAGGCGCACTTTCCAGTAATCACGCGGCGCTCCCTGATTGATAAATAGCTGCAAAGATGGGTCTGATAAGTCGGGTACTTTATCCAGCTGGTTGACCTCCTGCTCGGTGTAGCGGATCCCGGTATCACTCAATGTAATAACTTTGGGCACAGGTGCCGACACTGGAGCCGTTTGCTGGATACTGAGCTGGGCGTCATACAGCTGTGCCAGATCAATCAGTGGCGTATACTGAAATGGCTCCGCCGCTTGCGGCAGTGCAAAGTACTTTGGCGGGCTGTACACCAGTGCTGTATTGGAGACCGGTAAACTGACGAACAGGGCTTGCGATAAATAGCCGCTTTGTTTTTCCTCTGGTGGTGGTGGCGCACTGAATAAGCGCACCTTCAGGATCAGCTGTTGTTCAATAAAATGGAACTCATTGTCTGCACTTTGGCTGAACCAGGCGCCGACTTCAGTGAATCCGTTTTGCGGAGCGTCACACAAGGTGGCACACACATAATTTTGATGATGCATAGCACCATGTCTGCTTTGCAGTTTTACAGCCACCGCCTCTGTGCTACTCACTGTCACCCGGTGTGCCTGGCGACTCAGGCGCAGATAGCGCTTTTCGCTGTCCGTAATGGCCTCGCGACGGGTTTCCGGGGTGATCAGCCGGTCAAAACCGCTATTTAGTCCAGCCAGGGTTAACGTCTCCGAGCGCAGTAGCTGTTGTTCTGCATCATACACGCTGAGCTGTACGGAGCTGCCTGGTGCACCTCGCATATCGAGCTGCAGATCGCTGCCACCTTGCACAGTATATTCTGCCTGATTCGCTTCGTTGAGATGGTAATAATAGCTGTGTAAAGGTGCTATCACCTGATCCTGCTCATTGCGCCAGGTGGTGATCATCTCAACACGGGAACGGATCACCAATAACCCTGGTTGTATATCTGGCAGCAAAAAGCGTGTGGGGTCATCCGTGGTGACTGGCTGAAGTGTCAGCGGCGCCTGTTGCTGGCTCAGGTCATGCCATATCAATTGCAGGTCTTTCATATCTCCCTGGGTTTGTAAATTTACATCTGTGACTTCAGACAGGCGAATAGAGGCAGCGAGGCCCGGTTGCGTATAGTATCCATCCAGATCAAACTGTTGTGCAGAAAAATCATAGGTGATTACGTTATACGGCAGCGATTCATAGAGAATATCTGCGTCAAAATCGATCCCCGGGATCCCTTGTGGCGCGAGTTTACGCCAGTCGTATGATACCGCATTGGCTATTTGCTGCGGCTGTAAGCCGCTATCGCCCAGGGTATGATAACTGGTCATACGCTCTCGCCATTGCTGGGGCAGCTTAAGCCAGGTGCGAGTAACATCATCCGCATTGGTGGGCGTTTTTCCATGGATACGAACCACCACGCCGCGCAGGCTGGGCTCTTCCGGAATGAGCCGGAGTGAAATCTTACTGGCCTGAGTCAGTTGTTGCCAGTCGACGTAAAATGACTGGCCAGAGGTGACAGCCAGTGCCTGCCTGTCTTCAATTAATTGCTTAACCTGTTGCTCACCTTCTTCAAGAGCAAGTTTAGATGCATGATGATAGGTGTGCTTTTCCAGCTCGTTATCCTGACTGTCCAGTAGACGGTACTCAATTGCATAGTTGATGGGTTTATCAAGCACGGTTTGACTGGCAAAAATGGCATTCGATAGTACCCGAATTGCCACCGTTCGTGATGTTGGGAATGTATAAATAAGCGGCTTATCCGGGCTCAGCCAGTGCACCACAGAGCGGGTTTCCTCTTCGCTGCGTGCAGCGATTCGCTCTGCCGAATTCAACCATACGTATAGATGCAGTGCGACCCGATACCCCGCGGCCAGCAAAAGGATGATGAGTAGAACCTGGAGGATGCGTTTAATCCAATACATTCGGGCCTCCTTGCATCATTTCCTCAAGCGCTTTCAGGGTAATAAGCCGATTACGCTGAGCAAGGTAAACCGCCGCTGTTTTACCTGCCAGTTGCACTTGTAACCCAAGTAGCCCGTTGTCGGTAAGCCGGATAGCCTGTAGATGACATTGAGACAGGTTTTGACAGAGCGCATTTAGCCACGGTAAGTGCTGCGTTTTTGCATAGCGATCCAGGGTAATATCAAGCTTTTGCTTTTGCTCATCAGATAAGCTGACCCAGTCATCCGGGCCGGTCGCAGCCAGACGTACCTGTAAAAATTTGGGTTGTGCGGAGACCGCGAGTAATCGCTCCTGCAGCGCCTGCTCTGAGACGGCGTAATGTTGCTTAAAGTCCGATGCCAGCCACAGGGTTGCCAGTTCACTGCCCTCGCTGAACAGGCGATAGCCTGACTGCGGCGATGAGCCAATCTCCAGTCCTCGAGTGGCAATCTGGCCCGCCACCTTTTCAACACTGATCCCAAGCCGTGCCATGGCTTTATGCAGCGCATTGATGGTGGAAGTATGACGAAAATCTGGTTGAGTGAACTGATAAGCAATGGCACTGGGGCGGATCTGCGATGGTGCACTGTGACTGCGTACTTGTAAGCTTAAAACGGACATACTGGGGTTATGGCGTACCGCGCTTTGATGCACCACATTATATAACGTCCGCGTGTTCGTGGGAGACATCACGTTCGCTTCTTCACTGGCATAGGGGTGAGCGCCAGCAATAAGTAGCGCCCGGGCACCACTAACCTGGAATAGATCCGTGGCAAATTGCAGGGTGTTACTTTCGAACAGTGGCCTTGGTACCTGAATGGTCAGCGGCTGTGTGGTATTGAGGTTGATGGCATAAAACCCCTGACCCTGCTGATAATAGCCTATTTCAGGCAACGGGCTGATGACCACCAGGCGTTGGACACTGTTAATGATAAGTTGCAGGCGATAGCCTACCATGTTGGCGAGTCGGTTTAGCTGCTCCAGTTGGTTTAAATCATCATCATCTAACGTTCGGGAGCGTAGCTGATGGGACAGCCTGAAGAGGGGCTCAAGTACCTCATACTCCCATAACGCGGCTTCATTTTCTTCGAGCATACGAAAATGGCCGCTGCCCTTAGCACTGATGTGCTGTGAGAATTCGGTGACCAGGTCTTCGAGTGGCAGGTTGAGCCGCTCTACCGGATATTGCGGTGCATTTGCGTTGCTTCTGGCGGTGTGCGAGAGCAGTGTGGAGTAGCTCAGGTTATCGAAAAAGGTCTCCAGCATGGCACCCTGGTAGTCAGGGTAAGGCAGGTTATCCTCGCTGAGCAGCCCAAACTGGCTGCGTTCAAAGCCTAATAATCGGGTGAGTTGACGTTGCGAAAGTGAATCGGGCAGCTGATTGTAGATCCAGAACTGACTTTGCTCGGTAAACCGGGTAAGTCGAAGCTGAGGCCGTGTATACTGGTTGACGGCACGCAGCTGCAACACCTGATCCGTGTTCAGTGCTGCAATAAAGGCCTGGTAATAGGCGCTTTGAGGTCGTGTTTGTTGGCTGGCAGCTGACGGTGTTACTCGAGTGCCGAGTGCCAGGGCACTGCTGCCTAAAATGGCAAAGAGCTGCCCTGCGGCATCGCCCGCCAAACGCTCACTGGTGGGGTAGGGCACAGTGACTATGTGTTCGCGCACAGGAGATTTTGAGAGGGCAAATAACCCTCTTGGATACGTTGTCTGGGCATCTTTGATAACTAAAGTGGCGGAGTTATCAATGAGTACAAAGCCCAGCTCGGCAAGTACCTGCGCGGCACGGCGCCGGGTATCCGGATCCTGGCGGTTTTCATTCAATAAACGAATGGCTCCTCGGAAACGTTGTAATTGCTGCGCTTGCTGATAATGGCTGAGATTTAGTAAATCATACCGTGCTGTGTACAGATAACTTTTGTATTCACTGACATGGTGACTCAGCGGTGCACTTTGGGCCTCATCCACTGAAACGAGTTGTACCGGGCTCTGCACTAAAGAAGGCAAAAACATGATAGCGAAACCAATGCCGAAGGCCAGCAGACCTCCGACCATTGAGGTCTGGAAGGTGGCACGTAGTACCAGACCAAGGGCGTTCTTCTGAAAAATTTTAAGTGCCAGTAAGGTTGATAGCATATAGCCAAAGGCAAATGTATCGGTGGCTTTGAGGGTAGGGAAATAATCAACCACAAAGTAGTTTAAAACCAGCTTATAGACGAAGCCGATGTTAAAAAACAACAATAACAGCCGTGCCCCTTCAAAGTTAGCATGCTTAAGCCGGGTAAAATTGAGCAATATCGCGCCGAGCGACAAAATCACTGTGGTTTCAATGAGCGTTGTCAGTAGCTTACTGGGCTGCATCAATTGCAGTGCCAGTAGTGCCGGGAGCATAATGCCATTGAACTCCCAGCCATAGCGAATGTTAGCCCGGGAGGCCAGAAATGCGGTGATCACCAAAATGATATAAGCTTTGGGAGCTGCCAAAATGGAAGCGGCAACTGCTTCATACATGATGGCAAGGTTAGCGATACTGAAATTGGTAAACGGCATCAGCACAAAACGCACTAACACAAAGGTAATGGCCAGCTGGATCAGAGTGACGCGCATGCCATAACGAAAGCCGCCATTCCACATTACGTTAGCGGTGAGGGCGATGATCACCAAGCCCAGGCTGTACAGCTGTCCTGCGTAATCAAAAGTCACGTCCCATAGTGCCAGTATCTGGCCTATCTGAGGCCAGAACAAGGTGTCCATAAACACCCGCACGAGAATACTGATCAAAATAATGGCAAAGAAGCGATCCCGGCCAAACATCTCAGCGTAACCCAGTCGTTCCATTACGACTTTGGCACTGAAGCGCATCAGCACGTAAACCACAATGGCCTCAATGATTATAACGGCGGCTGAGACGGGGCTGACAATCAGCAGAGGTACCAGATAGCCGGGCACCACCAGGCCGGTGAGAGGAAAGCCAAAGCGCAAGTTGAGCATACATACAACGGCAATCCCCACCCAAACAGTGGTTATGACAGACTGGCCGAGTCCGCTTCCATCCGGGAAAAGAGGCAACACCCAATCCATTACAGCATGTGCTCCTCATTGGTGTCTTCACCGCTGTCTGGCGTGGCAGACGTAAGCTGGTTTAAAAGCGCATGAGGGTCCTCAAGCTGTTGCAATAAAGTGGTAATATCGATGAATTCAAACAAGATCCCAGCTACTGAGAAGGGTTCACCTATGGTACTGCTCACCTGGTTGGCTGATAGTGAGCGAATATTCAAAATGTAGGTATCGTTCCCAAGTGTGGCGGGCAGAAATAGCTCGCCTTGTTGCAGGGTTAAATAGCGCAGCTTGCCTTTGAGTTTTTCTTTTGACATAGGGGTGATTTTATCCAGCAGATCCAATGCGGTCATCTCGAACAGGGCCAGATGATGCCTTTTAGCCAATTGCTCCAGCGGCTGGTTAGTTTGAACCACCTGACCAAACAAATTAAATAGCACCGCGGCGGTTCGGATCTGATTGAATACTTGTTCGAGCGTGGATAATTTTTGCTCCATTTCGCCAATGGCTGATTTCACTTTCTGGCTGAGCGGTTTCTCCAGTGTCAGCGTCAGCGCCCGGGTTAATGGGCTGAGCGAAGCTCGTTGCTGGTTTTGCAGCATTCTGTAATGGAATAAGAGTTCGCCAATCTGGCTGGCAAAGCGATTGACATTTTTAACAAAGGCCTTTTCATCAAACTGTTCGTTGGGTATCACAGTCATAGCCCAAAAACCGCGGACATCACCTGCATACATCAAAGGCACAACAAACTGGCGTTCCAGATCCTGAAGACCACTGAAAAAAGGCCGGCCCGTTTGTATCGCGCCAAACGCCTTGATGGCATCAGAATAGGGAGGACGTTGATAGTCCCGACGTTGCTCAACAATGTCTTCAATATGACAGTTGATGGCACGGATCTCTTCAAGTCTGTGATCGCCCTCAAGACGCGCCAGAAAAATCGAGCGATTCAGTGCAAGCTGTTGATTAACTAATGTAATAATAGCATCCCAGGGGGTGCTCTCAGTGCTGAACGAACGGGGCAGATAGCGACCCATCATACGCTGATGGACATTAGCAATGAGCTCCAGAAGCTCATTCTCTTCAAGCCATTTGCGCGAGAAAAACACCCACAACATAGTCATCACATTGATCACTAATAGTTGGCCAATCGGTAGCAGGTAATGGAGTGAATACATCACCACATAGCTGCTCAGCAGGCCAGCTAAGGACAAACTAATTGCGATAATGATGCTCAGGGTAAGCGTATTCTTTTGATAAATGATGAGTAATAAAGCTAACAAGCTCAGTTGCAGCGCAATAGACTGCCATTGCGCCAAGCGGGTGACTAATTGTGCCTTTGCCAGGCTATCTGCAACATAGGCATGCAGATAAACCGGATTACTGACACCACGCAATTTAGGCGCGCGCAGTGGTACGCTGAAGCCTAATTGTTGCTGGGCGATTAACACGACTTTGCCCTCCAGCTGACTGGGCAGCACATCTCCTTCGAGCAATCGGGTACTCGAAAATTTGGGCAGGGCACTGAGGGACAAAGCAAAATTGATTAATTTACCAGTGTTAAGGTGCTGCGGCCCGTATAGGCTTTCCCAGACATTTTGACATTGCCCGGACGATGCGCTGAGCACCATGTTGTAGCCAAGCCAGGATTGTACGGCTGGCAGGCAATAACGCGGATCGGCAAAGGGGAAGTAAACGTTGGCAAAGGACATGCTTTGCTTAGAAGCAACATCAGACAGTACCACGATGGCAGCCACATCCTGTTTGAGCAATTGACTGATCAGATCGGATTGTTGCCGTTGTAAGTGTGCCGATTCGATCACCACAACCTCACTGCTTTGTTGCTCAAACAGTTGATTAAACTGACTATATACATAGGCGTTCAGGCGTGCGAAAGAGCCGTGTACGGCAATCACCAAAACCACCAAAAATAGGAGTAAAATCGACCAAAATGGCTTTTGCCGTTTGATCATAAAAACTTGCTGTTTGAGCGACACACGCCCCCCGATTTAGTATGGCTAATTAGTTGTAAGTAGAAAAATGCAGTGTCACTGTGACATCACTGCTCGTTTGTAGCGTGAGAAAATCCATCCCATGCATACCATCTGCTTGCCATAACCCATTGTTGAGACTAAGAGGTTTTTGCCAGGAGATCAATGCAAGTTGATCCAGCATCAGGGTTGCTTCGCCTTCTTCCGGCGGTGCGTGTTTGAATGCCAGTTTGACTGCGCGAGCAGGTAACAACTCTGGCCCCAAAGTTTGGCTGTCATCTGGCAGGGTAATATCATGCCGAAAAGTCTGCCAATCATAGCTTCCTGAGTCAATCAGGCCGACTTCTTCGCTGGAAAATTCCAGATTGTCTTCAGCGGTAACTATGGTCAGCTCAGCACTGACTGCCCCAGCATTATCGCCTTTTGCATATCCAAACAAGCTCATGTCATGGTAGGCTTCGAGCGTTGATTCCGCTGGCGTTATGGGCATCGTTCGTAGCGTTTGTTTAAAAGGCATGCGCAGGGGGCGATTGTTAAACTGGGTACGTGACAGACACATGCCCTGTAAACCGCGCATCGCGCCTGTCAGGCAAGGCGTGATGTCATCGCTCTCGTGTTCCCAGCGCGTCACTTCATTGGTGTCGTTGTCGTTGTCCCAGTCTTCAAAGTCTCCAAACCACATTAAATCTCGGCCCAGTGTCAACTGAGGGGCACCTGTGCTGCTGATTTTGCTGACAAAGGCATGACTTGGCGCATATTCTCTTAAGTCAATAATGTGGTCGCCAGCAGGCAGCGTCACGGTGACAGTGTCAAGCTCTTGAGGGCTGGGGGCGTTCTGAAAATAGACTTCCCCAAAACCTGGGCCCGGGACAATCGCTATTTCAGAGCCTGAGAACTCAGCCAGTCGGCGGATCAGGTAATCACTTAAAAATCCACCGACCAGTTTAGGCTGGTAATCTTCTAGATAGACGGGATAGGCTCTGGCTGATTGTGTTTTTGGCGTCAGTGTAGGGTCAATACGAACGGAAACGGCGACGCCCAGCAGGGTTTCGTGGCGGTTTTGTTCGAAGACAAAATTTCCTAACCCAAGTAATGTGGGCACGCCATTATATAGGGCAAAGCCCTGTGCGACGTGCGGGTGGTGCGCGATCATGAGATCAGGGGCTCGACGGCTGACAAATTCAAATCGGTTATCAATGTAGCGAGTTGGGGCATAAGAATATTCATCCCCTCCGTGTAACTGGACGATGGCATAATCACTGGTGTCTCTCGCCTGTTCGACGGCGGCTCTGAGCGTGGTACTGTCGGTCAGGTCGGCAGCGCCTCCTTTATCGGCGGTGGCGATATAAGTGATGAGGTGGTCATCTCCCGTGATTGAGGTGGCTGAAACCAGACCTAATGTGGTGTTACCTACGTCCACGAGGCGGGGCGCGTAAGCTTCAGTGGCATTGTTGCCGGCACCACTGTGGCTGAATCCGGCTTCCTCTACGAATTGTATGGTATCTTCCAGCCCGCGCTGCTGATAATCAAATACGTGGTTGTTACCCAGCGCAACATAGTCGATGCCAATTTCCGTCAGTCCCTGCAGCGTTTCGGGCAAAGAGAAAAAGGCAAATTCTTTACTGGGATGCACAGTCGTTGGCGTTGCCAGTACCGGAGATTCTAGATTCACCGACGCAAAGTCGGCACTGGCCATGATAGGTTTCACGAATTGCGTTAAGGCGATGGCACTGCTTGCAGCATTGGAAGGCCTGATAATGGCGTCTTCTACGTCGGGTACCAGATTGCCCATGGTCGTTAAAGAGGGATCCATATAGCGACGACCAAACATAGTATCTCCACCAAACATCAATTCACTGCTGGTGGCACTGACCTGCTTTAATTGCACAGTTAACGGGGTTTCCTGGTAAGCCCGGCTGTCGACGGTGATGACGGCCCGCTCATAACCAGGCTTAGTCAGGGTCAATGTCACCATGCCAGTATCAAGCTCCGTCAAATTCAGTTGACCTTGCTCGTCAGTACGGTATTGGCTACCTGAGAGCTGTACAGTGACGTCTGCCAGCACTGCGTTGTTCGTCCCTTGCAGTGCCAGGCTTAAACCGCGTGGCTGCGCTTGTTGTTCCTGTTGCTTTTGTTGTTCTTGTTGTTGCGCTTGTGTTGGGCCTGTCTCGTACGGGTCTTCCACCGAACAAGCACTCAGCAGGTACATGACTGGAACAAATGGAAGTAATTTGTAAATATTCAAGGTGGCCCCTTAACCTGTACGGCTTAATAACTAGGTCTTTAGTATTATAAATTGATTGTTAACTTTACTGCAATCGTTAACTGTTAATATTACGACTTTCAAAGCCTGTATTTTACTGCCTACTTTATATGAGTAAGAGATTATTTTTATTATAGTTGTTCTAATCAAAATCTCTGTCCAAAATTGTTTACGTTTTGCTAGTCTGGGGTCTATTCTTAGAGTATGATCCCGGCAAAAGGTAGAAAACCGTTTTGAGGAACAAATGCGTTTAGAAATTCACTGTGCCGATCGGATCGGTATTGCGCAGGAAATTTTGAATATCCTGGTCAAGTACCGGGTAGACTTAAAAGGAATAGAAGTTGATTCCGTTAATTGCAGAATGTATGTGAGTTTCCCCCCCATTGAATTTGAACAGTTTCAGAAAATCATGCCTGAGATTCGGCTGATAGATGGGGTAGAGGATGTCAGAACAACCGCTTTTCTGCCTTCTGAGCGTGAGCATAATGAGCTTAACACCTTATTAAGTGCGCTTCCCGATGGGGTGATTTCCATTGATGCAAAGGGGTGGGTACGCCATTGCAACGATGCCGCTTGCCGTGATTTGAATCAACCTGAGCCTGATATTATTGGCGCAAATATTAATAACCTGCTGAAAGGGTTTAATTTTACTCGCTGGCTGGAAGGCAAAGACGTGCTTGGCCAGACAACGCGAGTAGAGGTCGGGGGGGAAGATTTTATTGCCGATATCTTGCCTATTTCTGTACCGCAAGGCCCCGAGGGCGATGTGCTCGCCGGCGCTGTCATTAATATTAAGTCACAAAGCCGGCTTGGCCAGCAGGTCAGTGCATTTCGTCGTTACGGTCAGGAGAGCTTTGCGGCTATCCATAGCCAAAGTACCGCTATGCGCCGTGTCGTACGTGAAGCCCGTAAAATGGCTCAACTCGAAGCGCCCATATTGATTACCGGCGAAACCGGTACAGGTAAAGAGTTGCTGGCTAGGGCCTGCCATTATGCTTCTAATCGTTCATTAAAACCTTTCATCGCGCTGTCGTGTGCTTCATTGCCTGATGACGTCGCAGAGTCCGAATTGTTCGGGTATGCCGGTTATGAAGACAACAGCGCGCCTAAACGTGGCGTTTTGGAGCAAGCTGACGGCGGAACCGTATTCCTCGACGAAGTCGGGGAAATGTCAACGCAGTTACAAACCAAATTACTGCGCTTCTTGCAAGATGGTACGTTCCGTAAAGTTGGTGATGAAAATGAGGTTAAGGTCAATGTGCGCATCATTGCGGCGACACAAAAAGACTTGCCGGCTATGGTTCAGGAAGGCAGCTTCCGTGAAGATCTGTATTATCGCATTAATGTACTGACACTTGAAATAGCCCCCTTGCGTGATCGCAAAGCGGATATCAAATCGCTAGCAGAGCACTTTATTCAGAAGTATGCACAGCAAAGTGGCCATGCGACACCAGCTCTGGAAGAGGAATGTTTGCAATTCCTGGAGCAATATCCCTGGCCGGGTAATGTCAGACAGCTCGAAAACGCCATTTATCGGGCTGTGTCTATGCTGGACGACAACGAATTGCGTATTGAGCATTTGCAGCTACCAACCTTTACCCATGACCTGGGCTATCTGGAGTCTGATTTTGAGGGGACGCTGGAGCAGGCGGTTAAACGGTTTGAAGCGACCTTATTAAGAAAGCTCTACCCAGCTTACCCCAGCTCGCGTCAGCTCGCTAAGCGCCTGGGTTTGAGCCACACCGCGGTAGCAAACAAGCTACGGGAGTACGGGATTAATCGTAAAACCGTCAAGGTTTAACAGCAGGGGATGTCAACATCCCCACTTTTTGTTAGTTCTCGCGTGTAGCCAGCACACCGCTTATTGCTTAGTTCCCATGTTTTTGGTTACGCCATCCAATTTAATATTATCAATACCTTGCTCAGTAAATTTAATGGTGACGCTGAGGTTATTACGAACCAGGAAGTAATCTATATCATTCAGGCGTAGCACATAGTCCCCTTTCACTGGGCTCTTAAACCGCTTTTTGACCAGCTCAAGTTTATGATCACCAAGCTGCCAGCTGAACCCTTCAATAAAACCTGAGTTAAACTCCTGGACCCAAACTTTAGAATCGTCTTTACTCAGCGTGATGGCAATGGAATACGACTCAGGCAGCTGGGCCATATCATAGCTGTGATCGCCAATGCGAAATTTCTGCGCACCGCTTTGCCAGCCGAAACCAAAGCTGAATTCTTTCTCTATACCAGTAGGGTAGGTGAGTTGCCCTGCGCCGGGAATATCAAAGTCGGCCCAGGCATAGCTGGCACTAAGAAAGGTCAACAAATACGCTAGCTTGGTTATATATTTCATTAAGTTACACTCTTATATGTCTTGCATAAAAGTTAATGCACAAATGCCTTTTTCGCAAGTTACAGGTGTGTGTGATGAGCTAATTCCTGCTTGTTCTGATACCCCGCTATGCTAGACTCGGGTTTTATGTCAACTGGTTGGACCAACAACATGAATTTGTATTTTCGCCTACTGTGGTTGTTCTGGCGGATCCGTCAGAATAAAACGACACAACCTTTGCTCGATGTGATTGATATTAACTTCAGAGCCTTGCCAAGTGATTGTGATATTAACCTGCACCTGACGAACTCCCGTTATCTGGCCATGATGGATTTGGCTCGAACCTGGATGACTGAACGCGTGGGATTGTTTGCAGCCATTATGAAACGTCGCTGGTTCCCGATTGTCAATGCAACAGCCATTACTTATATTCGTGATATCAAGCCATTACAAGAGTTTACGGTATCAACCAAACTAGTTGGTTGGGATCACAAGTACTTTTATATAGAACAAAGGTTTCACTCTGAGCGGGGATTGCACGCCATAGCCTATGTCAGGGGGGTGTTTAAAAGTCGTCAGGGCGTGATCAGTGTGGAAGAAATGCTGGAAGTTGCTGGATTTGAGGGTGAAACACCTGTTTTGCCAGAAGAAATAGTGCACTGGAAAGCCATGCTGGAGCAAAAGAAAGCGCGTAACACTAAGGTGGCATAAAGGGCCAGTGTGGTGGCCCCTGGGGATTGAGAAAGTAACTCGGTAGTGTGCCCACACTGTGGGCACCTTAAACTGTTAGAACTTGTACTTTACACCAAACATCGCAACAATTGGGTCAAGCTCTACGTCTGAAGTAAGTGTTTGCTTACCATCAGCGTAAACTGTTGCATCGGTATTGATGTCCATCTTAGAAACCATGCCGTGCAGGCCCCACTTTTCATTCAGGTTGTAGTTGAAACCAACTTGCAGGGCAACGCCAAATGAGCTGTCCAAGTCTACTTTAACATCGTCTGTGCCTAATACACCTTTGAGTGCTGCACTGGCTTCTTCGTCGAAGAATACGGTGTAGTTCAGACCAGCACCGATAAATGGACGGAACTTATCATTGGCACCAAAGAAGTGGTACTGCGCCAATAATGTTGGTGGTAAGTGCTTCACTGAAGCAATTTCTACGCCGCCTAATTGTGTGTTTGGGTTGCCAGGAATGTAACCTTCACCTTCAACGGTATGAGAAAAAGGGGTTGCTGCAATCAGTTCGAACACAATATTGTCATTGTACTTATAGTCAAATGTGATACCCAGCTGGGTATCTGAATCTGCAACCAAGCCAGCTGTTTTGATTTCGTTGAGCGCTGAGCCTGTGTCACTTGGATTAACGTTAATCGCACCTACATTCACACTGAACTGAGCCTGAGCCAGTGGTGCAGTTAACATAAGTGTAGATAGGATAGCTGCAGTAAGTTTTTTCATTTTCATCTCCTGAACCTGTGCAAGGTAAATCTCTTTGTTGCAGCTATCATAGGGGGATGCGGTTTTTCAAAAGCTGTTCTAGATCAATATTCAAATTGCGAATTTTCAGAAAAAATTGAAAATTTGATTTAGATTAAGTTTTGCCAGCTAAAACGGGGGGCTGTGTACAATAAATCGATCATTGAATTAGCATGTAGTGCTTTTTCTGAATACTTCACGGTACTGAGATGAAGGACAAACATATTTTAAAGGCTGAACCAACTGAGCTCGCATGCCGTGTTTTTTATTAGCCGTTTGCACAGAGAAGCAGCTAAGGTGTTAAAGGGCAAAAATATGATAAGCCCAACGAGGGTTTTTCATAATGAGGTCTGCTGTAATGGTTTTAAAAGTCACTTCTATAGTGTGGTCATGCATCATTATGAAATGAACGCAGGCAGAGCGAGCCTTATTTAGTTGTCCTGGATTAATTCCGTGTCGCATCCTCCCAGGTGTTTTAACAATTCATCAAGGTGGCCTTTGGTGGCGTCATTGAGCATGTCACGATTGAAACGTAAGGCCAGTTGACACATTTTTGTATCGACAAACCCTTCCACTGCAACAATGCGTACAGGCATGGCGTATAGTGGCGCGATAAGCAAGTTAACACCATCGAGGTCGAAGATATCCAGTTCCAGTTCGTAGCTACTAAACAGGTGCATTTCACGACTATAAGGCGACTGTAACAACATGCCGGATTGACTGATGTTTTTCACATGACCTGACAAGGTTCTGCTGCCAGTGTGGATCCGAACGCTGTGTTCTGGCAGCCCGGATAATCGGATGGCACCGCGTCGACTGATGGTATTCCAGGATTTATGAACGGTTTCTTCGAGTTTATCAGCGGTGAAAGGCTTCATCATATATTGTGATACCCCGTTTTGGATAGCACAGACAACATGCTCTCTGTCACTCAGTGAACTCATCATAATGAAGGGGGTCTTACAGTGCTTTTTTGACTTTCTGACCAGCTTAAGCAGTTCTTCACCATCCAGATTGGGCATTTGCCAGTCAGCAATGATGATGTCGATATGTCGGGCATCGAGCAGTTCAAGTGCTTCTTTGCCATCTTCTGCGGTATAAACATTTTCGGCACCGAGCCGGTTGACTATGGTGGAGCGTACTAAATTCCTAACCAGCTGGCAGTCGTCGACGACCAAAAACCTGACATCCTGCATTACTAGTTCCTTATCTTGCAGCAATCTTAGCGAAAGGGAAGTCCGCTTAACTTAGGTTCACATAGTTAGGTCTAGCACACACAGGGCAATTGACAACTCGTTATCGAAATTGACCCATTTATGGCGAAGTCTTTGGGCTTTATTGAGCGCATCGCAATGCGTTTTGTCACAAAATTGCCTTGCAGACGACATGAACTGGTCACGCTCAGGCGATGTAATCGAAGTTAAATGAGTCACCATAGGGTATGAAGCTGCTTGTCAGTGAATGATTGAACATGTGTTCAAGGTGCTCAAGATCAAAATACAGGAAATGTATGTTATGTCTTCCCACGCAATAAAGCCTTCAGCGAAGCACACTCCCAATACTGTCGAAACCTTGCGACGCCTGATCAATGCGCCATCAGTGACACCAGATGATGCGGGTACAATTGACTACCTTGCTGAACGTTTGAGCGATCAGGACTTTGAATGTGAGCACCTAGATTGTAATGGGGTGCGTAACTTAATTGCCTGGCGTGAATTTGGTCCAGGTCCTGTGATGGCCTTTGCGGGGCATGTTGATGTCGTTCCGGCAAACCCTCAGGGCTGGGTGGCGCACCCATTTGCAGCCGCTGTGATAGAGGACGTGATATACGGACGCGGAGCAGCTGACATGAAAGGGGGAGTTGCAGCCATGTTGAGTGCAACGGAGCGTCTGTGTCAGCAGGCTCAGCAGTGTCGGGGCACACTATTTTGGTTGATCACCTCAGATGAAGAGGGAGAAGCAGAGTATGGCTCAAAAGTTATGGCTGAATATCTGGCACACAAAGGCGTTGTACTGAACGCTTGCCTGGTTGGAGAGCCAACCTCACATCAGCAAGTGGGCGATACCATTAAGAATGGTCGTCGTGGTGCTATCTCAGGGCGGGTGCAGATCCGCGGTAAGGCCGGACACGTTGCCTATCCTGAACAGGCCATCAATGCGGCACATATCGCCGGCGAATTGGTCAATGAGCTGGCAAATATTAGCTGGTGGAAAGATGTACGGGGCTCAAAAACCAGTTTGCAGGTGACCGGCCTGACGGTGCCTGATATCGTTGATAACCTGGTGCCGGCTAGTTGTGAGATCACATTTAATGTGCGTTATAGTCATGCCTATAAGAGCCAGGAAATTTATCAGGTGGTAGCGCAAGCGCTTGCTCCCTGGCATGACAATGTCAGTGTACAGTGGGAGCGCCCTTGCGAGTCCTACTACACAGGTAGTCGTGAGTCAGCTTGTTTTCTCAATCTGGTTGAGCAGGCTATTTTGCATGTAAGCGGTCAGTTTCCGGCACTGAGTACCGCGGGTGGCACCTCTGATGGGCGCTTTTTTGCTTCGGCTGAGACGCAGGTCATTGAGTGTGGTGTAAAGAATGACTCTATTCATCAGGTCAATGAACACGTGTCGGTAGCAGATCTCCACGCCATCGAAGAGATCTACACGGCCATTTTGCACGACTATTTTATCGCCTAAAAAGACAATTATTCCAATGCTATTGCGCCAGCTCGTGGCGCAATTGTGCTTGCATCGCTCTTAATCCTTGTATTTTATCGCGTGCTTCTTGCAACTGCTCTGCTGGCAATTGGTGTCTAATCCCTTTTTTGAGTAATGACTCCAGTCGTGCGACCTTTTTATCGACAGCGGCAATATAGTCTTGCTTCATTTGTGTAATCTGGGCTGATTGATGCACCAGGTAGGCCTGATGATCGGATAAATCGCCGTGGTAAGCAGGTGCAGCGACGCTGGGGGATATAGGTGGAATATAGATCTCCTCATCGTTTACCTCGGGCAACCTGGAAACAGACGTCAAGTCAGGCGCGTCAGCAGTATTGGTGGGAGCAGGCATATTGATGGCTGACAGTGTCACATCTGGGGCCGCTTTGACAGGGGCTAAAGGTGCTGTCTGTGTAGGGGCGTGGTTTGCCTGCCCGGCGCTGAGCTGCAAATGGGGCTGTGAGTACAAGACCCAAAGCGCGTAGCCCAGTCCCCCCAGGAGCAGGACAAGCGCGATAGCCTGTGTCTGACGCATTAAAGTTTAACTCCATGTTGTTGTTGCCACTGTTTAAACTTGCTTTGGTAAACGGCAATGGCATGTTGTGCGGTGAGTGACTCCAGTGCCTGATAGCGAACGGTTTCGCTATCTTGTGGGTAATAGGCATACTGAGGTTGTTCAGTATAAACAACCGCCCAGCGCCCTGCAGGTGTACGTACCGGCGTGGTCACCTTGCCAGGCTGGCTGCTAAACGCCAATTGGGTAAGCCAGCGGTGCGTATGTTCACGGGTAATGGTGGTCAAAACAGCGGTGTTATCGGCGGTAAATTCATTGTGACGTTTGGCCGCTTTTAACGCCGCTAACGGATTTTTGCGTTGCGCCTGGTTATAGAAGTGCTTTGCCTCATCCTGACTATCAAAGCGTACAGCCAGCGCGGAAAGTTGATGTCGGTATTTGAAGTCATCGCGGTGGCGTTTGTAATAGCGCTGAATATCAGCAGCAGAAATATCGGCTCGGATCTGCTCAAGATAGGCGCTACGCTCACCATGTAGTTGTGCTTTTATTCCCATAAACGCCAGCATGGGCGGTCGCAAAAGCTCTCCTTTTGCCAGTGTTTCCAGGCGCGTAAGCGTTAATCCGTTTGTTGCCAGTAAAGGCGCTGCGGCAGCAGTTAAATCTGCATAATAAGCGCGCTCGTTTAGCAAGCGAGCGAGTAACTCAGTATCACCCTGGTGAAGACGAAAGCGATTCTGCATAGATTGGCTGGAGATTAGCTGGCTTAACGTGACTCTGGGCATCTCAAGTAAGGTGATATTCGCCCAGTGTGTAAGTTGCTGTGTTTGATACTGACCGTCAGCCGGATAGGTGCCGAGTAATTCAGATAATGTTGCTCTATCAATTGGTGCTGTTATTTGCTTTTTGGGTATTGATTTCAACGCAGGGAATTGCTGTGTGAGCAAGGTAACCATCAGGCGACGGATATGATAGTCGTTATCAAACCCAACGCTGGATTGTCGCACCAGTAATTCGGGATTAAGCTGGCGTGCGATTGCCAGAAGGAACTGGTTTTCGAGCAAGTGCCTATTAAGCTCAGCGTTTGAAAGCGGACGATCTTGCTGTTGATACAATGACTGCATCAGCGCCAGTTCTGGTTTAGTGAGTTGAGTCAGTGATGCCCAACATGGCAGGCTTAAACAGCCTGCCAGGAGTAATACAAGGTAATACATTAACGCGCTACCATCGCATGATTAAGCATATGTACGACCATGGCAATTGCATGGGGAATAACCTGACGTGCAGTTGTTACTCGATCATAGTGATCTTCTGAGTTCAACACGATCCCGCCTTGCGAATAAGAGTAAGCACCGCCTTGTGTCAGTAGAGGTCGAATATCTTGATTGGCCGCATCAGGTGCAGAAAAGCTGGCCATGGCTTGTTTTACTAAGCTCAAATTATTGAGGTTTTCCTGATCATAATAGTCTTTCACCCAGGATTCCCAACCAGCATGGTTAAGGTCTGAGGTGGTCCAGGTATGGTGGGGCTGCAACAGATCTGTGGTATGAAATACAAAACCCAGGATCTGTGGGTTCCCGTTTTGCAGGTAGCTTTGGTACCAGTACTGGCCAAGGTTATCGATAGGCTGGAACGGCATTTCTTCAAAGTCATCATACATGTTATAGGTTGAGTGGCTGCCTATACGATAGTTCTTTTCAGTGATGCCATAGCTGTCATATTCGCTGTCGTCAGCACTGAACCAGCCTGTTTCACCGCCTTTTCCATCATCCAGGTAGTCGCCTTTTAACCAAGTAGCTGCCATATTGTCGATAGTGCCCCAGACTGTAAGCTTGTCATAATTATATCCACCAAAATCGTTACCATGGACATCTGCACCTTGAGTGTGATTTTGGAAGTGCCAGTAGCTGGTGTATTTGACAATACTTTTAGCCGCGCCCCACAGAGGTGCCTGTACACAGTCGCCGGTAATGGCGCCACAGAAGAAGGTATCTTCAAAGTCATCAACATCATAGGCGGCTTGCCCCATTACTTCGGCAAGCTGAGTCACGCTCATACCGTGTGACTGAGCGTAAGCCTGAAGTTTAGCGAATTGTGTCGTTGAGGGGTTTTGCGCCATGTAGCTGACGGCATCGATAACGATGCGCTTATGTGTTTCCTGACTGAATGCCTGTACGCCATTGGCGGTTAGTGTCAGGGCAGAGAGTAATAATAGCTTTTTCATTGTAGTGTTATTCCATAGTTAGAATGTAAGCTCTATCCGAGCACTGGGAATTAAAGAAGCTTTTTGTTACGTTTGAATTAATTTATAGTTAAATAAAATCTTGTTGTCGCTGTCTTGTTGTCCAGGTAGAGCTCAGGTATGATGGGGACTGAATTTAGGCACATAAAAAAGCCACAATAACGATGAAAATTATAAAGTTACTTTCTGCTGTGCTGTTTTGCTTGTCACATCAGGCTTTTGCCGATGACCACTCAGGTGATCCGGATGAAGATTTTCTTGAAGACAATGGACTAGAGTGGCAACTGAGTATCGGTGCTTTCTATGCAGATATGGTACTCCCTAAGTTGGTTGGCGCAGATAACTCTCCGGCACCACCTACCTTGCGAGCTGACATCAAACTACAATACAAAAACTTTTATCTGGTTACTTACTCTGGAGACTTTTTTGGTGGCTCTGACATTGGGTACCAATTCATTCAGGAAGAAGAGTGGGGACTCGATATCATTTATGGCAGCTATCAGCTGGCTTTCACAGAAACGGGGTACTTTGACACCAAAGATCCGGTCGTTAAAGAGTTGAAAGGGATCAGGGACAGGGATCCTGATCAATCACTTGGTGTCGCCTATTATCGCTCTGTGGGTGAGTATCTGGCAGTGGCCGAACTGGTTTATGATGTATTTGGCGATACTAATGGCTGGGTATTCCATCTTGAAGCGACGCGTAACTTTGAGCTGCGTAACTGGGATTTATGGCTCAACTTTGGTGCTAATTATTACTCCAGTAATTTCAATAACTACTTCTATGGCGTCACTGAGGCTGAGCGAAACGATTATCTGACACCGTATGAACCGGGTAGTGGAGCGTCAGCCTTCGTTCAGGCTCAGCTAAGTTATCCGATCGCTGAGGACTGGGAATTTAGTGCAGGTATGTCATTTTTGGTCGGCTCCAGTGAAGCTAAAGATAGCCCATTGCTGGAATCGAATCACGCCAGAGTACTGTTTACTGGAGTGAAATATGTATTTTAGACTCGCTTCAGCTATGACTATCGGCGTGCTGTGTATGGCTTCAACCGCGCAAGCCGCGACACCAGACGATAGGAAAGGGATATTACAAGCCGCACCCAACAAGTGTGTTGCGCTACATAAAGGAAGAACTTGCTACACTGATGTGACATTTTCAATCTCTGCACCGCAAGTGGGTGACTATTGCATTAGAGACAGTAACTCAAAGAAAATTTTGCAGTGCTGGGCTAATGTGAGTCATTTTGAGTACTTACTGGCGTTTGGTTCTACGGAAAGTGTCAGTTACGAGTTAATATCTAAAACCAAGCGTGACGTGTTGGCTGTAACCACCATAAACGTTAACTGGGTCCACAAAGTACGCAATAAAAAACGTCGCTGGCAGCGTTTGTTTTAACCCCCGCAACGCAGCAGGCTAGCCGAAGCTAGCCTGCAGGTATCTGTTTTATTGGCACTGTTCGACTAAATTTCTCAGATGTGTGCCGATGTCTTCACTTTTGCTCTGACCCTGCTCAAGTAGCGTTTGTACTTGTTGTTGCAGTTCACTCAGCTCATAATTTGCCAGCAGCGTTTTCAGATAAGACATGGTGTCCGCACCTGCTTGTAGTAAACTCGGCAAACTTTCCATAGAAAGCTCCTGATCGGCCAAGCCAGTGATGGTATCCATTAAATCTGCCAGATTGGCACTGTCCTGCAGTGCGCCTTCAACTTCAATCATGGCGCCCATAGGGTCGCCATTCAGTTGCTTAGCTACACAACTGGCCAGAGTCCCCGCTTCGGCTGACTGACTCATCGCTTCCAGGCCATGTGCACGAATATCTTCAATGACCAGCTCCAGCTCCTGATTATTTGCCAGGTATTGTTGTTCAATCTTAGTTTTAGAGTCACCAAGAAAATCACAGCCTGACAGTGCGACTAAACTGATACCGAAAATTAAAAAACGCTTCATATAAGTATCCAAAATCAATCCAATTGATCTCAGTTTACTGTCTTACCAGGCGCTTGTCATTATTGCTGGTTAGCCAGGCGCTAGGGGCGTAAACGGGCTTTGGCCTGATTGCGATAATGCGCCAGCTCGACGACATTTGAAATGCCAAACAGTTCTGATTTGATGATGTTGGCAAACACATGGAGTGCCCGTTTCCACGCATTGCGTACGGCCAGCGTAAACTGTGCGCCCAAATGGAGTTTGAGGATCTCCAGTAGACTATTGCAGAAGGTAGTGATGTCGTTTACCGAGGGGGCAAGTGCCGCAATCAGGATACTTTGTTGGTGCAAAAAGCGGGTTAACTCCTGCTGCCTGGGTAAGTGCACCAGACATTGTTGCATAAAGTCATGTAACCGATATTCAAGCGACAGCACATGCCGCTCAGACTCGGGCAAAGCCATGGTAACCTGACGCTGCTTTAGTTTATTATACAAGCTAACACAGAAGCAGTGAAAATTGGGCTTCAGAGTCGTAAAAGATTGGTTTAATAGCTGGTACTGATAAGGTGAAATACTCATAATCGCTCCACGTACGATTAGAGCGAATCCATTTGCTCAAGCAATTGTGCAGACCCAACGACTTGGCCCGTCAAGACAGGTCATCAAGCTCTACAGTAACTTGGGTAAAAGTTGTGATGGAGCACGCTGAAAAAGCAAGGGAGCGTGCACCAGCTTTATCAGTATAGGTAGACATTATTCTGTAGCGCAAACTTTATCCTGAATATTGCACTATCAGAGCGACAGAAAAGCTACCAGATGTACACTGTGGAATGACTGGTAGCCTGCTTGGGTTTATTTAATCGGAGCGAGGAGTTTCGGATCGGTGACTAGTTGTCTGACACCGTGGGCGTGATCTTCTTCGAACACATTGTCTTCACACCATTGTGCCAGGCTATTGATATCAACTTTCGCACAAGCTGGTCTGACACTCCAGGTGACCTGAAGCGGTGAACATTGCTTGTCGTTGTAGCTTGGTCCGGTTGTTGAGCCCAGGAATTCAACAGGCTTGCCTGTGGTCTGTGGGATATATTTTGCCTGATGATACCCATTGACTATGTTACCGTCATAGCTTAAATCATTAAAATCTAGCGCCTCTTCATCATTTACGACGAGGAAAACCTGAGTTTCAACGCGCAGGTCCGGGTTAGCACATTCATTACTCAAACAAGAGCCTAAGCCTTTTCCGGGGGTAACGTCACACGAACTGTGTACCCAATGCACTTCTATGGTGTCACCTGGTTTTACGTTTTTACAGACCTTACCTTTTGGTGCCCGTAATTCAGCCTCTGTCAGGCTGCTGGTGGCATTACACTGATAGCCGCCGTACTTGCCATTGCCCGCAAAAACAGAAAAGTCTTTTGCCTTATGCTCTGCGTTTTTATGAAAGTGGATATTACATAAGTTCATTTCGCTGGCAGGCGGTGCGAGTGAAAATACGCGTTTGTTCTCTCCATGCAGCTGATCGATATCACGGGGGGTTTGTGGGCCAAACCCTTCGCAGCTATTCGCGAGGGTGTTAAAGGATAGTAGTGTTAGCGCTGTCATCGAGACGCCTATAAATGCCTTTTTCATGATTGGTTCTCCATCATTTTATATTAACTCGATGGGCCGCCAGTATAGATGTTTAACTTTTAAGAACAAGCTAAATGGTAAAATATTGTGAATGAGTGGTTTTTTATAAGTTAATTTCGATGCTTGTATTCGCTATTCCCGATTCTTTTTATTGTAATGTTAAGTTATTCTCGATCTGATTTGTTGGGGGGGCGGTGTTTATCGAGCCGTGCGTGCATGATGTATTTGCGCCATCACATTAGGCATTTTAGTTAAAGGTCCTATCTAAGGTTGCGTATTAATACAACTCTCTCTATAATACACGCCAGTTGATGCAGCCTTGGCTGCACGTTGACGCGGGATGGAGCAGCCTGGTAGCTCGTCGGGCTCATAACCCGAAGGTCGTCGGTTCAAATCCGGCTCCCGCAACCAAGCTTAAGAAATGTTGTCGTTTCTTACAGTTCGCGCATTCCTTGTAATGCGCGTTTTGCGTTTAAGCATTCGCTTAATTTAGGCTGATACAGCCCGCAACCAAGCTCGGCCACTGGCCACACAGTTTGTTTTTGGTGTGACGCCCCGCTTGGTTCGGGGCGTTGTTGTATCTGGAGCTAAGCAATTCAGCCCAGCCCAGAAGCAAACAGCTGAATCATTAGGGCTTTTAGGCCCTTTTTTTGTTTGTATGGAGGTAATTTGTGACAAAACTCGAGCAAGAATTAACGACTATGTTAGAGCCGGCTGTTGAAGCCTGTGGCTTCGAGTTGCTCGGTCTGGAAGTGATGCAAGCCGGTCGTCATTCGACACTGCGCATTTACATCGATCATGAAAATGGTATCAATGTAGATAATTGTGCGGATGTGAGTCGTCAGGTCAGTGCCATTCTGGATGTCGAGGACCCCATTACAAATGAATATAACCTGGAAGTGTCTTCACCTGGTGTAGACAGACCATTATTCAAACAAGCTCATTACGAGCAGGCAGTGGGCGAAGAAGTACGTTTGCGTACTAAGCTTCCACAAGAAGGTCGCCGTAATTTCAAAGGTGACTTGGTTGCAGTTAATGGCGATATGATCACGCTAACCGTCGATGGCCAGGAGCATCACCTTATGCTCAGCAACATCGAGCGCGCGAACATGATCGCAAAATTTTAAAAGTTAGGTGCGAAGGAAAAAAGGGCAAGCGAGGCAATAACTATGGCAAAAGAAATATTATTGGTTGCAGAAGCTGTTTCCAATGAAAAAGCAGTCCCAAGAGAAAAGATTTTTGAAGCATTAGAGTTCGCACTAGCGACGGCCACCAAAAAGAAACATGATGGTGAGATCGAAGTACGCGTATCTATTGACCGTAAAACGGGTGAGTATGACACTTTCCGTCGTTGGATGGTGGTTAACCCACAAGAAGATGGCTCATTGGAAAATCCGTACGCAGAGATCACTTTTGAAGCAGCACAGGTTGAAGAGCCTGACATTCAGCTGGGTGACTTTGTTGAAGAGCAGATCGAATCAATTCAGTTCGACCGCATCACAACGCAGATGGCTAAACAGGTTATCGTTCAAAAAGTACGTGAAGCTGAGCGTGCACTGATTGTTGATGCCTACAAAGATCAGGAAGGTGAGCTGGTAACAGGTGTGGTTAAGAAAGCATCACGCGATACTGTGGTACTGGATCTGGGTAATAACGCAGAAGCCGTGATTTACCGCGAAGATATGCTACCGCGTGAAAGTTTCCGCCCGGGCGACCGTGTCCGTGGTCTGCTTTACGCTGTTAAACCAGAAGCACGTGGCGCACAGCTCTTTGTAACACGCTCTAAGCCTGAAATGCTTATGGAGCTGTTCCGTATTGAAGTGCCAGAAATCGGCGAAGAGATGATCGAGCTCAAAGGTGCTGCGCGTGATCCGGGATCGCGTGCTAAAATTGCGGTAAAATCAAATGACAAACGTATTGACCCAGTCGGCGCGTGTGTGGGTATGCGCGGTGCGCGTGTTCAAGCTGTATCTACCGAGTTAGGTGGCGAACGTGTTGATATCGTATTGTATGATGACAACCCGGCTCAATTCGTGATCAACGCCATGGCGCCTGCAGAAGTGGCATCTATTGTCATGGATGAAGATACGCGTACGATGGAAATTGCAGTAGAAGCCGACAATCTGGCACAAGCGATTGGTCGTAACGGTCAGAACGTACGTCTTGCCAGCCAGCTGACTGGCTGGGAATTGAATGTGATGACAGTGGAAGACATGGAGCGCAAGAGCGCGGAAGAGTCTGACAAACTGATTAATCTGTTCACCGAAGCATTGGACATCGACGACGATTTCGCAACCTTGTTGATTAACGAAGGATTCTCAACACTTGAAGAAGTGGCCTACGTTCCTGTAGCTGAGTTCCTGGAAATTAATGGTTTGGACGAAGACACAGTTGAAGAGCTGCGTAAGCGTGCAAAAGATGCGTTGACTACCAAAGCGCTACGCGACGAAGAAAGCCTTGAAGGGGCAGAACCAGCTGACGATTTATTAAACCTGGAAGGTCTGGATCGCCACCTGGCGTTCGTAATGGCCAGCAAAGGGGTAATCACGTTGGAAGACCTGGCTGAGCAAGGCATTGACGAATTAGTCGAAATCACTGAATTATCTGAGCAACAGGCGGGTGACTTTATCATGGCCGCACGTAATATTTGCTGGTTTAGTGAGCAATAGTAGTTTATTAACGGGAGGTAACGCATAATATGGCAGAAGTGAGCATAGAGAAACTAGCCGAAAACATTGGTACAACTGTTGATAAATTACTCCAGCAGTTGGCAGATGCAGGGATCACCAAAGCCACTGGCGACCATGTTACTGAAAACGAGAAAGCACAATTGCTTGACCATTTAAGTAAGCAGCATGGTGGTACCGGTTCTGATGGACCGGAGCGTATGACTTTGCAACGCAAGAGCAAGAGCACGTTAAGTGTGACTGGCTCTCATGGCAAAGCAAAATCCGTTCAGGTCGAGGTACGTAAAAAGCGCACTTACGTTAAAAAGAGCGCAATCGAGCAGCAAAAAGAGCAGGAAAGACTCGCTGCAGAGGAAGCTGCGCGCAAAGAAGCAGAGTTGAAGGCTCAGCAAGAAGCTGAGCAAAAGGCCAAAGAAGAAGCCGAGCGTAAGGCACAAGAGGAAGCTGAGCGTAAGGCAAAAGAGGAAGCTGAGCGCAAGGCTAAAGATGAGGCAAAACGTGCAGCGCAAGCTGAACGTCAAGCGAAAGAACAGCAGAGTGAAGAAGTGGATAGCGCCCAACAAGAGAAAGAGAAACTAGAAGCAGAGCGTCTGCGCAAAGAAGCAGAAGCAGCTGCCCTACAGAAAGCAGAAGAAGAAGCCAAGCGTAAAGCTGAAGAAGCAAAGCGTTTAGCCGAAGAGAATGAAGCCCGCTGGAAAGCTGAAGAAGAAGAGCGTGCACGTCGCGAAGCTTCTGCAGATCACCACCTTACGACGTCGACTTATGCGCGTGAAGCAGAAGACGAGTCAGATGCACAGGAAGAAAAAAGTGCGCGTCGTAAGAAGAAGAAAAAGCCAGCTGAAAAAGTGGCTCAGCCAGCGCGCGGTAAGGGTAAAAAAGGCAAGCTAAAAGCGCCTACCTCACTACAGCATGGTTTTAAGAAGCCGGTAAGTGAAGTGAAGCAGGAAGTTCGTATCAGTGAAACAATCACTGTTGCGGAACTGGCATCACGCATGGCGGTGAAAGGCGTTGAAGTCGTTAAGACCATGATGAAGATGGGTGAAATGGTTACTATTAACCAGGTCATCGATCAGGAAACCGCGCAGGTTGTGGCTGAAGAAATGGGTCACAAGGTTGTTCTGGTTAAAGAAAACGAGCTGGAAGAAAAAGTACTGAGCGAGCGTAACGAAAGTGAAGCGCTTGAGCAACGTGCTCCAGTTGTTACGGTTATGGGTCACGTTGACCACGGTAAAACGTCAACGCTGGACTATATTCGTAAAGCGAAGGTTGCAGCAGGCGAGGCCGGTGGTATTACCCAGCACATTGGTGCATACCACGTTGAAACTGAAGGCGGCATGATCACCTTCCTGGATACACCGGGACACGCAGCGTTTACCTCAATGCGTGCACGTGGTGCCAAAGCCACGGATATCGTAGTACTGGTTGTTGCAGCTGACGATGGTGTAATGCCACAGACTAAAGAAGCGGTACAACACGCGAAAGCGGCAGAAGTACCTCTGATCATCGCAGTAAACAAAATGGATAAAGAAGGTATTGACCCGGATCGTGTTAAAAACGAACTGGCTCAGCTGGACGTTATTCCTGAAGAGTGGGGCGGTGACACGCAGTTTGTTCATATCTCTGCGAAAACCGGTCTGGGCATCGATGACCTGCTAGAAGCTATCCTGATGCAGTCTGAATTGCTTGAGCTGAAAGCGGCGCACAAAGGCATGGCATCAGGTGTGGTTATCGAATCTCGCCTTGATAAAGGTCGTGGTCCGGTTGCCACTGTACTGGTTCAGTCTGGTGAACTTAACCAGGGTGATATCGTACTGTGTGGTCTGGAATATGGCCGTGTTCGTGCAATGAAGGACGAAAACGGTAAAGACATTACGACTGCAGGTCCTTCAATTCCGGTTGAAATCCTGGGTATGTCAGGTGTACCAGCTGCGGGTGACGAAGCCACAGTAGTTAAAGACGAGCGTAAAGCACGTGAAGTTGCACTATATCGTCAGGGTAAATTCCGCGATGTGAAACTGGCGCGTCAGCAAAAAGCGAAGCTTGAAAACATGTTTACCAACATGACTGAAGGCGATGTGTCAGAAGTGAACGTGGTACTGAAAGCTGACGTACAGGGTTCAATCGAAGCCATCTCTGACTCTTTGGTTAAACTGTCTACGGACGAAGTGAAAGTGAAGATCGTTGGTAGCGGCGTGGGTGGTATCACTGAAACTGACGCAACCCTGGCTGCAGCTTCTAACGCAATCATTGTTGGCTTTAACGTTCGTGCTGATGCATCTGCTCGTAAAGTGATTGAAGCTGAGAACCTGGATCTGCGTTACTACAGCGTAATCTACGATCTGATCGAAGAAGTGAAGCAGGCTATGTCAGGTATGCTGGCACCTGAGTTCAAGCAAGAGATCATTGGTCTGGCTGAAGTACGTGACGTATTTAAGTCGCCTAAGATTGGTTCGGTTGCGGGTTGTATGGTTACTGAAGGTGTGGTTAAACGTAGCGCACCTATCCGCGTACTGCGTGATAATGTTGTTATTTACGAAGGTGAACTTGAATCACTGCGTCGCTTCAAAGATGACGTGGCAGAAGTTCGTAACGGCATGGAGTGTGGTATCGGCGTTAAGAACTATAATGACGTTAAGGTCGGTGACCAAATCGAGGTATTCGAAACCGTTGAAGTACAGCGTTCGTTGTAAGTCAGTCGGGGTTCAACCTTGAAATGGGGGCGTTAGCCCCCATTTGTGTTTGTGTTTCCTCTAGTGGGCGATTGTATGCATTGCCCGTTTTAATGATTAAATTGAAGTGGTGAAAATGAGAGAATTTTCTCGTACTGATCGTGTTGCACAACAGATCCAGAAAGAAATTGCCGTGATTTTGCAGCGCGAAATTAAAGACCCGCGCTTAGGCATGGTCACTGTATCGGCTGTAGAAGTATCACGCGATCTGTCTTACGCCAAGGTCTTTATCACTGTGCTTGGTGGTGACGATGACAAAACCAAAGAAAACCTGTCGATTCTGAATGAAGCCACAGGCTATATCCGTTCTTTGCTGGGCAAACGGATCCGCGCGCGGATCATGCCTGAACTGCGTTTTGTGCTGGACAACTCCCTGATGGAAGGGATGCGTATCTCTAACCTGGTTGATGAAGTGATCCGCAAAGACAATGAAAAGCGTGGTGACGAAGCGCAGTCAGATACCAAAAGCGACGACGGAGAAGCCTGATGGCGCGTCGTAGTAAAGGCCGCCCGATAGATGGGATAGTGCTGCTTAATAAGCCTCAGGGGATCTCCTCGAATAAAGCGCTGCAACAAGCCAAAGGCATTTACTTTGCGCAAAAAGCCGGCCACACAGGCGCATTGGATCCGTTGGCAACGGGCATGCTGCCAATCTGCTTTGGTGAAGCGACTAAGTTTACCCAGTTTCTGCTAGATACTGACAAAACTTACGTCGTACGTGCCAAGTTAGGCGAGCGTACAACAACTTCAGACTCCGATGGTGAAGTGGTCGAAACACGCCCTGTGCAGATCACCCGAGCGCAACTGGAGCAAGATGTTGCCAGTTTCCTGGGGGAGTCTGATCAGTATCCGTCGATGTATTCCGCGCTAAAGTATCAGGGTCAGCCCTTGTACAAGTATGCCCGTGAGGGCATCGAAGTGCCGCGTAAGTGTCGCAAGATCAACGTTTATTCGATCACTTTGGATGAATATGACGAACATGTGCAAGAGATCCAGATGACGGTGCATGTCTCGAAAGGGACTTACATTCGCACTATAGTGGACGACCTGGGTGAGAAGCTGGGCTGTGGTGCACATGTCATTATGTTACATCGCTCTGAAGTGGGTCATTATCCCAGTGATAAAATGATCACGCTTGAGGAACTGGAAGAAAAACTCCAGCAGGCGAAAGCGGAAGATCTGCCGCCTTCGACATACATTGATGCACTGTTGCTCCCTATGGATACGGCGTTGGTGGATTTACCGGCAGTTGAGATCAGTGCAGAGCAGGGCGTGGCATTTAGTCATGGTCAGACAGTGGTCGTCGGTGAGCTGCCTGAGGGCGTGTTGAAAGTGGTGGCTGATGGTCGTTTTGTCGGGATTGGCGAGCGCAATCAGCACGGGCATCTTAAGGCCAAGCGGGCGTTATCCAGCGCACAATAAAATTTTTTGTCAGCGGGGGTAATTGCTGATACAATGCCGCCCGCTTTGTCGCTTTGGCTGAATTAGTGATCGGCTGAAGCATTACTTAAACAATTGGAGTTTATTATGTCACTAAGCAATCAAGAAAAAGCAGAAATCGTAGCAAAATTCGCACGCGCAGAAGGCGACACTGGTTCTCCTGAAGTTCAGGTTGCACTGTTAACTGCTGATATCAACAAGCTACAAGGTCACTTCGCTAACCACAAGCATGACTTCCACTCACGTCGTGGTCTGCTACGTAAAGTAAGCCAGCGTCGTAACCTGCTTGACTACCTTAAAGGTAAGAGCGTAGAGCGTTACTCTGCACTAATCAAAGAGCTTGGCCTACGTCGCTAAGAACTTGATTATTTGTCGGATTTTTATCCGATAAGAAAAAAGGGGCTAAATCGCCCCTTTTTTTGTGGGTATATACTCAGTATACTTATGCCCGAGCCGCCATTCTGGGGGTTCAGCGCCAAGTCTGCAGCCAATTGTAGTGCTTAAGCGGATCATCTAGCTCTGTTTGGTTTAATCTTTTTTATCAAATGGTTATTAGTCTCTTTAGTCCCCTTAAGACTGTAATTGGTCGTTGTTGGCGCTTGTATGTTATTTTTGTAAGGAAGATATTTGTGCAAGCAATTATTAAAGAATTCCAACTGGGTCAACACACAGTAACCCTAGAAACTGGTGCCATTGCGCGCCAGGCTGATGGTGCCGTTTTGGCCAGCATTGGCGACACCTCTGTACTTGTCACTGTTGTAGGTAAGCGTGAAGCTGCACCTGGTCAGGACTTTTTCCCTCTGACAGTTAACTATCAGGAAAAAATGTATGCGGCAGGCCGTATCCCTGGTGGCTTCTTGAAGCGTGAAGGTCGTCCTTCAGACAATGAAACACTGATCGCGCGTCTGATTGACCGTCCAATCCGTCCTTTATTCCCGGATGGTTTCGTAAACGAAGTACAAGTTATCGCGACAGTGGTATCTTCAAACCCTGAAATTCAACCAGACATGGTTGCTATGATTGGTACTTCTGCAGCGCTAGCGATTTCTGGCGTGCCGTTCAATGGTCCAATCGGCGCCGTACGTGTTGGTTTCACTGATGGTCAGTACGTACTGAACCCGTCAGTGACTGAACTTGAGCAAAGTAAACTTGACCTGGTTGTTGCTGGTACCGAAGGTGCTGTACTGATGGTTGAGTCAGAAGCTGAAATTCTGACTGAAGAAGAAATGCTGGGTGCGGTTGTATATGGTCATGAGCAATCACAAGCTATCATTCAGGCTGTTAACGAGTTCGCTGCAGAAGCGGGCAAGCCGGCTTGGGACTGGGCTGCACCAGAGAAAAATGTTGAGCTGTCTGACAAAATCGCAGCAATCGCTGAGCAAAAAGTAGGTGACGCTTACCGCATCACTGATAAAGTGGCACGTAAAGACGCACTAAGCGAGGCAAAAGCAGAAGTTGTCGAGAAGCTGACCGCTGAGCTGGCTGAAGACGAAGCGCTGGACGAGCAAGAAGTATCTAAGCTGTTTAGTTCACTTGAAAAGAAAATCGTACGTGGCCGCATCATTGCAGGTGAAAAACGTATCGATGGTCGTGAACCAGACATGGTTCGTGCGCTTGACGTGATGACGGGCGTATTACCACGTACACACGGTTCAGCCATCTTCACGCGTGGTGAAACTCAGGCTTTGGTTACTGCTACCTTAGGTACAGAACGCGATTCACAAATGATGGATAACCTGATTGGCACGCAGAAGCATCACTTCATGCTGCACTACAACTTCCCTCCATTCTGTGTGGGTGAGACAGGTTTCATCGGTTCGCCTAAGCGTCGTGAAATTGGTCACGGTAACCTGGCTAAGCGCGGTGTACAAGCGGTTATGCCAACCCTTGAAGAATTCCCGTACTCTGTGCGTGTGGTTTCTGAGATCACTGAATCAAACGGCTCGTCTTCAATGGCGTCTGTATGTGGTACGTCACTGGCTCTGATGGATGCAGGTGTACCAATCAAGTCATCTGTTGCGGGTATCGCGATGGGTCTGGTTAAGGAAGGCGAAGACTTTGTTGTTCTTTCTGACATCCTGGGTGACGAAGACCACCTAGGCGACATGGACTTTAAAGTTGCGGGTAACAGCGCGGGTGTAACTGCACTTCAGATGGATATCAAGATTGAAGGTATCACAAAAGAAATCATGCAGATCGCACTGCGTCAGGCAAAAGCAGCACGTCTGCATATCCTGAGCGTGATGGATCAGGCAATCGCTAGCCCATCTCAGGACCTGTCTGAGTTCGCACCTCGTATCTACACCATGAACATTCCACCGAAGAAGATTGCTGACGTAATCGGTAAAGGTGGCGCGGTGATCCGTCAGCTCACTGAAGAAACGGATACAACCATCGAAATCGAAGACGATGGTACCATTAAGATTGCTGCAACTAACGGTAACAGTGCTAAAGAAGCGATTGCTCGCATCGAAGCGCTTACGGCTGAGTTGGAAGTAGGTACTATCTACACCGGTAAAGTAAACCGTATCGTAGACTTTGGTGCATTCGTAAACGTACTGCCTGGTAAAGATGGCCTGGTACACATTTCACAGATCAGCAAAGAGCGCGTAAACAACGTAGCTGATCACCTGTCTGTTGGCCAGGAAGTGAAAGTAAAAGTACTTGAAGTAGACCGTCAGGGTCGTGTGCGTCTGAGCATTAAAGAAGCACTAGAGTCAGATGCAGCACCTGCTGCTGAGTAATATCTGACAAAGAAACAATGAGTTTCGATGAAAGGGGCTGAATGGCCCCTTTTTTTATGCTTTAATATTTGCTCGACAGTAGTAGCGACAAGCGGATCAGAAATTCGCAACATGCCCAAAAAGGGGAAATAGATTGAGACTGTTATTATTACCTTTGCTATGTCTGAGCTTACTCGGGTGTCAGTCAACTCAGCAGGCGGTGGATATGCCCAACGTGACGGTGCCTTTTGCCGTGCCACTGGCTGCTAATTTTCGTAATGAAATTGCCATCGCCAGGTACAGTGAGCTGTTGCAAAATAAAACACTGGATAATGAGCAACAAGCGCAGTTGTTTTATAACCGTGGCATGCTGTATGACAGTCTGGGATTATCCACGCTGGCACGTATCGACTTTAATCGTGCAGTTAAGTTGAAGCCAGACTTGGCAGAAGTATACAATTTTTTGGGCATACACCACACATTGCGCCAAGAGTATGGAACCGCTTACGAGATGTTTGATGCGGTGCTCGAGCTGAACACGGATCATGAGTACGCTTATTTAAATCGGGGTATCGCGCTGTATTACGGTGAACGCCCGGCATTGGCTGTCAGCGACTTTGAAACCTTCTTAGCACGCTCGCCTCAGGACCCATACCGGCTGATGTGGCTTTATCTTGCAGAATCTAAAGTTGACCCGGTTGCGGCAAAAGCAGCCCTGAAACAGCACAGCCAGGCTTTGAATAATGATGAATGGGCAACGCAATTGGTCCAGCTTTATTTGAATGAGTTGTCTCAGCAGGCCTTTCTCGCGCAAGTGGGAGATGGCGTCAAATCGCAACAGGAATTTGCAGAGCGTCTGTGTGAGGCCTATTTTTATTTGGCTAAGCGTTATCAGGCTGAGGGAAAAACAGGAAAAGCCATTGAATATTTCAAACTGGCCCTTGCTACCAATGTTTACGAATTTGTAGAACATAAATACGCTCGTCTTGAATTGCAACTTATCGCCGATGAAATGAACCGGGCGGATGTAGGCTGATAGTATGTCTGCCTTGATGCTTCGCTATGTGGTGGTACTGGTCTGTAGCACACTCATAGCGGGCAGCGCCTTTAACCCCTGGCATTTTAACTCTCCCAGCGCGCGTCAGACACAGCTTTCTTTGCTTAAGCGCAGTCCACAGAGCTTTTTCCTTGATGTCCGACGAGCAGGTCTGCTGTTACCTGAGCTGTCTGACGACACGGTAATGACGCTACGTAAGCTGGATGAGCCCTCGGCGGCTTTTGAATGGGCTATCCGACTGGTTGAACAGGGTGACTTGGATACGGCGCTCCTGCTTGCCAGTGCGCATTGGGAGGCCACCTCCGCGCAAGCACGTTTGCGTTTATTGGAGTCACTAACAGCGGCGCAAGCGGTGTCTGAGGTTAACGAGTTAGCATCCCAATTCGCGTTGCCGCAACCTTATTTTACGCTGTCACGGGTTATGCAGGGCGCTTCTGCCAGCATGCTGGCATCAGATGATTTGCAGCAATTGACTATCAGAACGGTGAATGAGCTTCACTGGGATGATGCAAAGTGCATACGTCGGGTGGCCATGCTGAGTGATTCCTGGCTGGGCCTTAAAAAGCTGCAACAGTTGAAAGCGCAATACCTTGAGGCTCCCTTACCCCACTCGGGTAGCTATTGTTTTGCAGATCCTGTGTATATGGGGTCTGATTTACAGTGTAATCTCAAGGCGAAAAAGTTTGCTTCTTGTGACCTTGCTGTATTGCCCGGCAGCGCATACTGGTCCGCTGCCGATCATCTTGTACTGATGACAAAACATGGCGATGCGAATGTCAGCCGTGGCGTAATGACATTGAACCTAAACAGCGATTATGCCGTGTTTATTCATGAACTGATGCACTTCAGTGGTTTTGAGGATGAATATGCAATTGGTGAGGCAAAAGCACAATGGTTATGTGCAACCCCGGGGTATAAAGCACCTAACTTATATGTTGGTACTACACCGCCTAAGGGGTGGTACCCCAGTCAAAGCTGTGATGCTGGGCTGTTATCTGCCTTTAAACCCCAGCAGGCTATGTCTAACATGCAATATCAGAGTCTGGCCTTGTCCACACGATACAAGGAACTCTGGTTATTGGCATTTCAGCAACAGCGTGATAAACCCACAGACTTTCAGCGATTTATTCAGGTTAAATTAGCTGCCAAGGGTTAAAAGCCCAGTTTATTTATGAATTTAATCTGAATTGTTTGTAAATGTTGGCTAAAATGGCAGCGTATAGAGCGCGAAAGTCTAGACAACTCAAATACTAATCAAGTATAACTGGTAAGCGTTATGTGTGATAAAAACGTGCGCAAAATAAATCAGATAGTCTATGCATAACACTAGCTACACACTGCGCGCTGTTCCGTTTATTTACGGTTATTGAAGATAAAAGGTTTTCTTTATGACATTGCTTTGGATACCCTTGCTATCCTTATTAGGCAGTTTACTCTCATCATTAACAGGTAAACTATCCCGCAATCAATCGACTGCGGTAACTTTACTTGCGCCCGGAATTGCACTTGCGTTGGCGTGCTACATGGCACCCGGCGTGTTTGCCAATGAACAGCTGCGGACCACCATAGAGTGGATCCCGTTGTTGGGCTTAGAACTCTCATTCCGCTTAGATGGTTTGTCTTTGTTGTTCGTGTTCCTGATCCTGGGCATCGGCATTTTGGTGATCTTCTATGCGCGTTACTATTTAAGTAGCAACGACTCCATGCCTAAGCTCTATGCTTACTTAATGCTGTTTATGACGGCGATGCTGGGCATCGTAATGTCGAACAACGTACTGCAATTATGGCTGTTCTGGGAATTGACCAGTATCAGCTCGTTTTTGTTGATAAGTTATTGGTGGCACAAGTCTGAAGCCCGAAAAGGCGCTAAAATGGCTCTGGCGATAACTGGCGGTGGCGGTTTAGCGCTGCTGGCTGGCTTATTGCTGCTAGGTGACATTGTTGGCAGCTACGACCTGGATATCATCTTGGCCAGTCGCGAGCTTATTCAGGCGCACGATTTATATGAGCTGGCGCTCATCTTGGTATTACTCGGCGCATTTACTAAATCTGCGCAGTTCCCATTTCATTTCTGGCTGCCTCATGCCATGGCGGCACCTACGCCAGTAAGTTCTTACTTACACTCTGCGACTATGGTGAAAGCGGGCATCTTCCTGCTGGCACGTTTCTATCCTGCGCTGGCAGGCACCGAAATTTGGTTTATTCTGGTTGGCCTCACGGGGCTTGCAACTTTACTAGTTGGCGCTTATATCGCGCTGTTTAAGCATGATCTGAAAGGATTACTGGCATTCTCGACTATCAGTCACTTAGGTTTGATCACGCTGTTACTGGGTCTGGATACCGAATTGGCCACTGTTGCAGCCATATTCCATATCATCAACCACGCAACCTTCAAGGCTTCACTGTTTATGGCAACCGGTATCATTGATCATGAAACCGGCACGCGAGATATGCGTAAGCTCAACGGCATGTGGCGGTTTATGCCGTACACGGCGACGCTGGCAATGGTTGCTGCGGCGGCAATGGCAGGGGTCCCGTTATTAAACGGCTTCTTGTCCAAAGAAATGTTCTTCGCGGAAACCTTACATCAGCAGTTGCTTGGCTCAATGTCCTGGTTGATCCCAATTCTGGCAACGATTGCGGGTGCCTTTTCAGTGGCATACTCGGCTCGCTTTATCCATGACGTGTTCTTCAATGGTGAACCCGTTGACTTACCGAAAGAGCCTCATGAAGCACCGCGTTATATGCGTGTACCGATCGAGGTTCTGGTTGCACTCTGTCTGATTGTGGGCATGTTCCCGGGCTTTATTGTCAGTGATATCCTAAATGTTGCTTCTGCATCTGTGTTAGGTGGCGATCCGCCGCAATTTGAGATTGCTATCTGGCATGGTTTCAATTTACCTCTGCTGATGAGCGGAATAGCCGTGTGCGGTGGTTTGCTAATCTATACTCAGCGCCGTTATTTGTTTGCATTCCAGGCATCGTTGCCGCCTATTAATGCCAAAAAAGGCTTTGAACATACCATGTCTAAAGTGGTTGGCTGGAGTCGAGCCCGTATTGATGCGATAGAAAATGGCTCTTTGCAACGTTATTTAATGTTGATGTTAATGGTGGTGCTGTTGAGCGCTGGTTGGCCGCTGTTTGAAATGAGCCAGTTAGTTGGTGAAAACAAACCAACCCCCATTGATGTGCATAATGCCATTGGTGCGGGCTTGTTGATGATAGGTGCAATTGGTACTGTGATCTGGCATCGCACTCGTATGGTTGCTTTGTTGATGATTTCGGTTGTGGGTCTAATGGTTGCCGTTGCGTTTACACGCTTCTCAGCACCGGATCTGGCACTTACTCAGCTAACCGTTGAAGTTGTCACCATCATTCTGTTGATGCTGGCGCTGTTCTTCTTACCGCAAAGAACACCTAAAGAGAGTAGCTCGGTTCGCGTTTTGCGTGACTTGGGTATTGCTTCTGCCATTGGTGTCATTGTGGGCAGCATTTGTTATGCCTTGATAACACGCCCACTGAGCTCTATTTCGGACTTCTTCCTTGCAAATGCAAAGACTGGGGGAGGGGGCACCAATGTGGTGAACGTTATTTTGGTCGACTTCCGTGGTTTTGATACTTTGGGTGAAATTACTGTACTGGGTATTGCTGCTCTGGGAATTTATAAGCTTTTGATCAATTTACCGCTATTTATGCCTGGTAGTGATTCTGAGGGGCGCCCCTGGGCCAGAGAGCGTTACCCTATTCTGTTAGCTTCTATTTCTCAGACCTTGTTACCGTTGGCACTATTGGTATCGGTATACATCTTCCTGCGCGGCCATAACTTGCCTGGAGGTGGTTTTATTGCGGGTCTGGTTACCGCGATTGCCTTTATTTTGCAGTACATTGCGCACGGTTCGAACTGGATCTCAGAGCGCTTTACACTCAACTACCGCAAGATTATTGCTTCTGGTATTGCTATAGCCATGATCTCAGGCTTGGGCAGTTGGGCATTCGACCGCCCGTTCCTGACCAGCTGGTTTGATTACTTTGATTTGCCGGTAATTGGCGAGATTGAACTTGCCAGTGCGCTGGTGTTTGACTTGGGTGTGTATATTACGGTTGTTGGTGCAACTTTGATGATCCTGGCGAGCCTAGGCAAGTTGACAGCCAATGCACCTAAAGAAGAGGTAAATATTTAATGGAGCTATTGTACTCATCTTGTGTGGGCCTGTTAGTGGCCTGCGGAGTATTCCTGATTTTACGAGCCCGTACCTTCCCTGTGGTATTGGGACTCACTATGCTGTCATATGCAGTTAACTTATTTCTGTTTGCATCTGGCAGACTGACCATGAATAAAGCGGCGGTTTTGGGGTTTAGCGACGGGTATGCCGATCCCTTACCGCAGGCCCTGGTATTGACCGCAATTGTGATAGGTTTCGCAATGACGGCTTTTGTGGTCATTCTGGCTATTCGGGGCCGTGCTGATCTGGGTAACGACCATGTTAATGGCAGTGAAGTGACCACGTCTTCGCGTAATGTTGGCTCACAGCGTAAGGAGCAAAGCAAAGCATGACGCAGCATCTAACTTCTTTGCCGGTATTGCTGCCAATGCTGGCTGCTATTTTTATGTTGATGCCACCTTGTGGCAAAAATCTCCGGGCCCGTCGCATCGTATCAGTCGGTATGGGCGTGATCACCACAGTGGCGTCGGCAATTTTACTGCTGATGACGCAGGAGCATGGCACGTCTGTTTATGCCATTGGTAACTGGTCTGCACCATTTGGTATTGTCCTGATTGCCGATCCGCTGTCAGCTTTACTGGTTACTTTGACATCTTTTTTGGGTCTGGTATGTGGCTTATATAGCTGCGCTGGTGACGATGAACGTGGCAGCTTTTTCCACCCGCTTCTTCATTTCCTGGTTTTGGGAGTCAATGGAGCGTTTTTGACAGGGGATGCGTTTAACCTGTTCGTCTTCTTTGAAGTCCTGTTGATCGCGTCATATTCTTTGTTGATGCACGGTGGTGATAAGCGTAATACACGTGCTGCTTTGCAGTATGTGATCCTGAATCTGGTCGGTTCTTCAGTTTTCCTGATCGCGCTTGGGATCCTGTACGGTACGCTGGGTACATTAAACATGGCAGATATGGCGCAAAAAGTGACACAGCTGCAAGGTGACGATGTTTATCTGGCCAAGATTGGCGGGCTGTTGTTGTTGGTCGTATTTGCGCTTAAAGGTGCATTACTTCCTCTTCATTTGTGGCTACCTAACACCTATTCTACGGCTATGCCTGTGGTGGCGGCATTGTTCGCTATTATGACCAAAGTGGGCGTGTACTCTATGATGCGTGTGTACACGCTGATTTTTGGCGAAGAAGCCGGTGAACTGAGCCATATGGCGCAAAACTGGCTTTGGTGGTTGGCGATTGCCACGATTGTGATGGGGGCGATAGGGGTATTGGCTAGCCAGGATTTAAGAAAAATGGTGGCCAACCTGGTGGTTGTATCTGTTGGTACTTTGGTTGCACTGGTCGCTGTACAAACAGTGCAAAGTAGTGCCGCAGCCATTTATTACCTGGTGCATTCGACCTTGGTCAGTGCAGCACTGTTCCTGCTGGCAGACCTAATTGCCCGACAAAGAGGTAAGGTAGCAGATAGGATCACTGCAGGTCGCCCGGTTTCACAGCCGTTACTGCTTGGCGGTGCATTCTTGGTCGCTGCAGTCGCCGTGATTGGTATGCCGCCTTTATCCGGTTTTGTAGGTAAAGTCTGGATCCTCAGATCAACGCTGGACGCACCTTATGGGAACTGGTTTTGGTTAGTTTATCTTGTGGCAAGCCTGGCTATTCTGGTGTCGGTTTCAAAAGCGGGCAGCACAGTATTTTGGCATCAGACAGGTAAAGGTGATAGCGAACAGGAACGGGCACATCCTGCGCAACTTTGTGCTGTGATGCTGCTGGTATTGTGCACACCGTTAATGGTGATTTTTGCGGGTCCATTGAGTGAATATGCGCTACTGGCAGCTCAGGAGTTACATGATTTCACCGGGTTACTGCAAGACGTGTTGGGAGGAGTAAACTAAATGCGTTTGGAAGCAAAATATAGATGGTTGCCAACGCCGTTCCGCAGCCTGATGTTATTTATCGTGTGGTTATTGCTCAATAACACGGTTGCACCGGGACATTTGATCTTGGGGGCTATTCTGGCTGTCGCAATTCCGCTGGCTACTTTTCCATTTCGTACTAAACAGCCTTTGGTACTGAAACCGGGCAAGGCACTGCAATATTTGTTGATGGTTTTGTACGACATCTTAATGGCAAATATCGAAGTTGCCATTAAAATCCTGGGGCCAACTCGAAAGCTGAAGCCCGGGTTTATCAAAGTGCCAATTGATTTAGCACAGTCGATGCCGATTACTATTTTGGCCAGCACAGTGTCTCTTACACCTGGCACTGTAAGTGCCGAGGTCTATCCTTGGCCTGAAGATATGGCGGAAGATGCTGAACCGCAGCAACGTTATTTGTTGATCCATGTGCTTGACTTGGACGACGAAGCTGAGTTGATCGACACGATTAAAACGCGTTATGAAAAACCCATTAAGGAGATCTTTGCATGTTAGAGACGGTGATTTTGATTGTCTTTGCGATGATCGGTGTGTCTTTGTTACTAAATTTGTGGCGACTGGTCGTTGGGCCTTCCATTCCAGATCGTATACTCGCTTTGGATACTATGTACATCAATACCATTGCATTGATAGTACTTTACGGCATGAATATGGGCACGTCGCTGTATTTTGAGGCGGCGTTGTTGATAGCTTTGCTTGGCTTTGTGAGTACAGTGGCTGTCTGTAAGTACTTGCTGCGCGGCGATATCATTGAATAGGAGCACCGAATGATGGAATGGGTTATTTCATTACTATTATTGTTAGGCGGTAGCCTGATTTTGGTAGGGTCGATCGGTTTGGTAAAAATGCCCGATTTCTTTATGCGTTTGCATGGCCCAACAAAAGCAACCACTCTGGGTATGGCGTGTCTGCTATTTGCTGCCATGGCCTACTATGGGTTTTACGGTGAAGGTGTCAGTGTGAAAGAGATACTCATCTCAATGTTCTTACTAATTACCGCCCCTATCAGTGGCTACATGTTAATTAAATCAGCTATCCACCATAGGTTAGATAGCATTGAGTCGACTCGTGGCAAAGATAATATCGAGGAAGACTAAGCCACCTTCTAAATATGAGCCGCTGCTGCGTTTAAGCGGCGGCTCCTCTCCTTGTATACCCATTCGATAAAAACTACTGAGCTACCGTTTTTCCCGTCACATCGTTATAGTGCTAGGCAAGTGTGTAAATAATGCACTATTTGTATTTGGCGTAAAAAAAATATCTGAATAGTGTAGTCATAATTGCTTAAAGCTGTCATTTTAGAATACGCAAGAGAGCGTAACTTTTGCTAAAGTTACCCTAATAAACAATTGTTTGTGAGTGTTTTATATGCAGCATATGTCCATCAAGAAAAAGCTTATCCTGTTTGTTATTACTTTGGTTACAACCCTTGTTGCTTTGTTGGTATCAACTATGTGGATGAACCTGCAAAAAGAAAACAAAGTACAAAGCGCACAGCTTCGGGAGCTGGCATATCAAGAGATCAGAACGGGCTTAACTGCAAAGGGGCAATATTATGCGCAACAGGTTGCCGAGTTTATAAACTCGGCATATCGTGTGCCTTATACTTTGGCTGGAGCATTGAAGGAAACCTCTGTCCAAGACCCGCTCGAACGCACTCAGGTACGGGATCTGGTAGCGGGTGCATTAAAGCAAAATCAATTTGTATCCTCCATGTATGCGCAGTTTGAGCCAAACGGCTATGACCAACAAGACCGGGAGCATGCATCAGGCGCGAGTCACTCGACCCCGGGAGAGGGAACTCTTGAGTTATATTTCACGCGCGACTCAAGCGGCATTACTCAGCAGCAAATTGAGTCAGCAGCTGACAAGTACTTAGATAAACGTAACGAGTTTGGTTTGCGAGAGGCTGAATGGTATCTGTGCGCACGTGACAGTGTTGCACCGTGTATTATGGAACCCTATCTTTATGAAATTTCTCCGGGTAACAAAATGCTGATGACGTCACTAACGGTGCCGGTAGACATCAATGGGCGTTTTCAGGGGTTGGTTGGTGTGGATGTGAATTTACCCATTTTCCAGCAGTTAGTAGACGAGTTATCCGACTCTCTTTACCAAGGCCAGGCGAAAGTGACTTTACTCAGTAACCTAGGCTTGGTAGTGGGTGCCAGTCATTACGATAAACTTGCCAGGCCCCTGAAAGAATCCATTAACTCAGGTGTGGCAGATAAACTGCTGAAATTACATCAGACCGGTGGTTTTAGTGAGATGGGTGATATGCTTGCTATTGCGGTCCCTATTGACATTGAGCTTGCCAATACAACCTGGTCTTTAGTGATTGAATTGCCCAAGGAGGTTGCATTGGCCTCAATAATCCAAATAGAACAGCAGATTGAAGCATCGACTAATTCATTAGGGCGTTGGATGCTGCTGTTGGGAACTCTGGTTGCTGCAGCTGCCTTGGGTCTGGCGCTCGCATTGATCAATACCATTGTTGGTCCTCTAACTCATATTGAGGAACGGGTTGAGAGTTTGGCCTCCAGCGAGGGTGACCTGACTCATAAGCTTGAGGTAAGCCACCATGCTGAGTTGATATCCCTGGCGCATGGCTTTAATCGTTTCACTGAAAAACTAAGAAGCATGATTATTGACCTCAAAGAGTTGGCTGAGGAGTCATATACTCAATCACATAAGACCACAGAAGCCGCGATCAATATCAAAAACAAGGTATCGAATCAGCATCTTGAAATAGACAGTGTCGTTACTGCCATCAACGAGTTAAGTGCAACGGCGACAGAAGTGGCCAGGGCATCAGAAAAAGCGGCTTTGAGTACAAATCATGCTGTTGAGACGGTCCAGAGTAGTGAGCGCAGTATAGTCAGAACGACAGAGACCGTGCAGGAAATTGCTGAGCAGGTTTTAGACGCCAAAAATGCATTCGGTAAAGTCTCTGAGCGCAGCGGTGATATCTCCAAAATTCTGGATGTGATCCGAGCCATTGCAGAGCAAACAAACCTACTGGCACTTAATGCTGCAATAGAAGCGGCTCGAGCTGGAGAGCAAGGCCGGGGCTTTGCTGTGGTTGCTGACGAAGTCAGGGCGCTGGCCTCAAAGACACAAGCTTCAACGGATGACATCAGCAAGCTGATCGACAACCTTCAGAGCGAAGTGACTGGCTCTGAGCATATCATTGAAAGAACGGTCAGCCAAGGTGAGCAGGCGGTTTCGTACTGCCAGGAATCTGCTGAGCTGATGAGTAGTTTAGTGGGAGAGTTAAGTAGCATTTCGAATGAAGTAACACAAATCGCGACGGCAGCAGAAGAGCAAAGTATGGTGACTGAGGAAATCAGCACTAACACGACGGGTATTTCTGATGCGGCGGCTGAGTTGTCTGGTTTTGCGGATGAGGTAGAGCAAGCTGCGAGTGCAATGACCTATATTGTGGAGCAAAAGCACAAGCAATTGAACTTGCTTAAAACCTAAGTTTTTGCCCGTGGATCATGGTTGGATACATTACTCTAGACAGTTCGGTTAAGCTCGGTGCTGGCAATTGCTGTTAGAGTTGACTATCATAACTGTAAATACATACAGTTGTTTGAAGAATGAAACTTTATATTGCCGAAAAACCCTCTCTGGGCAGAGCTATCGCAGATGTTTTACCTAAACCACACAAAAAACATGAAGGCTATATTGAGTTAGCCAATGGAGATTGTGTTACCTGGTGTATTGGTCATTTGTTAGAACAAGCCGCGCCTGAGGACTATGATCCAAAATATAAGAAATGGCAAATGGCGCATTTGCCCATTGTACCGGAACATTGGCAGTTCAAGGCAAAGCCCAAAACAAAAAAACAACTGAGTATTGTGAAAAAGCTTGTCAAACAGGCTGACAGCCTGGTCCATGCGGGCGATCCAGATAGAGAAGGTCAGTTACTCGTTGATGAGGTGCTTCAGGAAGCGAAGTTATCCGAGCGTAAAAAACAGTCGACTCAGCGACTTCTGATCAGCGACTTAAACCCATCGGCGGTAAAAAAAGCGTTAAATCAAATGCGTGCTAATCAGGAATTCGTCCCTTTAAGTGTGTCTGCTTTAGCCAGAGCGCGGGCGGATTGGCTGTATGGTATGAACCTGACAAGAGCTTATACATTGGTAGGACAAAAAGCGGGTTTTCAAGGCGTGCTCTCGGTTGGCAGGGTACAAACGCCTGTTCTTGGGTTGGTTGTGAGGCGTGACATGGAAATCGGCAATTTTGTGTCTAAACCCTTTTTTGAAGTATTGGCCCACGTTCGAAAAAGTGATGGAAGTGAGTTCAGTGCGAAGTGGAAACCCAGTGAAGCTTGCCAGCCATATATGGATGAAGAAGGCCGGGTGTTGGTGAAAGGTTTGGCTGAAAATGTGGCAGCAAGGATCCATGCTCAAGATGCGCAAGTCAAGAAAATAGAAGCAAAGCCCAAAAAGCATAACCCCCCTTTGCCCTACAACTTGTCTGCATTGCAAATTGATGCGAACAAACGATTTGGTATGTCCGCAAAGCAGGTATTGGATGTTTGTCAGGCGCTTTATGAAAAGCACAAACTGATTACGTATCCCCGCTCTGATAATCGATATTTACCGGCAGGTCATTTCGCTGAGGCCTCCCTGGTGCTTGGGGCTGCGTTAAATAATCAAGGGCTAACGGAAGAGAAGGTGGCCGACGCCAATCTCAGCCTGAAAAGTAAATGCTGGAACGACGCTAAAGTTGAGGCACATCACGCCATCATTCCAACAGCAAAGAAATTAAAAACGGCTCAGTTAGGTCAATATGAACTGCAAGTTTATCAATTGATAAGTACCCAGTATCTTGCGCAGTTTTATCCAGCCTATCGATATACTGAGACTAGAGTCGAGTTAGAAATTGCCGGTGGTGTGTTTGTAGCAAAAGCAGAACAAATCGTAGAGCTAGGCTTTAAGCGGTTATTCAAAACAGAAGAAAAGAAACAAGTTATTTTGCCTCAGTTAGAATTGGGTGAGCTATTACACTGCTTTAAAGGAGAAGTGATTGAGAAACATACCCAACCACCCAGTCATTTTACAGAAGCAACCTTGCTAAGTGCGATGACAGGTATTGCCAGGTTTGTCGCCAATACTGAGATCAAAAAAGTGCTAAAAGAAACCGATGGACTGGGCACGGAAGCAACCCGAGCCGGGATTATCGACTTGTTGTTCAAAAGAGGATTTTTACAACGCAATGGTAAGAGTATCCGATCAACAGAGCTAGGAGTAGCTCTGATAAAGACGTTACCTGAAGATGTTTCTTTGCCTGACAGAACGGCTTTGTGGGAATCGCAGCTGGCGAAAATTGCGATGAAAGAGCAGCCTTACCAAACTTTTATGAACCCTCTTGAAAAGGAAATCGCAGGTTTTATTGAGCGTGCCTGTGTAAGTGACAGTACATTATTCACTGGACTAAAAAGCAGCAGAGCTGGTTCGAAACCTTCATTTTCTATAAAAAGGTCGAGGAAGCGTGCCTCAACGAAAAGTAGTCGTCGAAAATCAGCAGCGTAATCAGATTTTAAATTTGCCTTGCAATTAATGAGGATGTCACCATATAAATAACCAAATATCATAGCTGGTTTGAACATGGAAAATAAAATTTCACTTACACCGGAAAACATCCAACAGGTTTTAGCATCTGGGGATCCAGAAAAACTCGTATTAATGACCTTCTTCAGTGCACAAGAGCCCAACTGTCTTGCGCAAGCTGATATTCTTGATGCGCTTGCGCAGCAATATCCGAATAACTTGGTGGTGGCAACAGTTGATTGTGATCAGCAGCAAATGCTTGCTTCCCAGCTAGCGCAACAAGTCGGCCTTCAGGCGTTGCCGACATTGGTAATTCTAAAAGGGGGCACGCCTGTCGATGTGCTACCTGGAGCTAAGTCACAGGAAGAGATTTCCAAAGTGCTTTCTGAGAATTTGCCTTCTCCAGAATTGATTTTACTTGATCAGGCTAAGCAAGCTCTTGCCAGTGGCGAGTTGAATGAGGCATTTGCTTTGGCTAAGCAAGCTTATGGCGTAGCAAGAGAAAACCCAAGAGTTTTATTGGTATTTGCAGATATCTGTATCCAGATAAAGAAAGTAGAAGAGGCTGAGGCGCTACTAGGATCTGTACCAGAAGAAGCTCGGGATGCGTATTTCACCAATTTAAGTTCTAAACTTGAGCAAGCAAAAGAAGCTCAGGAATCACCTGAACTTAAGCGACTGTTGGCTGAAGTCGAATCTGCGCCGGACGATCTGTCTGTATTGTGCCAGTTAGCTCAGGCCCAGGTTGATGCGGGTAAAAAAGCAGATGCATTGGAAAGCCTGCTTACTGTACTAAGAAAAGACATGAACTTTGGAGAAGCTAAAAAGGGCTACCTGGACATTATTGCATCATTGCCAGAAGGTGATGAGGTAGCAATGCGTTACCGTCGTAAGCTTTACAGTCTTTTATACTAATCATTTCTATTTTTGAATATGGCGCTAAAAAAAGCGTCATATTTTCTTGCGTCTCTTCTGAAATGTACAATACTTAGATTCCCTAGCAATTGTTTTGTGTCAAATGGGTGAATATTTGATGACAAAACCAGCAATTTAGATGTGTTTAGTACGTAATTTGATCAAAGGTGTGGTTTTTATCACTTTCCTTCAAAAAAAGGTTGCGTCGGGTTTCGATTTCCCTATAATGCGCATCCACCGACACGGAGCACAACGCTGAAAAGCAACGAGTTAAGTGAAGGGAAAGCCAAACGGAAAGCTTAATTAAGAAAAATTAAATTTTCTAGTTGACTTTAAAAGTGAAGCGGTTAATATTGCGCTCCACTTCGCAGCGAGGCTTCGGTAACTAACGAAGTTTAGTTACATCGTTCTTTAAAAATATGAAGCAATCATCTGTGTGGGCACTCGTACGGATTGAGTTCTAACAGCGGATTTCAGTTTACTGAATGACGCACAAAAATTTAGAGTCTCAATTGAACTGAGTGACCAACGGAATAAACATAGTTTATTCAGCACAGTCAATTCGATATCTCATCTTTTATAGGTGGGAAATAAAAATCAGAATTCAATGAGCACGAAACTTCGGTTTCAAAAAACTTTTAATTGAAGAGTTTGATCATGGCTCAGATTGAACGCTGGCGGCAGGCCTAACACATGCAAGTCGAGCGGTAACATTTCTAGCTTGCTAGAAGATGACGAGCGGCGGACGGGTGAGTAATGCTTGGGAACATGCCTTTAGGTGGGGGACAACCATTGGAAACGATGGCTAATACCGCATAATGTCTACGGACCAAAGGGGGCTTCGGCTCTCGCCTTTAGATTGGCCCAAGTGGGATTAGCTAGTTGGTAAGGTAACGGCTTACCAAGGCGACGATCCCTAGCTGGTTTGAGAGGATGATCAGCCACACTGGAACTGAGACACGGTCCAGACTCCTACGGGAGGCAGCAGTGGGGAATATTGCACAATGGGCGCAAGCCTGATGCAGCCATGCCGCGTGTGTGAAGAAGGCCTTCGGGTTGTAAAGCACTTTCAGTCAGGAGGAAAGGTTAGTAGTTAATACCTGCTAGCTGTGACGTTACTGACAGAAGAAGCACCGGCTAACTCCGTGCCAGCAGCCGCGGTAATACGGAGGGTGCGAGCGTTAATCGGAATTACTGGGCGTAAAGCGTACGCAGGCGGTTTGTTAAGCGAGATGTGAAAGCCCCGGGCTTAACCTGGGAACTGCATTTCGAACTGGCAAACTAGAGTGTGATAGAGGGTGGTAGAATTTCAGGTGTAGCGGTGAAATGCGTAGAGATCTGAAGGAATACCGATGGCGAAGGCAGCCACCTGGGTCAACACTGACGCTCATGTACGAAAGCGTGGGGAGCAAACAGGATTAGATACCCTGGTAGTCCACGCCGTAAACGATGTCTACTAGGAGCTGGGGTCTTCGGACAACTTTTCCAAAGCTAACGCATTAAGTAGACCGCCTGGGGAGTACGGCCGCAAGGTTAAAACTCAAATGAATTGACGGGGGCCCGCACAAGCGGTGGAGCATGTGGTTTAATTCGATGCAACGCGAAGAACCTTACCTACACTTGACATACAGAGAACTTACCAGAGATGGTTTGGTGCCTTCGGGAACTCTGATACAGGTGCTGCATGGCTGTCGTCAGCTCGTGTTGTGAGATGTTGGGTTAAGTCCCGCAACGAGCGCAACCCTTATCCTTAGTTGCCAGCGATTCGGTCGGGAACTCTAAGGAGACTGCCGGTGATAAACCGGAGGAAGGTGGGGACGACGTCAAGTCATCATGGCCCTTACGTGTAGGGCTACACACGTGCTACAATGGCATATACAGAGTGCTGCGAACTAGCGATAGTAAGCGAATCACTTAAAGTATGTCGTAGTCCGGATTGGAGTCTGCAACTCGACTCCATGAAGTCGGAATCGCTAGTAATCGCGGATCAGAATGCCGCGGTGAATACGTTCCCGGGCCTTGTACACACCGCCCGTCACACCATGGGAGTGGGTTGCTCCAGAAGTGGATAGCTTAACCTTCGGGAGGGCGTTCACCACGGAGTGATTCATGACTGGGGTGAAGTCGTAACAAGGTAGCCCTAGGGGAACCTGGGGCTGGATCACCTCCTTATCGACTTAGAACTAATTTGTTCGAAGTGTCCACACAGATGATTGTTGCTTAGTAAGGTAACTTACTGAGTGATATTGCTCTTTAAAAATTTGGAAAGCTGATATTAAATTCTCGGAATGACAATGAAAATTGTTGTTCTATAGAGTTTTCGAAAGAAAAATGCCGATAAATTCGAAAGGATTTATTAGCGTCTACTTTAGTATTACTTAACTTCTGGCGAAGTTAAAACTGTCTTTGACACTACAATTCAAAACTATTTTGGGTTGTATGGTTAAGTGACTAAGCGTACACGGTGGATGCCTTGGCAGTTGGAGGCGATGAAGGACGTACTAACTTGCGATAAGCCTAGTTGAGCCAGTAAGAGGCGCTTGAGACTAGGATTTCCGAATGGGGAAACCCGGCCCTTTGGGTCATCATGCAGTGAATACATAGCTGTATGAAGCGAACGCGGAGAACTGAAACATCTAAGTACCCGTAGGAAAAGAAATCAACCGAGATTCCGAAAGTAGCGGCGAGCGAAATCGGATTAGCCCTTAAGCTTTAATGTAGTTAGTGGAACATTCTGGAAAGTATGACGATACAGGGTGACAGTCCCGTACACGACAACTTATTTAAAGTGAAATCGAGTAGGTCGGAGCACGTGAAACTTTGACTGAATATGGGGGGACCATCCTCCAAGGCTAAATACTCCCAACTGACCGATAGTGAACCAGTACCGTGAGGGAAAGGCGAAAAGAACCCCTGTGAGGGGAGTGAAATAGAACCTGAAACCGTGTACGTACAAGCAGTAGGAGCCCTTCGAGGGTGACTGCGTACCTTTTGTATAATGGGTCAGCGACTTATATTCTGTAGCAAGGTTAACCATTTAGGGGAGCCGTAGCGAAAGCGAGTCTTAACTGGGCGCTTAAGTTGCAGGGTATAGACCCGAAACCCGGTGATCTAGCCATGGGCAGGTTGAAGGTCAGGTAACACTGACTGGAGGACCGAACCCACTAACGTTGAAAAGTTAGGGGATGACCTGTGGCTGGGAGTGAAAGGCTAATCAAACCGGGAGATAGCTGGTTCTCCCCGAAATCTATTTAGGTAGAGCCTCGGACGAATACTTACGGGGGTAGAGCACTGTTAAGGCTAGGGGGTCATCCCGACTTACCAACCCTTTGCAAACTCCGAATACCGTAAAGTACTATCCGGGAGACACACGGTGGGTGCTAACGTCCATCGTGGAGAGGGAAACAACCCAGACCGTCAGCTAAGGTCCCAAAGTGTATGTTAAGTGGGAAACGATGTGGGAAGGCTAAAACAGCTAGGAGGTTGGCTTAGAAGCAGCCATCCTTTAAAGAAAGCGTAATAGCTCACTAGTCGAGTCGGCCTGCGCGGAAGATGTAACGGGGCTAAACATACCACCGAAGCTACGGCTGCGAACTTAGTTCGCGGGGTAGGGGAGCGTTCTGTAAGTGGCTGAAGGTGTGCCGGGAGGCATGCTGGACATATCAGAAGTGCGAATGCTGACATGAGTAACGATAATGCGGGTGAAAAACCCGCACGCCGGAAGACCAAGGGTTCCTATCCCATGTTAATCAGGGTAGGGTGAGTCGACCCCTAAGGCGAGGCTGAAGAGCGTAGTCGATGGGAAACGGGTTAATATTCCCGTACTTGGTATAAATGCGATGGGGGGACGGAGCAGGCTAGGCAAGCATGGCGTTGGTTGTCCATGTGAAAGGCTGTAGGCTGGTGACTTAGGAAAATCCGGGTCGCTAAGGCTGAGAGTCGAGACGAGCCACTACGGTGGTGAAGTTGTTGATGCCCTACTTCCAGGAAAAGCCTCTAAGCTTCAGTTTATATCGAATCGTACCCTAAACCGACACAGGTGGTCAGGTAGAGAATACTAAGGCGCTTGAGAGAACTCGGGTGAAGGAACTAGGCAAAATTGTACCGTAACTTCGGGAGAAGGTACGCTCTTACTTGTGAAGACTTCGCGTCGTAAGCAGGCGAGAGCCGCAGTGACCAGGTGGCTGGGACTGTTTATTAAAAACACAGCACTGTGCAAAATCGTAAGATGACGTATACGGTGTGACACCTGCCCGGTGCCGGAAGGTTAATTGATGGGGTTAGCTTAGGCGAAGCTCTTGATCGAAGCCCCGGTAAACGGCGGCCGTAACTATAACGGTCCTAAGGTAGCGAAATTCCTTGTCGGGTAAGTTCCGACCTGCACGAATGGTGTAACCATGGCCACGCTGTCTCCACCCGAGACTCAGTGAAATTGAAATCGCAGTGAAGATGCTGTGTACCCGCGGCTAGACGGAAAGACCCCGTGAACCTTTACTACAGCTTGGCACTGAACATTGACCCTACATGTGTAGGATAGGTGGGAGGCTTTGAAGCGCAGTCGCTAGATTGCGTGGAGCCGTCCTTGAAATACCACCCTTGTAGTGTTGATGTTCTAACTTAGGTCCCTGATCGGGATTGAGGACAGTGCCTGGTGGGTAGTTTGACTGGGGCGGTCTCCTCCCAAAGAGTAACGGAGGAGCACGAAGGTTGGCTAAGTACGGTCGGACATCGTACGGTTAGTGTAATGGTAGAAGCCAGCTTAACTGCGAGACAGACACGTCGAGCAGGTACGAAAGTAGGTCATAGTGATCCGGTGGTTCTGAATGGAAGGGCCATCGCTCAACGGATAAAAGGTACTCCGGGGATAACAGGCTGATACCGCCCAAGAGTTCATATCGACGGCGGTGTTTGGCACCTCGATGTCGGCTCATCACATCCTGGGGCTGAAGTCGGTCCCAAGGGTATGGCTGTTCGCCATTTAAAGTGGTACGCGAGCTGGGTTTAGAACGTCGTGAGACAGTTCGGTCCCTATCTGCCGTGGGCGTTTGAGAATTGAGAGGGGCTGCTCCTAGTACGAGAGGACCGGAGTGGACGAACCGCTGGTGTTCGGGTTGTCATGCCAATGGCATTGCCCGGTAGCTACGTTCGGAATCGATAACCGCTGAAAGCATCTAAGCGGGAAGCGAGCCTCGAGATGAGTTCTCACTTTAACTATAAGTTAACTGAAGGGCCGTTGAAGACTACAACGTTGATAGGCGAGATGTGGAAGTGGTGTGAGCCATTGAGCTAACTCGTACTAATTACCCGTGAGGCTTAACCATACAACGCCAAAGTGGTTTTGTTTGTTAGAAGTTAAGAAATAAAGTAGACGATAAGAATTTAATACGCTTTTCCAGATTTTAGTGAGATGTTGATAAACATCTTGCACACAGAATTTCCTGGTGAACATAGCATTTTGGAACCACCTGACCCCATGCCGAACTCAGTAGTGAAACGAAATAGCGCCGATGATAGTGTGGGGTTTCCCATGTGAAAGTAGGACATCGCCAGGGCCTAATAAAAGAAACCCGTTGCAGCAATGCAGCGGGTTTTTTGCTATGTGCGATTTAAAAAGTTGTAGAAAAAGCGGTGTTGTTTAATCATCCATGAAGTTGGTATCTAGCAACCTTTGGACACACTTCCTTGTGGAGGGCTCCCGGCGCGTAACGCGTGTTATCGGCGTCCATACCTCGCGTTCATTGCGCTGCGAAGCTGTGCTTCGGTCACAATTCACCCATGTGAAAGTAGGACATTGCCAGGACCTAATAAAAGGTCGATGAAAGACATTCATCCATGAATCTCATCGACATTCGTACTTCCTTGTACATCAAAGCCCGATTCGAAAGAGTCGGGCTTTTTTGCGTTTGGAGTAATTTAAAGAAGCTGTAGATAGAATGGCGTTGTCGCCTATTCATCCATGAAGCTGGTACTAGCAGTCTTTGGGGACACTTCCCTGTGGGGGGCTCCCGGCGCGTAACGCGTGTTATTGGCGTCCATACCTCGCGTTCATTGCGCAGCGAAGCGGTGCTTCGGTCGCAATTCACCCATGTGAAAGTAGGACATCGCCAGGGCCTAATAAAAGGTCGATGAAAGACATTCATCCATGAATCTTATCGACATTCGTACGTCCATGTACGTCAAACCCGTTGCAGCAATGCAGCGGGTTTTTTGTTATGTACGATTTAAAAACGTGCCGAGGAAGCCGTAGATAGAATAGCATCGCCTATTCATCCATGAAGTTGGTATCTAGCAACCTTTGGAGACATTTCTTTGTGGAGGGCTCTTTTTTGCTATGTGCGATTTAAAAAGTTGTATAACTGCCCGCTCATAAAGCGCACACCACCGTCATCCCACATTTGATGCGGGAATTACTAACAGGTCAAACAGTAAATTTGAAAAGCACTACGGTCCGGCGATCATGGTAAGGCACTTCGTCAAATTATTTTAAACAAGACAATCAAGTATACATTATCGGGGAAGTGCACAAGTGCAGTATCATCGATATCCACCCAGATGAGTTTTCACTCCTATGCATGTTTCGCCTGAGGTTGTTTCTGAGTGTCTAATGGCAGCGAGCGGTTAAATACAGTAGTAAGTCATGCATGGAAGCATAGAAGTGGGCGTGCAATTCTCACTGTCACAGAAATGACTCGGAGGTGGCAAAGCACCACAGATCTGAGGTGTTACCAGTTCAGTACTGTTTTTAAGTCTGCAGATAAGCTTTTGACCTGCTTTTTATTGAGTTTCAGCTTCATCGTTTTTTCCTTGCAAAGATTAATCATTGGATTGATTAAAAAATGCACAGTTGGTTTTCGCTTTTGGCAATGTTTTTTATCATTACGCCTGACATTCATTATAAGCAAGACCGGTGATATCGACCATTCTTCACATACTCGATGCAGCTCCCAGCACCCCTCCAGAATTGCACTTTATTGGCCTTCACTGGGTAATAACATATTGATTATGAAACCGCTATCATAACGACTCTGTACTCTCCTGAGGTTAATTGGCTGAGCACATTGAGGGGCATTAATACGTCGCTTTTTAAGACGGGAGGATGTGGTAACTAGTATTTCTGGCTGGTTTAAAGTGCAAATGAACCTGTTAACCAGTTGCTCAATGATCAAATTCAGCTCACGTCACCAGCTGGGCTGGTGATCTTTAATTGCGCTATAAAGGTAAAAGGGCCTGCTGTATTGGGTTATAGGCTTTTGGGTATTTTGCTCGTGCAGCGCAATGCCTGATTTCTGGCGTTCAAGAGGCAGTACTTTCCTCGGCTGTAATCCCACTACTTTCTCTGATGGTATCCTATATCGTAAAAGGCGCAGCCGGATTTACCCTTTAGGTTTGGCTACAAGTGAGGTTTATAAATTTTTGATTAATATAAAGAAATTTAGATTTGTTATGACTCAGTTTTTTACTAGATATCTTCTACTGGTTGTATCGGCAATGCGGCAATTTTCCGCCACTTAAATATTGGCCTCATTCTTGCTTTTATCTCATCAAGTCAATTTTTTGGAGTCGGGTTATGGCAATTAGTTTTGATAAAGCGTTGGGGGTTCACCCCCACACTATGCTGATCCGCTCTCAGCGTGCTGAAATTTTAGCAAGCAACATAGCCAATGCTGATACCCCTGGATATAAAGCTAAGGATATCGACTTTGGCCAGGCTTTTAAAGCGGCAAAATCGGCACAGCTAAGCGGCAATAAGATGGTCAGAACCAATGAGAATCATCTTAGTGGTGGGACTCAGTTAAATAATGGTATTGAACAATATCGTACGCCAAATCAAGCAGATACAGGTGATGGTAACTCAGTGGATATACAAGTGGAACGAAACTTGTATGTACAAAATGCATTAGAGTACCAAGCTAGTTTGAATTTTTTGTCTGGTAAATTTAAAGGGCTGAAAAAAGCCCTGAGTGGTCAAGGTGGCTAATCATGAGTTTATATAATGTTTTTGATATAGCGGGTTCAGGCATGAGCGCCCAGAACGTCCGTTTGAACACGACCGCCAGTAATATTTCCAACGCAAACAGCGTCAGTTCTAGTCAGGATAAGGTGTATAGAGCTAGGCACCCAGTTTTCGCCGCAGAGTTAAACAAGGCTGCGGCAGCTCATCCGAATACTATGGGGTCTTCGGTTGGAGTGAAAGTACTGGGGATCGTAGAAAGCGATAAACCACTACAGGTTGAGTACAACCCCAACCATCCAAGTGCTGACAAAGACGGGTACATCTATAAGCCAAATGTGAATGTGGTTGAAGAGATGACAAACATGATCTCTGCATCGCGTTCGTACCAAACGAATGTTCAGGTAGCGGATGCCGCTAAGCAGATGCTTAGTAAAACCTTGCAACTTGGTCAGCGCTAAGTGGGAGTATAGCCAATGAGTAACGAAGTCAATTCAGCAACCTCGACCTATGTCGATTCATTGCGTTGGCCTGACAAGCAGGTTCCGACAGAAAAGAATGATGAGTTGAAGCAGGAGGATTTCTTTGCGTTATTGACTCAGCAGTTGTCTTATCAGGACCCGAGTAAACCGGCTGATAATGATCAGATGATTGCACAAATGACAAACTTCACCATGGCCGAGGGTATTTCTGACCTAAACACGAAGTTTGAATCATTGGCTGATTCTATGACCTCGAATTCTGCTTTGCAGGCGTCAACTTTGATCGGCAAGAAAGCGCTTCTGGAGTCAGACACAATTGAGCACGGCCCGGACATGCAGTCGCGTGGTTCAATTATTGTGACTGAGCCTGTAGAGAAACTGACGGTCAGTATTCTTAACGACAAAAACGAGCTGGTAAGAACCATAGATCTCAAAGATCAAAATGCTGGGGCAGTTCGCTTTGATTGGGATGGCAAAAACACCGATGGTGATATGTTACCGCCCGGAGATTACACAATAAAGGCCGAGGGCTCCGTAAACGGTAAGTTTACAGCCTTGCCTACTGCGACTTTCAGAAATATTGAAAGCGTCAATGTCAATGGTGCAAGCGGCATCGTTATCAACACTAAAGCGGGTGCCGTGCGGCTTACTGACGTCGCGGAATTAGCCTAAATAAAAAGATTTAACCTTAATCGCAAGAGGTGAGAGTATGAGTTTCAATATTGCATTAACTGGTTTAGCTGCGGCTCAGAAAGACCTGGATACCACAGCTAACAACATTGCTAACGTTAACACGACGGGCTTTAAAGAATCGCGTGCTGAATTTGCATCCGTTTATGCATCTTCCGTTTTTAGCGCCGGTAAGACAAAGAATGGTGATGGTGTACAAACCACTATGGTTGCGCAGCAGTTTCACCAAGGGTCTCTGAATTTTACTCAGAACTCGCTGGACTTGGCGATTACCGGTGAAGGTTATTTTGCGTTGAGTGAAGAGTTGGGGGCTCAGGACTTCACTTATTCCCGTGCAGGTGCCTTTAAACTCAACAAAGACAACTTTATCGTTGATGCACAGGGTAACTTCTTGCAAGGCTTTCCTGTTGACCCAAGCACTGGTGATACGACTTCAATCAGTTTGAGTACATCATCAGCACTGCAAATTCCAGATGCCTCTGGTTCACCACGTGCAACCACCAGTGTGTACTCGTCTTTCAATCTGGACTCCCGTGCTTCTGCACCCACGCTGGCATTTGACCCAACAGAAAGTGCAACTTACAACAGTTCTACTTCAACGACGATTTACGATAGCTTGGGTGAACCTCACATTTTGCAGCTTTATTTTGTAAAAGAAGATCCTGCTACTAACCCAAATGAGTGGCAGGTGTATGCAACGCTGGACGGTACACAGTTTAATACAGCAGGAGCCAGTGGTGCACCACTAGAGCCGATAACTGAGTTCCAATTTGACCAAAATGGTCTGCCATTAACGACGGGTGACCCTCAGGTGCCTAACACTGGCACAACTTTTAACTCGTTTGCAATTCCAGCGGGTGCAGGTGCAGGTTTATCTAACCTGTTAACAAATGGCGCAACATTCCCTAGTAACGTGGAAATGAACTGGCGCGATGAGGCAAACACCTCAAACAAACTGCCTACACAGTTCGCTAGCCGTTTTGAGGTTAAAGCGCTTGAACAGGATGGTGCCACAACGGGCCGGTTGGCTGGGATTGACATCGGCAGTGACGGTAAAATTGTTGCATCATACAGTAATGGTGATTCAACATATTTAGGTCAGGTTGCCATGGTGCGTTTTTCTAACTCCCAGGGGTTACAGCAAGTGGGCAATACCGGATGGAAAAAGAGTTTGACATCAGGTGAGCCTATTGCGGGGGAGCCAGGCTCAGGAACACTGGGTTCGATCAACTCCTCAGCATTGGAGCAGTCCAATGTTAACTTAACAAATGAGCTGGTAGATTTGATCAGTGCACAGCGAAACTTCCAGGCGAACTCGCGGGCACTGGAGGTCAACTCAACACTTCAGCAGAACATCCTGCAGATCCGATAATCAAATCCAATCACCTCTTAAGGCCGCATTTAGCGGCCTTTTTATTTTCTTGACGATCATCTTGGCATCTATATTGCTTTATTCAGTATAGATTGAACAATTTTTAGGTCGTTCCCATGGATAAAATGCTGTATGTCGCTATGTCAGGCGCCAAACAAAACCTGATTGGTGTCGGGCTGAAGGCAAATAACCTGGCTAACGCCAATACTACCGGGTTCAAGGCTGATTTTGCACAGGCTCGTTCAATGCAGGCATTTGGCGAAGGGCTACCGACCCGAGTGTTTGCGATGCAGGAGCGCCCGGGCACCATGATGACAGGTGGGGCCATTACTGAAACTGGTCGGGACCTGGATATTGCGGTCGATGAGAAATCCTGGATAAGCGTGGTAGACGCTGCAGGAGATGAGGCTTATACGAAAGTTGGCACACTGAACATCACCGCAGACGGCGCATTGGTTACCAGCCATGGTCGTCAAATTATTGGCGAAGGCGGGCCCATCATATTACCACTGCCAGTAGAAAAGGTTGTGTTCAGTGATGATGGCTCAATTCAGGTGCGTCCTCAGGGAGCACCTGCCAACTTTTTAGAAGTGGTCGACCGGTTAAAAATTATTAGCGCAGACAATAGCAAACTTGAAAAAGGTAATGATGGTTTGTTCAGACCAAAAGAGGAGTTGCTCGAAGACGGTGTATGTGGATTTTGTGAAATTTCTCCTACCGCCAAAGTAATGAGTGGCTATTTAGAAATGTCTAACGTGAACCCGGTTCACGAAATGGTAGACATGGTAAACCTTCAGCGTCAGTTTGAAATGCAGATGAAACTGATGAAAACAGCTGAAGAAATTGACGAGCGACACACTTCGCTCCTGCGTATCGTTTAAGAGAGTGAGGTATAGATTATGAACCCAGCATTATGGATCAGTAAAACCGGCCTAGATGCCCAGCAAACTGATATTTCGGTGATTTCAAATAACCTGGCGAATGCCAGTACCGTTGGCTACAAGAAAAGCCGCGCAATATTTGAAGACTTACTCTATCAAAATATTAACCAACCAGGCGGCCGTTCTTCTCAGGATACCGAGCTCCCATCGGGCTTGATGCTGGGTGCGGGTGCCAAGGTGGTGGCAAACCAGAAAAACTTTTCGCAAGGCAATATGCTGAGCACAGAGAACTCACTGGACTGGATGGTTCAGGGGCCGGGTTTCTTCGAAATTCAAATGCCTGACGGCACCATTGCGTACACGCGAAACGGCCAGTTTACCACTGATGAAGAGGGGCGGATTGTTACCTCAGGTGCGGGCTTTCCGGTACAACCTGAAATGAACGTTCCGGACAATGCAAATTCCATCACTATTTCTCAGGATGGTGAAGTTTCTGTCAGTATCCAGGGGGAAGCGGCTAATACGGTAATCGGTCAGCTGGTTATAAGTGATTTTATTAACCCGTCTGGTCTTGAACCAATTGGTCAGAACCTTTACACCGAAACTGCCGTTAGCGGTGCGCCAGTGCAGGGGAACCCGGGTGTTGAAGGACTTGGTTCTATTGTTCAGGGGGCGTTGGAAACTTCAAACGTTAATGTCACCGAAGAGCTGGTCAATCTGATTGAAACACAACGGGTTTACGAGATGAACTCGAAAGTAATTAAGTCAGTTGATGAGATGCTTAGTTACATTAATCAGCAGCTTTAAAAGATTGGGGGTAGTATGGACAAGTTATGTACACTTGGCCTGTTAGCGGCAGGCTGTATAGCACTCAGTGGCTGTACAACAACGCAAAATAAAGATGTTAAGCGGGACGATCCTTACTACGCGCCCATGTATCCGGAAGCAGAAGCGGCGCCAGTCGTGCCAACAGGATCGCTGTTCAACGCTTATGCCAACGATCTGTACTCAGATAAAAAGGCGCTTCGCACCGGCGATATCATTACGGTAGTGCTACGAGAGTCGACTCAGGCTTCAAAAGCGGCCAATTCTAAGCTGGATAAAGACAGTGAAGTGGAAATAGACCCTATACTGGGTTTAGGCGGCGCGGCGGTCAACTGGGGGAACAAAAGTATTCAGCTGGATGCAGGCTCGAATTCGTCATTTCAGGGTGATGCGCAGGCCAATCAGTCAAACAGCCTGATTGGTAATATCTCAGTTAACGTGATGCGGGTTTTGCCAAATGGTAATCTGGTGATCCGAGGTGAAAAGTGGCTGACACTGAATACTGGAGAAGAGTTTATTCGTCTCGAAGGACTCGTCAGACCGCAGGATGTGAATGCCGATAATACGGTAGAGTCAAATCGTATTGCTAATGCGCGTATTCAGTACTCAGGTAAAGGCGATACGCAGGAAGTGCAGAGTGCAGGTTGGCTGACTAAGTTCTTTATGAGCGCCATTATGCCATTTTGAGGAAGCAAACTATGAAATTATTTAATGTGCTCGTGCTAACCATGGCACTTATCGGCAGCCAGTTTGCGCAAGCAGAGCGTATCAAAGACGTGACTATGGTTGAGGGAGTTCGTTCAAACCAACTAGTTGGTTATGGTCTGGTAGTGGGCTTACCGGGTACAGGGGAGCAAACTCGCTTTACAGAGCAAAGCTTCAAGGGCATGTTAAACAGCTTTGGCATTACCATGCCGGCAAACCTTAAGCCGAAAATTAAGAATGTGGCAGCAGTGGCTGTTCACGCAGAGTTACCAGCCTTTGTGAAACCTGGTCAAACTATTGACGTCACTGTGTCATCTATCGGTAGTGCAGGCAGTTTGCGTGGCGGGACTTTGCTGCAAACTTTCCTTAAAGGTGTGGATGGCAATGTGTATGCGATCGCTCAGGGCAGCATGATTGTGGGTGGTTTGGGTGCCGAGGGGCTAGACGGCAGCCGGGTCGTCATTAACACGCCAACGGTTGGTCGTATTCCAAATGGTGGTACAGTTGAACGTGCAGTCAGAAGCCCGTTCACTCAGGGAGATCACATCACTTTTAATCTGAATCGGCCCGACTTTACAACCGCTAAGCGTTTGGCCGATACAATTAATGATCTGGTTGGCCCACAAAGTGCGCAAGCTATGGATGCTGCTTCTGTGCGAGTCATTGCACCTCGCGATCCTTCTCAGCGTGTTGCTTATTTGTCGACTCTGGAAAACCTGGAGTTCACGCCAGCAGATACGTCAGCCAAGATTATCGTTAACTCACGCACAGGTACCATTGTTATTGGCAAAGAAGTGAAACTGCAGCCAGCTGCGATTACGCATGGTGGATTGACGGTGACCATTGCTGAACAAATGAATGTGTCTCAGCCACAGCCTTTGACAGAAGGTGAAACTGTAGTGACACGTCAAAGCATTGTCGATGTTGACCAGGACGATTCGCGGGCGTTTGTATTTGACCCCGGTTCAAGCCTGGATGATTTGGTCCGTGCAATCAATGCAGTGGGTGCTGCCCCTGGCGATTTGATGGCGATACTTGAGGCGCTGAAAGAAGCTGGCGCAATACATGGTCAATTAGTCGTCATTTGATGCTTATTTTATAATCAATTAGTTAGCCCCATTTTATGGGGCTTTTTTTTGGCTCAATAATTGCATTGTAATTGGTTATGTATATTGATGTGATTTCGAGCAATGAATACTGATCCGACTCGCAACCAAAGTTTCTATGACTTAACAGATCTGAACTCGTTAAGACAGGACGCACTGAAAAGTACCGGAGACGCCAATGCCTCTGAAGAAGTGTTGCGCAAAGCGGCTCAGCAGTTCGAGTCAATTTTCACTCAGATGATGTTGTCCAGCATGCGAAAGGCCAATGAGGTTCTGGAGGATAAAGATAGTCCATTTAATTCCAGCAGCGTCAAATTTTATCGTGACATGCATGATCAGCAGATGTCTATGCAACTCTCCAGCGAGGGGAGTCTGGGTCTTGCTGATCTGATTGTGCAGCAATTGTCGCCTAATCGGGATGGGTATATGCCCAGTTCTGTGCTGCGCACCGGCGCGGAGCTGCAAAGCGATCGGATAGCGAATGGTGAAGCCGGGCAGCGCAAAGCAGAGCAACAGCCTGAAGTGACTGAAAGTGCATCCAAAGAGGTGCAATTCGATGATCCTGAGTCTTTTGTTAGTCAGCTCTGGGAGCATGCTAAGTCAGCAGCTGCCAAGATTGGCCTGAATCCAGCAGTGATGGTTGCTCAGGCGGCACTGGAAACAGGCTGGGGCAAGCACATCATTGCGCGCCAGGACGGTGAAAGCAGTTTAAACCTGTTTAACATAAAAGCCGATAAGCGCTGGCATGGCGACAGTGCCAGTAAAATGACGCTGGAGTTTGAGCAAGGTTTGCCAGTGAAAAAGCAGGCGAACTTCAGAGCGTATGATTCGCTGAAAGATAGCATCAATGATTATGTCGATTTCCTGCAATCCAATCCTCGTTATCAAGAGGCCTTAACTAAGACAGACAATCCGGACCAATACCTGGATGCCCTGCAACAGGCAGGGTATGCAACCGATCCAGATTATGCAGAAAAAATTAAACGTGTGTTGGACAGAGGAGAATTTCAGTCCATGTTGTCAGCGTCAGTGCATCAGGGAGTAAATTAAGATGTCATTTAATCTTATGAATATTGGTACATCCGGGGTTAGAGCCAGCTCTGAATTACTCCAGACGACCAGTAAAAACATCGCAAACCTGAATACCAAAGGTTATGTTCGTGAGCGGACTGAACACACCACTATGGTCAATAACCAGGTGGGACGTGGAGAAACCGTTCGCCTACTCAACGAGTTTGCTCAGAAGCAGCTTAATCGGGATCTTTCGAGTGAGGCTTACTACGAACAGTTTGTGACGGAAGCCACGCGGGTTGATACCTTGTTTGGTGAAGAGTCTAATAACCTGAATCAGAGCATCAACTCGTTGTTCAATAATATGCAGGAAGCGATGAATTTACCTTCCTCAACGGTTGCGCGATCCCTGTTTTTGACGGATGCCCAGAACTTAATTGATCAGATGGACCGATTATCCGGTATCGTGTTTGATCAGAGCAATATTGTAAATGAGCAATTGTCGATTTATTCAGATGAAGCCAATAACCTGATCCAGAAGATCAGTGATATGAATACCCAAGTTGCGGCGCTCAATGGTAATAACAGCGATGGCAGTGGCAGTTCTTTGCTGAATCAACGAGATCAGGCCATCAGAGATCTGGCTGAACTGGTAGACATCGAGACCCTGGATGGCAGGAATGGTGAAAAACTCGTTTTTCTTGGCTCCGGGCAGTCTCTGGTCATGGAAAATGGCAGTTTTAATCTCTTCTCAATGGATGGTGACCCCGATCCGAACCATAAAGCACTGACGCTGGATGTTACTGATGGTGCCGCCGTGGCGTTAGAGGTAGATCATGTCAGTCTCAGAGGTAAGATTGGCGGCCTGATGGCATTTCGTGATGACATCCTGGTACCAGCACAGACGCAGCTCGGCCAAATTGGACTTTCGCTTGCTGATGCTTTTAACCAACAAAACCAGTTGGGTATGGACCTGGATGGTAATCTTGGCGGTAACATATTCACACTACCAACAGTCGGTGGCTATCCGTATGCAAGCAATACCAGTGCCGCACAGTTAACGGCTACGGTTGAGCCTGGCAAAGGTAAAGAAGTACCAGCGACGGATTTCAGAGTGACTTATACCGCAGCAAATACCGTCGAAATTGCAGCGGTAGACAGTAAGGGCAATGTTCAGGGAACGCCCGTCACCGCGAACGTGATTGCCGGGGTGATAGATTCAAACTCCGTTGCGGCAGGTGTCGATATGTTTGGTTTGCAAATGAACCTGACAGGCACCGCCAATGTGGGGGACAGCTTCCTGGTTAAGCTTAACTCGGGTACTGCGGGTAATTTACAGCTTGCAACAGATCGACCTGAGAGTCTGGCACTGGCTTCGCCAATACGGACGGAGACAGCGGCTAGTAATGTGAGTACGGCAACCATTTCTGTAGGCTCTGTCACCGACACAGATCCTGCCACGAGTAACTTTACAGCGGCGCCACCGAGCCTGACCAATGGCACAATCACACTGACCAAAACGGCAAACGCCAATGAATATCAGATCGTTGATGGCAATGGTACCAATACTTTTACTATTACCCCGCCAGCGGAAAACCTACTTGCCCAAGCGGGTGGCGCCTATGCCAGTTATGGCTTCGACTTCAATATTGAAGGAACGCCGGCGACAGGCGATACATTTACCATTGAGTTTAATACCGGTGGTTTTGATGATAACCGTAATGGTCTTGAGCTCAGTAAGTTACAAAGCGCGGAGCTGGTGCGTCAGAATGTGGTGACGACTGCAACCGCAGATAACCTGAAAACCTTTAATGAAGCGTACGCCGGACTGGTAACGGAAATTGGTGTTGTGGCCAATCAGGCCAAAACCAATGGTGCGGCTTACGAAGCACTGGCAGCCCAATCTGAAGCCTGGTATGAATCTATGGCGGGTGTGAATTTAGACGAAGAAGCAGCAAATTTGCTTCGTTTTCAACAATCTTACTCAGCAGCTGCGCAAGTACTTACCGCAGCAAGAACTGTGTTTGATACCTTATTAAGTGCGGCGAGGTAATTATGCGTTTATCTCAAAATATGATGTATCAGAATAACCTGAACTCAATACTCGATAGCCAGCAAGATGTGAACAAAGCAATGCAGCAGGTTAATACGCAAAAACGTGTATTAACTGCATCAGATGATCCTTCTGCAATGGCACGGGCTTTGTTATACACTGACAGGATCCAAACTAATGAGCAATATACAAAGAACCTGACTATGCTCAAAGGCCGTTTGGATACGCAAGAAGGTGTACTGGATAATATCAAAGATTCTTTGACTCGTGCTCTGACGCTAACGGTCCAGGCAGGTAACGGTTCTTTGGTGGATGTAGACAGAGCATCTTTGTCTGAAGAGCTAAGTGCTATACAAACCGCAGTGCATGACCTGATGAATGCGAAAACGGAAGATGGCCGATATATTTTTTCCGGTTATCAGGATAACACTGAAGCCTATTCGTACAACAGTACACAGCAGCGTTATCAATACAATGGTGATCAGGGGCAGCATAAAATTAAGGTTGCCGAAGGGGTTGAAATTAAATCCAGTGATAACGGGTTTGATGTTTTTGAGAGCGTACCAACACGGCTCAATGTGGCCTCCAATACTGCGACTGTGTCGGGGGGAGTCGTGAGCTCGGATGTGTATGTAACCAAACAAGGACCATTTGACCAATTTCATAAAGCCAATTATAACCCAGACCCAACAGCGCCAGCCGGCTCGAATACATTTAGTCTGGTACTCACAGCGGGCACACCCAATACCTATTCCTTACAGCAAGGTGCAACGGTATTGGCAACGGGTAGCTATGAAGAAAATCACATCGAGGTTGAAGGCATGGAGTTCAGCTTTACGGGGAATGCGCCCGCGCAGATTGACTTTGATCTTGAAGCGCCAGAGCGAGATAACGTACTCAATATGCTGGATGACCTGGTTACGGCATTGAATGACACGACACTCAGTGAAAAAGATTATCGTCAGGTACTGGCTGATTCGATGATTGGTATAGATAACGCAAAAAACCGCGTTTCACAGACTCAGTCTGGTCTGGGGGGCAGGCTCAATACCGCAACGCGTATCACAGATGCGAACGCAGACCTGGACATTAACAATAAGATTGCAAAAGCAGAGCTGGTTGAGCTGGATATGGCCGAAGCCATTACCGATTTGACCAAACATGAAACTGCACTTCAGGCATCGCAGGCCACCTTTGGTCGATTGTCTAATCTATCTTTACTCGACTACATCAGGTAATCCGTCCTGGAAGCGGCTTTTAGGGTTTACCCCTGCCGCTTCCATTTTCCCTCTCTTTTATTCAATTTAGATTCTAACCTGCTCACTTTTATAGACTTTGTTGCAGTGCTTCAGATTTATTTGGGTAGTTTAGGGTGGCAATTTATTTCCCGCTTTATGCCGCTTTAGAAATTAAAAATCTTTAATAAACAAAAAGATGAGATTTTTTTAGAAAAATCTCTAAAGTATTTTTGCCGCTGCCCGATAACTTAAGTAACCAAGCCGGAGAGTGAAAACAAACCTCGAAGGCTATGAGAGAAAGTTTTAGAAGTTTGAGAGTGGGCACTTACAGAGTAAGCACTCAAAGAGTAAGCACTCAGATTATAGTGGGAGAATCACCATGGCACTTTATGTAAATACTAACGTAAGTTCATTGAATGCTCAAAGACAATTAAACAATTCAGGCAACTCGCTGGATGTTTCCTTCAAGCGTTTATCATCGGGCTTCCGTATTAACAGCGCTGCTGACGATGCAGCAGGTCTACAAATTTCAGACCGTTTGACTTCACAAATCAACGGTTTAAACCAAGGTAACCGAAACGCAAACGACGGTATCTCGCTAGCGCAAACCGCTGAAGGTGCGATGGACGAAGTTACCTCAATGTTCCAGCGTATTCGTACTCTGGCACAACAAGCATCAAACGGTTCAAATACAGATGAAGACCGTTTGGCAATTCAGGAAGAAATCCGCTCACTGTCTTCTGAGGTGAACCGGGTGGCAGCAGATACAACCTTCGGTGGTCAGAACCTACTGGACGGTTCTTACTCTGCAAACTTCCAGGTTGGTGCTGACGCAGTACAAACCATTGGCTTCAGTATGCAAAATGTTGCCGGTACAACCAACGATATGCAGGCAAACGGTGGTTTCACTCTGTCAGGTATCGCAGGTATTGCAAGTGGCGTAACCGGTGTTGCACTGAGTGCGACAACTGAAACCATCAGTACAAACATTGGTACTGAGGCAGATGCGAAGGTTTTCTCTAACGTATTTACTGAATCAGGTATTTCGGTATCATCTCAGGCAAATGCGCAGGCAGTATTAGCTGGTATGGACAACCTGATTGCGGTTGTTGATAAGAAGCGTGCAGAGCTAGGTGCGGTACAAAACCGCTTCCAGTCAACGATTCGTAACCAGTCTAACATTTCTGAGAACCTGTCAGCTGCAAAATCACGTATCAAAGATACTGACTTTGCTCAGGAAACTGCAAGCTTGACTAAAATGCAGATTCTACAACAGGCGAGTCAGACAATCCTGAGTCAGGCTAACCAGCGTCCTCAGGCTGCACTAAGTCTACTGGGATAAGTTAGGTAGGAAAACAGGTGCCCGGACTTGATGGGGTATTAGCCAGGGCACCCAATTGGATGATAAAGCGGAGGAGCTTAAATCCAATTACAGTTCATCAAAACAATGAACACGTTAATATTAGCACTTTCCGTGCCAATATTATGAAAAAATATTGACACCCACTCTCAAACTTCAAAAAAAGAGGCCTGCCAGGCCTCTTTTTCTTTATACTTATTATTTAGATACGTGGGTAGCTTGGTACTAAAATACCATTTAGTACACCTGAAAGGCCCTTCCTTTTTGGGCATTTCACCGATGTTCGTTCTATAAGCAGTATAGTTCAGTTCACAAGATTACGATTCCAAGACTCGATTTTCACCTTGTCAAAATTTATTGGCACATACCTTGCTTTATTCATTCCAGAAGAAATTAAGTTTGTACAAGCGGCATTGGATTGCCCCTTCACTGAGCTCCGGCCAGTGATAACAATTGCCTCCTTGTACACCAATGAACAGCTCAATGCTGAGCATTTGTATAGAGAGAGTGAATCATGGCTTTATTTGTAAATACCAATGTCAGTTCCATTAATGCGCAACGACAATTACAACAGTCCGGTGTTGAGCTGGATACGTCCTTTAAACGCCTATCTTCTGGTCTGCGGATCAACAGTGCGGCAGATGATGCAGCAGGTCTGCAAATCTCGGACCGACTACAATCGCAGATCCTGGGTCTTAATCAGGGTAACCGAAATGCTAACGACGGTATTTCACTTGCCCAGACAGCGGAAGGAGCAATGGATGAGATTACCTCCATGTTCCAACGGATCCGGACCTTGTCACAACAAGCGGCGAACGGCTCGAACACGGATGAGGACCGTCTGGCAATTCAGGAAGAAATTCGCCAGTTGGCGGCAGAGGTAAACCGGGTTGCCAGTGATACTACGTTTGGTGGCCAAAATCTACTAGACGGGTCTTATTCGGCTAATTTCCAGGTAGGTGCCGATGCGGTACAAACCATTGGCTTTAGTATGCAGTATGTGGGCGCGACGACTAACTCTATGGCTGATAATGGTGGTTTCACCCTTTCAGGTGTTGCAGGTGTTGCCAGTGGAGTATCGGGTGCCGCATTGAGTGCGACGACAGCAACCATCAGTACAAATATTGGTACTGAAGCCGATGCTAAAGTGTTTTCTAATGTCTATACCGCCGCAGGTATTTCTGTTTCGTCACAGGCTAATGCTCAGGCCGTTATGGCAGGTATGGATGCTCTGATTGCGGTTGTGGATAAAAAGCGGGCTGAGCTGGGTGCGGTACAAAACCGATTCCAGTCGACAATTCGAAACCAGGCCAATATTTCAGAGAACCTGTCAGCTGCAAAATCTCGAATTAAAGATGCAGATTTTGCGATGGAAACGGCTAAACTGACTAAAAACCAGATCTTACAACAGGCCAGCCAGACTATACTAGGTCAGGCAAACCAGCGTCCGCAGGCGGCTCTGAGCCTGCTACAGGGTTAATAACACAAAAAAAATAAAATAATTTGCAAATAAGGCTAAAGCTTTCGCTTTATCAGTCGATAGCGGATTTAGAGAACTATAAATCTAGGACTCTAAATCATCGCTGCTGGCAGGGTAGGGGTATCCCGTCTCAGCGAGTTATATTGATAAAGCGGAGGCTATTATGGCTTTATATGTAAATACCAATGTGAGTTCATTGAACGCACAGCGGCAATTAAATAAATCCTCAGGAGCGTTAGACACGTCTTTCCAACGCCTATCATCGGGTTTGCGCATTAACAGTGCAAAAGACGATGCTGCAGGTATGCAAATCACCAACCGTCTCAACGGTCAAATCAACGGTCTGAATCAAGGTATCCGAAACGCAAACGATGGTATCTCACTGGCGCAAACAGCAGAAGGTGCGCTGGATGAAACCACCCAGATGTTCCAACGGATCAGAACACTTGCGCAACAGGCATCTAACGGTTCAAACACCGATGAAGACAGACTGGCACTGCAAGAAGAAATTCGTTCTCTTTCAGAGGAAGTAAACCGGGTTGCAGCTGACACCACCTTTGGTGGTCAAAACCTGCTTGACGGAACATACGACGCGAACTTCCAGGTAGGTGCCGACGCGGTACAGACCATTGGTTTTAGTATGCAAAACGTTGCCGCCACAACCAACGATCTACAAGCCAACGGTGGGTTTACTTTGTCTGGTATTGCGGGTATTGCCAGCGGTGTAACCGGAGTTGCATTGAGTACCACTACAGAAACCATCAGTACGACGGTAGGCGCAGAAGCAGACGCTAAAGTGTTCTCCAATGTGTTCACTGAAGCGGGTATTTCGGTGTCTTCACAGGCTAATGCTCAGGCAGTATTGGCTGGGATGGACAATCTGATTGCGGTTGTGGATAAAAAACGTGCGGAACTGGGTGCGGTTCAAAACCGATTCCAGTCAACCATTCGTAACCAGTCGAATGTTGCGGAAAACTTGACCGCTGCACGTTCTCGTATTCAGGACACCGACTTTGCTGCAGAAACGGCAAGTTTGACCAAGATGCAGATCCTGCAACAGGCAAGTAGTTCAATCCTGAGTCAGGCTAACCAGCGTCCTCAGGTCGCCCTGTCGCTCTTAGGCTAAGAATAGTGTAACGTCAAGTTTGCATGAGAAATCGCGAAACTTGGCGTATACTTACAGTTAGACTAGAGATTGGAGGTGTATTGTGAAAGAGATTCAGGCAACATTAGGGCTTGGCTCGAATAATGCGGTGCTCACTCCTGGTCAAATTAAGCCTGAGGAAAGTGCAGAGACGCTGCGGGCTGTGGAGAAGTTAACCAAGTTGGTTGATAACCCTTCAGTGCGGGCTCAGGATAAGCAAAAGGAAGAAGCTGACCCTGATGCACAGGACAAATTATTCGCCCAGGTGAAATCTGATTTGGCAAAGCTGAATGACTTTATACCGGTCACGGCAACCAATTTGTCGTTTGAGTTTGATGATAAAGGTAATCCGCCTTTCATCAGAGTCATCGACAAAGGCAATGATGAAGTGATCCGGGAAATTCCTTCAGAGGAATTTCGCGAAGTTGCTAAGGCTTTGGAGGAATTTGCCGATAAAGTATCAGGAAAAGGTTTGCTGTTTGACAGGACAGCATAAATGAAAGTGAATTGGAGGTAGCAAATGCCACTTATAACGTCTGCAGGCGTCGGCTCAGGTCTGGACTTGGAGAGTATTATTAAAGCATCGGTTGATGCTGAAAATATTCCCAAGATGCAGGCCTTCGTCAAGAAAGAAGAGTCTTTGAAAGTCGAGCTCTCTGCCTTGGGCGAGGTTAAGTCTGCTATCTCCAAACTTAACGACACAGTTAAAAAGTTAGCTGACCCTGAAAACTTTGGTAAAAGGGTCGCTAATATCACTCAGCCTACATCTGGCGATATCATTAGCGTGACACCGACCTCAGATATTTCTGTGGGTAACTTTGATATTGCTGTCAAACAATTGGCGCAGGGGAGCCGTGCTGTTTCTGCCGACAATGCTTTTTCGTCAATAGATGATGTAGTGAGTGCCACAGGCGGAACGTTAACGTTTGGCGCAGGAGCTGATAATAACTTCACGCTGGATGTGACCGCGGGCATGACGCTTGGTGAGTTAAGAGATGCAATCAATGCGTCAGACACGAATTTTGGTGTAACAGCCAACATTGTAAATACAGGAACAAATGCGGGTTCTAAGTTGGTTTTAACTTCTAACGTGAGTGGTGAAGGCAACGACTTAACCATTACCAATGACAATGCTGAGCTGGATTCGGTGTCAATTGGCACCACTGGCGGAATGACCATTGCCGGTGATGATGGGGCACGTAACGCCATCATTACGGTTGATGGCCTTGAGGTCCAAAGCGATACCAACACCTTTAAAGACGCGGTCCAGGACATGACCATCAAGGCGCTGGCGAAAAGCGAAGGGAATGATACCGATGGTTATGACACAGCAAGCTTGAATGTTGACTACGATAGAGATTCAGTGAATACGCTGATTGATGAGTTTATCTCGAACTACAACAACCTGATTGGGAATATCGGTTTTCAGACTCGGATTGGTAAACCGCTAAATGGTGACTCATCGATGCGGACGCTGAGTGACCAGTTAATAACTACTTTGTCCACCAATCTCACCGATGCGGGTCCATTTGAAACTATTTTCGATATCGGCTTAGGGGTAGACAATGATGGCTACCTTGAAAAATCGTCATTAGTACGTAGTCTTAATGATGCAATGGATAGTAACTTTGATGATATTGGCACAGCGTTTGCAGGAGATAATGGTGTCGCCAAGCAGCTAGAGTCGTTGCTTGACAATTATGCAAGCTCGAGCGGTTTGATTAAAGATCGAGAAGATGGTCTAAACGGCCAGCTCAGCGATTTAGAAGACGATGTGGAGAATCATGAATTTCGCATGGCGTCTTTAGAAGAGAGATTACGAAAGCAGTATGCTGGGCTGGATGTGTTGATTGCCCAGATGCAGCAGACACAATCTTATTTGGGCGCTCAGCTCGCGAATTTGCCAGGGTTCACCAAGTCTAAGTAAGGAGCCATTATGTACAACGCAAGAGTTAAAAATTATCAGAAAGAAGCACTGAAAACACGTGTGGCCGGTGCTGATCGGTACGAAATTATTCAAATGCTAATGGCTGGCGCAGTAGAGAAAATGGTACTTGCCAAAGTATCAATTGAAAAGCGTCACCTGGAAGCAAAAGCAGAGCACATTTCAAAAGCATCTGCTATCTTAGAAGCACTTCGCGGCTGCCTGGATTTTGAAGTGGGCGGAGAAGTGACCGAGAATTTATACGCATTATATTCTTATATGATTGACCGGCTACTGGATGCCAGCATTCAGAATGATCCGGCGATTATTGACGAAGTGTCAAATCTGTTAAAGGAAATTAAATCAGCCTGGGATGCTATCCCTGTCGACGTTCGTCAGCAGACATTGAATGACAATGGCGCTGATGCTAATGTCGGTTAACTTTGCGGATATAGAAGCATCTTTAGAAGCGGTAGATGCGGCTTGCCAGGCTGGCGAGCTTGAAGAGGCACAGCGCCTTTTTAAACAGTTTGACGAGCAACTCCGCTCAACATTAACAAACGACATGCTAGCTGAATCAGAAACAATTCAGCAGGCTGCGTTCACGCTTTTTAATCATATCCAGACACTCACCGCCACACTACAGCAAAATAAAATGACAGTCGCAAAAGAGCTGTCGCAGTTTGTTGGTAACCAAAAAAAGATCAAAGCGTATAAAAGTACTTAATACGACATTGGCTGATGTATGAACAAAGACCCCATATCACAACAACTAGAGTCCCTCAGTGAAAAACTCTCAGAAACAACAGCGCACCAGGCTCGCGAGGCGAAATTCGCAGAAGAGGCCAATGTGCGTTTTAGCAAAAACCTGCAGAGTTTTGAGAAATACTATCCAGACATTGCTAAGGCAATTAATAATCACAGTGTTCGCGACGGGTTTTGTCTCCATGTGACCACATCCGGACATGGCAATTTTGTCCCGAAAACCAGTAGTGCCCCCATCTATTCTCAGTCACCGATAGAGCAAACCACAGAACAAGTTGAGAGACAACTGCGTAAGCCCGTTTTGAGCCTGACCGATTACACGGGATATGGCCAAAATCAGGAAGATGATCGCTTGCATGTTCGCTACATGACTGAGCTGACAAAACTGATGATTGATATCCGCGAACGGGCAGCAGCTCCGCTCAGTACAATGCCTGATCACTTTCCAAGTGCCATTATCTTTGGCATTGGCTTGGGCTATCATGTACCCCTGTTGCTTGAGCGGACTCAGTTCGATTACATTTTTCTGATTGAACCTGACTTTGAACAGTTTTTTGCAAGTCTGTTTTGCACTGACTGGTTCCAGGTTATTGCAGATATCGATGAGCAGGGGGGGTGTTTATTCTTCCATTTAGGGGTAGATCATAGTTTATTTATTCAGGACATAGAAAAGATAGCTGAAGATGTGGGGGCATTTGCCCTGGTGCGAAGCTTTTGTTATCAACACACGCCCGGTAATGAACTTAATACGCTTATTAAGCAATGGGCTAAAGATTACTTTCGATTTCAGTTTGGGCATGGTTTTTATAATGACGCCGTGACAGGACTGGCGCATGGAATCCATCATATTCGTAATAAGGCGGCCTGGTTAACCAATACAGCGCAAGGTTTGGATAAAGATACACCGATATTCATTATCGGGAATGGACCATCATTAGACGAAGCCGAAGCCTTTATTAAGCGTAATCACAAAAAAGCCATTATCATTGCCGCGGGAACCTCTATTGCGACGTTGCATAAAAAAGGGATCCCGGTTGATTTTCATGTGCTGGTTGAGCGACCTTATTCAAACTATAAGATTTTTGGGGAAATAGTCCCACCGGAAGTGTATGAGAATATCAACCTGGTTGGTCTTAGCACACTATACCCTGATACAAATCATAGATATAAATGGTCGGGCATTGCCGCAAAAGGGGCTGAAGCAGGGACTTCTCTGTTGGATATCCTGGCATTACAGCACCTATCGCAGACCTTACCGAAAATTCCATATTGTAACCCCGTGGTTGCTAACGCGGCGTTATCGTTTGTGTTATATCTCGGGTTTCGCAATGTGTATCTGTTTGGGGTAGATAACGGTAAGGCCCCAGGTGGTGCACATCACAGTAAAGACAGTATATATCGAGCACGGAATGAAGATACTGAGGATGAGGGCCATTGTCACCTCGAGATTGAGGGACACACCTTACCTGCCAACTTTGGTGGCCATGTCCTGTCAAATGACCTGTTCATGATTGCTCATGCCCAGTTAGAAAAGTTACTTAGATATTATGATGTCACGACATGCCTTAATGTGGGCAGTGGCGCAAAAATTGATAAAGCAATGGCAGTGCACGCAGAAGATCTGCTCGATATTGAAGGTGACTATGATACTGAGCGACTGGTTGAGCAAATAAAAGCTGAGTGTTTTAGCACATTTCCACTCGATGATGTCAGTGAAGAGTCGATTGCGCTGGAGGGGCTTAAAGAGTTGACTGAGCATATTTGCAGTATTGCCAGTGAACCTGTGACAAGTCGTCGCGAAGCTGCTGATCAGCTTAGACGTCAAGCTCGCTATTTAAACGCTTACAAACAGTCGAAATGGGGCCACTTGTTTCATGTGATCAAAGGGTCGTTATTATACTACCATTGCCCACTGATAACCTTGTTGTATACCTATGAAGATGAAGCTTTCAGCCTTGAACAGTATCAACGGTTAAATGAGTTATGGATGGGTTATATCAAAGAAATCTATACACATTTTTGTGATCATTACACTGAGAAGTGTGATCTGGGACTGGAGTAACTGAAGTGTCGTATCAAGAAACAGAAGCGTTTTATAATGACCTTTACGATGAGCTGTTTCCTATCCTCAGATCGATCACTGGTCCCGGGCTGAGGCAAAGCTACGATATTTTTGGTCGATACCTGCCTCTGGAGCGCTTGTCGATCCCTACAGGCACCGCACTGTTTGACTGGCAGGTTCCGCAGGAGTGGCACTGCGATGAAGCGTATCTGCTAGGACCGGATGGTGAGCGTGTGGCGGATATGCACAGGCTTAACCTCGAAGTGGTTAATTACTCAGAGCCTGTGGATGTCACACTGTCTCTGGAAGAGCTGCAATCTCATTTATACAGCTTACCTGAGCTGCCAGAAGCGGTGCCGTATGTAACCAGTTATTATAAAAAGCGCTGGGGTTTTTGTCTTAGCCAGTCTCGCCGCGAGCAGCTGAAGCCAGGCCAGTATCGAGCAGTGATCAAGAGCCGTTTTGTCGATGGACATCTGGACTTAGTACAAACGGTACTTGAAGGTCAGTCTGAGCAGGAGGTGTTGCTCAGCTCCTATTTGTGTCATCCATCAATGGCTAACAATGAACTCAGTGGTCCGCTAGTTTTACTGGGCCTGTATCACAGGATAAAGCAGTGGCCAAATCGTCGCTATACGTACCGATTCATGTTACACCCCGAGACCATAGGAAGTCTGGGTGTGCTGCATTTGATGCAGGATCAATTTCGCCAAAACTTGGTGTCAGGATTGGTATTGAACTGTCTAGGGGGAGACCCTCAGGAGTTGGTGTTTAAACATAGCCGCAATGACAATGGGTTACTAGATAAACTCTTGTATCACCTGAGTGAACAAGGTCATGGCCATAGTAATATCCCATTTAGTCCGCTCAGCGGCTCTGATGAGCGCCAGTACAATGCGCCCGGCTTCCAGTTCCCTGTATGTTGTGTGAGCCGCAGTTTTCATACTGGTTATAAGGAATATCACACCTCATTGGATAATAAATCGTATATGGGGATCAAACCACTACTGGATAGCATTGATAAGCTTGAAAAGATTTTCCTGGCGTTTGAGCAAAGTGCGCGCTTTGAAAATACCCACCCCTACGGTGAGCCTAATCTGGGGAGTCGGGGCTTGTACCCAACGTTGAGCTTTTTCAGTGAAGAGCGAACTCGTCAGCTGGATGAGCTGAATCACATTAAGATGCTGTTGTGTTACAGCGATGGGCATCATGACACCATAGATATCGCAGGTAAGTACAATCAATCTGTCACGGATTTTGCAGGTGCAATCAGTAAGCTGGAGGCGCATGGCTTGTTAAAAATGTTGCCACCCCAGAGTCAATTGGAGGCGTAGTTATGGCAAATAATCAGGCAGTTGTAGTGGGCGGCGGCATTTGTGGCATGGTTGCGGCTGTGCTTTTAAAACAACGTTTTGGTCAAGTGGTATTGATTGAGCAGGCCGATACTGTGGGCGGGTTATTTTGCTCTGTTAAAGACAACTCTGGCGCTGCCTATGACATGGGCTCACACATTCCCAATGCAACAGGTGTCGCGGAGCTGGATGAAATCTTGTTCGCAGATACGGATACTGACAGCTGGCATAAAATTGCCAGGTTATGTTCAGGGAACTACTTTGCAGGTAGCTGGGACTTGAACAGCCCATTTCCGGATGCATCTAAACTCCCACAAGATATCTACCAGAAAGGCTGCGGCGAGCTTATCAATCATACCGACTTGCCAGAATCAGGCTTGATTTATGAGTATTGTGCTAATTCACTGGGAATTGTCTTCACAGAAAGCATTGTTGTGCCGATATTACGCAAACTGTATGGGCAGGATGCGCCTCTGAAGAGCCTTACTATGGCTGCTGGGTTATTTGGTTTTACCCGCATTCTGGCGTTGCCAGCGGACGTGACTGCAACTCTTAAGCAGCTACCGGCCTTTGATGCCAAGCTGGGATATCAGCGAGAATCTGATTTTCAACAGCGCAAAGCACAGGATAACCTGAGTGAGATAACTTACTATTACCCGACGACCGGAGAGGGAATTGGTTACTGGGTTACGCAGCTACAAAAACGTGTAGAGCAGGCTGGTGTTGAAGTCATCACATCAGAACGCGTTGCACAGATAGTTCACCAGAACAAAAAGGTGACAAGTTTGACCCTGGCGAATAGTGAACGTACTTTGACATGCGACTTTCTATTCTGGAGTGCGCCTCCTTTTATCGCGCTGAGCGCAATGGGGTTGACGCCAGCCAGAGGTCAGGTGACCTTGCGTACCGCGCTTATTTTCCACCTCAACTTTGACCTGCCTTTGCTGGACAACAAGTCACATTACTTGTGGGTCTGGGATGCGAATAGCGCTATTTTTCGCCTGACTTTGTATCCTAATTTAACCGGGCAAAGTCAACATCATCATTTATCCGCCGAAATACTATGCAGTCCTGACGAGGTAGAGTCCTTTACGGAATCTGAGATCATCGAACAGCTTAAATTGATGGGCATCGTCGATCCGCAAGCACAATGTGTCAGCGGGCAGACTCAGGTGATTAACAACACCTTTCCTGTACCAACTACAGAGTTCCAGGCTGTCAATCAACAGAACTACGAGACCTTGACGGGGTGTGTTGATAACGTCGTTGTATCGGGTCGTTTTAGTGGTAAGTGCTGGCGTCAGGCAGAGGTGCTGGTTGAGGCGTACGAGTCAATTATGCGGGCAACCGACGCAAATTAAGCGTCGGTTTTGTCCAGCCGGATGTGAAAATAAGGCTCGACATTGCCTCCAAAGCTTAACTTGAACCAGCCCCGCTGGGGACTGTTAATGCCCTCTAAGTCTAACTTTGACACGCCTTTTTGGGCAAGTAGCGGAAAAGCTTGCCATAACACGGCTGTACCCGTATGGCTATCGCGCATTTCTGGGTGATTTGCACCATAAAAATAATAGGCTGTATCCCCATGGAGTAAGTAGGTCGCAAAGCTGCCTATTTCCTGGTTACTGGTGTGTGCCTCATACATACAGAGCAGGCCCTGTTGTGCCAGGCTTTTTATTCTCACCGCGAGTGCATCCAATCGAGCAGGGTTAATTTCAATGCCCTGGCGCGCCATGGTGAGTCCGTAATAGTGAGCAAATAAGGTAAAGTCCTGCGACTCACTGAGCGTAACCTGTTTCTTGATACCGTAGCGGATCTCCTGCCGCCTTGACACCGAGCTATTGCTATAGTTGTCGGAGTGCTCAAGTGCTGACAAAGGAGTAGTAAACTCGTCCAACTCAAGCACAGACGTGTAGCGGGGTGTTACAGCATACTTAGGGCCATCGTTGTGATAGTTAACCCATAAAAATGCGCGAATGTCCTGGATAGCCGGGTGTAGTTTCAGGGTCACCTGAGCATAGCGTTCAGCAAGATACTCAGCAATGTACTCTTGTGTGGCAAATAACTCCGAATGACGCTGGGCGCGATTCAGGTGATCTATATCGCGATGCATTATCCCGTCATGGATCACGTCATGATGACCGATGACGCGTTGTTCATGCTCATCCACGATCAGCAACACCGCGGCAATTTTTTCTTTGCCTTTGCAGCAGTAATAGGCGTGATATTTCACACCCAGTAAAGCGACGAATTGGCTATGAACAAAGGGGGTGCCATGGGGAGATGTGGCGATAAAGCTGTCCCATTGATGGTCCAGATCACAGTGCTCAAGCCTAAACTTATTCTTCATGAGCGGGCTTTTTCAGTACCATACTCCACGCCGCATGGACGCTATCACTGCCATACTCGTTAGACTGAGAGTGACTGAGGGAGACTATTTCAAATTTTGATACGAGCTGGTGGATAAGCTCAGCATCGAAAAAGTTGACATTGCCGACACCTGCGAACGGGCCCCAGGTGTAACCCGTTTTGGTGTACTTGTCGACTGACTCTGGCGCTTTTGCATAGTCGGAGTGTTCAGTACTAAACCAGTCTGTGACTAACAACACGCCACCAGGTTTGAGGCTGTCGTATGCCTGGTCCAGATAGCGCTGAATGCTACGGACCGGATTGTGCACGGATGCTCCGCGATCGACAATTAAATCGAATTGTGCCTCAAAGGGCCAGGGTTGCGTAAAGTCACCTGCGTACAAGTTGTTGGCGATGTCTGTGAAGCGGCTTTTCAGCTCGCCGATGATGAAGTCACTACCATCGATGCCATACACGGTTGGACAATAAGACAGAAAAAACGGAAAGTTCGCACCCGCGCCACATCCTACTTCCAGAATTGTGAATGTTTCATCGCCGTCTCTCAGGCGTGTGTTACGCAGGGCACCACTTACAATTTCACTCCATGGCCATACGGACATGTGTTGATTATTGCGATACAGTTGATCCCAGTTTTGACAAAATGACATATAAAAATCCTTCGAAATAACTATGCTGTTGTTAAGCAAGGTTTGAGCCAGTGTAGTTATTAAATTAGCGCAATTGGCTCACCAAGCTTTGCGCCTGAATGTAGCTTTCAGGGGTGCCGATATCAATGTAATGGTCGTCTACAAGCCAGCCCTGGAGCTTATTAACCATATTTGGCACGATATCCACACTTAGCTCATAATGATGGTCCGGTGTTAAGTGAGAAAAGTATTTGTCGTATACAGTTGGACCAAATATAAACAGGGCGCCACTGGCGAGGTTTCCTGGCGGATTGGCAACTTTCTCGTGAAATTCACGGACAACCTGATACGCATCCAGTTTTACAATTCCACAACTTTGTGGCGTTTGAGTTTCAAAGAGTAACAGTGTTGCATCTGTATGTGCCTGACGTTGTTGGTGTGCCTGAAGCATGGCCTGAAGCGGGCTGAGACAGTAATTATCGGCATGAATAACCATGCACGGCTCGCCACGCCAGAAGGTGTGGTTGCGGATCAGGGTACCGGCTGTGCCAAGTAGCTCTGGCTCATAGCTCAGTGTGATGCGTGCTTTGTGAGGGTGGGTTGCGACAAAAGCTTCAACTTGCTCACTAAAATAATGGGTATTGATGAGAATGTCGCTTACCCCCAGATGAACCAGTTTATCTATCCAAAGGCCCAGCAAAGGTTGTTCATTAATGGGAACCAGACATTTTGGTGTTGAGTCGGTGATCGGTTTTAGGCGCGTACCTAATCCTGCTGCGAGTAAGATGGCTTTCATTTTAACTGAACGAGTCCTTGACGGCTTTTTCTAGTATGCTGGATGACAGAGGCGTATTCCCCAATGACGCAACCTGACAGGCTGCTGCCAGGCTACCAAGGTAACAGGCTTGCCATATGTTGGCACCCGCAACCAGCGCCAGCGAGCTTGCCGCAAGCAAGCAATCACCAGCACCAGCAGGATCAACAGCGTTGGGATTGAGCGCCGGTAAGCGATCATTTTCCCATTTTTGTACAGGTAGATCGGGTTTATGCACCAGTATGCCTTCCTCGGCCAGGGTTATAACCAAATTTTGGCTCTGTGTCTTTTCGATGAGCTTTTGCGCCAGAATCACGAGACCATCATCGGTATTATTCAGTGCTACGCGCACTTCTCGTTCGGTCGGGGTTAGCAAGTCCATCCCACAGTAGCGTGAAATGTCACCCACCTGAGAAGAGGTCTGGCTATCCGCAACCATACGAATGTTACGCTGCTGACATGCGGCACTTAAGCGCTCTACCAGAGGTTGAGGCAATACGCCATAATTGAAGTCGGAAAAGACCAGGAGATCAGTGGTATCGAGCTTTTTCTCGATGGCGCTGTAGATTTGTTCCTGTAATTCTCGTGCAATTTTATGCTGTCTGACCTGATTAACACGCAGCAGTGTTTTGTTACCGGCCCGGTATCTGGTTTTTAGTGGGGTAGGGCGGCTTGTATCGGTAAAAAACAAGGGCTCGACCTGATAATCTGAGATATTCTCAGTGGCGTAGAAGGCCGTATTATCCTCACCCAGCACCGAAGCCAGTGTCACATCTTTGGCACCCAGTGCTTTGATATGCCCGGCAGTGATGGCTGCCCCACCCAGAAACCTGTCTTTACGGTTAGGTGTCATCACTATGGTGGGGTCTTCCTGAGATAATCCGACGGCTGTACCTTGCACGTACTCATCGACAATAACCTCACCAATCACGAGCACCCGCAAGGCCCGCATACTTTCAAACAGGCTGACTAAGTCGGATTGTGTGATGCTATGACGTTGTGCAAATTGCTTGGCTTCCTGGTAGTCAAAATTTCGTCCAACTGAAGTGGTGCGACGAATATAATGGTCAGCATTGGTCTCAAATTCACCAGAGCCGAACACCAATTTACCACCATATTGCTGCAGCGTACTCAACTCGGCATTGTGCCGGGTTTCAAACTCTTTTCCTTTAACAACAATGGCTGGTTGGTGTTGCTCTACGACCTGCTCCGGCGGCTGATCGGTCAGAAAAGCCTCGTCAACACATTCAAGCGACTGCACAATTTCCAAACGGTGTTTTTCTTTTACCCGGCTTTTTACAGCCATTGCTGAATCAGTATTGATTGCGACAATGAGCTCATCACCACAATCCCGGGCGAAATTGAGCAGTCTGATGTGACCCGGATGGAGCACATCAAAATTGCCCTGTACTAACACGCGTTTTGGCTTATGAGTCATTTTTTCCATTGCCTGATACCGGTTTCAATACAAGTTTGCACAGAGGTAAAATTAAACTCAGAGAAGCGTGCAGAGTTTATCATGGTTGTGTTCAGGGGGCGTTTACCACTTGGGTCCAAATCTGAAAAACGGATTGCTTGCAGCGGTGTGTCACTGCGCAATGCGCTGGCCATCATCTGTGCTAGATCATAACGGCTAAACGATTGTGGGTTACAAAAGTTAAAGAGGCCTTTGGCGTTTAGCGCTACCAGCATGTCGACAGCTCGGACAATATCTTTTATGTCAGTTGGGTTAAAAATCAAATCAGTGGCAGCCTTTACCGGCACACCAGCGTTTATCTGGCCTGCGATATCATTGAGAATAGTACCGTCTGCACCCGGGCTGCCTATGATTTTTGCAAGGCGTAGGATACAGGCCTGACCCTCGGTGAGTGACATTAGCGCGTTTTCAACACAGCGTTTTTGTTTGCCATATTCGGAAACGGCTGGTGCTAAGCTATCGTCGGTATAGCCTCCCGTATCACCGGTAAAGACATTGTCTGAAGAGACAAAGATAATCGGGATCTGCTGTTGATGAAGCGCTTTGATTAAGGCTAGTGTTGCTTCCACATTTACTTGGGCAGCTTTTTCCGGCTCAGCGTTAATGGCGCCAATGTTGGTGAGTGAAGCGCAAATAATGGCAATGTATTGGCATGAAGTATCCAGCGTTAGATCGGACAGCGTATGCTCCTGGAGCTGAAACTGTTGCATACCAGGTTGTGGATTATGGCCGTAAGTGCCAATCGAATTCGGTCGTGTTGAAACGAAATGGCGATATAAGTGGCTGCCCAGCAGCCCACTGGCACCAAATATAATCGGTGTTAATTGCTGATCTTCTGCCATATTGCCTCTGCAAGTTGAATGTCGGATAGTGCCTCACTCGCAGCGATGGGGCTGCTAAGGTTCTGTTGTTTCAGTGCCTCAAGGAATGCCTGAGCCTGCTCTTTAAATGCCCAGGACCAGGGGACCTGATACTGTGTTTTTTCCGTGATGTCACCATTGCGTTGTAGCTCGACCTGCGCTGGCACATTACGTAACAGAGCCGGCGGCAAAGTGATCTGTAACTGACCACGCTCAAACACAAATGTGCATTGTTCCTGCCAGTCTTTTTGATCTACTTCACCGGTATGCAAAGTGACAAGCTGGCGGTCAGTACGCAAAACACACACATGAGCTTTTGCCGACAAAAAGTTAAAGTACTCTACTTCCATGTCACAGTTTAGAAAATACCTGAGTAAATTCAATAAGTGAGAGTGGACGTTGACATAACGCGCGAACAGCGGGCGATGTGCACTCGTGAGCCAGCTAGGTGCAAAGTCTGCCTCATCGGGCATCTGCGGGCGTGCCTGCTGAGAGTGAATATAACCCCCTGCTTTGCAATAGCTATCGCCCATGTAGCAGTGTGCGTTGACCTGTAGCAACTCACCTAACTCTTGATTGTCGATCAGCTGGGCAAAGACGGCCTTCGCTTTGACAATGCCTGCATCAAATCGTTTCATGTAGCCCACGCAGTAAACAAGCTGTCGGGCTTTAGCCAACTCGACTAATGCACTTGCATCTTTACTGTTACCGGCCATGGGTTTTTCACTGAACACATGTTTTCCGGCAAGCAAGCAATCTTTGACGACTTCTACAGTGTGAGCACGTGCTGTTACCACGATAACGGCATCGATGTCATCGTCTTCAAGCAGTGCATGATGATCGGCATAGGTCTTATTAAAACCAAATTTGCTGGCAACTTGTGCCAACAACTCTGGACGTAGATCCGCGATACCATGCAGCTCACAATCGTCTAGTTGCGCATAGTTCTCAATGTGCGCGACCTGGCCAATGAAGCCGGCCCCAATGAAGCCCAGTTTTATTTTAGCCGATGAAGTCTGCATAGTTCTCTTTCGTGATCAGTACAACTTGCGGTGTTAAGGTTAAAAACGCGCCACCGTGTTCAAGGTAATCCAGGTGCTTTTTGACAATGGCTTTGGCATGGATCCAAGCCAGTATGACTGTCAACGTCGGCATGGTGTCCATTAACTTTGCCGTTGGCTCAACGAGAATACTGTCTCCCGGTGTATAGCGTCCCACCTTTTGTGAATGATCGTCGTAGATTTCTGTGATATCCGCGCCAATGTCATATTGCGTTAACAGCATAGGGCCGCTGCGCGCCGCGCCGTATGCTGCAATGACACCTGGTTGGTGCTTGGCAATCAGGGCTTTTGCTTGCTCTTTCATGGCATCAAAACGTGCAACGAATGAATTCATTGTGGTCATACTGTGCAAGTCGCAGGCGTCTTCTTGATCAATCATTTGTGCAACTGATGGCTGAACCGGACGAGGGCCTGATTTATGCTGCGCAAACCCTATGATGGAGCCACCCTGAATCGAGACATGTTCAACGTGGATCACTTCCAGTCCTTCTGTCGCGAGGAAGTTAATCATTGGTTTGAGAGAGTGGTTACACAGATGCTCATGAAAGATGGTACCAATGAGCATCTTGTCTATGATGTCTTTGAGATAGGATACTTCAAACACAAATAAACCATCATCCGCCAGGGTTGTTGCAATGCCTTTGAGTAGATCTCGCATTTCGTCGGCATGTGCAAATACGTTAAATGCAGTCACCAATGAGGCCTGACCGTGTTGGTTAACAATTTTTTGTCCGTTTTCGGCCGTCATTAAATCCGCGATTGTTTCGATACCGTTGCGGGTTGCCTGAGCGGCAATATCGCTGGCAGGATCAATCCCCAACACTTTGAAGCCTTTTTCTTTAAAGCACTTTAGGAAGGTTCCGTCATTACTGCCTACATCAAGCACAAAGGGCTGAGGAAGTGGACCATACTTTTCTAGGATCAGCTCTGACACGTCTTTAAAATGGTCAATGATCCCCTGAGTCTGGCCTGAATGGTAAGTGTAATCAGCCCAAAGGTATTCCGGTTCGACGACGTCAAGGATTTGCACGTGGCCACATTCATTACAAATGTACAAATCAACGGGCAAAGCAGGTGCAGAGGCGTCAGTTTTATTCTGTGCATACTTTTCAGCAAGCGGCGTCGGCTTAAATGGAATAGCAACCTGAACATCCTTGCTAAGACAGAGGCGACAGTTATCGCGCAGTTGAGTTAATTGTTGAGTGATTTTATTCATGTACAGTGCTCTTTGATTTAGGCGTGGCGAAAGCAACGATCAACTTTGGTGATCGCAGCCACAATCATGCTAACGTGCGACGCGTCATAGTTCTCATTAACGTATAGATTAAATGAGGTATCCCGGGCATGAGTCGCATTGGGGGTTGTGACCGGTTGCTGTGTAAAATGTTCGTGTGACCAGTGCCAGTCTGCAACAAGGAATTTGTAGTCTGGATTCATCGGTACTCCCTCAGCAACCAGGGCCTGACAGTACTCTAGTTTATCGACATTTAATCTTGAAGTATCGACTTTGACTTGGATAAAAAACGGAGAAGGATCACCTTGCCAGGCAGAAATATTGCAAATATCCGAATGACTGTTTATCGCCTCGCGTAATTGCGTCATAGCACGGGTTCTATCTGTGATGGTTTGGTCCAGGCGCTGTAAAGAGGCCAGCGTCACCGCACAGCTGAAATCATTCGTGTTCCAGTTTAAAGCAGGGAATAAGTGCTGTGCCGGATTACGCTCGACATATTCATCAGACCAGAGCGGTTTGCCACGGTCAGAGTGGGCAAGTGCACTATGGTATAAATCCTGGTCGCGACAAAATACCAGACCTCCGCTGCCAGGCGAGGCGATATTTTTTCGGTACATAGTGGATGTAGCCATAATGTCACCAAAGGTGCCGACTAGCTGGCCATTTAATTTGGCACCGGGCGCTTGTGCACAGTCTTCCAGTACTTTTATGCCCCGAGCACGCGCTTGTGCCACAATAACGTCAGTGTCAGCAACAGGCAGGCCGCCACAATGTACCAGCATGATACAACGTGTTTTCTCTGTTAGTTTTTTTTCAATTTGTGGCCAGCTGGTATTGAAGCTATCTGGCGCAGCATCTGCTACAACAGGCACCAAATTCTGCATGATAATTGAATTGAGAGGGCCCGCGTCAGTCACAGGTGAAATAATGACTTCGCTACCTGCAGGCAGCTCAAGTGCTGCCAATGCAACATAGACGGAAGCAGTGCCTGTCGCTACCGCGACGCTGTAGCCGCCACCCATATAGTCAGAAAAGGCGTTACACAATTGGGCCTCGAACGGACCCCGGTAACAGGGATCTTCATCTCGTTCCCGATAGTAGTCAAGCACCGCCAGTACCGCTTGTTCTTCACCTGGACCAAAGGCTTTCCTCGCAGGAAAGGGGGCGCTAATAGCGGGGCTTCCACCATACAAAGCTAGTTCATTGAGGTTATGACTCACAATTTTACCTCTCTTCGTTCGTCAAGTGCGCGATCTGCGGCTTCCAGAATTTCAATGACCCTGACGCCCTCAGAAAAATCTGCCAGGCTGTTGTTGCCTGTGCGTACTTTGTTGACAAAGTGGGTCAGAGATTTTGCCAGAGGCAGTGTCGGCTCGACCGCGATTTCTTTGTTATTTTCTTTTAGTGGAACGGCATCTCGGTCAACGAATTCGAACTGCTGATTGGTCGCAGAGACTGTTAGCATGCGCGTTTTGTTGATCATACCGTTACCAGCCTGGATGGTCGCTTGTGCACCATTTTCGAAGCGGATAGCGACAGTGACCAGCTCCCTTTGCTCCTGGTCTTGTAGCTCAGGCGCTATGTTATCGTAACAGGCTGATATACTTATCGGCCGAGACGCGATAAGTTTGAGGCTGGCGGCAATAAAGTGTGGGGAGTACTCCCAAAGCGGGCGCATAATCGCACGGCGAGGATAGGCTGCGCCTATCTTGCCGCTGACAGAAGTGACAGGCGAGTTCAGGCGTGCCGCAATCTCAACCACTGCCGGGTTATACAAATCTATGTGGTCAATATGCACAATGCTCTGATGGCGTGTCGCCAACGACAAAACTGTGTGCGCGTCCTGTGCAGACAATGCGAGCGGCTTCTCCATAAATAGTGGGATACCCAAAGGCAACAACAACTGCGCGAGCGGCAGATTAAGGTGCGGTGGCAGTGCTGCGACGACACAATCGAATTCATCACTGCAGGTCACCAGCTCATCCCAGCTGGCCAATATCTTAGTCTGCTCCGGGAGCAGGGGGGCAACTTCGCTATTACTGGTAACAACATGGGAAAGCTGGACATCAGACACTTCATTACGCAGTGTTTTGACGATTGCTTTTCCCCAGCTGCCAATCCCAACAACAGCCACTCTAATGGTTTTAAACTCGGAACTCATTTAACTCTCTGATAAATTTATCCACGGCAGCACGGTCTTCCGGAGCAGGTGAAAAAGGCGCTGTCTGGCTTGTATAGTCGGGGACCCACGGGCCTGTCAGTACTTCATGATAAATAACGTATTCGCTCCTGGGTACCACTGTATGATAACAAGGGCTGGTAACTTTATGAAAGAACACTTTATTTTCATCTGAAGCATGTATAGGTGCGAGGGCCGTTTTGCCAATGATGTTTCCTGCATCATCGAACGTAAATACGTCCATCTGACCCTCAATCATGTGATAGGACTCCACGACCCCGGTTGGGTGACGATGAGGAGGAAAGTAACTCATGCCATGCAGGCAGATGATCATCTCCTGAATGGCTGCTTCATGGCTTTCATGAAGGCAATATCTGAAGCGACCATTGTGCGCGTTGGCTGCTAGCGTTTTTAGTTCCGCCAGGTGCTTTGTTGATAGCTGTATAATGGGAGCCTGAATGTACTGAGCACCGGCGCTGGTCGCAGAGTGTGGTTGTTTCATAGTGTATTTTGCATATATGAGTGACAGGGCAACGTCGCCAGTGGTGAGCGTTCAAACTCGGCCCGGACAACCTCTGACAGGGCATGTACTTTGAGCAACGTAATTGGGGTGTCGCCGTATAGAGCAACTGTTAACGCGTTCATGTTATGCAGTGCGTTACCAAATTGATGAAAGTCCCTGACGCTACGTGTGTGGCGATGCAAGTTGTACTCAACTACCTCTTCATTTGTTTGTATCAGTCGATAATGCTCAGTCTTACTTTGCAAAAACGCATCAAAGTTAAAGTGTTCTTCAAAGTAATGTATATAGGTGCAGCTCTCAAGCGCTACCCCAATGAGCAAAATATATGCGTCGTCTTTTAGTGTGGAGTTTTCTATCAAGCCATAGGGGCTTGAATCGGAGCAGGGTCCAGGGTTGAGGTGATGTCCCTGCGTTAAATGCTCTGCGTCAGGCCCAGCAATTGCAACTGAATGAGTTGGGTGTAAACTTCGGTGGGTCGCAAACTGTGTTCTGAATAGCTCTGACAATATGCCCGTATGTGACGGGGTTGATTTAACATCGAAACAATTTTGTGTTTTCGTGACAGTGCGCCAGGTCATTGTTGGCATAATGACGTTGCCCTGATGTACGTAATTGAGCAAAGACTCACATAACGAAGCAGCTTGAACACCTTGTTTACTTAAGCCACTGAATGCGCTGTGTACCATGAGTGTACTTGAGGATTTGACACCCATAGGTTGCAATAGAGTTGTCATTAACCACTGCTCAAACGTCATTGGTATTGCACTCCAACATCTGACATTGGTGATTAAAGGCTTGCTGTATTGACTCGAATGTTTCGACTTCAAAAGGGATCTGGTGAAGCCCATTTTGTGCAAAAAACTGTTCTTCTCCGATTTTGAACCCTGCCGTTTCCAGCGTATTTCTGGCCGTTGCAAAGTGATTATCATCGATCGGTGAGTAACGTATCGAGGAACACCCTTTTAAAAAGTAATACGCAAAACTGGGGCCACCAGAAGAGCTCAGGTTGATGTAAGCTGCATCGTACAAAGCGATACGCAATGCAAAGCTGATTGTTGCTGCTGGCACTTCAAAAGCCAACTGGCTAAGTGGCGTTGCATTGAGACATTCAGAGGTATCTCGTAGCAGTACAGGGAAGTAGGTGTCAGTGTCGAGCGACTGGAGGAATTCAACCCAGGGACCTACAGGGGTATTTCGCTCAGGGTGTGTGGGCGTGTTTCTTAAGGTGAGGGTGACCAGTTTTTTGTTCTGTGCATGACAATGATCCAGCAATGTTTGGACCATACTCGCCGCTGCGGGTTGCACCTTAAGCTCAGGCATCGGGATGCCATCTGTATAGTATTCCTCAAGCTTAAGCAAGCCATGGGCTACACCTGCTTGGGTGGTCAGAATATCCTCGGGAAACAGGTTTAATTTGCCCGCCATTGTGGGGTTAAGGTCTGCTCGATTGATAATGTCACTGCAACCAATATACGAAGGCAGACTCTCAAAAATGGGCTTGACGATATTGGCGATACGCCAACTTCTGTCATCTTCTGTGTAGTTGGCATCGAAAGATAACTTATTGCCGCCGGGGTTAGCGGACAGCATATAAAAATGAATATACTTGAGTTTACGCTTAATCCTTTCTGCCTCGGCGACTGCGGCAAAGCTCAGCGCGTCATAGCAGGGCAGGTTTACTTTCATATCGTACACGACATGTAGCGTCTGCTCTGTGTCACCCGACTTTCGAATGGTGTTTTCACAGCTCAATACCTTACAGTGAGTGATATTATAAAAATAGATTGCTGAGAGTGAGAACCCATGCTCTACCAGAGCATTGACAATGTCGTCCACAAACATAGAGCAAATGATGATTTGGATGCCCGGGGTGTTATACTGTGCACTGAGCGCTTCGAGGCTAAGGATAGGCTTGTCGTTATAGGTGCCACCACCCTGAGTGGTTGCAAAAATAGCATCCGGGTAAGACTGTAGTAACGTGTCCGTTACGCTATTGATGCCATACAGGACAACCTGTGGAGAGTTCATAATCAAATGCCTCGAGTAAATGCGTTGTAATGAGTGTGTTTATAGCGGCACTGCATACAGCACCGTTTCTACCAGGCCGCCATCATGTTGTCTTAAATAAAACTGGTAACGACCTGGCGCAATGTCTTCGACTTGCTTTTGTAATGAAAAAATATGTTCAGGCTGGTGGTAGACGGAAATGGCCAGCAGCGGCAAGTTACGCTGGATAGTGTGTGTGGCGCCTTCCAAAGCAAAGGGCTCGAATGCTTCGATGTTCATTTTTATCATGCTTGGCGCGAAGTCAGTTAGTTCACTGTCTAACGTTGTGATATCAATGCTTAATTCGCCCGTTTCTGAAAATAGTGAAGCCCTGTCTTTATTTGCTGAGAAGCCCAGTTTAGTCACGCTGTTGCCGACGCCCTTATTGACACACTCAACAAAGCCAAAGTGGGCCATATTTTCGCTCAGCCGTGCAAATGTGGCGGGGTCGGGTTCAAAGGCATATGCGCCTTTCACTATGTCTGGATAGCGATTGATGTGCAAGGCAACACTGTCGCCGTCGAAAGAACCACAATCTACATAGTGGCTGGCAAAGCGAGACAGATCGATCCCCGTTGGCAGATACAATTCCCAATCAATGTGGGGCTCCATGACACTGGGGTCGCCATGCAGGCGATAATCCAGGCAAGAAGCCAGCACGCCAAGAGATAAATCATCAGCCAGTTTGCCTTGCAACGCTTTGAGTGCTGATACATTGTTCAGCAGGGTTTCGAGCATGTTTTCATGGAAAAAGTGCGGCTCGAAGGTTTGTGGGTAAAGCAACTGAAGATGCATAAACGTGTTCACTGAGCTGGCATGCATCTCTTTACAGGTGTTGTAGGCTTTACAGGTTCTGTGTGTGGCCAGGATCACGTGGCGCGATTCGATGTTGCTTTTACAAAATGACTGAACTCGATGCTGCTCATGCGCCAGCTGGCCTATCTTTGCCTGGTTCATATCTACAATCTGGACATCTTGTGCATTGAGTGACTCAAAAATACTCAATAATCGGACCCCTTCATCAGCCGCACCTACGATAGTGACAGGCTGAGAGAGGAGTTCATCAAGTGTGACATTCTGCGTTCTGAGTGTTTCACGCAATGTGTCGCAGTGCTTACCATCAAGCTCACACAGTAAGGATTCTAAATATTTCGTATTGTCCATAGTAATCTATTTTTTCCACGTATTTAATCTGTCCAGGCGATTATAAAAAGTAAACTCGGCAGACTTACGTATCAGGAGGTTACCTTCCGTTCGCTCTTCATACTGGCTCGAAGCCCAACGGTCGCAATTTTTGCAAAACGGCACCTTGTCCCAGTCGCCATTCTCGTGGTGTCTACGAATTTCATTGAGCTTCTCGCCTTGCCAGACGTTTTTGACACCTTCCTGGACCGCATTACCGACTACTACATCTTTAAACCCATCAAGGCAGCATATGGAGACATCACCATTGGTGTGGATTGTCATTGTTTCGTATAGTTCAGCACAGGGAATACGTTTGCTTTGGTCTATTTCTATATTCGGAAATTTACCTTCCTCAAATACTTCTCCAATTCTCACGAAATCAACGATCTGGGTCCACTTTTCAATGAACTCGGCTTCTTCGTGTAGATTTTCAGCCTGCTTTGTAAACGATACCCCAATTCTGGGTGACGGCGCATCTCCTCGGATCGCCAATAATTGTTTAACATGCTGTTCAATCTTTTCTAGTTTCTCGACGCCACGAATTTTGCTAAGTGTCTCATTTGTTGTAGAGTCGACACTGACCGTAATGCTATCAACGTCTATTTCAACCAGGTTTGCGGCCATTTTTTTGTTGAGCAGCAGGCCATTTGAGTTCATTGATATTTTAAAACCCCTGCGTTTCATGCTGTTAAGGTGCATCAAAATATCACGGCCCATGAGGGGCTCACTCCACAGTCCAGGCCCAATAGTTTCTGTATGGCCCTCAATTTCATCGAGAATTTGCTTGGCGTCCGTTACCTTCATATTTTTCTTGATGATTTCCAGTACCTTTGGGTCATCTGTGTTGCCATGAACGACACACATGGGGCACTTTAAGTTACAGTCTGAACTCAAATCCATCAGTACTCTGTTGGGGTAGGGTTTCAGTGGTAGCTTATATTTGCTCATCTTTACCTCCGACACGGATCACGATTAAATCTCTATCAACGCGCGTATGATTTTTTTGTTGTGTAAGTCGTCCAGTGCGATATTGACGTCCTCTAACGGGTATGTGCGCGTTATCAGGTCATCCAGCTCAAGTTTTCCTTCGTTGTACAGTGCAATAAATTTGGGAATATCGACATCCGGTTTGCTGGCTCCGCCCCAACTACCACGAATAGACTTCCCTCGATGGAATGCGTGAGGCTCCAGTGAGATTCTCTCATCATCACGTGGATGAGAAGCGAAAATACACTGTCCGCCACCATCTTTGACCGATTCAAATGCTTGCTCGATTGTGCGGGTTTGGCCAGACGCTTCGATACTGTACTCGACTCCCTGGCCTTCGGTAAGTGACTGAATCGCCGCAACGGGGTCTTGTTCTAATGCATTAATGGTATGTGTTGCGCCAAGTTTCTTCGCCATTGCCAGCTTTTCTTCCGTTACATCAACGGCAATCAGCATGCGAGGCTGACCCAGCTTTGCTGCGATCAACGCGCTCATACCTATCCCGCCGAGACCAAAAACGGCCAGAGTACTGTTTGGCAGAGGCTGCAACTCATTAAAGACTAAGCCTAATCCGGTAGGCAGGGCACAGCCCAGCAGCACAGCTAGCTTTTCCGGGAAGTCGTCTGGTAAGGTCACCAGTCGGTTTTCGGCAACAATAGTTTTTTCGCATAGCGTGGTGGCGCTGCCGGAGTTAATCAGGTAGTCCTCATGGGGGTACTTGCCACCAGGTGCATCCAGCCCGTCACCCTTGATCCAGCCAATGACGACTTTGTCGCCGGGCGACACTTTAGTGACACCTTCACCTATGGTTTCGACAATCCCAACTCCTTCATGGCCGAGTAAGTGAGGTAAATACTTGTCTTCACCTCTGCCACCTTGCACTTCCATTAGCTGTGAATGACACAGGCCGCTGTATAAGAGTTTAACTTGCACTTGCCCTCGCGTTAGCGCGGGCATTTTAATGCCGTTGATGATTTCCAGAGGTTCACCGGTATTGAATAAAACAGCGGCTTTCATGACTTCCCCTTATTGGCAATTTTTTTAAAATAGTAATAGTTACTGATTGGCTTGTGTGCCTCGAAGTCTGGGACATCCGGGAAGGCATATTCGAGCAGTTCATAATCTGTAGAAACAAGCTCAAAGCCAAAATCGGATACCAGATCTATAAACTCTTGTTTGGTCCAGGCATTTTGATGATTGAATTGAAAGTCGCTTTCAGTCGCACGGACTTTCTGTGTCAGAATCTTTGAAATCTCATTAATCGATTCTATCTTAAGAATCTCAGCGTATTGCGTACTGGAAAGCTTAGCTGGTCCGCAGTAACCTGCGCGACTGGATGTTTGGTTTTTGTATAGGTGCCCGTAGTCAGCATCCCAGAAACTGGTAATGACGTTGGCAGCATGAGAGAGCGCGCATTCAGGATCAACGCCATACTTTTGCCAGCACTGCAATAGCGCTTTTGACTGTGAGAATTGCTCGAAATATCCCATATCGCCATTGAGACCTGCCTCCCTTGCTGAATCAAAGTCCGGGATCTTGATTAACAGATCGCCATCGTGTTGCAGGATCCGCCAGCTTTCTGTCAGCAAATTGGTCAGTGTTTCATGGTTGATATGCTCAAAGAAGTGTGACGAGTAGACTAAGCTACAACTGAGATCTGAGTTGGGCAAACGGGTGTTTGGTGTAAAGCTAATTGGCTCTATGTTGGCTCCGTCGCATTCGTCGTAGCAAATCCAGTTTTCACCATTAAAGTTTGCGCCGCCACCCAGGTTGACTTTGTATGCCCCGCATCGTTGCCAGGGTTTGTAAGGAAACTCAGACACCAAACCGACTTTACGGACCTGAGTATCTTTGTATTGATTGGTCGCCACAGTGAGTTCGCACACCAGTCTGTTCAGTTTATCTGTAGACAGTCCGCGGTGCTTGAGACGACTGTTTTGGAAGAGTAAGAAGGTCCCTTGTGGACCCTCAACCGTCACCTGACTACCATCCTCCAGTTCCATCATGGTTGAGCCTGTGTCAGCAGATGGAGGGGTAATATAAAGCAAAATCTTTTTCACTGGCTTTGGCATGTTGTCCAGGTGTAGTTTGTTTGAGCCGACATTGGAATTTAATACTTTGGCAAGTTTAGTGATACGGCTATTGACTACTTTCCAGTGGCTTCCTAGTTGTTCTGCGATTTCATCATAATGTTGTTCCAGAAACTGTTGGATCAAGGTTTGTGCTTCAGTGGTGATCTCAAGCCGTTGTAAATCTGAGTTTTGCTCTCCTAACGCGTTAGAGAAGTAGTCAAAATCTTGTCGGCTTGACTCCAGGGTATGATGTTGTTGCGGCAATGTGTCACATAAAACGCGAAAGTTGTCGGCAAATGCTTTGTCTGATACCCCGATATAGAACCCCTGTTGCTGCAATTGAGAACCTGTCCAGGCCTGCTTTTTTCTGTATGAGGATTCTGCTAATGATTGATATTCAGTCCAGGCAGACTCTGAAATATAGAGCCTGTTCGTCACATTCTCGCTGTAGGGCATGAGTGGGATCAACTGAGATTTAAACTGCGCGTTGTGTTTAACAAGGGCATGTTTAATCTCGCCGTAAAAAGAAATGGAAGATACCACAACAGGGTGTGCGACTTCTTTTAACTCATAAGCACTAAGTACTTCTAGTGGCTCAGTTTTTGCCTCTCTGTCGAGGACTGCAAGCGGGGCTCTCAGGCCTTTTTCTTCTACATAACGCAGGATATCCAAGCCGCCGCCGCCCGATCCGTAAACATAATAGTCTTTGTCTGATAAATTGTTTTCTCGATAGACGATTTCAAATCTCGTGGTAATTTCAGACATAGTGTTCCTCATTTTCTCGATAGGGCAAGTATCAATGCCTTTGCGCACGCTCAGCACTGTGACTCATAGCTTGATGCATTTCAGTCACACAAGCTGGCTGCTGACTCGATGTTTGATGCAATTGATGTAAAGTATTTTTGGCTTTTAATCAATTGCATGGCCTTTATTTCTTCTAGTTCACTAGGTTTTAAGCAATTTCTGTTCCATGAAAACTGACGGCGACTTTGCACATCGCCAAGAAACTCATTTAACATGATTAAACACCATTTCAATTGAGTCAGTTCTAATATTGTCAGGAAAGTATCCTTTTGGTTCGGGACATGTTCAAACAAACGACTGGCGAAGAAGACATCCAGGGAAGTCATATCTACAGGCACTGCTGGCTGTGAGAAAAAATCACACAAGAGTTTCCAGCTGGTATCTATGCCTGCATATTCAAAGTCGAAGAAGACTAAGCCCTGGTTCGTTTGCAATGCATTATGAAAGCCGAAGTCAGAAGGAGATAAGACCTTTCTTGTTTGCTTGTTTTTCGCATCAGCGGGCAAGCGACAGAGCAGCTTGTTCGCCCGAGTCTGGATCTGTTGCAGCAGAGTGTTCAGGGCCTGGTTATCTTGCTGTGGCTGAAATCTGGCCAGTCGTTTCTCAATGATGCTATAAAACCCATACAGGGAGTCAGGACTCTCCGAGGCGATATTCAAGTGTTCTCGGGACTGAGGAATGGCATTAATGCGCTCAAGAAATTGCAGAGCGCTTTTGACTGAATCCGGTTTGGCCTCAGCTATGGGCTCACCGTGAATAAAACTAAAAAGGCTGACGTACGCTTGTGGGTTGTAAGCTATGGGCTCTGGCACCGATGTGACAGCGTTTTGCCAAAGGTATTGCGAAAAGCCAAACTCGTTAGCGAGTTTGTGAGTTGAGTGCGAGTGGTTGGGCGAAAAAGACTTCAAAAACCAACTTGTGTCATGCGACACAATCTTATAGCCGCGATTATTTGCACCGCCAGAGAGTGCCGAAATAGTAAAGTTTTCCGTACCTAACGCGTCTTTTATCCAGTAGCGAACAGCATCATCTATCATAGCTTATCCGGAATATCAGACCAGAGCTGAACGGGTACCAGACTCGGATCATTAGACCTGGTATTAAACAGCACCTTTTTACACTGAGCAGGGAACAAAGCATGATTGAATATGGATTCAAGATCATCGACAAATAGTTCACAGTCGAGTGTACTAATGCGTAAAAGCTTGTCTTCTTTGGTCTCGTTGAAAAATAGGTCTGTTTTTTCGAACGGAGCATCGATTTTACCGACAAAGCCATTGGCCTCTAACCAACCGGTGGCAGCGACATGAAAATTTACGCGTTCGCCTATGATAGGGTAGCGTGTTTTGTGTGAAATCAGCTTGAGAGTATGCCCCTGTTTTCGCCATTGTTTGAGTGTGTCGAGGCAATCCGGGTAAGGCCGTGCCTGAGTAATTTCTTTACCGTAAACGATGCCTTGTAGCTCAGTCCATTTGGCTTCGTTACCCAGGTCAATAAAGTACTGTTTTACTTCATTTTTGCTTTGACCTACAGACTCTGGTAACCAGCCCAGTGCACAGCCGACGCGATAAAACACGCCGGTGTAATCGGCAATGGTGTTATCAAAATCAATACCGATGATCACACCACACCTCGCTCTGATAAGGTACCCATAATGTCAGCCACAGTCAGGTCTGCTTTCGCTCTGGCATCTGCAGTGGAATGCACCTGATCAATAAAGCGGTCTGGGATCCCGAAACGGTGAACCCGTGGCCAGCTTGCCTGTTCGCTGAAGTATTCCAAAACAGCGCTACCAAAGCCCCCGCTGACATTGTGCTCTTCGAGTGTGATCACATGGTCAAACCGTGTCATGGCATCGTTCAGGTATTCTTCGTCGAGCGGTTTTACGGTGTGGAAGCTCACCAGCTCAGGTGACACACCACGTTCGTTTAAGGCACGCACTAACTCCTGCGCCAAAGGCATAATGGTGCCGGTACTAAGCACGGCAATACGTTCACCGGAGTGCATCACATGCACTTTGCCGAAGGTAAGGGTAGGCTGACCATCGTGCACTGCTGGCTCATTCTTTTTCCCAATTCTGAAGTAACAGGGGGCATTGAGCTCGATCAACTGTGGCATGAGTTGCTCTAGTTCATAGGCATCAGCCGGGCAGATCACGTGCATATTTGGCAAGGCGCGCATCAGGGCTATGTCTTCGAACGAGTGATGCGTTGGGCCGAGGTTGGCGTAAGATAAGCCAGACCCGGTGCCGACGATGATCACGGGCTGATTCTGATAAGCGATATCAATCTTGATCTGCTCAAAGTTCCGTGATGTGGTAAACGGGGTAATAGTATAAATAAAGGGTTTATAGCCCATCATCGCACTGCCGGCTGCCATAGATGCCATATTGGCTTCGGCTATCCCGGCATTGATGGTACGACCTTCGGCAAACTCCTTTAAGGGGTTAAATAACCTATTGCCGATATCAGCGTAATAGAGCAATAGCGATTCGTCGTCTTTAGCAAGCTCAGTCAGGACTCGTGCAAATGCGTTTCTCATAATACTCCAAGCTCCTGTTTAGCTTGATCAACTTCCTCTGCTGTTGGAATACGGTAGTGCCAGTTGTTGTCGTTTTCCATGAATGACACGCCTTTTCCTTTGACTGTGTCGGCGACAATGCACACAGGTTGTTGAATGGGTTTTGCCGCTTCGAGTGCCTGCTCCAGCGCATTGAGATCATGACCATCGACGCGTATTGTGTGCCAGCCAAACGCGCGCCATTTCTCTTCAAGTGGTTCAAGGTGCATTATTTCAGTACTTTCACCTGTGCCTTGTAGCTTGTTAAAGTCAACAATCGCTACCAGGTTACTTAAGCGCTTACCGGCTGCAAACATCGCAGCTTCCCAAACAGTACCTTCATTGAGCTCACCGTCACCCATAAGCACGTAAAAGCGGTTTTTAGCGCCCTTGAGCCGGGTGCTCAGTGCCATTCCGGTTGCCAAAGATAATGCATGACCCAAAGAGCCAGAGACCGTTTCTACACCAGCGGGGGCATGTATTCCCGGGTGCTCTTCAAACTGACTGCCTGTCTGGCCATGTTCATACAGAGCGGCGGGAGAAAAGTAATCACGATAGGCTAGGGTGGTATAAAGTGCACTGGCGGCATGCCCTTTACCGAGTAAAAAGTAATCTCGTTCTGGGTTGTCTGGGTCGCTGGGCGTGATGTGCATTGTACGCCAGTACAATACAGTTAGAATATCAACGCAGGACAAACAACTGCCCAGATGCGGTGTTTTAGTCTGGCTGGACACGTCACACAAGGTGTAACGTATCTGCGCTGCGATGGAGTTCAAAGTCATAATATGCCTAAGGAATAAACCAATAAAAATCGCCAGTGTAACCGTTGTCACGGAAGAACTGCTTCCAGTCATCCACATGCATTATTGTTTTGGCGGTCAGAGCCCATTCCATCATGCGCTCTTTTTCTTCGTTGTTGCGATAGGCATCAACGGTAATAAAAGACTTGCCACGGCTGACGCGCTCAATTTCACGCAGTGCCATGGCACACTCATTTTCTTCCAGGTTATGAATGGTGTTGATTGACATCACAACGTCAAAGCTATTGTCTTCATAGGGCAGCGCTTTGGCATTGCCCTGAGTCAGTAGATCTTTGACTTCTTCTTTAGCATGTTCCAGTGCGTATTCTGAAATATCCAGTCCGCGCAATGTCATACCTGGGATCAGTTGCTGCAGGTCGTACAGCATAAAGCCTTTTGCACATCCCACGTCTAGCAGGCTGGAGCCTGCATCGAGGCCGAAGTGTGCTTTGAGATCTGGTACCACAGGTTGCCAGAAACGGGGGAAGTAACTAAAGCCACCATAACCATAGGTACGATCGCCATCAAAGAAGTCCTTGCCATATTGTCTGGCAATTTCACGGTCCGCTTCGGTGATCACGTTGGCGCGGCCTTTGGTATCGCGCTTAGATTTAGGGTAATTTCTTAATAAATCGATTTCTTGTCCGGACATGGGGATCTCACGCTTTATGAATGTAGTCATGGGGTAATGTGCCAAGTTCGCTCTGGTACTGTTTCACCCAGGCTATGGTGCGCTCCAGGCCGTTTTCCAGCGAGACTTGATCCTGCCAGTTGAGTTCTGAGCGGACCTTGTTGCTGTCAAGCAGGTAAGCTGCATCTTTGCCGAGGCGGTCTTCTGTAACAGCGCAGACCTGTTCAAAGGGCACTTGCAGCATATCGCAGATAAGCTCAACCAATGCGCGAATGGTGATCATGCGCTCGGTCGAAATATGATAGGTCTCACCCAGTGTGCCTTGATTGCCTATTTTTAGTGTGGCATCTGACACATCATCGATATGAATAAAAGAACGGGTTGAGTGACCGCCGCCGTGCAGGGGTAATACCTTACCTAACAAGGCAAACAAAATGGTTCTGGGGATGATGCGATAGAGTTGCTGACCTTCACCATACACATTCGCTGCGCGGGTAAATAATACCGGGAACTTGTAGACATCAAAAAACGTATGCAAGCTCATGTCTGCTGCAGCACGAGACACCGCATAAGGGGTGCTGGGTTGGTAGTTACGGTGCTCTTGTACCAGGCCTTCGCAGCTACCGTAGACCTCTGGCGTGGAGATATGCACGTACTTGTCGAGGTGATCCAGATCCTTGAGCTGATTATGCAGCTTGATGGTCGAGACTGCGTTGGTCATAAACCAGTGTTCCGGATATTGCCAGCTTTGTCCCACCATGCTCTGTGCAGCAAAGTTATAGACAGTGCTGACTTTATGGCGTTTGATGAGCGCCATGATGTCATCCAGCTGATGGTTCAGGTCGAGCTGATGAAAATCTGGCTGGTTTGCCTGCCATTTGTAGGGCAATAGCGCGCTATGGGGTTCTGCTGAGCGGCTGACAGCCAGCACTGACTGTTCTTGTTTTAGTAAATGGGCGCAAAACGATGCGCCCGAAAAGGAGTTACTACCGAGTACAAGGATTGGCGCATTAGCCATGATTGAGCTCCTGATAAAGGGCTTTCATTAATATATGTCCGATCACCACCTGGGTATCCTCGGAGATCTGCATGTCCTGGATCGCAAAGTGAAATGCCAGGTCGACCAGTGGCTTGGCTTTACCGCCATCAAAACCGAGTATCCCGACTGTATGCATACCCATCAATTGAGCTTGCTCTATGGCACGAATGATGTTGCCAGAATTGCCGCTACCAGAGAGCACCAGCAGGACATCGTGTTTGTTTGCTTTGACCTTGAGCTGATGGGCAAAAATGTTGTCGTAGCCAATGTCATTACCGAGGCAGGTTAACACCGAACTGTTTGCAGCCAGCGCTTCTACTTTGAGGGCATCTCCCTGGGGGTGAACGCCAAATGTAAAATCGTTCGCAAGGTGGATAGCATTGGCCGCAGACCCGCCATTGCCACATAGATACAAGGTACCGCCTTTGGCCTTCATATCCAGTAAAGTACTGACCAGCTGTTTGACGTCATTGCCATCGAGCTGAGTTAGCACCTGACTCAGTGTATGCACATAGTCTTCGGTCAGGGCGACAATGGGATCCCGGCGAGGGATTGGGGCGACGATGCCTTGTTGCTTGCTCATAATACTTCCCGCTGCATCCATTTAAGGTTATAGAAGCGATCTTCATTTTTTAACTGGCCTGCGCGATACGCGGCGATCAGCTCTTCAATTGCTATGGCGACATTTTTAGTCGGCTTAAAGCCGGTCGCCAGGAGTTTGTCTGAGTTGATGCGGTAACATCTTGGGTCGTTTGAAGGTGTCACTTCAATGTCGCACTCAACCTGAGCTTTTACCATGTTCGCGATATCCATGATGGAGATATTCTCAAAGCCTGCATTGAACACCCCACTGGTTTTTTCGGGATGCTCCAGCATATAGATATACAGGTCCGTAATATCGTCGATATGGATGTTTGGCCTTACTTGCGCACCACCAAAAACGGTGATTTTGCCATTCTCAAGTGCCTGCATCGTCAACATATTGACGGACACATCCAGTCTTTGGCGGGGCGATAAACCACACACGGTGGCAGGGCGAACAATTTGTACAGCCATATCGTCGGCATAGCTTAGTAGCACACGTTCGGCGACCATTTTGGTTTTGTTATATTCTGAGATGGGCTCTAAAGTTAAGTCTTCAGTGACCTGCTCTTCATCTTTCACACCATAAACACTGCCTGAAGAGGCGTAAATGAATTGCTTGATACCGGCACGTTTCGCTTTGTCTGCCAGCTGCATTGTGGCCAGTGCGCTTACTTCCCAGGTCAGTTTAGGGTCCAGGTCTCCACAGGGGTCATTGGCAATTGAGGCCAGATGAATAATGCTGTCTACACCACCCAGTTCAATGTCTGAGGTATGACGCACGTCACCTTTAATCACAGTGAGGTTTTCATGTTCAGGCAGGAAGTTACCGAACCATTGGGTGTCCAGCGCGATAACCTGGTAGCCTTTGGCGAGCAGCTTAGGTACTAATACCGTGCCTTTATATCCGGTGGCACCGGTCACTAAAACGGTTTTATTGCTCATTTTTCTCTCTTTTTGAATATTTTAATCACCCGGTATGACAATGCTAACGCAAATATCGTGCCTAAAATGCAGGTGTCAAAGACCTACTTTGTGCTAAACAGTTTTCTGTTCAACGTGCTTATTTATATCGGCAAGGTGGGGGTAATTCTTTAATGTTTCTAATAACTCGCTGTAACCAAAGTCGAGGCGATTATCCAATTGCTGATAAATTGCCTGAATTGCGGTGTAATCATCCGGCTCATCTAATGTCAGCCGATAATGGCTGTGGTCGTCGCCTGCACTGATGATGTGGCTATTCATGGTATTGAACTTTGCCATACCTAAAGTGACATGCTCTCTGTCTGGTGCGCTGGTGGCGAGCTGGTGCGTGCGTGCCAGCAAGCGAAATGCGAATACACAGGTATCCAGACCGCGAGGAAAGCCGCTATGTGGGCCGAGGCTGACCATATCTACATCATGATTGTGGTAGTAAGTGATGGCTTGACGAACCAAATCAGCATCAATGAGAGGACAGTCACTGGTCAGGCGTACAATGGCGGTATTGTCTTTTGCACCAAACTGACGGGCAGCCAGATAGTAGCGACTTAGTACATCTTCCGTACTGCCCTGAAAATACTTTACTCCAAGGCGCTGACACAGAGCGACAATAGGATGTTCGCTGCCATCGTCGGTCGTTGCAACGATCACATTTTCCGTCAAATCTTGAAGTCGCTCCAGCATCACTTGCAGCACAGTGCTATTACACAGAGGCAACAGCACTTTGCCGGGTAGTCGTGTTGAGGTCATTCTTGCCTGAATAATGATTTGAACTTTATTCATTGAAGTCATTGTTATCATTGTAATTGAGATCAATATAGCAAATGATTACACTCAAAGACAGAGACAAAGTGGCGTTGAAGCGCGCGAACCTATTGACTTTGGACAATGTTTACTCATTTTTTCAAAAAGGGCGCACTTTTTGCTTAATTTGATAGAGATGCCAGCGTAAAACAAGAAGGCGCACAGTGAATTTTCAGAAACAGATTACCATAGCAGGCAAGCAAGTCGGTCATGATCAGCCCTGCTACATCATTGCGGAAATGTCTGCAAATCATGGCCAGTCATTAAGTAAGGCCAAAGAGCTGGTGCATGCGGCAAAAGAAGCCGGGGCCGATGCGATAAAGCTGCAAACCTATACGGCAGACACCCTGACCATGGACTGTAAACTGCCGCATTTTGAGGCCACGGGCCCATGGCAGGGGCAATACTTGTACGACTTGTATAAAGGGGCCTATATGCCCTGGGACTTTCATGCCGAGTTATTTGAGTTGGCTGAAAAAATAGGTATTACCTGCTTCTCTTCCCCCTTTGACAAAACGGCAGTTGATTTACTCGCTCAGTTGAATGCGCCGGCCTACAAAATTGCCTCGCCGGAGTTGATTGATCATCAACTTATCCGCGATGTCGCAGCAACCAACAAACCAGTGATTATGTCGACGGGGGGAGCGACTTTGGTTGAGATTGCTGAAGCCGTAAAGGTGGCTGAGGAAGCGGGTATTAAAGAGCTATGCTTGATGAAGTGCACCAGTACTTACCCGGCGCCTGCTGACAGTATTAATCTGCGTACCATTCCGCATATGCGAGAGGCCTTTGGCTGTCCTGTCGGTTTGTCTGATCATACTTTAGGTAATGACGTGCCTTTGGCATCCGTGGCTGTGGGCGCTTGCATGATTGAAAAGCACTTTGTGATGAGCAAAGAGGACGATACCGCCGACAGCTTTTTCTCAATGACACCTGATGAATTAGCCGCTCTGGTGCATGGCGTGCGGCAAATAGAAATGGCGATGGGGCAGGTTCATTACCCGAGTGAAGCGTCCAAAGCACGCCGCTGCGTTTACATCGTTAAGGACATTCAAGCAGGTGAGCGGATCACTGCAGAGCATGTGGCACAGATGCGCCCAGGTGGCGGCGAAATCATGCCCAAATCGCTACCAGATGTGATTGGCCGCACGGTAAATAAGGCGATGATACGTGGGATGCAGTTAAGCTGGGGAGATATGCTATGAGCACACAGCGTGAAGCCGTACTGGTTTTGTTAAAAGAATTTTTCGAAGCGCGCGCTGTGGTTGTAAGCGAAGCGGACTTTGAATCCTTCGACTTTATTGCAGCCGGTGTGCTGGACTCTTTCGAAGTATTGTCGATGATCATGCACATTGAAGCGCATTTGGGTTTGTCTGTCCCGCCAGAGTTACTGCTTGAACCACGAAATGCACAAGTGGGTTGTTTTGTTGATGCCATAGTGGCGCTGGCATGATAGCCATTCGTGTGGATACGCGCTGTGGCTTAGGTCACTTTATGCGCATGAAGTGGTTGGCCAAAGCACTGATTGAACAACAGCAGCAAGTGATAATGCTGGTGGATGAGCATACGGTGCCGGTGCGTTTTTATCATGACGTGGATATTGAACTGATCGAAGTCCCGCAACAACCTAATACAGTCAGTGACGCGCAGTTTGCGCTCGATATGCTGGGGCAGCGAGGCGATAAGGTGAGTGGCTGGGTGGTTGATGGCTACGGCTTTGATGTGCAATGGGAAACACATATTCGGCAAAGTGGTGTACCACTGTTGGCTATGGATGACTTAGCCCGGGAGCATGCTGCTGATTTGGTGGTTGATGCCAAATGGCAGGGGTCACAAACTACCTTACGTTATGATGGTAAACTGGCTGGACACAGCCAGACTTTACTGGGGCCGGATTACTGTATTTTGGCACCTGAATACCATAACCCAGAGGCACAAGTGCGTGATGGTGGGCTACTCTTTTCACTGGGGGGAGGTGGCGACTGGCGTGTGCCGGCAAAGTGGATTGCGCGTTTGCTCGACGCACCTCCAGAAGGGCTGGAGACCACAGAAATTCAGGTTGTGATTGGACCTAAAGCGACAAGTACTGAGCAACTGCATATTCTGGCAGCACAACACCCACGGCTGACTTTAATTGAACAGGCAACTAGTCTCGCACCGTATTATCAGCGCTGTGGCCTGTTTGTGGGTGCGCTCGGCACATCTTTGTATGAACTGGCCGCAACACAAACGCCTGCATTGAGCTTTAGCCTGGCAGTCAATCAGGATAATGCATTAGCGGACCTTGAGGCGCTGGGGCATTACCTTCATATTCCAGACTTGTTGGCACAAGACACACATAAAGTTATCGAGCTAATTGCAACTTTGTACTATGAGCGTAAACGGGTGCACCAACTTTGTACAAAAGCGGTTGTCAGGGTGGATGGACTGGGCGCGCAGCGTATAGCCTCTGCGCTGTTAAATGGAACCGGAGCAGGGTTGACAGAACTTAGAGACGTCAATGAACAGCCACAAATCAGCTGGACACTGGCAAATAACTTGCGATTGACTGCGGTGACAGATGCCCACATCAATCGCTATCTCAGCGCCCGTAACCGCAGTGATAACGCCTGGCGCATGACCATTACCGATCGAATTAATGAAGTGGATCACTATCGCTGGTGGTTCCGCCAAACACGTGACTCATTTGTGCTGTTACAAGACGAAGAACCATTACTCTATGTCTGGCACCAATGTACCACAATAGATGGACAGGCTTATCTGTTTGGTGGCTGGTTTGCAGCCAGTGATGCGGTGAATTTTGTGCATGCTCAGCTTATCTTGCAGTGGCAGCTAACTCATACAGCTGAGGTTTACCCTGACGCTATCTGGGTTGCCGTGATCAACAAGCAAAATCGGTTTGTTAACTTGCTGAATGAGCGCGCCGGCTTTGTTGCATTGGCTGATAATGAGCCCGGTCATGACGCCGCGCGGCGGCTTTTTCCCAATGCCAGTCCTGCAGACTTTAACTTTGTTGGCAAATATCCACCGAGGACAAACTGTGAGTAATATCTATCAAATTTTTGCACAGCACGTGCAGTCTCAGCCAGATAAAACCGCATTGGTGTTTGAGCAGCAAACCTTGAGTTATCAGGCCCTGAATGTCGAAGTATTAAAGCTTTGTGCGCATTTTAGCCGGTTAGGGTTGCAACCAGGTCAACGGGTGGCGTTGTTTGCCCCGAATGGCCTCGAATATCCGGTTGTGATGCTGGCGGCAGCCCGTCAGGGTCTGGCTATTGTGCCTTTGCCTATCAGTCTGAAAGGGGGTGCACTGTCGGTGGCGCTCAAGAAAACGCCTGTTGCGGCAGTGATTGCCTGGCCTTCTATTGGTCGAATCTTACTGGCAGACGCCGTCATTGAGCCCACAAACCTGATCAGCTTGTCGCAGCCGGTTGCGGATGAGCCTTGTTGGCAGGATATTATGTCAGAAGAGCTAACCGTGCAGTCGATGAATGCGCCAGAGCAAAAGGTGGATGTTAACAGCCCCTATATACTAACTATGACATCCGGATCCACGGGTCAGCCCAAACCCATAGTGCTTAGCCAGCAGTGTAAAATCAGCCGCGCTTTTGACGCCACGATAAATTACTACGGGTTATCCCCGGATGAAGTGGTGTTGGTCGCTACACCACTGTATCATTCTCTTGCCCAGCGTGGGGTACTGATGCCCCTGATGTTAGGTGCAACCAGTGTGATCTTGCCAAAATTTACCTTACCAAAGTGGCTCGCGGCTATCGAGACGCATCGAGTGAGTTTTTTGTTTGCTGTATCAGCTCAATTAGAGAGTTTGCTCAGCAGTGATGAAGAAGCTGATTTGAGCTCATTGCGTTGTGTGGTGTCGTCTTCTGCGGTGCTGTCAGCTGAGTCTAAGCAGGCTTTGTTGAGCAAATTACCCTGTCGCTTTCATGAGTGCTATGGCGCTTCTGAAGTAGGCGTGGTCAGTGACTTTTGTGTTAGTGAGCGGCGTGATAAAAACGGCGCGGTCGGTGAGGCTTTGCCGTTTGTGCAGGTTAAAATCCTGGATCAGCAAAGACAGACTATGAGTGCGGGGGAAATTGGCGAAATTGCCTGTCAGACGATAACCGGTTTCAGTGGTTATTTGAAAATGCCCCAGCAAACCCAGGATGCATTTGATCCACAAGGTTACTTTCTGACCGGTGATTTGGGTTATCTGGATGAAGATGGCTTTCTATATTATGTTGGACGAAAAAAAGAGGTGATCTCCAGTGGGGGGATCAATATTTTTCCTCAGGACATTGAGGCGGTTTTCAGAAAGCATCCGAAAGTCGTGGATTGTGTGGCCTTTGGTTGTGCAGACAGGCAGTTGGGTGAATACATCAAAGTGGTCTATGAGCAACAGGATGACACGGATATCAGCCGCGAGTTAAGGCTTCTGTGTTTGTCTGAGCTGACGGACTATCAGCAACCGCGCTCGCTCGAACGCATTAGTGCGCTGCCAAGAACGCCAATGGGCAAGGTCCTCAGAAATGACGTGAAAACACTTTTTTCCGAAGTGTGATCCGGGTGTCAGGCTTATACCTGACACCAACTGTGTTGCTCATTAGAGGTCACTGCTGCTTCAAAGAGTGCCAGCCCCGCCTGAGCCTGCGCAAATCCAAACACATATTCATTTGTTGGGGCTATGTCTGTCTGATAAGCACAGAGCGCCTGATGAATATCGGTGTACAGATTCGCAAATGCTTCAACAAATCCGGTCGGGTGACCGGGCTTCATTCGGTTGTAACGGAACTGGTTGGCATATTGACACTGACCTGCACGGTCCAGTATTTCGCGTCTGCCATCACTGTATTGCAATTGTAACTCATCCGGGTTGAGCTGCACCCAGGTGGCACTGCCCGCTGTACCATACACTCGGATCTGCAGGCCGTTACGGTGGCCGATAGCGGTTTTCGACATCCACATACTGCCGTGGATCCCATCGGGGTATTTAAGGAGCATTTGTACATCGTCAATCAAACCCGGATAATCTGAGTGATTGGCAAACTGAGCGCAGGTTTCTGTCGGTTCCCGTTCCAGCAAGTAGCTCGACAAGTGATGTAAATGGACGCCCAAATCAAGGCAGATAGTGGGGACCTGATAGTCCTGAAGTCGCCACGCCTGCGGCTTGGCAGGTTTACCCGCGATATCAGGTGGACGCTTGAAGCCTTCCTGGGGCATCTCCAGGTGGATTTTTTGGATTTGACCTAATTTACCCTTATTAATCAGGTGTTTGAGCTCCCGAACCATAGCGTAACCGCTGTAGTTATAAGTCACAGCCAGGAAGTGTTTGGCAGGATCATACACGGTCGCTAAAGCCTGGGTTTCAGCGGTACCGCAGACCAGTGATTTTTCGCAAATGATCGGAACATTCTCGTTCAGTAACGCCGTCAGTACTTCCAGATGATGAGGCGTGGGTGTGAGCACGACGACAGCGTCTACAAGATCTTTTTCTTGTTTGATAAGCGTCCGCCAGTCGCTGTAGGTCCGCTCAGGAGCGATATCCCACTGCTGTGCGGTCGCTGCATTAGCATTTTGATCGCGACTGAAGGCACCTGCAACCACTTTGAAGCGATTGTCCAGTTGTGCAGCGGTAAAGTGGACGTAGCCAACGGCCGAGTTCATCCCTCCGCCGATAAAGGCAAGGTTTAAAGGCTTAGTTGTCATGGGCTGCTACTCCTTGTGTGCTGTGTGAGTATGTTGCCAGTCGCTGAGTAGCTGACAAAGGGTTTCAACGACCTGTTGTTGCTGTGGTGCGGTTAAAGACGGAAACAAAGGCAAGGTGATGGCACTATGGTAATACGCCTCACTGGCCGGGCAATATCCGGGCTTAAATCCCTGTTTCTGATAGTAAGGTTGTAAATAGATAGGGATATAATGCACATGCGCAAAGACCCCTTGGGCTCTCAATTGAGTGACCAGATACTCATGTAATTGCCGGGTACTATGAGCAATTCTGACGACGTACAGGTGATAGGCACTGTACTGATCATCAGACTGGGCCAAAGGGGTTACGCCTTCAACCTCTGCAAACAGGGTGTCGTAGCGTTGCGCCAGCCGGTTACGGGTGGCAACAAATTGATCAAGCTGCGTTAGCTGGCTCAAACCCAGCGCTGCATGCAGATCGGTCATACGATAGTTGAAACCTAGTGCGTGCTGTTGATAGTACCAAGGGCCATGACTGGGCTCAGTCAACAGAGTGGGATCTGCCGTAATGCCATGACTACGCAACGAGCGCATGCGCTGCGCAAGCGCCTCATTTTGCGTGACGGCCATACCGCCTTCCGCCGACGTAATAATTTTAACCGGGTGGAAGCTGAACACACAAATGTCCGAATAGTCGCAGTGACCAACGGGGGTATTCTGATAGCGTCCTCCGATGGCGTGGGACGCATCTTCGATGACTTTAAAGTCATACTGCCTGGCCAGTTTCGCGATGGCTTGCATATCACAACTCTGACCTGCAAAGTGTACGGGGATCACAACATCTGGCAACCGTCCTGCTTCATATGCGTGTTGTAACTTTTCAGCTAAGGCTCCGACACACAGGTTGCCTGACGCCTCATCGATATCCACGAAGTCGACGGAGGCACCACAATAAAGCGCACAGTTTGCCGAGGCAACAAATGAATTTGGTACCGTCCAGACCAGACTGTTCTGTGTGACATCGAGTGCCATACAGGCAACATGTAAAGCTGACGTAGCGCTATTTACTGCGACGGCATGGGATGCCTGGCAGTATCTGGCAACGGCTTGTTCAAACTGAGGTACAACCGGTCCTTGGGTCAGAAAATCAGACTGTAACACCGCGACTACCGCGTCAATGTCCTGCTGCGCGATGCTCTGTTTGCCATAAGGGATCATGTTATCCTCCTGGCGTATCAAACCAATGCCTGAGCATTGAAGGCTTTAATTTCTTCTACAGAGAGGTAGTCCGGGTTACTGAGCGAATTGTATTCAAAGCCAGGTGCCACAGCATGGCCTTGTTCATTCAGTGCATTGGTATCGAAGTCATTACTGCGGCTGCTAAATTTGATACCGGGCGCAATCACAAAGTGGTCACTGAATTCATAAGTGTCAAAACACAAATCTTCCGGGCACATTACTTCGTGCAGCTTCTCCCCCGGACGAATACCGATGATTTTATGTGGCAGCTGAGGTGCCATTGCTGTCGCAAGGTCAACAATTCGAATGGAGGGTATCTTAGGCACGAAGATTTCCCCGCCCAACATACGCTCAAAGTTCTTCAGGACGAAGTCGACGCCCTGTTGGAGATTTATCCAGAAACGAGTCATGTCGGCATGGGTAATAGGGATATGGTCGCAACCTTCATCGATAAAACGTTGAAATACAGGAACAACAGAGCCTCGAGAGCAAACAACGTTGCCGTACCGAACGACAGAAAATAAGGTTTTATGGCCGCCTGCTATGTTATTTGCTGCAACAAACAATTTGTCCGAAGCGAGCTTGGTTGCACCGTAAAGGTTTATAGGATTGGCAGCTTTATCCGTGGATAATGCAATAACCTTTTCGACGTTGTTGTCCAGCGCAGCCTCAATCACGTTTTCAGCACCATTGATATTAGTCTTGATACATTCCATAGGATTATATTCAGCTGCCGGTACTTGTTTTAGCGCAGCGGCATGAATCACATAATCGACGCCTTGCATGGCACGGTAGAGGCGGCTTTTGTCTCGCACATCACCGATAAAGTAACGCATACAGGGATCGTTGAATACCTGTTGCATCTCAAACTGTTTAAGCTCATCACGAGAAAACACAATGATTTTCTTTGGCTTATAACGAGTCAATAAAGTGTTGACGTACTTTTTACCGAAAGAACCGGTTCCGCCTGTGATGAGAATAGTTTTGTTATCAAACATAAAGCCAACCTAAAGGTGCATTGAATTCTTTACAGTATAGAAAAAGGTATGACTGCAAGAAAGTGCATAACTAAAGATAAAAAAGTGATTACTCAACACTTTATATCAGTTATGGAGTTTTTGCAGTAAATATACCAAGTGTAGTATTCAATTTCTGACAATAGATGACTTTTTAAACACAAGGGAGTAGACTTAGATCTAATAACACCTGATGGGGAGGCGTTATGCAGATAAATTCTCAAAGTACTAGTTTTTTTAACCGGGTTGATCAAACCAATAACAAGCTTAATCAACAGCTTGCAAGTGGTAAAAAGGTCAACTCAGCAGCCGATGATGCGGCGGCATTGCAGATAATTAACCGTCTGACATCTCAGCAGGAAGGCTACAATCAGTCTATCCGTAATGCCTATGATGGTATTTCTTATTCGCAAACGACCGACTCTGCATTGTCTGGCGTCAATGATGCAGTATCGCGGATCCGCGAATTGTCGTTGCAGGCTGGCAGCGGCGCGCTGACAGACAGTGACAGGCAAGCTTTGCAAGAAGAAGTGTCGCAGCTTCAGTCTCAGATCACAGATACCTTCGCTAATACAACCTTTGGCGGACAGGCACTGTTTGATGGTAACCAGACTAGCTTCCAGGTGGGGCCTGATGCGAATACAACGCAAGGGTTTACGGCGTCTGATGGCAGTTTCGCTAACCCGATCCTGAGTGTAGACATTTCGACTCAGGCAGGTGCACAAACAGCGATTGATGCGGCAGATCAGGTGTCGGAAGCGCTCAATACGCAAAGGACTCAGCTGGGTGCGTTTGAAAACACACTTAATAGCACGATACGTGTCCTGGGAACACAAAGAGACAATATCGCAGAAAGCCAAAGCCGTATTCAGGACACTGACTACGCAAGCGCGGTTGCCGAGCAAACGGCCAACGATATTTTATCTCAGGCATCTATTGCATTACGCGGACAGGCAAATCAGTCTGCTTCATCGGTGCTGGGGCTGCTGTAAGCAAAAATTGGTAAGTACAATACGTGAAAAGAGCCAGCAATTTAATGCTGGCTTTTTTATTACCTCTGCTGCGATTGAGTCGCGGGAAGCTCTTCTTTGTCCATATTGGTGCATTCAAAATAGTACCTGGATCCAAACCACAATGTTGCGACGTCACAGGTTGTTCTGAGGCGTTAATTTCGTTCCTTATAAAAGTACAGCTCTCTGATTTTTCTAAATTTTAATCCTTAAGTATTGATTTGGCGCATAGCCAGCGGCGTTTTTTTGGCGTTGATGTCAAAAACTTGCCACTTAGGTATTGCATCCCCATGTCACTGACTTACAATCATTACTATTGATATAGATGAAGAAGTTGGATCTTGCGGGCATGATTACGATCCTGGATAACAATAATAACAGAGCAGCCGGGCTGGCAGCGGCATTGAGTTTCGTTGGACAGCCGGCACAGGTGATTGCGGAGTCGGAATTTTCCCCCGAACTGTTGAATAACCTACAAGAGCCAGTGGTTATCCTGGGAGCTCTCTCACAACTAAATCATGAGGCGTTGATCAAGTCTTTGCCCGCCGTGCCGTTTTTGCTGATTGGAGAAACCCTAAGGCCGCTACTATCGTTGGCAAACGTGATTGGTCTTATCACAGAGCCATTTAGTCAGGAAGTGACCATGCAGTTATTGCATGATTGTCAGCAATATCAACGCATGTTGCCGGGAAAATCAACCCAGCTGAATGATGCTAAGTCGTTTGACGGCCTGGTGGGAGATACAAAAGCCGTCAAAGAAGTGCGCTTTTTGATTTCTCAGGTTGCGAAAACTGACGCTAATGTCCTGATCCTGGGTGAATCCGGAACCGGTAAAGAGGTGGTTGCGCGAAATGTGCATTTGCTATCTAACCGGAATTCAGGTCCTTTTGTGCCTGTTAACTGTGGCGCCATTCCTGGTGAGCTACTTGAAAGTGAGTTGTTTGGACATGAAAAAGGTGCGTTCACCGGCGCGATTTCTGCACGTAAAGGGCGTTTTGAGTTAGCGCAAGGTGGTACATTATTCCTTGATGAAATCGGCGATATGCCTTTGCAAATGCAAGTTAAGTTGTTACGTGTCTTGCAGGAGCGCAGTTATGAGCGTGTTGGTGGTACCAAGCCTATCCAGGCGGATGTACGGGTTATTGCTGCAACACACCGTAATCTGGAAACCATGATCGAAGAGGGTAAATTCCGCGAAGATTTGTTTTACCGTTTAAATGTGTTTCCCATTGAGAACCCCTCTTTGCGTGAACGTGCTGATGATATTCCTTTGTTGTTAAAAGAGTTGTTACGTCGTGTTGCAGAGCAAGGTGGCAGTACGGTTAAGTTCACCGATCGCGCGATTGACAGCCTCAAAGCACATAGCTGGCCCGGAAATATTCGTGAGCTGGCGAATTTGGTGGAGCGCATGGCCATTATGTTCCCCGAAAAAGTGGTCGATGTGACCGACTTACCCGGTAAGTATCGCTATATCGAAGTGGAAGCTTACGAACCAGAATACCCGGAAGAGCTGCTTGAAAAAGACGTCTTTAACGAGCTATTCAGTGATGGTTTCAGTGATTTTGAGGATGAAGAAGAAACACTCGAACAGGGTAATGCTGAGTCTGGTTTGGGGTTGCTGCCTGATGAGGGAATTGAGCTCAAAGAGTATCTTGCGGAGATGGAGATTAGTCTCATTACTCAGGCTCTTGAGCGGTATGACTATGTGGTTGCGAGAGCGGCTGAGATCCTCGGCGTGCGCCGCACGACCCTGGTCGAAAAAATGAAGAAGTACAATCTGAATCGCGATTAGACAGAGTTACTCAATACGTAATTACGGCACCCAGGCGGTGCCGTTTTTTATGGTTGCAAAAATACAACGTGCTACACACTCATGTATTCGTGGGCAAAACGCGAAGTACCTGACTTGTTGTTTTAACGATAAGAGGCCAGGCATCACTGCTTGCTAAGTTGCGCTTTAATACCCAGCGTCTTATTTGCTTCTAATATGGGAGACTTGCAAAAACAGTCATCATGATGATCGTTTACCATGCCACAGGCCTGCATATGCGCATAGACTGTGGTGGGCCCAAGAAATTTAAAACCACGCTTTTTTAAATCTTTAGCAAACTGTTCGCTTATCTCTGTGGTTGCTTGATAGTCTTCGGGACTGTGAATGGTGTTTACGATTGGCGTAAAGTTGACAAATTGCCACTGATAGTAAGCAAAGCTGCCGAACTCCTGTTGAATCTCGATAAATCGTTTTGCGTTATTAATGGTGGCCTGGATCTTCAATTTATTGCGGATGATCCCGGGGTTGTCCATCAGCCTGGCCACATCGTCTTCTGTCATTGCGGCAACTTTGTGTGGCTCAAACTGATGAAACGCCGCGCGATAGTTATCACGTTTTTTTAATATGGTATACCAGCTGAGTCCTGCCTGAGCAGATTCCAGGGTAATAAACTCAAACAGCTTATTATCATTCAGTACGGGCTTTCCCCACTCTTCGTCGTGATACGCCACGTAATCAGGTTTGCTTAAATCGACCCAGTGACAACGTGTGGTCATGATATTGTCCTTAATGTGACAGTGATTAGACTTAGTGTAGCGTATTATTAATTGCTGTACAAATAAACAGTGTCAAACTTTTGAAGGCATCTTTAAGTTTTTAACTTATTGAATATAATTGCTTTTAAAGTTGGCATGGCAATTGCTTTTTTCCAGTATCTAGATTTATGAGAGCAACGTCATGGCATTAGCAAAAGTGATTAATCCACAATTTGTGCCAACCACTCAATACAACCCTTGCTTATTACAAGAAGCGTATATGGGTGAGCTGAGCGATTTGCGGCAACAGGCCAGTTGGCTGAGTCATCTGGTCGATACCATGCCTGCGGGTGTGGTGGTATTAGATGGGCAGGGTATGATAGCCAAGGCCAATCAGATAGCCATTGATATGCTGGGTGAGCCACTGGAGGGTGAAAAGTGGTTTACTATTATCCAGCGTTCCTTTTGTCCGCAGCAGGATGATGGCCATGAAGTGTCTCTCAAAGACGGACGTCTGATCAAACTCGATATTACTGCCCTGACGCCGGAGCCTGGTCAACTGATCTTGATGACGGATCTGACAGAAACGCGTCGTCTTCAGGCACGAGTTGCACACATGCAGCGTCTCAGTGCATTGGGAAAAATGGTGGCATCTTTGGCTCATCAGGTACGTACACCTTTATCTGCAGCGATGCTTTATGGTGCAAATCTGGGTAGCAGCAAGCTACCTGCACAATCACGAGATAAATTTCATACTAAACTGATGTCGCGTCTTAAAGATCTTGAAAATCAAGTTAACGATATGCTGTTGTTCGCAAAAAGTGGCGAACAGCAGGTCATTGAACGTGTGTCGATGCAACAGCTATTGAGCGAAGTCAAAGCCGGCGCAGATGCGATGGTGTCATTGCACAAAGCCGAATTGACCGTGACTTTACCTGAGCCGGATATTGAAATTCTGGGCAATAAAACTGCACTGGCAAGCGCCATTCAGAACCTGATCCACAACAGCGTGCAACACATTGGCGCCGGGGCCCAAATAGAGATTTGCGCCCAGCGCGATACCGGAACAGACACTGTACGGATCAGTGTGTCTGACAATGGTCCAGGTGTTGACCTGAGCCAGGCAAGCAAACTATTTGAACCTTTCTACACGACTAAGTCACAAGGCACAGGCCTGGGGTTAGCCGTTGTGAATTCTGTCGCCCATTCCCATAAAGGTCGGGTTGACGTTAGCAATAATGAAACCGGAGGCGCATGTTTTAGCATGTTATTGCCTATTTCCAGCGAACATTCATCATTACAGGAGGCCGTATGAGCAACAAAATTTTAGTTGTCGAAGACGATGCCGGATTGCGCGAAGCACTTATCGACACGCTTGAAATGTCGGGGTTTGAGTGCGTCGAGGCGGATAGCGCTGAACAGGCAGTGATATTGTTAAAACAACAAGTGTTTTCACTGTTGGTCAGTGACGTACAAATGGGCGCCATGAGTGGCTTAGACTTGCTCAGGACAGTGAAGCTTAACTACCCAGATTTACCTGTGCTGATGATGACGGCATACGCCACCATAGACGATGCAGTAGAGGCGATGCGTCTTGGGGCGATTGACTATATGGCAAAACCTTTTGCGCCTGAGGTATTGCTGAATATGGTTAGTCGCTACATGCCGGAAAAAGTGAAAGAAACCGATGGTCCGGTGGTGGCAGACAGTAAAAGCCTGGAGCTGCTCGAACTCGCCAAAAAAGTGGCGCGCTCAGATGCCAGCGTAATGGTGTTGGGCCCGAGTGGCTCAGGTAAAGAGGTGCTTGCTCGTTATATTCATGACCGTTCAGAGCGTGCTGATCAGCCATTTGTGGCAATTAACTGTGCTGCCATTCCCGAAAATATGCTGGAAGCGACGTTGTTTGGGTATGAAAAAGGCGCTTTTACCGGTGCGATTACAGCCTGCCCAGGTAAGTTTGAGCAAGCACAAAAAGGAACAATACTACTAGACGAAATTACGGAAATGGATTTGGGCTTGCAAGCCAAGCTATTAAGGGTATTGCAGGAACGAGAAGTCGAGCGGCTGGGTGGTCGTAAAACCATTGAGCTGGATGTGCGGGTTCTGGCAACCAGTAACCGCGACCTCAAAGAGGCGGTGAATGACGGTGTTTTCCGGGAAGACCTGTATTACCGACTGAATGTCTTTCCACTGACCTGGCTGCCATTGGCAGAGCGCAGCGGAGATATTGTCCCTCTTGCAGCGCATCTGTTACAGCGTCACTGTGACAAAGCCGGTAAAGTGACGCCTTTACTGTCTCAATGTGCTAAAGACAAACTCCTGAGCCACGCCTGGCCGGGTAACGTCAGAGAGTTAGATAATGTCGTGCAGCGGGCGCTTATTCTGCAACAAGGGGCGACCATTGCTGCTGACGATATCTTCATCGAAAACTTTGCCCCGGTGCTCACAACCGCCGTACAACAGCCAAGCACGGAACCTACTGAATTTGCCACAGGTGATCGTGAGCCTGCTGGCCAGATCACCGTGAATATGAACGAGGATGCGGAGGGGCTGAGCTACAAAGAGGAGATTCAGGATAAGGAACACCAAATTATTCTCGATACGCTGAACCGCTGCAATGGCAAGCGTAAAGATGTTGCCGAGTTACTCGGGATCAGTCCAAGAACACTCAGGTATAAGCTGGCCAGAATGCGCGATTTGGGTTTACCTGTGCCAGCCTAAGCATTTAACCATGACATCCGGGCAACCACTTGCCCGGATGAATGGCCTTCCTGTGACTGTTTAGTGGTCACTGTCAAAAATTCGACCATCCTCAATTATCTCTAAGGGTTTGTTTTTGCTTGTTTTTATATTGGCATGCTTTGTGCATTATTCAGGTTATGTATAACTCACAAAGTGAGCCAGACCATGAAAATTCAATCTACCGGACTTTATCAGGAAATGCAGGCAATGGCCTCCGAGGCCGGCCGTGTCAGACCCCAGAATCCAAACAAATTGCCTGTCCAGGCAACGGCGGCAACCTCAAGTGCCCAGTTTGGCGATTTACTCAGCGATGCACTCAATACAGTTGCAGGGCTACAGCGTGATGCCAAAGAGAAAGTGACCGCGGTTGAAATGGGTGACCGCAGCGTCTCTCTGGCAGAAGCAATGATAGCGAAAAACAAATCATCAGTGGCCTTTGATGCGACCATGCAAGTCAGAAATAAGCTGATAGAAGCATATAAAGACATCATGAGTATGCCGGTATAAACAGAGTTTAGTGGAGAGTAATCGTGGCTACCAATCAATCAACCGATCTGGCACTTGCTGATGGACAATCCGTTCCGGGAGCCGGTGCTGATGCAGATACGCAACAAGAGCAAAAATCAGGCTACTTTAGTGCTTTGAGCGGTGTTGATATGCTCCGCCAGATTACTTTGGTGATCGCACTGGCTATCTGTCTGGCAATCGCTATCTTCATCATTATCTGGGCTCGTCAGCCAGATATGCGTCCATTAGGTCAATACCCTACTGAAGAGCTGGTTCAGACACTGGACTTTCTCGATGCGCAGAAAATCGAGTATGACCTGGATGGCAATACCATCATGGTCGCAGAGTCTGACTATCAGGATATTAAACTGAGAATGGCCCGTGACGGGTTCAGCCAGGCACCGAGCAGTGGTACTGATATTCTGATGCAGGATATGGGATTTGGCGTGAGCCAACGTCTTGAACGTGAACGCCTTAAACACAGCCGGGAGCAACAGTTAGCACGTACCATCGAAGAACTACAAGATATTAACCGTGCTAAAGTCTTGCTGGCGATTCCAAAAGAAAATGTCTTTGCGCGACGCGAAAAACAGCCGTCAGCGACTGTGGTGCTGACATTAAAACGTGGCCGTACACTGGACAGTGAAGAAGTTGATTCCATTGTTGATATTGTTGCTTCAGCGGTGCAGGGCCTGACGCCGGCACGTGTCACTGTAACAGATCAGAATGGTCGCCTGCTTAATTCTGGCTCACAGGACTCTCTGGCTGCGCGCTCTCGCAAAGAATATGAAATTGAGCGTAAGCGTGAGCAGGAATATCTGGAAAAAATTGACAGCATCATGATCCCAGTGGTGGGTCTGGGTAAGTATACCGCTCAGGTTGATCTGACGATGGATTTCAGTGCGATTGAAGAAACCCAAAAACGCTTCAACCCCGACTTACCCGCGGTGCGCAGTGAGACCACCTTTGAAGAAAATAATGTCGGCGGTCTGGCTGTGGGTATCCCGGGTGCACTTACCAATCAGCCTCCAGTGAATTCCAATATTCCTGAAGTGGCAGGCCAGGGCAATGGTTCAGGTACGACACCATCACGTGTCCACAAAGAAGCCACACGTAACTATGAACTGGATACCACCATTTCACACAAGCGTCAGCAAACTGGCGTGATCCGTCGCATCAGTGTTTCAGTGGCGGTGGACTACATGAATAAGCCAGATGCTGAAGGCAATATGGTAATGACTGCGCGCTCACAGGAAGAGCTCAACAACATACGTCGTTTATTGCAAGGTGGCGTAGGCTTCGATATGCAGCGTGGTGATGCGCTGGAAGTAGTGACCGTACCTTTTGTACGTGAAAATATTCTTGAAGAGAGTGACTTGCCATTGTGGGAGCAGGAATGGTTTATGAAAACCATCCGTCTGGTCATGGGTGCTCTGGTTATCATTGTACTGATACTGGCGGTTGTCAGACCTATGCTGAAACGTCTGATTTACCCAGAAGATACACTGGAAGAGTATGATGAAGATGCGCTAACCTCAGGTGTAGACCTTGGCGACAGTACTTTAGATATGCTAAACAATGACTTTGATGAATCAGCAGTTGGCTTCTCTTCCGATGGTACATTACAATTGCCAGACTTACATGGCGATGAAGATTTGCTTAAAGCTGTCCGTGCACTGGTTGCTAACGAGCCAGAGCTGTCTTCTCAAGTAGTCAAAGCATGGTTAACTGAAGATGAGTGATGAAGAACAAAAACAACTGCCGCCGGCGTTTGATGTAGACAAACTGGATGGGGTCGATAAGGCCGCCATCCTGCTACTCAGCCTGACGGAAGAAGATGCCGCCCAAATCCTGAAGCATCTTGAACCAAAGCAGGTTCAGAAAGTGGGTATGGCGATGGCGGCGCTCGATGACTTATCGCAGGCCAAAATCAGTGCGGTACATAATCTGTTTATCGAGCAGATCCAAAGTTTCAGTACCATAGGATTCCAGTCAGAGGACTTCATTAAGAAGGCACTGACCGCAGCACTCGGTGAGGACAAAGCTGCCAGTCTGATCGACCAGATTGTGATGGGCTCCGGCGCCAAAGGTCTGGACTCTTTGAAATGGATGGACTCTAAGCAGGTAGCAAATATCATCCGTAACGAGCACCCGCAGATACAAACCATTGTACTGTCTTATCTCGAACCGGAGCAGTCTGCCGAGATACTGTCGCAGTTCCCTGAAAAAGTGCGGCTCGATTTGACAATGCGGATTGCAAACCTTGAAGAGGTTCAACCTGCGGCACTGCAAGAGCTGAACGAAATCATGGAGAAACAGTTCGCAGGTCAGGCTGGTGCGCAAGCTGCGAAAATGGGCGGCCTGAAAGCCGCAGCAGATATCATGAACTATCTGGATACAAACATCGAAGGTCAGCTCATGGATTCTATCCGTGAGCATGACGAAGAAATGTCTCAACAAATTCAGGATCTGATGTTTGTCTTTGAGAACCTCATGGATGTAGAGGACAGAGGCATTCAGGCTATTCTGCGCGAAGTACAGCAAGATGTCCTGATGAAAGCCATTAAGGGCGCCGACGATTCGCTGAAAGAGAAGATCATGAAGAACATGTCGAAGCGTGCAGCTGAAATGATGGCTGACGACCTGGAGGCAATGCCACCGGTACGGATCAGTGAAGTGGAAGCGGCGCAGAAAGAGATCCTGGCAACAGCCAGACGTCTTGCCGACTCGGGTGAAGTCATGCTCGGCGGTGGTGGTGGTGAGGAGTTCTTGTAAGCCATGGCTGAGAAGAAGTTATATCGTGGTAAGCCTGTGAGCTCAGAAGCATTGGATGAGCTACTTGAGAACTGGCCAATCCCAAATGTGGATGAGGATTTGAGTAAGTACTCCGGGCGCTCAACCGCCATGGGTACCCCACTTGAAGAGCTTTATCAACAAAAAGTCAGTCAGCCAGAGCCTGAGCCTGAGGCAGAAGAAGTCCCTATGCTCACACTTGAAGAGTTGGAGCAGATCAGACAGGACGCTTATGAAGAAGGCCTGAAACAGGGTCATGAGCAGGGCTATATAGAGGGGTTTGATAAAGGCGTTAGTGAGGGCAAAGAAGCGGGCTATAAAGAAGGAGTAACGCTTGGTAAAGAGCAAGGAATAGAAGAATCAAAGCCGCTGATTGAAGAGCGATTACATTCTTTGTCCGCGTTACTTGAAGCAACTCAAAAGCCCCTTCGCCAGATAGATGAAGCTGCCGAAAAGCAGTTATTGCAACTCGTCAATTTATTGGCAGAGCAAGTGATCTTTGAGCAAGTTAAAACCCGCCCTGAGCTCATTTTACAGGCCCTGAAGAAAGGCATTGATGCCTTACCGTTGCATGACACACAGATGCGGATCAACTTGCACCCGGAAGATTTAGCCCTGGTTAAAGAAGCCTATGGCGAAGAAACCATCGCTGAGCAACACTGGCAGTTAGTGCCAGAGCCGACGCTTGAACGCGGTGGTTGTCATATCAGAACGCCTGAATCGTCAATTGACCTGAGCCTTAAAAATCGCATCGCTGAAGTGTTGGGCAGTTTTCTGCAAGCCAGCGGTGCTGATAGCTGAACTTAAGCACAACGCGGTGTGCTGAATTGGTCGCCGCAAAAAATGTTGGAGAGATTTTTGCATAAGTGAGTTATCTGAATTTATTCACTGACAGCAAATGACCGTATCCAGTTCGACAGAGCAACCTTTGGCTGAACGCCTGCAAAAATTTCAAAAACATATCCAGCCATACGGTGTCGCCGTTGCGGGCAGTCTCACTCGGGTCGTTGGTCTCACACTTGAGGCTAAGGGTCTTAATGCCCCGGTCGGGAGCCAGTGTAAAATTGAAACTATTCGTGGCTTTGTCGATGCTGAAGTTATCGGGTTCAACCATGATACCCTCTATTTGATGCCCAATGATCATATATCAGGTGTGTTACCTGGCGCCCGTGTTATCCCGCAAATCAAAGAGGCAGGCTTGCCTGTTGGAATGACTCTGTTGGGTCGGGTTGTAGATGGCCTGGGTCGCCCGCTTGATGGGCTCGGACCGATTGAGGCTGAAACCCACCTTAAATTCGCACAGGCGGCGATTAATCCTCTGGCCAGAAGGCCAATTAAAGAACCAATGGACGTCGGCGTGCGTGCCATTAACTCCATTGTAACGGTCGGGCAAGGGCAGCGAATGGGCCTGTTTGCAGGCAGTGGTGTCGGTAAGTCCGTGCTGCTCGGCATGATGACGCGTGGCAGTGAAGCAGACGTCATTGTGGTAGGCCTGGTTGGCGAGCGGGGCCGGGAAGTAAAAGAATTTATTGATGAAATCCTCGGTGTTGAAGGGCGACAGCGCTCCGTCGTCGTCGCGGCACCGGCCGATGCATCACCCTTGATGCGATTGAAGGGGTGCGAGAGTGCGGTCACAATTGCAGAGTATTTTCGTGATCAGGGGCTGAATGTGTTGTTGCTGCTGGATTCGGTCACTCGTTATGCCATGGCGCAGCGTGAAATCGCGCTGGCGGTGGGGGAGCCACCGGCAACCAAAGGTTATCCGCCCTCCGTATTTGCCAAACTGCCGGCTTTGGTCGAACGGGCGGGTAACGGTGGGGAAGGGCAGGGGTCGATCACGGCGTTCTTCACGGTATTGAGTGAAGGGGACGATATGCAAGACCCGATTGCAGATTCAGCCCGGGCAATTCTTGATGGCCACATCGTTTTATCGCGGGAGCTGGCTGACAGTGGTCACTATCCGGCCATTGACATCGAAAAATCCATTTCACGGGTCATGCCGCAGGTGGTATCAGACAGTCACATGCAACAGGCGCGTGTGCTCAAGCAGGTTTATTCTATGTATCAGCAAAATAAAGATATGATCACATTGGGTGCCTACCAGCAAGGCAGTGACCCTATGTTGGATCAGGCCATCAATATGATGCCTAATATCAACGCCTTCTTGCAGCAAGGTATGAAAGACGTGTTGCACTATGACGAATGTCTGCAAGGTCTGGCACAACTTCTGGGACAAGGCTAATGGCAAATAACAAACTTGACTTACTGTTCAAACTTGAAAGCGAGAAAGAAGAAAAGTTACGCCTTAATTTTATTCAGGCGGAGCAAAACTTTCATGCCAATCAACAAAAACTCAATGGTCTGAATGATTTTCGTCTTGAATATAGTCAACAGCTTCATCAAAAAGCGCAGCAAGGCCTGTCGAGTGCGGGGTTTGGCCAGTATCACGCTTTCATCAGTAAGATTGAAGAGGCCATTCGGCAGCAGGCTAATACAGTTGCCACCGCTAAACGGGTGGTAGATCAGCGTCGTAAGTTATGGTTAGAGCAGCAAGTGAAAGCCAAAGCGATTGCCAAGCTGATAGAGAAAAAGGCGTTAGAGGAGCAACAAAGGCTGGCCAAAGCAGAGCAGAAAATGCTTGATGAGTTTGCGACCAATATTTTCATGCGTCGTAAGCTCGCACAATAATAAAAGGTGTCAAAAATAATCCATTAATGGCGTACTTTTTGCACTGTTAATCCAGTATATCAATTTAATCCGGTTAGCGGCGCAAACTTGCCGCACAGAAAGGTGAAAATATGGTCAATGTTTCGCTAGAAGTAGCAATCAATAACGGAGTTTCGGCGAAGGGAAAAGATCAAACGGAACAAGCGGAAGAGTCAGGATTTCTTGCCATGCTTGCCCAGGCAGAACAAGACAGCAGTGATGAAACGCCTCAGTCTGATGCGCAAAGCGCGGGTGACTATGCCCCGCTGCCAGAGGGCTTGGATCGCCGTTTAGGTCTCGATGATAGTCATTTGCCGAAAAAACAAAAAACCGCGCCGGATGAACCTTTACGGCTTGATGATTCTGAGATACCCGGCAAGGGGAGTACGGGAGCTGGTGGTGGGGCAAACACCAGTGATGCTGATGAGCTGCTTGCTCAAATTACTTCCTCCAATGCGCAAAGTACGGAGGTCGCTCACAGTTTGGCACCTGTTCCCAAAGCGCTAAAAGATTATTTGGGTAAAGAAACTCTGGTGACACCACCTGAAACGAAAAAGCCGCTCGACAACATTGGGCCCGGGCCAGTTGTACCTGCTCCTTTGGGTCAGGGGGATTTGAGTCCGACTGACGATGTTGTGGATCCTCAGCTGCAAGAGGCGACACCTAAATCTGTCACCGCAGGCACAAATGTACTTCCCGACGGCAACCAAATGAAAGGCAAAATCCAGGTGGAGAGTGTGGATGAGCTGGTTATTCATAAACGGATTGAACGCGTGGGGCCTGGTATCACACAACCCAGCGAATCATCTGGACCTGTGACTGATGAGCAGCTTGCCAAAGGCGAGGGAAAACCCGCCGGGATCCTGGATGCGTTAAAATCGGACAATGCTGAAATCAATTTGAAAGACAGTGGCAAAATACAGGCCCAGGCTAAGCCTTTGAATGCAGAGCAACCGCTTCCAGGTGCTAAACCGGTTACCACGGAAGCCTCGTCTGTACAAGCGAATCCAGTGCAAGCGACCCCTGTAAACGTTAAAGAAGCGTCACTGCAGCACGAACAAACGCCTGAACAGGTTACCGTGCATAAATCAGTGACTGAAAAAGTGCTACTCGACGGTAAAATCGTTCAGCGCCCGGTTGATCAAGTAGGCCCTGTGATAAGGGCTCCTCAGGGCGACCAGAATGAGACCAAGCTCAGTGAGCAAGCGCTGAATGAACAGAGCGAGCAGAGCGAATTCTTGCGCACTAACAAACCTCAGGTGTCAGCCGCTGATAATGTGACTAAAGCACAACAACCTGTACAACCACCTCAAGGCGCCAATGTGAACAGCACTGCGGACTTGAAAGCCATGGTTGACACACTCACTCCGCAGCAAAAGCAAACGCTTGCGGCTAATTTGCAGTCACAACTGGATAGCAAAGAACTAAGTGAGCCTGAGCATCGTGCAAAAGCCGAGCAGTTGTTGCAACAGTTGGGTGTCAAACCGTCCGGGACGATGTCTGGCAAGGCTGAAAATGTAACAACACCGGTTGTGTCAAATGCGGAGCAGCCCGACCAGGCTGAACAGGCCAAAGTATCTGATAAAGATAATAACACCGCCAGAGTAACTGATCCGATAGCGCCAGAGAGGGTCAGCAAACAGGCGGCGACAGTGAGCCAGTCTGGAGCAAATAGCCTAGATCAGAAAGCGCAAAGTAAAGATGCTCAACAGCAAACTACTGTCACCGAGTTACAAGACAGTGAACATGCTGAATTAGCCCAGCTTAAAAAAGAGGGCGGGCAGTCCGAACAGCAAAATTCACAACAGCGCAGTGCCATGCCCGCACCGGTAGAGAATATTTTTAAAGCCATTCGTAGCGAGCGCATGGATGATGGATTGAAGCATGAATTTAATGAAGTGCTGGCGCAGGTAGAGCAGGTTCGCCAGAATCAACAGGTGAATCAACAAAGCGCCGTGAATCAAAAAGCCATACAAACCGATCCTGCTGTTAGTCAGGCCATCAACATCGCCCGCAATGATGCTGTGAAAGCATTACAAGAGCGTGTGAACATGATGCTGAATATCAACAATAAAGAAGCGGAAATTCGTCTGGACCCACCCGAATTGGGCAGTATGCAGATCCGAATTCGTTCTGAAGGCGAGCAGGCTCAGGTAAACTTTGTCGTGCAAAACCAGCAAGCCAAAGAGCAGTTAGAACAGTCCATGCCAAAGCTCAGAGAGATGCTTGCTGAGCAGGGGATCCAGCTTGGAGAAAGCAATATTCAGCAGGGGCAGGGAGGAGAGCAGCAGCAGGAATCATCCCAAGGTCATGGAACACTTGCTAATAATGGCAGTGAAGCGCAAAATAACGGCCAACAATCAACGACTAGCAGACGGCAAAGTGATTCAGCAATAGATTACTATGCATAACAGCTGCTATGATTAAGGTTAAAGTGATTTAAAGAAGCGCGGATATGGCAGAAGAAAGCGATTTAGAAATAGAAGAATCTGGTGGTTCCAAGAAAAAGTTGATCATCATTATTGCCGCTGTGGTTGTTGTTTTAGGCGCAGTAGCAGGCTACTTTTTATTTGCAGGGTCAGATGACGCGCCCGAATCGCTGGCAGAAGAGACGACTGAGCAGCAAGAGCAGGCATCACAGGAAAATGCGGCGCAAACAGGCAGTGCACTGTATGTTGCCATGCCTCGTCCCTTTGTATTTAACGTACCAGGCGCCAGTCGCGACCGAATTGTACAAATTAAAGTACAATTATTGGTGCGCGGTGACGTCAACGAAGAGGTCGCAAAGAAGCATATTCCTCTGATTGAAGGGACGCTGCTAAGTGTGTTTTCGACCACAACCGCTGATGAATTGAGTACCAGCGCGGGTAAAGAGACTCTGCGCCTTGGTGCTCTGGACAAAGTTCAGGCTGCAATGGAAAGCGTTGAAGGCAGCAAGGTGGTCGAGCGCGTATTATTCACCGGTTTTGTAATGCAGTAGGAAGAGTCAGTGAGCGACTTATTATCACAAGACGAAATCGATGCCTTATTGCATGGTGTCGATGAGGTCGAAGAAGAAGAAGTCCCGGATAGTGACGATGGCGGTACCAGTAACGCCTTACAATACGACTTTTCGTCACAGGACCGTATCGTCCGTGGTCGCATGCCGACTTTGGAAATCGTTAATGAGCGATTCGCTCGGCACATGCGGATCAGTTTGTTTAACATGATGCGTCGTACTGCCGAGGTATCAATCAATGGCGTGCAGATGCTCAAGTTCGGTGAGTACATTCACACACTGTTTGTTCCGACCAGTTTGAACATGGTACGTTTTCGTCCGCTCAAAGGGACGGGATTGATCACCATGGAAGCCCGCCTGGTGTTTATCCTGGTGGATAACTTCTTTGGCGGTGATGGGCGCTACCACGCGAAAATAGAAGGGCGCGAATTTACACCAACAGAGCGGCGGATCGTTCAGATGCTGCTCAAAATCATTTTTGAAGATTATAAAGAAGCCTGGGCACCGGTTATGGATGTGTCGTTTGAATATCTCGACTCGGAAGTGAACCCGGCGATGGCGAATATCGTCTCTCCAACTGAGGTTGTGGTGATCAGCTCATTTCACATTGAGCTGGATGGCGGGGGAGGAGACTTCCACATTTCCTTACCTTATTCCATGCTTGAGCCTATTCGTGAACTGCTTGATGCGGGTGTTCAGTCTGACACTGAAGACACGGATCTGCGCTGGAGTAAGGCGCTGCGTGATGAAATTATGGATGTTGAAGTGGAGATGTCTACACAACTACTCGAAGTAGACTTATCGCTTGACCAAATCATGCAGTTAAAAGCGGGTGATATTATTCCGGTTGAGATGCCCGAGCATATCACAGTATTTGTGGAAGAACTGCCGACCTTTAGGGCTAAAATGGGGCGTTCTCGTGACAATGTGGCGCTGCAAATCAGCGAGAAGATTAAACGTCCGGAATCTGTGAAGTCAGAACTTCATGTGTTTACGAAGGGCGGCAAGAAGCTAGACTCGGATGCTGAGTTGGCAGAGTTAGAAGAAGATCTGCATCTGTCTGAAGGTGTGGATTTAGATTGGTGATGAAGAAGTTAATTAAGGTAGTCAGTGCATGAGTGATGATCAAGATACAATGGACGAATGGGCGGCTGCACTCGCAGAGGCTGAGGAAGCTGACCAGGACGGTGCTGAAGCCGAGGTTGCTGAACTGGAAGAGTTGCAAGACAGCGGCGCTTCTCTGAGCGCTGATGAAAAGCGTAAGCTCGATACGATTTTAGACATCCCGGTCACCATTTCGATGGAAGTTGGGCGCTCTAAGATCAACATACGGAACTTGCTTCAGTTGAACCAGGGGTCTGTTGTTGAACTGGACAGAGTGGCCGGTGAGCCTTTGGATGTGCTGGTCAATGGTACCCTGATTGCGCATGGCGAAGTGGTTGTTGTTAACGATAAGTTCGGTATTCGCCTGACTGACGTTATCAGTCAGGTTGAACGTATCAAAAAGCTTCGCTAACAGATCGCTAATGAGTGCTTTGATATTCTCCAGTGTGGCTGCGGTGCAGCCACCAGGCGGGCTCAGCAGTGAGTTATTGTCAGTGGGCCTGTCTTTAGCGTTTGTAGTGGTGGCAATCATTGGCCTTGCCCTGCTGGTGAAACGCTTTAACCCCAATCTGGGTAACAGCCAGGATTTTAAAGTGATCCGCAGTCTGCCGCTTGGCAGCAAAGAGCGTTTACTGATCATTGAAATAGACAACAAACAACACTTGCTGGGCGTAACACCGCACAGTATTAATTATTTATATCAGTTAGAGTCACCCTTAGAAGTGACACCCACAGCCCCGTTTGCTCAAGAACTCAGCCGCTTAATGTCTGGCGCAAATAACAATAAGAAATGAACCTATGATCCGATTTTTACTCCTTATCACAGTGTTGTGCTTTGCTCCGGGTGCTTTAGCAGACGGCATTGAGGCACTGAGTGTGACAACCAATCCGGATGGCTCTCAGGAATATTCAGTTACGCTGCAAGTGCTGGCCATAATGACGGCGCTGAGTTTTATCCCTGCCGCTGTGATTATGATGACCTCCTTTACCCGTATCATTGTGGTACTGGCGATCCTGCGTCAGGCGATTGGCTTGCAGCAATCGCCGTCTAATCAGGTATTGGTGGGGATGTCTTTGTTTCTGACCTTTTTTATTATGGCACCTATCTTTAACCAGATTAATGATCGTGCGGTTCAGCCTTACCTGAATGAAGAATTGACATCAATTCAGGCGCTTGAGCAAGCCAAGGAACCGATCAAAGCATTTATGTTATCGCAAACGCGAATAAAGGATTTGGAAACATTCGCTAAAATAGCTGGCTACGATAAGCTAGATAGCCCGGAAGATACCCCGTTTGTGGTCATTATTCCGGCATTTGTGACCAGTGAACTGCAAACCGCTTTCATTATTGGCTTTATGTTTTTCATCCCCTTCCTGATTGTGGATCTGGTGGTTGCCAGTGTACTGATGGCGATGGGTATGATGATGCTATCACCTATGATAGTGGCCTTGCCTTTTAAGATTATGTTGTTTGTGCTGGTCGATGGCTGGTCTCTGATCATGGGTACCTTGGCTCGCAGTTTTGGCTTAGGAGTGTGACATGGAACCAGAAGTTTTTGTCGATATTCTGAGTGAATCGCTTTTTATTGTGATTAAACTGGTGACCGCCATTGTACTGCCAGGCCTGATGATAGGTCTGGTTGTGGCGGTGTTCCAGGCGGCAACCTCGATTAACGAACAAACCTTAAGTTTCCTGCCCAGACTTATCGTCACCATTGTGGCCCTGATTTTCGGTGGCCACTGGATGACTCAGGTACTGATGGATTTTTTCAACCAGTTGGTGCTTCAGATCCCTGAAATCGCAGGTTAACGTGCCATGGAGTATCCCTTCGAACTCATTATTCAGGTACTCAGTGACTATATGTTGCCGTTCATCAGGATCAGCTCGATGATTATGATAATGGCTGGTTTAGGGGCACAGAGTGTCCCAACCCGTATCAAGCTTGCTATGTCAGTCGTTGTGACTGTAGCGGTTGTTCCTGCTATTCCTCAGACCCAGTTTACCGACTTATTTTCTTTCGCCATGGTTCTGGTGGTGATGCATGAAATCATAGTTGGAGTCTCAATTGGGTTTGCTTCTATTCTGCTGTTAAATACGTTTATAGTCGCGGGGCAAATTCTGGCAATGCAAACGGGATTAGGTTTTGCCTCAGTGGTCGATCCGGCCAATGGCCTGAGTGTACCGGCGGTCGGTCAGTTTTATCTGATCTTGGCGACATTGTTGTTTTTTGTTTTTAATGGCCACCTGATGATGATCAAGATGGTGGTGTATAGTTTTCAGAGCTGGCCCATTGATGGCAGCTGGTGGGTGGTTGATAATTATTGGCAGATTGTGACCTGGGGCAGCTGGCTGTTTGCGACTGCCTTGGCATTATCTTTGGCACCGCTAACCGCCATGCTATTGATCAATCTGTCATTCGGCATCATGACGCGCGCTGCACCGCAGATGAATATTTTCTCTGTGGGATTTGCTTTTACCATGGTATCGGGTTTGTTGATCATCTGGGCAACGATGGGGAACTTTGTGATCCAATACGAGTTTCAGTGGCTGAAAATGACAGAATTATTGTGTAACCTGATTGGTTGCACGGTGTAATCGAGTAGCGGGAGCAAAACGATGGCGGAAGATTCTGGTCAGGAACGTACGGAAGAACCCACAGACAAGAAAATATCGGATGCCCGTAAGAAAGGGCAGGTTGCCCGCTCAAAAGAGCTGGGTACAACATTTGTGCTCATATTTTCTGCTGTTTCATTGCTGCTGTATGGCCCGGATATTGCCAAGGGGTTGTATAACATGATGGGTCGAATGTTTACGCTGAATCGTAACGAAACCTATGACACCACCAAAATGTTTTCTGTCTGGGGGGATGCTTTTTCCGAAATCATTTTTCCGCTGAGTATGTTTGTATTGATCATTATGGTTGCAGGGATCATTGGCAATACTCTGTTAGGCGGCTTTAACTTTAGCTGGCAAGCCGCGGCACCCAAGCCAAGTAAAATGTCGCCAATGAAAGGCATTAAGCGGATGTTTGGGCCTCAGGCCGCGGTGGAATTGATTAAGTCGATCCTCAAGTTTGTGCTGGTGGCCGGGTTTGCGATATTGCTTATTAAGGTATTCTTTTACGAGATACTGCACCTTAGCATCGAGCAAATCCCGGGCAGCATTATGCACTCCCTGGAAATTCTGGCCTGGATGTTTCTGGCGCTGAGCTGCACCATGATCATTATTTCAGCGATTGATGCGCCATATCAGAGTTACAATCACCATAAACAGCTCAAAATGACGCTACAAGAGGTCAAAGATGAGTATAAGAACTCGGAAGGTGATCCTCAGATTAAAGCCCGTATTCGGCGCACACAGCGTGAAATGTCACAACGACGGATGATGCAGGAAGTGCCTGATGCCGATGTGGTGGTCACCAACCCAACGCATTACTCTGTGGCGTTAAAATACGACACGGAAAAAGCGGGTGCACCCATGGTGATTGCCAAAGGCGTTGATGAACTGGCGATGCAGATCCGTAAAATAGCCAAAGGGAATGAAGTCCCGATTGTTGAATCACCTGTTTTAACCCGCTCTTTGTATCATACGACCGAAGTGGGCGACCAAATCCCGCAAAAACTATTCACCGCCGTAGCCCAGGTGCTGGCCTACGTATTTCAATTGAAAAAGTTTAACAAGGGTCGCGGTAAGCGCCCGGTTGAATTAAGAAAAGACCTGCCCATTCCTGATGAACTGAAACACTAGTCTAGTTGGTATTAAACTTGCTTTAATGTAACTGCGTCAATAATTTGTGGTTTGTAAGTTATGGATTTTAAAGCGGTTTTACAACAGATTAATCGAGATAAAAAAGAATATGCCAAAGGGGTCGGTACACCGGTACTGGTTCTGGCTGCATTGGGCATGGTGGTCCTGCCTATGCCGCCATTTTTGCTCGATATCTTATTCTCATTCAATATCGCACTGGCCCTCGTGGTGCTGTTGGTGACGGTTTACACCATGAAACCGCTTGAATTCGGTATGTTTCCATCGGTGCTACTGATTGCGACTATTTTACGTCTGGCACTGAACGTTGCCAGTACCCGGGTGGTATTGTTGGAGGGTCATAACGGCGGTGACGCAGCCGGTAAAGTGATCGAAGCATTCGGCTCCGTTGTGATTGGCGGTAACTATGCGGTTGGTCTGGTGGTCTTCCTGATTTTAATCATCATTAACTTTGTGGTTATCACCAAAGGTGCCGGTCGTATCTCCGAAGTATCTGCACGTTTTACCCTGGATGCAATGCCGGGTAAACAGATGGCGATTGACGCAGATTTGAATGCCGGATTTATCTCCGCAGACGAAGCGAGAACCAGACGTGAAGAAGTAACTCGTGAGGCCGACTTCTATGGTTCGATGGATGGTGCCAGTAAATTCGTAAAAGGGGATGCCATCGCAGGCATCGTTATCCTGGCAATTAACATCATTGGCGGTTTATTCGTAGGTATGGTGCAGCATGATCTGTCATTTGGCCGGGCTATGGAAGTATACACCCTGTTGACCATAGGTGACGGCCTGGTTGCCCAGCTTCCTTCTCTGTTACTGTCGATTGGTACTGCGATTGTGGTGACGCGTCAGAATGAATCGCACAACATGGGTGAGCAAATGACGCAGCAGCTGGGCAATGAAAAATCTTTGTCTATCGCTGCGGGGATCCTGATTGTTATGGGACTCGTACCTGGCATGCCTCATGTTGCCTTCCTCGGTCTGGGTGCCCTGATCGGATATCTGGCTTACTACTCACATCAACAAAAAATTAAAGCACAAGAGCAGGAAGCTGAAGAATCGAAAGGTGGCGCGGTTGCGTCTCAGCAGCAGGAACAAAAAGAGCTGGGCTGGGATGATGTACAGCCAGTCGATGTAATTGGCCTGGAAGTGGGGTATCGCCTGATCCCGCTGGTTGATCAATCGCAAGGTGGTGAGCTGTTAAACCGCATCAAAGGGGTACGTAAAAAGCTATCTCAGGAACTGGGCTTTTTGGTTCCGCCTGTACATATCCGCGATAACCTGGAGCTGGATCCAAATGCATATCGTATCACTTTGATGGGTGTGGGTTCCGGAGATGGTGAGCTGAAGCATGGTGATGAGCTGGCCATCAACCCAGGTCAGGTTTTTGGTCCAATTAATGGCGTGGCGACTAAAGATCCGGCGTTTGGCTTGGAAGCGGTATGGATCAAACCAGAGCAAAAAGACGAAGCTCATTCTCTTGGCTACACAGTGGTTGATGCAGCGACGGTCGTAGCGACACATATCAGTCAGCTGTTGACTAATAACGCGTCTTTACTGCTGGGGCATGAAGAGGTGCAGAACCTGCTTGATATGCTGGCTAAGAGTCACCCTCGTCTGGTGGAAGGTCTGGTACCAGATATCCTGCCACTCACTACGATTGTAAAAGTACTGCAAAACTTGCTGAATGAAGGTGTTGCAATTCGTGATATGCGCTCCATTGTTCAGACCCTGGTTGAGTATGGCCCACGCAGTCAGGACCCGGATGTACTGACGGCAGCAGTGCGTATTTCACTGCGTCGACTGATTGTTCAGGATGCGGTCGGTGGGGCTGAAGAAATCCCTGTCATAACATTGGCGCCTGAGTTGGAACAGATGTTGCATAAGTCTCTACAGAACGCAGGTGATGAGGGGGCAGGCATAGAGCCAGGCCTTGCAGAGCGGCTTCAAGGTTCATTAAGAGAAGCCCATCAAACGCAAGAAATGCTCGGCGAGCCGTCCATCTTATTAACCTCAGGTATGTTAAGAAGTGTGCTGTCAAGATTTGTAAAACACACCATACCGGGACTGAGAGTGATGTCATATCAGGAAGTACCGGATGAGAGACAAATCAAGATAGTGAGCTCAGTTGGACAGTAGAGGACTAGAAGGGGCTGACCATGAAGATTAAACGTTTTTTTGCAAAAGATATGCGTACCGCTTTAAAAGAAGTGAAAGAAGAGCTAGGTGCAGATGCAGTGATCATGTCAAATAAAAAACTGGCAGATGGCGTTGAAATCGTCGCTGCAGTAGACAATGATCGGACACCAGCTCCACAGCCTCAGGCGGCGCAGTCAGCTCCTCAGCAAAGCGCAGCGCAGGCTGCTCCTCGTCAGGCAACCCCTGGGCAAAGTGCCCAGCACAGTTACAGTCAGCCTGCCAGAATGGTTCGTCCTCAACCGCGTCGTGCAGAGCCTCAGAAGCAGGCGCAGGTTGCAGACAGTCTTGAAGCCTTGCTTGAGCGCCAAGCCCCTCGTCCTAAGTCGCCCGAGCTTGCTTCTATGTTTTCTCAGTCTGGCATTAACACAGATGACATGTTTGGCGCTCAGCAACGTAACGAAGCACCAGCAAAAGCTGCGCCTCAGGCTGCGCGTCAACCGCGTTATGAAGCACAAAGTCATGATTTTGATAGCCGTGATGCAGCCACTTCCTGGGAATTTGGAGATGACCTTGATCAGGGCTTTGGTGACGAACCTGCGGCACAGAAAAAAACCAACGACGATGAAATGTCTTCCATGCGTGATGAAATGAACGCCATCCGTCAGCTACTTGAATTCCAGTTATCTGGATTGATGAATCAGGAAATGGCACGTCGTGATCCAACCCGCGCTTGTCTGGTTGAGCGTCTTAAAGGCATGGGAATTGGTGCGGAAGTCGCAGAGCAGATGGCTTGTTTTATCCCTGATGACGTTTCTCGAAAAGAAGCGTGGAACGCACTGCTGAATATGGTTGTCAATCAAATGCATACAACAAACAACGATATTCTGCGTCAGGGCGGTGTATATGCCATGGTCGGACCAACAGGAGTTGGTAAAACCACTACAGTTGCAAAATTGGCAGCGCTGGGCGCACAGAAATATGGTGCCGATAATGTGGCACTGATCACAACGGATACCTATCGTATCGGTGCTTACGAGCAACTGGCAACCTATGGTCGGATCATTGGCTGTCCTGTTAAGCAAGTAAAAGATGCCAATGAACTTGCAGAGGTTCTTTATCATTTACGCAATAAGCGTCTAATATTAATAGACACGGCGGGGATGAGTCAGCGTGACTTACGCTTGACGGAGCAGCTAAACACCCTGATGCGCAGTAGCCGTGTTGACATTCGCAGCTACCTGGTATTAAGTGCGACTGCTCAGATGCATGTACTGCAAGAAACCGTAAACCACTTTAAAAAAGTCAATTTAAGTGGTTGTATTTTTACAAAACTTGATGAAAGTCTAAGTTTAGGTGAGATAATTAGCATAGCGATTCAAAATCGTCTGCCAATAGGGTATCTTACCAATGGTCAGCGAGTGCCTGAAGACATTCGCGTGGCAAACGCTCAGAAGTTAGTCAAAAAGGCTGAGCAATTGTATTTAAAGAGAACAAAAGCACAACATTCGCGACGTGTACCAGTGGCGTCCCAGACAGTAGGAATGTATGATTAATACAGTTTTAGATCAAGCAAGTGGCCTGCGGAGAATGAACCAAAAAAATAACCACAGTGTAAAAGTAATCGCAGTGACTGGTGGTAAAGGTGGAGTAGGTAAAACCAATGTATCCCTCAACACTGCCATCGCGTTGGGACAGCAGGGTAATCGGGTCTTGGTGCTTGATGCTGACTTAGGTCTGGCTAACTGTGATGTCATGCTAGGTTTGAGGGTTGAGAAAAATTTATCTCATGTATTGTCCGGCGAATGCGAGCTAGACGAAATTTTGGTAGAGGGTCCGGCTGGGATCCGTATCGTGCCTGCAACGTCAGGCTCACAAAATATGGTCGAATTAACGCCTGCCGAGCACGCAGGCTTGATCCGTGCCTTCAGTGAGCTTAGCAGCGAGTTTGATATTTTAATCGTCGATACGGCGGCTGGCATTTCAGACATGGTGCTGAGTTTCTCTCGTGCTGCACAGGATGTACTGGTTGTAGTGTGTGACGAGCCGACTTCTATTACTGATGCATATGCGCTTATCAAAGTATTAAGCCGTGAACATGGCGTCTACAAGTTCAAAATTGTGGCCAATATGGTGCGCAGCTTAAGAGAAGGGCAGGAGTTATTTGCTAAGCTGTCCAAGGTTACAGACCGATTTTTAGATGTCGCTTTAGAGCTGGTTGCAACGATCCCATTCGACGAAAATATGCGTAAATCTTCACGCCGTCAAAAAACCATCGTTGAGCTTTATCCTAATTCACCTGCTGCTGTGGCATTTAGAGGCCTGGCAAGCAAAGCTGTCAAGTGGCCCATTCCCCACCAACCTTCAGGTCATTTGGAATTCTTTATTGAGCAATTGGTAAACGGTTAAAGATGGCTTCACCGGTCAACCGCATGGCGGGATATAAAACGACAGACCACCTACATAAGGTGGTGGAACGTCATACGCCTTTAGTGAAAAAGGTGGCCTGTCATTTGTTAGCCAGATTACCAGCCAGTGTTCAGCTCGATGATTTAGTCCAGTCAGGTATGATTGGACTGATAGAAGCCTGCAAAAATTTTGACGCGAGCAAAGGGGCGAGCTTTGAAACTTTTGCAGGAATTCGAATTCGTGGCGCAATGATTGACGAGATCCGCCGTGGTGACTGGGCGCCCCGCTCGGTACACAAAAACGGTCGCATGGTTGCAGAGGCCATTGCTGAGCTAGAAGCACAGCTTGGACGGGAACCAAAAGATACTGAAATCGCTGAAAAACTTGATATTACGCTAGATGAGTACCATCATATTTTACATGATGTCAATGCAAGTAAAGTGATCGGCATCGAAGACTTGGGGGTAGATGAAGACGTAATTTCTCCCGCAGGCAACGATTTTGCGCTAGACAAACCATTCAATAATGTTAAAAATGAGCGCTTTAACGAATCGTTAGTCAATGCGATCAAGACTTTACCTGAGCGCGATGCTTTGGTGTTGTCTTTGTATTATAACGATGAGATGAATTTAAAAGAGATTGGTGCGATCTTAGAGGTCAGCGAATCTCGAGTGAGTCAGATTCACGGTCAAGCAATGATCAAGCTTCGTGCGAAGATCAATGACTGGATCAATTAGAGTTAGTTTTACAATATAGGTTCAAACCTCACCGGAGGAAGTTTTGGATAAGAACATGAAAATTCTCGTGGTTGATGATTTTTCTACGATGAGAAGAATAATCAAAAACCTGCTAAGAGACTTAGGCTTTACCAATGTTCAAGAGGCTGATGATGGCAGTACGGCACTTCCAATGTTGCAAAATCAGGAATTCGACTTCGTCGTAACTGACTGGAATATGCCAGGCATGCAAGGTATCGATTTGCTTCGTGCAATTCGTGCTGATGATAAGCTTAAACACATCCCAGTACTCATGGTTACAGCGGAAGCGAAAAAAGAACAAATCGTTGCTGCTGCCCAGGCTGGAGTTAATGGTTACATCGTTAAGCCGTTTACGGCAGGCACCCTGAAAACCAAACTAGAAAAAGTGTTCGAACGTTTAGGCTAGTATTGATAAGGGTAGGCTTATGTCAACATCTTCTGTGCCACAGATAACTCTGGAACAGGCTAAACTGCTCGTTGAATACCTTGAACAAGGTGAGCAGGAAAAGGCTGATGAGATATTAATTGAGGCCACCAATAAAGAACAATCAGAGCTTTTTGCTGAAGTGGGGAAGCTAACTCGACAACTTCATGAATCGTTGAAGAATTTTGAGTTAGATACCCGTTTAGCTGATCTCACGACAGAAGCCATTCCAGATGCCAAGCAGCGCCTTAATTACGTCATGGAGATGACCGAAAGCGCTGCCAATAAAACCATGGATGCCGTAGAAGCAAGTCTTCCCTTAGCCCAAGAACTAGCCGATGAACTCTCTGAAATTAAGCCCACCTGGGACAGATTAATGAGCCGGGATATCCAGCTTGGAGAGTTCAAATCCTTGTGCCACGATCTTGACAGTTTTATGCAGTCGTCAAAAGGCCGTACAGATGAATTACAAAATCTGATGACCAATGTGTTGATGGCACAAGATTATCAAGATTTAACCGGACAGGTTATCCGGCGTGTCATTGAGTTGGTTCGTGAAGTTGAAGACAGCCTAATTCACTTGTTGACCGTATTCGGCAGCGCAGATGAAAGTCAACAAACTGCAGCCCAGCCACAGGCACAAACTACAGCCCCCGCCGTTACTGACGAGTTATCAGGTCCTGAGGGTCCAATTTTGGACGCTGAGTCTCGAGATGATGTCGTATCTGGGCAGGATGAAGTTGATGACCTGTTGTCTAGTTTGGGCTTCTAATAGGAGAGTATGCGAATGAGCTTTGAAGTCGATGAAGATATCTTACAAGACTTTCTTGTTGAAGCTGGGGAAATACTCGAACTGTTATCTGAGCAGCTTGTCGAACTAGAAAACAACCCGGAAGATAAAGAGCTGTTAAATGCGATTTTCCGTGGTTTCCATACCGTTAAAGGGGGCGCAGGCTTCCTGAGCATGACTGAGTTGGTAGACGCTTGTCACGGTGCGGAAAACGTGTTTGATGTCCTGCGTCAGGGACAGCGTCAGGTAACACCAGAATTGATGGATGTGATTTTGCAATCACTCGATACCATCAATGAAATGTTCTCGTGTATTCAAAACAGAGAGCAACCAGATCCCGCTGATCCACACTTACTGGAAGTTTTACATCAGCTCAGTCAGCCAGAATCAGCAGACGAAGTGATTACTGCCCCTGCTGTAGCAGAGCCTGAACCGGTTGTGGCGACACCCAGTGCGGATGATGTGCTGTTTGACGCACCTGCGGATCCCGTTGATGAATCTGCAAGTGACAGCGCGGACAGCATAGACGAGATTTCTGAAGAAGAATTCGAGAGCTTGCTCGATGAATTACATGGCTCAGGTAATGGACCCTCAGTTGCATCGCAAGAACCTGCCGCAACAAGTACAACACCGGCTCCATCAAGCAGCGATGATGGCGACATTACCGATGATGAATTTGACAGCTTGCTGGATGAGTTGCACGGAGTTGGGAAATTTGGTGCGACCGCAGAGCAAGCGCCAGCTGAGCAGCCGAAGGCGCCGGCCCAACCTGCTGCGTCAGAGCCGCCGAAAGCATCTGGCGGTGATGATGATGAAATCAATGATGACGAATTTGAAGCTTTACTGGATGAGTTGCACGGAAAAGGGCAAGCACCAAAATCAACGGAAGCGGAAGTAGCAGCGCCGAAAGAAGCGCCCAAAGCGCCCCCTGAACCTAAGCCAGCTGCACCTGTGGCTAAGGCACCCAGTGCACCGGCTACCAAGGCACCTGCGAAACCAGCAGCTGAGAGTAAACCTGCGGCCGATAATAAAGCCGCCGCTAAGAAACCAGCAGCACAGGCAGAAACAACCGTTCGGGTTGATACTAAGCGCCTGGATGAGATCATGAACATGGTCGGTGAGCTGGTGTTGGTGCGTAACCGGTTAGTTAGCTTGGCTAATAACTCTAACAGTGAAGCCATGGGTAAAGCCATTTCCAATCTCGATGTGGTGACCGCCGATCTTCAGGGTGCGGTTATGAAAACCCGGATGCAGCCAATCAAGAAAGTGTTTGGTCGTTTCCCCCGGGTGGTTCGAGACTTGGCTCGTAGCCTCAAGAAAGACATAAGTCTGGTACTGGAAGGGGAAGACACCGATCTGGATAAAAACCTGGTAGAGGCACTTGCGGATCCTTTGGTTCACTTGGTTCGTAACTCAGTGGATCACGGTATTGAAATGCCGGATGTTCGTGAAGCAGCAGGTAAATCAAGAACCGGTACTGTGACCTTATCAGCCTCTCAAGAGGGTGATCATATTCTACTGACCATTCGTGATGATGGTGCAGGTATGGACCCAGAGAAATTGAAGAAGATTGCGATAAGCAAAGGGGTTATCGATTCTGACCAGGCAAGTCGCTTGTCAGATAATGAGGCCTACAATCTGATCTTCGCACCAGGTTTCTCAACAAAAGAACAAATTTCTGACATCTCAGGCCGAGGTGTTGGTATGGATGTGGTCAAAACTAAAATCACCCAGTTAAATGGTTCCGTGAACATTCAGTCAGAGCTGGGTGTGGGTACCATACTGGAAATTAAAGTACCACTGACATTGGCCATTCTGCCAACATTGATGGTGATGATTGGTCAGCAAACATTTGCACTGCCGCTGGCTGGGGTTAGTGAAATATTCCACCTTGATTTGACCAAGACCAACGTGGTTGATGGTCAATTGACTATCATAGTGCGTGAAAAAGCAATCCCACTGTTTTATCTGGAGCACTGGTTAGTAAAAGGTGCCGACAGAGGCGCCAGAAAAGCAGAAGGGCATGTGGTAATCGTTCAGATGGGTACTAAGCAAGTAGGCTTTGTGGTTGACTCTCTGATAGGTCAGGAAGAAGTGGTAATTAAACCGCTTGATGCCTTATTGCAAGGTACCCCGGGTATGGCTGGTGCGACTATCACATCTGATGGTGGCATCGCGCTCATTCTGGACGTCCCCAGCATGTTAAAATATTACGCCGGCAAGTAATTGCCCGGCGCATTTATACCGACAAAGTGGTGTCTTTGACACCACTTTTCGGATCTGTAACGAATAAAAGAGCAATGCCAATGGCAGTTAAAGTATTAGTTGTAGATGACTCGAGCTTCTTTCGTCGCCGAGTGAGTGAAATACTAGAAAAAGATCCTGAAATCAAAGTAATTGACTTTGCTGTGAATGGTCAGGAAGCGGTCGATAAAGCCGCTAAACTGAGGCCAGACGTCATCACTATGGATGTGGAAATGCCAGTAATGGATGGGATTAGCGCAGTTAAGCAGATCATGCAGAGTTCCCCCACTCCGATCCTGATGTTTTCGTCATTAACTCGTGAAGGTGCCAGCGCAACACTCGATGCGCTGGATGCCGGTGCGGTCGATTTCTTACCGAAGAAGTTTGAAGATATTGCCCGTAACAGTGAAGAAGCTATCCGCTCTTTACAGAACAAGGTCAAAGAAATTGGCCGGCGTCGTGTGAGTCGCTTCACCCGGCCTATTGGCTCGTCACCAGCACCAGCACCGACACGCAGCGCGCCAAGTGCATCTTCAGGTCAGCGTCCTGCGGCTAAGCCAATTGCACAACCTGATCGAACATTTTCACGTTCTGCACCTGACACTCCAAGTTCAGGTGCGTCGTTCAAAGCGTCTGGAAAAAAGTATCAAATCGTTGCTATCGGTACATCGACGGGTGGCCCGGTGGCACTGCAAACCATTTTAACCCAGCTGCCTGCGAATTTTCCGCATCCTATCTTGCTGATCCAGCACATGCCAGCAGCATTTACGCCAGCATTTGCACAACGCTTGAATAGTCTGTGCAAAATCAAAGTAAAAGAAGCAGAGCAAGGGGATCGTTTGCAACCAGGTGTTGCATATTTGGCACCCGGGGGCCAGCAGATGTTGGTTGAAGCCAGGGGCGGTAGCAAAACCTTAAAAGTGTTTGAGGATGACAGCCCTCGTATTACCTATAAACCCAGTGTAGATGTTACTTTTGCCAGTACAGCCAAAGCATATAGCGGAGATGTGCTCGCGGTGATACTGACTGGTATGGGTGCGGATGGGCGAGACGGTGCCAGAATGTTGAAACAAAATGGTGCGACTATCTGGGCACAGGATGAAAAAACCTGTGTGGTGTACGGCATGCCACAAGCTGTTGCAAGCGCGGGAATTTCAACTGAAGATATCGCTTTGCAGGATGTAGCACTGAGAATAAACAAAGAAATAGGCTGTGCATAATTGATGTTAGCCTGAATGCGATCTGTGTTTGGCCGAAGGAATAAAAAAATAACGTGAAAATCTGGACGGTAGCGAACCAAAAAGGCGGGGTGGGTAAAACCACCACCACAGTTAGTCTCGGCGGGATCCTGGCGCTCCAGGGGAAACGTGTATTATTGATAGACACAGATCCGCATGCCTCATTAACATACTACTTTGGCATTGACTCGGAAGAGTTAGAAGTCAGTGTGTACGATATTTTCGTTCGCGGTTCAAATATGGCCAGCGAAGAAATTCTTCAGGCACTTTGCCCTTCAACTATCGAGAATCTGGACATATTGCCGGCGACTATGGCTATTGCGACACTGGATCGCAGCATGGGTAATCGCTCGGGTATGGGGCTTATCCTGAAAAAGGCGCTTGCCAAGATCAGTGAGCATTATGACTATGCCATTTTGGATTGCCCGCCAGTACTTGGTGTGCTGATGGTGAATGCTCTCGCTGCAAGCGAGCGCATTCTTATCCCGGTACAAACAGAGTTCCTGGCGTTGAAAGGACTGGATCGCATGATGCGCACAATGTCATTAATGCAAAGTTCGCATTCCAAGCAATATCAATATACTATAGTGCCAACTATGTATGATAAGCGCACTAAAGCATCTCTTGAAGCCTATAAGTCTTTGGTAGAGACTTATCAGGATAAAGTTTGGCCTGGTGTGATCCCGGTTGATACCAAGTTCAGAGATGCCAGTTTAGCGCAGCAAGTTCCGGTGCAGTATTGCCCTAAATCGCGTGGCGTCTATGCATATCGTGCCTTATTAGAACACCTTGCAGAAGTTGATAGAGGTAGTAATGAGTAAGCATCTGTTTGCCAATGAACAGGTCATGAAACAGTATCTGGGTGCCTTGTTACGCGAAGAAGAGGAAGATGAAGTCGCGCTTGCACCTGTGGCTAAGTTGTTGGAGTCTGTGCCTGAAGCACAGGAAGACAATGCCGCAGCGCCCAGTGTTGTTGAGCGCTCAGAGACTGCTCATACTGAAACAGTCGCGGAACAACCCATTGCGGAGCCTCCGGCTGACCCTGTTGTTGAGCAGGAAACCGCTCAGGACGTGCAGGTAATAACCCCGGCCGCTGATCTTGAGATAACTGAAAATACTACTATTATCAAAGAAGAAGCAGAGCAGGCTGTGCCAGCTCGCGCGCGTGATGCTTATCTAGAAAATGAATTTCAGGCGCTGTTTTTCGAAGTTGCCGGGCTTACTTTGGCTGTGCCATTGAAGTCTCTGGGTGGTATACATCAGCTTACTGAAGTTAATCAATTGTTTGGTAAGCCAAAATGGTTTAAAGGTGTGATGCTTAATCGCGAAGAAAAACTCAACGTGGTGGACACTGCCCGGTGGGTGATGCCGGAGAAATTCACACCTGAGCTGGAAGAGAATCTGGACTACCAGTACTTGATCATGCTGGGCGATAGTCAGTGGGGTTTGTTAGCCGAAAATCTGGTCAATAATATTACGTTGAAGCCAGAAGACGTGAAATGGCGAACAGCCGATGGGAAAAGGCCATGGCTGGCGGGCGTCATTAAAGAAAAAATGTGCGCACTGATAGATGTTGAGAATTTAAATCGATTGCTAGAGCATGGCCTCGATAGCCGAGAGCAGTAACTAGCATCTAACTGGAGTAAAATCATGAGTCAAGAGAGAATACTTTCGGCTGATAAAAATGCAGATAGTAATGATGAAGTCCTTCAGTGGGTTACCTATAAGCTAGAGGATGAAACCTACGGCATTAACGTAATGCAGGTGCAGGAAGTATTACGCTACACCGAGATTGCCCCTGTACCGGGTGCACCAACCTATGTGCTTGGTATCATTAATCTACGTGGTAATGTTGTGACTGTCATCGATACCCGCTCTCGTTTTGGGCTACCAAGCTCAGAGGTCACAGACAACTCTCGTATCGTGATCATCGAGGCAGAAAAGCAAGTTGTTGGTATTCTGGTCGACAGTGTTGCTGAGGTAGTGTATCTGCGTAGCTCTGAGATTGACAGTGCACCAAATATTGGCACAGAAGAAAGCGCAAAATTCATTCAAGGTGTTTCTAACCGTGAAGGTGAGCTGCTGATCCTGGTTGATTTGAACAAACTACTCAGTGATGATGAGTGGGATGAGTTGAGCCATATTTAACCCGTGCAAGCAGTAACCCAAAACGAGATTTTATTGCTCCTAGTAATCGCCTCAAGCCTGCTGTGTTTAGTATGCTTGGGGTTTATTTTTGCGCTAAGCAAAAAAGTACAACAGCAAAATAACGAACATGGTAAGTTGCTTCAGCACCTCAAGCGTGAAAATGAACAAGTTGCTATCCTACGTAGCGAAATTGCAGAGGTTCGCGCCAGCGTCCTGAGTATCGGTAAGCGTCTGGTTGCCTGTGAAAATTATGCCAAGGATCTTGCCCAGCAACAGGCCGCTCAAAAGTATGACGATCCTGATGCGAAGATTTATTCCCGTGCAGTCAAGATGGTCGAACTGGGTGCCGACATCGAAGAGATAATGCGAGAGTGTGAACTGCCTCGTGCTGAAGCAGAATTGCTAATGTCCCTACATAACAAACAATGAGATGGTTGTACATTGTCGGCCAACGACAATCCGGTATGAATAAACCGGCTGTGCGTTGGCTGCTTCCCCTCAGGCTGAGAAAGCCTTAAAGGTTTTACTGATAAACAGGTCTTTTTGTTTAAGATTAACTAATGCCTTGCAGCTTGACACCATAAATGGCAATTGCACCACACCGGTTTTCTGTCCCGTGGGCACTAACGCCATAAACGAGTGACGTTTATAGGCTTTAACCCGTTTTCCGTGAACCCCTGGACACTGGATTGTTGGTTGCTTATACACAGAGATATCCTGAATATCCTTAAGGTACGTAAGTTTATTGATCTGGTTAAGGAGAGCCCGGTATCAGGACGGCTCCTTGCTGGGTTAAACCGGGCTCATATATTAAGGATGTACATCAAAGCGCTTAAGGGCGCTCGGATTGCAGATGAAACTGACTAGGCGCAACGCCATATTGCGCTTTAAAACACAGGCTAAAGTAGCTTTGCGATGAAAAGCCGCAATCAAAGGCAACTTGAGTCACACTCATACCATTTGCCAGCATTTGTGCGCCTCTATTGAGCCTGAACTTTTTGACGTACTCAGAAAAAGTCTGCCCTAACAGGGCCTTGAACTTTCTTTGTAGTTGTCGTTCACTCATGGCAACCGTGGGCAAAAGTGATTTGATCGTTAAGCTTTGCTCTGCAAAATGTGCTGCCATCCAGTGTTCCAGTTGGTCGATAAACTGAGCATCTTTGCTACTGATCCCGGCGTATCTTTCACGATGCGTTATGTTGGCGGCTAGGGCGTTGAGTTGTTCGCCCACTCTTTGACTGATTAGGCTGCGTATGTTGAGCAGGTTATGGATCCGGGTTAACAATCGCTCTGCGTTAAAAGGCTTACCCATAAATGCATCAATGTCCATTTTCCAGGCCAGCGTCTGACTGTCATCGTCACCCTTTGCTGTGAGCATGAGTATAGGGATATGGCAGGTTGTGAGCTCTTCACGCAGTTTTTGTGCTAACTGAAATCCATCTAAATTTGGCATCATTAGATCAGTTAAGATGAGATCGGGCACATGTGTTTTTGCCAGGGCGAAACCGCTTTCTCCCTCACTGGCAAACAACACCTGATATGTACCGTGCAGGCAATCCGCTATGTAAGCACGCATATCAGGATTGTCCTCGACAATCAGTATGCTGGGCTGATGTTGTGTGCCTTCATCGGGGCATTGCGGCACACTGGGTGTGATTTGATGTTGCAGATTAGATTGCTCCAGAGTAACCACATCGCTTATTTGCAAAGGATAATCTGTATTGGACGTGTTGTTGCTCAGTGGGAAGGTAACGGTGAACTGCGTGCCCGAAACACCATCGCTACACACTGTGATGTGACCATGTGCGCGCTGCACCAGATCTTTGACGAGGGCAAGGCCAATACCTGTGCCCGCAACTGTGTTAGCCATATCTGTGTCGAGGCGCACAAAGCGTTCAAAAATACGGTGTTGATCATGTGGCGCTATGCCAATGCCGGCGTCGCTGACGCTAAGCTGCACGGTATTGTCGACCTGTTCACACCTGATCTGTATTTCGCTGTCAGGTTTTGAATATTTAATTGCATTAGATATCAAATTACAGAGAATGGCTTCAGCATTTTGTATAGGTATATCAACCAGGCAGCCGCTGTGCGTATGGCACTGAATGTCTATCTTCTCTTCTTTCGCCAGGGCGATAAAAGCAGTAGTTATTTGTTCTGCGATACTGTCTAACGCCAGTGTATGCTTATCCTCAGGCAGGATGAAATCAGATTTGGTCAGCTCTAAGGTTTGTTCTACCAATCTTTGCAGGCGCTTTGCGTTGCTCAGGATTCTTGTCAGTGATGCCTTATCCGGTGTCTCAGTGCTTGTGATGATGGATTCAAGGGGGCCAGTTATAAGCGTCAGCGGGGTTCTGAACTCATGAGAAACGTTGGCGAAAAAAGTGTTTTTCTTTGCAAGTGCTTCTTCGGTCAGCTGTACTTTCTCTGCTGCCATCTTCGCAATTTCTTGCTCTGCTTCCATGGTGGCATTGTAAAAATGAAAGCAGGTGAGGCCCAGTGCCATAAACGCAATGATCAGATTGGATACATGAATATAGGGCAGCAGTTCTGAATAGGCATACGTATACTCAATGTCCTGAGCAAACAAGTAAAACGCAACAAATAGCCCCATGCAAGACACCGTGCAGGTGACGATCCCCCATAATGGAATTTTCCGATAAAACAGGATGAAGGGGACTGCGGCCCATAAATAATGTTGAAATCCGGGTGCTAAACCTAGATACAGGACCACGATTGTGGAGTGAACAAGTACCTCGCCTACCATCAGTAATACGGCACCTGACGTATTATTCGTGCGATTTAATCGTAGTGCAACATACCAGGTAAAGGTGCTGCACACTTCCAGCACGACCAGCTCGGGGATCGCCAGAATAATGAAATCGACTATCAGTAAGGCATGTACAACCAGACCCAGTATACCCACCGCGTTGATTATGGTATGCATGCGGGTATTGCTGTCGGTGATGAAGGGGTTTTGTGCAGCGTCCATAGTGTCTCAGCGATGAAATTCAGTCATTAAAAAAGTAACCTAGAATAACATAGCGCAAAAGTGTGTAACAAAAATGGAGTGCAGGCAAAGAAGCCCGGTCAATCTGTTGGTAAGGCTTCCACAGGTAAACGAGTATGCAGCATATTGAGCTGTTTGTCGGCTTCTTCTCTCACCCAAAGGGTTAACCCATAATTGGCCAGGTAACTCAGGTGCTGTTCAATCTGAGGTGCATCTTTGATTTCCAGTAACCTTACTAATGCTTCTTCCTGCACATCTTCGTGTTGTGATGTCAGATAAGGTATGAGCGCATCAAGATGTTCAGGTTGAAGTATATTTTCCAATGAGATCAGCAAGTCTTCTTGGAGCTGGGCATCAAGTACTTGTGCTTGGTTCAGAATCTTATTCGTATGCGCCATAAGCACCTTTGGTTGTTTTAAGAGTAACGCCTGTTCGGTTAAGGTCAGTAAATCAAGTGGCTGCTCTGTATAGGCGAAGCGTTTATTCAGCTCATCTTTCAGATCTGTGAGCGACTGACTGATCAGATGAGCAGAGGGAACTGAAGCGAGTTGCGCTGTTTGTGGACCAACCACGACGTTGGATTGCTCAATAATGTTGTTTTTGTCCGTTGGCATAGGGTGTTGAACAACATGATTGTCAATGGGCGCAAGGGCAACACTATGGCAAGTATGATTATTTGGTGTAATCGGTTGCGTAGCGGGCGTTACCCAGTTGAGTGCTATTAGTCCATGAATAACCAGACTAACTACGGCGATAAATGCAACTTTGCTCATCAGGAATACTTTGAGTTGTTTTCGGTTGAGTGACACAGGGAAGCACATTGAAGAGTCTGCCCTGTGTGGTTAGCTATTAGCACTGTGGCTCGTTTTTACTCACAGAGACGTAGTAATAGTTTTGCATATTACCATGTCGGGTAATGTCCAGCTTTAACCATTTTCGTTTGCCAATCTTACCTTTACGATAGCTAAAGCGAGTATCCTGTACATCAAAGCGACAGCGGTTCGAGTCACATTTTAGCTGTGCAGTTTCTCCTGACTTAACTTGCTTTTTGCTGTGAGGTGAAAACATCGAGCTGTCTGAGCCGTTATAAGAGGCCACTTGCACCCACTCAATAGTTGTACAATTTTTCACTCTGAAGCGCTTTGCTTCTGCCGGAGCTGAAGTTGCCAGAGTACCCAAAGCGCCAATCACCAGCGCCGTATTCATGAATAGTTTGATATGTGACATGGTATTTTCCTCTACCGTTTTTGCTTTACGTGATATGCCCTGTGGGACGAAGCAAGATTATAAAAGCCGGGTAGAAGGCGCATTCAATTGACCGACAAACTCAGTCAGTGACACGCCAGAATAAGAAAAATTACGATATATGTCAGGATATTAAATGAAATGTCGTCTATTTATATGCGGTGTAGACGGCCTAGAGACGCGAGCAAGATGCTAGAATTTTGATATATGGTGTTTGACAATGGCATGCTCAGGCTTTGATATTCAATTTGCCCTGAAAATGTTTCCAGCCAGGGGGAAATTTACCACGCAAAACGTAGGAAAAAGCGATGAGCTCTGCAATCACATAATACAGTTCTTTGGGGATTTCTTCGTGTAGGTCGAGCTGACTGAGCGTCTGAACGAGCGTGGCATCTTCGTGGATCATGATGTCTTTTTCTTTGGCGAGTGCAATGATCTCTTCAGCCAGTTCGCCAAAGCCCTTACAGACGACTTCAGGTGACTTACCTGCTTCATATAATAAGCCAATGGCGGTTTTTTGTTCCATAAGGTTCAACTACATACACATCACTTTTATCAAAGTAGCATGTAACACGCGGGGAGGCCATTAGTTTACAAGCCCTTACCCGGATAAACTGCCGGATAAGGGCAAACAACTTAGCGCTGATAACACAGTCGGCCATTCACCCAGGTTTGATGAATTGGCACATCCCTCAGCCCTTCGGCGGGACGAGTTAAGGGATCTTCATCAAGTATTGTCAGGTCGGCTTGTTTACCCACGACCAGCTCCCCAATCATGTGATCCATATGACATTGCCAGGCGGCATCATAGGTTGCAGCACGTAGAGCCTGCGCCATAGTTGCACACTCCTGCTCATTGAGGATCGGTGGGTGACCATTTCTATAGGCCTCTTCCGGGGCGTCTTCCATCATACGGGTTACTGCCTGCTCCATCATACGCAGTGGTCCAATAGGGGAGACAAAATGGTCACTGTGTAGGGTATAGCGAAGTGCGTGCTGGCTTGCGGAGGCTGTACGATCAAGGTGTTCAACCACAGGCTGCTCAGGAAACACTTTATGCTTGAAAGTATAACCCCAGTAACCGACATGTCCGATCAAGAAGCTCGGTGACAGCCCAAGGTAGTCCATATCAGCTAAGTTTTGGTCACTTAGTATAGAAGCGTGCTCGATGCGGTGGCGTTTTTCGAGGCCTGCTTTTTCCTGGTTGTTGAGTACATCACGATAAGCCAGGATGGTGTTATCTATGGCATGCGTTCCATTGGCGTGGATCATCAACGGCCAGCCTCGCTCGACCAATTCGGTCACAAGGACCCTGAACGGAGATTCTACTTCATGATCCGCTTCACCCGTCGGCGGGTTGAAATTCCATACCCCATTGGGGTATGTGTTATTGATATTGCTGTCCGGGAATTGATACTTGGTCAGCTGATACCCGGTCAGACCCTGATTAGAGCCGTCACTGACGATTTTTGCATTGGCAATATTGAACCAGTCGGTATGGTAATGGGCCGGCTTGGTTGGAGTGATCTTAGTCCATTGATCGGGACAGGTGTAAAACAATGCGCCTCCCAGCCTTAACCCGGCAAGGCCACTGGAGGCCATCTTACTCAATATCTCCAGTTCAGCATCTTTTAAAGACGCCCCGAGCGCGGCATCCCACATTAGGGTTACACCCCGTGATAACGCGAGTTTAAAGATCTTTTGCAGGTTACCGAATAGGTCCGTAATCCCTTTAGGGTGCTCCAAAAAGTACTGCTCCAGAGCGACTTTAATGACCGGACCAATCTCATCAGATTCAAGTAATATACCGTTTCCAGTCGCAGGTTGTTTGGTTGCATTCAGCGCATTGGTATTGACGTAAGCAACGTGACCGGATGCATTCATAATAAAAATGCACAGGTCTTTTCTGTCAGCCTGATCATTGATTTTATCCAGGTCATCTTTTGTTAAGTCTTGCCAGGGAGTTGGACTTACGGTTCCGTCAGCGGAGGTTGTCGTAATGGGGTTAAATTGACTGGGATCGACGCCAAAAGCTAACAGCCATTTACGGTTTTTTGGTAACTCCCGGGCAGCTTCAATCAAAGTAGTGCATACCGACTGTTTGTTGTAGCCCCTGCCTATGAGATACTGATCGTCACCATCACCGCCACTTTCAACTCCTTTTCTAAATGGTGCCAGTTGCACCCAGGCGTTAAAAGAGGCTGTGGGTGTCAGGTGTACATGGGGCTCTATCATTCCTGGCAGCAGGCAAGCCCCTTGTAAATCCTCCGGATCCGCGTCCGGGTAAAGGCTTTGGCATTGAGCCCGACTGCCCGTGTGGACTATCTGGCCATGTTTGATGACTATTGCTTCAACTGTCTTAGTTACATCGCCGTTTTCAAGTGTCCGAATGGTACCGCCGTAAAAAATCTTGTGTTGCTGGGGTGGCCTGACAAACTGGTTGGCAATGTAATCATCGATATAGTGCTCTGCTGCAATCAGCAATTTATCGAGGTTGAAAACCCCTTTATCTGATTGGCTGCTATCCCCTTGTACTGCGTGACCAAACAGCTGGTAATTACAACAGGCACAACCAAGGTGCGGATGATGTGAAGACATAGCGTTCTCCTTTGCATATGTGATGTAGTGTTAGGCAAGTGGATGCTTGCGCTATAAACGTAGAACATCTAAGCAAAAGTGAAAGCTGGTCGATTTTCTTTATGATCCCGGCTAGTAAAAATTGAGTTACACCTGAATACTGACGATGGCATGGCTGTCGTAAAAGCGCTTTACCTGCGAAGCATCTTCGCGTAATTCGATTTCACCAACCTGAAGACCATGTGCCGCCAGTTTACTGCGCAGCGCGTCCAGGTGCGGTTGTGCCAGCTGGCAGACCGAGGGGCTGTCACCCACTATCTCGCAGTCAACGGCTTTGTCCATCAACTCAGCCTGAACGCTTAACTGGCCGAGCTTAGCATAATCAAAGTTGAGTCGTACAAACCAGACTTGTTTTTCCGGCATATTGGCTATGGCCGGTTTCTTGTATTTTCCAATCTGTAGTTCACTTTGGCGGCATTCCTGTGGCAATTTGAGCGGCATAAACAAGTTGATCAGCAGCTGGCTCTCGCTGTCAAATTTTTGTGCCAACGGCGTTGGGCTGGCATTCGTAGCCAGGTTGTTTTGCAGCAGCGCCAGGTCGTCCATCAGACTGGATTGTGCCTGATGTGTTACCGCCTGAATAAACTGATTGGGTGCAGAGAGTTTAGTGCCGGGTTGTAGCGTTTCAACCAGTGCGGCAACCTGTTGCTCTATGCTGGCTTGCGGCATCACAGTCTGAGTTTTGGCTGCAAGTTGGGTGCCCAATAAGGTCACTATGAGTTTGTCCAACGCTTGTGCAAAACTGCTATTGGGCAGGGCAGGTTGAAGCTGGCTGGCCAAAGCGGGAAGCCGGGCAAACAGCTCATGACTCACTTGCTCTGGTGAATGTCGCGTTTCGTCCATCATCTTACTGAAGGCCTGATGGACCAGACGCATCAGGTCAGCAGACTGTGGGTTGCGAAATTGCTGGGTTGCTGACAGGGTTTCACTGAGCTGCTGTTGCAGCGGTGGGCCCGATTGATTCGGGGCTGCCTCAGCCTGGCGTAAGGTTTTACTAAGGATCTGGGCAATAGGCAAAGATAAGCTGGGTTTTGTTATGGCCAGTTGTTCTGCTTTCGTCTGGCTCATCTGCTGGTCAATGGGTTTGCCCGGTATCTCAGCTGTAACAGGCTTTGCGGTTGCACTTCCAGTTAAAGCCATGGCTTGCTGCACTTGTGGACTGATTATCTGCTGGGCGTTGTAGGGTTTAGACTGTTGAGGCACGACAGCTGAAAATACCTGCTGTAGCAGCGCCAGACGTTGGGTAAAGGCGCTTGACGCTGATGCCGCAGGAGGGGGGGTAATCACCGGTTTGTCATTTGCAGAGGAACCAGTGGTTTGCGGGCTTTTGGCCTCTGTGGCAGGGGCCGTGTTGCTTAATGTCATAGACGTTTGCGGTGTTGCTTGAGCTGACTTGCTTTGAGGGCTCGTTGTTGCTGCCGGTGTCGGCGTCGCGCCGCGTTCAGCAGCTGGACTGTTTTTAGTTGTAGCAGAGGGTGGAGGCAAGCTGTTTTTAGTATCGTTTGCCTTTGTTATGTTAGTAAATGCTTGCTCTACGTTGTCAAGCAGCTGTAATAAAGGCTGACTGTGTAGCGGCGTCATACTTTTCAGAACCAGGGCGGTATTATTCGCGGCTATCTGCGGTAAGGCGGCGCTGGGTGATTGGAGTGTTGCTTGTGGCCCTTGCGTGGTGCCTGGTGTTTGAGGTGCGCTTTTAGCTGAGTGAGCGGACGTTGCATTGAAAAAGGGCCGTGACAGCCATTGACCTATGGCTTGTTTAACCGTCTGTTTTATGTCTGCCATCGATACATTGAGCAAAGGTTTGTCGTATTTTAGTGTCGATTTGGACCCCGTCGCTGAACTGGTTGCCTGCTCTAGTTCAGCGGCAAAACGGTGTGTGGCCAGGTTGGGTAATGCCTGTTGCAGCGGTGTGCTCAGCTTAACCTGTGTCGACTGCTTAGAAACACCGATTTGCAACCCGTCAGGTTGTGCTTTTAACTGGGCGTTAAACCAGCTATTAAGTTTCAGTCCACTCTCTGAGTGGGGGGGTTTTACTTCAACCTGCTGGTTGGCAAGTTGTAGTGTGGCACTGTTGCGACCTAGCTTAATCTTGGGCTGTTCCTGGTTACCGAGTTGGGCAAGTAAAGAAGTTAGTTTGTGTTTACTTACAGGGGCTTTCATCAGCTCATCACCAAAGGCATTAAAAATCTGTAGCAGCAGGGTATTCTGCCGGGTACTCAGATTTGCGACGAGTTTATTCTCCTGTTTGAGTAAGTCAGCAAGAGCCGGGGGTAAGGGTAACGCCAGACCAATTTTGTCCAGCATTAAAGTCGCCTGATTGCCACCTTTGAGCTGAGCGTCGAGCTGTAAGGCGCTTTGGCCGCCAAGCCCTTTGATCAAACTTAACAGGCTCAGCAATGTTTGCGCGGGTTTTATTTGCAGCTTTAATTCCGGGGTGCTGACTGTCAGTAAGGTGCCGTCAGCGCTGAGTTTTATCTCGGCTTCAGGGAGTTTAAGTGGCTGCTGTAATTGACTCTGGCTGGCCAGCCGCACGCCTTGCCAGCGACCATCTATGGTGACTTCCATCTGAATGCTGTCGGGTTTTATCACCAGGTTGCGCGCATTGAAGGTTTGCTCAGCTGCCAGGGTGGGGTTTGCTGATGATCCGCGCTCATTAAGCTGTGAAGTAGCTAAATTTGCATTGTTTTGAATAGAAATCGTCGGCTTATTCATTATTTTAAATCAAATTTTCGTTGATCGGTCGCATCCAATTATTCGTATTACCCTACCACTATGATAGACTAACGCCCAATTTTTTAGCGTCAGAGAGTCGCGCCTTGCTAGAGATAAAGTCCGTCACGTGTGTTAAACAGGACCGCTGTTTGTTTGAGTCATTGAGTTTTTCGCTTCAGGCGGGTCAAATCATGCAAGTTGAAGGCCCAAATGGTGCAGGTAAAACGTCTTTATTACGTATCATTGCGGGTTTCGCCCGAGCCGACGAAGGTCAAATCTGTTTTGAAGGCCAGGATATCTGTCGGGATTACGACACCTTTGCAGAGTCCTTGCTGTTTGTCGGTCACAAAACCGGGGTGAATCAGCAATTGACGGCTTACGAAAACGTACAATATTGGTTGCAGGTACATGGCTACGGGGCCGGCGAAGAGGAAGTCTACCCCTTATTAGGTCAGCTTGGACTGGTGGGGTTAGAGGATGTGCCGGTACGAACCCTTTCGGCGGGACAGCAACGCCGGGTTGCGCTGGTCAGGCTTTGGCTGAATAAGGCCCGCTTGTGGATCCTTGATGAGCCCTTCACAGCACTCGATAAGAAAGGCGTAGCACTGCTGCAACGGCAGTTTGAATCACATCTTACAAATGGCGGCGCCATTTTACTGACGACCCACCAGGATCTGACAACTCAGTTCAGCTCCCTGAAAACCCTGGCTCTGGAGTACCGCCATTAATGAAGGTTGAGCATTCTTATTGGCATTTATTTGTCGCTGTTTATCGTAAAGACGTGACTTTGGCGTTCCGTCAACGCGCCGAAATCGTTAACCCTCTTCTGTTTTTTCTGATAGTCATTTCGTTATTTCCGTTGGCAATTGGGCCCGAACCGGCCTTGCTGGGTCGCATGGCTGCAGGTATCATTTGGGTAGCCGCGTTACTGTCTACCATGTTGGGTTTGGACAAGTTATTTCGCGATGATTATGCCGATGGATCGCTGGAGCAAATGATTGCTTCACCATATCCTTTGTCTTTGTCTGTGCTGGCCAAAGTAGCCGCACACTGGACCATCACCGGATTGCCTATGGTGCTGATGGCACCTTTGTTTGCGCTGTTGATGAATCTCGACAGCCAGGCGCTGGGCGCAACCATTCTGACTTTGTTGATTGGAACGCCTTTATTAAGTTTTATTGGTGCCATTGGCGCCGCGTTAACCGTGGGTTTGCAAAAAGGGGGCATTCTGATGAGTCTGCTTGTTTTACCTTTGTATATCCCGGTTCTGATTTTCGCAACCTCTGCCATTGATACCGCCAGTATGTCGGTCGCCTATGGCGGACAACTTGCGATCCTTGGTGCCATGCTGGCCGTTGCCATTGTCACGGCGCCAATTGCTATATCGTCAGCTTTAAGAGTGAGTGTAAGTTAAAATGTGGAAGTGGTTACATCCCTATGCCAAAGCGGAGCGTGCTTACCAATTGTGTAACACTTTGCTTCCGTACTTTGTTACCGTAACGGCGGTGTGTATCGCCGTCGGATGGATCTGGGGCCTGGCATTTGCCCCGGCAGATTATCAGCAAAAGGACAGCTATCGCATTATCTTTATTCACGTGCCTTCGGCCATTTTGTCTATGGGTGCGTATTCTTCTATGGCCATTGCTGCGATCGTTGCCCTGGTGTGGCAGATCCGTAATGCCGAACTCGCTGTGGTTGCGATTGCGCCAGTTGGTGCAGCTATGACCGCCATTGCACTTATCACCGGTGCTGCCTGGGGTAAACCTATGTGGGGTGCCTGGTGGGTATGGGATGCACGTTTGACCTCTGAGTTAATCCTGCTGTTTTTATACTTTGGGGTGTTGTCTCTATATCACGCTTTCGAAGACAAGAAATCTGGCGGCAGAGCGGCCTGTATTCTTGCCATTGTCGGTGTGATTAACCTGCCAATTATTCATTTTTCTGTTGAGTGGTGGAACACCTTGCATCAGGGTTCAACCATTACCAAGTTTGATACGTCAGCCATCGATCCGTCTATGTTATGGCCGTTACTTATCAATATTTTAGGATTTGCTGCATTTGTTGGCGCGCTGTCACTGGTACGCCTTAAAAATGAGATCCTTCAGGTCGAGAAGCACCGCCCCTGGGTGCGTCAGCTGGTTAGTCGAGGTTAAGTATGCAGTTTGAATCTTTGAGTGACTTTTTTCATATGGGTGGTTACGCCTTTTATGTGTGGCTGTCTTTTGGCAGTTGTGCCTTTATCCTGCTGGGATTGGTGTGGGCGTCACTAAACGATGCCAAGCGCATTAAGCGTGAAGTAGCAGCACAAATTAAGCGTGAAGCGCGCATCAAGCAGGCCCGCGAAGAGGAGGTAAAAGCATGAACCCAAGACGTAAAAAACGCCTGTTTGCCGTTGTAGCCGTGATCTTCGGGATCGGCTCTGCCGTAGGTCTGACCCTGTATGCGTTGCAGGAAAACATCAATCTTTTCTATACGCCCAGTGAGCTAATTGAAGGTAAAGGGCCAGAGAAAGAGTTGCCTTATATCGGACAAAAACTGCGCATCGGAGGTATGGTTGTGCCGGGCAGTGTGGCTCGAGTTGAAACGTCTCTGGATGTGACCTTCAAGCTCATCGATACCGGTCCTATGGTAACCATTAAATACCACGGTATCTTACCTGACTTGTTCCGTGAAGGTCAGGGGATCGTTGCGCAGGGGACATTGGTTGAACCTAACGTCATTGAAGCATTTGAAGTGTTGGCAAAACACGATGAAGAGTATATGCCAGCTGAAATCGCTGAGGCAGTGAAGGGGATCAAGCATGAGAAACCTAAGTATAACTTAAGCAGCGAGAACTAATATGATCCCTGAGATAGGTTATTTTTCATTGGTTCTGGCTATGGGCTTGAGCCTGCTGTTGTGTATTTTTCCTCTCTGGGGGGCTTATACCGGCAACTTGCGCCTGATGCGCACAGCCCCTTCGCTGGCTGTGGGTCAGTGCTTGCTGGTGTTGTTCTCTTTTGGTGTACTGATTTACATCACATTGACTGATGACTTTACCGTTGCTTATGTGGCGCATCATTCTTCCAGCACGCTGCCTTGGTACTATAAAGTCACTTCGACCTGGGGAGGCCATGAAGGCGCTATCCTGTTGTGGTTGGTGATGCAGGCTAGCTGGACGGCACTAGTTGCTATGATGTCTAAGTCCTTGCCTTGGGTGCTGCGCGCGCGCGTACTGGGCGTGCTGGGTTTTCTGGGGGTTGGCTTTATGCTCTACACCTTGTGGATGTCGAGCCCGTTTGAGCGACTATTACCTTATTATCCGGTTGAAGGCCGTGACCTCAATCCTCTGTTGCAAGACCCTGGGATGATCATTCACCCACCTCTGCTCTATATGGGCTATGTGGGATTATCTGTGTCTTTCTCTTTTGCTATCGCAGCCCTTTTGACAGGTAAGTTAGACAATACCTGGGCGAAATGGTCGCGTCCCTGGACAATGGCAGCATGGGGTTTCTTAACCCTGGGTATTACCATCGGAAGCTGGTGGGCTTATGCAGAGCTAGGCTGGGGCGGCTGGTGGTTCTGGGATCCGGTTGAAAATGCTTCTTTAATGCCCTGGTTGGTTGCAACCGCGTTATTACACTCTCTGGCTATAACGGAGAAGCGAGGCGTATTTAAGTCCTGGACTGTTTTGTTAGCCATCGCGGCCTTTAGCTTGTGTCTGCTAGGTACCTTTATCGTTCGTTCCGGCATTATTGTCTCTGTACACGCTTTTGCGACAGACCCGGATCGTGGATTGTTTATTTTATCTTTCCTCGCTTTAGTGGTTGGCGGCAGTTTGGCACTGTACGGGCTGCGTGTCAGCCAGGTTTACAGCGAAGGTCGTTATAAGCTGGTATCACGCGAAGTCGGGTTGTGGGTGAATAATATCTTCTTGGTTGTGGCAACATTGATTGTATTACTGGGTACGTTATTACCTATGATCCATAAAGAACTGGGGCTGGGAACAATCTCCATTGGTGTGCCGTTCTTTAATCAGATGTTTGCGATTTTGATCGTGCCGTTTGCCATCTTAATGGGCATGGCGCCTATGCTGCGTTGGAAACAAAATAAGTTGCCACCTTTGGCTAAAAAGGGGGTGGGCATTTTGGTTGCGACCATAGTGATCACCAGTGCCTGGTTGTTCTCCAGTTTTGATGAAATAAGCACGCTGACTTATCTGGCTACGGCACTGGCGGTGTGGATCTGTATCGCCACGGTCGTCGACCTGGTAGAAAAAGTCAGTGTTCACCCAAGCACAGCACAGGGTCTGAAGCGCCTAGGCATGAGCTATTGGGCGATGGTGCTGGGTCATGTAGGTATTGCGTTTGTGATTGCCAGTGTGACTCTGACCTCTGCGTATTCAGTAGAGCGTTCAGTCGTAATGAAAAAAGGTGAAACCGCAACGCTCAATGACTATGAGTATCGCTTTGAAGGCGTGAACGAGATCCGTGGCCCTAACTATGGCGGCCATGCTGGCGAAGTCACCGTATTTAAGGACGGTGAGTACGTGACCTTGCTGCATGCAGAAAAGCGTTTGTATGATGTGGGCATGCAATTTATGACTGAAGCTGCGATTGACGATGGTTTCTACCGTGATCTGTATCTGGCGCTGGGCGAATCTATGGGCAATGGTGCCTGGTCACTGCGCATCTATCACAAGCCTTATGTTCGCTGGATGTGGCTGGGCGGTATCCTAATCTCCCTGGCTGGTTTCATTGTTCTGGCCGACAAGCGCTATCGTCGTCGCAAGCAAACCTCTGTGGAGCATGGATAATGAACAAAAAGTTTTTAGGCCTGGTGCCACTGCTGATTTTTGTGTTGTTGTGCGTGTTCTTATATCAGGGCTTATTTGGTAACCCAAGAGAGCTACAAACTGGCCGACTTGGCCAGACTATGCCAGCGTTTGAGTTGCCAGATTTGATGGACGAACAAAAGCGCTGGACAGATCAGGACCTGCTGGGTGAAGTTTATCTGCTGAACGTATGGGGCACCTGGTGCCCAACCTGTATTGCAGAGCTTGGTTACCTTACCGAGTTGCGCGAGCAGGGCGTGCGGATCATAGGCTTATACTACGAGCAAGCCTATGACCCTGATTTTGGCGATCAGTTTGATATCAATTACCTGCGTACCGATGTCCAGCAAATGCTGGCGCGTGCAGGGGATCCATACCAGTTTAATATTCTTGATTTGGAGCGTACTTTAGCGCTGGATTTGGGGGTTTCCGGCGCACCGGAAACTTTCCTGGTAGATAAAAACGGTAAGATCATTTTGCACCACACTGGCGATATTAATCCTCGGGTATGGCGCAGCAAATTTGCTCCGGCAATTCAGGAGTTGCAACCATGAAAAAACTAATGCTGGCATTGGCATTACTGGCTGGCCTGTGGTCGCTCAGTGCTAATGCTGTTGAAGATAAGTACCAGTTCAAAAATGCGGAAAGAGAGCAAACTTTTAAAGAGTTGGTGCAGGAACTCAGATGTCCAAAATGTCAGAACCAGAATATAGCTGATTCTGACGCGGTGGTCGCGAAAGACTTACGTGACCGGGTACTGGACATGGTTCGTGAGGGTAAATCTAAGCAAGAAGTGATTGATTTTATGATCGATCGTTATGGCTATTTTGTTCATTACCAGCCACCCGTTACACCTGCCACGATTGTACTGTGGGTCATGCCTGTGGTGATCCTGGTGCTGGGTTTTGGTTTTATTGTATTCAGACAGAAAAAAGCAGCACGTAAACAAAGCTGGAGCCCCGAAGATGAGCAAAAGCTAGCAGAGCTTATCAAACAAAGCCAGCGTAAGGAGCGTACTTCATGAATGACATGATGCAAATGTGGGGGTTGTTTGCGCTCTTGACTGTGCTGGCCGCGCTGTTCGTGGTGATGCCGTTTTTTCGTCGCGATAAGCTGGTTGCGGTAGACCATGATGCAAATGCTGAACGCATTGATATTTATCAGCAGCGTTTGCAGGAGCTGGCGGACGAGCTGGCCAATCAGCGTATTGATCAAAACAGTCACGATGAATCTGTGCTGGAAATGAAACGTCGCTTGCTGAACGAGCTGTCACCAGAACGCACGCTCGATACGCGGGGTAATAACCTGGTACTGGCAAGCACGGGTGTGGCATTTTTGTTGGTTGTCAGCGCGGTATTTTATTCTTTTACCGGCAGTCAGAAGCAAATCGCCGATTGGTATAAAGCCATTGATATGCTCCCTGAATACGGCCAGCGTGCTGTGATGCAAACTGGTGATCCTCTCAGCCCGAATGAACTTCAGGCGTTTGCTTTGGGTCTGCGTACTAAACTGGCCAACAGCGGTGATGATGCTGTTGCCTGGATGCTGCTCGGCCGTGTTGCGATGTCGCTTAATGACTTCGAAATGGCGATGCAGGCATTCGATAAAGCGCTGGAAATGCAACCGAATAACAGTAATGTCAAGGTGAGCTATGCTCAGGCGTTATTGGTTGAAGGGTCAGAAAATGCGATGAACCGTGCTGCAGGTATGTTGTCTCAGGTACTGCAACGTGAGCCGCGTAACATTGATGCAATTTCTTTACTGGCACTGATCGCTTATGAACGTCAGGACTGGAAAGAATCTAAAGCGGCGTTCGAAGTCTTGCTGGCATCGATGACGCAGGATGATCCACGTTATACGATGATCAAACAGCGTATTACGGATTTGAACGAAAAGCTGAGCACAGCGCAAGTTGCGCAGCCTGCAATGCCTGAAAACGGTCTGCAAGTGTCGGTTTCTCTGGCAAATGAACTGGCTGATAAAATTCCTGAGAATGCTACTTTGTTTGTGTTTGCCAAAGCTGCGCAAGGTCCACCTATGCCATTGGCAGTGGCCAAACTTACAGATTTTAACTTGCCATTGAGTGTCAATTTGAACGATAGTATGGCGATGATGCCTAACCTCAAGCTGTCAGGGTTTAAAGAAGTGATTGTTACGGCGCGTATTTCAGTGGATGGCAACGTGGCTCTACAGAGCGGTGAGCTTGAAGGCGCGACTCAGACCATTACGATGACCCCAGAAGCACAGCAGGTTTCGGTCACTATCAGTCGTGTTATAACCAGCACAGGAAACTAAATGTATAAAAAACTCGTTGGCGCCGCTTTGGCGCTAATTTTATCCGGGTGTGCGCAAGTCCCCGAAGAAAAACAAGATCCGCGGGATCCACTACAGTCGCTCAACCGACCCTTGTATGACTTCAATATGGATGTACTGGATGCCTATATCCTGCGCCCGGCTGCAAAAGGCTATATTGCCATTACGCCTGCGCCGGTCCGTAGCAGCCTGGTGAACTTTACTACTAACCTGGCAGCGCCTACGGACGCAGTTAACGCGGCCCTGCAGGCAAAGCCTGGTGATGCGGGTATTAATGTTGCGCGTTTTTTGGTGAATACAACGGTGGGGATTTTCGGCCTGTTTGATGTCGCTAAATCGCTGGGCCTGGAACACAAAGACGAAGACTTTGGTCAGACTCTCGGTGTTTGGGGTGTCGGTGACGGCGCTTATCTGATGATCCCGGGTTATGGGCCTTCAACAGCGCGTAATCTCACAGGTGATATTGTCGACAATGTTGTGTTGCCAGAGATAGCGCTGTCTACGCCACAGACCATTTTGGTGTTTGCACTGCGGGCAGTCGAAGCCAGAGCAAGCCTGATGTCACAGGAAAAGCTGCTTAACGAGTCACTCGACCCATACATCTTCCTTAAAGATGTTTATTTGCAGCGTCAACTTTACGAACTCCACGATGGTAACCCGCCTGTTGAGGAGGAGCCAGAAGAGTTTGATGAGGACTTCCTCGAAAACCTCTAAGCATTTATTGAGCCGGTCAGCACCCACTGACCGGCTTTTTTTGTGACCGTCGCCAAACCCCCATAGGCTTTGAGTGTCTGAAATACACCAAATTGATTCAATATGACCCCTTCTTTAGAGAGACAAAAACTGAACCCATCCGGGTTGTCATAGACACTTTGTTGACAATCACAGCGCTACAGTGGCTGTAATTTCACTCAACAAGGAACTATGACATGAAATACCTAAAATCACTTCTGGCCGTGTGTATTGCATTAAACCTGAGCGCTTGTGGCGATGATGACAAAATCAAGCCTCCGGGCGGAGGTGGCGAGCAGCCTGCGCCTGGACGGGTTGTGCATGATTTGGCGCTCACTTCACCTCAAGCGGAACGTGAGCTGGTTGAAGACTTCCCGCTCTCAGAGTACCTTGATTATGCGCCGGGCGCGCAACCGCTCATCAACCTGACAAGTTTGGACATCAATGGTCCGGATCTGCATACGTTTCAGCAAGGCATTGAGGTGGGTACCATTGATGTCAGTGCTTCACCGCGTGTTTATCAGCCGCTGGCGCTGAGAATAACCGCACTGGACAACATTGTGGCCACTGAGCAGTATGAAGACGAGCTGTGGTATGTTACAGGCACCAATGAGATCTTCCAGCGCAGTCTGACAAGTGACGAAACCACCTCCTGGCGTTTAGAAACGGGCTTAACAATCACCGAGTTAGGCCTGGACAGTGATGGCAACAGTGATATCTGGGGCTACGATGCGAATGCCCATCAGGTGATCCGATTTAAACCAGAAGACGAGCAGCTATTGCTGTACCCGCTGTCGGACAATATGACTATTCAGGGCGTGTCTTATCTGGAGCAGCAGCTTTGGATACTGGCCTCAGAATCCGGACAGCCAGTGGTCATGCAGTTTGACGTATCAGAAGAGCAGGTAACGCAGCTTGATGGCTGGAATGTTATCGGGTTTGGTCAAGTGGAGATGACTGATTTGACCGTACTTTCTGGCGAGGGGGTTGTTATCACCACCAATGCACAAGAGAATAATCTGGTATTGCTGGCCGATAGGGACAAGTTGCTGGGAGACGGACCGATTGAAGACACCGGTGAACTGGTGGTGCAGAATCGTTACTCGTTGCCAGCCGAGATCAAGCAGCCATCCGGACTTTGGTACACGCAGCAAGGGGGGGGGAAATCGTCACCGATCAGGCTGAAGTCTACTCTTTGAATGCGGATTTGCAGATCCAGACCCGTACTGAACTGGCGTTTGCTTCGATACACTGTGGACAGGGTTGCACCGAAGCGGTAATAAGCAAAGACGGGGAGATCTTTGTGTTGGCTGATTCTAATCTGATTGGACATTTTACATTGTCAGAGCAGGGGTATCAGCTGGTGCAAGAGTACCCATTAGCCTTGCATGAAGATGGAGAGCCGCCGTTTGAGTTCTTAGGTTTAGCGTACGACGCACTCAATGACCGTTATTTCCTGGTATCCAATAGCGATGACGCGTCACAACAGGACTGGTTATTTACCCTGGATAGTCAGTTTAATCTTGTATCTCGCCAGCCCCTTAGCTACACAGGGGAGACAGAAGGGAGTCTCAACGAATATACTGCAATGGGCCTGTATTTCTCTGAAGATGCGTTGTGGATGGTATCTGAGCAATTCACAAAAGTGATTAAGTTGACGCTGAGTGGTGAGATTGTGTCTGTCTATGATCTGCTGCCGGAGGATATGACTATGCCCAGTGACCTGGTTGTCAAAGATGGCAAAGTATATTTGATTGGTGATCATGAAAATGGTGAGCCGGTGCCACCGCTTATCGAGTTGACGATTGAATAAGTAGTGGTAAAGGGGCTGGCACCGCTAGCCCCATTAGCTCAATCAGAAGCGCCAGTTAACGTTGGCCCACAGTGTGCGGCTGGCCTCATTTACTTTGTCGATTTGTGCGTAGCCACTGACCATAGCGCCTGCGCGACTCAAATGTTCGGCATAGGTTTTATCCAGCACATTATCTACCCCGAGACTCAATAACAGTTCATCTGAATGGCTATAGGATAAGTTCAGTGCCAGTGTACCAAAGCCATGGCTGGGTCCGACATCCTGACCGGCAATGTTACCCTGGCCGATAGCAACGCGGTCCTGGCTTTTTACGAGACGCCATAAACCACCTACTTGCCATTTATCCAGTGTGTAATCCATGGCGAAACGTGCCTGCAGGGGAGGCTGCTGTGCCAGTGCCGTATGATCTGTTTTATTGCTGCCACGCACATAGTTGATGCTGGTTGTGAAATTCAGTTGTTTACTGAGCTCAACCTGGGTTTCCATTTCCAGCCCCATAGTTTGTGCATCAATGTTCCGGGTCACCGCCAGTGTTTTGTCCATCACTTCGTACTGATTATCGGTGAGCAGGTAATCATCTATGCGGTTGTAAAACAAAGACACTGAGGTAGTCATAGCGGATTTTTGTAGCATCCAGCCGATATCCAGCTGGTTCGTTTTCTCCGTCTCCAGTAAGAAGGCACTCATGCTATCGACACTCCGGCGTCCGCCACCCATTAACTCCCAGTAATCTGGGAAGCGTTCACTGTGCCCGGCACCGATGTAATAGCTCATATCTTTATGCTGGACCTGATAACGTGTAAATCCGCTCAACAAGGTGTCATCACGTGTCTGGTCCGCCGTTGGATTAGGCATTGGCATCATCATAGAGCCAAGTTGCTGGCGCTTGTCAGTTGCTGACCAGTCATCAATGCGCAGCCCGCTCACCCACTGGCTGCGCTTCGGGCCTTCAGTCTTGAGTGCGTATTCAAACTCGCCAAATAGCCCGGTTTGTTTAAACTCAGCATTATCACGGCGAGGCAGTGTTTCCACCGGTATCATTGGTTGGTTCATGCTAACACGGATGCGGTGGCGGTTTTGCTGATGATCAACCCCGTAACGCAATGTGTGTTTTGTATTGACGGCAGAAGTGAGCATCAGTTTACCACCCCAGGTGCGACGGTCGGGATTGGATGAGGTCGGGGCTTTCATCATCATAGTGGGCGTAAATGTGCGCAGGCTATGGTTATCCATGATGTGATCTATGTTGTTGTAATACACGTTGGCTTCCAGCGCGTGGCTAAACCCGCTCAGTTCATCCAGCTCAACGCTGAGTGCAACGTGGTTACGGTCAAACTTGCTGCCATCCATCATGCGATCAGCATAGGCGACCTCACCATCACTGCGACCCAGACTCAGGCTATAGAGACTGTCATCATCGGGCGTGTAGGCAAACTCGGAGTCGAGATTCCACTTGTCATATGCTGAGTGAATGGATTGACCTTCGCCGTCCTCATAGTCATCGGCATCGCTTTTGCTGGCAGCAAGGCGTGCATAGTAATCCTCTGTGCCTCCTTTCACGTCTGCATTCACCATACGCTTACCAAAACTGCCCAGGGTCGCATTGGCAAACCCTTGCCAGCCTGCTTCACTCAGGCGTTCTGATTCACGCTCAAAAATGACAGTGGCGGCGCTGTTACCGGGGCCATAAAGGACGGTTTGAGGTCCTTTAATCACCGTTAAAGTATCGTAGGTTTGTGGTGTGATGTAGGCCGTGGGCGGATCCATACGCCCGCCGCAGCCGCCAAGCGTCTGACCGCCATCGGTAATAATGTTAAGACGTGATCCGGCCATCCCGCGAAAAACAGGGTCGCTGCTTGCGCCGCCTTTTTTTACTAAAGAAAAGCCGGCGATACTGGATAGCAAGTCCGCCCCATCCTGCGCAGGCAAAGGTTGTCTTGGGGCTTTAGGGTCGGTTTTGATATCTAAAGGGCTATGCATAGGCGCGATAACCACGATGCGCTCTAAACTGTCAGTGTGTGTATCGTGCTGTGCATCCTGGCTCTGTGCAGAAAAAGCGGCCGTAACAGCAAGCCAAATGAGGTTTCTGGTCATGATTCATCCCAAAGTGTTTTCACGTTGTTATTGAGAAGAATTTTACTTGTCAGACAAAAGGTTGGGATGTGACAAATTGTCGCACTTGCGCAAGATATAAGGGAAAATATCAAAAACTTTGACCTAAAACAAAAACAGCCACCAAATGGCGGCTGTTTTTGGATGATAAAATGCAGTACAACCTATATGGCCATCACTTCCATTTGTTGATCGCACCATTGCAGGGCTTCGTGGTAATAATCAGGCAACAGATCAGGGTCAAGGCCCAGTTGCTGCGACAGTTCATTGGCCCCCTGCCACTCGGCTTGTTCATAGAGTTTGATGAGCGCCAGGTAACTGGCCAGCAGACCTTCTTGCTTCACTAGGGCATCTTTGATCTCAATAGCCAGTGGCAGCTTGTTCATCACACTGTCCATGCTTTCATCTAAAATTGCGTCCATCAGTGACATCATACCTGCCAGGAAGGCCATGCCGGTGTCTTTTAGGTTACGGTGTTTAACCGCTAATAACTCAGCAAAACGCGCGCGAGTCAGAGACAGACGGACCAGTTCGAGTGGTTTCTCTGAAGACACCTGAGAGGCAAAGAGTAAAGAAAGAAACTTCTTCAGCTCCTGATTGCCAAGTACCACCAAAGCTTGCTTAATGGTGGAGATCTCTGCACGCCGTTTAAAGGCGGCTGAATTTGAGTAGCGCAGCAGCTTATAGCTGAGGTTAACATCGCGCTCGAATACTTGTGTGATCCGCTTTAAGTCGACGTCAACGCTGGATGTTTCGTATAGCAGTTCGGCCAGCGCCATCTCTGAAGGGGGCAGGGTTTTACTCTGAACCACTTCGGGCTTGGCAAAAAAGAACCCCTGGAAATAGCTGAATCCAAGATCAAGTGCCTGCTGGTACTGCTCATGTGTTTCGACTTTTTCGGCAACCAGCTCAATATTTTTAAACGGTGCAATGGCTTCTTTAATCTCTTCAATGGTTGCGACATCTGTGGTCAGCATGTCTATCTTGATTTGATCAATGAAGGGGTAGAAATGTCGCCACACTTTTTGATGCTGATAATCATCAAGCACTATGGTGTAGCCTTTTTGCTTCAGGTCCTGCACTGCACCGAGCAGGCGTTTCCCCGGCTGAACGGTTTCAAGAATTTCTACAACCAATTGCTCACGCCCCATCATGGTGGGGTAACCTTTCAGCAAGGTGTCGAGTGTGAAGTTGATATAGGCCGGTTTATTGTCGGTCAAATCTTCCAGACCAAAGTTAAACTGGCTGCCTTCGATCAATCTGGAGGTCGCTTCAGAGCCATCTATCTCAGGAAAGACATTGTCTAAACCGTCGCGAAAAAGCAGCTCGTAGCCCACGAGCTCTTTGTTTTTGTTTAGGATTGGCTGCCTGGCGGCATAAAAATACATGAAAGATACACCTGACTGAATACTTCTACTGCAGAACAATATAAGGCAATCTCAGGCATATTTCATTAACTAATTCAGCTTGTTTCAGCTTTTGGTATTAAGGTATGAGGTCGTTTGCGCGCAATTCATAAGCACTTCACCTTGTGTAGCTTGGGTGGCGATCTTTGCCATGTTATAGTGGCGCTTTCGCAATGGCTTTTGTCCCAATCTCAGCTAACAACAAAACAGCATCTGATATTGTGGAGAGGAGCTCGACTATAGGAGGTAATTTTGGAAACTGGCACTATGATCTCTCTTGCCATGTATTTCATCGCCATGCTGGGAATTGGACTGTACGCGTATCGTAAGTCAACCAGTGATGTGTCGGGTTATATGTTAGGTGGAAGAAGCCTTCCACCCAGTGTTGCGGCCCTGTCTGCGGGTGCCTCAGATATGAGTGGCTGGATCCTGATGGGCCTGCCCGGCGCCATGTTTGTGAGCGGTTTTAGCAGTACCTGGATTGCCATTGGTCTGCTGATTGGCGCATTTTTAAATTACCTGCTGGTGGCACCGCGTTTACGTGTATATACCGAGCTGGCGAACGACGCGATAACCATTCCGGACTACTTTGCTAATCGCTTTGAAGATAAAGGCAATGCATTGCGTATTGTATCTGCGCTGGTGATCATTGTTTTCTTCACAATGTATACGTCTGCTGGTGTGGTTTCCGGCGGTAAGCTATTTGAAAACTCCTTTGGCATGAGTTACGAAGCCGGTTTGTATATCACGACGGGCGTGGTGGTTTTGTATACTTTGTTTGGTGGGTTTCTGGCGGTTAGTCTGACCGACTTTGTGCAGGGGTGTATTATGTTCCTGGCGCTAATTTTAGTGCCAGTGGTGACTTATTCATTACTGGATAACCCGCTGAACGTTACGCTTAATGAAATCAATCCACAGCTACTAACCTTGATTGGAGCAGGTGGCGCTATTGGCATCGTTTCTGCCATGTCCTGGGGTCTGGGTTATTTCGGGCAACCACATATTATCGTGCGCTTTATGTCAGTGCGCAGCGTTAAAGATATGCCAACGGCGCGTCGCATTGGTATGAGCTGGATGCTGGTGGCCACTTTAGGGGCTATCACAACGGGTCTGTTTGGCGCAGCGTACGCCCACGAAAAGGGCATTGTGGTTGAAGATCCTGAAACCATTTTCCTGATCTTATCTGAATTGCTCTTCCACCCGTTGATTGCAGGTTTCTTACTTGCTGCGATTTTGGCAGCGATTATGAGTACCATTTCGTCTCAGCTTTTGGTGAGCTCCAGTTCATTAACTGAAGACTTCTACAAGATCTTCCTGCGCAAAGAGGCATCAGATAAAGAGCTTGTGCTGGTAGGGCGGATCAGTGTGGCGCTGGTTTCTATGTTTGCAATCTACCTTGCATACGACAGAGACAGCACCATCTTAAGCCTGGTAAGTAATGCTTGGGCCGGGTTTGGTGCTGCATTTGGTCCTCTGGTACTGCTCAGCTTATTCTGGAAGCGTATGAACTTTGCGGGTGCATTGTCGGGCATGATAGTGGGCGCAGCAACCGTGTTGTTCTGGATCTATGGCCCGGTAACGGTAGATGGCCAACCGCTTAGTGCGCTTATCTATGAAATTGTACCTGGGTTTATTGCATCCGCTATTGCGATCGTTGCCGTGAGCCTGGCAACGTCAGCACCCCGCACTGAAATAACAGACACGTTCGAAGAAATGCAAAAAGCACTTTAATACCTATTTGCTCCTTCAAATCGAACAGGTATTAAGTGAAATTGGTATAAAGCGTTGCATCGACTTCAATAGCCGTAGCTTTCTAGCTGCGGCTTTTTTATATTTGCGCTATGAGACAGACGGGCTTTTCTACCATTCAGCCAGAAAATCTGACAGTTGAACAGATTTACAGTCTCGCCAGTTTTGACCCGGTATAGTTTTCGCATGTCCAATTTGTCGTATTGTTGTTCCATTTTTTCTAATTTTCCTTATGATGGACACTATCGTGATCCGGTCAGTAGTAGGCTTTTTGGCCAATGTCATGATGCAGGAGATCATCCGCAATAATGTGAATTTAAAGCAATTAATGCTTGTTACTATATGGCAATGAGGTTAACATGAACGCAACCTTTTGTGGGTGGTCCTTTTAAATATCAAAGAAGGACGGAAAATATTATGAAGTTTTTTATAAAGCGCTTAAATAACAAACCAAAAATGAACCAGCTAGACAGCTCTCTGAACTTAACTCTAGAAAGTGTACGATTGGTAACTGGTGGAACTGGTGGTGGGAATGGTGCACAACCAAAAGTGCAGCGTTTTTCCCCTGAAGCTAAAACAGTATTTTTTGGCGGGTAAATAGTAGGATTTTTGCCGAGCATGAATGAGTTTTTTATAGTTACTGGATGGATAATAACAGCGTTAGAACTATTCGTTGTATTGTTCCTGCTGCACTGCTTTAAGCAGCACCGCTTTGAACTTTTCTTTGGGGGAAAAAAGACCCTGAAAAAGCAAAGCGACCATGAGCTGCATTCATGCTTTCTATCTTCTCTGGCGGTGCTTGTGTTTTACACGTCCAGCTCTAGTTTAGGTACTTACATTTTAGGCCTTCCTTTTGAGTCGGTTCAGATGCGTCAAGTTTATTATTTTTCTTTGGTGTGCACTGGGGCTGGATTTATGACAGTTTTGTACCTCTTGCATGCCATTCGAGGGTGTAGTTTTTCTGTAACTACAAGAACTGTAGCATACATAGCACTAGCAGTAATGTTTATGAATTTTAGCCAGTTGGTTTTACGAGGCTACTTAGATAGTGACATCTTGTTTGATATCTACGGACCATTTGTAGTGATGTGCAACATTGGTACATTTTTTGTTTTAGCCAAATACCCTTTCTATAGAATAATGGAATCTAAACTCGCCAAAGGAGAGATTTAATATGGAGCTGATCTTAATTGGTAGTATGTTAATCATTATGGCGCTGATTTTTGTTTTGGCCATGATTGTAAAGGGGTCTAGTTTAAAGCTGTTTGAACAACGCTTTAGGTCGCTGATCACTGTTGCAAAAGAAAACAACGAAGAAGTCGAGGACAAGTACAGCGAAGCATACGAAATTGTAATGGAGTTTGGCGATTTGCTTGCTGCTGAAAAGAACCTTGAACAATATTATGGTGTGAAAGATATTTATGACCGCGTTGAAGAATTCAGAGCAGAAAACAACCAGGCCGTTGAGAAAGACAGAGTCATCCTGAAGGTGGTTAAATAGGTCTGCTAACTTCTAACTGCTAAGCCGCGCGCTTTCGTGTGGTTATTTACATGGGTTATCGGTGGTATTGGCCATTCCATCCAGCGATTTCAGATAGCTGTAAATCTCACATCGATAAGCTTTACTGCAGCAATTAACGTCTATTACTACTTTTCAGTCTGACTAAATCCTGGATCCACTCAATAAACTTCACTGCGTTATGCGTTCTGAATCGTGTTTTATTGGGAATGTAGTAGCACAATGGCGAAGTTATGCTTTTTTCTCCCACTGGGGCCAACTGGCCGGTTGAGCACATGCCCCGGGCCAGTATCTCTGAACAAAACACCAGGGCGTTTTCTATCACAGCCTGCTGAATACCAAACAACTCCTGATCAAACTCCCGGATAACAAAGTCTGCTTTACTCAGTCCGTTGTGTGCCAGCCAGTCATCCAGCGGAGGTTCACACAGCTCGCGATTCTTCCAGCGTGTTGTATAGAGTAACGGTCGGACCGCAGCGCCCTCTAATGCCCTGAGCGCCTTGCTTCCAAACAAGTTGAACCGCTCCCCACTCAGGCGGTCTTCAACCGGGACGTCTTTGATGTTACCCAGCCTTACGGGGATTGAATTGGGCAGGTTATCAGGCAGCTCTCCACTTGAAACTTGCATCGAGATGTCCGGATAACGTGCTGAGAACGCACCTTGTGCAGGTAATAGCACCAGCGCCGCAAATGAAGAAGTGGTGCTCACCTGGACGACTTCATTGAGTTGCTGAATGTCTGCCAGCGCACTTTCAATTGTTGCAAAGCCCTCGGAAGTCGCATTGGCCAGCAACACGCCAGTTTCAGTGAGCAGAACCTTTCTGGGCAAGCGTTGAAATAAACGCACATTGAGGCGGTGTTCGAGCTTACTGATGTGATGAGAAATCGCTGTTGGCGTTAAGGAAAGCTCTTCTGCTGCGTGTTTGAAGCTGCCATGGCGTGCCGCAGCGTCGAACGCCCTGAGTGCCTGTAAAGAAACAGATAATGCCATGTTAGTCATCCAATCAACAATCTTATGGGTGATTTTAACTCATCTATAGGTGTAAGAGTATCGTTTGTTCAGCTGAGTGCCTTAACGCACACTGTCACCTGTTCAGTAATCAAAAAGGTAACTAGCATGAGCACAATTTTACATATAGATTCAAGCGTCAGAGCGATTGACAATGACAATCCATCACATAATTCACTGTCGAAGCAGATTGCCCGGCAGTTTGTCGAAAGCTGGCAAGAAACGTCTTCAATAGATGAATATATCTATCGTGATGTAGGGATACATCCACCACAATTTATCACTCAGGATTGGATTGGGGCTGTATTCACCCCGGAAAGTAAAAGGACTGCGGATCAGAAGCTGCTATTGGCCTTATCCGATACGCTGATCGATGAGCTGACCCGTGCCGACATTATTGTCATTTCAACACCTATGTACAATTATGGCATGCCAGCACAACTCAAGGCCTGGTTTGATCAGATTGTTCGGGTTAACAAAACATTTGATTTTGATCTCAAGCGGGGAGACTTTCCGTTAGCGCCTTTACTGTCGGGTAAAACATTGGTTGCCATAGCCTCATGTGGCGAATTTGGCTTCGAAGAGCCTGAGATAAGAGCCAAAAGCAATCATCTGATGCCACATTTACGCACGTTAAGTCGTTATCTCGGGGTTGAAACCATGTATGAAATAGTCAGTGAATATCAGGAGTTTGCCGATGACAGGCATCAGGCTTCGCTTACACAGGCGTTTGAACAAGCGCAAAGTCTTGCATTGGCATTGGCTCAGAGCCAGCAAATCACACACACTGACGAACAGCTGGTGTAAGAGCGGTTACTAAGATTGTTCTGTTTAACTACAAAAGTGGTCGCTTTGGGTTACTTTTGTTTTCTTCAATAACGTGCTTTATTAAGCCCGCTTTTTTTCATTGTGTGCGACCGAGCTCTGCTGGAGGAGGGGTTTCAGGTCGCGCAGAATAATATGGCCATAATCCTGATATCCTGCCTGCGTGCCGGGTGTAAACCACTTCATATGCGAAATGAACTCAAGGGAATTGGCAATGCTGGTGATCAGGCTTTGTTCCATGTCAGAGTGGTAAGCCAGCGGCGGCTCTACAGGGGCCGGGGGCGTATGGGTCACATTTTGCTGTTCGCCGGTCAGCAGCCATAATGCGCTGTCTTTAGTCGCCGGATGTAAAAAGAATTTGCTTACTACCGACAAGGTAGGTTCCCTGACATCTTTCTCATACTTTCGATACGAAGCAGTGGGAATATCCAGTATTTCTGAAAAGCCAACCTGAGAATAACCCAAGTTGATACGTAACTGTTTTAATCTTGTAGCAAAAGTATTTGACATATGACCCAATCCGGTTAATTATTTATCCACCTGACCCGTTCAGACTACATGACTCTCAGTCAAATGTCTAACCGGGACGAAAAATTAAACACTTGGCCGGAACAGTCCCCGGATAGGTGTAGGCTCAGACCTGTGCTTAGGCGCGTGTTGGTTTTATGGCGTTAAACACTTTGCTTTAGGTTTGTAAGACACTGTGATTGATAATAAGCGGATATGTTATGACTACTGTTAAAAGAAATGAATCTGTGCGTAAAGCACACACCATGGCAGCCAGGAAGCAAATTCAAACTGCTATTCGTCGTCTACGCAGAGAAATGAACTTAACTCAGGCTGAGTTAGGCAAAAAGCTTGTCACGCCTGTTGATCAGGCAACCATCTCTAACTGGGAGTGCGGTAAGTCTGACTTATCTGCCTGTCAATTACTCGATATTATGATGATTTTTGGCCAGCCAAACTTTATGAGTTTGCTGGAGCAGGGAGCGCAAAGCGACCTGGTTGACGAAAAGCAGTCAGCCTAACGCAATGAATCACTGACAGTATCTCTGTCAGGTAAGCCTCCTAGCTAACATATCGTGTTGTCTGGGCACGCTCGTGCCCGCTTTTTTTTATTCGTTTAAATGCTGATCTTGTACTAGCTTTCCATTGGGAGCGAGAGTCCTGACTCATGCGATTCTTTTCTGGTTAATAGCCAAGGTGCACTGTTTCTAAAAAGAGCAGGCTCTTCAGCTGGTGGTCCCGCCTCGTCACGCCTAGCAAACCTATATTGCCTTTTCAAGGTGCGCTGGGTGCAATTAAGCAAGTATAAGGAACCATTTTATGTCGTCAGCTAAATCGCAGTTAGGGTTTGATCAGAACCAACGTAAAATTATAATCGGGGAACAGCAGGACTCTGAGCTAGGTCCTTTGTGTCATCTTCCCGGCACGTGGAAAAATACGGGCAATCTCGAAGGTCATGGCTGGAATATGATAGCTTTGCCTTTTACGGCAGGCGATCTGGATTATCGGCTGCTGATGAACCAATATGACGAAGAACTGACTTTCAGCCTGGTTGATAAGGGCGTACCAAATCGGGGTATTCCGGAGGATCAATCCGTTGCTACGCTCGATTACACCCAAATCATTAACCAGATAGCTGCTCAAGACTATCCACATTCCGGGCTAGAGGGTAAACCTGGGCTGGCAATTCACCATGAACCCGGTCTGTGGTTACACATGCGTGATCAGTTAACCGATGACCTGGACATTGCTCGCCTGTCCAGTATTCCCCATGGCGATGCGGTGATCGCATTGGGTAAGAGTGCGCATTCTCAGTCTGGATTTGAGATCCCCGCGCTGAATGGCTTACCCATAGGGGTATCGGGCGATATAGGCACCAATCCTTACCTGGCGCCCTATAAACACTTCAGAGATCAGCCTTTTGAAGGCCTGTTTGATCCAACCCAGGCAAATGCACTGCTGCAAAAAGTCATTGCCCCTTTACTGAGCGCTGGCAAAGTGAAAAATACGACCAAGCTGGAAGTGCGTACAACCGCGGCGTCCGGCTCTGTAAACAATATTCCGTTTGTCACGCGCCAGGCAAATGCCGCTGAAGTACATTCCACATTTTGGATTTACGAATTAACGGAGACTGACCAACACGGCAACCCAAAGCTTTGGTTACAGTATTCTCAGAACGTGATCCTGGACTTTTTCAATCGTAAAGACAGGCCCGGCGAATTGATCCGCTGGCCACACATCAGCATCAATACGCTGGAAAAAGTGGACACCTGATAATCGCAGTCACTGCTGCTTGCTTTTGGTTTGCAGCAGTGGCGCTTTCTCGTCAGGTTACAGAGTCAACTCGATTTGGCGTTTAAAATGAGGAGGGACAGATCCATTGTGTCTTGCAATTTAACCAATAAGGGAACACACTAGGCAGAAATAATTAACAATAAAGCCACAAGCGCATGGCGTAGTAAACGCCGTAAGCTAACACCTTGGTTAGAATTAGCATGTTCACACTGGTCATATTATCTTTGGGTTGTCTTCATGGTCTGTATCTCAGTTACGAACTGATACGGAAGAATACAGCGAATGATGCAAACAGGATGCTTGCTTTGTGTGTTCAGTGCTTTGTTGCACTGTTGTTTTTTATATTGCTTGATGAAAGTGGGGCGTTTTACTATTTGCCTCATCTTATAGGGTTTCAGGAGCCTCTGACCTTCCTGCTGGCACCGTGTTTTTATTACTACGTACTCAGATTAACGTCGCCTGTCTATATAGCGTTTAATCGCGTTCATTTACTGCCGTTTGTGCTGGCACTGCTTTGTGCTATTCCGTTCTTCTTACTCGATGCACGCAGTAAATGGCAATTTTTGTATGGTGATATGTATGCCCCGGATCTGCCATCCTGGTACCTGACAGGGTCTGAAAATGTTTTTATTTTTGGCGCTATGTTGCAGGTCGCAGTGTATCTGGTATTTGCGTGGCGCAGACTCAATGCTTACCAGATCCTCTCGGCTAATAACTTTTCGTCACTTGAACTTATCAACCTGAACTGGCTAAGACGTCTGCTCATTATGTTGTTTTCGCTTTATGGGCTGTGGTTCATCGATGAAGCGATAGAAGTGAATGCCATGGCGTGTATTGATCATGACAACGGATTTGGCTGTGAGTATGGCTGGTTGATTGGTGAGCGCTGGTTCTTTTTCTCTGAGCTGGGCGTAGTTATCTTTTTTTATTTAATGAGTTATTACGGCTTGCGTCAGCCAGAAATATTTATCAAAAAAAATCAATATGTTGAACTTGATAAGCCGCACAGCGAAAAGTACTTAAACTCGGCCCTGTCAGAGTCACTGGCTGTGCAGCTCTGCAACCTGATTGAAGATCAGGTGCTGGACGAAAAGCTCTATCTGAAAGCGGATTTAACGCTGCACGACCTTGCCTGTGCATGTGGTCATTCCCGACACCATGTTTCTCAGGCGATTAATCAAAGTAAAAACATGAGTTTTTTCGATTTCATCAATCAGCTCAGAGTGATGCATGCACAGCAGCTGCTGCTTACTCAACCAGACAGAAGCATTCTGGACATCTCTCTGGACAGTGGCTTTAACTCCCGTTCTGCGTTTTATGGGGCGTTTAAACGCTATACCGAGTTAACACCTGGCGCATATCGAAAACAAAGTAAAATACCGGCAGAAAATATGTCCTGATCAGTCGGTCAGGACGACAAGCAGCGCTCGCTAAGCAAGGATATCATTGTTATTTCAATGGAGAAAACAACAATGATAAGACAAATACCCGTTCAGCAGGACAGGCTTTTACGACCGCGGCTATTGCCTTTTTTACTGCCCGGTGCGCCAACAGATCATGGCACTCATTCCGAACAAGCAAAAAATACAATTCAGGCGCCTGGCAAGCATCTGGCGCAGGCATCCGGATCGCTGAGTGTCCTGATGATTAGTGTCGCTTTGAACACAACCATGGCACATGCCAATGCTGCACCGTCTGATCTGGAGCGCATTACGGTCACTGGTAGCCAGTATACGTTAGCCACCCGGCACAATACGCACTTCCTCTCCAAAGAGCGTATTGAGTCAATGCCGCACATTGCCGATGATATTTTTCGGCTTATGCCCGCTTTACCGGGTGTCGCCGCAGGTGATTACTCTGCTAACTTTTTTGTGCGCGGTGGGCATTCGGATGAAGTACTCGTTTTACTGGATGGACAGCAACTTTACCGGCCTTTTCATATGAAAAGCTTCAACAGTGCGTTTAGTATTGTCGATACGGACAACGTAGGCGCAATGGACTTTTCCAGCGGCGGATTTACGGCACGCTATGGCAACAAAATGAGTGGTGTCATGGCGATTGAGAGCCTCTATGACATGCCGCAATACGAACATAGTCTGGGAGTAAGCTTCATTAATGCCAGAGCCGGCTCACAGGGCACATTTGACGACGACAAAGGCAGCTGGCTGGTATCGGTCAGACGCGGTTATCTTGATCTGGTACTGGACGCAGTAGAAGACGAATCAAATAAGTTTGAACCCATATATGCGGATTTGTTTGCCAAGGTCAGTTACGAGCTGACGGATACCCAGTCGCTGTCAGGGCACTTTCTTTACGCCTGGGACGATGAAATACTTGATGACACCTTTACCGAATGGGATGGAGTCCGGGAATATCAGGTGAAGGAAAAGGTCAGTGGTGAGTACAGCAGCGCCTACGCTTGGGTGGTCCTGCGCTCCGACTGGCGTGAGGATCTGAGCAGCCAGACGCTGTTGTCAGTCGCCAGAGTTGAAGAAAACCGCAGCGGCGGTCAATATGATCCGACCGAAGTGTGGCTTACCCTGGACGATAACAAGTTTTTTTATGCTTACTCACTGAAACAAGACTGGCAGTGGCGTGTCAGTGACAGTCATTATCTGGAGTCCGGTTTTGAAGCCAAATACCTGGATGCAGAGTATGACTACTGGCTGGAGGCCTGGTATCAGGTAAATTATGATGGTGAAGATTACCGCCAGCAAAAAACACAGCTAACCGCATCCGGTAATGTGTTTGGTGCCTATATCAGTGATCGTTGGCGACTTAACCCTGACTGGGTAGCTGAGCTGGGTCTGCGCTGGGATCAGCAAGATTATTATGGGTTTACCAAAGCGCAATGGAGCCCACGAGTCGCGCTTCTATATCAGCCAACAGACGCGCAGCGGATTTCCCTGAGTGCCGGGGATTACTACCAGCCTGAGGATATTCTCAGCTTGCAGGTCGCCGATGGCAGCACGGAGTTTCATGGCGTTGAGAAAGCGCGCCATGTTATTTTATCTTATCAACATGCGCTGAGCCCGGCATTTCAATGGCGCGCCGAAGCATATTTGAAAAAACTGTCTCAGCTACGGCCCTGGTATGAAAATGCCTTTGATCTTTATGAATTCTTACCTGAAGGACAGGCCGACAGATATCGGGTTGCGCCAGACTCAGCCAGAGTCAAAGGTGTTGAGCTGAGTTTTCAGCACCACATTACTTCCAAATGGCAGTGGCATGCGAGTTACAGCTGGTCTAACGCACAGGACAGCATTAACGGTCGCTGGTATCCGCGCAGTTGGGATCAAAGGCACGCTGTCAAGCTGACGAGTCGTTATCAGTTTGATAATGGCTGGCAGATAAGTGGACTGGTGTATTTTCACTCTGGCTGGCCTATGACTGGCGAGTCAGGCCGCCTGGTAAAAAATACGCCCAATGGAACATACGAAATCCAGCGCAGCCTTAATGAGCGTAATCAGCTTAAACTGGGTAATTACAAACGCATAGATATGCGAATTCATAAAATCTATCCGTTATCAAACAGTGAGTTAACTGTTTTCTTTGAAGTTTCTAATTTACTGAACTTTGACAATGAATGTTGTATTGATCGAACCAGCTATTCAGTAGATGGACAAGGAAAGTTACTCAAAAAGGAAGAGCGGGGGCACTGGCTGCCGATTATTCCGTCGTTCGGGGTTAAGTGGGCATTTTAACTTTGGGTGAGATAAAGCCCGGTTCATGCACCGGGCTGAAATCAGACTGTGGATCAGTCCTGAACTGAGCGAAGCAGGGCGTTGATGCCTACTTTTTCACGAGTTTGCTGGTCCACTTTCTTAACGATAATCGCCGCATACAGGCTGTGAGTACCGTCTTTGCTTGGTAATGAGCCTGGCACGACAACGGCGCCGGCTGGAACACGGCCATAGTGGATCTCGCCGGTTTCACGGTCATAGATACGCGTACTTTGGGAAATATACACGCCCATTGAAATTACTGCGCCTTCTTCAACAATGACCCCTTCAACAATTTCAGAGCGGGCACCGATGAAGCAGTTATCTTCGATAATGGTTGGGTTAGCTTGCAATGGCTCCAGTACGCCGCCAATGCCTACACCGCCAGAGAGGTGCACATTCTTACCGATCTGAGCACATGAACCGACAGTGGCCCAAGTATCAACCATAGTGCCTTCATCAACATAAGCGCCAATATTGACATAAGACGGCATCAAAACCACATTTTTGCCAATGAAGCTACCCTGACGTGCAACGGCGTTGGGGACCACACGCATGCCGCCTTGCTGAAATTGCTCAGGGGTATAATCGCTGAACTTAAGGGGCACTTTATCGAAAAACTGGTTTACTCCGTCATTCATAGGCTGGTTATCGCGAATACGGAATGAGAGCAGAACCGCCTTTTTCAGCCACTGGTGTACAACCCACTCGCCGCTGACTTTCTCAGCAACGCGTGCTGCGCCTGAGTCCAGTAAAGCCAGTGCATCAATGATGGCATTTTTTACCTGAGGTGATACATCACTGGGAGTGATGGTATCGCGTTGTTCCCAGGCTTGTTCAATTGTGGTTTTTAAATCCGACATAGTGTCCTCATTTATTCAGATTCTGCATTGAGTTTTTTCATCAGTGAGCGATGTAACGATGCTTTGGCATCTTCACTGAGACGTTGGTAATCTTTGTCCGAGACCACAAAGAAATCCTCCGCGCGTTCGCCTACTGTGGTAATACGTGCGGCGTGAATGTGCAGTGAATGGACTTGAAAAACTTCGGCAATTTTAGTCAGTAAGCCGGGAATATCCACTGCCTGGATCTCAATCAGGTTTCGGTCACTACGGGCGTGGGGGCGTACCACGACCTTAGGTTTAATATTAAAGTCTTTAAAGCGCTGCGAGCGGTTCTTTTTCAGCCGGATTTTCTTTTTCGGATCGGTGAGGATCACTTCCAGGCTGCGGCGCAAAGTTTTGGCCCGGGTACCACTGATGGGGCGACCGTCTACTTCCAGTATGACAAAGCTAAAGACCACATAACCATCTTTGGTTGTCAGTACCTGAGCATGCTGGATCTGGGCCTTCTTGGAACCAATGACCGCCACCAGTTTGGCAAATAAACTGGCTTCGTAAGGCGCATAAACAAACACCTGGGTACCGCCATGCATAGGCTGTTCTGATACAACTACGCAGGGCTGGCTTAAGTCATCTCGGCCGAGCAAATATTCGGTTTGCCAGGAAATTTGCTGCTCGCTGAATGCGGTAAAATAGTTGGCTTTAAAGCGTGCCCAGATCATGTCAATCAGGTCTTCGCGATAGTCTTTATTGATCAGCCGCTGTTTTGCCTGTTGTTTCTTATCGCGGATCTGATCACGCATATCCATGGGGTTTTCCAGACCCAGGCGCAGCGCCCGCTGCGTGAGCAAATAAAGCTCACGCAATAAAGTGTTTTTCCAGTCATTCCACAGATTATCGTTGGTTGCGCGAATATCGGCAACGGTCAGACAATAGAGATAGTCGAGCTGGCGCTCGTTTTTAATGCGTGTGGCAAATTCGTTGATCACTTCCGGATCATTGATGTCCTTACGCTGCGCGGTGACCGACATCAACAGGTGGTTTTCGACCAACCAGGCAACAAGCTTACAGTCGGAGGAAGAGAACCCGTGCATTTGTGCAAAGGCGGAGGCATCAACGGCTCCCAGCTCAGAGTGATCGCCGCCCCGGCCTTTGGCAATATCATGGAAGATACCTGCCAGATACAGCAGCTCAGGTTTATCCATGCGGGTGACGATTTCAGTACACAGCGGGAATTCGCCCTGGTGCTCATGACTAAAATAGCGATAAATATTGTTGATAAGCTTGTGCGTATGCTCATCAACGGTATAGGCATGGAACAAGTCGAACTGCATCTGTCCAAAGATATTTCGCCATTGTGGCAAGTAGGCGGCGATGATCCCATGCTTGTGCATTAGGGTAAAGGCGCGGCCCATGCCGTTAGGGTGCTTAAGCAGTCGCATGAGCGCGTCACGGCAAGCAGCGTAATCTTGTAAGTCACCCAGCAGGCGTCGTCTGACCTGACGAACGGTGCGAATGGTGCTGGGGTCGATGTCGGTAATTTCCGTGTTATCCGCAATATGTTCAAATAGTAAAATGAGATTTTCCCGGCGAAAAAACACGGACGGATTTTTCACCCGAATTTTATTTCCGACACGTTCAAAGTGGTTATCGAGCGGTATCACGGTTTGTTCGCTTTGGTCGGGTAAAATGCTCTGTTCAAAGTAGGCCAGCAGCATCTGGTTCATTTCACGCACCCGGCTCATGATCCGGAACAGGCGTTTCATCATGCGCTCCACAGACGCCTTACCTTCGGAACCAAATCCCAGCAGCTCAGCGGCATGCGGCTGGTAATCAAACAACAAGCGATTTTCACTGCGCCCGGCTGCCAGATGGAGTGCAAAGCGGATATTCCAGAGGTTCTCCAGGCATTCCAGCAGCTCCTGATATTCTTCGTGGGTCAGATAGCCATGACTTATCAGCTCTTCGAGTGTTTCTGCATGAAAGTGCTTTTTAGCAACCCAGAAAATGGTCTGAAGGTCGCGCAGGCCGCCGGGGTTTTCTTTGATATTTGGCTCAAGGTTATAGGCGGTGCCATGACACTTTTTACGCCGCAGTCGTTGTTCTTTGACCTTAGCGATAAAGAACTCATCTGACTGCCAAATGGGCGTTTCAACAATGTGGCTTTTGAGTCGCTCAAACTCAACGTGATTGCCGCAAATTAAGCGACTTTCCAGCAGGCTGGTGGTGAAATGCACATCTTCGCGCTTTTGTTCAAGCACCTGTTCATGGGTTCGGACACTGTGGCCAATATCCAGATTAAGATCCCACAGCAAGGTCATGAATGACTCCAGAGACTCTGTCAGCTCAGGTCCGGGTTCTTGTTTACAGAGCAACAGAAAGTCAATGTCGGAGTATGGGTGTAATTCTCCGCGACCATAACCACCGACCCCTATCAGGGCTAAGTCAGGGAATTGGGCCAACCCGGTGTCGGCGTACAACTTAATCAACAGGCGGTCGATAAACTCGGCCCGGGCATTGATCAGCTGTCTGACGGGTTGCTTAGAAAACTGGTTGTTCAGCCATTTATAAAAATAGGCTTGACAGTTTTTGTAATCGTTTAAGGTTTGCGCTTCGTCGAGAAGCGTTTTTACTTTGTTTGGTAGTGCCACCTGGGCTCCCTATGTTGCGCGCAAAACTCACAGCTCAGTTTTACACTAAGTCACAAAAAAATGCGAGGTTGTGATTGGAGAAGGGTGTTTAACTGGATGAAAAGGCAGCATAGTGAGCGGATGGTAACGCCACCGCGATGGTGGCGTTGATATGGCAAGGATTAAGCGCTGTGCTCAATCACGCGCTCAATGGTGTCGTCGCTGCGCAATGTCAGGATCTCAACACCGTTTTCTGTAACCAGCAATGTGTGCTCCCACTGTGCAGACAGGCTGCGGTCCTTGGTTACCACGGTCCAGTCGTCTTTCAGCAGTTTGCAGTGGCGTTTGCCGGCATTGACCATGGGCTCAATGGTCAGACACATACCTGCCTCAAGCGCTTCTCCGGTGCCTGCTTTACCATAGTGGACGATTTGCGGTTCTTCGTGGAATTCTGCGCCAATGCCATGGCCGCAATATTCGCGGACGATAGAGTAATTAAAGCCTTCCGCATATTTTTGGATAGCAGCGCCAATGTCACCAATGCGTACACCTGGCTTCACCATGCGAATGCCTATGTACAGCGCTTCCTGAGTGACTTCGCTCAGGCGCTTGCCCTGAATACTGGGTTTGCCAACAAAAAACATCTTTGAAGTATCGCCATGATAGCCATCTTTGATAACGGTCACGTCAATGTTGATGATGTCGCCATCTTTGAGTGGCTTGTCGTTTGGAATACCATGACAAATGACATGATTTACTGAGGTACAAATCGACTTCGGAAAACCATGGTAGTTAAGTGGGGCAGGGACTGCTTGCTGCACATCTACAATGTAGTTATGACAAATGGTGTTTAGCTCATCGGTCGTCACCCCTGGTTTGACAAAAGGTTCAATCATTTCCAAGACTTCAGCGGCTAACTTACCGGCAACACGCATCTTTTCGATTTCTTCAGGGGTTTTGATCACTGCACTCATTGAGACTCCAAGTCATAGTTTCGACGCAACAACATCGGGCTAGTTTATGAACGATTTTTAGCCCAAACGTTGAGTTAATTTCTTTTATATGGTATAAAGCGCGCCGTCTTTTTACAAATAAATCTTTCGGCCGATTCAGGCTCTCAGGTTGTTTGTAACGAAGACCACACGAAATTTAATTTTAACACACACACATATCGACACATACACTTGGGTGCAGGTGAGGGACAAATAACCGGTTTACCGGAGTGCCAAACTTGTTGGTGTTATGGGATATGTGGAGGCCTAACCCTACTTAATTTAGAGGAAAATACAAATGGCAAACGTTTCAATGCGCGATATGCTTCAAGCTGGTGTTCACTTTGGTCACCAGGCTCGTTACTGGAACCCTAAGATGAAGCCTTTCATCTTCGGCGCTCGTAACCGTGTTCATATCATCAACCTGGAAAAGACTGTTCCTATGTTCAACGATGCACTTAAGTTCCTTTCGAACGTTGCATCTAACAAAGGTAAAATCCTTTTCGTTGGTACTAAGCGCGCTGCAAGCGAAGCAGTTAAAGAAGCAGCTATTCAAAGCGAGCAGTTCTACGTAAATCACCGTTGGTTAGGTGGTATGTTGACTAACTGGAAAACAGTTCGTCAATCAATCAAGCGTCTTAAAGACCTTGAGACTCAAAGCCAAGACGGTACTTTCGAGAAGCTGACTAAAAAAGAAGCTTTGATGAAAACTCGCGAAATGGAAAAGCTTGAGAAGAGCCTTGGTGGTATTAAAGATATGGGCGGTCTTCCAGACGCTATCTTCATCATCGATGCTGACCACGAGCACATCGCTATCCGTGAAGCAAACAACCTGGGCATTCCAGTAGTATCTGTTGTTGATACTAACTCTAACCCAGATGGCGTTGACTTCATCATCCCAGGTAACGATGACGCGATCCGCGCTATCCAGCTTTACACTGGTGCTGTAGCGACTGCTATCACTGAAGGTCGTGAAAGCAACATCGTTGCTCAAGCTGAAAGCGACGACTTCGTAGAAGCTGAGTAATTGATTGCATACCGCGCCACTGGCAACACCTAGTTTGCGGGTGGCCGGTCGCAACGCACTAAGCTGTCATCAAGTCTTCATCTTATTTATCTGGAGACTTGATATTCTTTACAAGCGGTAATTCGCTTATCAAAAAACCGAATTCAGAATTGAGGATATTCTAATGGCTGTAACTGCTGCCCTAGTTAAAGAACTTCGCGAGCGCACTGGCGCTGGCATGATGGATTGTAAAAAAGCACTAACTGAAACTAACGGTGACATCGATCTAGCTATCGAAAACATGCGTAAGAGCGGTGCTGCTAAAGCGGCTAAAAAAGCTGGTAACATTGCTGCTGAAGGTACAATCCTTATCAAGCAAGGTGAAGGTTTCGCTGCACTTCTTGAAGTTAACTGTCAAACTGACTTCGTTGCTAAAGACGAAAACTTCCTGGGTTTTGCAAACACTGTTCTTGACGCTGCTGCTGAAGCGAAAACAGACATCGAAACTTTGAAAGCTAAGTTCGAAGAAACGCGTGTTGCACTAGTTGCTAAAATCGGTGAAAACATCAACGTACGTCGCGTTGAGTACATCGATGGTGCAAACATCTCTGCTTACCGTCACGGCGACCGTATCGGTGTTGTTGTAACTGGTGAAGCTGACGAAGAAACGCTGAAGCACGTTGCAATGCACGTTGCTGCTTCTAAGCCTGACTACCTAAACCCAGAAGATGTACCTGCTGAGGTTGTAGAGAAAGAAAAAGCGGTTCAAGTTGAAATCGCTATGAACGAAGGCAAGCCTGCTGAAATCGCTGAGAAAATGGTTGTTGGCCGCATGAAGAAGTTCACTGGTGAGATCTCTCTTACTGGTCAAGCTTTCATCATGGAGCCTAAGAAGTCTGTTGGTGAGTACCTGAAAGAAAAAGGTGCTTCTGTTTCTTCATTCATTCGCCTGGAAGTTGGTGAAGGTATCGAGAAGAAAGAAGAAGACTTCGCTGCTGAAGTTGCTGCTCAAATCGCGGCTGCTAAAGGCGAATAATCACGCTTAGGTGATTAAGTGATGCAAAAGCCCCCTCGATATGAGATTTGCTTTTGCGTCACTGCACAAAATTCTCTAAAATAACCGCGCATTTATGTCTTTCATAAGCGCGGTTATTTTGTATCTCACTTTTAATTTGGCCCGGAAATTATGACTATCAATCGAAAACCTGTTTTTAGACGCGTTCTTCTTAAACTTAGCGGCGAAGCTTTGATGGGAGATGAAGGCTTTGGAATCGATCCTAAAGTATTGGATCGTATGGCCCAAGAAATAAAAGAACTTGTAGAACTCGACGTAGAAGTGGGTTTGGTTATCGGCGGCGGTAACTTTTTACGTGGCGGCTCGTTAGCCGAAGCGGGCATGAATCGCGTAGTGGGCGATCACATGGGCATGCTGGCAACTGTGATGAACGGCCTGGCAATGCGCGATGCACTACACAGAGCGTTTGTGAATGCACGTCTGATGTCTGCCATTCCTCTGAATGGTGTTTGTGATGCGTATAACTGGGCAGAAGCAATCAGCTTACTGAAATCTGGCCGCGTGGTTATTTTCTCTGCGGGTACCGGTAACCCGTTCTTCACAACCGATTCGGCAGCTTGTTTACGCGGTATTGAAATTGAAGCAGACACTGTCATTAAAGCGACCAAAGTAGACGGCGTATTCAGTGATGACCCTGTTAAAAACCCGGATGCAGAATTACACCGTCACCTGACGTACAATGAAGTGATTGAAAGAGAATTAAAGGTTATGGACCTGGCGGCATTTACGCTGGCCCGTGACCACAACATGCCTTTGAGTGTATTCAACATGAACAAACCTGGCGCGTTAAAGCGGGTTATCATGGGTGAAGAAGAAGGTACGTTAATCAGTACACAACCAGCTGCAGAGTAAGCGCTCTGGCGCATTGGCTGGCAATACCAGCAACTTAACCTGCAAGCTGAGTCCGATTAATACAGTAAAGAATAGGATAGCACTGTGATTGATGATATTAAAAAAGATGCGCAAGAGCGCATGACAAAAAGCGTAGCTGCGCTGGCAAGCCAGCTATCTAAAATCCGTACTGGCCGTGCACACCCGGCATTGCTCGATGGCATCTCTGTGTCTTACTACGGTGCTGACACGCCACTTAATCAGGTTGCTAACGTGACGGTAGAAGATTCACGTACACTGGCTATCAGCGTGTTTGACAAGTCTTTGGCACAAGCGGTAGAAAAAGCGATCATGGCGTCTGATCTGGGTCTTAACCCAATGTCTGCGGGTACGGTTATCCGTGTACCACTTCCTCCGCTGACGGAAGAGCGTCGTAAAGACCTGATCAAAATCGTACGTGGTGAAGTTGAAGGCGGTCGTGTTGCGGTTCGTAACATTCGTCGTGATGCCAACGGTGACGTAAAATCACTGCTGAAGGATAAAGAGATTTCTGAAGACGAAGCACGTCAGACAGAAGACGAGATCCAGAAGCTAACTGATAAGTTTATCAAAGAGATGGACACTCAGCTGAGCGCTAAAGAAGCAGAGCTGATGGAAATCTAAGCAGCCACAAATTTATTAGGTTTGCAGCGCCGTCTAAGGTATACTAGACGGCGTTTTTTTTTACTTAAATAGGCATTATGATTTTAACCGCTGACGCAATTTCACAGCAATCTCTGCCCAAACATGTCGCTATTATTATGGATGGAAATGGTCGTTGGGCTCAGGCGCGTAAGCGTCCCCGTGCATATGGACATAAAAAAGGGGTGGATTCAGTTCGCAATGCTGTGCAGTTTTGCTCTAAGCTAGGGATAGAGTCATTGACGTTGTTCGCTTTCAGTAGTGAAAACTGGCGTCGTCCAGAGGACGAAGTCAGCACTTTGATGGAATTATTCCTGTTTGTATTGAGTAAAGAAGTTAAGAAGCTCCATAAGAACAATGTGAAGCTGTCCATCATCGGTGATATCTCGCGCTTCCCAGCCGGGTTGCAGCAAAAAGTTGTCGATGCAGAACAGTTAACCGAGCACAACTCGGGACTCAAGTTGAACATCGCGGCCAACTATGGCGGTCGCTGGGATATTGTGCAGGCAGCTCAATCGCTGGCTGAGCAGGTCGCTGAAGGCGCCATCCAGGCGAGCGACATTACAGAAGAGGCGATTTCGTCACGGCTGACTATGGCGGATCAAACCCCGCTTGATCTGTTGATCCGCACCGGTGGAGATTACCGCATTAGTAATTTCTTACTGTGGCAGGCAGCGTATGCTGAGCTCTACTTTACCGAAACATTATGGCCAGACTTTAATGAAGAAGCGTTTTCAGAAGCGCTTGCCAGTTACGTTTCTAGAGAACGACGTTTCGGTTGTACCGGCGAACAAATAAAACAATTACTCGCCGAGAGCAAAACAACAAGTTAAAGGTACAAAATTTGTTAAAACAACGTGTTATGACGTCGGTGGTGCTGGCGCCACTGGCTTTACTATTGGTATTTTTTACGCCGCTGAATTTATTTAGCGTGATTGCCGGTGCCATTATTCTGATGGGTGCCTGGGAATGGGCGGCCTTTATCGGCCTGACTAATCGCCTGCATAAAGGCATTTATGTTGTCATGATGGCCGCGGTTCTGACAGTTCTTCATACCCACTGGCCGATCACAGAGCTTTGGCATCAGGGACGTCTGGTGGCCGATGCAAACTACGTTTTTACTCTTGCCGCGGCCTGGTGGCTGGTTGCGACTGTTCTGGTTATGAATTACCCGCGCATGGCGAAAGCCTGGAATGAAGGCATGATTATGCGTACTATAGCTGGCTTTTTGACCTTAATTCCACTTTGGCTGGCACTGAATGTGCTGCGCAGCGCAGAGTATCATCAGGCAGAGCAATATGGCTCAGTGTTAATTATGGTGGTGCTGGGTATCGTCTGGAGTGCAGACATAGGGGCTTACTTTGCCGGTAAAAATTTTGGCAAACACAAATTAATGCCCAATGTCAGCCCCAATAAAACGATTGAAGGGTTAATTGGTGGTTTACTGACGTCTGTCGTGTTTGTGGTCATTTTCTGCTATTACAGCGACGTAGAGCAACATCAGTGGCTATTATATGCTGGTTTAACCGTTGTGATTGCGCTGTTTTCTGCCGTCGGTGATTTACTGGAAAGCATGTTTAAACGTGAAGCCGGATTAAAAGACTCGGGAAAATGTCTGCCAGGACATGGCGGTATTCTTGACCGTATCGATAGCTTAACTGCGGCTGCGCCGATTTTTGCCTTGTTGTACGCCTGGACGGTGACACTATGAGTGACAAGCAAAACCTGGTGATCTTAGGGTCTACGGGCTCTATAGGTACATCAACGCTGGATGTCGTTGAGCGAAATTGCGCACACTATCAGGTTTTTGCGCTGGTTGCCGGGCGCAATGCTCAACTGGTTATCGAACAGGCTCTAAAACATCAGCCTCGCTATGTTGTTATGGGGACTGAGGACGCTGCCAAAGAAGTAAGTTCAGCACTGAGTACCCAACAGACTGAGGTGCTCTGTGGCACTCAGGCCATGTGTGATATTGCCGCTCATACTGACGTCGACATTGTGATGTCGGCCATTGTCGGTGCAGCGGGATTATTGCCAACACTGGCAGCGGTAGAGCAGGGCAAGAAAGTTTTGCTTGCCAATAAAGAATCTCTGGTCATGTCAGGCCAGTTATTTATGGATAAAGTAAAACGCCACGGTGCGATTTTGCTGCCCATAGACAGCGAACACAATGCTATCTTTCAATGTTTACCAGATGCCTTGCAACAGGGGGCTAGCACGGCCCTGGATGCTCAAGGGATCCGTAAAATCCTGCTAACCGGTTCCGGGGGCCCTTTTCTTAACCGTGAAATTGATACACTGGCCGATGTGACCGTGGCTGAGGCTGTTGCACACCCTAACTGGTCAATGGGGCAGAAGATCTCGGTAGACTCCGCGACCATGATGAACAAAGGACTGGAGTTTGTTGAAGCAAAATGGTTGTTTCATTGCCAGGCAGACGACATTGAAGTGGTTATCCACCCACAAAGTATGATCCACTCCATGGTGCAATACATAGATGGCTCCGTGATTGCGCAAATGGGTCAGCCTGATATGCGTACTCCCATTGCTTATGGTCTGGCCTATCCTGAACGGATAGACGCGGGCGTTAAGCCTCTCGATTTTGCGGATATTGTTGATTTCACCTTTACCAAGCCTGATTTCAATCGCTATCCCAACTTGAAACTGGCAATCGATGCATGTCGCAGTGGTCAGTCTGCCACAACGACCCTGAACGCGGCGAACGAGATTGCGGTTGCGGCCTTTTTGAATGAGCAAATTGGTTTTTGTGATATTTATCGCATAAATGCTGAAGTACTTGAACGTTGCCACCTCGAACCTTTACACTCTGTGGACGCGATAATGGCACAGGATGCGCAAGCCCGCAGACTTGCCAGGGAACTGATCAGTAAGTAGGAGTCACTATGTTGGAATTTTTCTGGAACCTGGGTTCTTTCATTGTCGCACTGGGGATCTTGGTGGCTGTACATGAATATGGCCATTTTTGGGTTGCCAGAAAAGCCGGTGTGAAGGTACTCAGATTCTCAATTGGGTTTGGTAAACCTTTGGTTCGTTGGCACGATAAACTCGGTACTGAATATGTCATTGCCGCTATTCCTTTGGGCGGCTATGTTCGCATGCTGGACGAACGTGTGGACGAAGTCTCCGCGTCAGAACAGCACCTGTCATTTAACAACAAACCCGTCCTGTCCAGAATTGCCATTTCAGCAGCAGGACCACTTGCAAACTTCCTGTTCGCCATTTTTGCCCTCGCATTGATGTATATGGTCGGCGTTCAGAATGCCAAGCCCATTGTCGGAAACGTGACCGAGCGTAGCATCGCAGCTCAGGCTCAGGTGCAACCGGGCGATCGTATTATCAGTGTTGATGATGAGGTTGTTCAGTCCTGGCAGGAAGTGACCTTTGCGTTGATGGGTGGACTGGGTGAATCGCAAGTCATCCTCAAAGTTCAGGACAGTGAGGGGCTGCTCGCTTTGCGTCAGCTCGATACCCGCGAGTGGCGACTGGAAGAGCAAGATGTGCCACCTTTGACGTCTGTGGGTATCCAACCGTATCGTCCCAATCTGAAACTTGAAATTGCACAAATAGCGTCAGGCTCTGCTGCCGAGCAAGGCGGTTTGGCGGTTGGGGATAAACTGCTGCGTTATAACGATGAAACACTCGACTCCTGGGAGCAATTTGTTCAGCTGGTTCAAACCTCAGCGCAGCAACGCAGTCATCTGGTCGTGCAAAGAGCAGGTGCTGAGGTTGACCTTTACCCGACACCACAGGGCCGCGAAGACAATCAGGGAATACTTGTTGGCTATCTGGGTGTAGTCCCTGTGCTTGAGCCCTGGCCGAAAGGGTATATTGAAACTAGACAATACGGGGTATTCGATAGTATCGTGCTGGGCGTTAAAAAGACCTACGACTTAACTGCGCTCAGTTTTGAGATGATTGGTAATTTATTGACCGGTCAGGTATCGGTTAAAAATCTCAGTGGGCCGGTTGGCATTGCTGTTGGGGCCGGGAATAGTGTGAGTTATGGGTTTGTCGCATTTTTAGGCTTTTTAGCATTAATTAGCGTCAACCTGGGGGTTTTCAACCTTTTACCCCTGCCGGTCTTAGATGGCGGGCACTTAATGTATTACTTTATTGAACTTATTCGCAAAAAACCGGTCTCTGAAAAGACACAAGAGTTAGGCTATAAGGTGGGTGCAGTTGTGCTCCTGGCGCTAACTTGTTTTGCACTACTTAACGATGTATCGAGGCTTTAGGCCGCTAGGTGCGATAGCAATTGAGGCGCACTGTTCGCCGTAAGCTGTAAAGGATAAAGATAATAAAATGCCTATAAAAAAACATTTAGCTGTAACGAGTTTACTGGGCGCGAGCTTTGCTGCTCTGGGGCAAAACTCCTTTATCGTAGAAGATTTGAAAGTTGAAGGCCTGCAGCGCGTTGCGCTGGGCGCTGCGTTAACACATATTCCTATCAACGTGGGTGATCAAGTTGATGACTATACGGTGTCTAAGACGATTAAGGCGCTATTTGCATCTGGCCATTTTGATGATATCGCCGCATATCGCGATGGCAATCAGGTTATTTTCAAAGTTAAAGAACGTCCAACGATTGCCTCAATCGAATTTGATGGCAACAAAGACATCAAAGACGAGCAGCTTCAGGAAAGCTTAGATCAGCAAAATATTCGTGCCGGTGAAACCTTAGACAGAACGGTCATTGATAGTGTAGAGAAAGGCCTTATCGAATTCTTCCATAGTATCGGTAAGTATAACGCTAAGATTGAGATGACCATTGTTGAGCTGCCTCGTAACCGGGTGAGACTGAAGCTGGACTTTGATGAAGGTGACGCGGCGTCGGTCAGACAGATCAACTTGGTTGGTAATGAACTGTTCTCGGATGAAGAGTTGCTGAAACTGGTTGAATCGCAGCAAGATTTACCCTGGTGGAAATTCCTGTCAAGCGACCGCTATCAGAAGCAAACCATTGAAGGCGATCTGGAAAAGATCCGAAGTTACTACCTGGACCGTGGTTACCTGCGTTTCAATATTGACTCGACCCAGGTGTCTGTAAGCCCGGAGCGTGAGTCTGTCTACGTGACAGCGAACCTCACCGAGGGTGAGCAGTACATGGTGAAAGACTTTGAGTTCATCGGAGATCTGTTGGGTCGGGAAGAATTGATCCGCAGCGTGGTACCATTAAGAAGCGGTGAGTTGTACAACGGCTCAATCGTGACAGCCACCGAAGAATTTATCAAAAGTTACCTGGCACGCTTTGGTTATGCCAATGCCGAGGTGCGTACTGTGCCTGACATTGATGATGAAAACAAAGAAGTGAAGCTGACCCTGGCGGTTGACCCTGGCAAACGCGTTTATGTGCGCCGTATTGCGGTCAATGGTAACCAGGTCACTGCAGACCACGTTGTTCGTCGTGAAATGACGCAACTTGAAGGCGCCTGGTTATCTAACCAAAGCCTTGAACGCTCAAAGTTACAGATCCAGCGTCTGCCTTATATGGAAAGCGTTGACTTTGAAGTCAAGCCAATTCCAGGTGTTGACGATCAGGTCGATGTTGACTTTAAAGTTAAAGAGCAGCCAGCAGGTAGTTTCCAGGCCGGTGTCGCATATGGTTCATATGGTGGTTTGCAGTTCAACGTGGGCGTGAGTGAGTCTAATTTCCTCGGAACAGGTAACCAGCTGGCCTTTAATATTAATACTGGCCGGGGGTCGAAGCGTTATACCGTTTCTTACACAAACCCTTACTTTACGCCAGATGGTGTGTCACAGGGTAGCAGTATTTTCTACAGTGATTTTGATGGCTCTAAGCTGGGCCTGATTGATTACGACCAGACCAACTATGGTATTGGTACCAATTTTGGTTTCCCAATCGATGCCGTTAACCGCATTAACTTTGGTGTGCGCTGGATAGAAGAAGAGCTGGATCGTATCCCGGATTACGAGCAATCACGGGTAATGCGACTGGCGTTTACCGATCCGGAAAACCCGGATGCTGGGTTTGATTTTACTAAGTATGAGCTGAGCGTGGGGTGGTCACGGATCACTGTTAACCGCGGTATGTTCCCGACAGATGGTTCACGTCAGAGTGCGACCTTCAGGATCACCACTCCTAACTCAGATCTGAACTTCTTTAAATTGAATTACGACTCGCGTTTCTACTGGCCAATCAGTAATGACCATCGTTGGGTATTCTCGGCGCGTACTGGTCTTGCTTATGGTAACGGTTACGGTGACGTCAACGGCTTTGAGCAAACGCTGCCATTCCAGGAGTTCTATCGTATAACCGAAATGGAGCTGCGAGGTTTTGACCGCAATACTATCTTGCCACGTGCGCTGCAGCGTGTACCTTCTTCAATTGGCGGTACGCCATTACCGGATGGCACAATACCAGGTTCGATTGGTGGTGATCCGCAGTTTGACAATCTGATCCAGGGCGGTCGTATCGGTGGTAACGCAAAAGCCTTAGCAGGCATTGAGATGATTGTACCTACGCCTTTCCTGGAAGAAGAAAACACCAGCTCAGTGCGTACCAGCTTCTTCATTGACGCTGCGAACGTCTGGGATACTGAGTTCGATGCCGATCGTTATACGAACTTGTCGCCTGATGTGTATAAAACATTATCAGATTACTCTGATCCAAGTCGATTCAGGGTATCTACAGGCCTATCTGTACAGTGGATCTCACCAATGGGACCTATGCTGATCAGTTTTGCCTACCCACTGAAAAAAGAAGAAGATGATGAAACTGACTTCATCAGCTTTAACATAAGTAATACGTTCTAAGGAGCTAATTGTGAAAAACCTTTTTAAAACTTCGGCCATGGCGCTGATGGCTACACTCATGATGGGTGCTTCTGCGTCTGCGTTTGCACACAAAGTTGGCCTGGTTGATATGCAAAACATCTACTCAAAATTGCCGCAAATGGCCAAGATTGAGCAAACTTTGCAATCTGAATTCGCAGAGCGTCGCCAAGAATTAGAAAAACTACAAGGTGACATCCGTTTCGAAGCCGAGAAGTTCAAGCGTGAAAGCGCAACAATGAGTGAAGATCAGCAAGTTGCATTGCGTGAAAAAATTCAGGGCATGCAGCAAGAACTTGCTACAAAAGGTCGTCCACTTGAGCAAGAAATCAAAGTGCGTCAAAACCAGGAGCTGGCAAAAGTACAGAAACTGATCGTTGATGCGATTGAAGAAGTTGCCAAAAAAGGAAAATACGACGAAGTTCGCGTAAAAGATACGACAATTTACTTTAACCCTGATAAAGTTTCTGACCTGTCGGATAAAATTGTTGAAGTAGTCAGTAAAAAGTAATGACCAAACACTACACTTTGTCGCAGTTGGCTGACGCTGTGGGCGCCGAATTACAAGGCGATCCGGCTCAGTCAATTGAGAAAATTGCCACCTTGCTTAGTGCGGGTGGTCAGGACATCGCGTTCCTGGCAAATAAAAAGTACCGTAGCCAGCTTGCATCAACGCAAGCGGGTGCCGTGATCCTGGCACCTTCTGAGGCTGAACACTTTTCTGGCAATAAGCTAGTCTGTGACAACCCTTATGTTGCTTACGCTAAACTTGCGCAATACATGGATACCACACCTGACTCAGCTCAGGCGATCCACGAGCGCGCCTCAGTCCATGAGTCAGTGAAGCTTGGCAGCAATGTCAGTATCGGTGCCAATGCTGTGATAGAGGCGGGCGTTGAGCTGGGTGATGACGTACAGATTGGCCCTGGTTGTTTTGTTGGAAAACATACGCGCATTGGCGCAAAAACTAAGCTGTGGGCAAATGTCACGATTTATCATGAAGTCGTGATTGGAGAATCCTGTTTATTCCAGTCTGGTGCTGTGATCGGCAGTGATGGCTTTGGTTATGCCAACGAAGGTGGAGAATGGGTTAAAATTCCTCAGCTTGGCAGCGTCATTATCGGTAACCGCGTAGAAGTCGGGGCGAGCACGACGATAGACCGTGGTGCGTTAGACGACACAGTGATCCATGATAACGTGATTTTGGATAACCAAATTCAGATCGCACACAATGTTGAAATTGGCTACGGTACGGCGATTGCTGGCTGTAGTGTTATGGCCGGTAGCGTGAAAATCGGCAAATATTGCCAGATTGGCGGTATGGTGGCAGTCAATGGACACAATGAAGTGTGTGACGGAGTCGTCATTACGGGGATGAGCATGGTGACAAAAGGGATCTCCGAGCCGGGGATTTACTCATCAGGTATGCCTCACACCACCAATAAAGAGTGGCGTAAGAACATTGCTCACCTACGAAACCTTTCGGATTTTAAAGCGCGACTAAAAGCGCTGGAAAGCCTCACAGAACAGCTTAAACATACTGATAACTAAAGGATGTTATTTTGGCCAACGAATTAAATAGCTTCGATATTCAAGAAATCCTCAAGCTACTGCCGCATCGTTACCCGATGTTGCTGGTAGACAAGGTCATTGATCATAAACCTGGCGAATACTTACATGCAGTTAAGAATGTAACTGCAAACGAGCCTATTTTTACAGGCCACTTCCCTGATCAACCTATTTTTCCTGGTGTGATGATTTTAGAAGCGCTGGCTCAGGCAACAGGCCTGCTGGGTTTCAAGACCGTAGAGAATCGCGGTGATAATGAACTATACTTGTTTGCAGCGATTGATAATGCGCGTTTTAAGCAACCTGTTGTGCCTGGTGACACCATGCATTTACACGTTGAATTTGTTAAAGAGCGCCGTAATATCTGGAAATTTTCTGGTGTTGCAAAAGTCGACGGTAAAGTCGTCTGCAGCGCTGAAATAATGTGTGCAAGAAGAGAGTTTTAAGCGTGATCCATCCTACTGCAATTATTGAGTCAGGTGCTCAGCTGGGCGACAACGTATCGGTTGGACCTTATAGCTATATCGGTAATGATGTTGTTATCGGAGACAATTGTAAAATTGAATCTCACGTGGTGATCAAAGGACCCAGCGTGATTGGTTCCGGGAACCATATTTTTCAGTTCGCATCAGTGGGCGAAGCCTGCCAAGATAAAAAGTACAAGGATGAACCAACCAAGCTCGTGATTGGTGACAACAATATTATCCGTGAGTGTGCCACTATCCACCGTGGCACCATTCAGGATAAAGGGATTACCGAGATAGGCAGCAATAACCTGTTTATGGCATATACCCATGTCGCGCACGATGCCATCATAGGTAACAACGTGATTTTTGCTAACAATGCAAGTGTTGCAGGGCACGTTCACGTCGGCGACTTTGTGATTTTGGCAGGTAATTCTGGTGTGCATCAGTTCTGCAAAATTGGCGCACATGCCTTTGTTGGCATGTACAGCGGCGTGAATCAGGATGTGCCACCATTCGTAACAACGACCGGTACACCCGCACGACCAGCGGCAATTAACTCAGAAGGGTTAAAACGCCGTGGCTATGAGTCAGATGAGATTATGGCTATTCGTCGTGCTTACAAGACTTTATTTCGTAAAGGCCTTAAGCTGGACGAAGCACTGGAAGTCATGCGCGAAGATGCGGCAAAATTTGCTGGCGTACAGCAAATGATCGACTTTATTGCGACTTCTGAAAGAGGATTGGTACGTTAAATTTATATAACGGTCGATAACCTTTCTACATCGCATATCTGTATCTGATATACTAACGCCATACAGCCTGTATGGCGTTTTTTTATTCTAAAAGAATCACATGGCCAACGAAAAAGAAATTACGATAGGGATTGTTGCCGGCGAGCTGTCTGGTGACATCTTAGGTGCTGGTCTGATCCATGCACTGCGTGAACACTACCCTAATGCACGGTTTATCGGGATAGCCGGTCCAAAAATGCTTGATGCCGGGTGCGAAACCTTATTCGATATGGAAGAGCTGGCCGTGATGGGCCTGGTGGAAGTCCTGGGGCGTTTGCCACGATTACTGAAAATACGTAAACAACTGGTCGAACACTTCATTGCGCAAAAGCCGGATATTTACATTGGTATTGATGCGCCAGACTTTAACCTACGCGTGGAAAAGCCACTCAAAGCAGCCGGGATTAAAACCGTTCAATACGTCAGCCCTTCAGTGTGGGCATGGCGGCAAAAGCGAATTTTTAAAATCGCAGAGGCGACCAACCTGGTGCTGTCTCTTTTGCCATTTGAAAAAGCATTCTACGACAAGCATGAAGTGCCGTGTACCTTTGTAGGACATACGCTGGCAGATGAGATCCCGTTGGATGTGGATGTCGCAGCTGCGCGTGCGCAGTTGGGGTTAAAGGAGTCTGATACAGTGCTGGCCCTGTTGCCTGGTAGCCGTGGTTCCGAAGTAAGCCAGCTAAGTGAAACCTATTTACTCACAGCCAAAGCGCTGGCAGACAAAATCCCCAACCTGAAAATTCTAGTGCCCCTGGTGAACGAAAAGCGCAAGGCACAGTTTCAGGCTATCAAAGCGCAGGTGGCTCCAGAGCTGAGAACCATTCTGCTGGATGGTCAGTCATCGTTAGCAATGACGGCGGCCACTGCGGTGTTACTGGCGTCTGGTACAGCGACACTCGAAGCCATGCTATACAAAAAGCCAATGGTGGTTGGCTACAAACTCAAGCCAATGAGTTACTGGATATTTAATACCTTTTTTACGTTCAACATTAAGCACTTTTCTTTGCCAAACTTGCTGGCAGATGAAGCTTTGGTTGAAGAGTTTTTACAGCAGGATTGTAATCCAGATGCACTCACAGACGCCTTGCTACCTCTGCTGAGAGGCGATAACTCAGCCCTGATCCAAAGATTTTATGATATTCACCAGAATATACGCCGCGACGCCAGTAAACAGGCTGCGCAGGCAGTAGTGGAGTTAATGAATGCAAATTGAACGTCCTGATGTGCAGTATATTGCAGGCGTAGATGAAGTAGGCCGTGGTCCTCTGGTAGGAGACGTGGTAACAGCAGCCGTGATTTTAGATCCGGCCAACCCGATAGCCGGGCTGGCAGATTCCAAGAAACTCACCGAAAAAAAACGCCTGCTACTGGCTGAAGAGATTAAGCAAAAAGCGCTGTGCTATCACGTTGCACGGGCCACCGTCAGTGAAATTGATGAACTGAATATCCTGCATGCCACTATGCTGGCTATGACGCGTGCTGTTGAAGGCCTGGCTGTTAAAGCACAGTTTGTGTTTGTCGATGGCAACCGTTTGCCTGAACTGAGCGTCCCTGCGCAGGCCGTGGTCAAAGGAGACAGCCTGGTTGCAGAGATCAGTGCTGCGTCTATACTGGCCAAAGTAACGCGCGATCAGGAAATGCTCGACCTGGACAAAGAGTACCCTCAGTATGGTTTTGCTGCACACAAAGGCTATCCGACCAAAGCCCATTTTGCGGCGCTGAGTGAGTTTGGTGCAACACCGCATCACAGAACCAGCTTTAAACCTGTACAGCGCATTCTGGCGGAGAAGCAGTAGTTATGGCAGCACCTGAGTTTGTTCATTTAAGAGTACACAGCGACTTTTCTATGGTTGACGGGCTGGCTAAAACTAAGCCCATTGTGGCGCGTGCCGCTGAGCTGGGTATGCCAGCCTTTGCGATTACCGACCAGATGAACTTGTGCGGCCTGGTCCGCTTTTACGGTACTGCACATGGTGCGGGTATTAAGCCGCTGGTTGGTGCGGATTTTTGGCTGAAGAGCGACCAGTTTCCTGATGAGCCGAGCCGCATCGTGGTGTTGGCAAAAAATAATGAAGGCTACAAGAACCTTACTTTACTGATCTCCGAAGCTTATTTACGCGGGCATGTATTTCATCGACCCGTTATTGATAAGGCGTGGCTTGCCAAATACAAAGAAGGTCTGATCTTACTCTCAGGTGCCAAAGATGGCGATGTCGGTAAAGCCCTGCTCAAGGGTAACCCGCAGTTGGTTGCCGATACGGTTGAATTTTACGAGACCCATTTCGCCGATCATTATTACCTTGAACTACACCGTACCGGCCGTGAGCAGGAAGAAGAATATTTGCATGCCGCAGTCGCGTTGGCCACACAAAGAGGCTTACCTGTCGTTGCAACCAACGAAGTGGTATTCTTGCATGAACAGGACTTTGAGCCACATGAAATTCGTGTAGCCATCCACGACGGCTATACACTGGAAGATAAAAACCGACCCAGACGTTTCTCCAAAGAGCAGTATCTGAAAACCCCTGAGCAAATGCAGGAATTATTCAGTGATATTCCGGAGGCGTTGCAAAATACCGTTGAGATAGCCAAGCGCTGTAATGTCACGGTGCAGCTGGGGACCTACTTCCTGCCTGATTACCCAACTGGTGAGTTAAAGATTGAAGACTTCCTGGTCAAGGTATCCCGTGATGGCCTGGAAGAGCGACTGTTATTCTTATTCCCGGATGACGCGGATCGCGCCGAAAAGCGTATCCCTTATGATGAACGTCTGCAAATTGAACTCGACGTAATCAACCAGATGGGATTCCCGGGCTACTTCCTGATAGTAATGGAGTTCATTCAATGGAGTAAGGATAATGATATTCCGGTTGGACCAGGGCGGGGTTCCGGTGCGGGTTCTTTGGTTGCTTATGCATTAAAGATCACCGATCTGGACCCACTTGAATTCGACCTGCTATTCGAACGTTTCCTTAACCCTGAGCGTGTCTCGATGCCCGACTTCGACGTCGACTTCTGTATGGACCGACGGGATGAAGTAATCGACCACGTATCTAAACTGTATGGTCGTCAGGCGGTATCTCAGATCATCACCTTTGGTACGATGGCGGCTAAGGCGGTTATCCGGGATGTAGGCCGGGTACTTGGGCACCCTTACGGCTTTGTTGACCGAATTTCTAAGCTGGTCCCTGGTGACCCGGGTATGACACTGGCCAAGGCGTTTGAGGTTGAGCCTCGACTGCCTGAAGTGTATGACGGCGATGAGGAAGTCCGAGAGCTGATCGACAAGTGTCGTATTCTTGAAGGCTGTACCCGTAACGCCGGTAAGCACGCGGGGGGCGTGGTTATCTCGCCTACCAGCATTACCGACTTCGCTGCATTGTATTGTGATGAAGAAGGTAAATTCCCGGTCACTCAGTTTGATAAAAACGACGTTGAAACGGCTGGTCTGGTTAAGTTCGACTTCCTGGGTTTGCGTACTTTAACCATTTTACAGTGGGCGTTGGACATGACCAACGAGCGACTGGCGCGCGAAGGCATTGAGCCGGTAGATATTGCGGCCATCCCACTGGATGATCCGGCCAGTTTTGAAGTATTACTCAGAGCCGAAACCACCGCGGTATTCCAGCTGGAATCACGGGGGATGAAAGATCTGATCCGTCGTCTGAAGCCGGACTGCTTCGAAGATATGATCGCACTGGTTGCTTTGTTCCGTCCAGGTCCGCTGCAATCGGGGATGGTAGATAACTTCATTGACCGTAAGCATGGTCGCGAAGACATCTCATATCCGGATGCGCAATACCAGCACGAGAGCCTGCAACCCATCCTGGAGCCGACCTACGGGATCATCCTATATCAGGAACAGGTAATGCAGATTGCCCAGGTCCTGGCGGGATACAGCCTGGGTGGCGCGGACTTGCTTCGTCGAGCCATGGGTAAGAAAAAGCCCGAGGAAATGGCGAAGCAGCGAACAACCTTCGAAGACGGTGCGAAAGACAACGGAGTTGACGGCGAACTTGCAATGAAGATCTTCGATCTTGTAGAGAAGTTCGCGGGTTACGGCTTCAACAAATCTCACTCTGCTGCTTATGCACTGGTGTCATATCAGACGCTGTGGATGAAGACCCATTATCCGGCCGAGTTTATGGCTGCGGTAATGTCGGCGGATATGGATAACACCGACAAGATCGTGACCCTGGTCGATGAATGCGAAAACATGAAGTTGACGCTGCTCCCACCAGACGTCAATGCGGGTGTCTACAAGTTTGCTGTAAACCGTCAGGGTGAGATAGTTTACGGTATCGGTGCCATCAAAGGGGTGGGTGAAGGCCCGGTAGAAGCCATCCTGGAAGCCCGGGAGCAGGGCGGCCCGTTTAAAGACTTATTTGATTTCTGTGCCCGGGTTGACCTGAAACGCCTCAACCGCAGGGTCATTGAAAAACTGATCTACGCAGGCGCGCTCGACCAGCTGGGACCAGAAAAAACGCAGCCAGGTCGTGCCACTTTGCTTGCGAGTCTCAAAGATGCCATGAAGTCAGCCGAGCAGCATCACAAGGCCGAGTCACTGGGGCAGAGTGATTTGTTCGGTCTGCTGGCCGTTGAACCCGACGAGGTGGAACAAGCGTTTGTTAAAGCCATTGGGCTGTCAGACGATGAATGGTTGCAAGGTGAAAAAGACACTTTAGGCTTGTATCTGACAGGTCACCCGATCAATCAATACAGAAAAGAGTTAAAAAATTACACTTCTGGTCGTCTAGTAGAATTACAGCCGACGAATCGCGATGTGCAATCGACGGCTGCCGGACTGGTTATCAATGCAAGGGTGCTGATCAATAAGAAAGGCAAACGCTGGGGTCTGATAACTTTAGATGACAAGAGCGCACGAATTGATGTACGCTTATTCCCTGAACAGTTTGAAATGTACCAAGATATGCTGCAAATGAACCAAATCTTGGTAATATCCGGACAGGTCAGCTTTGATAACTTCTCCGGCGGCATTACAATGACCGCCAGAGAAGTCTGTACCATAGCTCAGGCCCGCGAAAAGCGGATCAGTGCGATAAAAATGACATTGAATATGGTGCAAATAGACGCGAATTTCATAGATAATCTGAAAAAAGTACTGGAACCGTATAAATTCGGAACGTGTCCGGTAAAAATCCAATATCAGCGCCCAGACGCGATAGCGGAAGTGACATTAGGTATGCAATGGTGTGTGACGCCCAGTGATGATCTCCTCAGACGATTATCCAAGATGGCGGCGCAGGAAATAGAACTAGAATTTAATTAAACAGGTAGTTTAGAGCATGAGCCTCAATTATCTTGAATTTGAGCTTCCGATTGCAGAATTAGAAGCAAAAATCAATGAATTACAAAACGTAAGCCGCTCTGGCAGTCTTGATCTCAGCCTTGAAGAAGAGATCAGCCGCCTCAAGGAAAAAAGCGTAGAGCAAACGAAAAAGATCTTCGACAACCTGGGTGCCTGGCAGGTATCTCAGCTGGCGCGTCATCCGCTTCGTCCATATACTCGCGATTATATCGAGCGTATTTTCACTGAATTTGACGAGTTTGCGGGTGATCGTACGTTCGCAAACGATCCGGCCATTCTGGGCGGTGTAGCACGTTTTGATGATAAGCCAGTGATGGTCATCGGTCAGCAGAAAGGCCGTGATACTGCTGAGAAAATCAAGCGTAACTTTGGTATGCCTAAGCCGGAAGGGTATCGCAAAGCATTGCGCCTGATGGAAATGGCTGAGCGTTTTAAAATGCCAATTATCACCTTCATCGACACGCCGGGTGCCTACCCGGGCGTTGGCGCTGAAGAGCGTGGTCAGAGTGAAGCAATCGCACGCAACCTGAAAGTGATGGCTGCACTGAAAGTACCGACCATTTGTACCGTAATTGGTGAGGGTGGCTCAGGTGGTGCACTGGCCATTGGTGTGGGTGACCGCGTTAACATGCTACAATACAGCACTTACTCAGTTATCTCGCCGGAAGGTTGTGCGTCTATTCTGTGGAAGAGCGCTGAAAAAGCCCCATTGGCGGCAGAAGCTATGGGTGTTTCGGCAACGCGAGTGAAAGAGCTGGATCTGATCAATACCATTATTGACGAGCCTATGGGCGGCGCACATCGCAACTATGATACGATGGCGAAAAACCTTAAAGCACAGCTGAAGCGTGATCTGGGTGAGCTGGAAGCGCTCAGCACAGAAGAAATGCTGGAACAACGCTACCAGCGCCTGATGTCATTTGGTTACTGCTAAACCAGAGCGACACAGCAAAACCGAAAAAAGCCGCATCGCGGCTTTTTTTGTGCCTGCGAAATCGGGATAATACTGCCTAAGTACCTACAACGCCCGTGATTATGACTCAGACTCCGCTTTATAAACGTTTTTCTGCCAGCTTAGACGCCTTACTGGCAAATGAGGTAGCACGTGATGAAACGCATATGGCACCACGTGGCCTCACAATCGCGCTCTCGGGTGGTGTCGATTCAATGGTACTACTGCACTTGTGTCATCACTACGTGCAAATCAATTCTCATCTGGCCCTGCAGTCAATCTATGTTGACCATGGTTTGTCGCCTAATTCTTTGCAGTGGCAGGCCTTTTGTCAGGCACAGTGTGATGCACTGGCAGTTGAGTTTACCCCCGTCTCCGTCAAGGTCTTGGCACAAAGCCGCCAAAGCCTGGAAGCTCAGGCTCGTGCAGCCCGGTATGCCGCACTGGACAAACGGGCGAATCAAGGTAATGCACTGGTACTCGGTCAGCATGGTGACGATCAGGTTGAGACCTTTTTATTGCGTCTGAAACGGGGCTCAGGCCTGAAGGGGCTCGGTGCTATGCATGCGAGCAGCACACTGCCATCAGGGCGAGTCTGTTTAAGGCCTTTGTTGTCATCAGAGCGCGCCGACATAGAGGCGTTTGCGCAGACATTTGGCATTGCCCATATCGAAGACGAGTCAAATCTCAGTGATCGGTTTGATCGCAATTTCTTGCGTAATCAGGTACTGCCTTTGCTAAAATCCCGTTTTTCGGGGTTTATTCCCAGTGTTATGCGCACCGTTGAGCTGTTGCAGGGGCAGCAGGCCTTGCTGGACGAAATCACCCTGGCCGATCTGACGCAATGTCGCAGTGAGCAGAGTCTATGTATTAGCCGCCTTGCACAGTTTGCCCCATTACGGCAACAAAATCTGGTGCGTGCCTGGTTAGCGGAGCAGGGTGTCCAGATGCCATCGCAGAAGCAGCTTGATCAGATCCTTAGCCAGGCACTTAACGCACGGGCTGACGCACAAATGACGGTTTCGCTGTCTGGCGGGCAGGTCCGGCGCTTCAGAGATCAATTACATTGGGTGACCGAGCAGCCGCCGCGACAAGCACAGTGTGATGTTGGCCTGACGAGGGTGGCGCTGGATGACAATACAGCCCTAAGTGTAATTGAAGGTCAGGGGGTTCGTCACCCGAGTGCGGATGAGCAAGTGTCAGTGCGGTTTAATTGCCTGAATGAAAAAGTTAAACCGCCCGGACGCAGTGGCCGTAATACGCTTAAACATTGGCTCAAAGACTATGATGTGCCCACCTGGGATCGCAGTCGCGTGCCTTTGATTTATTATAACGACGAGCTGGTGCAGGTCGTTGGGTTTTTCGTCAATGAGGCGTATGCATCGTCTCAGGGACTTAGCTGGAAGTTAGAAGATGCAAGAAACACAAAAAATCGGTGAATCGCTGGCAAACAAGGCCATCTGGGCAGTACTGGGCTGTGGTGCCTTGTTTGTTGTTCTGGTGATGAATGGTGGTCTGAACATTGGTAATGTTGTGCTCAGTCTGAGTATCGGCGCGCTCAGTGCGGCATTGCTGCTGGCGTACTGGCACGGTAAAGGTGGCAGCTTTTTTATCTTTGGTCTGGGTGCGCCCATGCTGGCAATCATCTTCAGTGACCTGCCGAACTTTTTATCACTGGCCTGGGTGATCAACAGCTTCTTTTGCGGCTTCTCTGTATTGTTATTGCTGTATAAATTGGTTTTGCTGCGCAACTAAAGTTACCCGCAATACACGCTAAATGTCAGGTGGAGAAATCCTTTTACTAACCTTTCGGGGTGGTGTTTGACATTGTTAGTAAGGTAATTAAGTCCCTGAAGCAGACGGGGAGAAAGGCCATATTGCGTTAGGGGACGCAATATGGCGAGGTGGTCTGGATTAGATTGTACGGGCGCAGTTTCGACCGGCGTCCTTGGCGCGATACAGGCCTTTATCAGCCCGCGAGAAAATTTCGTTAGGGCAATCCTTGCTGGTTACCAGTGTAAAGCCGATACTGGTGGTCACGTCATGATTCTTCATAATCGTACAGGTTCTGACGGATGCCATAATGCGCTCTGCAATCACCTTATTGGTGGTAAACGCCGGGTCGTCTATCAGTATCGCGAACTCATCACCACCAAAGCGGAAGACCGTATCAGTCGCTCGTACCGAAGACTCCAGAATGCGGGCAAATTCAATCAACACATTGTCGCCCATTTTGTGGCCATACAGGTCGTTAACTTGTTTAAAGTTATCGAGATCCAGTAGCATCAGGCTAAAATTGCTGTGATGACGACGGCTGCACTCCAGCTTTTTGGCCAGAAACTCATTAAACTGGCTACGGTTCGACAGGCCTGTTAGTGAATCTTTGGTTGCCAGCTTCAGCACTCTTTGATACATCAGGGCATTTCTCAGCGGGTACAATAAGCAGGTGTGCAGCTGGATAAGCCGGGCCTGCAATGCTTCGCTGAGATGATATTTACTGAAGTACACAATCTGACCCAGGTGCTGGCTGTTTAACTCCAGATCAAAGGTATACGGGCTGAGCTGATTGTTGCTCTGCTGCATCTGAAACACCCCTTCGCTGGAGTGAAACTGTAATCCGGCCAGGTTGATAATACGCTTGATGTAACCTGCAAAGATGTCGAGCAGCCCGTTGACATCCAGCGTAGTTTGTAATTTTTCAGTCAAACTCATCGGGTTTTCGGGGACGTGTGACATTTGCATTTGTGCATTAAACGGCAAAAAATCCCCGCGCGTCGGCGCTCGTTGAGTCAAAATATGGACATTTTCCATCTAGTATTCCCCTAAGTACAACATTCGAACTGTTCTAAGCGAGTTTCATGCCAAAAATTTAAACTGGCTGAAAAACAGCTGCTTGCTATATTTAATAGTGGATAAAAATTGCTCAACACTATTTTATTGACGCTTGGGAGGCGGTTTGCAGCAAAATTTTGCCGGGTTTTTAGGTGAGGATGTCACCAGTACGTTAGTTGCCGCCCTGGAAGGTCAGTTTGCCGGGTTGATAGCCTTATTACTGTGCGCCGTAGTATTGGTGTGGTCATTTAAGCGGGTTGGGCTGCCACCTATCCTGGCTTATCTGCTGACCGGACTACTAGCTGGCAGCTATGGCTTTGGCTGGATCAGCAACAGTCACGAGATCCAGCTGATTGCCGAATTGGGCATCGTTTTTTTACTATTTAGTCTTGGTCTGGAATTTTCTATTCCTAAATTAATGGCCATGCGCAGCGTGGTGTTTGGTCTGGGCAGTTTGCAGGTGCTGGTCACCACTGTGGTGTTGGCGGTGATATTAAAGTATCTGGGGTTTAACTGGATAGAGGCACTGATCATCGCCAGCTTAATTGCGCTGTCTTCAACGGCTGTGGTGGTTAAAGAACTCAAAGAGCGGGGAATATTGAATATTCGTCGGGGCCAGCTGGCGGTAGGGGTGTTGCTGTTCCAGGACATTGCTGTGGTACCTTTGCTGATCACCATTCCTTTATTAAGTCAGTCTGATAACCAGGTGCTGGTGGGCGCCCTGATCCTGGCACTCGCCAAAGGCGCATTCGTGTGTATGTTGTTATGGGCCATCGGCAAATGGGTCTTGCCCAAAGTGTTTAATGAAGTGGCCATGGCACGCACCGATGAGCTATTCGTACTGACCACCTTAGTGGTCGCGCTGTGTGCGGGTGCACTGACTTATGCATTTGGCTTGTCTATGGCGTTAGGCGCATTTCTGGCGGGAATGATGCTGGGCGAGAGCCAGTTCAGGCACCAGCTGGAAGCCGAGATCCGGCCATTTCGCGATATTCTGATGGGGCTGTTTTTTGTTACCGTTGGCACCCAACTGGATGTGTCTTACGTGATCCAGTCCTTTATTTATATCGTGCTGGTGCTGGCGCTGCTCATTGTTCTCAAACTGGCCATTATTTTCCTGTTGGCACAATTGATGGGAGAGCGTCGAAAAGACGCTTTTGCAGCCGGGATCTTGCTATGGCAGATGGGTGAGTTCGGCTTTGTACTGGTTGCTCTGGCCGGCAAACACCAATTGCTCAGTGCAGAAGTGGCGTCGTTCCTGATAGCGCTGGGGGTACTGTCTATGGCACTTACTCCGTATTTGATCGGCGAAACAGACAGGCTCATCAAGCTGCTACGCATAGACAGCGAAGGTCGGCCAGAGCCACACGAGCAGGGTTTTATTACCTCCAGTAAAATTAAAAATCATGTGGTGATTTTTGGCTATGCCCGCGTCGGCCAGACCATAGCCCGCTTTTTGCGTCCGGAAGCCATTCCTTATATTGCCGTGGAGCGCAACCCGGCCATTGTTCAGGAGGCGCTGACCGCAGGGGAGCCCGTGGTGTTTGGTGATCCGACCCAGCACGAAGTGCTTAAGTCGGCCAATGTCAGTGAGGCCCGGCTGGTGATAGTGTCGCTAAATGACTTCGACAAAGCGCAAGCGGTTATAGATGCGGTTAAACGCTTTGCGCCTGAGGTTAAAATTCTGGTCAGAATGAAGGACGATACCCATCTTGAGGCGCTCAAAGAACTCGGAGCCACTGAGGTGGTGCCAGAGTCACTGGAGGCCAGCCTGATGATGGTGTCGCATGTATTGTATATGTCTGGCGTACCCATGCGGCGGATCCTCAAGCGGGTGAGCATAGAAAGGCAAAATCGCTACGAATATCTGCACGGTTTTTTCACCGGGGACAGCCAGGAAATGAAAGAGTACGCGGGGGCTGAAGGATCAAGTTACAGTTCAGACCGGCTTGAGTACCTGCACGCTATTGCCTTGCCGGACGAAGCCTTTGCGGTGGACAAATCAATCGCTGAGCTGGATCTGGCACGGCACAAGGTGGTGGTGAAAGCGCTGCGGCGCAACGGCGAAGAAATTTCTATGCCCGATGAAGAGATCACCCTGTGTGCCAGTGATGTATTGCTGCTCAAAGGCAAGCCACGCCGGGTAGAGCGCGCGGAGCAATTTTTGTTAGATGGCCTGCCATAACGCAGGTCTTAGGTTAATCCAGCTCCAGAAACGCCCGGATCTCATCCAGCCGGGCCAGTCCATCCTGATAACCATACTCGATCAGCTTCCGGGTATAGGCTTTTTCGAATAACAGGTAACTGGTTAAACTCGACGGAGAGTGCCGTTTAACCCCGATGGAGCGCAATAAGAGTTTAATGGCCATCGGCAGTTCATCGTAATAATGCAGCGCCAGTTCATTGAAGTTATGGGTGGGGTTAACCACCAGGGTCTGGATGTGTTTAAGTTCTTTGTGTTTGTCTCTGGCGGGCAGTAATCCCACGGTGCGGTTAACCCGCTCCATACGCTCCAGATCTGACTGTAACGTATCGCTGAATACGCTATCGAGCAAATGACCCGCAACCACCGACATGCCGGGAAAATGCGGCTCATAGCCAATGGGCGTGGGGATCTTGGGCTGCTCAACACCAATGACAAAAATTTTCTCGGCGCCCAGATGGATTGAAGGGCTTAGTGGTGACAGCTGGTGGATAGAGCCATCGCCGTAATAATGGTGCCGAACCCGCACACTGGGAAATACCATGGGAATGGCACTGGAGGCCATCAGGTGGTCCAGCGTAATGTGGTCGGGCACACCAATGCGCTTGGCGCGTTGCCAGGGGCGCGCATCTTTCGCCTGATAAAATGCTACCGAGCGGCCGGTTGAGTAGCTGGATACCGTCACCGATAGCGCATCCAGATAGCCGCGCTGAATGTGGCGGTCGATACGGGACAGGTCGAGTACATCATTCAGCAGCTGGCGCAGTGGTGTGTTGTCCAGCAGGCTCGCGGGGGGCTGGTTGATATATTCAGCCTGAAAGCTGCGCATCATGTTGCCCAGAATATGACCAAATGCACCCACAAAGCCGCTCTCGTAAACCATATCGGTATGAAAGTTCTTCCAGATTGACTCTATTTTGCGTATCGCCAGATGCATATTCGAGGCATAGCAGGCCAGACCGGCGGAATTAATGGCGCCCGCTGAAGTGCCATTAATAATGCGAAAGGGCAGCGGGGCGGTTCTGGGCAGGCTGTGTGCCAGCGCTTTCAACACCCCAATCTGGTAGGCTGCACGGGCCCCGCCACCGGTTAGCAGCAGTGCCGAACGAGGACATGAACGCGAACTGTGATGTTTACTCATATGCTTCCTTAACCGCTTACATGGTGGGTTGATTTGAGAAATATTTGCCAGCCAGTACTGGTTTGATACGGTTACTATAACGATTTGTTTAACTTAGTAAAATAGCAACATATCGCGGCTTGGGAACAAATTCATAGGCGATTCATATTGAGTCCATATGCTCACTAAGCACGAATTGGTATTGCACCTTGTCACGGATGCGATATCTTTTAATGGATACTCACCAATATTGGATGCATTTGTGAGTATACGCGTTTAAAGAGACTAAAAATGCCATAGGTTGCAGCTGCAAAGGTCGTAATAACGACCAGCAATAAGCTATAATCTTTTGTATATTATAGATTATTTTTGTAGCCTTACTATGCGGCGATATGCCTTGATGGCATTTTAATCACCGTACGTGCAACTTATTCGTTTAGAAAAATTAATGGAGCTTCCATGTCAGAGCACAACTCAGCAGAACCAAGGAAAAGCAAGCCGTCTAACAGCCACTTATTGCTTGCCGTAAGCGTGGTCATAGCCCTCGTTATTGTGGCCATATTTGTGCTTTCAAACCGGGATAATCAGCAGGAAAACACAAAATTTAAACAGGATGTCGTCATACCGGAGGAAACCCAGGCGGAAGTGGTTAACACCGCGCGTCCGGATCCCGTGCAGGAAGTCGAAGAGTCCATTGAACCAGAACCGGTTGTTGAGCCTGAACCTATGCCTGAACCCGAGCCAGAGCCGCTGCCACAGCGTGAGCCTGAGCAACCTGTTGTTGCACCACTACCATCGCTGGACGACAGTGACGTGGCCCTGAGCGAGCAAATTGCGAATTACCTGAACGATACCGCAATGGATTTAGTGGTAACCGAAGACATGATCCGCCGTAGCGTGGTGTTTGTCGATAACCTGGCACAGGGTAAAGTGGCTAAAAAGCACTTCCCGGTCAGTAAGCCCAAAGACCGCTTTATGGTTATTGAAGATGACATCATCATCACCGACCCAAACAGCTTCGAGCGTTACACGCCTTATGTGAACATGCTTAATGCCATGAGTACTGCGCAGCTGGTGCGTACTTATAACAAATTCAGACCATTGATAGGTGAAGCCTATGAAGAAATAGGCTACGACAGCAGCGAATTCGACCTGACCTTACAAGAAGCTTTGGGCGAGCTGCTGGAAACCCCAATCCCGGAAACCAGCCTGCCACTGCTACAAGAGTCTGTGACCTACAAATATGCCTATGCAGAATGGGAGCAGTTGTCTGATGCGCAAAAACTTTTCCTGCGCATGGGCCCGGAAAACATGAAAAAGATGAAGAAACGTCTGCAAGACCTAAAAGTCGCGCTGGCAAAGTAAGCTAAAACCGAAGAAAAAAACCAACCAAAACAGCAAAGCCCGTCTAATTGTATATTCACTATGCAGTTAGCCGGGCTTTTTAATATTTCCCCTTGCAACCAGACGCGAAACTCGCGATAATCCCTCCCGCGCCAAACAAGGCCCTCAATGGTAGTCTTATTGGTCCTCTCGCAACGATAGTTCGTGAACCTGGTCAGGTCCGGAAGGAAGCAGCCACAGCGGATGACTCGTGTGCCGGGATGTGGCTGGTAAGACTGCCACCCAAACTCCAAAGTTGTTGTTTGAAGTGTAAGTCTGCAAATTTGTAGTAAAACCCCGCATAAAAATTGAATTATAACCCTGCATAGCCTACTTTTAGATCGTCTCGCATATTCGGTGATGGTTATGATCAGGCGTAAACTCAAACATTCCAGAATCAAAAATCTATATAAGTTTGCAAGTCAAAAGAACAAAGCCATTTGCTTAGTTGAATCATCCTTAGAGTTCGATGCGTGCTTTCACTTTGAATACTCTCGCGAAATTAAATCCTTTGAAGCTCAACCATTAGGGTTTGAGTATGAGTTTGACGATAGAACTTGCCGCTACACGCCTGACTTTTTAATTACTCATCATGAGAAGCCGCAAAAATATATTGAAATTAAGCCTTACAGTAAAATCGCAAATCCTGAATTTAGGGCGCGCTTTGCGCAAAAACAGTTAGTTGCCAAAGAACAAATGGGCATTGAGCTGATATTAGTCACTGACAAACAAATTCGTGTTTATCCAACCTTAGATAATTTAAAGTTGCTGCATCGTTACTCAGGCTTTCAGTCTTTAACCGATCTTCAGCTTTCCATCATTCAGCTACTTAATCAGTGGCAAAAACTTACTATTCAAGATTTGGTAATGACCCTAAAAGCCTCTATCGGTGAGGTGCTTGCCTCGGTATATCGTTTATTGTCTTTAGGCAGTGTTAATTCAGACTTAAACACAGAACTTACCTTAGAATCGGTGATTTGGGCAGATGGAGTTTGAAGACGAGTTTAACTTTGAAGAAACACCGCAAAAGTTAGTTGAAACTGCCAAACCAGCAGAGCCTAACGTTCAACCTCGTGATTTAGAGTCACTGCCTATGGAAGTGCAGGATGCTACGCTTGCACGACTTAAATATGTCAAGTGGCTTAAACAGCGATTAATTGGTGGTTGGACGCAGAAAAACTTAGCACCACTACTGGCTGAAATGCCTGAACTTCCTGGGCAAGAAAAGCCAAAGTGGCGCACTGTTGCTGGGTGGCATGCTGATTATATTAAAGCCGAGGAAGACATTCATGCTTTGATCCCAAAGCATCATCGCAAGGGCAACCGCCAAGCCCGCACCGACACAGACAAATTCTTTGAGCTAGCTCTAACTCGTTATTTAACCAGAGAAATGCCGTCTGTTGCGTCAGCGTATCGATACTATTGCGATCAAATCGTTTTAGAAAATGACAAAGTGTTAGGTGAGCCACTAAAGCCACTCACTTATAAAGCGTTTAAAAACCGCATTGATAACTTGCCCCAGTATGAGGTGATGGTTGAACGCTATGGCAAACGTTTAGCGGATATTGAATACAACAAAGTGATGAGCCATAAAAGGCCCACCAGAGTGCTTGAACGAGTTGAGATAGACCATACACCACTGGATCTCATTCTATTGGACGATGAACTTGATGTGCCATTGGGAAGACCAACCTTAACCTTGCTCATTGATGTTTATAGCCACTGCGTTGTTGGCTTTTACCTTGGTTTTCAGAGTCCTGGCTATGATGCTGTGCGCAGAGCGATTAGTCATGCGATGAAGCCTAAAAGCTATCTTAAAAGTACCTATCCAAAAGTCGTAAATGAATGGCCATGTTGTGGGAAGATAGAAACTTTAGTGGTTGATAATGGTGCCGAATTTTGGTGTCAGTCATTAGAGCTTGCTTGTGAAGAGGTTGGGATAAATATTAGCTATAACCCTGTTGGCAAACCTTGGCTTAAACCCTTCGTTGAGCAGTTTTTTAAAACCATTAACGAAATGATGCTTTCGCCATTTCCCGGTAAAACATTCTCAAACATGCTCGCAAGGCATGACTATAACCCGAAAAAAGATGCCATATTGCGTTTCAAAACCTTTAACATGCTATTCCATAAATGGATTGTTGATGTTTATCATCAATCCACTGACGCGAGATTTAGATATATCCCCAATGAAGAGTGGAACAAAGGGTTTATTGCACTGCCTCCTGCACAGTTAACGGAACAAGATACAGACAAACTTGATGTTGTTATGTGTATGGCGAAAGAGAAAACATTGCGCAAAGGGGGTATTAAAAATCTGCATATTAATTACGATAGCGACGAACTCTCTTCATATCGCAAGCGATACAGCCCCAAAAAGAGCATAAAGGTTAAGGTTAAAATAAACCCAGATGATCTGTCGTATGTATACGTCTACTTAGATGCGCTAGAGCACTATATAAAAGTGCCAAGCATTGACTCAGAGGGCTACACAATGGGTTTGTCGCTAATCAGGCATAAAATCCACCTTAAGTTTCACAGAGACTACATTCAAGGCAAAGTGGATCTATTGGGGCTTGCTAAGGCGCGGCAATTTATTAATGAGCGAGTGAAAGAAGAAGCGCGACAGCTTAAAAATGTAGGGTCAAAAACCAAAGTTACTGGCACCAAAGCAATTGCTCGGGCGCAGGGCGTAGATAATACTCAAGTCAAATCCATTGCTAAAATGTCTGAAACAAAGCAAGCCGAACCAACCCCCGCTGACATTAAGCATAAAAAAGACGATGATAACTGGGATGACTTTGTCTCAGATCTTGAGGCGTTTTAGGTATGCTGACCGAGGCTAAAAAGGCAAAACTCAATCAATTCAAAGCGGTGTTTATTGAATACACCATACCAAAGACCATCATAAACGATTTTGACAAACTGCGTTTGCACCATGACCTGGCAGGTGAAAAGCCATGCATGATGCTAAGTGGTGATACTGGCTGTGGTAAATCTGCATTGATTAAACATTACTACGATAACAACTCACCATATTATGTTGACGGTAGACGGAAAGTCCCCGTACTGCTGAGCCGAATACCGAGTAACCCATCAATTGAATCCACCTTAAAGCAGTTGCTGCACGACCTAGGACAGTTTGGTGCTAAATCTAGCAAACGACTTAGACATGGCAATGAAATAGCGCTCGCTGAAAGCTTAGTCGAGCAATTAAAGCGTTCAGGTACAGAGCTAATTATTATTGATGAGTTTCAAGAGCTTGTTGAAAACAATCTAGGTAAAAAGCGCCGAGACATTGCGAATCAGTTTAAATACATCAATGAAAAAGCAGGGATCTCCATTGTATTAGTCGGTATGCCTTGGATAGATCAAATAGCCGATGAGCCTCAGTGGTCATCACGGATTTTTATTCGCCGCTTTATTCCTTACTTTAAAATATCAGAGAAAAAAGAGCTTCAACTTTTTATTCGTGTGCTTAAAGGGTTTGCAAATCGACTGCCATTTTCAGACAAGCCTCGTTTTGAGGATTTGGGTATCGCATTATCACTTTTTGCCATTTCAAATGGCTGCCTTCGAAAGCTGAAAAACTTCTTAGATTCAGCACTTACTGAAGCACTCATTAGTGATGCAGTAACGCTAAACAAGCAAAGCTTAAGTTCTGCGTTTAAGGCTTGGCGGCCAGAGCTCGGCAATGTGTTTGAGATGAATGTGAATGAGATTCAAGGTTGTGAGGTAGAACAGTATTCCACGTTTAAACCTGATGGGCCTCAAGACGAAGACCCATTTATAGCGCCCCAGTTTTGTAAGAAAGTGCCGTTGGTAAGGCTGCTTAAAAAGTAACCTGTAAAAAGCTCCGTTATCGGCGCAAATGATTGTTTATATCAACGTAAAAAAGCGCCCATGTAACTAAAAAGCCTGACTAGCAAGGTAAATTTCTTCTGAAATACAAAAAGCTAACACTAATTTTTATTTTTAATCGAACATCTCGATGGGACTTTTGCTTTTTAAGATTAACCACCAACAATGGTCGTTATCTCAGCCACATAATGCTTTGTTATTTCAGCTTTTTGTTATATTGTTGTCGCATATATCTCGTTGAACTATTTGGTTATTTAAGTTCACAGTACATACAAGGATTTTGCGATGACAACAACGTACATTCCGCTAGATAAATCAGAATCAGCAGAACAAATCAAACCAGAAACGATTTTACCTAGACCTATTTATGATGACTTAGTTAATTTCATCGACATTGCGAGGGATGAAGCTAAGTCTGTAGACAAAGACTACAACAAATCAGAGCGAAGCCATAAAGCGATTTCCATCGATGGAGAGCGGGGTTCAGGCAAAACATCTATTTTAGTGAACTTAAAAAGTTACATTAAAACTACTAAACCTGAGCTACTTAACGATGTTCATATATTAGAGCCTATCGATCCTACTTTACTTGAAGACGGTGAATCACTGTTTTTGCACGTTATTGTGGCTGCAATTCTCCATGATGAGGATATAAAAAAAGCACAATCAGGCAATGCAAATAAAGATGGTAGTTTCTCTCATACATTGGAAAAGCTCGCAAGTGCCTTAGAGTCTGTCGACGACCAAAAAGACTTACGCGGTATGGATAAAATTCGCTCACTGTACGGCAACAAACATTTGGTTAATTGTGTCACTGACTTTTTTAAAAGTACTCTAAAGCTTTTAAACAAACATTTATTGGTGTTACCGATAGATGATGTTGATACCTCATTAAACCTCGCATTTGAAAATTTAGAGATTATACGCCGCTATTTAGTGGCGCCTTGTGTATTACCTATCGTCAGCGGAGATCGAAAACTCTATGATGAGGTTTGTTGGCGTGATTTTCATGGCCGTTTGACGAAGGATTCTTCGTATCAGGAGTTACAGGCCTTCAATATTGCGCAAGAACTAGCAAACGAATACCAACGTAAGATTTTGCCATTACCACGCCGTTTAAGCATGCCAGCAGTCGAGACCTATTGGGCTAATACAGAGATAAAATTGGGTACTGATACTGGTATGCCGTTACCGAACTTTATTGCTTGGTTAGAAATTTTCTTGGCTGGCCCTGTAAATGGCTTGGAGAATAGTAAACTCAATATACCTGTACCATCAATACGTGCACTGACTCAATTTATCAATCATTGCGGGGACCTAATATCTAAATTGCCTAATGAGGTCACTGCTGAGCAAAGTCAACTAGCCATTAAACAGCGCTGGCAAATGCCAGAGACTAACCTTTCCGCAGTAGATAAATTTCAACACAAGTATGCCGAATTGACTAAAAGAGTAGACAGAAAATATGATGAGGCTTACAAAGAATTTGAAAAGATTGAATCAGAACCAAAAAGTGCGCTTAAGGAATTTAGTGGAAAACATGCTTCGCTGACAAAAGAGTGGGTTCATAAGCTCAAGACATATTTTCAATATGAGCCAAAGGCGGGCTCTCACTATTTGACATTGCTTGCAAAAGAGCACTGGCTTGAGTTAAAAGAACAAAAAAGCCAATTTACTTCTGTTTTTTCTACCCCATTGTTTCAGCCATTAACTCATAACTGCGGTGAGCTTAAATTATTTGACAAGCCTTATGATATGTCTGACTGGAGCCAAAAACTTTTAAAAAAACTACCAGATTTGTGGTTTGACCCCATTAAAGATAAACGGACAAGGCCTTGTTGATCAAATCCAGATAACTTAGGTAACACCGAGATTTCAACTGCTTCCCTGATATTCAGGCATACCTAGCCTAGTCATTCTATTGAGTACTTTCACTTTGATCATCGCTTCAGTGTGTTGCTGATTGAATCCACGACTGACCAGCTTGTCACCCATTAGCTGTTTGTATCGGTACATTGCCGTTTCCGCCAGTGAACGTTGATGGTAGTTCACACATTTTTTCCACTCACTGCTGCCTATATGCTTTGTTAAAATGACCGCGCTGTTGCGAGCATGTCCATCCTCCCACAACTGTGCGTTACTCCTTGGTGGGATCACTGCTTCGGCCTTTTTAGCTGCTACTTCGGCATAACAGCCTCTGGTATCATAGGCACCATCTGCTTTAACTGAGCTGATCTTCCTGCGCAATGGTCTGAGTAGGTCACCCAAAACTTCTGAATCAGCTACAGACACTGTGGACAACTCAGCGCCTACGATTTGGTGTGTATCTGGATCAACTGCCAGGTGTAGCTTTCGCCATGTTCGGCGCTTGTTTGCACCATGTTTTCTTGCATGCCACTCACCATTTCCGTACACCTTCAAACCAGTGCTATCAACCACAATATCAATGCCTCCGGATGCACTGGAGTGTGGCCTATAGCGAACTGCCAGCTCTGCACTACGCTTGCACAAACAACTATAAGTTGGCGTATCCAAATCAAGCTTCATCATTGATATTAGTGACGAAACAAAACCCTGTGCAGCTCGAAGAGACAAGCGAAATACAGCCCGCAAAGTCAGGCAGGTCTCAATTGCCAGTTCAGAGAAATGATTAGCCCGGCCTTTACCGCCGTGATGTTGCGTGTTGTTCCACTGTTCAATCGCGTCCTCGGAAAACCAAAGTTGGATGTTACCTCTGGCGATAAGGGCTTTGTTGTATTCGCGCCAGTTGGTGATACGCTTTTCTTTCAAAGTTCAGCCTCTGTGTTTGCTTTCGAGATCTGATCACATAAGGCTAAATTAGTTCAATGATTTAGGAAACAACGCCAACGGACAATAGTTTCATTCCCTATCATTGATGTTGGTGTGCAAACTAAGAAGGGATGGAACTATTGGAATGAAGTTAAAAACAACCCGGAGCAGAATGCGAATGTAGCAGATAAAGCTATTTTGTTGATTTCATTATGCACGCAGCGATATTTTTTTGAGAGAGCTAAACAGTCCGATATGTTAAACATCGGAAGACTATTTGAAATCATTATTGCTAGTTTAGTTTATACACCGAAGCTCGAGGATCTTGAGCGAGTGATTAGACAGGCTCCATTCCATTCAGCTTCTGCTTTGGCTCCTGCCAATACGCTAATTGTTGATGAGGAAGATAACGAAAGTAACGAAGAGTCAAACGACGGGGAGCTACGACAGCCGGACAGAAGTATTAACGTACTATTGCCCCAGCTAACGCTTGAAATTGAAAAGTGGAGAAATGAGTACAAAGTTGACCAACTAAATCTGTCACCTTGGCTAGTTTATCAAGTATTTAATAAAGTTTTTAATCAAGGGATAAGAGACAAGGTTTACGTTAATGATTCAACAAATGCAAATTTAGCAGTGCAAGCAATTGCCAAGTCATTTTATTTAATATGGTCTGCTTTTGGCTCATTTGAAAAAGGGAGATTGTTTGGCTTGCCTGAAGTAGTTGCTACAAATAATCTTAAATCGGCGAAAAACTTTGAAAGTAATGATCACTTTAATCTGAACATTAGACCATTTTCACCAACTAAAAGCTCTAGAACTGTCGCCGAGAGAGAGCGATTTGGTGAGTTGTCCAGGACAGTTACTTATGTATTATCGAGACATCCATTAAGAGCATGGATTGAGGATGTAGTAGAGGAAGAAGAAGAATGGTTTCAAGGTTCAGAAATACAAACAAGTAAGCCTAAAAGCGAAACGAAGAAAACTACAGGAGCAACAGTTAAAGAGAGAGACAGATTTAAAGAGCGAGTCAGTGAAATGTTCGGTTTAGACTCACCTCCAAAACAACTTAGTAAGACATTTATAAAGAAAATGATGCAAGCTCAGGAGTGGGACCGAGATAAGTTCCAAGCAAGCCTACTAGTTTTGGAAAAAGAGTTTAAAGACAAATATACAAACACATTTAAAGACGCGGGTTTTGAGTGTTTTCCAGAACAAGGTAGTGACTGATGTTACACCGTCAATTAAGTGAGCACGCGGCAGGTTGTTTTTATAGTGATGAGCAGGTAGCAAAACACCTCTGGCAGTTTTTGCATTCATCACAAGACGATACATTTAATGACATCTGGCAATTGCTACAAAATGAATGCTATCAATTGCTAACATCGAGTGTTGATACACGTTATCCTCGGGAGTTTAGGCTTAATGACATCCGAGCACTAATGGGTCAGCAGTGCCATGCTGGCTTATTTGTTAGCTCTCATTTGCCATGGCTGGACGAATTAGCAGATACGTTATTGATACGCAATGGTGATTACCTGCAATTTAGAGAGTCAAAGACCCAAGCTTATGTGCGCCTTGCCGCAGAGCTTGATCCTTCGTTATTAGTAGGCTGGCAACTTGCAGATTGGTTACAGCAAAATCCAATACCCCAAATCCACGATATTAGGCGGGTTATTAATGCTCAATTGCCGTTTTTTGCCCCTCCTGCAAATTCGGCGAAGCCTTTTGCTGAGGGCCATGTTCATGTTTGGGGTGTTACCACTGAGAGTCTTATTTTTAATGAAATTTTGTTCCAATCTAAGCCGCTAAAAAACGGGAATGCGGTTTTGGCTAACGGTCAGCTAAGCGATGCTCAGACAGACGAGCTATTAGTCCGAGCTAGAACCCTATTTGCTGACCTTATTAGCTTTGCAAAGACGGCCAATTGTAGCCCAGATAAGCAATTAAAGAGTGAGCAGGCTAATTCGTTCAGTCATTGGTTAAAGGAACGTGACGCGTCATTTCGAACGAGTAATGATTGGGAACTGATAGCGAAGTTGCCGCACAATATTAACGAATTAAACTTACAATGGCTACTGGTTGAATTTGCGAAGGCAATTTGTCAACGACAGGCAAATTGCTGGTTGTGGTTGCATGTATTTTTGAGTTTTATTTATCAAAGTTCCAGTACTTTTGAATCCACCCGAGTTGCAATACTTTGTTTTTGGCAAACGATGAATGCGCTGAGACGCCGTTTGATTATGGATGGTCAGGGGCTCTCGCGTTTTGTAGAAACTTATAATGGCAGCTATTTACGTAAAGTTGGCCAGCCTTATCAAGATAATATTCGCCGAATATTTGCAGGAAAAGGTGATGTTGCGGAAATTAAGTCTGGACTTTTTTCATTCACAGAAAAAAGTATAGAAAATTTTTCTCAAGCACTCCTTTCTTCTTCAAACGTTACAATACCCAAAGCTCCGTACATCTTTGGGGAACATGAAGTTGTTTTAAATGAAGGTACTCGTCGTTATATTGATAGTTTAGAGCGTTGGCACTATTGTGGCCACTTTTCTCGTTCACAATTAGCTGGAATAGGAAAAAGGCCTAAAGCTGATTTAAAAGAGAATTGGAAGAAAGCAGCAAAATTACTTCGTAAATTAAATTCGCAATCTGGTTGGAGTGAATCTACCTTTCTGGGAGGTAAGTTAAATCCAAGCTTTCATTTTCAACCAAATAGGTGGTTTCGAGGCCTAGATGTAGCAGGTGATGAAAATGCTCTCAAAATTGAGTATTTTGCACCAATGTTACGTTGGTTAAGATCAGGATTACATTCAAAAAGTGCAACTGAAACAGCATGCAAGGATTTTCATTTTAGCATTCATGCGGGAGAAGATTACGCACACCCACTGTCGGGCATGCGACACATTGATGAAACTGTTCGTTTTTGTGACATGCGAGAGGGCGATAGACTTGGTCATGCGTTAGCACTTGGTATTGAACCAGCCAAATGGGCGCAACGACAGGGTGAAATGGTACTCTATGCTGATGAGCATTTGGACAACTTAGTCTGGATGTGGCACTACGCAACGGTTTTAAGCACTCAACTTCCGCTCGCACAACAAGTGATCCCGCTGCTCGAACGGCGAATAGTTCGCTTTTACAATAAAGTTAGTTGGTTAAAACAGCCCAAGTTTCATGACGAGGTTGAGTCACAATCCGAGGCTCATCTATTTGATGCTCAAAAGGATAAGTTGACGCCAGATATTCTATATCGAGCTTGGTTGTTAAGAAGAAACTGTTATTTCCAGCTGAAAAAACTTCATGGCAACAAACCAATGTCAGCAATGGAGGTGATTGCTTTGCCTGATTGGGCGCGTCTTTGCGACGATGAAAAATATGCATCCATTATTTATAAGAGTCGACATTCAAGTTTACTCAGTGACGAGGCTGATGCTATGGTAATTGTCCGAGTAGCAAATGAATGGGAGGCTCAGAACAATATCGGACTTCCATCTTCTCGAAGCCAATTAGGACGTAACCAAAACAAAAAAATTATTGAGGACATAGATACTCCAGCTGAGCTTGAGTTTATGGCGGCAATCCAAGACTATCTGCTCACACAATATGATAGTCTGGGTATTATTATCGAAACTAACCCTACCTCAAACGTTTATATTGCAAGACTAAACAGTCACAAAGAACATCCTATATTTCGCTGGAACCCTCCCGATGAATCCGTTCTGATGAATGGTAACATGTTTAATCGGTTTGGTTTGCGCAAAGGACCAGTCAAAGTGTTAGTCAATACGGATGATCCTGGGATAATGCCTACAACTCTTCGCACGGAGTATATGTTGCTACGGGAGGCCGCAGTAGAACAGGGCATCGGAAGTACAGTTGCAGAACGTTGGTTAGAGTCTATCCGGCAATTTGGATTAGAACAATTTCACCGCAATCACCTACCTGTATTTGAACCCATTTAATAAGAGTGAGCTGTAATGAGTGATCAAGATAATAAGCCCATATCAACCTACGACGAATTGCAAACTAAGATAGCAGCCAAAAAGAAGGAATTTGACTCAAAGCAGCAAGCAAGTTATTGGCAGCGTTACGTGATACGTCGTATTCCTCTGTTTACTATTCCAATGCTAGTTTTTTATTCAACTATATTTGCGTTGGGGTTTGTAAAAGACATAGGGAGTAAAGCCGTGACCTCTTTAGTCCCAAGTTTACCTTTTTCCGTTTACATATCCCAAGATGTGCTTTGCTCGTTATTCGCCGTTGTTTTAGTTCATTTAGTATTTGTAGGCCTAAAATACGAGGGGATGAGTAAAACATCGAGGTTATTACATAAACTCGCTTTTAATTTGTTGATGATGGCCACCATCTACTCTATTTCAGCATTGATTTATTACGAAATACATGCAATCGCGCTAGGGGTCGTTGTTTTTGCACCTTTGTGTATTTTGCCTCTTCTTGTTGATAGAACGCTTGGTTGGACACGACAAAACGATAGATTCAAATTATTTTCGTCAAAGATGCAAGGGTTGATCGAACTAAATCTAGCCAGAGAAAGTCTTGGAGTTGAATTTAGCGAGCGTAATATTCTGGAATACATAGGTATTTTGGAACAATTCGAAAGTCAAAAATATAATGATACAGTTTCTGATTCTTTCTATATATTAAGTCAAGTTGAGAAATTGAAACCGCAGGCTTAAAATTACGAGCTTAGTTTGAATTTTCAATTTAGAACCCAGTTAAAGCTGTTTGGAATGTGAATGGCGAAACTTTGTACCCTTCTGACACAGCAAAAATGGCATGAGGTCGAAGCCAAAGAGGGAGATAATTGTTACTCCCCTTAAACAACAATTCGTGTGACACGTTAGCAGTTGATTTCATAGTTAGCTAGTTTACTTGCGCGTTTCGGATGAATGTTTATTATCTGGGTGTAAACTTGTTTGTATTCGTATTAGGAAAATTTATATTCCGTTTTTTGATAAGTTTCCTCCATGGTTAGGGTGTTTTTTTATATAGGGTTTAGTTCATTTTCACTTTGATCATCGCTGGTGCATGTCGCTGATTGAATAGGCGATTCACCAATTTGTCACCCATGAGTTGCTTGTACCGGTGTATTACCGTTTCCGTCAGTGAATATTGGTGGTAGTTCACACACTTTTTCGACTCATTACTACCTATATGCTTAGTTAAAATGACCGTGCTGTTGCCGAGCATGTCCATCCTCCCAAAACTGCGCGTTACACCTTGGAATGATCACTACTTCGCCCTTTTTAGCTACTAGTTCGGCACAACACCGTGAGTGCATGTACGAGTATTATTCATTTCTTGTGCTCATTATAATTTAATGGAAAAGTTAAAAAGCATTAGAAAGCATCAGAAATTGCGTAAGTTAAAGCTAAGTATTCCTTAGTACCAAAGTGGGCGCTATACTAAGAGAATCTTAGCTATTAAAGTTAGTAGCTAAGGTACTCATGGAATCACCAACGCCCTTACGCCTAAAAGAAGCCCGTAAAGCAGCTGGCTACACGCAACAGCAGCTAGGCATTGCTTTAGGTATGGAGCCCAACACGGCCAGCGCAAGAATGAACCAGTACGAAAAAGGTAAGCATGCACCAGACTTTACAACAATGAAGCGTATAGCAGACGAGTTGGGAGTGCCTGTAGCTTATTTTTATTGTGAAGAAGATGATCTGGCTGAATTGATTTGTGAGTTAGGTAAGCTCAATTCAGACTCTCGTAAAGCGCTCTTGGAGCACATTAGATTAAATAGAAATGAGGAACGCTAATCGCCAGATTATTTGCGTTCCTTTCTATCCAGCAGATAGGCATGAGCGTCATCAGAAATATCGCACCCTACACTGTTTCTATTGAGATTATTTGCTGCAATTAAAGATGCGCCAGAGCCAAAGAAAGGATCAGCAACAAGTTGGCCTTCAACACTGCTTTGTGAAATCAGTACTTCAAATAAAGAAACGGGTTTTTCGGTAGGGTAACCTTTAAAAACCCTTTTATGACAAAGTATGTCAGGGATGCTTAAGTCATTTAACTTTCGTTTTCCTTTTTCGAAAAAAAGGATGTATTCGTGACGGGCTCTATAGTGATACCCCATACCAATGGATACCTTATCCCAGATGATTGGTTTCCAAAATTTAAAGCCGACTTTTTCAGCTATTGGCTTGATAACAAACATAGTTTCCTGATCACAAAACAAATAAAAATGAGAGTTCTTCTTAAGCACGCGGTATATTTCGACAAGTAACTCTTCAAAGCGTGAATTAGGAAATATCGCAAACCAAGAATTGCTGGATGCTTTGCTATGTTTGAGCCTTGTGGTTGTTCCAACTTTGCGGTGTTTTTCTAGCGACTCATAGGGTGGGTCAGTGATAATTAAATCGACACTTTCGTTTGAAAGTGTCGATAACCATTTCACTGAATCGTTTTTATAAACTTGTAGTGATGATTTCAATTGAACGATCCGCATGTTCGCCCATTTGTGAATGCGATTGATGCTTTACCTTTAGCTAGGTGTCGACAATCGATACAGTAGCTTTGATCGCCATCCGGATTGCGAGCTGTTTTTCTTGCCGGAGTTTTTCCGAAGTTATTTGGGTAAGGGTGGTATACGTGTTCAGAACCATTAGCATCTGAGCAGTGCGGACATGATTTAAATTTTTGACCATTGTGGTCGTTTACGTGGATCATTCCACTATTTAGCTTCTTTCCACAACAATTGCAGACCATCTAGACCTCCTTATTTTGATCTATGAGTTTTCACTAGTTTCAACCGCTTTCAATACATCCTTAGAGATAGCTAAGTTATAATTATATTACTACTATGTAATAATTGGGGGGGGTGATCTAAGTCAATAATGGTCTTTTGACAACTGGTTTTCTTTCAGCTAAACCTAAGCTAAGAAATCCTTAGTTTAGGTTTGAAATGCAATTCCTCTCCCAAACAACTCCTTACCCAGACGAAACCATTGAAAGCTATTTGCTTCGTTTGTCACAAGACAATGGCTACCTTGGCTTTGCTGATATGGCTGATATTTTGTGGGACTGGCTGGTTACACAAGATCACGACCTGGAGGGGGCTTTTCCAAACGAGTTGCATTCGGTTGATGTGTATAAGGCATCGCAATCAAGTAACTTTCGGGTTCGTGCGCTGCGGTTGGTTGCGCAGTTGTCAGGGGTTGAAGCGTCTGGGTTGCTTAATTTATGTTGGCTTCGCAGCAATACACAGTTTGGCGCTATCACGGCGGTTTCTCGTGGTGGGTTATTGGTGCCTCGTCAGTTGCTTCGCAAGTCTGGCATACCTGTTTGCACTGAATGTTTAAAGCGAGATACGCACATACCTTACCTCTGGCATTTAAGAGCCTATAAAGCCTGTCACAAGCACAATCAGCAATTAACCAGAATATGTGGGAAATGTGATGCTGAAATTGATTACCGAGCGTCTGAGGCGTTTGTTGAGTGTGAATGTGGTGCTGCCATCAAGCAAGGCCCAAAGGCAAACCAAGCAGATTTAAAATTGGCAAATGCGCTTGCAGGTAATGCTGCTGCAAAGCTCGTTGGACTTTTGGTTTGGTTTAGCCAGGGACAATCTATCAGTTTTGATGACGATGAGTTCAGTGAGCTGTTTGTCAGCTACTTTTCTAACTGGCCCAACGGGTTTGAGGATGAACTAAGTAACATCATTGAACTTGCTATAGTTAAACAGTTGAGGCCTTTCAACCACACGCCATTTCGTGACGTATTTGGTAGCTTGCTTAAAGACAGCAAATTGGCCAGCACTGACTCACAAGGCTATAACACGGTGCAGTTGGCCATCATTGCATTTTTAATCAAGCTCGTTGAGCAAAACCCTAAGAAAAAGCATCCAAACTTAGGTGATCTACTACTCTCAATGCTCGATGCAGCCGTAATTCTTGGCACAAGTACTGAGCAAGTGTTTAGGTTGTACGAAGAGGGCTTTTTAGCAGCTGCTCAACCACCCAAAAAAAATACGTTTTTAAAGCCGAGTAATAACGTGTTTTACCTTAGGCAGGTCATTGAACTACAACAGTCTTTTGCACCGAACATACCTAATAATCAACAACAATTTGTACCACCATGGTGATCAATGGAACTGTACAGACTACTTCAAAATACCTCAACCAAAGAGCTTACCCAAACGCTACGAGCCGCATTTGCACCATACTCTGAACACGTTGATATTACAGGGAGTGAACCTCAGGCGTTGGTGATTTTAATTAACCTTACCTACAAGCGAAAAGACATTAAAGATTTAACGAGTGTAAGTGTCGCCAAAGCCGCGTTGCGTGATGAGCAACACCTTAAAACCTGTATTGATGAAGTGAAGTGGTATCATACTCATAATTTAAAGTATCCTGATATTCGTGTCAGCCACCAAAGGTTATTGGCGCATGTGGTTGATGATGGGCTTAGGGTAGTCAGCAGTGCCAGTTACCCAACACAATTCGGCTGGTCACACAACAGTGCTAAAATCAATCATGCTAAGTTGTTTTTAACAGGCGTTGTTTGGCGTGGTGAATATGTTTGTTTGGCACAGCTGCTTGCTAAGCAAGAAGGCTTTTGGGTAGCGCAGTTTAGAGAGCTTGGTTTGTTAAAAAAGGATGTGGTAGCAGTGTGTGAGCAAATAGCCGCACAGCTCCTTAGTGAAGACTTGCCCGAGCAAATTAGTAATTACACCCCTCAGTTACTTATTCCAATTGAACATGACTACTTAAGTATTTCCCCCGTTGTGAGCCATGCAGTTTTAGCTGCACTGCAAATAGCAACGCGCGGCGGTTTGCTTAAACGCGGGGCTATTGAACACAATCGCCCTGCAAATATTGGAGAGCTGCCAAGCGCACAGGGCGGCAGAGTGAATGTGCTTAAGTACTTTGCCAAAACTTATAGATCTAGAACCGTTAACGACTACTACAGCCAAGACGAGCAACGGCTTTTTAATGTGTCGGCATTAAATAGCAAAACAGTGAGTGAGGCTTTGCTGGTGCTATCAAAGTCAAAGCTGTTTAATACGCTTAGGCAAAAGCGCTTGGCACGTATTGCTGCAACTAAGACGTTACGAACAGCACTTTATGGATGGTTGGAAAAGCTTATAAAGTTGGCGCAAAACGAAGCGATAAATAACTCAGATCCAGAGCCTGTAAAGCTTTTAGCCACGCAGGAATACAAACGATCAGAGCTTGTTTTAAGCCAAGAGCTAAACAGGCAGATGAGTGGACTTAAATACTTAAAGCGTTACGCTTATCATCCAGAACTAATGCCTGTTTTAAAAGCGCAACTTAGCTATGTGCTATCGCATCAAAATAACCAAGCAGATGAATTTGAGGCGGAGCATATTCAGTACGTGCATTGTCAGAATTTGCGCGTCTACAACGCCGAGGCAATGCCGAATCCTTACATAATGGGTATGCCATCAATCACCGCGCTTGAGGGGTTGGGGCATCAATTTCAATGCAAGCTGCAAAAGCTGTTAGGCAGTGGCGTACATGTGATCGGTGTGGCCGTGTATGTTCGCTCTTACCAATTGCACAACAACAAGCAGTTACCAGAGCCCAACAAACTCAAAAAAGACGGTCAAAAGCGTGTGCCGCTGCGTTCGGCAATTATGCAAATACCCAAGTGCGATATATGTTTTGATTTAGTATTTAGAGTGCAAACCAACAATCAAGCCGTTGCTAACGACTTGTCTGAAAACCTGCTGAAAGCGGCATTTCCATCCCGCTATGCGGGTGGTACGCTTCATCCGCCATCGTTATATGATCAAATTGATTGGTGCCAAGTTTATACAAAACCACTGGCATTATTTGAGCGCATCCGCTCGTTACCTAAAGGTGGTTCGTGGCTTTATCCAACCTCGGTCGAGGTAAGCAGTTTTGAGGAACTGGCTGAGCAGTTAACACTACGACCAACTATGCGGCCAGCTGCACTGGGTTACTTAGCCCTTGAAGAACCAAAGCCAAGGCAAGGCTCAATCACCCAGTTACATTGCTATGTTGAACCTGTTATTGGGTTGCTTGAATGTGTAGATGCGGTCACGGTTCGGCTCTCTGGCGCTCGGCATTTTTTTAATCACGGGTTTTGGGCCATGCATTGCAAAAAAGCATCTATGCTTATGAAAAAAGCCAAGTTTGAGTACGACTAATGAAACTCCCGCGCCAGCTCACATACACCCGATCACTCTCGCCAGGTAAGGCGGTGTTTTTTTATAAAACATCCGAAAGCGACTTTGAGCCACTACAAATTGAGCGGCAAAAAATCCGAGGTCAAAAGTCAGGCTTCGCCGAAGCCTATAAAAATGAAGCCACACCCAAAGAACTTGCACCGCAAGATTTGGCCTTTGGTAATCCGCATACCATAGAGCTTTGTTATGTGCCACCTACAGTGCAACAACTCTATTGTCGGTTTTCTCTCAGAGTAGAAGCAAACAGCCTAGAACCGAATGTATGTGGTGAGCCAAAAGTAAGTTACTGGCTAACGCGATTTATGAACACCTATAAGCAACATGGTGGCTTTGCTGAGTTGGCAAAGCGTTACGCTAAAAACATTCTCATGTGTGAATGGTTATGGCGAAACAAAACATCACCCAATGTAGATTTAGAGATAATTGGCGAAGGGTTTGAACCTATCAGTATCACCAAAGCCAACCGTTTGCGCTGGGATGGCAAATGGCGCGAGGCTGAAGATGCACTGCATACCCTCACAGAAGTGATCCAATCAGGGCTAGAAGACCCATATAGCTTTTGCTTTTTAGAAGTAACCGCCAAGCTAGACACCTACTTTGGGCAAGAAATTTACCCAAGCCAATCATTCGCAGAAAACGATGACGTAGCAAGAGCTTACGTTTATACCCAAGTAGCAGGTAAAGACGCAGCCTGCTTTCACTCACAAAAGGTGGGGGCTGCCATTCAAATGATTGATGACTGGTACGATGAAGATTCAAACAAGAGGCTAAGAGTTCACGAATACGGCGCAGACTACAAAAACGTGATTGCCAGACGCGCTCCAAGCAACCGATTAGACTTTTATTCACAGCTACAAAAAGTGGCGCTATACGTAAAAGAAATGGAGCAAAACGGCCTAAAAAACCAAGAGCAAGCCAGCCATATTCACTACATAGCAGCCGTTTTAATCAAAGGCGGGTTATTCCAAAGGACCAAAGAATGAGCCGAGCATATTTCACCATTACTTACCTGCCAGAAAATTGTGATGTGACCTTATTAGCAGGCCGCTGTATTGGCATATTGCACGGCTTTATGAACAAACGAAGCTGCAACCACATTGGTGTAAGCTTCCCCAAATGGACCGACAAACATCTAGGCAATCAGATAGCTTTTGTAAGTGAAGATAAAGCCGTACTTAAAAACCTAAGTCAGCAAAACTACTTTGAAATGATGGCCCACGACAAGCTGTTTGAAATCTCTGCTATCAAGACTGTACCAGCTGATGCGACGGAAGTTCGTATCATTCGCGACCAAAGCCTAGGTAAGTTGTTCATGGGTGAAAAGCGCCGCCGAATGGAACGCGCGAAACGCAGAGCCGAAGCACGCGGTGAAGAGTACATTCCTCAGTACGTGCCGACTGACACAGAAATTAGCGCATTTCATAAAATACCCATCGCCAGCAAAAGCAACCAAAACGACTTTGTATTGCACTTAAGGTTAGAGCCAACAGATTCAATACAAAACACTTTTAACAGCTACGGCTTTGCAACAAACAAAGAGCACCAAGGCAGTGTTCCGCTATTAGCCTTTTAAATTTTGACAGTTTTCAGAGCGCTGTATATCAAAGAGTTAAGGGCAGGTTATGCAACAAGGGTTATTTACTGAAATGAGGTTCAATTGTATGGAATTAATCAACTTTTAAGCTAACTTTAATAATGCTCTGCCGCATAGGCAGCTGGAAATGGCGGAAGTATATTTTCTAATGAACATCGTTAATGCTCTGCCGCATAGGCAGCTGAAATTAGGTCAGGAAGTAAACATCCACATCTAATGACATATAACTGCCGAAAAGGCAGAGTCCACTTCAAAACCCCCAGAATTTACTGGGGGTTTTTGTCTCTGAGGGGCGCTGTTTCTTAAATCATTGAACTAATTTAGTCTTGTGTGATCAGCTCTCAAAAGCAAACACCGAGACTGAACTTTGAAAGAAAAGCGTATCACTAACTGGCGTGATTAAAACAAAGCCCTTATTCGTCATAGGCTATATCCAGCTGTGGTTTTCCGGGATGCTATTGCGCAGTGGAGCAACACTCAACATCACGCCGGTAATGGGCAAGCTAATCATTTCTCTGAGCTGGCGATTGAGACCTGTCTGACTATACGGGCTGTATTTCGCTTGTTTCTTCGAGCTGCACAAGGCTTATTTCCTCACTGATATCAATGATGAAGCTTGATTTGGGTACGCTGATTTATAGTTGTTTGTGCAAGCGTAGTACAGAGCTGGCAGTCTTTTGCAGACCAAATTTCAGTGCTGCTTTAGGCATTGATATCGGGGTTACGGCTCCACAATATTACTGACATGACGGACGCTAATAGCTATCTCTAACACGTCTTCATCCCGCAGTTCTGTTCTGGCGTAAAAACCTGATGATAAAATCTAAAGCATCAAACACCGAATATACGCCTGTATCACGCTACATCAATCTTGATGATATCTGCATCACAAAGGCCTACCGGAAGATCTGCAACGACCATACGTTTAGCTTCAGAGGAAAACTCTATTTCATCGACTCACCGCTTAAGCACTCAATCGTTAACCAGAAAATTGAAATTCGTACGGGTAAAATAAGCGGTTTGATACGTACTTCGCTGGGCGGAACTACAGGTAACCGAAGTCAGGGAGCCTGATAAGCTATCCTCTGAAGACCATGAGATCCAGAAGAAGCTCGGTAACATTGATAGTGTGATTACGTGAAAATCGCTCGGTACTTATACTGTCGGTACCCCTTGGTAATCACACTAATTCATATAAGTAAACTCCTTGTGCAGAGCCTGAGTGATCTCCGGTAAATCAATATCAATGTAAACTGGCTGGTAAAACTGCCATTACCGCAATTCTAGGCTAGGTTGAATCGACACTAGTACATTTTATTAGATATGTGCTCTACCTGCTTCCTCACCTGTTGGGCTGTGCTCACTGCCTACGCACTCAAGTTGATTTATCATCCATTGATGAATTTTACTTTTACTTGTTCTTGGGTGCCAGCCAACAATCACTTCAAAAGGTGGGGGTAACTCATCCACGTCTAAAATAGCAACTTTTTCATTGGGTAATAATCTCGACGGATAAAAAGCTACCATATCTGTAGTATGTAGGATCTCGGGTACAGATGAAAAGCTTGGAACAGACATAATGATATTGCGCTTGAGGCCAAAGCGGTTAAACCATTGCTCTAGCGAGCCTCTTAAGTTTGCCCTAGACGGCGACACTATTACTTGTGGGCTGTGTGCAATATCTTCCAGAGAAACATTCTGCTTAAGAAGGCTAGAGTACTTACTAGCAATACAAATATGTTGCTCATCAAATAGTTTCTTATAAGGTAAGCTTTCTGGAACAAATTCAGGAAAGCTTAACAACAGATCAAGCTCTCCTGAGCTTAACAACTCATTGACGTTATCACTTTCGAAATCCCTAACAATTATTTTCAAACCAGGGGCATCTTTTCTAATTCTATTCATCAACTTAGGTAACAACGCATGAATAGCATAGTCAGTTGCACTGATAGTGAAAATGCCCTCGAATTTACTCGGATCGAATTCATCAGGGGCGAGCATATCTTCTATTTTATTCAACACTTCTAGAATAGGAACTTGTAATGAGAGTGCCTTTGTAGTTGGCACCATTTTATTACCTTGTCGAATGAACAAGTGATCTTCAAATGTATCCCTGAGCTTTCTTAACTGTTCGCTTATTGCTTGTTGTGTTAACCCCATTTTTTTCGCTACTCGAGACAAGCTTTGCAACTCAATTAACGCGATTAGAATTCTCAGTTGTTTTATATCTAATCTAGATAAACCATTCATAATTTTAACCTAAAAAGGGACCACTTTTTTCAATTGTATCTACGAGCATTTATGATTTTAACACGTTTCAAAGAGACCACGTAATTAACCAAAGCGTTATTTGGAGGGCTTAAAAGCAAAATACAAAGCGCAAGAGAGCTATAAATTATTTATTGATAACGACTAGAACGATTGTGTTTCAGGAGCGTTTTTCTATAGCATTACACTTAATCAAGAGGAGTTCAAAGAAACGGTTAAGACGATCATTCAGTCTGCAATTAAAACATGACGCGGCCAGCTTGATTCTCGATGAGTTACCTCGATATTTGTGTGTTATTGCGGCTTGGCTGCCAAAGGTCATCTAACAACCCGGGTTCTTGAGCTGGCAATCGGCCTTGTTGATCAAATCCAGATAACTTAGGTAACACCGAGATTTCAACTGCTTCCCTGATATTCAGGCATACCTAGCCTAGTCATTCTATTGAGTACTTTCACTTTGATCATCGCTTCAGTGTGTTGCTGATTGAATCCACGACTGACCAGCTTGTCACCCATTAGCTGTTTGTATCGGTACATTGCCGTTTCCGCCAGTGAACGTTGATGGTAGTTCACACATTTTTTCCACTCACTGCTGCCTATATGCTTTGTTAAAATGACCGCGCTGTTGCGAGCATGTCCATCCTCCCACAACTGTGCGTTACTCCTTGGTGGGATCACTGCTTCGGCCTTTTTAGCTGCTACTTCGGCATAACAGCCTCTGGTATCATAAGCACCATCTGCTTTAACTGAGCTGATCTTCCTGCGCAATGGTCTGAGTAGGTCACCCAAAACTTCTGAATCAGCTACAGACACTGTGGACAACTCAGCGCCTACGATTTGGTGTGTATCTGGATCAACTGCCAGGTGTAGCTTTCGCCATGTTCGGCGCTTGTTTGCACCATGTTTTCTTGCGTGCCACTCACCATTTCCGTACACCTTCAAACCAGTGCTATCAACCACAATATCAATGCCTCCGGATGCACTGGAGTGTGGCCTATAGCGAACTGCCAGCTCTGCACTACGCTTGCACAAACAGCTATAAGTTGGCGTATCCAAATCAAGCTTCATCATTGATATTAATGAGGAAACAAAACCCTGTGCAGCTCGAAGAGACAAGCGAAATACAGCCCGTAAAGTCAGGCAGGTCTCAATCGCCAGCTCTGAGAAATGATTAGCCCGGCCTTTACCGCCGTGATGTTGCGTGTTGTTCCACTGTTCAATCGCATCCTCGGAAAACCAAAGTTGGATGTTGCCTCTGGCGATAAGGGCTTTGTTGTATTCGCGCCAGTTGGTGATACGCTTTTCTTTCAAAGTTCAGCCTCTGTGTTTGCTTTCGAGATCTGATCACATAAGGCTAAATTAGTTCAATGATTTAGGAAACAACGCCCTGGCAATCGCTATATTTGCTGAAAAATCAGAAAGTAAATGACGATGCCAACGCTAATCGTTTGCTTCAATTGTTAGGCGAATTAATCCGATAAAGTTTTACCTGTATCATTTACAAGCACTTATTGTTTCAAAAGGTTTAGCACCACGAATAACATAGACCTACTTTCAAAGAAACGAGGTGTCTATGTTTTCAGTTAATTATGTAAACCCAAACAAAGAGCTTGTATTTGATCAACGTCAATCCGGTCCGGGTAATACAAAACTTACTCAAGCTATTGATACCCGTGTCATCGAAATAAACGATGTGAGAAAGAGAGAGAAAAATTTCACATTAGATGTACAAGGGTTTAAACCTGTTTATTTCGACCTGGAATTTGATAATTTTGAAGATGATCAAGCCCTGGTATCCAATTTATACCCAAGAGTCCAAGCGTTCATTTCACACACACTAGGTGTTAAAGATAGTGTGATATTTGACCACACATATCGCTCCTCTACTCGTAAAACAAAAACAGTACACAATAGAGCACCTGTAAAGACAGTCCATAATGATTATACAAAGTCTTCAGCCAAACGCATGTTTGATCTACAAACTCAAGACAGGCCAGATCTAAGAGGAAAGCCCTATCAGTTCATCAACCTTTGGTTGCCAGTGAATAATGAAGTTGAAGAGTCACCACTCGCTTTTATTGATTTGTCTACAGTTGAGTCTGCCGACTTCAGAAAGTTGAAACTTATTTATCCGGATAGAATCGGCGAGATTTCCGGGATTGCCTATAACCCCAAACATAGTTGGTTCTATAAATCCCTTATGAAGCCCGGAGAAGGAATGCTATTTAAAGTTTTTGACTCAGAGTCAAAAAATAACATTGTAGGTGTACCTCATTCAGCGGTTGACTTGTTAGAAGTCGAAGAAAGCAATGTGGTTAACAAACGTAGCAGTATTGAGTTTCGTGCAATAGTATTCGGGGAGTAACCATGTTTCACTGGAAACTCCCTTGTCAAGCAGGTGCTCGACGCCCGAGCGTGTTTAACTAATTCGCTTAATCACATAGATTATAACCAAGTAAAAATGGACACGGCCCCAAGTGGTTCAATTGTTCAAGTTGCTCTGCTCTGTACTCACTCTCTGTCAGATGCATGCTTTCACTGACATGAATAGCTTGATAAAAAGGCTTTCAACTAGTAATGAAAAGCATCGCTGGTTTTCTATTGATACTCTCAAACTGGTTGCTCATTTCTGTTCCGAGCAGGGATGGACTTGTGGCAGTGTGGACAAGTATGGATATTAATTTGTGCCAATTTACGTCTGGTAATTAGCTTATTTAGCACATCTTTCGACAAGTTTAGCTCTTCGGCCAGCTCGTCTAACTCATCTCTTTCCGCCCGGGTGACAATACCATCTTGAAGTGCATGGGCCACTTCAATCTCCAGGTGTTTCTTTCTTGCGCTTAGTTCCTCACCAAACCTCGCTGCCAGCATGGCAGCCGGCAGTGCAACGACTCCTACGCCTAACAGCATGATGAAAATAGCAATCAGTTTACCCAAAAAGGTTACTGGGATGACATCGCCGTAACCGACGGTTGTCATGGTTACCACTGACCACCAGATAGCGCTGGGGATGCTGCTAAATTCGTCGGGTTGGGCCGTATGTTCAACACTGTACATAACGCTGGCCGATAAAATGACCAGCACAAGCATAATAAACATGGCCGCACCTATGGTTGGCAATTCTTGCTTTAATACGCTAACAAACAACCTTAGCCCTTTAAAATAGTGAGTCAGTTTAAGCAAGCGAAGCATACGTAGCATTCTCAGGTAACGCAGATCGAGCGGCAGGATAAATGACAGGAAGAAGGGGGCGATTGCGATTAAATCAATAAGGGCGACAGGGCCGACAATATACTTTAACCGGGCGAGCCAGGGGGGCAAAGGTGTGAACTCGGGTGACTCGGTACAGATCCATACCCGGGCCAAGTATTCAATTGTAAAAACTATTACAGAAAACAGATTAAAGGCAGTAAATACGTGGTGATACCTTTCACCTATAGGGGCATACGACTCAAGTATGACTGCGATAACATTACCGACAATCAACAAGACAATAAACCCGCTGAGCAGCTTAGCGCAGCCGGGGCCGTCAAAGCCGAGTTCAAGGAGCGCGTATGTTTTTTGTTTGAGGGTCGGTGTCGTCATAATATTCATATCTGAAATAGAAGCAAAGCGGCCCTTTTGCCGAACGACTGAAAGGGCGTTTGAATAACTCAGGTGTTCTTAGCTAACTCTTCTTTGGAGAACGTTAGGTAGGCCCTGGTAACCGGGATAGCTATTTGCGATATCAAGGCACCTCCCCACAGCAGGTTACCTATAATGGCGGGTACATAAGGCAGAATTACTAATGTGAACAGGGCCATTATCACCCCTATCATACGTACCTTGGCTGTGGCGAAGCGGTGGGCCACGCGGGGCTCAATGTTAAATTGAATCCAAAGCAAGCAAAGTAAATATGATGCCAACCCGATACAGCCAATAACGCCATATTTCAATGGGTAGGGCTCCCAGAAGCCGACCTTAACCTCCCCGGCCAGGGCGACACCTACCATGACGGCTGATAACATAAGGAAAAGATGTCCCAGCCACCAATTGACTAATGTCCGTTTATCCTGATTTTTCGGTTTACCGTTGCCGACAAAATCGAAGTAGATCCAGCACTGGACAAAGACAGCAATACCGCCGAACATAAAGTTAACTAAAACACTTGGGTCGACCTTGTATATGCCTTTTTGCGACAGTGTGATGACCAGTTTAAAAAAACCTTCACCGACAACGATCAGCATTAACAACGCAAAGCGTTCAGACATATGGCCCAAGCGAGGAAGAAAGCGTTTGTTGTTAAGCACGCCTACCTTAGGTGCCATGTAAAGCAGCTGTATAGACGCGACGCCTATGCCAAACAATACGTAACTATAGGGGGCTGGTAAAAACGCGCTGATTGCGAAAACAAGCGACAGAATAAAGAAGTTCCGACTCACATGATGCGCAAGTCGTGATTCCTCAACACCTAAGCTATGGGTTCTATGGTACAGGTAGGTGGTGATGAGGCGGTTTGCTGCAAAGGCCAGAGCGAAGTACATCCAGCCTTTGCCCAACACATGGGGTACAGATGCCGCCATGACCATGGCGGTAACTATTTGACTGGCCATGATCAGCCTATGTTTCACATCTGTACTGACATATAGCGAGTTAAAAACGCTGGAGTCAGCCCAGGCAAACCAGACTGAAATAAATAAGCCGGCAAAACCCAAAAAACCACTGACGGACAAATGGTCGCTTAAAAAGTTACCGAGCAAGAAGATAATGACCACATGGATGAGGTCGTAAAAAAGCTCTACCCAGTGCACATGATCGTGAGCGTCTTCTGTATCTAAGTGATGGCGAGGAAGACGCCACATAGGGTGATTTTCTAAAGCCATAACTTAGGTTCCTGGTTTTTCCCATGCATAGGGCTTCATAGGCTCATCGACTTCTGTGTGGGCCAAAGCGTTGGTAAAGTTGGAAATCAACTTGGCAGCCAGTCCGGTCAGTACTTCCAGGGCCTGGCGCTTGGTGTATCCGGCGCCGAGAAATTCCGCCAGTTTTTCGTCGCCGATATGCCCGCGATGATCCAAAAGCGCCTTGGTGAAATCGTGAAGGGCCTGCAATTTTTCATCGGGTAGAGGCGTTCCTTCTCTGAGCGCATTAATCACCTCATCGGGCATTTTTGCCGATTTCATCATCCAGGTATGACCCGGCACACAATAGTGGCAGTTGTTTTCAAAGTTGGCAGTCATAAAGACAACCTGCTGCTCTAGTGGCGATAAGCTACTTGCCTGCATAAATGAGGAGAAGGTCTCATTGTAGGCCTTGTACGTAATGGGTGCTTCCGCCAGTACCTTATGTAAATTAGGCAGCATACCGAAGCTGGCAAGGGATCCCTGCATCATGGGTTTAGACTCTTCGGGAGCGGTATCCGGTTCGTAATAGGTAAACATCTTCTCACCTCTCTTGGTTGATATAGTCTTCAAGTACGTTTTGATATGTGTCGACATCTTGGGCGCCGGTAAACAGTTTCTCATTATTAAAGATAACCGCAGGCACGGCCTGAATGCCCATATTCCGCCATTTTGTTTGTTGCTCGGTTACTTCCCGGCTATAGGCCCGACGGGTCAAAATATCTTTCGCTTCGTCGGAGTTCAGACCCAGCTTTGCGACCAACCGGAGCAACCGCTCATACGAGAAGTCACCTCTGTTGCTGAAAAACTCTTCAAACATGGCCTCCGCCAGCCTGGTTTGAAGGCCCGAATCTTTGGCCCAAAACAGCAGGCGATGACAATCATGGGTGTTGAGCATTTTCATTTCATCGAAATAGTTGAACTCAAAGCCCACCTCTTTGCCGAGTTCTGCCAGCATTTTTCTTGCCCGGATGCTTTGTTCAAGCGTGGTGCCGTACTTTTTGGCCAGGTGCTTACGCAAATTCTCTCCTTGTGGCGCCATGGTCGGGTTCAACTCAAACGGATGCCAGGAGATTTTGACCGCAAGCGTACCCTTCACCCTGTTCAGTGCCTGGCGCAAACGGTAGAAACCAATTGCGCACCAAGGGCACACCGGGTCGGAAATAATATCGATCTTGAGTGGTTTGATTGGATCCATATCATTTTCGCTCAACGATAATGGCCGTGATAGTGGTTTCACCGAGGTTAAATACCTGGTGCTCCCATTGGTCGTGCCACATCGCATAACCATCTGGAATATCCAGCTCCAGCTGTGTATCGTCGGCGGTTTTTATCCGGGCTTTGCCGCCGCGCTCAAAATACACGGTTTCTGCATTGTGCTTGTGCCAAAGGTCGTGTTCACCGGGGCGTAAGGTCATACGTAAAACCAGTACCTGGTCGTTTTCCAGCAAGACTTCGTACTTATCCGGTGAGGCGATGTGCGCGTGTTCGGCTTCTTTGCTGAAGGCGTACGATGAGCACAGTAACGTGCTCACCAGGCCCAGCATGACAAGTTTTCCTGTGCTCATGATCTTTCTCCTTATAGATGCATACCGCGAATAGGGTAGTTATTGCCCGGATCGCGGATCCAGCTCAGACCGCTTACCAAGGCCGAGAGTTCGGGCCTGACAAAGGGGTTGTTTGAAATATCCATCACCTGAATCTTGCCTTCGGCATTTACAACAAACAGCGCTGGCTCGGCAAAAGGGTGATCCGTTTCCTGTGGGGAGCGGGGATCTGAAATATACACACCCAACTCTTCCATTTGTTCCAGAGTCAGGCCATAGGCTAGCGGGAAGGAGACATCCAGCTGGGCCAGGTGTTCTTGTAACTGCGCTTTGCTATCGCCGGATACGGCGATGACATCGACCCCGGTGTTAAGCAAATTTGCTTTAAACTGCTCCAGATTGTTAAGGTAACGTGTACAAAGAGGGCAGTGGCGGCCACGGTAAACGACCACCAGTTGCCAATCGGCGCCGTTTGCCGGTTTGCCAAGAGTGACCTTTTCGCCGTCTAAAAGCGTGGCGGACATGGTTGGAAACACACTGCCCGGATGTAGTTTGTTTGTGTAAGTTAATTCGCAGGACATAACGTCTCCTTAAAAGTGGCTGTTTAAGTGGTTTTCGAAGCGCGTAAAATCGCTGTCGACGTCAGCATTCTTCATTACGTCGAAACAGGCAAATGTCGGCATCGGTGTCATACCGAAGAACTTAAAGTTCATATGCATGGGGAAAAGCAGGTCGTCGATACTTTTGCCATCGAAGAACTCGTTTGCATCATCAAACGATTCGGCCGGGGCATTGAAGGTCAGCGACATCATGTATTTGGTGTCAGTCAAGGTGCCGCCTTTGCCGTAGTTGGCCTTGGGGTTATCTTCGTGGCGACCATCGCCGTTACACAGGGCGCCGCCCATGCCCGCGGTATAAATTTCATCCATATATTTCTTGAACGACCAGGGCACACCCATCCAGTTAATCGGCGTTTGCAGCAGCACTACATCTGCCCATTGGTGATTTTCCAGCTCTTTTTCAACGTCGAAGTCCTGCTCCATGGTGACGACACGGGTTTGATAACCTTTGCCTTCCAGATGGGTAATGGCTTTATCCACCAGGGCAGCGTTTAGCTTGCCCTCAGAAAACGGGTAGTACTGGTGCGCGTTAATAATTAAGACGTTTTTCATAAGTATCACTCCACGAGTTGAATTTGATTAAGGTGTGCATTTCAAAACTGTTGGTTTATAATAGTTACCTAGAAATAAGTTTCAATTAGTATACTTTTGGTAACCACCCTGCCGATGGAGAGATTGTTTTGGAAAGTGTCGTAAAAACAGATAGTAAAGGTCGAAAAAAAGTTTTAAATGCGTGTTTGGAGCCTTGCGCCATTGAAAAAGGTATGCGGTTGATCGGTGGCAAGTGGACCGGCTCTATTATCTATCACCTAAAAGATGAACCTGTACGATTCAATGACTTAACCCGGATGTTAGGCGGCGCCAGCAAGAAAATAATCGACCAGCGCCTTAAAGAATTGGAAGCGCAGGGTATGGTGTTACGTAAGGTGATTAATGCCCGGCCGATAGCGGTAACCTACGAATTGACCGAGTTCGGCCGTTCTGCACTGCACATATTAGATGAATTGCGCATCTGGTCTGAATCAAACGATATATAGGTTTAAGCAGGTCAACAAACTTTCCATGGGGGCGAGGATAGCTATATAGTATTTCCGGCAAGTTTTACATTGTGCCATCCACATAATATTAGATGAAATAGCCCTGCCTCAACGAGTAATAACATTGCAACTCGTTGAGGCTTACCAGCAGCGTCATGCAAAGAAAGTTTGTCACCTTATGGAAAGGAATAGCGCACTATGCGTTTGAGCACGGAGAAATACTGGCGAAAGAAACCCCCTGTATTGTAATGGATACCATGCTCTTTAAAGATGGATTGTACCTTTGGCGCGATTTCTCGGTAGCGTTTTGCCGGAATATCTGGAAACAGGTGGTGCTCAATCTGAAAGCTTAAATGCCCGGTCAGAATGTGAAACAGGTTTCCGCCTTTAATGTTGGACGAGCCTAATGCCTGCCGATAATACCACTGACCCTGTGATTCATTTTTGCATGTTTCTTCCTTAAAGGTCTCCACTTTACCGGTGAAGTGACCACAGAAAATGATCGTCGACGTCCATAAGTTACGCAGCAAGTTCGCGGCTAAGTTGCCGGTTAACACCCACAAGAATAATGGGCCGGCAAGCAGGGGGAACAAAACATAGTCTTTTACCAGCTGACGCGCACCTTTGCTAAAAAAGCGCCTTTTTAACTCACTATGGAGCACTTTGTAGTCACGGTTGTCTTTCTTTTTTCAGAAGAACACCCGCTCGGCGGCCATTTCATGGTATGACACCCCCCATTGAAACAGCATGCTTAACACCAAATAGGTAGCGAATTGCCACAGATTTTTCACTCTCCAGCGAAAGTCATTTGATAAACGTAGTAAACCATAACCAAAGTCGCGATCTTTACCGATAATATTGGTGAAAGTGTGGTGCTCGTAGTTGTGCACCCGGTTCCAGCTTGCCCCGTCACAAGCGATATCCCACTCATACGATTTTGAGTTGATATGTTTGTCATTCATCCAATCGTATTGACCGTGCATCACATTATGGCCAATTTCCATGTTATCCAGGATTTTGCCAATGGCGAGACAGAGCACGCCCGCAACCCAAAGCACAGGTAGAATAAAGCCAAGCATCAATAAAATGCGTCCGCTCCATTCAAACAAGCGCTGAGCTAAAATCACGCCGCGAATGTAACTGGCATCTTCTTGGCCAAGTTTGGCCTTTATATCGGCTTTTACAGCATCTAACTGGCAGGCCAGCTTGTCGAAATCGGTCGATTGAGAGAGATTCATTTAACTAACTCCACGTCGCTTACTACCTGCGACACACATAATTGAATTAACTGCTCTGTATTGTCAGAGAGCTCACCGGTTCGAGTGTCACGCACCACACCTCGTTTTTTTACACATTTGCATTGATGACAAATGCCCATGCCGCAGCCCGCGTTGACCTCTTGTTGTTTTGCTTTTAAGTGGGCAAGAAGCGTGTGTTGATTATCAATCATAAACTGCTTGCCATTGTAGGTAACGGTAAACTCCGCTCTTTCCGTACTCAAATCAACCCTAGGTGTAGCTGAAAAATGCTCGCTTGCAAGAGGCGTGTTTGTCTGTTCTGCTAGCTGCGCCACTTGTTTGTGTAACCCCTCTGGCCCACACACCAACCACTTTTTGCCTGTATATGGGGATAGTGCTTTAACCGCATCGCCATCTTTATCTCGTTCAAGCAAACGGTACTCAAAGCCCGGGAGTGATACCTGCAATTGCGCAAGCTCAGTATTAAGCCAATGGGCATTCTTTTTTGCGTAGTAAAGCAAGGTAATGGGTCTGGTATCACCTTTAGGAATAGAGTGAAGCATGGCTATAAACGGTGTGATACCTGAGCCTCCCGCCAGCATCACCACAGGTTGCTCGGTACGGGGAAGCAAAAACGTCCCTTGTGGCTTTGAGATGTTTACCCACTCTCCTCGGGTTAATTTCGACAAGTGAGCAGTTAACGCACCTTTATCTTGGGTGCGTATCAACAAACGTAGCGTGTTTTGCGCTTCCAGTTGTTCGGCGCTAGAGGCAATGGTAAATACCCGAGTTACTAAACGTCCGTTTATGTTTAGCGTTAAGGCTAAATGTTGGCCGCTTTTGTGTGTCGGCCACCCTTTTTCCGGCACCAGTAAAAGTTCTACACTTTGCTTGGTAAATACCCTCACACTTTCTATTCGAGCGCGATAGTACCCATCACGCCATGCCGGGAGCATGCATTGCACTAATGGCTCCCAATAACCAGCCCACGACTGGTGGTGCAGAAAATTCTTTGACAATGTGTTTAAAAATGATTTCACGACAAATATTTTGGCGTACACGTGTAAGCTCAAATGTGTAAATTGCAAGTGCATTTTGAGTAAAGACTCTAAAGCGGTTGGTGGATTTCTAATTCCATTGAAGCCCTGTGGGAGGGGGTCACTCTGCTTATAGGTTTTCCAGACGTGTCCCATGTCTGAAAAAATTATGTATGACATGGGCTTACTTTCAATCGAGTCGATTTAAACCAATTATATTTGTGCTTTATACAACAATTGTTTGTTTAAAATTTTATCCCTTGCTTTGTATGCTGGTGACATTAAAGTTCGCCTGTTTACCCTGGCAATTGATTGATATTGGTAAGGCACTGAGGAGTGTAGATTTTTGTTATGAGATATTTTATTTCTGTATTTGTCGTATTTTTATCTTTTAACTTATTCGCTAACGATAATGCCAGGTTGGGAATTGGTGCCGGGGTATGGGGAGTTTTTGATGACGCCGACGTGCATGCAGTTCATATAGATTACGAGCTGCCTAAACTGAAAGGGTTTTATGGTTTGCAGCCGATCTTTTCTGTTTTCAAAGCAGAGCAAGGATACAATTACTACGGCTCTGGATTTACCATGACGTTTCAGTTAGATAGCGAGCTATACTGGGGTGTAGGTAGTCAGTTGGGAATTGTAGATAGGCCAAGAGGTTTGGGCCATAAAGTCGAGTTCTATTCGCGAATATTCCTAGAGAACAAAATTTCAAATGACTGGTTAATCCGGTTTGAACTCGGGCATATTTCAAATGCGGGTTTAGGGGACCTTAACCCAGGTTCAGAGTCATTTGTTATTTCTATTGTTAAACCACTATAGTACATGGCTAGCCCAATCAACATCACGATACATCTTTAGCTTATCGATTATCCAAAGGTGTACTCTACTTTGGCAGGCTCCAGAGAACTGGACAAGAATGACTTCAAAAAGTGGGGGCATAGTTTCGAGCTTAACCACTTTAAGTTTGTCGTCAGGAAAGATGAAAGTAGGTAAAAAGGATATTAAATCAGTCTGTTATAATAAGTCGGACTCTGATGAGAAACTCGAAGCTGACATAACAATAGTGCGATTATATCCTCGCTCAAAAAAGATCCTTGGTCGTGAGAACCATGTAAATTGTTTCTTTGTAAAAACAAGCAGTCGCTGTTTTGAGGTGAGCTCGAGAGTGCAAGTTTGCTCCAGCAGTTTTGAATTAGAGCTGACCATACACACCAGTTGTTTTTTGTAGGGAGTCTTGGAGAGAAGGTTATCAGGAGTAAACTCTGGAAAAGTATGAATATGTCTAATCCTTTAAAAAAAATCCAATCCGTTGAACGGGCTTTTGCCTTACTTGAAGCATTAACAGTAATGGGAGGCCAAGCAAAGCTTGGTGAGCTTGTTCGCCATTGTGAGCTGAATAAAACCACTGCACACGGGTTACTTAATACGCTAGTTGCCCTTGGCTATGTGCAGCGTCAGGACAAGTTTTATATTCTGGGTAGTCGGTTAGGTAACCTTGCGAAACCAGTGATCGCGCATCATCAGTCGATAAGCGCTCATTACAAGACGTTACTGAATTATGCAGCCAGCCAATCACAAGAGACTAGCTATCTGGCTATGCTCGCCGGTGAGCAAGACTATGTCTATGTCGAAGCTATCCGGGGCGGTGATAGTCTGCGATTGGCGAATCCCAGAGGGAGACGGGAAAAACTTGAAACTTCGGCTATCGGCAAAGTGTTTTTAGCTTTTACTCCAGAGCTAGTACGCCAACTACGCAAAGCTGATAAGGTGAGCAGCGCATTATCGAGCGAGTTGTCAGTAATTTATCACCAAGGCTATGCACTTGATTTAGAGCAGGCCGAAATTGGCTTGAATTGCCTCGCGCTTCCCTTGTATGACAATGGGTCGGTTACTGCTGCTTTGGGAATAGCAGGCCCTGCAGCACGGCTCACTGAACATCGCCTACATTCCCTGGCCAAACAATTACAACGGGTTCATTTCGTCCCATAACAGTAAACTGTTCGACATTATCAAACCTGGCGTTCTATTCGCTTCACATGGTTTTGTTTGCCGACAACTGCCCTTACGCTACCGTCCATCACTTTTAGGAGGTAGTTCTAGTAATGCAATTAGCAAAAGCAAAACAGCTAGTTAGTAAAGCCCAGCAAGCAGCAACACGTGACGGGTTTAATATCAGTGTTGCAGTAGTCGATACTGCGGGCCTTCTGGTATTCTTTTCGCGCATGGATAATACGGCACTGGGCACAATTGACGTTGCCATAAAAAAAGCGCGTACAGCGGCTTTATTTCATGCCGACTCAAAAGACTTGGGAGAGATGGCTCGTGCCGGTTCAGAGCTCTATACACTTGAGTTAACCAATGACGGCATGATCAGCTTTGGTGGCGGCTTGGTTATTCGAGACAAAGAAGGCCAAGTTATTGGCGGGCTAGGTGTGGCTGGCGCTACTTTGCATGCCGACGAAAAGCTGGCTCAGGAGGCGCTTTATGGCTAACCAGGTTCGTCTGCACCCGAGTATTTATGTGTTATCGCTAACGGCATTTGCTATTGGCGTCGCTGAATTTATTGTGGTGGGCGTGCTAAACAGTATTGCGAGTGACTTTGATATTTCGCTGGACAAAGCAGGGTCGCTCGTGGGTTTATATGCTCTGGCGCTTGCCATCGGTACACCTGTTGTCACTCTTTTGCTAGCCCGGTTTAATAAAAAATCGGTGCTGCTGGCACTTATTGCCATATTTTCCCTTGGCAATTTGATATCTGCCATTGCAACAAGCTATGAATTGTTGTTAATCGGCCGGCTCCTAACCGCTGTAGCGCACGGCAGCTATTTTGCCATTGGCGCAACCGTTGCGGCGACTCTTGCAGGAAAAGGACACGAATCACGAGCTATAGCCCTGATGTTCGCAGGTTTAACACTAGCAATGGTGATAGGAGTGCCCTTGGGAAGCTTTATCGGCAACTTCGCTGGGTGGCAGTGGCCCTTTGTGGTGGTATTTGTAATAGCCGCTATTTCTTTGGTTGCCACTGCGGCTATGTTACCAAAACCAGATATTTTGCCCCCTGCCAGCTTAAGCAAGCAGCTGTCTGCCTTGAAGAACCCTAATATACTAGCCATGATGGGGGTGACCTCTTTAGGTTTCGGTGCCACCTTTACCGCCTTTACCTACATTACGCCCATCATGACACAAATTAGCGATTTCACCGAACAAACGGCCAGCATGCTTTTATTAATATTTGGCGCTGCTACGTTTATTGGAAACCTGGCAGGCGGTAACGCTGCGGCCCGCTTTGGTTGGCATAAAACCCTGCTAGGTGTTTTTATCGCCCTGGCATTAGCTCTGTCATTCTTGCTATTTGCTATGCACCAACAATGGCTAATGGTCGCGACTTTGTTTATTTGGGGAATGTTAGCCTTTGCAATCTCACCATCGCTGCAAGCAGGCATGCTAAGTATCGCCGAAACGTACACGCCAAAAGCTGTAGGTTTCACCTCAGCGCTCAATATTTCGGCTTTTAATCTCGGTATTGCACTGGGTGAATCAGCAGGCGGGCGATTGGTGTCTATTGGTGAAATAGCGCTCACACCGGCAGCAGGTGTTGTGATGGTCATGCTAGCCATTGTCCCATTGTACTATTTAACCGTGACTAACAGGAAAACAACATGATTACTTTATTAGTAGGGCTAACTATACATGAAAGCTGTATTACTGACTTTGAACAGGCCGTTAAGGTACTGGTCAGTGAAAGCCGAAAAGAAGCCGGTGCACTTCGCTATGAACTAGCCTGCACATCGTCCAATCGCTATTACATTGTCGAGCAATGGGCCAGCCAACAGGCGCTTGATGACCATGAAAGCACGGCTCACTTTATTCGTTTTTGTGAACTGGCAGCTGACTGGATTGCCCACCGCGAGGTGTTCGAAGGTACAGAAAAAGTGAACTAGCGTATCAGGCTTATCAAAATCGTAAGTTAAGTTCGATACGGCCGCTCGAAGATTTCCAGTTTTTTGCATAAAGAATGCTGTGACATTGGAATGAATCGAGCGGGCTAGGCTAAAAGCAGCTTATCGAACCAGATAAATGGATCACCGCCTCGAGGAGCAGCTATCAGGGTAGCCTGCTATTTAGCAACCTCTATTACCATGTATCCTTATCCGAGATCTCTTTGCGTTCGATGAGGGCCAACAATAAAATATCTATAAGGACCATAAATTTGGGCATAGGAAAGCCTAAATTGAATACGCTTTTATAACACCTCTTCACCCCAAAAACGCACAATGCGAGCTTTTCTTTAAGCGACAAAGCGGGCAAAAGAAAAAGCTACCAGGAGGAGAAAACATAATCAAAGTGTATTGTTGGACGCTCAACTTCAAAGACACAATCGGTAATTGATGCATTCGCCAGTGGTACACGTACCGCATGACCGTTCAACTTGCCTTTTAATTCAGGGAAAATATGGGTGATCGCTGTTGCAGAGCCTGTGGTAGTTGGAATAAGGCTCATGCCACAGGCACGTGCTCTGCGTAAATCTTTGTGTGGTGCATCTAAAATGGTTTGAGTATTGGTAATATCGTGGATAGTCGTCATCGAACCATGTTTAATGCCGATTTTATCCTGTAACACTTTCACCACGGGGGCTAAACAGTTTGTGGTGCAAGACGCTGCCGTCACTATGTCATGTTGATCACCATCATACAGGTGGTCGTTAACACCCAAGACTACATTGAGCACACCTTCTTCTTTTACGGGCGCAGTGACAACCACTTTCTTAACACCTTGCTCTAAGTAGGCTTGCAGTAATTCGGTTTTCTTCATTTTACCTGAGGCTTCAATGACTAAATCACATTCAGACCAATCGGTATCATTAATCGCTTTGTTTTGCGTTCCACGAATGGCTTGCCCGTCAACAATTACATTATTGTCATCATGAGAAACATCATGTGACCAAGTGCCATGCACGGAATCGTACTTTAATAAATGTGCCAATGTTTCTGCATTGCCAGCAGGGTCGTTGATTTGTACAAACTCAATATCTTGCCAGCCAAAAGCTGCTCTAAGCGTTAAGCGACCTATGCGGCCAAAGCCATTAATACCAATTTCCGGCAACTTTCGTTGCTCTATTAACCGCATTTAAAACCCGCAACTGATTAATATCCAACAGAGTAAAACCACTCATATTTGTATCCTTTACAATATTTGCTTGTTTCTAATTGTGCTCCTGTGTTTGTAAGCTTGCTACATCAAAACTAAGTCGATGCTGATTAACGATTTAATTGCAAAGCGATATCTAATATCGATATGCGAGGACACACAGATGATAAACCTTTTACATTCTTTCGACCCAAGTAGTGGTGACTCCCTGGGACAAGTACCGGTCAGCGATCAGGCACAGATTTCCGATGTCGTTATAAAAGCAAAAGATGCGGCCAACTCATGGGCTAAGTTGACACATAAAGAGCGACTTAACATGTTGAACTCGGCATTTTCTCATTGTGAGCCTCATGTTGATGCTCTGGCAAAGCTATTAAGCCAAGAAATGGGTAAGGACTTGCGCCGGGCAACCTCAGAAGTACAAGGTTGCCTGTTCGGAGGTCCGTATATTGCCGTAGAAGCGATGAGTGCACTTCAAAGCGAGCTGCTGCATAAGGGGAGTCGGCTTGAATATCGGCCGTTCGGCGTAACAGCTGTTATTTCGCCGTGGAATTACCCCTTAATGATGGCTTGCAACCTGATTGTTCCTGCGCTCATTGCCGGTAATACGGTCGTGTTGAAGCCATCAGAGGAGACCCCTTTGATTGCCGAGAAATGGGTTTCGCTGATGAATGAAGTGCTTCCAGAACATGTACTGCAGATTGTGCATGGGGGTAAAGACACCGGACAGGCTTTGGTTGAAAGCGACGTTAATATGGTGGCATTTACCGGTTCAATGGCGGCAGGCAAAGACATTATGAGGCGCGCGGCAGGTGGTGTTAAAAGACTGGTAATGGAGCTTGGGGGGAACGACCCCATGATAGTGCTAGATGATGCAAACATTGAAACGGCGGCTCATTTCGCCGTAGCCAGTTCCTTGGAAAATACCGGGCAGATGTGTACATCTACCGAGCGGATTCTGGTTGATGAAAAAATCGCCGAGCGCTTTGAGCGTCGTGTCGTTGAATTGGCGTCCAGATACAGAGCCGGGGCCTGGCATGAGCCGAATATAAACATGGGGCCGATTATCAACGCAAGGCAACACGAGAAAATCGTCAAACAAATCGATAATGCCCTCAGTAACGGCGCACGCTTGTTACTGGGTGAAGAGCAACACACCTTGCCTTATATCAAGCCAGTTGTTTTAACCGGGATTACGCCACAAATGGATATGTGGAGCGAGGAAACATTCGGGCCAGTTATTGCGATTACACACTTTGATTCGCTGGATGAAGCTGTGCGCCTTGCCAATGATTCAGAGTACGGTCTAGGTGCTGCGGTATTTGGCCAGCTGCATGCCCAGACGGTAGCCGATCAACTCGAAGCAGGCATGGTTGGTGTAAACCAAGGGCCGGGGGCCAGCGGTGACGCACCCTGGGTTGGAGCAAAGCAAAGTGGCTTCGGTTTTCATGGTTCAGCAGCTGGACATCGCCAGTTTGCTCAGGTACGCGTAATGAGTACTCGCTAGGAATAATTATGTCTGATAATACAAATGACTTCTTTATTGTCGCCAAAGAACCGGGAGCGGAGCATCCAGCTCTACCTACCTGGGCAAATAACGTGGCCAATCCGGCAAAGTTAGCATCAGCGGAAGAATTGGATGTTGAAAAGCGATTACTGACAGAGATCCCCGGGGCATTTCAGTTATTAAACGTTTTTTCAGAAGATGAATGTATCCGTTTGATTGACCTTGCCGAAGAATTGGCTTTTTTGCCCGACGCGGCTGTGTCATTGCCGAGGACTGTGCGCCATAACGACAGCATGACCTGGGTTGTAGATGATGAAACTGTTGACATTATTTGGCGACGTATCTCGGGCATTCTCGACACCAGCCTGCCTTATATGCAAGGGAAGCGACCCTTAGGTGTTAATGCCAGGTTCCGTTTTTATCGGTATAGCGTAGGAGATTATTTTAAGCCGCATTTAGACGGCGACTGGCCGGGGAGTCGCGTAATAAACGGTTCACTTGAAAGAGACGCATATCCTGATCGTTACAGCAGGATGACCTTTCTAATCTTACTTAACGAAGACTTCGAAGGCGGTGCCACTCAACTATTTGTTAATAAGGATAATCCTACTGCTCAGTTAAGAAACTTGTCGGATGCAACGGTGCACAATGTACGTACCCCAACGGGTGGCGTGCTGTGCTTCCCACACGGGCGCCACCCATTAAGTTACCTACACAGCGCAGAACAGATAATGAGCGGGGTTAAGTACATAATTCGTACAGATTTGCTGTTTGAAAACTAGCAACTAGCTCAGGCTAACAATTTATCAATGACTTTAGTAACACACCTTGCTTTTAAGCCCATAGCAGAATGCTTCATTGTTGCAACCTGTGTATTAATGCGTGTTTTTTTCAGTCAGAGTTTTGTGGCTCTTGGTTACTCTTAATGTATTGAAATGTAAAGGTAATTGTTTTTTGATTTCGATTTTTATCATGGAAACTAAATGAATTAAAGCAGGTTACCAAAAATAGACTGGTTGTTTTTTATACTCGCTTAGCTAGGGTTATCTAAATGAAAATATGTACAGAGTAGCCATATCCAGAAGTGACCATTACGAATAGGTACCTGGGTAATAGTGATGGCTAAACCACTACCGTGGGCACAGACACGTCAGGGTTGGTTTGGGTCAGACTTGAAAATTCAATGACACCTTTAGAGGTATTTACCTGCACTCATGACAAATAGTTAAAAAGTGCAGCATGTTAATAGCGCGTGGCGGATTAGAGAAATTCATGACAAACAGTTTAAGAGACATATTGGCACAGTGGTATGCAAACCGTGACAATGGTGAATGGGTTTTATGTACCCTTTATGAAATAACGGGTTCCAGTTATAGAAAACCAGGCGCCATGATGATGATCTCAGGACTAGGTCAACGTCTTGGCATGTTATCTGGTGGTTGCCTTGAAGCGGATATTCAGCGCCATGCTAAAAGAGTTATGGCCGATCAGCGCGCATTGACCCTCACCTATGATGCGACCGACGAAGAGGATTTAACATTCCAGCTAGGCATCGGCTGCGGCGGGGTTGTTCATATATTGCTCCAACCTGTCAGCAAAGAAAATGCCTATTTGGGCCTTAAAGAACTCTTTACTGCGCTTGAGACTCGTCAGCAAGGGCTCTACTACCAGTGCATAAATCCTGAGGATGGTGAAGCACAAGGTTATTTTGAGCTCGCTGAGGGGGCAAAACAATGGTCACTCAACCGCCGCACGCAGTTGCTTGAGCAGGGTGGGTGTCGTTGGCTACAAACCCATATAAACCCTGAGCCTCATTTGTTAATTGCAGGCGCTGGCGGTGATGCAGTTCCCGTTTATCAAATGGCAAAACAACTCGGTTGGAGCGTTAGTCTTTGGGACCCACGCCCAGCTAATGCACGGCGTGAATATTTCCAACATGCAGATTTTATTTTGCGCGATAGCGCCAAAAAACTAGCCGAATTTTGTCATACGCAACGTATTAGCTCCGTGATCTTGATGGCACACAGCGTAGAGCTCGACAGCCAAGTACTTAGAGCTTTGGCGCAAGTACCATTGAACTATTTAGGCATGTTGGGACCAGCGCACAGACGCGCAGAGGTATTTGCAGCAAGTGGTATCAAGAAAACCGATATCACGGCACCTGTCTTCGGCCCTGTAGGTTTAAATATTGGTGGGGAGACGCCCGAGAGCGTAGCCCTTTCTATGCTGAGTGAAATGCATGCGAGCTTGTGTGATAGAGACGGCCGCTCATTGAGTGAGTGGGGAATGAGCTAAGTGAAGATCACCAAAGTGTTATTAGCAGCCGGACAGTCTTCCCGGTTTGGACAGTGTAAGTTGACCCAGCAACTCGGTGATACGAGCATTGTTGAAAGAGCAGTGCAAATGCTGACCTCCGTCAATAGTGAGCCGACGTATGTAATTAGTGGCGCTTGGCACAATGAGGTGCATGGAGCACTTGAAGGTATTAGCAATGTAAAAGTGTTATGTAACCATCAATGGCAAAAAGGGCTAGGTAACAGTATTGCTTTCGCTGCTAAGGAGCTTGGTCGGACTGACCGTGCGCTTTTATTTGTACTTGCAGATCAGGTAGCGCTTACAAGTGATGCCTTGAAAGAACTGGTGTCCGGTTTTACGCGGCAACCAGCGCGTTGGTGCGCACGTTATAAGCAACGCTTAGGTGTACCTGCGATATTCCCACCCGAAGACAACGAATTACTCAGAACATTGAGTGGCGAGCACGGGGCCCAAAAATTACTCCGCGACACCAGCGCAAAAATTCATTTTGTAAGCATGCCGCACGCCGCCGTTGATGTAGACACAGCAGACGATCTTGTCAACGCACGACACCTATTTGCAGCAGACCGTCTTGAACCAGGTGGAGGGCAATGTGGCTAAAGAAATCGAATACTCACAAATGCTGCGCTTCAGTCGCCACATTATGTTGCCGGAGATCGAACTTGAGGGTCAGGAACGCCTACTTAATGCTCATGCTGTGGTCGTGGGGTTAGGCGGCCTAGGGTGCGCCGCTGCACAGTACCTGGCGGCCTCAGGTGTTGGTCGATTGACCTTAGTCGATGGTGATGTGGTTGAGGCTACTAATCTACAACGCCAAGTGCTGCATACTGAAGCCCGTCTTGGTCAAAGCAAAGCCCACAGCGCGAAAGTGGCCTTGGCAGCAATTAACAGCGACCTAGAAATTAAAGCGCTCGAAACCATGGCGGATGAGCAGTTGCTGGCAGACACTGCATCAAACGCCACTGTCGTACTTGATTGCACTGATAATTTAGCAACGCGCAACTTACTCAATCATTTTTGCTATCAGGAGCACATTCCGTTGGTGTGTGGTGCAGCCATTCGTTTTGAAGGGCAATTAAGCGTCTTCACCATGGAGGATGGCACACCCTGCTATGGCTGTTTAAGCCAACTATTTAAAGAGCCAGAGCTCAGCTGCTCAGAATCCGGAGTATTCTCGCCTTTGGTCGGCATCATAGGTGCCATGCAAGCCGGTGAAGCAATTAAAATTTGCACAGGCGCCGGCAAACTAAAACCCGGGCAACTGATGACAATCGACACCCTGAGCATGGAAACACATTCATTTACGCTGCCGAAACAACCGACATGTGCGGTGTGTGGCAACGGATAACACGTTAATAATCAGCATTGGTAATTTTTAAATGACAACGCAAACGACAGCACAATTAACCAGCCTTAATATTGCGATTCTTACAGTATCAGACACACGTGATGAAAGCACCGACAGATCAGGCAACTTCCTAAAAGAGCAGGTGATAGAAGAGGGTCACAACGTCGTAGAAAAGGTGATCCTCCCCGATGATAAATACGCGATCCGTGCTCAAGTAGCTCACTGGATAGCACAAGACAAGGTGGAGTCTGTGTTAATCACCGGTGGTACTGGGTTTGCTTCGCGTGATGTGACCCCTGAAGCAGTTACTCCACTATTTGATAAAGAAATTGTGGGTTTTGGCGAAGTATTCAGGCATATCTCTTACCTTGAAATTGGCAATTCCACCATTCAGTCGCGCGCGCTAGCTGGTGTGTCTAACAATACTGTCATTTTTTGTATGCCAGGCTCCACCGGAGCATGTAAGACAGCTTGGAGCAAGATTATTAAAGATCAACTCGATTCCCGCCATAAGCCTTGTAATTACGCATCGCTTATTAAGCGTCCACAAAGCAATTAGTCGAGGGTGCCATGGCTTTAACACACATAGATTCCCAAGGTCACGCCAACATGGTGGACGTAACTCAAAAACAAGCAACGACTCGACTCGCTCGTGCGGAGGGGGTTGTGCGCATGTCACAAAGTGCATTTGATGCAGTGATTAAACAACAAAATGCCAAGGGGGATGTACTCGCAACAGCCCGTATAGCAGGCATACAAGGTGCTAAACGTTGTGCTGACCTAATCCCACTTTGCCATCCGCTGGCCTTAACGAAAGTATCCGTATCGTTCGAGCTACTGCCCGAGACGCGTGAAATTCGCGTGCTCAGTGAATGTAAGCTTGCGGGGAAAACTGGCGTTGAAATGGAAGCCCTTACGGCGGTGAGTGTGGCCACTCTCACCTTGTTTGATATGTGTAAAGCGCAAGACCCTTTGATGGAAATCCACGGCATTCGAGTATTGGGTAAATCGGGTGGGAAATCTGGTGATTGGGAGCGTGAATGAGTACGCGAATATTGTTTTTTGCCCAGTTAAGAGAGCTGTTGGGGTGTAGCCAGGTAGAAGTTGCGATTGATGCACCTTTGAGTGTTGCAGAGCTTCGTTCAAAGTTGATTGAACAGCACCCTGAGTGGGAAGCGCATTTGCAAAACGGGCAGGTGCTACAGGCTGTCAATCAGATATTGGTAAACAATAAAGCCATAGTGCAACCGGGCGATGAAGTTGCTCTTTTCCCACCGGTGACGGGAGGTTGATGTGATCACTTTACATATCAGTGAGCAAGATTTTGACGTTAATGAACTGTATCAGAAGCTTGTTAACACCAACTCCACTGCGGGGGCTGTGGTGATGTTTGTGGGTAAAGTCAGAGATTTTAGTCAAAACGGTGGTATTGCAGGTATGTCTTTAGAGCATTATCCAGGGATGACCGAGAATGCGCTCGGTAACATTTTACGTGAAGCAGAGAGTCGATGGGGGCTTGACGCTGTGACTGCTATTCATCGCGTCGGGCGGCTCAAAGTCGATGACCAGATCGTGTTTGTCGGGGTGAGCAGTCACCACCGCGAAGATGCCTTTTTAGCGGCGCAATTCATTATGGATTACCTCAAAAACGATGTACCCATTTGGAAAAAAGAACTCACTCAAAGTGGTGAGCAAAAATGGGCTACCTACAACCAAAAAGAACAACATGCTAAAGCACGTTGGCGGGAGAACGTAAAGGTATGACACATTCTGCACTATTGTCGTTTGAGCAAGCAAAGCAAATTTTGCTTGATGGCACGACGTCGATTACCGAAGCACAGAAGGTGCCGTTAAATTGGGCGTTGGAGCGGGTACTATCTGCTGACGTGATTGCCCCGATTAATGTGCCCCAACATGATAATTCTGCAATGGATGGCTACGCACTGGCGTTTAAAGGCGATAAAGCAGGGCCAAATGCTACTTTCACTTTCGTTGGTAAATCGCTTGCAGGTAACCCATTTGACGGAGAATTGAACCCAGGCCAGTGCATACGTATTACAACCGGTGGTGTGGTGCCGAAAGGGACAGATGCAGTGGTGATGCAAGAGCATGTAGAACGCGTTGAGGACCACATTCGCTTAACGCACAACGTCGATCGCGGTGAATTTATTCGTAAATGCGGCTCCGATATTCGTCAGTACCAAGTGTTATTTCGCAAAGGGCGTCGCCTCACTAGTGTCGATGTTGGACTACTGGCCTCACTCGGTATTGCTGATGTGAGCGTATTTCGCCGCCCTAAAATTGTCGTGTTTTCTACTGGTGACGAATTGCAGGCCCCCGGTAATCCGCTCATGGAAGGACAGATTTACGAAAGTAATGGCGTGATGCTGACCTTGATGGCGCAAAAAATGGGGGCTGAGGTCGAAAACCTTGGAGTGATACCAGATGACAAAGCCGCCATTGCCGCCGCTCTTCGTAACGCTGGCGGGCGGGCTGATGCGGTTATTTGCTCAGGTGGGGTGTCGGTCGGCGAAGCTGATTACACCAAAGAAGTCTTATCTGAACTCGGCGAAGTATGTTTTTGGAAAGTAGCTTCAAAACCAGGCAAACCGTTCGCCTTTGGGCACCTGAATAACAGTATTTTTTTTGGGTTACCTGGCAACCCTGTGTCATCGGCGGTCACTTTTGACCAATTAGTGCGTCCAGCCTTAGACAAACTGGCAGGGGAATCGCATTTTACTGCACCAATTACTTACTCCGCGAAACTTACAGGGCTCATTAAACGTCGGCCGGGGCGCGCCGAATTTGTGCGTGCAGTTGCGCAACAGGTTGATGATGAGCTGCAGGTGACTCCTATCACCAATCAAAGCTCAGGGGTGCTGTCGTCAATGAGTCAGGCAAATTGTTACGTACTGGTTCAGGCGGAACAAGGCACCTTACAGCCAGAAACTGTGGTTAGTGTGCAAATGTTCGAAAATCGATTCTGACTATCCGGAATTAAAAACGCTGCTTTTTGGCGAGTGTTCAAAGGGTTTTTGCTATTTCAACTAAGAAAGTGGTCGTGAGGTTTTTCAAGTTGAAGTGGCACAACTAGCTGTATTTAAAAAATAAACAAAGGGGCAAAACCATGGTTACGTTTACATTAAACGGCAATAAGGTGAGCGCAGAAGCAAGCGATGATACGCCACTGCTTTGGGTGATCCGTGATGAAATTGGTCTTAAGGGCACAAAATTTGGTTGCGGTGTCGCAATGTGTGGTGCGTGTACAGTTCATGTCGATGGCAATGCTGTTCGCTCATGTTCATTCCCACTTTCAATGGCCGCCGGCAAGCAGGTAACGACTATCGAGGGGCTAAATAACGAGCACCCACTGCAAAAAGCTTGGGTAGAGGAGCAGGTACCACAGTGCGGTTACTGTCAATCTGGACAAATAATGCAAGCAGCGACTCTGCTGGACCGCAACCCCAGTCCTTCCGATAAGGATATCGACAACCATATGAGTACGAACTACTGCCGCTGTATGGCCTATAAACGCATAAAAAGTGCGATTAAGCGAGCTGCGTCCGAGTCACAATCAGCAGTGCAAATGTTCGACCCAAATGAAAAAGAAGCGTAATAGGAGGCGGTGATGAAAAAGTTATTTCAAAAAAAGAAAGAGACTGTCGATCTAAATCGTCGTTCATTCATGGTTGGCAGTGCCAGCGCCGGGCTTATTATGGCTTTTGCCCCCTCATTGATTAGCTTTGATTTGTCTGCTGCCGAAGCGGTTTCACAACAAGCGTTTTCACCAACCATTTGGTGGCATATGACACCAAATGGTGACGTAGTAATTAATATTGCTAAAGCAGAAATGGGTCAGCATATAGGGACTGCGCTTGCGCGTATTGTCGCTGATGAGCTTGAGTGTGACTGGGATAAAGTATCAATTGATTATGTCGACACCGATAAAAAATGGGGCTTTATGGTTACCGGGGGATCTTGGTCTGTCTTCCATAGCTTTAAACCTTTATCTCAAGCCGGTGCTGCAGGACGAATAGCATTAATTGAAGCGGGCGCGCAATTGTTGGGCGTTAAGCCTGAAAACGCGCGAGCTGAAAAAGGTCAAGTGATTGCTGGCAGCAAGTCTGTGACGTACGCCGAAATTGTTCAAAAAGGTAAATTCAACCGTACCTTCAGTGCGGACGAAATTGCAGCTCTACCAATAAAACCGGCCAATAAACGCCATCTCACAGGGCTTAATCAGGACTTTAAAGCGTTTGATATTCCCGCAAAAACAAACGGCTCTGCTGTTTATGGGATCGATGCTGAAGTAGACAATATGGTGTATGCACGCCCCGTTATACCACCCACTCGCTACGGTAGTGAGGTAAGGAAGGTTGACGATAGTAAGTCGAAAAAGGTCAATGGTTACCTTGGTTATGAAGTAATAAAAGACCCAAGTGACACATTGCAAGGTTGGGTTGTGGTTTACGCTAAAAACTACCCTGCAGCGATAAAAGCGGTTGACTTGCTCGAGGTGGATTATAAAAAAGGTGAAACAGCCTATGTGTCTGAAGCGGATATTCAAGCAGAAGGTAAACGCCTGGTAAGCAGTGATTCAACTGGCACTCTGTTTGTTGATGATGGTGATGTTGCCAAAGCACGCATTGAAGCCAAAGAAAGCATTGAAGGGTTATACACCACAGACACTGCAAACCATTTTCAGCTTGAACCTCTTAATGCCGTCGCTGAGTTTAAAGGGGATACATGGTATGTCCATACGGGAAATCAATGGCCGTCATTAACACTCCCGGTTTTAGCAAAAGCACTTGAAGTTCCTCAGGAGAAGGTCGTTATTAAACCTTATTATTTGGGTGGAGGGTTTGGGCGTCGCCTCTATGGTGATTGGATTATACCGGCCGCGTTGACAGCGAAAGCCATAGGACGACCAGTTAAGTTGGTATTCACTCGGGCTGATGACTCCCTGTTTGACCAGTCGCGCTCAGCGTCCACATCTTTGTTGAAAGCCTCATTCGACAAGGAAGGAAACTTCAGTGGTTTAGAGCAAGCGTTTGCAGCCGGTTGGCCTACCCAAGCAATGGCACCGAGCTTCATGCCTGCAGGTATTGACGGTAAAGGGAATTTTGATCCATTTTCGGCCTCTGGGGCTGATCATTGGTACAGCATGACTAATCACAGAGCTCGAGCTATTAACAATGAATTAGCGCAAAAAACATTTACACCAGGCTGGTTACGAAGTGTAGGACAAGGTTGGATTGTATGGGGATTGGAATCCTTCATCGATGAAATAGCGCATAAGTTAGGAAAAGATCCGGTTGAATTCCGTCTTGCTATGCTGGATGGAAAAGGTAAGCAAGCGGGTAAGGCACCAGAAAGTGTTGGTGGTGCAAAACGTCTTAGGAACACATTAGAAGTACTAGCCAAAAAAGTTGCAAATATCAAACTTGGTAAAGATGAGGGAATTGGCTTTGCTATTAGTGCTGGTCAAGAACGGACAATGCCGGCTTGGATTGCGACCGCGGCTCACGTCCATGTGAATCGTCAAACCGGTAAAATCACCCTTAAAAAACTTTACGCAGTGGTTGATGGCGGCTTAATTATTCACCCCAATGGCGCATTAGCACAAATTGAAGGCTCTTTACTCTGGGGGGCAAGTTTGGCGCTGTTTGAATCAAACGCATATGACAATGGTCAACTCCGCTCGACGAATTTCAATACGTATTTGCCGCTAAGGATGAATGATATGCCTGAGATGGATATCGAGCTCGTAGACAGCGATGAGTTTCCTGTCGGCTTAGGTGAACCGGGGGTAATAGGTGTGGCACCTGCGATTAGTAACGCAGTATTTAATGCTGTTGGGGTTCGCTTGCGCGCATTGCCTATGAAGGCCAGCCATGTAACGAACGCGTTAAGCGCATGAAGTGGAGGCTTATATGTTGAATTATATTAAGTGCTCGCTGCTGTTTTTTTGTACTTTTTTAGTTGTTGGTTGTGGCTCTGTTGAACAGAGCTCTAAGCCAGCAATGAGTCTGACAGCATACGAAAAGTACAGTAAAAAACCAAACCCTGATACGGCATTTGCCTATTTACATCAGGTTGCTACGCATCCTCGCTGTGCAAACTGCCATGGGGTAGAAGAGGAAGGGTTGCACAGACCCACGGTCGGTGATAACCGAGAGATCCACCCAATGAACATCAGTTTCCTGAACAATCTTCAACTTCGCGTTGAAGACGGAATGTTTGTTCAGAGCACATCAGGGCATCCTGTGACTTGTCGTGGCTGTCATCAGGACAGCAACGGCAAAGAGCCAGGCATACCTCCTGGAGCTGCGAACGACTTGATGCCTGGTTTCGTTTGGCATATGCCTCCGGTAACGATGAAAATCGAGCGTGACATGAGTGCGGACAAGTTGTGCGAACTGTGGCTGAATCCAGCAAGCAACTCTAACCTTGTTTACCGTGGTGGTCGCGATGACATGAAAACCTTTAAAAAGGAATTTGAGCATCATGTGAAAGATGATCCATTGGTTAGATGGGCATGGAATCCAGGGCCAGGGCGTAGCTCAGCCCCAGGCAGCCATGATGAATTTGTTGCGGCTATGTCACTTTGGATAGACGGTGGAGCGCCTTGTCCGAACAGTTAAGTAAATATTAACAAGGCAGTGTGGAATACGCACTGCCACTATTCAAAGAGAGGCTCTGTATGGCAGGCATAAGTATTTGGCAGCTGCTGATCGTACTAATAATTATATTGTTGCTGTTCGGTTCCAAGAATTTAAAGAATTTAGGCAGTGACTTAGGCTCAGCCTTAAAGGGATTTAAAAAGGCTGTAAATGATGATCCCGTGGTAGAAGAGAAACAAAAGGATGAAGCAACCCAATCAAAAATCACCCAAGAAAAGGTGTAATTTATGTTAGTGGACCCTTCCGGTCGTAAGTTCAGATATCTGCGTTTGTCTATCACAGACGTGTGTAACTTTAAATGTGTGTATTGTTTGCCTGATGGCTATCAATGCACACACGAACGTGACTTTTTGTCTTTGTCAGAAATAGATAACACCCTTCGGGCGTTTGCTTATCACGGTATTGAAAAAGTACGAATCACCGGCGGGGAGCCCACCTTACGCAAAGATTTTATCGATGTAATTCGGGCCGCAAAAGATACCCCAGGGATTACGAAAGTTGCGGCTACTACCAATGGCTTTTCATTAAAGAAAAACATTCGATCTTGGGTTGAAGCGGGGCTAAATTCGGTGAATATAAGCATCGATAGCTTAGACCCACGTATGTTTAATACGATTACCGGCCACGATAAGTTTGACTCGGTTATGAGCGGTGTGCACGCAGCGCTCGATAGTGGCTTAGATTCGGTGAAAATCAACAGCGTATTGATGAAACAGTATAACGGTGCTGAGTTTGATTATTTTCTGAATTGGGTTAAACATAAACCAATCACCTGGCGCTTTATTGAGCTGATGCAAACGCAGGACAATTTGACCTTCTTCAACAAAAATCATATTTCTGGTATGAAGCTGAGGGAGCGCTTAATAAATGACGGCTGGAGCCAAATTCAGCGCTCTAAAATAGCAGGCCCTGCGTGTGAATTTGCCCACCCGGACTATCAGGGCCGCATTGGTTTAATTATGCCGTACAGCAAAGACTTTTGTGCCAGCTGTAACCGCTTACGTGTCGCATCCCGCGGTGATTTACATTTGTGTTTGTTCTCCGAACAGGGGATTTCTTTGCGTGATTACATGAACAGAGAGACGCCGGAGGCGCTCATTGCCGAGCTTGCTCGCTACATTAAAGAGAAAAAACCAACGCATTTGCTACACCAAGGTATGTCGGGCGCCACCACTAACTTATCTATGCTCGGTGGCTAAACGATGAAATCCTGGTGCGGTATAAAGGTAGGATTAGCTATTATCATGCTGGTTTGTTCTATTTTACAGTCTGCATCTGCAGGTACCTTGTACGTGGCAAGTGCGTCTAACTTTAAGCCAGCGCTAGAACAATTAATTACTTTGTTTTCTCAGCAGACAGGACACTCAGTGCATGCAACATATGGTTCATCCGGCAAGTTGTTTTTGCAAATTCAGCATGGGGCGCCTTACGATCTGTTTTTTTCTGCGGACACTCATAAGCCCCTGCGTTTGGTGCAAACCAGTTATGCGGAAAAAGAGTTTCAACGAACCTATGCCATTGGTCGTTTGGCTCTTTGGAGCAATAAATCAGGCGTCGAGCTACAAAACGGCAAGTTTTTGCATTCCAAGCAATTAACGCGCCTGGCACTGGCTGATGAAAAACTGGCGCCCTATGGCGTGGCCGCCGAGCAAACGCTTAAAAGCCTTTCGGCACATCAATCAACTCGCAATAGGTGGGTCGTCGCTCACAGTGTCATTCAAGCATTTCATTTTGTCAGTACCGGGAATGTGGATGCGGGATTTGTCCCAGTCTCATACCTGATTTCCCAAGGGATTGCATTTGATGAGCAAGTATGGATTGTACCCGATTTACTATATAGTCCTGTGCGCCAAGATATGGTGTTACTTACGCGATCTCAAGGGAACCCAGCCGCAATTCAATTTTGGCAGTTTATTCAATCAGCTCAAGCCAAGGCGGCTATCACATCATATGGTTACGGTATTATGGAGTAGCACTTTTGGAATTAACAGCAGCTGATCTGCAAGCCGTTTGGTTAACGATTAAACTTGCGTTTGTTGTAGTGGCGATATTATTGTTGCTGGGAACGCCGTTGGCGTGGTGGTTGTCCCACGGCTCAAATCGTTTAAAGGGAGCTGTCAACGCTTTAGTGGCACTTCCTTTAGTACTGCCGCCGAGCGTACTCGGCTTTTATTTTTTGATTGCTTTTAGTCCCTCAGGTCCTATTGGCTATCTTACAGACGCTTTTGGCCTTGAAAGCTTAGCATTTACTTTTGAAGGCTTAGTGCTTGCGTCTGTGGTGTACTCTTTACCCTTTGTTGTACAACCGATTCAAAATGCCTTTGAACACCTACGCCAAGATGTCTTGGAAGTCACAACCTTGATGCGGATGTCAAAATGGGAGTGTTTTTTTAAAGTGGTGCTGCCGTTATCTAAAAATGGTTTTGTCACAGCATTGGTGCTTGGCTTTGCACATACCTTAGGGGAGTTCGGTGTGGTGCTGATGATAGGCGGCAATATTTCTGGTGAAACCAAGGTTATTTCGATACAAATCTATGAGCAAGTTGAATCTTTGCAGTATCAACGAGCACATACCTTATCGTTACTGCTACTGGTCATTTCCTTTACTTGTCTAATGCTAATTTCCTTAGTTAATAAGCGATGGAGTTTTACACGCTGACAATGAGCCATGTTTTTTCCTCAAATCTAGACAAAAGCAATACCGCTCTAGAAGTCTCTTTACGTCATAAGCTTTCAGGTGATCATCAGCTGACCGTTAGCTTTTGTCTCGATCATGGTAAGTGTTTGGGTGTCTTTGGTCCTTCTGGCTCCGGTAAAACTACTTTGCTCCGCATCATATCGGGGTTAACCAGAGTAACATCAGGCTCAATTGTTCATAGAGGAAGTGTTTGGGCCGACCAACCAAAGGGAAGAGAGCAGCGCCATAGGGCAGTGGCATATGTTCCACAGGGGGCGCCACTAATTCCTAACTTTTCTGTTTTTGAGCATTTACAGATCGCAGCAAAGCGTCCGTGGCAAAATATGATACCTGATCTTTTACCTAGACTAATAGATGAGCTCGAACTTACTCCTCTTTTGGCTAGATTGCCACGGAAACTGTCTGGTGGTGAGCGCCAGCGAGTCAGTTTATCTTGTGCTTTGTTGCAGCAAGCACCTCTGTTATTACTGGATGAACCATTTTCAGCGTTTGATGCTAAGCTAAAAATTCAAGCACAACGGCTAGTGAAGGACATCCAACGCACTCTCAATAGTGAATCGATTTTAGTAAGTCATTCTTTGAGTGAACTATCAACGTTAGCCGATATGGCTTTGGTTATTGATAAAGGGAGACAACAAAACTTTGGAGTTGTTGCTTCAATATTAGACCGTTTAGAGTACGATACAACGAGCATGGTGCAATTCATACAGGGAAAAGTCGCAGGCTTTAAAGACGCGCATGGAAAATTGAGTGAGCGTAGTAATGGAGTGTGGGCTGTGCTGGAAAGTAAGTTGGGGGAGTTAACCGTTCCCATACAGGACTTTGATATAGGACAAATATGCATCTGTAAGCTGTCAGCCGATAGCGTACTGCTCACGGCCAAAGGCGCAATACACAGTGCAGTTAACAGCTTTGAGGGACGTATAGAAAGTATTGAACATGATAACTCCGTTGGTTTATCTACGCTTAAAGTACGTGTCAACGAACACTTAGTTTTTGCTCGGGTACCCAATTATAAACTTACAAACATATTAGTTGGTATTGGTAATAATGTTGATGTGCACTTGCCACAGCTAAAAATTGTTTAACCGTAAGAGGAGTTATGTAGCCCCGATAACTCATTAAAGAGTGTAAACCTCCCCTAATTTGAATTACCCTAACAATCTACCTGCTTCTAATTTTCCGCTAAGGGTGTGTTAATGTCATGACTTAGTTTAGTTGGCTTACCTGGTCGAGCAACTCGAGGCTCTCTTAATGGTAAAAAAACGGCCGAAAGTCGCTTTCGGTAAAAAGGTAACTTTTTGTAAGCTTTTACTTCAAAATTATGTCAACTTATACTTCCATAATATCTGTCTAGAGCTCAGAACTAGGGAGTGTACTATGTAAACTTATACTTCAAACTCCAAAAGTGTTGTTTGAAGTGTAAGTCTTATTAATAGCACTCAAAAGTATACTAAAACATACTAATTCCCTTATAAATCCAATTAAAAACTAATCCTCAGTTCATTAGATCAATAGCACTTCTTATACTAATCTACTAAAACTCATCCGTACTAATTGGTTTAGTTACCGTGTTAGTCAAAGTTCTTGCGCAAGTTAAAACAGATAATTCCGGCTTAGTGAGTATGGTGTATTCGATCCCTTACTTGATTACGTTATAAGTCAGTCGCACATCAAAAGTTTGCCATGGATGAACCGCATTACACTTGCTTGCCAACTGTTACTTGAGTACATGGAAGCCAACACAGGGTTATTTTCAGACGCCAGCAAGTTATTTCAATCATTTGTTATGCGTTTATCTTTGGGGACGGCCTTGTTGATCAAATACAGATAGCTTAGGTAACACCGTGATTTCAGCTGTTTCCCTGATATTCAGGCATACCTAGCCATTCTATTGAGCACTTTCACTTTTATCATCGCTTCAGTGTGCTGCTGATTGAATCCACGACTGACCAGCTTGTCACCCATCAGCGGTTTATAGTGGTACATTGCTGTTTCAGCCAGTGAACGTTGATGGTAGTTCACACACTTTTTCCACTCACTGCTGTCTATATGCTTTGTTAAAATGACCGCGCTGTTGCGAGCATGTCCACCCTCCCACAACTGCGCGTTACACCTCGGTGGGATCACCGCGTCGGCCTTTTTGGCTTCTACTTCGGCATAACAGCCTCGGGTATCATAAGCGCCATCCGCTTTTACCGAGCTGACCTTCCTGCGCAATGGTCTGAGTAAGTCGCACAGAACTTCTGGATCAGCTACGGAGATTGTAGATTACTCCGCCCCCACGATTTGGTGTGTATTTGCATCAGTGGCCAGATGTAACTGTCGCCAGGTCTGGCGTTAATTCGCACCATGTTTTCTTGCATGCCACTCACCATTTCCATATACCTTCAAACCAGTGCTATTAACCACGATATCAATGCCTGCGGATGCACTAGAATTTGGCCTATAATAAACAGCCAGCTCTGCACTACGCTTGCACAATCAACTATAAGTTGGCGTATCCAAATCAAGCTTCATCACTGATATCAGAGAAGAAACAAACCCCTGCGCAGCTTGAAGAGACAAGCTAAATACAGCCCCCAAAGTCAGGCAGGTCTCAATCGCCAGCTCAGAGAAATGATTAGCTCGCCCTTTATCGCCGTGATGTTGCGTGTTGTTCGACTGAGTAAATGCATCCTCGGAAAACCACAGCTGGATGTTGCCTCTGGCAATAAGGGCTTTGTTGTAAGCTCGCCAGTTGGTGATACGCTTTTCTTTCAAAGTTCAGCCTCGGTGTTTGCTTTTGAGATCTGATCACACAAGGCTTAATTAGTTCAATAATTTAGGAAACAACGCCTAAGGTTATGTATAAGACAAAGGTTCAACGCGATGGATTTCCTTCAGTTGAAGTCAAGTTCGAATCAGGTGATTATCTTAATCAAGTTGTAACAACAGACGATTTACCAGAGGAGCTTGACAGATTCAGAAACCACCTGTTCATTAAGTTAAAATACCTTATGAATCAAAAGTATCCAATCAAGTCACTCTCTTTAGAGCACAACTAGGATGCGATCGCTCATTCTTGCGAAAGAAAGTGCGAAAGATAGAAGGAAAGGGTCACGTCACTTGCTTCATAGTATTCTTTTAGCAAGGTTTAGAAGACAGTTACAAATTTCCATTCTTCTCTGCGCATCGTCATGTTGTGGGTATGTATAAAGTTTAGATGAGAGGCACCTTCATCATGAAGGTGCCTCACCAGAAATAAATGGTTAGCTTACTCAATAAGCTAACCACAAATCAGTGTTGCTTAATAGCACTCGATTTCCAGCGTATTCCAGGTGTTAGGACTACCGTCGATATGCTTATTACAAATGCCTTTGGCAAACAGGTTTTCGAGGTGGTAGCCAAAGCTGGTGAAGTGGACCAGGTTACCGAAGAACGGGAACTGACCGTAAAACTTCAGTTCGGCGAGCATGTCGTCGAGGTTGTAATTCGTTTGCTCTGCGATAAAGCCCTGATCAATGGCTTGCAGGTTGATGATGGTTGGATCCGGGAAGCCGGGGACCACGACATGCAGATATTCTTCATCGTATTGACCGTCGTAAAACTTCACTGTTTTCATCATTTCTGTTGGTGACAGCTGAGTCATGGCAAGTCTGTAGTCGGTGACTTCGAACACTTCCTGCGTCAGGTTACGGTTCACGTAGATTTTGCCTGGCAAAATATCATGCAATGCGCGCATTACGCCTTGTTCATCGTCCGTGACGCTTTGCACCAGTGCATAGTCAGGGAATCGGGCATTGGTGAAGCGTTCATAAGACTCTTTGACCATACCCATAAAGAAGGCAACCGTTTGCTGACGGGCGATGATGTGCGCCTGTTCTTCGGTGACCGTTCTGGACATCAGCAATGCGGCTTTTTTACCTGTATAGAAGCTTACCAGGTTCTGGGTGATTGAATACACCGCTGCATTTGACGAGTTTTTAGGGTTACCGCCCTGATGAATGCGGGTGCCATTGGCGTAATCAAAAATCGTGCTCAGGTCGAAACGGCCGTTTTCTTCATTTTCGCGGGTGGCGGTATTCCACTGGAACAAGTCGTGAGAGGCAAGCCCCATAACACCTACATCAACCACACGGATTGGCTTTTTAGCAAAGGCTGGCAAGGAGCACAGCAAAAGCAACAGGACAGAGAGTATTTTCATTTTGTAACGTTTCCTTTTATGCAAATGAGAATCATTATTGTATTGCGTTTTTCTGTGTGGATCAATCTAAGTGCCTGAGTAAATACGAAGTTAATTACGCTTGAGGTGTAAAGTTAATCAACCGCTTGTCCGCCTTTTGTTTTTCTCTTCTGGTCATTAAAAAGCCTTAAAAACATCATGCAAATCCAGTAAAACTTTAATATAAATAATGGGTTGTCGAAATCTAAGTGTCATTTTCTATCATTAATGTGTGCTGCGAAATTTTTTACTCACAGGTCTACCTGCGCGGAACCCGGGTGTAAAAAATCATTAACAAAGACAAAAACAATAATGAGATTTCGGAGACGTAAAATGAAAGCTAAGCATGCGCTGTTATGTGCACTGATGCTGAACAGTACACACAGCATGGCCGATTCACTGAAAGTAATGGCATACAATATTATGCAGCTTAATGTACAGGACTGGGATCAGGAGAACCGGGCGGAGCGTTTGCCTGCTGTACTGGCCTCAATGAGCGACAGTCCGGATGTGATTTTGATCAGTGAAGCTTTCAACAGCGATGCCGAACAGGCACTGGCTGAACTCTCTGCACTTTACCCTTATCAGACGCCCAATGTGGGTCTGGATTGCAGCGGCAGCGGTTGGGATGGTTTCACGGGCAACTGCTCAAACAGTCCGTTCGTGATCCGTGGCGGCGTGGTGATTTTGTCTAAATACCCGATTGTTAAGCAAAAAGCTCATGTGTTTGAAAACAGCTTGAGTGGCAGCTGGGATTATCTGTCAAACAAAGGTTTTGCTTACGTCGAAATCGAGAAAGACAGTCAGCGTTATCACCTGATCGGCACACACTTGCAGGCAACCCACGACGGCGACACCGCTCAGGAGCACCGCGTGCGTATGGGTCAGTTAAGTGAAATTCAGTCGTTTATCAGTGCCGAAAATATCCCTGCCAGCGAGCCAGTTATCATTGGCGGCGACATGAATGTTGAGTGGAGCAAGCAAGACGAAGTGGCCGATATGCTTGCAACCTCACGTGCTGAGTTAAATTTTGAGACGCCTGAGGTTGGCTCATTCCCGGCAAAATACAATTGGTTTACCAAAGCCAATGCGTACTACTTTGATTACAGTCTGGATTACAATGACACGCTGGACTACGTTTTCTGGCATCGTGACCACAAGCAGCCAACCAATGCACCGAGTATGGCGGTACGCTACCCGAAAGCAGAGCAAAACTGGTACTGGAGCTACCTGCGTGGTAACTGGCAATTAAGTGACGGCCGTTACTATCACAATGGCTACTATAACGAATTATCAGATCACTATCCGGTACAAGTTAACTTTGAGTTTTGATAAGCGTCACTCGCTGAATAGAGCCTCATTGTCATCCCGGCCGCGTGCGAGCCGGGATCTGCACAAATTCAGCACAGTTGTATCCGCCAAAAGCAATACTGGCAGTCCTTATCCCGGACGCGTGCAAGCCAAGATTGCATAAATACAGCATAGCAACATCCGTCATAAAGCAAGGCAGAAAGCCTCAATCGTCATTCCAGACGCATATGTTCTGGAATAAACTTAATGATAAGGCTGTTATTCCAAATGGTACCGAGAACCTAGACTAAAAACTGTTTATATATACAGTTGTAAGTGAATGTGACCAATAATCATGTCAAATTTCTCGTTTTCTCCACGCATTCAGGTCTCGTTTAAGTCAGTCATCATTTTTAGTTAAATAGATTCAATAAGTTAGTAGTTCTACATAACGAGACCTCCAAGTCTCGCTATGATCACGGCTCGGTTTTAACAGCGCTGTTTTGGCTTGAGCAACTAGTGAAATAGTGGTAGGTTGTTGTTCTTATTATGAATTAATAATTTTTAGTGGTGGATTAGTTAGGCTTTGGGAACGGGGTTTAACCGGTATTCACGCTAATAAGCTGTTAGCCAACTGGAGGTAATTTGAAGTTTCAAGTTAGATACAACCCGCACTCAGACCTGGCGAATTTAGCTCAATATCAACTTGATTGCATTGAGACAAAAAGTAGTTCTGGTCATTCCAATGGCATCAGTATGGATATGCAAGCATGTTTAATCTCACATGCATTTCTGGCTGAGGCGTTAATAAATATGGCGGGTTTTGGCTTACTCCGAGAAAGTTTCAAGGAAAAGAAACCGTATCATTGGAAACGAAAAAAAGTTTTCTCGATTTTAAATGTCGAGCATATCGAAGGATTACATGAAGTCCTTGATGCACTTCAAGAAGCAAGAAATAGTTTGGCACATGCAAAGCCCGATAGGTATGAATACGATCTGGGTGAGAGTGAGGACGAATTTGCAGTGTTTAAGCGACCTTATGATGAACTCTTGACGATTGAATTTCTTAAGCATGCAAACTCAGCTCTCGATGAGCTGTGGTATGCAATGGGAAATAACGAGGACATAGAGGACTACGGATTAATTACCTCTGCGGTAGAAGTTGGCTAACAAATTGTTCAAGAGTGATTCGGCACGCGTGGCATTTTTACTATGCGTTGGTTTTAGTGGTTAAGGTAGTATGCGGAAGCATTGGTATAGCGTGCCTCACACCTTAACAAGGCGTTAGGCGAATAATGTGGAAACGGTAGGTCGCAATGAATTATTACATTATCGGAAGTAAGTATGGAAATCAGAGTAGTGGGTTCGACGACATCTTACCTTTAATGTTAAAAAAAGGTGTTATTGCAACAGGGTTTAATTGGTATGAGGACATGCAAGACTTCGTGGGTAAAACTCATGAAGTCATAATCACGCACTTAAAAGAAAAGGCAGAATCAAAAGAGTCTTATTACACGCTTAAGCATTTTCTTAATTTAAAACCAGGTGACTTGGTTGCTGTAAAAATACACAGCGCACCTTCAGGTAAACAAGCGCGCCTTGTAATCGGGGCATATGCAATTGTTAAGGGTGTAGACTTTCCGGTTTATAAGCACTGTGATGAATTAGGTCATACAATAGAGGTTGATTTTATTGAAACAGGTTTGGATTATGAGCTTCCATTTGGCTACGGTCAGACCATTCATAAGGTTGAGGACCTAGAACGAATCAAGCCAATTTTTGGCTATTATTCATATGAAGTAGCCAAACCTGAGTCTGAAGGAAGTCAGCTTCATTTAAAAAATACTGATGACGTAATAGTTGAAGCTACGGCTGGTTATGTTTCTTCTCGTGCTCATAATAAAATTCAGAATTTACTAGCTGATGAATTGGTAGAAACACATGGTTTAGAGTGCGTGAAAGTGGAGAAAAACTTTATCGACGTACTTGTTGAGTTAGAAGATAAGTTCATCTTGTATGAGGTTAAGTCATATCTTTCCTCTGATCGTTGTATACGAGAAGCTCTTGGGCAAGTTTTACAATATGGGCACATTTTGAAGGCTCGTTCTGGTAAAGCTGTTGAGTATGTAGTTGTTGGTCCCTCTGCTGTAGATGACTCTGAGGATTCCTATTACACATATATATCTAATACTTTAAAAGAGACATTCACGTATAAACGAGTATTCGCCTAACAATAAATTTAAGAGTGATTCACAACGCTCGGCGCTTTCACTTCAAGCAAGTTTAGTGTTTATGGGCGTTGTTTCCTAAATCATTGAACTAATTTAGCCTTATGTGATCAGATCTCGAAAGCAAACACAGAGGCTGAACTTTGAAAGAAAAGCGTATCACCAACTGGCGCGAATACAACAAAGCCCTTATCGCCAGAGGTAACATCCAACTTTGGTTTTCCGAGGACGCGATTGAACAGTGGAACAACACGCAACATCACGGCGGTAAAGGCCGGGCTAATCATTTCTCTGAACTGGCAATTGAGACCTGCCTGACTTTGCGGGCTGTATTTCGCTTGTCTCTTCGAGCTGCACAGGGTTTTGTTTCGTCACTAATATCAATGATGAAGCTTGATTTGGATACGCCAACTTATAGTTGTTTGTGCAAGCGTAGTGCAGAGCTGGCAGTTCGCTATAGGCCACACTCCAGTGCATCCGGAGGCATTGATATTGTGGTTGATAGCACTGGTTTGAAGGTGTACGGAAATGGTGAGTGGCATGCAAGAAAACATGGTGCAAACAAGCGCCGAACATGGCGAAAGCTACACCTGGCAGTTGATCCAGATACACACCAAATCGTAGGCGCTGAGTTGTCCACAGTGTCTGTAGCTGATTCAGAAGTTTTGGGTGACCTACTCAGACCATTGCGCAGGAAGATCAGCTCAGTTAAAGCAGATGGTGCCTATGATACCAGAGGCTGTTATGCCGAAGTAGCAGCTAAAAAGGCCGAAGCAGTGATCCCACCAAGGAGTAACGCACAGTTGTGGGAGGATGGACATGCTCGCAACAGCGCGGTCATTTTAACAAAGCATATAGGCAGCAGTGAGTGGAAAAAATGTGTGAACTACCATCAACGTTCACTGGCGGAAACGGCAATGTACCGATACAAACAGCTAATGGGTGACAAGCTGGTCAGTCGTGGATTCAATCAGCAACACACTGAAGCGATGATCAAAGTGAAAGTACTCAATAGAATGACTAGGCTAGGTATGCCTGAATATCAGGGAAGCAGTTGAAATCTCGGTGTTACCTAAGTTATCTGGATTTGATCAACAAGGCCGTGTTTATGGCACAATGCTTTAGGTAAGGTGTTAGCGTTGTTCACACCTTAATTTGGCGTTAGGCAACTCAGGAAACTCATGCGTAAAATTCTATTTCTATTAGTACTATCAATGTCATGTAGTACTTTTGCTCAAACGTTAGTTACTTCTAAATACGAACTAACTATTACTGAGTTATGTGAAGAGGGTGTTGTCGGCTGCGACAATGTTGTTCTGAATATGATCGAACATGACTCTGCTGACAAGAAACGAATTGGCGGTGAGGCATTTCATACTAAGTGTGCAGACGGGGTTACTCCATGCGCATTTCAAGGTTATAGATTTAAAACCAAGAATAAAACCTACAGAATCTTAAATAATGGTACTTTTCAGGTTTTTGATAAAAATGGTGAGCAAATATATTCAGAAAAAGGGCAGTGGTTGTAGCCGTTGCCTAACAAGTGCCTAAACCAAAGGACTCAAAACAGCAGGCTTGTGCTCCTTCGTCGCTAATTTTAGCCTGCTTTTCGCGCCGGTTAGGCAAGCGCTGGGGGATCCCCTCATAATTGAGGCCTCCCAAGCCGATGTATCAAGCGCACGTATTCGCGTATAGCCCAGAGTAGTTGCTTCCCCGTCATAACATAATCGCTTCGTCGCCTGACCTCTTTGCCAAGCCTGACAGTCGACAGCACAGCACGATCTCTGATGGTATTTGCCTGAAACTTTCGTTGCCAACTTGAGTGCTGAGCATACAGGCCGATCCACCAGAGAATAATGGTCGCCAGCAAAGAGAGTAATAACAATATATCGAGCCGGTTGGGGCATCGACTTTTACTATGCCGCAGACCCATCCCGTATTGGGGGCTTTTCAGGTCTCGAAAGCTTTCTTCGATTTGCATGCGCTTGGCGTAAAGTGAGACAACACGTTTGGGTTTGAACAAGTCAGCGGGTAGGTTAGTGGCCAATAGCCAGGGTTCCTTACTGCCAGTTCGATAACTTTTTTGGGCGGTATGATGCCTGCCAGCTTTTGAAGAGCGCCTGTCAGTACGACCTTTTTGTTTGGCTTTATATAAATGCAGGTGGCAGTTGATAGGACTTTTTCGGCCAAGTTTTACCTCTCCAATATAACGTCCACGGGGAGTGGCTGATGGATAAAGCGCCTGATTTACATGCCAATTTTCGCTGTTCTTATGCTGATAAGTGACTTTGCCACGCACCCGTCCCAGCCAGAACCGACCTTTTTTATCGACCTGTCGAAACCAGGTATTTCGATAGCCAGCATCGGTCACGATGAGTGGAATACATTTATCAGGCAGGATGCTGGCAAGTTCATCAAGGAACAATTGATGGGACTTAGGTGAGTTGTATTGAGCAAAGGTGAAAGTGCGTTCATACACTATCATTGAGCGTCCCTGAATGCTGACGGAAGCACGTAACGTCATCAGCCGCAGTTGCTCACGCACATCGGCCCAGTCGACCAGCAAGATAGGCATGGGATTAGCGCCACATATCAGGCGCGCATGGAAGCGGTAAATAGCGAGTCGGTCGTTATGCATAGCGGTGTTGCCAAGCAGTCGGTCCATACGTTTAATGTTGTGTTTTGCAGCGACAGGGCCCTTCATATTTCGACCCAGCTCTGTAAGAGATAGTTGGTTGCAATCGAGCAAAGTCTCAGTTGCCAGCATTAATGAATCAAGGCGCCGAGCATGAATTTGGGGGCAGTTTTTTCTGAGCATATCGTGTAGGATGGTGGTATCACGCATGGTGTTGTTATCTGGTTAGTTTTTGGCGAAATAAATTAGATCAAACAATGCCGTGCGTGTCCATCATATTGATTTAAAATATAATTATCTGGGGATTCCTCAGAGCGAGGCGTTAGCTGTATTAGCGAAACACTGAAATTATCTACAACTAAAAAGGAATTATTATGAGCACATTGACTTGTATTGCAAAAATTACCGCAAAGGAAACACATAAGAACACTGTTCTAGCGGAGTTAACTAAAATAGTCCTGCCTACCTTAAGTGAAAAAGGATGCATCAACTACGACATGCATATTGATAACAATGATGACACCGTTTTTATGTTTCATGAGAATTGGGAATCAGAACAAGATTTAAATAGTCACCTTGAGTCAGTGCATATTAAAAAATGCTTCGAAATTATCGGTGATATGCTTGAATCAGTTGAGATATCAAGGCTTTCAAAAGTTAAGGTTTAAAATACAGCTAACAAGGCCATTATGGCAGGGACGCAAAACGCTTGGCTTGCGCTCATTCTTCGCTAATTTTAGCCAAGCATTTGTGCGCCCCATATGGCGGCGTTATGAGTTAATAAGATGTTGAGAGTAATTTTACTATTTATTATTTTTCTATGCGGCCCCTCATTCGCATCAAAACAAGTTGAGCCTAAGCCTAATTTTGAAAAGTTAATGCAAGGTGTCTGGGCCGAATTTTATAATGAAGACGGCAAGATATTGTCTTACATGACCTATCTCCCTGAGGGAAGGTTTCATGCTTTTGGCTACCTTGAGAATGACAATCGAAGTTATTGGTTCGCTGACGGGTTATGGAAAATGGTGGGTGATCAGAGCTGCATAGTATTCACATTCGATTCGTTCGGTATAACGAACAAAGATGAATTAGATTGCGTTACTATTATATCGGTCAATGATAGCACTCTTGTTTATAGAGATAATAAAGATAATTCTATTAATACTTTAAAAAGAGTATCAACAGGCTTTATTGAATAAATACTCATAACAAATTAATTAAACAATGGACGCAAAACAGCAGGCTTGCGCTCATTCTTCGCTTAGTTTAGCCTGCTATTTTTCGCCGTTTATTAAGGCGCTGGGGGATCCCCTCATAATTGAGGCCTCCCAAGCCGATGTATCAAGCGCACGTATTCACGTATAGCCCAGCGCAGTTGCTTTCCTGTCATAACATAATCGCTTCGCCGCCTAACCTCTTTACCAAGCCTAACAGTCGACAGCACAGCACGCTCTCTGATTGTATTTGCCTGGAACTTTCGTTGCCAATTTGAGTGCTGAGCATACAGGCCGATCCACCAGAGAATAATGGTCGCCAGCAAAGAGAGTAATAACAGTATATCGAGCCGGTTGGGGCATCGACTTTTACTATGTCTCAGGCCCATACCGTATTGGGGGCTTTTCAGGTCTCGAAAGCTTTCTTCGATTTGCATACGTTTGGCGTAAAGTGAGACGACACGTTTGGGTTTGAACAATTCTGCGGGCAGGTTAGTGGCTAATAGCCAAGGCTCCATACTGCCAGTTCGATAACTTTTTTGGGCGGTATGATGCCTGCCTGCTTTTGATGAGCGCCTGTCAGTACGGCCTTTTTGTTTGGCTTTATATAAATGAAGATGGCAGCTAATTGGGCTTTTTCGGCCAAGTTTTACCTCTCCAATATAACGTCCACGGGGAGTGGCTGATGGATAAAGCGCCTGATTTACATGCCAATTTTCGCTGTTCTTATGCTGATAAGTGACTTTGCCACGCACCCGTCCCAGCCAGAACCGACCTTTTTTATCGACCTGTCGAAACCAGGTATTTCGATAGCCAGCATCGGTCACGATGAGTGGAATACATTTATCAGGCAGGATGCTGGCAAGTTCATCAAGGAACAATTGATGGGACTTAGGTGAGTTGTATTGAGCAAAGGTGAAAGTGCGTTCATACACTATCATTGAGCGTCCCTGAATGCTGACGGAAGCACGTAACGTCATCAGCCGCAGTTGCTCACGCACATCGGCCAGTCGACCAGCAAGATAGGCATGGGATTAGCGCCACATATCAGGCGCGCATGGAAGCGGTAAATAGCGAGTCGGTCGTTATGCATAGCGGTGTTGCCAAGCAGTCGGTCCATACGTTTAATGTTGTGTTTTGCAGCGACAGGGCCCTTCATATTTCGACCCAGCTCTGTAAGAGATAGTTGGTTGCAATCGAGCAAAGTCTCAGTTGCCAGCATTAATGAATCAAGGCGCCGAGCATGAATTTGGGGGCAGTTTTTTCTGAGCATATCGTGTAGGATGGTGGTATCACGCATGGTGTTGTTATCTGGTTAGTTTTTGGCGAAATAAATTAGATCAAACAATGCCGTGCGTGTCCATCATATTGATTTAAAATATAATTATCTGGGGATTCCTCAGAGCGAGGCGTTAGCTGTATTAGCGAAACACTGAAATTATCTACAACTAAAAAGGAATTATTATGAGCACATTGACTTGTATTGCAAAAATTACCGCAAAGGAAACACATAAGAACACTGTTCTAGCGGAGTTAACTAAAATAGTCCTGCCTACCTTAAGTGAAAAAGGATGCATCAACTACGACATGCATATTGATAACAATGATGACACCGTTTTTATGTTTCATGAGAATTGGGAATCAGAACAAGATTTAAATAGTCACCTTGAGTCAGTGCATATTAAAAAATGCTTCGAAATTATCGGTGATATGCTTGAATCAGTTGAGATATCAAGGCTTTCAAAAGTTAAGGTTTAAAATACAGCTAACAAGGCCATTATGGCAGGGACGCAAAACGCTTGGCTTGCGCTCATTCTTCGCTAATTTTAGCCAAGCATTTGTGCGCCCCATATGGCGGCGTTATGAGTTAATAAGATGTTGAGAGTAATTTTACTATTTATTATTTTTCTATGCGGCCCCTCATTCGCATCAAAACAAGTTGAGCCTAAGCCTAATTTTGAAAAGTTAATGCAAGGTGTCTGGGCCGAATTTTATAATGAAGACGGCAAGATATTGTCTTACATGACCTATCTCCCTGAGGGAAGGTTTCATGCTTTTGGCTACCTTGAGAATGACAATCGAAGTTATTGGTTCGCTGACGGGTTATGGAAAATGGTGGGTGATCAGAGCTGCATAGTATTCACATTCGATTCGTTCGGTATAACGAACAAAGATGAATTAGATTGCGTTACTATTATATCGGTCAATGATAGCACTCTTGTTTATAGAGATAATAAAGATAATTCTATTAATACTTTAAAAAGAGTATCAACAGGCTTTATTGAATAAATACTCATAACAAATTAATTAAACAATGGACGCAAAACAGCAGGCTTGCGCTCATTCTTCGCTTAGTTTAGCCTGCTATTTTTCGCCGTTTATTAAGGCGCTGGGGGATCCCTCATAATTGAGGCCTCCCAAGCCGATGTATCAAGCGCACGTATTCACGTATAGCCCAGCGCAGTTGCTTTCCTGTCATAACATAATCGCTTCGCCGCCTAACCTCTTTACCAAGCCTAACAGTCGACAGCACAGCACGCTCTCTGATTGTATTTGCCTGGAACTTTCGTTGCCAATTTGAGTGCTGAGCATACAGGCCGATCCACCAGAGAATAATGGTCGCCAGCAAAGAGAGTAATAACAGTATATCGAGCCGGTTGGGGCATCGACTTTTACTATGTCTCAGGCCCATACCGTATTGGGGGCTTTTCAGGTCTCGAAAGCTTTCTTCGATTTGCATACGTTTGGCGTAAAGTGAGACGACACGTTTGGGTTTTGAACAATTCTGCGGGCAGGTTAGTGGCCAATAGCCAAGGCTCCATACTGCCAGTTCGATAACTTTTTTGGGCGGTATGATGCCTGCCTGCTTTTGATGAGCGCCTGTCCAGTACGGCCTTTTTGTTTGGCTTTATATAAATGAAGATGGCAGCTAATTGGGCTTTTTCGGCCAAGTTTTACCTCTCCAATATAACGTCCACGGGGAGTGGCTGATGGATAAAGCGCCTGATTTACATGCCAATTTTCGCTGTTCTTATGCTGATAAGTGACTTTGCCACGCACCCGTCCCAGCCAGAACCGACCTTTTTTATCGACCTGTCGAAACAGGTATTTCGATAGCCAGCATCGGTCACGATGAGTGGAATACATTTATCAGGCAGGATGCTGGCAAGTTCATCAAGGAACAATTGATGGGACTTAGGTGAGTTGTATTGAGCAAAGGTGAAAGTGCGTTCATACACTATCATTGAGCGTCCCTGGATGCTGACGGAAGCACGTAACGTCATCAGCCGCAGTTGCTCACGCACATCGGCCCAGTCGACCAGCAAGATAGGCATGGGATTAGCGCCACATATCAGGCGCGCATGGAAGCGGTAAATAGCGAGTCGGTCGTTATGCATAGCGGTGTTGCCAAGCAGTCGGTCCATACGTTTAATGTTGTGTTTTGCAGCGACAGGGCCCTTCATATTTCGACCCAGCTCTGTAAGAGATAGTTGGTTGCAATCGAGCAAAGTCTCAGTTGCCAGCATTAATGAATCAAGGCGCCGAGCATGAATTTGGGGGCAGTTTTTTCTGAGCATATCGTGTAGGATGGTGGTATCACGCATGGTGTTGTTATCTGGTTAGTTTTTGGCGAAATAAATTAGATCAAACAATGCCGTGCGTGTCCATCATATTGATTTAAAATATAATTATCTGGGGATTCCTCAGAGCGAGGCGTTAGCTGTATTAGCGAAACACTGAAATTATCTACAACTAAAAAGGAATTATTATGAGCACATTGACTTTGTATTGCAAAAATTACCGCAAAGGAAACACATAAGAACACTGTTCTAGCGGAGTTAACTAAAATAGTCCTGCCTACCTTAAGTGAAAAAGGATGCATCAACTACGACATGCATATTGATAACAATGATGACACCGTTTTTATGTTTCATGAGAATTGGGAATCAGAACAAGATTTAAATAGTCACCTTGAGTCAGTGCATATTAAAAAATGCTTCGAAATTATCGGTGATATGCTTGAATCAGTTGAGATATCAAGGCTTTCAAAAGTTAAGGTTTAAAATACAGCTAACAAGGCCATTATGGCAGGGACGCAAAACGCTTGGCTTGCGCTCATTCTTCGCTAATTTTAGCCAAGCATTTGTGCGCCCCATGGCGGCGTTATGAGTTAATAAGATGTTGAGAGTAATTTTACTATTTATTATTTTTCTATGCGGCCCCTCATTCGCATCAAAACAAGTTGAGCCTAAGCCTAATTTTGAAAAGTTAATGCAAGGTGTCTGGGCCGAATTTTATAATGAACGGCAAGATATTGTCTTACATGACCTATCTCCCTGAGGGAAGGTTTCATGCTTTTGGCTACCTTGAGAATGACAATCGAAGTTATTGGTTCGCTGACGGGTTATGGAAAATGGTGGGTGATCAGAGCTGCATAGTATTCACATTCGATTCGTTCGGTATAACGAACAAAGATGAATTAGATTGCGTTACTATTATATCGGTCAATGATAGCACTCTTGTTTATAGAGATAATAAAGATAATTCTATTAATACTTTAAAAAGAGTATCAACAGGCTTTATTGAATAAATACTCATAACAAATTAATTAAAAATGGACGCAAAACAGCAGGCTTGCGCTCATTCTTCGCTTAGTTTAGCCTGCTATTTTTCGCCGTTTATTAAGGCGCTGGGGGATCCCTCATAATTGAGGCCTCCCAAGCCGATGTATCAAGCGCACGTATTCACGTATAGCCCAGCGCAGTTGCTTTCCTGTCATAACATAATCGCTTCGCCGCCTAACCTCTTTACCAAGCCTAACAGTCGACAGCACAGCACGCTCTCTGATTGTATTTGCCTGGAACTTTCGTTGCCAATTTGAGTGCTGAGCATACAGGCCGATCCACCAGGAATAATGGTCGCCAGCAAAGAGAGTAATAACAGTATATCGAGCCGGTTGGGGCATCGACTTTTACTATGTCTCAGGCCCATACCGTATTGGGGGCTTTTCAGGTCTCGAAAGCTTTCTTCGATTTGCATACGTTTGGCGTAAAGTGAGACGACACGTTTGGGTTTGAACAATTCTGCGGGCAGGTTAGTGGCCAATAGCCAAGGCTCCACTGCCAGTTCGATAACTTTTTTGGGCGGTATGATGCCTGCCTGCTTTTGATGAGCGCCTGTCAGTACGGCCTTTTTGTTTGGCTTTATATAAATGAAGATGGCAGCTAATTGGGCTTTTTCGGCCAAGTTTTACCTCTCCAATATAACGTCCACGGGGAGTGGCTGATGGATAAAGCGCCTGATTTACATGCCAATTTTCGCTGTTCTTATGCTGATAAGTGACTTTGCCACGCACCCGTCCCAGCCAGAACCGACCTTTTTTATCGACCTGTCGAAACCAGGTATTTCGATAGCCAGCATCGGTCACGATGAGTGGAATACATTTATCAGGCAGGATGCTGGCAAGTTCATCAAGGAACAATTGATGGGACTTAGGTGAGTTGTATTGAGCAAAGGTGAAAGTGCGTTCATACACTATCATTGAGCGTCCCTGAATGCTGACGGAAGCACGTAACGTCATCAGCCGCAGTTGCTCACGCACATCGGCCAGTCGACCAGCAAGATAGGCATGGGATTAGCGCCACATATCAGGCGCGCATGGAAGCGGTAAATAGCGAGTCGGTCGTTATGCATAGCGGTGTTGCCAAGCAGTCGGTCCATACGTTTAATGTTGTGTTTTGCAGCGACAGGGCCCTTCATATTTCGACCCAGCTCTGTAAGAGATAGTTGGTTGCAATCGAGCAAAGTCTCAGTTGCCAGCATTAATGAATCAAGGCGCCGAGCATGAATTTGGGGGCAGTTTTTTCTGAGCATATCGTGTAGGATGGTGGTATCACGCATGGTGTTGTTATCTGGTTAGTTTTTGGCGAAATAAATTAGATCAAACAATGCCGTGCGTGTCCATCATATTGATTTAAAATATAATTATCTGGGGATTCCTCAGAGCGAGGCGTTAGCTGTATTAGCGAAACACTGAAATTATCTACAACTAAAAAGGAATTATTATGAGCACATTGACTTGTATTGCAAAAATTACCGCAAAGGAAACACATAAGAACACTGTTCTAGCGGAGTTAACTAAAATAGTCCTGCCTACCTTAAGTGAAAAAGGATGCATCAACTACGACATGCATATTGATAACAATGATGACACCGTTTTTATGTTTCATGAGAATTGGGAATCAGAACAAGATTTAAATAGTCACCTTGAGTCAGTGCATATTAAAAAATGCTTCGAAATTATCGGTGATATGCTTGAATCAGTTGAGATATCAAGGCTTTCAAAAGTTAAGGTTTAAAATACAGCTAACAAGGCCATTATGGCAGGGACGCAAAACGCTTGGCTTGCGCTCATTCTTCGCTAATTTTAGCCAAGCATTTGTGCGCCCCATATGGCGGCGTTATGAGTTAATAAGATGTTGAGAGTAATTTTACTATTTATTATTTTTCTATGCGGCCCCTCATTCGCATCAAAACAAGTTGAGCCTAAGCCTAATTTTGAAAAGTTAATGCAAGGTGTCTGGGCCGAATTTTATAATGAAGACGGCAAGATATTGTCTTACATGACCTATCTCCCTGAGGGAAGGTTTCATGCTTTTGGCTACCTTGAGAATGACAATCGAAGTTATTGGTTCGCTGACGGGTTATGGAAAATGGTGGGTGATCAGAGCTGCATAGTATTCACATTCGATTCGTTCGGTATAACGAACAAAGATGAATTAGATTGCGTTACTATTATATCGGTCAATGATAGCACTCTTGTTTATAGAGATAATAAAGATAATTCTATTAATACTTTAAAAAGAGTATCAACAGGCTTTATTGAATAAATACTCATAACAAATTAATTAAACAATGGACGCAAAACAGCAGGCTTGCGCTCATTCTTCGCTTAGTTTAGCCTGCTATTTTTCGCCGTTTATTAAGGCGCTGGGGGATCCCCTCATAATTGAGGCCTCCCAAGCCGATGTATCAAGCGCACG